>CAWJTZ010000013.1:0-320688 GCA_963845935.1 uncultured Gaiellaceae bacterium
ACCCGGAGCAGCAGATCCCAATCCTCGAAGACATCAAGGTCTCTCGTCCTAGCTGGAATGTCCAAAGAATCGCAGGGAGGGGACAGCGGGAACGCCAGCCCGCAACACGGTGACCCGTTTACGAGGACGTGCTCGAGAAAGTCGAAATCGAGCGGAAAGACGGACGAGCGCTCGGGCTCGCGCAAGTTGCTCAGCAAGACCCCCGTCCGCAGGACTTTGCCGGGGTCCCGGCTTGCGAGCTGCGTGAACGTCTCGACCCAGTGGGGCAGCGCCAGGTCATCATCATCGAGAATTGTCACGTAGCGACCACTCGCGAGCATGAGCCCATGGTTGAGCGGCCGTGACACACCGCCCCCGACGACCGTTTCGACTCGAGTGCGTGTCCTCAGCCATTCCGGCTGCGAGTCGACGACCTCGGAGATACGTGCGGCGACCTCGCGACCAGGATTGTGAACGAGGAGCAAGAGTTCGAAGTCGCGGAACGCTGGTCCGCCAAACTACGGAGAGCCACAGAGAGCGGTTCCGGACGTGTCCCCTGCGTCCGCATAAGAACGCTGAGGAAGGGGCCATCGCCGGCTTCTTCCGGTGGTGGTAGCGGTCCCGGCAGGAGGCCCAGCGGGCGAGCCACGGGAAGGTCTTGCGTAACGTCCCATATCCCTCGCGCACGAGACCCTCCTCCCACCATCCGGGGAACGTCTCGGACAACGGACGGAGCTGGGATGTGTAACGCCTAGTGATTCGCGCTTTCGGGTGACCTGGGAAGGCGTCAAATGAACGCTTCGTGGCAGCTCTGGGGGTGCCAGCGGAGCCGTCTGAAGAACGGCGTCGAGCCATCGGGGAGAGGCATCCTCGCCCACGGTTTCTAAAGCGAGTGCCCAATCGCGAAATGCGTACGGCAAATCGGCATACATCCGAACTGTCCCGGCGCCTACCGCGTCTAGCGCGGCCCTTGCAGTGGCTAAATGGTCGGGGCGGCCGCCGACGCCACCAGGCACCCAAACCTCATCGGCCTCAGCGACGATGTCTCGTAGAGCTGCGACTATCGCGGCATGCGGTACGGCTGCGCTGCGATATACGACGTCGAGGAAGTCGAGGTGGATGTGGCCGACCTCACAGAACTCAGTGCCGAGGCTTCCTCCTCCCGGCGGAAAAGCATGACTTCAGCCGCACCCTCCGCTGCGGCGTGTCGGTCCCACTCCGACAAAGGAGTGTCGCCCGGCGGCACACCAGCGAAAACCGTCACGACGACGACGTGCGCGCCGCCGTCACTCAGCGCAGACCACGCCGAGAGGACTGCGTCGTCGAGGTGTGGGCTGACGACAACTCGGCGCACTTCCAACAGTTTCTCCAGTTTCCCCATCGGCACCGACTCAGTGCGGGCCTCGAACAACGCGTCGCGCCTCGGGGCGGCCTCCCGCCTTCAGCAGTCGTCGCCTCAGTTTCAGCGAGCCGTGTGAAGCCACCCCGCCCTAGGCCGCGCGACCGGCTCGGCCTCCGCGATGGCCGAACGCAGCTTGCTGTCAGTCGTGATCCCGACGATCGGGCGTCCCGAGTCCTGCGCGCGTGCCTCGCCTCGCTCGCCGCGAGCACACGCCTGCCCGCCGAGGTCGTCGTCGTGGACCAGAGCGCCGACGCCAGCGCAGCCGACGTGCTCGCCGCGTTCCCACAGCTCGCGAGCCGCGCGGTCCGCTCGCATCCACCGGGCATCGCGCGGGCGATGAACGACGGGCTCGCGCAAGCGAGCCGCGCCGGGTTCGCGACGATGATGACTGCACCGTCGACCCGGATTGGGTGGCGACCGGCGCGCAGCTCGCGCACCAGGCGAGCGCAGCGACGATCTTCACCGGCGCGGTGTTCCCGGCGGGCGACAATCCGGATGCCGTCCCGTCGACGAAGACCGACCCCCATCCCGAGGACTTCACCGGCCGGCGGCTGTGGAACGTCCTGTATCCCGCCAACATGCTCCTCCCGGTGATGACCGTGCTCGACGCGGGCGCGTTCGACGAGCTGTTCCAGGACGCCGCCGAGGACAACGACCTCTGCTACCGCTGGCTACGGCCGGCCGCCGCCTTGAGTACCGGCCCGAGCTCGTCGTCCAGCACCACGACTGGCGCATGCCGGAGCAGCTGCAGGACCTGTACCTGCGCTACTGGCGCGGGACGGGCCAGCTCTACGGCAAGCACCTGCGCGCCGGGGACCCGTATCTCCTCGCGGTCCTCGCGCGCGACCTCGCGCTCATCGCACGCAGCTACGTCCCCAAGCTGATCACCGGCGACCCCGCCCGGCGAGGCGACCGCGCGACGCTCCGGAGCCTCGCGGCCGGCGTGCGCGAAGGCTGGCAGCGCCCGGGACGCGACGCGCGGCCCTCGATCTAGGGGGACAGTTCTCACGCCGTGCCGGGTCGCTCCAAACCGAGCACGTCTTTCTAGGGACAGTTCGGACGCCGCGCCGGGCCGCTCCAACCCGCGCAGGTCTTTCGAGCGCCCCAGAGTCGTCGCGCACGAGCGCCTCAGGGGTCTGCGCGGACTGCGCGGCCACACATCGAGTCACGAAACGCCAGAAAAACGCCAGAACGTCGATCTCGAAATTCGGGCTCGCCCTGACTCAGCAGTTGATCCGCCGCAAACCCGCATGGCTATGCGCGATCCGGCGCTCTCTCGTCGTCGCCCGTCTCCGGCCGTCCTGCCCTCTCGCGGCCTGTCACGCCGGAGGTCGCGGGTTCGAGTCCCGTCGCTCCCGTCAGTCCCACGTGTCGCGCGACTTACGCAGTTGGCACCACTTCGCGGCGAACGTGCAGGACATCAAGCCGCCGGAGGACCTGACCTTCACCTCGTCGCCGCAGCCGAAGGACGAGAGCGTCTTGCTCCTCCTGCTCGCTGCCGGCCAACGAGCCCGTCAACTATGCGATGGGCGACCCGTCGAGCCATGTCACGGGAACGGTGACCGAGGGCCTCGGCATCCGGGGTACGCGCCCTGCTTCTGATTCAGCTTGATAGTTGCGGTCGCAATACCCGAAGCATTCGTGGCCGCGCTGATGGTCTGGCTCCCGAGCGTGAAGACGACCGTCCGCCCACTGACGGGCTGGTTGAGCTCGTCCACCAGCGAGGCAGTCATGGTGACGTTCTTGCTCGGGTTGGAGGCAAGTACCTCGGCAGCTCCGACAACGACACGTTCACGATCGGGCCCAAGTAGGCAACCTCGGAACTCATGCAAAGGGCAGCCGACCGGCTGCCCTTTGCATCCTGGGGGTCGGCGACGACTTCGACGCGCTCGTCACCGAACTCGGCGAGGCGGGCACGACGTTCGAGCACTACGACCTGCCGGACACGACGCGCGAGGGTGACATCCACGTCATGGGCGACATGAAGGCCGTCTGGTTCAAGGATCCCGACGGGAACATCCTGAACCTCGTGAACATGCAGCCCGCGATCGTCGGCGCAACTGGATGACGCACCAGGCTGGCGCGGCGGCCTACGCGTCGTCGCGCCAGCGCGCCCGCCACTCGGGCGCTTCCCAGCCCTCCGAGACGTAGATCGTCTCGCGCACGACCCGCTCGTCACGGAACTCGAGGATGCTCACGCCGAAGCGCGGGGCACCCCCGTCGTACGTGATCGTGAGTTCCGCAACCCAGACGTCGCCCGCGCCGCGAACCTCCATGATCTCGGGGCCGGTCGAGGCGGGATATTCGGCGCGCCACTCGCGAAAGTTGTCGACTCCGACGAACCGCTCGCCCGACTGCGGGAACTCGAGGACGGCATCCTCGTGATACATCGCATGCGCACGCTGCGGGTCGGTGGCGCCGTAAGCGAAGTGGTCGCGTAGAAGCCCGCGGACGGTCGCGGCGTCCATGTCCGGCAGGATGCCCGAATGGCCGCGTATGCGCGAAGTCGCGATCTAGCCTTCGGCGATGGCCGTTCACCGTCTCACCAAGGCCGAAGCGCGACGGATCGCGATCCGCGCCCAGCTGCTCGACGCTCGGCGACCGACCGATCTGTCCACGGTCGTCGAAGACCTGACGCTCCTTCAGCTCGACCCGACGGCGGCGATCGCGCCGAGCGCCGACCTCGTCGCGTGGACACGGCTTGGCGATGCGTATCAGCCCTCGCAGCTGACGGAGGCGCTCGAGACCCAGCGCACGCTGTACGAGGTCCGCGCGATCATCCGGCCGACGGCCGATCTCGGGCTCCAGCTCGCGGCCATGGCCGAGTGGCCCTTCCCCGACGAGCCGAGGCGGTACCACGCCGTCCCGGGACCCGTCGCTGCGCGCTGGCTCGACGCGAACGACGGGTTCCGCCGCGACGTCCTCGAACGCCTGCGGGAGTCGGGCCCGCTGCTCTCGCGCGAGATCCCCGATACGAGCGCCGTCCCATGGCAGTCGACGGGCTGGACGGGCAACCGAAACGTGACGCAGATGCTCGAGTTCCTGTCCGCGCGGGGCGAGGTGGCGACTGCGAAGCGAAAGGGGCGGCAGCGGTACTGGGACCTGGCCGAGCGCGTCTACCCGCCGACGGAGGTCGTGCCACTGGCCGAGGCGCGCCAGGCGATGGCGGAGCGGAGGATTCGCGCGCTCGGCATCTCGCGTCCGGAAGTGACCGGCGTCCTCGGGGAGCGGATTCACGAGCCGGTCGGCGGCGAGCCGGCCGAGGTGGAGGGCACCGAGGGCGAGTGGCGGGTCGACCCGGAGGCGATCGGCCAGCCGTTCGAGGGACGGACCGCCCTGCTCTCCCCCTTCGATCGCCTCGTGCACGACCGCGAGCGCGCGCTCGCGCTGTTCGACTTCGAGTACACGCTCGAGATGTACAAGCCGAAGGAGCAGCGACGGTGGGGCTACTTCGCCCTCCCGATCCTCCACCAGGACGAGCTCGTCGGAAAGCTCGATGCGACGGCCGACCGCAAGGCGTCGGTCTTCCGCGTGCACGCCGTGCACGAGGACGTCCGGTTCACACGTGCGGTCACGAAGGCGGTGACGGCAGAGATCGAGTCGCTCGCAGCCTGGCTCGGCCTGAGCGCCATCGACGTCGAGTGAGGCCTTCGAGTACCGCTAGCGCGGGTAGAGCCGAGCGGCAGTCGCCTTGAAGGATGCGGTCGCGAGGACTCCCGGGCGGAGATCGAGACGCTCGGCCGACGCCGCGGTGATCTCGGCCACGATCGGTCCGACGCGCACGCGGGTCCGGTTCCCCATCGGCGCCACGGAGACGACCGCCGCGCTCACGTGGTTCATGCGCGAGTCGTCGGGCGTCGCGGAGCCGAGGGAGACGTCCCACGGGTACACGGCGACGTTGACCTCGCCGTCGCCCTCGTCGGCGCTCCACACCGTCAGCCCTCCTTCGAGCGCGACATGACGCAGCCCGTCACGCACGTCGACGACCCGTCCGGGAAGCACCGTCGCCCCGGTGAAGCTCGCAACGAATGCATCGCGCGGGAGGGCGACGAGGTCGGTCGGCGATGCGAGCTGCAGCACCTCGCCGTCGCTGATGACGCCCACGCGATGCGCGAGCGTCGCGGCGTCCTCGAAGTCGTGCGTCACGATGAGCGTCGGGAGACCGAGCTCGTCGAGGAGCTCGCGCAGGTCGGCCCGGACTCCGGCGCGCGTATGCGCGTCGAGCGCCGAGAGCGGCTCGTCGAGGAGGAGCAGCGCCGGGTCGCGCGCGAGGGCGCGCGCGAGCGCGACTCGCTGCCGCTCACCGCCCGAGAGCTGTGTGACGCGGGCACGTGCCAGCTCCGTGATCCGGAAGCGCTCGAGCAGCGGCGCGACGTCCGCGTTGCTGCGTGCACCGAAGCGCACGTTGTGCCAGACGTCGAGGTGCGGGAAAGAGCGCGTACTCCTGGAACAGGTAGCCGATCCGCCGCCGCTCCGGCGCGACGTCGACTCGCTGCGCGGTGTCCAGCAGGACGGCATCGTCCAGTGCGACGAAGCCGTCGTCGGGGCGGAGCAGCCCCGCCACGAC
The DNA here is from genome assembly GCA_963845935.1 of uncultured Gaiellaceae bacterium. Classification (GTDB taxonomy): domain Bacteria; phylum Actinomycetota; class Thermoleophilia; order Gaiellales; family Gaiellaceae; genus GMQP-bins7. Next base: position 5,949 of record CAWJTZ010000013.1, read on the forward strand.
GCGCAGCACGGTCGTCTTCCCCGCTCCCGACGGCCCGACGAGCGCGACCGTCTCGCCGGGATCGACCGTCAGGTCGGCCGACGCGCTGAAGCTGCGAAGAGCGTGAACGAATCGGATCCTGAGCGCCATCGGCTCATCAGCTTGACGGACAGGAGAACGAGCGCGCTGAGCACGATGAGGAACGCGCTGATCGCGAGCGCGACGTCGAAGTCGATGTCGAACTGCTCGTAGATCGCGAGCGAGAGCGTCTGCGTCACGCCCTGCAGCGAGCCCGCGAACATGATCGTCGCGCCGAACTCGCCGAGCCCGCGCGCGAACGCAAGGGCCGCGCCGGCGCCGAGCCCTCCGCGCGAGAGCGGGAGCATCATGCGCGCAAAGACCCGCCCGGGCCCTGCGCCGAGGGTCCTCGCCGCCGCCGGCAGGGTCGGGTCGACGACCTCGAACGACGCGATCGCAGTGCGGAGATAGAACGGGCTCGCGACGAACGTCACCGCGAGCACGACCGCGATCTTCGTAAAGGCGATGTCGATTCCGAGCGCGTCGAACGTGCCTCCCAGGAGACCCAGCCGCCCGAAAGCGACGAGCAGGCCGATCCCGGCGACAGCGGGCGGGAGGACCAGCGGGAGCTCGACGAGCGTCACCAGCAGGTCTCGCAGCGTGCCTCGCCGCGTCGAGATCCAGTACGCGGCGGGCGTGCCGAAGACGAGGATCACGAGCATCGAGATCGAGATCGTCTCCGCCGTGACGCGGAGCGCGTCCCGTGCCGCATTCGTGCCGAGCGCCGACACCAGGTCGCGCGGTGGCACCTGCAGGAACACCGCGACGATCGGGAGGAGCAGGAAGAGGAGGACGACGCTCGTGGCCAGAACGAGCGTCGTCCGGAAGAGCGCGTCGCCTGCTACGCGCTCGGGGGAAGGGGGAGGAATCCGTACTCCTTGAGAGCTGCCTGGCCCTTCGGCGAGAGAAGCGCCTTGATCCAAGCCTGTGCTGCCGTCTTCTTCGACGACTTCGAGACGACGGCGATCTCGTACCGCACGCGCGGCTGTGCCCACGCCGGGATGCGGATCACCGAGACGCGGTCCGCGACCGCCTTCGCGTCCGTGATGTAGACGAAGCCCGCGTCGGCCTGGCCGAGTGCGACCTTGCCGGTGACGGCACGTACGTCCGTCTCCTGGCTCACGACCTTGGAGAGGACGGAGGAGAGGCCCATCTTGCGCAGCACCGTGCGCGTGTATCCGCCGACCGGGACGGCCGCGCCTGCGACCACGAGCTTCACGGGCTTGCGCCTGAGGTCGTAGATCGACCGGATGTCCGCCGGGTTCGACCTGGGGACGATGAGCGCGAGCCGGTTGGAGGTGAACGTGACCGGCTTGTCCACGAGACCCTGCCTGAACAGCCGCTGGGTGTTGAGAGGCGCCGCGGACGCGAAGACATCCGCCGGCGCGCCGTTTCGGATCTGGGTCTCGAGCGCGTTCGAGCCGGCGAAGCTGTAGCGCTGGTTGCCGTCGTACGCCCTGAACACGTCGGTCAGCGAGGCGGCTGCGTAGATGGTCAGAGGCTCCGTCTGCGTCCGGGCACCGGACGCGAGAACGGCCGCCGCGAGGATCGCGATGACGGTCGCTGTGATGCGCTTTCTCATCTCTCCTCCTAACCCAGATACGCCTCGAGCGCGTCGCTCGCGGCCTCGAGGTCCATCGCGATCGGAAACGGCTCGGACGAGGCAGGCCCGGCGAGCGCGACGATCTGCTGGCCGACACTTGCCGCGAGGCTCGCATAGAGCACGCGGTAGGACTGATCGCTCGCCGTCGCAGCGGCGGTCTGGTAGACGCCGAGGAGCGCGCGCAGCACCCCGCGCCCGGTGTCGACCATCGCCTTCTCGGTCTTGAACGTGTCGGCGGGCCACTCGAACTCGAAGTCCTCCGGGAGCGGCGCGACGTCGCCGGCATTCGTCAGCAGGTCCGAGAGCGCCTTCGCGTGCTGCCCCGCCGCGGCGCGGCCCCGCCTCAGAGCCGCGGCCGTCGGTCCGGAGACGAGCTTCGCCTCGAGCGCCTTCGCGTAGAAGTCCCTCACCAGGTACTCGGTCGACGCGCCGAAGTTCGCAAAGGCGAGGTCGTCCTCGGTGGCGCCCTGCGCGGTCGCGAGCCATGGCGTACCCAGCGTCACCGCACCGGCTCCCAGCGCGCCGGTCAAGAAACGACGTCGATTCACTTCACGTCCTCTCCCTCGATCATGGTTCGGCGCCTGCAGGCGGGCTACGCTAGCACAGCAGTAGTCAATAACGAACTACCAGGAGGAGCGATGCAGATCAGCGCCAGGAACAAGCTCGAGGGAACCGTGACGTCGATCAAGCTCGGCGGCGTCATGGCCGAGGTCGTGGTGCGCGTCGGCGACAACGAGATCGTGTCGGTCGTGACGCGCACGAGCGCTGAGGAACTCGGACTCGCGGAAGGCGATGCCGTCACCGCGATCATCAAGTCGACCGAGGTCATGCTGGCACGATGAGCCGGGTGCCGCGAACAGAGCGCTCACTCCCCGAGTGGGCTGCACTGGGCCTCCTCTGCGAGGGGCCACGCCACGGATGGGCGATCGCCCGCGAGCTCGGGCCCGAGGGCGGCATCGGCCGCGTGTACGCATGCACCCGCCCGCTGGCCTACCGCGCGCTCGGCCAGCTCCGAGAGGTGGGCTTCGTCGAGGAGAAAGGGACGTGCGGCGAGCGCCGAAGGCCCGGCACGGACGACGCTCGCCGCCACGCGATCCGGTCGGTCGGCGTTCCGGAAGTGGCGCGAGTCGGCGGTCGAGCACGTCCGCGACCTGCGGTCCGAGCTCATGCTCAAGCTGCTGTTCCACGAGCGCGCCGGCACCGACGCGACACCGCTCCTGCGCGAGCAGGATGCGGTCCTGATCCGAGGCGAGCTGGCTCTCGAGCTGCAGCTGCGCGAGGCGGCCGACTTCGACCGGACGCTCGTTCTCTGGCGGCTCTCGGTCGTGCGCGCGGCCCTCTCGTTCGTGGAGGCGCTTCTCGACCAGCGGACGGTCGATCCGGTCGTGTACCGCCCCATCGGCGTCGTGGCGTCCCCCCACGTCGACCTCGACGGCATGCCGCTCCAGCCCATCGCCGACGCGCAGGGACCGTCGCGCATCGAGGTGTTCGAGCCCCACCGCGGGTGTCTCGACGACCTCGACGGCTTCTCGCACCTCTGGGTGCTCGCGCACCTGCACGAGACGACGGGCTGGGATCCTGCGGTCGCGACGTTCCTCGACGACCGCACGCACGGGACGTTCGCGACGCGCTCGCCGCGGCGTCCGAACCCGATCGGCCTGTCGCTGGCGCGGATCGTCGCGGTCGACGACCTCGCGGTCGTCATCGCCGGCATCGACCTGCTCGCGGGCACGCCCGTTCTCGATCTCAAGCCCTACGTCCCGCTGTTCGACGCTCCCGACGAGGCGGACGTCAGGGCGGGCTGGTTCGAGGGCCGCGCCGAGCGGGTCTTCGAGCGGCGGTCGGACGACCGCTTCCTCCCGCGCAGCCGACGCTAGGAGGGCTCGAGGTCCGCGGCCATGAACGCGACCTCGTCCACGTAGCACCAGAACCAGTTCTCGTACGGCTCGACCGAGCGCATCACCGGATGGCCCGAATCCGACGCATGGGTCGACGCGTGGTGGTTCGGCGAGTTGTCGCAGCACGCGATGTGGCCGCAGCTCGCACAGCGCCGCAGATGCACCCACCAGCCGTCGATCCTCAGGCAGTCCTCGCAGCCCGGGATGTCTTCGGGCACGTCGCGGAACGCGATCGTGTCGAGATGCGTGCACGCGTCCACGGGTCATGACGCTACATTCCCGCCTCGTGCACGACCCATTCGACGTCCGTCCGCTCGAGGGCTCGGCGCTCGCAGTTGCGGACGCTGACACTCGAGCTCGGCGCGACGGTGGAGCTCACCGAGCCCGAGCACGACTCCCTCCTGTACGTCTCCCGCGGCTCGGGGCTGTTCTCGGCCGGCGCCGAGTCCGTGGCGATTCGCGAGCGGAGCGCCGGGCTCGTTCTCGCGGGCGAGGACGCGACGCTCTCGGCGACGTCGGAGCTCGAGGCGATACTCGCGACGGTCGGGCCGGCGGCCGACCTCCACGCACCCATGGGCGCCCGCGCGCTGACCGTCTCGCTCGACGACGGCGACGCGCAGCAGGCGACGGGGGCGCGCTCTTTCCAGCTCCTGTTCGGGCCGCACAACGGGTCGACGCGGGCGACCTTCTTTGCCGGATTCATCCCGCCGGGCAAGGCGCCGTGGCATTACCACCTGTACGACGAGATCGTCTGGGTTCCCGAAGGCCCGGGACGACTGCACCTCGAGGGCGGAGGTGGGCCACTCGGAGCGGGTGCGGCGTTCAGGCTCCGTCCGCGGCAGGTGCACATCGTCGAGAACGAGGGCCATGGCGAGATGACCATCCTCGGCGTGTTCACGCCCGCCGGAAGCCCGTCGGCCGCGTACCTCACCGTCGACGTCGCCGCCGAGTACCGCTTCGCGGGGTAGACCGTGACGATCGCGATGCCGGTCATATGGAGCGAGGCTCACCGGCGCCATGCGCCGGAGCGGGCCGTCTGGGTCGGCGTGCCGATCGACGCCGACGAGCTCCCCGGGAGAGCCGAACTCATCCGCGCCGCACTCGAGGGGGCCGGGGCGCCCGTCGTCGACGCGCTGCCGCATGGAGACGACGCGCTCCTGGCGGTTCACGAGGCGGGGCTCATCGAGTTCCTGCGTACGGCGTGGGAGCGCTGGCAGGCGGGCGGCATGCCGGCGGAGTCGGGCCAGGCCGACGTCGTCGGGTACATCTTCCCGACGCCCGGCCTGCTCGGCGGGATCGAACCGCGGTGTTCCGACGGCCCTGTCCGCGCGGACGGGCGCGTGGTGCTTCGACACGATGACGGTCGTGGCCGAGGGGACATGGGAGGCCGCGCGCGGGGCCGTCGACGCAGCGCTCACGGCGGCCGATCTCGTCGCCGACGGCGCACCCGCCGCCTACGCCTGCTGCCGGCCGCCCGGACACCACGTCACCCGCTCCGCATTCGGCGGGTCGTGCTACCTCAACAACGCCGCCGTCACGGCCCAGCACCTCCGCACGCGCGGCCTGTCGCGCGTCGCGATCCTGGACCTCGACGCGCACCACGGGAACGGCGCGCAGGCGATCTTCCGGGGACGCGAGGACATCCTCACCGCCTCGGTGCACGTCGATCCGGCCGCGGGCTGGTTCCCGCACTTCCTTGGCTTCGCGGAGGAGTCGGGAGACGCGAACCTCAACGTGCCGCTCGCGCCCGGATCGGGCGACGACATCTGGCTCGCCGGCGTCGATCGGCTCGTCGACGCGGCGCGGACGCACGGCAGCGAGGCGGTCGTCGTCGCGCTCGGCGTCGACGCGGCCGCAGGCGATCCGAACTCTCCGCTCGCCGTGACCGAGGACGGCTACCGCGAGGCGGGCCGGCGAATCGGCGCCCTCGGTCGTCCGACCGTGCTCGTCCAGGAGGGCGGCTACGTCCTCGAGACGATCGGGCAGCTCGTCCGCGCGACCCTCGAGGGGTTCGAGAGCGCACGATGACCCTCGAGCGACCCGTCCTCCTGTACGACGCGGGCTGACGCTTCTGCCGCTGGGCGGCGCGTGTCGTCGTCCGCCTCGACCTCGGCGAGCGCCTCGCGATCCTGCCGCTCGACGACGCCGCGGCGGCGATGCTGCTCACACCTCTTCCGGAGGACGAGCGGCTTGCGAGCTGGCGCCTGGCGCGCCGTGACGGCTCGCTCGTCGGATACGGCGTCCTTCGTGGGCGTATCCCCGACGCGCTCTACCACGTCGTCGCGGACCATCGAGACGTCCTCGGCCGGATCGTTCCCGACGGCCCGGCGCCGCGCCGTTATCCCTAGGCGAACCACTCCCGGAGCGGCACGCGCACCGCGAGCGACGAGAAATCGCCCTGCTCGCGGATCGCCCGGGCGGCGTTCGCGAACGCGCTGACCCCGACCCAGGTCAAGCCGCCGCCCACGCTGATGCGCTGCGCTCCGGCCTCGGCGATCTCGGCGAACGTGAGATCGCCGAACGCGAGGACGTTGACCGGTCGCGTCACCGAGTCGCAGACCTGCCGGATCTCCTCGACGGTACGCAGCCCCGGCGCGTAGAGCACGTCGGCGCCGGCGGTCTCGAATGCCTGCAGGCGGGCGATCGTGTCGTCGAGGTCCGGGTTTTCCCTGATGTGGTTCTCCGCGCGTCCGGTCAGGAGGAACGGGAAGTCGAGGCCGCGGACGACCTCGACCGCAGCCGCGAGCCGCTCGACAGCCTCCTCCTGCTCGTAGAGCCGACCGGCGGGATCCCAGTCCTCGATCGACCCTCCGACGGCACCCGCCTCGGCGACGCGCTCGATCGCACGCGCGACGCCCGGCGGGTCCGCGGCGTAGCCGTTCTCGAGATCAACGGAGACAGGGAGGTCGGTGGCGTGCGCGAGCTCCTCGACGTGTCTCACGACGTCGTCGAGCGTGGCCTGCCCGTCGAGTCGTCCGAGCGTGAACGCGAAGCCGGAACTCGTCGTGGCCAGCGCCTCGAACCCGAGCGCCTCGAGAATGCGGGCCGAGCCGGCATCCCAGGGGTTGGGAATGACGAAGGGCTCGCCCTCGTGGAGCGCGCGAAACGCGAGCCCTCTCTCCTCCTGGTTCCTCATCGCAAACCGACGCTACCCGCCACGGAGGCTCGCCCGAAGGTCGTGGAGACGTGCGCTCTCGACCGTGACCGAGGCCAGGACGACGGCGATCACGACTCCGAACGTCACGATCGCATCCGGCCCGTCGAGCGCCACAGCGAGGGCGAGCGCGAGCGCAGCGGCACCGAGGCGCTCCCAGGCCACGCGCCGGACGACCCGGAAGCGCATCAAGGCGAAGCCGAGGAAGAACACCGCGATCCCCAGCCCGAGCGCCCAGCGGCCGGCCTCGGACAGTGGATCGAGCGGATGCTCGAGCGTCTTCTTCGCCGCGACCGCGTAGAGGATGATCCCGAGCACGATCGGGTAGTGGAAGAACGTGAACACGTCCCTGGCGAGCGGGCCGCGCGCCTGCGCCGCTGCCCGACGGAGAGAGCGCTCGGCAGCGATCGCCGTGAAGTCGAAGTACGCCCACCAGAGCGCCGCGACGCCTGCGAAGGCGACGATCACGGACACGACGTACGTCGCATCGCGGGTGAGCGTCCGACGTGGCGATCCCGATCGCGACGATCGACTCGCCGAGCGCGATGATGACGATGAGCGCGAAGCGCTCCGCGAAGTGGGACGGCGAGACGTGCCACTCCATGCTCGCGACGGTCAGGGTCCCGACGACGTCGATCACGAGCGATGCGAGCCACACCCAGGCCCGGTAGTCCGCGTCGACGAACCCTCCCGCGAGCGCAACGAGAGCGGCAACGACGAACCACGGCGACAGACGCGCCACCGCGCGGAGCACCTCGGGATCGCCTCGAACACCCCAGGCGTAGAGCGCGGAGTTGAGGACGCGCACGACGAAGTACGCCACCGCGAACCACGCGGCCTCGTCCTGGAACGCGTGCGGGACGGCCAGGGCCATGAAGAACCCGGCGGTCATGGCCGCGAACACGATCAGCCGCGTCACGGTGTTCTCGACGTCGATTGCGTTCGTCATCCACGCGTACGCGGACCAGGCCCACCACACCATCGCGAGCACGAGCGCGGCCCGGGCGAAGCCCTGGAGGCTCGTGTCCTCGAGGATCAGCGACGTGACTTGCGTGAACGCGAAGACGAAGACGAGGTCGAAGAAGAGCTCGAGATAGCTCGTCTTGCGCTCTTCCTCGGCCGCCGTCTCCTCGTGGACGAGCGCCGCGACGTCGCTCATGCCGCAGCGACTGCGCGCTCGAGATACTCGACGGACAGCGGACGAGCCCGTCGCCTCTTCGACGAGGCGATCCCAGCGAACCGACTGGCCGGGAGCGAAGAGCCGCTGCGCGAGCAGAGCGCCGGCGTCAGGGCGGTCCACGATCCCGCCCGCCTCGGCCTCGAGCGCAGCGGTGAGCTGGAGCGCCACGATCGCCCCGTACAGATAGGTGTGGTAGTAGACCGGGGAGACGGCGATGTGGATCTTCGCGGCCCAGTCGGGGGCGCGGCGTCCGTCCGGCGGCATGACTCGCTGGTAGCGGGAGACGAGCTCCCACCAGAGCGCGTCGAGATCGCCGTCCGGGTTCGCGTACAGCCCGCGCTCGAACGCGTTCATCACGAGCACCCAGCGGGTGAAGACGAGAAGCTCGACCGCTCTTGCGGCACCCACTCGCGGCTCGAGCTCGGCGCCCTCGCTCGCGCTCAGGCCGAGAACGTGCTCGAGCCAGTCGCGCCGCCACGCCAGCGAGCCGAACAGGATCGCCGACGCCTCGGTCGCGACGAGGTGCGTCGAGCGGAGGAGCCACGGCAGCTCGTCGCGCAAGCCGAGGTCGTAGACGCCGTGGCCGAGCTCGTGCAGCATCGTGTCTGCGGACTCGTGGGTCGACACGAGGTTCGCGAGCACGCGGACGTCGCCCCGACGGTCGATGTCGATGCAGAACGCGTGCTGGTTCTTGCCGTCGCGGGGGTAGACGTCGCTCCGCGCGATGATGCCGTCCGCCTCGAGGCCGACGCCCTCGATCGTCCTGCGGGCAAGGGCGACGATGTCCGCTCCCTCGAGGTACGGATCGAGATCGACTGCGCCGTCCGGCGGTGCCTCCTGGAAGAACGGGTCGGCGTGGTGCCATGGCCTGAGGTCGGCCACCGCGCACCCGAAGCGCGCCGCCAGCCGCTCGTCGAGGACCGCCTTCCAGCGCTCGAACGGCTCGGCGGTCGCCCGGTCGGCCTCGGCGAGCGTGTCCGCCAGCCTCCCCTCGTCGAGCTCGTCGGTCGCGAGGGACAGCGCGTACCAGTCCCGATGGCCCAGCGACCGCGCCGCCTCGTTGCGCAGGCGCGCGACCTCGCGCACGTCGTCGGCCACGACGGCGCCGACGGTCTTCGACGCCTCCCACGCCTCTCGGCGCTCCCGCGGGTCGTCACTCCGGCGGAGGATCTTCTTGATCTCGGTGTCCCCCACCTCGCGGCCGCCGACGATGCCGCGATGGCGCGAGAAGCGCAGGTCGATCGACGTCTCGAGCTCGACGATCCGCTCTCTCAGCCGGTCCGGCACCTGATGTCGCAGAGTCGCGTCGTAGAGGAGGTCGAGGCGCCGGCCGACGTCGCCGCTCGCACCCTGGTCGCGCGCGGACTCGACCGCGGCGAACTGCTCGCGGTCGGCGAGCGCGTTCGACCATGCGAGCTCCGCGCGTTCCCGCTTCGCCGCGTTGTCCTCGGTCGCCTCCACCTGCGAATCCCACCACGCGATGTTCGCGTCCTCGAGCAGCGGGGCGAGCCTTGCTTCCGCTTGCTCGACGATGTCGCGGCCGGTGGCGCCCATCGGTTCGCGATCCTACCCGCCTCGCGCGAGCAGACCGATGAACACGATCTTTGCTGCAAATCCCGCACTTTTCCATCACCTGGAACCATGCGACGAAGTCTCGGCCCGCTGCTCTGCGAGCTCCACGGACACGCCAGTGGAGCGACCAGTCGTCGACGACCTGTGCTCGTCAGGCAGGTCTACCGCGCCGGGCTCGACGACGAACTGGTCCGCTCCGCCGCCGCCTGAACGCCGCTAGCCTGCGCTCCGTGAGCGTGGTAGCTGCGAGGACGCTTCCCTGGAGCTGGTACACGGATCCCGCCGTCCTCCAGCTCGAGCGAGAGCGCATCTTCCGCCGCTCGTGGCAGTACGTCGGGCACACGGGAGAGGTGTCGGAGCCGGGCTCGTTCGCGGCGACCCGGGTCGGCGACCTCCCGGTCGTGGTCGTCCGCGACCGTGAGGACACGCTGCGTGCATTCCTCAACGTCTGCCGGCACCGCGGCTCGATCGTCTGCGAGGGAAAGGGGCGCCGCGAGACGTTGCAGTGCCCCTACCACGCGTGGACGTACGGGCTCGACGGCAGGCTGATCACCGCTCCCCGCGGCAACCAGGAGGGTGGGATCGAGAAGGAGGAACTCGGTCTCGTGCAGCTGCAACTCGACACGTGGGGCCCGCTGATCTTCGTGAGCCCGAGTCCCGAGCCCGCGCCGCTCGAGGAGTTCCTCGACGGCATCCCGGAGCGGATCGCCGACGCAGGGATCGACCTCGACTCGCTGCGCTTCCTACAGCGCTCCGAGTCGGAGCTCGACTGCAACTGGAAGGTGTCGGCCGAGAACTTCCTCGAGTGCTACCACTGCCCGACCGCCCACCCGGGGTTCTCGGCAGTCATGGACGTCTCCGTCGACTCGTACCTGCTCGAGACGAACGCCGGACGGATGACGCAGCACGGTCCTCCCCGGGCCGAGCCGCGCGGAGGGTACGACCCGACGGGGGAGGTCGAGCGCGGTCAGTTCCACCTCCTCTTCCCGGGGACGGTGATCAACGTCATGCCCGGCCGACCGAACTTCGCGATCGGCCCGATCGTCCCGAGCGGCCCGGAGACGACGTATCGCTTCCTCGACTACTGGGTCGCGGAGGACGCCGACGAGGCGTGGATCGAGGAGTCCCTCGCGTTCGACGCCCAGGTGGGCGCGGAGGATCGGGTGCTGATCGAGCGCGTGCAGGCCGGCATGCGATCCGGCCTCATCGAGGACGGCCGGCTGCTCCCGCAGTCCGAGCAGCTCATCGCGCACTTCCAGGCGCTCGTCGTCGACGCGCTCGCCTGATCCGATCGCCACGACGGTTCCAACTGTCTCCAATTGGTTAACGTCCCGCGCGCATGCGGATCAGCCTGACCCCGCGCACCTCCGAGTTCTTCACGCTCTTCGGCAAGGCCGGCGAGAACGCCCTGCAGGTCTCGCGGCTCGTCGAGCGCCGCTTCCGTGAGCACCCGAACTCGGGCATCACGCAGGAGCAGGTGAAGAGGGAGGAGACGGCGGGCGACGCGATCACGCGCGACCTGATCACGCTCCTGAACACGCAGTACGTCACGCCCTTCGACCGCGACGACATCTACATGCTCGCGACCGAGATCGACGACGTCGTCGACTATCTCGAGGAGGCGTCCGACCTGCTCGGGCTGTACGGCGTCGAGATGCCGACCCGCCACGCGGTCGAGCAGTGCGGGATCATCGTGCGGGCCTGCGAACAGCTCGCGACGGCGTGCGAGAACCTGAAGGGGATGCGCGGCGTCCAGGAGGCTCTCGTCCAGGTCAAGGCGTACGAGGACGAGGGCGACCGCGTCCTGCGCGACGCGCTGGCCGCGCTCTTCCGGGACGAGGGGATCGACCCGCTCATCGTCATCCGCTGGAAGGACATCTACGAGGCGCTCGAGCGCGCTCTCGACGCCTGCGAGACGACCGCGAACGTGATCGCGAACATCCTCATCAAGAACTAGGCGCCGGGGCGTGGAGGACCTCACCCTCGCTGCCGTCATCGCCGTCGCTCTCTTCTTCGACTTCACGAACGGCTTCCACGACACCGCGAACGCCATCGCGACGAGCGTCTCGACGAGGGCACTCACCCCGCGCACGGCCGTCCTCATCGCGGCGATCCTCAACTTCGCGGGCGCGTTCGTCTCGTTCGCAGTCGCAGCGACGATCGCGACGGGAATCGTGAACGCGGACGCGATCACGCTGAGCGTCATCCTCGCCGGCCTGGTCGGCGCGATCACGTGGAACCTCATGACCTGGTTCCTGGGTCTGCCGTCGAGCTCGAGCCACGCATTGATCGGCGGCGTCGCCGGATCGGCGATCGCCGCGTCGGGGCTCGACGTCATCAACTGGAACGGCATCTGGGACAAGGTCGTCATCCCCGGGATCCTGTCGCCGATGGTCGGCTTCGCGGTCGCCTTCGCGCTGATGATCGCGATCATCTGGGTCATCAGGCGGCGATCGCCGAGCCGCGTGAACCGTTTCTTCCGCCGCGGGCAGATCGTCTCCGGGAGCTTCGTCGCGTTCACCCACGGCACCAACGACGCGCAGAAGACGATGGGGATCATCGCGCTCGCGCTCATCGTGTCCGGCCATCTGAGCGAGGACTTCACCCGGCCGCCGACATGGGTCATCGTCTCGTCGGCACTGGCCATGGCGATCGGCACCTACGTCGGTGGCTGGCGGATCATCCGCACGATGGGAACGCGGATCGCGCAGATCGACCCCCCGCAGGGCTTCGCAGCCCAGACGGCGTGCGCGAGCATCCTCTGGACCACGGCGCACTACGGCTTCCCCGTCTCGACGACCCAGACGATCACGGGCTCCGTGATGGGCGCGGGAGCGAGCCGCAGGTTCTCGGCTGTCCGGTGGGGAATCGCAGGAAACATCGTGATCGCGTGGGCGCTGACGCTGCCCGCCGCCGGCCTCGTGGGCGCCCTCATGGAGGAGGTCACGAGGCTCCCTGCCGGCGACCTCATCGTGTTCCTGCTCGCGGGTGCGATCGCCGCCTCGGCGTTCATGGCGCGTCGCTACGAGACCCGCCGGCTCACGCCCGCACACGCCTAGTCGCAGCACACTTCGGCGCAAGCTCACCCCACGGGACGCGCTGCCGATACACAATGCAGCAATGGCGACACGCGTCCGCACCGAGCCGATGGGGTCGCTCCTCAATCGGGAGCTCTCCCATCTCGAGTTTCACGCCCGTGTTCTCGAGCGCGCGACGGACGAATCGTTGCCGCTCCTGGAGCGCGTGAAGTTCTGCGCGATCTTCTCGTCCAACCTCGACGAGTTCTTCCAGGTGCGAGTCGCCGGGCTCCTCGGACAGGCCGAAGCGGGCGTCACGGTCCGCTCGGCCGACGGGCTGACGCCGCAGCAGGCTCTCGCTCGGATCCGCGAGCGAGTGCTCGAGCTCTCGGCGCTCCAGTCGCGCCTCTGGAAGCGTGACCTCCGCCCCGCACTCGCCGCCGAGGCGATCACCGTCGGCGGCATCGAGGACCTCGGCGAGAAGGAGCTCGAGCAACTCGAGAAGCGCTTCCATCGCGAGATCTACCCCGTCCTCACCCCGCTCGCGGTCGGACCGGGCCAGCCCTTCCCCTACATCTCGGGGCTCTCGCTCTCGCTCGCGATCTTCGCCGAGGATCCCGAGACCGGAGAGGAGCGGTTCGCCCGCGTGAAGATCCCCGAAGGCCTGCCGCGCTTCTTCGACCTCGGCGGCCGGGGGCTCTACGTCCCGCTCGAGCAGATCATCGCCCACTTCCTCCCGACCCTCTTCCCGGGGGTGACCATCGTCGAGCGCGCCGTCTTCCGCGTGACGCGCGACGCGGACTTCGAGGTCTCTGACGACGCGGACGACCTCCTCGAGGCCGTGGAGACCGAGCTCCGGCGCAGGCGCTTCGGTGACGTGGTTCGCGTCGAGGTGAGCTCCTCGGCGTCTTCCGAGATGGTCGCGCGCCTGCAGAGCGGACTCGGCGCCGACGAGACGCAGGTCTATCGCGTCGAGAGCCCGCTCGACCTGTCCGAGCTCCTCGAGCTCGCAGCGCTCGACCGGCCCGAGCTGAAGCTCGAGCCGTGGATCCCGGCGATCCCTTCGCGGCTCGCACCCGCGCAGAGCGACGCACCCGCCATCTTCGACGAGATCCGCCGCGGCGACGTCCTCGTGCATCAACCGTACGGGTCGTTCATCGCGAGCTTCGAGGTGTTTGCGCAGGCTGCCGTTCGCGACCCGGACGTCATCGCGATGAAGACCGCGGTCTACCGCACGAGCGACGACAGCGTCCTCGTGGGGTCGCTCATCCAGTGCGCGGAGGAGGGCAAGCAGTCCGTGTGCCTCGTCGAGCTGAAGGCACGGTTCGACGAGCTCCGCAACATCGAGTGGTCGAGAGCACTGGAGCAAGCGGGTGTCCACGTCGCCTACGGCTTCCCGGATCTCAAGATCCACGCGAAGATGACGCTCATCGTCCGCCGCGAGGGCGACGCACTACGGCGCTACGCGCACATCGGCACGGGCAACTACCACGCCGCGACCGCCCGCGTGTACGAGGACCTCGGAGTCTTCACCGCCGACGAGGAGATCACCGCCGACGTCGCAGACCTCTTCAACTACATCACCGGCTTCGGGCGCCCGCAGAAGTTCCGAAAGCTGCTCGTCGCCCCGTTCACGCTCCGCAGCGGCCTCGTCGACGAGATTCGCGGCGTCGCGGCTGCCGCAGGAGAGAAGAAGCATGCGCGCATCCGCCTCAAGCTCAACCACCTCGTCGACCCGAAGATCGTCGAGGAGCTGTACGCGGCGTCGCGCGCCGGCGCGAAGGTCGACATCATCGCGCGCTCGACGTGTGCGCTCCGGCCGGGCGTCGAGGGTCTGTCCGAGAACATCCACGTCCGCTCCGTCGTCGGACGCTTCCTCGAGCACAGTCGCATCTACTCCTTCGAAGCCGGCGACCGCGTGGCGACGTACATCGGCAGCCCGGATCTCATGCAGCGCAACCTGGACCATCGCATCGAGGTGCTCATGCCGGTCGGGAACGGGCGCGTCCGGCAGGAGGTGCACGCGATTCTCGACAGTGCGCTCGAGGACGATACGAACGCCTGGGCGCTCGGGGCCGACGGTGAGTGGACGCGCGTCGTCCCGGCCAAGCCCGCGAAGCCCCATTCGCATCACGCGACGATGATGCGCCGCTCGCTCAAGCGCGCCCGCCGCGGCGCGCGTGAGCGGCGCGCCGGCTAGACGCGGCCGGTTCTCAGACGGCCTGGCGCTGACCGGACTGCACGACGGCGGGCGGCGCGAGGTAGAGCGCTGGGACGAGTTCCGTTCCGTTCCGCTCGAGCACCCAGATCGCGCCTTTCTCGCAAGGCGCGTCCCAGCCGAGAAGCTTCTCGAACACCTCGCGATGCGTGGAGACCAGCGTCGTGTCGGGCAGATCGACGAGCAGCGTCATGAGGTCGTCGAGCTCGGAGTCGGGCTCGAGCTCCCAGTGCGTCTCGACGGCGAGCCCCCGTGCGACCGAGAGCGGCGCGACCGTCTCGACGCAGCGTGGGTAGGGGCTCGAGACGATCTGCGTGATCGTGCGATCCGCGAGCGACCACGCGAGCTGGCGCGCCGCGATCCTGCCGCTCTCGTCGAGTCGGCGGAACCGGTCCACTGCGGGTGAGGAGAGTCGTTCACCCGCGCTCGCGTGTCTCAACAGCAGCATCCTGCGCCCCTTCGGTCGGTCACCGCGAGCCTCTCCCCGGCTCGTGAGCAGGGATTTTCAGCAGTTTTCCCCGCAGTGGTCAAGGGGGAGACGCAGGTTCACCCTTTCGACGGAAGACGAAGGGCGGCCGAGCGGCCGCCCTTCGTCGGGCAGGAGAAACGGAGAGAGAAGTCAGGAGCCTTCGAGCTGGCGCCGCTTGCGCCCGGCGAAGAGCTTCGCGAGGACGTTCATCACGAGGACGAAGGCGATGAGGACGAGCGCAGCGGCCCATGCCGCCGACTGCTCTCCCGGGTCGGGCGACTCCGAGAAAACGAAGATCGTGACGGGCAGGGTCGGCAGCGCGTGGGACACGTTCGTCGAGATCTCGTTCGCCGCGATCGATGTCGTGAAGAGAAGCGGCGCCGTCTCTCCGGCGACACGGGCGACCGCGATGACAACGCCGGTGAGGATCCCGCCGATCGCGGCGGGCAGCACGATGCTCCAGGTCGTCCGCCACTTCGTGACTCCGAGCGCGAAGCTCGCGTCGCGGAGGCTTCGCGGCACGACCTCGAGGATCTCCTGCGTCGCCCGCGCGACCATCGGGAGCATGAGAATGGCAAGGGCGAACGCGCCGTACACCGCGCTCTGGCCGTGGCCGACGACGAGGATTCCGAAGACGAAGATGCCGACCACGATGGCCGGGACGCCGTTCAGGACGTCGAGGATGACCTTGAGCGAGCGGGCCACCTTCGGTCCCGCGTACTCCGACATGTAGATCGCGACCAGGACGGCGACCGGGATCGCCATCAGCATCGCCATGCCGACGATGAGCGCGCTCCCCACGAGCGCATCGGCAACGCCGCCCTGCTCGCCGAACAGCGGCCTCGCCTTCGTGAAGAAGTCGAGATTGAGGGAG
The DNA here is from genome assembly GCA_963845935.1 of uncultured Gaiellaceae bacterium. Lineage (GTDB taxonomy): Bacteria > Actinomycetota > Thermoleophilia > Gaiellales > Gaiellaceae > GMQP-bins7. The sequence goes on from CAWJTZ010000013.1 coordinate 21,991, forward strand.
CTGAAGCCCTTGACCACCAGTGTTCCGAGGACGAGAACGAGGATCCCGCAGGCGATGACGGCGGACCCGATCGCAAGGACCCCGAACACCCTCTCGACGATGCGTCGCCGGCGAAGGCCGTTCGACTTGACGGTTATGTCGTACGGGTCGACGGTCAGCTCGCTCATACGGCTCTCCTGGCGCGCTCGAAGCGGATCACGATGAACTGCGCCACGAGGTTCGTCACGAGCGAGATCACCATCAGTATCGCGGCGAGGTAGAGAATCGACGACGCCTGCTCGAGGCTCGTCGCGCCGACGTACTCGGATGCGATCTTGCTCCCGAGCGAGTCTCCCGGCTCGAACCACGAGGACGGGATGGCATTGCGGTTCCCGATCGTCTGGTTGACGGCGATCGCCTCGCCGAAGGCCCGCCCGAGCCCGAGGAGGACAGCCGCGACGATGCCCGGCGCAGCGTAGGCGAACATCACGCCGCGGATCGACTCCCAGCGGGTCGAACCGAGGGCGAGCGCGCCGTCGGTCAGGTCCTTCGGTACCCGGATGAAGAGCTCACGGCAGATCGCCGAGGTGATCGGGATGATCATGATCGTGAGGACCAGCGCCGCCGTGAAGATGCCGGACGCGCTCGGCTGCCCCGAGAACTGCGGCAGCCACCCGAGGGGCGTGTCCTGGATCCACGGCTCGAGATGGTCCCGTACCCACGGTCCGAACACGATGATGCCCCAGAGGCCGAGAACGACGCTGGGAATCGCAGCGAGCAGCTCGACCATCGTCGCGATCGGTGCTGCGAGCTTGCGCGGCGCGATCTCGGTCAGGAAGAGCGCGATCGCGATCGAGAGCGGCGTTGCGATGAGGAGCGCGATCAGCGACGTGACCACGGTTCCGTAGATGAAGATCAGCGCGCCGAACTGGTTCGTGACCGGATCCCATGCGTCCGTCCAGACGAAGCTGAGCCCGAAGTCCTGGATGGCAGGCCACGCGAGGTCGAAGACCTTGAACGCGATCCAACCGAGGAGAACGGTCGCAGCGAGCGCCGCCGCGACCGCGATCCCCCTGAACAGGAGATCGCCGATGCGGATGCCGCGGCGCCGGAGATCGCTCTCCGGCGCCGCTGGGTTCTCGTAGGTCGTCGAGGTCACGAGCCGGTCGTGGCTACGACCCTGCCTGGATCTTCTTGATCTCGCGGTAGTTGAAGCCGTTTACCGCCTTCGGCAGGGGGACGAAGAAGAGCGGCGGCCCGAACTTCTGACCGGCCGTCACCGCCCAGTACACGAACTTGCGCAGATCCGCGGCCTTGTCGCCCGAGCTCGTGGGGACGATCACGTATGTGAACGTCGAGATCGGGTATGCCCTCTTGCCGCACTTGGCGGGCGGATCGACGATCTTGAGCTGCGGTAGAGCCGTGACCTTCGCCGGCAGGTCGCAGAGCGCCGCCTGCACGCCGCGAACGCCGGGGGTCGCGTTCCCTCCGGCCCGGTTCTTGATCAGCGCGAACTGGAACTTGTTCGCGATGGAGTACGCCGCGTCGACGTACGTCAGTGCGCCTTCGGTCGACTTGACCACGCCCGCGACGCCCGCGCTACCACGGGCGCCCGTCCCCGTCGGGAAGTTGACGCTGGTGTTCACTCCAACCTTGCTCTTGAACTGCGGGCTGATCGTCGCGAGGTAGTTCGTGAATGCATACGTCGACCCTGATCCGTCGGACCGGTAGACGACCGTGATCTTCGTGTCGGGCAGGTTCACGCCGGGGTTCAACGCCCGGATCGCAGCGGCGTTCCAGGTCGTGATGTTGCCGAGGTAGATGTTCGCGAGCACCGGACCGTTGAGGACGAGCCGCTTGCCGACGCCGGGCAGGTTGTAGGGGACCGACATGCCCGCGAGTGCCCACGGGATGACGACGCAGCCCTTGCACGCGGCCAGCTGGTCGGGAGAGAGCGGCGCATCCGAGGCGCCGAAGTCGACCGTCCGTGCGGTGATCTGCGCGATGCCCGCGCCCGACCCGGTCGCCGAATAGGTGATCTTGGTCCCGAGCGCGTTGTCTACCGCCGGGATCCACTTCGAGATGAGCGGGAACGGGAAGGTCGCCCCCGTCCCTACCAACGAGCCCGCCGTCGGCTTCGCGGACGCCGACTGCGTCCGACCCGCGAAGGCGGCGAGCGCGACGACCGCGAGCACTACGAGGCCCACGGCAAGGATGCGCTTCATGATCCTGATTCCCCTTTCACTCCGATTCATAGGAACTGCCTGCCCCAGCAAACGTGCGCGGCGAGTTTCCTCCCGTCCAACATCGATGTGTGGTTCGCGAAGGTGAAGATCTCGTGACGATCTGGTGGCTCAATGCGAGGCGTCGGTGAACTCGCGGAACTCGGCGGTTACGAGGAACGCGGTCTGCTCGCCGATGTCGACGGCGTTGTCGCCGATCCGCTCGAAGCAGCGCGCGACGGTGATCTGTCGCATGCCCCACTCGAGCGCAGCGGCGTCGTTCACGTAGCCCAAAACCTCGTCGAAGACCTGCCGGTTGGCACGGTCGACGAGCTCGTCGAGGTCGTGGATCTGCCGCGCCCGTTCGACGTCGCGCTCTGCGAACGCGTCGAGCGAGACACGCACCATCTCGACGCAGCGCTCGCCCATGTCGACGAGGCCGTTGATGACGTCGTGCTTCGTCTCGAGGTGGCTCGAGAGCTTCGTCAGCTTGGCGATCGTCACGCACTGGTCGCCCATCCGCTCGACGTGGATCGCCGAGTGCAGGATCGCGAGCACGAGCCGGAGATCGGTTGCGACCGGCGTCTGTCGCGCGAGCACGAGCTGGATCTGGCTCTCGAGCCCGCGATAGCGGTCGTCGATCTCGTCGTCGAACGCGATGACCTCGTCGCAGAGCTCGACGTCCTGCGTTCGCAGGGCGTCGACCGCGCCGCGGATCGCACGCGACACGACCTCGCCGATCTCCTGGAACCCGGCCTCGAGCGCGTCGAGATCCGACTGCAGCTCGGTCCTCATCCGAACCGCCCCGTGACGTAGTCCTCGGTGCGCTTGTCGCCCGGGTTGGTGAAGATCTTCGTCGTCAGGTCGTACTCGACGAGGATGCCGTGGCGGCCCTTCCCGTCCTCGCGCACTTCGACGCTGAAGAAGGCGGTCATGTCGGCGACCCGGGCAGCCTGCTGCATGTTGTGCGTGACGATCGCGATCGTGTAGTCGCGCTTCAGTTCGCCGATCAGATCCTCGATGCGCGTCGTCGAGATGGGGTCGAGCGCCGAGGCCGGCTCGTCCATGAGGATCACGTCCGGCTCGACCGCCAGCGCGCGCGCGATGCACAGGCGCTGCTGCTGGCCGCCCGAGAGCCCGAGGGCGTTCTCCTTGAGGCGATCCTTCACCTCTTCCCAGAGCGCGGCGTGCTTGAGCACGCGCTCGACCCGCTCGTCGAGATCCTTCTTCATCCCGAGCATGCGGGGGCCGAACGCGATGTTGTCGTAGATCGACTTCGGGAAAGGGTTCGGCTTCTGGAAGACCATCCCGATCCGGCGTCGCACCTCGACCTTGTCCACCTCCGGCGCGTAGAGGTTGCGGCCGTGGTACAGCACCTCGCCCTCGATCGTCGCGCCCGGGATCTCGTCGTTCATCCGATTGAGGCAGCGGATGAACGTGCTCTTGCCGCAGCCCGACGGGCCGATGAACGCGGTGACCGCATTCTTGTGGACACTGAGCGTCGCCTCGCGGAGCGCCAGTGCGCCCGCGTAGCGCACGGACAGCTTGTCGATGTTGAAGACGACGTCGCGCGACCGCACGTCGGTCGCCGCCGACCCCGCAAGCTCACCGATCTTGAGGCTGTCGACAGCGGGTGCGGCGGTGGTCTCGTCCACGATCGTCACGAGCACGGTTTCGTGCCGGCGTCCATGGCGAGAGTGTCCTGGGCAGATCGCGAGCCCCGGGCCGCCCGGTGGTGAACATGTGGTGAGGATTCGGTGAAGCGGCGCTACGGCGCGGGCAGCTCCGCGCGAACCTCCAGGCCGTGACCGCGCGCGCCGCGCGCGTCGACGGTACCGCCCGCCTGCGTGACGATGTGCTTCACGATCGCAAGTCCCGAGACCGGTCCCCCTCGATGCCCGTGCGCGATCGGAGCGGTAGAAGCGCTCGAAGACCCTCGGCAGCTCCGACTCCTCGATCCCGATGCCGTCGTCGCGGCCGACCAGCGTCACCGTGTCCTCGGCGCGCTCCACTGAGAGCGTGAACGTCGCGCCGGGGCCGGCGTAGCGGATGGCGTTCTCGGTGAGGTTCGCCGCAATCACGCGGAGCATGCGCGGCCGGATCGCCAGCTCGACGTCGTCGGCGCATTCGACCCGGACCTCGACGCCCGCTCGGGCGGCGCGCTCCTGGAGCTCCTCGACGGCCTCTTCCAGCACAGGCCTCACTGGTGTCGGGCCGAGCGCGACGACGCGCGCACCCGACTCGAGCTCCGAGAGGAACAGCACCTCGTCGATCAGCTCGGTGATCTGGTCGATCTCGCCGCGAGCCTGGTCGACGAGCGCGGGGACGTCCTCGCCCGGGAGCGTGGTCGTCTCGAGCAGGGTGAGGAGCCTGGCGAGTGGAGTACGGAGCTCGTGTGAGACCGCTGCGGTGAAGCCCGCGCGAAGCTCCTCGTAGGCGGCGAGGTCGCCTTCGCGCGAGAGGTACACGAGGCGCTCGCGCCTCCCTCCGACCTCGTAGGGGACGACGAGCGGGATCACGCCGCGCTCGCCGGTGAGCAGGTCCGCCGGGAAGTGCGCGCCCTCGATGAGGCCGTCGATCGACTGGCGGGCACGGCGACTCGCAAGAAGGACGCGATCGTCGTCGCCGAGCACGACCACGGCCTCGCGGCTCTCCTCGACGAGCGTCCTACCTCTGATCGCGTCGGCGTCCATCACCCACACCCTTCTAACAGAACGCTTGCGGACCGCTTGCGGCGAGCTCACGGCGTCCGTACTCACATGTCGGTGAATGCATGCGTCCTCGGAAAGGAGAACGCATGAAGGGGAAGGCACTCGCAACGCTCGTCGAAACCGGAGCGCTGCTGGCCGCGGCGTCGGTCGCGGCAGCCGCGGTGGTGGTCGGTCGTCGACGTGCTCACACCGGAGCAACAGGCCGACGAGAACGCGGACGCCGACACCGAGGCGGACGGCTGAGCCACGCACCACGGATCAGGTCCCGCAACGCGGGACCTGGTCTCAGCCGCGGAGGCGCAGCACGACGATCGCCACGACGTACGCGACGCCACCGAGGGCGCCGAGCTGCGAGTAGGGGCTGCCGTCTTGACCGCGGGCGACCTCGACGACAAACGCCCCGATGATCGCAGCGATCACGACCATGCCGGCGATCGCCGTCGCTGTGACGTCGATCTGACGGAAGCGCTCGTCGCTGCCGTCGCCGCGGAGTCCTCGGATCGTCTCGCTCCTCCCGCCGAAGAGGATGACGGCGGCAAGCGCAGCCATCACGACGAACGAGAAGACGGCAGTGCGCGGGTCGCCTCCGATCCACATCGCCGAGAACAGGAGCACCCCGAGCGCGAGGGCAAAGACTGGCTGGAACCACTTCGACCTAGTCATCTGCATCGAACATCTCCTCCACCGAAACGTCGAAGAAGCGGGCGAGCGCGAGCGCGAGCGGCAGCGACGGCGTGTACTTCTCCGTCTCGATCGAATTGATCGTCTGCCGTGAGACACCCATGGCCTTTGCGAGTTCCGCCTGGGACAGCTCGCGCGCGAGTCGTCGCTTCCTGACATCGTTTTGCATGCTGTGTCAAGCTAGCTTGACATCGACTCTGTGTCAAGCGTACTTGACATCGTCGAACACCACTCGGTTACCAGACGGCAACCAGCTGGGCTCCCCTGGGACGTTCCAGGACGGCCACTATGGTGTTGCCGCATGGCGAAAGTCCTGATCATCGAAGACGACGACGTCATCGCTCGCGGGATGGCGCGGCACCTCGAGACGGCTGGGTTCGACGCCGTGGGGGTCGCGAACGGCGAGACCGGGCTCGCTCGTCTGCGCTACGAGAGGCCTGACGTCTGCGTCCTCGACCTCATGCTCCCCGGCATCGACGGCTGGCGCGTGATCGAGCAGGCGCGCGACGAGGGGATCGGCACGCCGATCGTCGTCGTCTCGGCGCGCGGCACCGAGCACGACCGCGTGCACGCCCTCGAGATCGGCGCCGACGACTACCTCGTGAAGCCGTTCTCGATGAAGGAGCTCGCCGCCCGGGTCCGCGCAGCGGCACGGCGCGGGGTCAGCGATGCGGAACCACGTCGTGGGGACCGAATCGACATCGAGGAGCTGCGCCTCGACCCCGACAACGTCCAGGCGTACGTCGACGGGGCGAGCGCAGAGCTGACGCCGACCGAGTTCAGACTCCTGTACACGCTCGCGCGAGAACAGGGGCGCGTGCTCACGCGGGACGAGCTCCTCCAGCGCGTCTGGGGACGCCGCGCGACGCATCGCGACCGAACCGTCGACGTGTTCGTCCGAAAACTCCGCGAGAAGGTCGACCGTCGCGCCCCGAAGCACACCTTCATCCACACGCGCTACGGCGTCGGCTACAAGCTCGAGGCAGAGCCGAAGTAGCGCCTACGTCGACGCGCCTGTCGGCGCTTCGACGAGCGGCTTGTGCGCGCGATCCTCGGGGTTCGGCAGCACGGTCGCGACGAGCCAGGCGATTGCGGCGGACAGCACCGCGATGGGAGCGACGTCGAATGCCGCGTCCCCCATGAGGAGCGACACGAGCAGGACGGCGGTGAAGGGGACCCGCAGCACGGCCGTCGTCCCGGCCGCGATCCCGGCTGCGACAGCCGGCGTCGTGTCCAACCCTGGGAAGAGATTCGCAGCGACCATCGCACTGGCAACGCCGATCGCGATCGCCGGAAAGACAGGCCCACCTCGGTACCCGGCACCGAGCGACAGTGCGTAGGCAAGGCCTTTCGCCACGACGAGGAGAGCCAGCACTCCTGCTGACCCCTCCGCGACGACCGCCGGCAGCTCGGCCTGACCGGAAAAGAGAACTAGGTCGACCGGCCGGTCCGTCGTCGCGCGAAATACCACGGCGAGTACGCCGACGGCGAGCCCCGCGACGACGAGCAGCGCAACCGGGCTGAGAGCCGGCTGCGCCGCGATGCCGTGTGCGAGGTGACGGATTCCGACGACGATGATCGCGACGACGACGGCCATGAGCAGACACCAGGCCAGGTCCGTCAGGCGCAGGGTCTCGTACGGCGGGAGCGAGGGTAGCCCCAAATTCGTCTGGTGGAGCCCCTTCCAACCCGCGACCCCCGTGAAGACGACCGCTCCCGTTCCAGCCGCCACGAACCCCGGCATCAGTGCGCGGCCGATCTGTTGCGCGGGAATCTTCCCGCTCGCCGCGGTCACCTCGAACAGTAGGAAGGCAGCGATCAACGGACCTCCGAAGAGCGCCGCGACGGCCGCGAACGCACCGGCCAGCGAAAGCAGCTGAGCTCCTGTCCCTTCCAGGTGAATCAGTCGGACCGCGAGCGCGCCGAGACCGAGCCCGAGCGCGATCAGAGGAGCCTCGGGTCCGAGAACGAGGCCGAGCCCGAGGCTCGCGAGCGCCGCAGGAAGAATGCTCGCGAGCGCGATGGTGGGAATCGGATCGGCTCCGAGGCCTTCTAGGGGGGAGTGTCCGCCGTGACCTGGCAGCCGAACAGCTGCGGCAACCAGCACGCCCGCCACTCCTGGCACGAGGACTACGTACCACCAGGCTGGTTCGTTCCAGCCGAACTCCTCGGGAATCACTTCCCAGACGAGGTGGATCAGGTCGTGGATCGCAGTCTGGAACAGCACGGCCGCGAACGCCACCGGCACGCCGAGCAGAGCGGCGAACACGAGCGTCCGGACGTACTCCCTCGCCGCGGGGTCGCGCATGGGCGGACACTACTGCGACGGCCGCATCGAAACCTGCGGACCGAGGACAGATTGAGCCCTCGAGACGGTGCCGCTCGCCGCTGCGCCATCGCTGATTCCGAGCCGGTCGTCGAGACGGCCGGAGCGGGACGGCCTAGGGCCGCGGCTCGGTCGAGACGAGCGGCAACGCCCATCCGCGAGCGCGCACCACTCGGGCGGCGCCACTCTCGCGCTCGTCCCAGGTCACGGCTGCGAGCGCTTCGAAGCGGAGCGCGACGTCGTCCGACGCCAGGTACGCGGCCGCTTCCGGGTCGCCAGCAGCCTCCGGGTCGAGGTATCGCCGGTGCACGAGGTCGACGAGAACGCCCGCGGCGGGCCGCCGCACGATCTCGACCAGGCCTGCGATCGACGCGCCGCACACCTCGTAGCCGGCACGCGAGTCGTGGAGCACGAGCGTCGCCCGGCCGTCGGCCGCAAGGTTGCGCACTTTCCGGCTGCGGGAGGAGGTCGCGAGGATCACGCCCCTGCCGTCTCGGGCGTACCACATCGGGGTCGAGTGGATGAAGCCGGCCGCGTCGTATGTCGAGAGGACGCCGACCAGCCGTGCATCGAGGAGCTCGCCGACCAGCTCGTCCTCGAACACCGCCTCTCCGCGGAGCATCGTGCTCGGCGTCGGCTCGTCCACGGCGACGGACGATACGCCAGTCGCGATCCTTCCTGTATAGTTCGGTACGTTAATGATTAGCCAGGTTACGTTTAGTGCGGAGATGGTGGCAGCCGAGCTGCGACCTGTTCTACTGCGTCTCGCGCGGGAGCTCCGCAAGGAGACCGAGCAGCTCGGGATCACGGCTCGTCAGGCGACGCTCCTCTGGCTGGTGAAGCGGAGCCCGGGCATGTCGCTGGCCGAGCTCGCCTCCGAGGAGGGGATCTCTGCGCCAGCCCTGTCAGGCCATGTCGACCGACTTGAGCGAGCGGGTCTGCTCGAGCGCGTGCGCTCGAGCGACGATCGCCGTCGAGTCGGCCTCAGGCTGACGGCCGAGGGCGAGCGGCTCATGCGGCGCATCCGGGCACGCCGGACGACGTGGCTCGCCGACCGGCTGAAGTCGCTCGACTCGAGCGAGCTCGAGGCGGTCGAGCGCCGCCCTCCCCGCTCTCATGAGTCTCGTCGAGGCCAAGCGCGTGAGCACGATCGCCTTCGCCTTGCGGGCGCGCACGTTCCGCAGCCTTCGCCGGCACCGCAACTACCGCATCTTCTTCACGGGCCAGCTCGTGTCGCTCGCGGGCACGTGGATGCAGAACGTTGCTCTCGCCTGGCTCGTGATCGAGCTGTCGGGCTCGCCGCTCGCGATCGGCGCGCTCGCGTTCTGGCGGTTCATCCCGTTCACCATCTTCGGCCTCGTCGCGGGCGTCGTCGCGGATCGCATCTACTCGCGGAAGCTCGTCATGGCGACACAGGCTGCCGCGATGGCGATCTCGGTCGCGCTCGCCGTGGTCACTCTCACGGAACGGCGACGCTGCCGCTCGTCTACGTGCTCGCCGCCCTCGGCGGCGTCGCGCTCGCGTTCGACGCGCCCGGCCGGCAGTCGCTCACGTTCCAGATGGTCGGCCCGCGGGAGCTGCCGAACGCGGTGGCGCTCAACTCCGGCCTTTTCAACGGGTCGCGCGTGATCGGCCCGGCGATCGCCGGACTCGTGATCGCCGCCGTCGGCACAGGCCTTTGCTTCGTCCTGAACGCCGTCAGTTTCCTCGCGGTGCTCACCGCGCTCGCGATTCGTTCGCGAGGACGAGCTCCATCCGGTCGCGAAGGATCGCGGCGCGACCATCATCGGCGGCCTTCGGCGCGCTGCGGGCTTCGCCTGGAGCGACCCCCAGCTGCGACTGATCCTCAGCGTCGTCACCGTCGTCGCGACCGTCGGCTTCAACTTCCACGTCCTCGTGCCGCTTCTCGCGGCCGACACGCTGCACGTGGGGCCCGAGGGCTTCGGCCTCCTGTCCGCCACCTTCGGGGCCGGCGCTCTCGTCGGCGCGCTCGTCACGGCGACGTTCCGCGGTGCGAGCTGGCGACTCTTCGCCATCGGCACCGCCTCGTTCGGCGTGCTCGCGATCGCGCTCGCGCCCGTCCAGAACGCCTACCTCGCCGGCGTCGTCCTCTTCGGGATCGGGATCGCGTTCACGCTCTTCACGGCGAACGCGAACGCACTCGTCCAGCTCGCCGCGCCCGACCACCTGCGCGGCCGACTCATCGGCCTCTACCTCTTCGCGTTCCTCGGGCTCGCGCCGATCGGCGGACTCCTCGCCGGCTGGCTCGCGGAGCTCGGCGGGACCTGCGCTCGCCTTCGCCGTCGCCGGTGTCACGTCTCTCGTGACGATCGGCGTCGCGAACGCCTCCGCTCACGCGGCGATCGAGCCGGCGGTCTCACACGCCGGGTAGCCCGCCCGCGCGCTCGCGCCCTGCTCCGACCGGCGCAGGACGAGATAGGCGACGACGACGCCGACGAGCGTGAGCGCGAGCATCATCGCCGCGGTCGCGTTGATCGCCGGCGTGACGCCGAAGCGAAGCTGGCCCCAGATGTAGATCGGCAGCGTCTCCGACGTCGGCCCGGTGACGAAGAACGACGTGATGAAGTCGTCGAACGAGAACGTGAACGCGAGCAGGCCGCCGGCGAGGATCGCCGGCGCGAGCCGCGGCAGCGTCACCTGGCGAAACGTCGAGAGCGGCCCGGCGCCGAGGTCGAACGACGCCTCCTCGAGGCTCTGCCCCATCGAGACGAAGCGCGCGCGGACGACGAGCGCGACGACCGACGTGTTGAACACGACATGGGCGATGAGGATCGTCTGCCAGCCGAGCGGGCTGTCGAGCCCGACGCGAGTGCCCGCCTGGACGAAGAACACGAGCGCCGCGATCGCGAACACGATCTCCGGCGTGACGAGCGTCATGTACGCGAGCGCGTCGATCGGTGTGCGGCACCAGGGCCGCATGCGAGGCAGCGCGAGCGCGAGCATCGTCCCGAGGACGCACGCGACGACGGCGTTGCCGAGCGCGATGAGGATGCTGAGCTTCAGCGCGCTCGGTGATCTCCGGCGTGCCGAGCGCGACGTGGAACCACTTCGTCGAGAACCCCTCCCAGTAGAGGACGTCGCGACTGCCGTTGAAGGCGAAGACGACGACGACCGCGATCGGCGCGTACAGGAAGACGTACGCGAGGACCGCGTAGCCGCCGAGGAGGCGCCGGCCGTTCACGAGTGCTGCTCCTGCCGGCCGAGCGCGCGCGCGTAGACGACGAGCGCGATCGTCAGCGCGCCGATGACCACCATCGCGATCGCGGAGCCGAGCGGCCAGTCACCGGACTCGAGGAACTGCTGGGCGATGAGGTTGCCGGCGTAGAACGTCTTGTTGCCGCCGAGGATCACCGGGATGATGTACTCGCCCGTCAGCGGGATGAAGACGAGCAGCGAGCCCGCCAGGACGCCGGGCAGCGCGAGCGGCAGCGTGATTCGGCGAAAGGCTCGCCAGGGTGGATCGCCGAGATCCTGCGCAGCGTCGACGAGCGACCAGTCGATCCGCTCGAGCGCCGCATAGAGCGGCAGCACCATCAGCGGCAGGTAGTTGTAGGCGACGCCGATGTAGATCGCGTTCGGCGTGAAGAGGATCTCGTGGCGCTCCATGAACCCGGAGAGGCCGAGCGCTCGGAAGACCGGGAACTCGGGGTCGAGGATGATGAGCCACGCGTACGCGCGGATGAGGAAGCTCGTCCAGAAGGGCACGATGACGAGCAGGAGGAGCAGCGTCTTGTGCTTCGCGTAGCGGGCGATGTAGTAGGCGAGCGGGAAGCCGATGACGAGCGTCGAGAGCGTCCCGATGACCGAGAGCTTCAGCGTCTCGAGGAAGATGTCGCGGTAGAGGTGGAGGTCGCCGACGACGTCGTCCCACAGGTAGCGGTAGTTGTCGAGCGTCCACGTGTACGCGATGTCGGAGAAGCCGACGACCTCGCCGAAGCTCGTGACGGCGATGAAGCCGAGCGGGACGAGGAAGAAGAGGGCGTACCACGCGACCGCGGGGAGGACGAGCCAGCCGGGATAGCGAGGGCCGCCGGCACCGGCGCGGGTCGTCGCCGCGCCGGTGCTCGGTCGGCTCAGCTTCGGTCGAAGCCAACGGCTACGACGCCTTGAACTCCGTCCAGATCCGCTCCCGAAGCCGCTTCCCGTTCGCGGTGACCTGGTTGATCTCGAGCTTCTTCACCGTCGCCGGCGGCGGGAAGACGACCTGGTCGCCAGCAGCTTCGCCGGCCGCGGTTCCCTTCAGCAGCGACCGCTTGAGCGGCGAGCCGTAGTACGTGTACGACGTCTCGACGCCGTTGATCTTCGGCTGGTAGACGAAGTCGATCCACGCGTGCGCGGCGTCCGGATTCTTGCGCCCGACCGGGATGTTGTAGTAGTCGATCCAGATCTCGCCGCCCTCCTTGGCGACGACGTACTGCGCCGGAACCTTCCCCGCGAGCGCGCAGGCCGTCGCCGTTCCAGCCGAGCCCCATCCACGCCTTGCCCTTCGCGATGAGCGTGTCGTAGTTGGACGAGTGGAGCGCGACGATGTACGGCTTGAGGTCGAAGAGCACCTTCTTGACCTGCGTCGAGCTCCTTCTTGTTCTCCGTGTTGTACGAGTAGCCGAGCATCGTCGCGATCGAGCCGACGACCTCGGGCGAGCTGTCGACCATCGTCGTCTTCCCGTACTTCTTCGTGAGCGCGACGAACTCTCTCCAGGTCGTCGGCCGCTCCTTGATCTTGTCCGTCCGGTACATGAAGCCCGTCGTGCCCCAGTCCTTCACGACCGAGTACGTGCTCTTCGGGTCGTCGGGCGTGTTGTGGAACTTCGGGTCGACGTTCTTCTTGACGTTCTTCAGCTTCGACCAGTCGAGCGGCTCGAGCAGCTTCTCGGCGATGAGCTGCTTCGTCATGTAGTCCGACGGGCAGACGAGGTCGTAGCCGCGCGCGCCCGCCCTGCAGCTTCGCGTGCAGCGTCTCGTTCGAGTCGTAGAAGCTCTTCTTGACCTTGATGCCGGTCGCCTTCGTGAACGCCGGATACGTCTTCGGGTTCACGTACTGCGCCCAGTTGTAGTAGTTGAGCGTCCCTCCGGCCTCCGCCGCCGCGAACGCGTCGGCGTCGCCGAAGCCGCCCGAGACCCGCCGCCGCGAGCGCCGCCGCAGTGGCGCCGGCCATGAAGCCGCGTCGGCTGACGGGCTGCTCCCACAAGGTGAGCTCGTCGCTCATTCGTTCCCTCCTTCGTCGAAGTCGAGGGCCTCGTCGTCGGCCCACGAGACCGCGACGCGCTCGCCTTCTGCGAGCGCCTCGATGCCCCCTCGTGCTCCTGACCGCTGCTCCCGCGCCAAGCACCTCCTGACCGTCGTCGAGCCGGACGATGCACTGCACCGCCGGCCCGATCACCATCGTCGTCGCCACGATGCCCGGCAGCCCCGTCGCCGCCTGCGACGACACGAAGCCGCTCCGGCCGCACCGCGACCTCCTTTCCGTCTACGCGGATGAAGTTCGTGTCGCCGATGAAGCCCGCGATCCACTCCGTCGCCGGCGTGTCGTAGATCTCGCGCGGCGCGCCGATCTGCTCGATGTGGCCGCCGTTCATCACGACGACGCGATCGGACATCGCGAGCGCCTCCTCCTGGTCGTGCGTGACGTAGACGAACGTGATGCCGATCTCCTCCTGGATCCGCTTCAGCTCGATCTGCAGCTCCTTGCGCACCTTGAGGTCGAGCGCGCCGAGCGGCTCGTCGAGGAGCAGGACGCGCGGGTGCATCACGAGCGCACGTGCGAGCGCGACGCGCTGCTGCTGGCCGCCCGAGAGCTGGCGCGGCTTCCGCTGCCTCGAGGCCCTCGAGCCGAACGAGCGACGAGCATCTCGGTCGCGCGCGCCCGACGCTCCGTCCGCCCGAGGCCACGCTGCTTCAGCCCGTACGCGACGTTGTCGAGCACGGTGAGGTGCGGGAAGAGCGCGTACGACTGGAACACCGTGTTGACGTCCCGCTTGTACGGCGGGACGCGCGAGACGTCCTGCGCCGCCGATCCGCACCTCGCCCTCGTCGGGCCGCTCGAACCCGGCGATGAGCCGCAGCGTCGTCGTCTTCCCGCAGCCGGACGGACCGAGCAGCGAGAGGAACTCGCCCGGGATGCACCTCGAGGTCGATCGCGTCGACGGCCGCGAGCGAGCCGAAGCGCTTCGTCACGCCGACGAGCTCGACGTCCGGCGCCGCCGTCGCCTCGACCGGCGGCGCTCAGTAGCTGGGTGGACTGATGATCCACATCACCTCCGCGGGGTCGCCGCCGATGTTCACGAGGCGGTGCGGCGTCGAGGAGCGGTAGTCGATCGAGTCGCCGGTCGAGAGCTCGAACATCTCCGGGCCGAGCTGGAGCGAGACGACGCCCTCGAGGACGACCAGGAGCTCCTCCGAGTCGCCGTGCGTGTACGGCTCGTCGCCGGTCGAGCCGCCGGCGTCGAGCTCGCCGACGATGACCTGCAGGTGCTCGAGCGGCCGCGGCGTGAGCATGAACTTCCGGCCGAGCGTCCCGAACGCGAGGTTCGGCCGTGCCTCGCGGCGGAGCACGCGCGGCTTCGCGGTCGAACCGTTGGGCTCGAAGAGGTCGGCGACGCTGACGCCGAGCGCCGCGGCGATCCGCTTGAGCGATGCGACGCTCGCGTTCGCGCGGCCGCGCTCGACCTGGCTCAGGAAGCTCTCCGAGAGCTCGGCGCGGTCGGCGACGGTCTTCAGCGTCGCCCGGCGGAGACGCCGGATCGCCCGGAGGCGCTCCCCGACGTCGACGCGTTCGGCTTCAGCGATCTGCGAGTTCATCGAAGAAAACTGAAGCGACACTACTCCTCGCTTTGACTCGAAGCAACCGGCCGTGAGAGGCTGGCCTCGCGTGACGCGACGTCGTGTTCTTCCCCGAGGGAGCATACGGCCCGACGAACAACTGCGTCGGGATCGGCCAGGTGCTCGTCGAGCGCGGGCATCGCGTCGTCTTCGTCATCGAGGAGTCGTTCGCCGGAAGCCTCGAGGCGCAGGGCTTCGAGGAGCGCCTCATGCGGCTCGGCCCGCTGCCGGAGGTCGAGGAGGAGCCGGGCCAGTTCTGGAAGGACTTCATCCGCGATACCGCGCCCGTCTTCCGGAAGCCGACGATCGAGCAGCTCGGCGAGTTCATCGAGCCGACGTGGCGGGCGCTCTGCGACGGCGCGCGCTACGTCGACGACCGTCTGCGCGAGATCTTCGACGAGGTGGGGCCCGACGTGATCGTCGAGGACAACGTCGTCTGCTTCCCGGCGATCCACCACTCTGGCCGGCCATGGGTGCGGATCGTCTCCTGCAACCCGCTCGAGGTGACGGATGCCGACGTACCGCCCGTCTTCTCCGGCTATCCGGCCGGCGACCGGACCGGCTGGGACGAGTTCCGGGCCGAGTACGCGCGAGCGGTCGCGAACCTGCACGGCGAGTTCTCGGCGTTCTGCGCGGAGCGCGGCGCTGCGCCGCTGCCCGACGACCGAGTTCATCCACGAGTCCGACTGGCTCAACCTCTACCTCTACCCCGCCGAGGTGGACTACGCGCGCGGCACGCCGCTCGCGCCGACGTGGCATCGGCTCGACACGTGCGTGCGCCGACAGCAGGCGAGCCTCGGGCCGCCTTCCGAGATCGTGGAAGGCGACGGCGGGCTCGTGTACCTCTCGCTCGGCAGCCTCGGCTCGGCCGACGTCGACCTCATGAGGCGCCTGGTCGACGTCCTCTCACGCGCGCCGCACCGCTTCGTCGTCTCGAAGGGCCCGCAGGCGTCCGAGTTCGAGCTCGCGGACAACATGTGGGGCGACGAGTTCGTCCCGCAGCCGGCGCTGCTGCCGCTCGCCGACGTCGTCATCACCCACGGAGGGAACAACACGACGACGGAGTGCTTCCACTTCGGGAAGCCGATGATCGCGCTGCCGCTCTTCTGGGATCAGTACGACAACGCGCAGCGGGTCGCGGAGACGGGATTCGGCATCCGCCTGCCGACCTACGAGTTCGAGGACGGCGAGCTCCTCGGCGCGATCGACCGACTGCTCGCCGACGACGCGCTCCATGCGCGCATGGCAGCGATCTCGTCACGGGTGCAGGCGGCACCGGGAACGGCGACGGCCGCCGATCTCATCGAGCGCCTAGGCTGACCACGTGGACGTCTTCCGCACGCCCGACGAGCAGTTCGCCGGGTTGCCCGACTACGCCTTCGAGCCCCGCTACGTCGAGCAGGACGGACTACGGATGCACTACGTCGACGAGGGCTCCGGTGCGCCGGTGTTGCTCCTGCACGGCGAGCCGACGTGGGCGTTCCTGTACCGGAAGATGATCCCGAGGCTCGCCGGGGTCGCCCGCACGGTGGCGCCGGACTACTTCGGATTCGGCCGCTCGGACAAGCCGACCCGAATCGAGGACTACTCGTACGACTTCCACTACGGGTCGATCGAGCGTCTCGCCGACGAGCTCGACCTCCGTGACGCGACGGTCGTCGTGCAGGACTGGGGCGGGCCGGTCGGACTTCGCCTCGCGGTCGAGCACCCCGAGCGCGTATCGCGGCTCGTGATCCTCAACACCGGAATCGGCGCCGGACGCGCGCCGTCGCCCGAGTGGCTGCGCTTCCGGGAGTTCGTGCGGCGTGTCGGCCCCGATCTGGTCCCGGGACAGCTCGTCCGCATCTCGTGCGTGACCGACCCCGGCGACGACGTGATCGAGGCGTACAACGCGCCCTTCCCGACGCCGGAGTCGAAGGCCGGCGTTCTCGCGTTCCCCGAGCTCGTCCCGACCGAGGTCGACCATCCGAGCGCGGCGAAGATGCTCGAAGTCCGGGCCGCGCTCGAACGCTGGGAGCGCCCCGCGCTCGTTCTCTTCTCGGACTCCGATCCGATCTTCTCCACCGTCGCAGCCGAGCACATGGCCTCACGCATCCCCGGTGCCGGCCCTGCGGAGACGGTCGTCGGAGCGAGCCACTTCCTGCAGGAGGAGAAGGGCGAGGAGATCGCCGACCGGATCGTTCGGTTCTTGGCCGAGGCCTAGGCCGGGACGACCCAGGTGTCGCCCGAGTGCAGAAGCGCGGCCAGGTCGCCCTCGCCGCGCTGCTCCGTCGCCGCCTCGAGCTGCTCGCTCATGAGGTCGTCGTAGACGGGCTGCTCGAGCGCGCGGAAGACGCCCAGCGGAACGGCGCCGTCGGTCTCCCAGGTGATCCGCGAGAGGGCGAACGCGAGGCTCGCCTGCGGATGGGAGACGTCGTGGACGAGGAGCGAGTTCTCCCCCGCCTCGGCGACGTCGACGACGCGGAGCGAGCCGTCCGGGTACTGCTGGATGCCGCGCTCGCCCTCGACGCCGAAGCGGATCCGCTCGCCGTGCTGGAGGTAGATCCGGTTCCCCTTGTCCTCGCGCACGACGTCGAAAGCGCCGTCGTTGTAGATGTTGCAGTTCTGGAGGATCTCGACGAATGCCGACCCGCGGTGCCGCGCCGCCGCGCCGAGGACGTCCGTGAGGCCCTTCTTGTCGGTGTCGATCGCGCGCGCGACGAATGACGCCTCTGCGCCGATCGCCACCGAGAGCGGGTTGAACGGATGGTCGAGCGATCCGAGCGGAGTCGACTTCGTGACCTTCCCGAGCTCGGACGTCGGCGAGTACTGCCCCTTCGTGAGCCCGTAGATGCGGTTGTTGAAGAGGAGGATCTTCAGGTTCACGTTGCGGCGCAGCGCGTGGATGAGGTGGTTTCCGCCGATCGAGAGCGCGTCGCCGTCGCCGGTGACGACCCACACGGAGAGGTCGGGCCGCGTCACGGCGAGGCCGGTCGCGATCGCCGGCGCGCGTCCGTGGATCGAGTGCATCCCGTACGTCTGCATGTAGTACGGGAACCGCGCCGCGCAGCCGATGCCGGAGACGAAGACGATCCGCTCGCGCTCGAGCCCGAGCTCGGGCATGAAGCCCTGCATGACGTTGAGGATCGCGTAGTCGCCGCAGCCGGGGCACCAGCGCACTTCCTGGTCGGACTTGAAGTCCTTCGCGGACAGCTGCACGAGACCGTTCCCGTCGGCCATCACGAATCCACCAGCGCCGTGATCGCGTCCGCGAGCTCCGCGGCCCGGAACGGCCGTCCGCGCACCTTGTTGTACCCCGCAGCGTCGACGAGGAACTCGGCGCGGAGGAGCATCCGCAGCTGGCCGAGGTTCATCTCCGGGACGAGCACCTTCTCGTACGCGCGCACGACCTCGCCGGTGTTGCGTGGGAACGGATTCAGGTGGCGCAGGTGCGCGGTCGCCACCTTGCGACCGCTCGCCCGCACGCTCCGCGCCGCGGCGCCGATCGCGCCGTACGTCGAGCCCCAGCCGAGGACGAGCGTGTCCGCACCGTCGGGATCGTCGACGGCGAGCTCCGGGATGTCGGCCGCGATGCCCGCGACCTTCGCGGCGCGCAGCCTGACCATGCGGTCGTGGTTTTCCGGGTCGTAGGAGACGTTCCCCGTCTCGTCCTCCTTCTCCAGCCCACCGATCCGGTGCTCGAGGCCCGGCGTCCCCGGGATCGCCCACGGCCGCGCGAGCGTCTCGGCGTCGCGGCGGTACGGGAGGAAGCGGTCGCCGTCGTTCGGAGAGTTCGCGAAGCGCACGTCGATGGTCGGCAGGCCGCTGACGTCCGGGATGAGCCACGGCTCGGAGCCGTTCGCAAGGTAGGCGTCCGAGAGGAGGAACACCGGCGTCCGGTACTTCACGGCGATTCGCGCCGCCTCGATGGCAGCGTCGAAGCAGTCGGACGGCGTCGATGCTGCGACGACCGGGACCGGGGACTCGGAGTTCCGCCCGAACAGGACCATCAGCAGGTCGGCCTGCTCCGGCTTCGTCGGCATGCCGGTCGACGGTCCTGCGCGCTGGACGTCGACGACGACGAGCGGGAGCTCGAGCGTCACCGCGAGCCCCACCGTCTCCGACTTCAGGACGATGCCCGGTCCGGCAGAGGTCGTCACACCGAGTGCGCCGCCGAAAGCAGCGCCGAGCGCGGCACCCGAGGCGGCGATCTCGTCCTCGGCCTGGAACGTGCGGACGCCGAAGTGCTTCAGACCGGCGAGCTGCTCGAGGACGTCGGAGGCCGGCGTGATCGGGTACGCGCCGAGGAAGAGCGGCAGCCCGCTCAGCTTGCTCGCGGCGACGAGGCCGTACGTCAGCGCGGTGTTGCCCGAGACCTGGCGGTACGTCCCGGGCGCGGCCTTGGCCGGCGCGATCTCGTACGAGCTCGCGAAGTCCTCGGAGGTCTCGCCGTAGTTCCAGCCCGCCTTGAACGCCTTCGTGTTGGCCTCGACGATCTCGGGGCGCTTCGCGAACTTCTGCTCGATGAACGCGAGCGTTCCCTCGGTCGGGCGGTGGTAGAGCCACGACATGAGGCCGAGCGCGAAGAAGTTCTTCGACCGCTCCGCCTCGCGCGACGTGACGCCGTCGATGCCCTTCAGCGCTTCGACGGTCATCGACGAGAGCGCGACCGGGTGGACGTGGAAGTCGGCGAGCGAGCCGTCCTCGAGCGGGTTCGCCTCGTACCCCGCCTTCTGGAGGTTCCGGTCGTTGAAGGCATCCGTGTTGGCGATCACGGTCCCGCCCTTCGCGAGGTCGCCGATATTCACCTTGAGCGCCGCCGGGTTCATCGCCACGAGGACGCTCGGCTGGTCGCCCGGCGTCAGGATGTCGTGGTCGGCGAAGTGGACCTGGAAGCCCGAGACGCCGGGCAGCGAGCCTGCGGGCGCACGGATCTCTGCCGGGAAGTCGGGCAACGTCGCGAGGTCGTTCCCGAAGAGGGCCGTCTCGCTCGTGAAACGATCGCCCGTGAGCTGCATCCCGTCGCCGGAGTCGCCGGCGAACCGGATCACGACCCGTTCGAGGTGCTCGACGGCCTTCGACGTGGCCACGATCGAGGTATAGCGGACGCGGCGGCCTAGCCGCCCGGCGTCATGTGAGCCGGTAGACGATCCGGCCGCGGGTCAGGTCGTACGAGGAGAGCTCGATGCGAACGCGGTCGCCGGGGAAGACGCGGATGCGATAGCGCTTCATCTTGCCGCCCATGTATCCGAGCGCCTCGTGGCCGTTGTCGAGGCGGACGCGAAACATCCGGCTCCGGAGAGCCTCGATGACCTCACCCTCGACCTCGAGCTTTTCTTCCTTCACCTTCATGGCAGCTCCTTGCCTCGGGGAGTGGAAGACCGGCGCCGTGGCCGCGCGAGCAGCCACGGCGCCAAATCGGGGTCCTATGCGATGGGCACGACGTTCCGCGCCTCGGGGCCCTTTTGGCCCTCGCCCGGCTCGAACTCGACCTTCGCACCTTCGGTGAGGCTCTTGAAGCCGTCACCGGCGATGTTGGAGAAGTGCACGAAGAGATCCTTCGATCCCTCATCGGGGGTGATGAAGCCATACCCCTTGCTGTCGTTGAACCACTTCACGGTTCCGGTTGCCATAGAAACACCTCCTTACACGAACTCACGAACGGGTAAGGAAAGCGCACGCGCGAACCGGACTCGCTCTAGTTTGACGCCAGGACGGTAGCAGCCCAGGAGCTATTCAGCCTCGGCCAAGAGCGCCTGGACATCGAGCGGCAGCGTGAACATCCCGAGGCTGCCGTCGTCGTTCCTCGGCCACTCCTCCTTCGGGCGGTCATGGTAGAGCTCGAGGCCGTTCCCATCCGGATCGCGGAGGTAGAGCGCCTCGCTCACGCCGTGGTCCGACGCGCCGTCCAGTGGAACCCCGGCTTCGACGAGCCGTCGCAGGGCATCCGCGAGCGCAGCACGGCTCGGATAGCGAATGGCGGCGTGGTAGAGGCCCGTGTGACCGGGCGGAGGCGGCGACGCTCCTAGCGACTCCCACGTGTTGAGGCCGATGTGATGGTGGTAGCCGCCGGCGGAGAGGAACACCGCCTGATCGCCGTAACGGGCCTGCTCCTCGAAGCCGAGGACGCCCGCGTAGAAGTCGAGCGCGCGCTGGATGTCCGACACCTTCAGGTGGACATGGCCGATGTCGACGCCCGGATCGATGCTCACGTCGCAACCGTAGCGACTGGACGTGGAACGAGAACGCGCCGCCCGCGACCCCGTAGGCACGATGGACGGGTGATGAGTACCTCGCCCGCGCGGCTCTACGGGACGACCGGAAGCTCCTTCTTCAGACTCGAGGAGGGGCCTGACGGCTGGACGCCGGCGCACGCCCTCCCGGAGAGCGGCGCGCAGTGTCTCGCGGTCGATCCCTCGGACCCGGACGTCGTGTACGTCGGACTGGTGCCGGGCGGCGTGCGCAAGACGACCGACGGCGGTGAGACCTGGAGTGAATGCGGGCTCGCCGACGAGCAGGTGTTCTCCGTTGCGGTCAGCGCCGCGGACGGGGCGCTCTACGCCGGGACCGAGCCGAGCGCCGTCCATCGCAGCGACGACGGTGGGCGGACCTGGAGCGAGCTCACGGGCTTGCTCGAGCTCCCTTCGCGGCCGACGTGGAGCTTTCCCCCGAGGCCGTGGACGTCGCACGTCCGCTGGATCGCCCCCGATCCGCACGACGCGGACGTGCTCCTCGCAGGGATCGAGCTGGGCGGATTGATGCGCTCGACCGACCGAGGCGAGACCTGGCAGGACCACCGGCCCGGCGCCCACCGGGACGTCCATTCCCTCACCTGGCATCCGCGCGTTCCGGATCGCGCGTACGAGGCAGGCGGCGAGGGCGCCGCGTGGAGCGACGACGCGGGCGACACCTGGAAGTCGAGCGACGACGGGCGGAAGCACCGCTACACGTGGTCCGTGACCGTCGACCCCGAGGACCCGGACCTCTGGTACGTCTCGGCCAGCACGGGGCCGTTCGCCGCGCACGGCGGCGGCGATCCGCAGGCGTCCGTGTACCGACGTCGGAACGGAGGCTGGGAGCGGCTCGCCGGGCTCCCCGAGCCCCTGCCGTCGATGCCCTACGCGCTCGTTGCCACCGAGGATCGGCTCTTTGCCGGCCTCGCCGGTGGCGAGCTGTGGGAGAGCCTTGACCGCGGCGACACCTGGCGAAGATGCACGCTGCTCGGGAACGGGCTCACGCGACTTCTGGCTCTGGTTTCCGCGCCGCGGTAGCGGCGATCCCGAGCGCGAGCCCGGCTGCGACCCAGACCGTGAACGCGATCCAGTGGATCCCGATCACGTCGGTCTGGAGGCCGATGACGAGCACACTCGCGAGCGCCGCGGCGAGCCACGCCTCCCGACGCCAGAGTCCTGCGAGGAGGGCGACGTTCCACAGGACGAACGCGAGCATTCCTGCGATCCCGGCGTCGACACCGAGCTCCGTGTACGTCGACTCGCCCGCCTTGATCTCGACCCCGGTCCGCTTCGCGACGACGCCGGCGTTGCCGAGCCCATGCCCCTGTGGGTGCTCGATCACGACGCGCACGCCGTCGCGGAGGTTGCGCCAGTGGCTCTCCGTCGAAGCCTCACCGCCTCCGAACGGGTCGCCGCTCGTGTCGCCCTGCTGCTGGGCGTTCGCGCGGAGGAACTCGAGCTCCTCCGGCGTGTACCTCGTCGAGGGACCGATCGAGGGATAGACGGCGAGGAAGAGCGCGGCGACGGCGACCGACCCCGCCGCGAGGACGGCAGGAGCGATCCGCCGCTGCGCGAGCGCGAGGACGACGAGCCCGAACGCGAGCGCGGCGAGCGCCGCGCGCGTGTGCGTGTAGAGGAGCGCGACGTACAGCAGCACCCCTAGCAGGCCCCACCACCAGCGAAACGGCCGGCTCGCGACGTAGATCAGGGCGACGACGAGGGCGTACGCGCTCGCGAGCGGTGAGAGGAAGGTCGAGACGAGCCGCCGGATCGGATTGTTCTCGTCGCCCGTGTTGTAGACCCAGTTCTCGGGCAGACCGGACAGTCCCTCGTAGTCGAGCCCGAGCTGCTCGCGGTACCAGCCGGGCACGCCCGAGTCGCGCCACGCCTGCAGCGAGACGAGGGCGAGGTCGAGGAGACCGACGACGGCGACCACCACGGCCGACATCACCACGAGCCCGCCGATGCGCCCGCGCCCATCCCAGGCGAACGCGGCCAGCCGCCCGAGCGCGTACGCCGCGACCGGGAAGAGGTGGTGGCGCAGTGCCAGCAGCTCGCCGCGAGTCGTCGCCTCGCCGCCGAGGACGTCCTGTGGGATCGCGAAGTAGACGACGATGACGATCGCGTATGCGGCCGCGAGGACGTCCGCCGCCATGACCGCCGGGAAGTGCCGCACGTGCCAGGCGACCACGAGGAGCGCGACGAGCAGGAGCACCTCCTTCCAGGCGGCGACGACGTCGAGCGTCGTGCCGCGGACACCGAGATCCCAGAGCTGGGCCATCGCGGCGTTGTGAAGCACGAGCCCCACGACGAGCACGGCGATCGCGATTCCGGTGAATCTGCGGGCGCTAATCGACGATCGCCACCAGAGTCAGCCCGAGGCTGACGATGCGGACTCGGCCGGGGAAGAGCGCAGCGAAGCTCCGGCGCGTCAGGAGCTCGACCTCGGGGCCGATCTCCTTGCGGGTCGCCCTGTACACGGGATGCGAGATCGCGTCCGGCAACCAGTGGACGAGCGGGAGCCGCGTGTGCACCTCGACCGGGAACCGGCGGTTGGGTGTCGTGATGAAGGCGCGGCGGCCGACCCGGATCGCCTCCGACACCAACGCGCGCTGCCGTTCGGGGCCTCCGACGTGCTCGATGACGGCGTTCGAGAACACGATGTCGAATGCGCCGTCCTCGAAGGGAAGTGCGCACGCGTCGCCCTGGACGTAGGGAATCTGCGGGTAGCGCGACCGGAAGCCCGCGCCCTCGTGAAGGCCGAGCGCCGTGATGCGCTCGGGCCACGGGTAGCGCTCCTCGAAGAAGTTCAGTGTCCCGCAGCCGTCGCCCTCGCCGAAGCCGAGCTCGTCAGCGCCCACGTCCAGGACCGTCGTCGTCGGACCTGGGCGAAGCTCCTCGAGGAAGAGGCGCAGCTTGCGCTCGCGCGAGCGCAGCGAGATCGAATCGGCGAGCCGCATCGCCGGGAAGTATCGGGTCCGCGGGGGCCGGTAGGGTGCGCCGGTGGTCGAGGCTGTGCTGCGAGCAAAGGGGCCGTACTCGCTTCGCCTCACCACCGGAACGACGACCTGGTCGACGCGCCTCACGGAGCAGCGCTGGGCGACGGCGCACCAGCTCTCGGATGGACGCGTCGTCGTGCAGGCGTCATGCGAGCGTGCGGTCGACGACGCGCGCTTCCTGCTGGCACTCGACGACGACACGACCGAGTTCCACCGCCGGCACGCACGTGACCCGCTCCTCGGCCCGACGGTGCAGCGGCTACGCGGGATGCGGACGCGGCGCAGGGCGACGGTGACGCACGCCGCGATCCGCGCCGTCTCGGGACAGCTCATCCAGGCAAGCAGGGCGCTCGAGATCGAGCGCTCGATCATCAGGGCGTGCGGTCAGGATCCACCGACACGCGGTTCGCTCGCAGCCCTCTCCCCCGCGCGGCTCACTGCGTGCGGCCTCGCCGCGAGCAGGGCCGCCGCACTCTCGCGCGCTCGCCAGGACGATCGATCTGGAGAACCTGCGCGGGCGCGAGGATGCCCTCGCCAGGCTCCAGCGCGAGCGCGGCGTCGGCCCGTGGACGGTAGGCGTGATCGCCCTCCAGGGGCTGGGCCGGTACGACGCCGGGCTCGTGGACGATCTGGCGCTCGTGAAGCTGCTCGCGTCGCTTCGCAGACGGTGGCCCGCCCCCGGCGAGACAGCCGAGATCCTTGCGCCGTACGGCGAGTGGCAGGGGCTCGCGAGCGTCTTTCTGATGCAAGGGTTCAAGCGCGGCCTCGTGCCCGGGGCGAGCGCCGACCGCGCCCGGCTCGTACGCGCGACCGCGCGAAACGCCGCCTAGACTCCGCGGATGGTCGACCCCCGCAAGATCGCGGTGCTCGGCGCCGGGCGCATCGGCGAGTCGCTCATCTCCGGGCTGCTCTCGGCCGGCTGGCGCGAGCCGTCGGAGGTATCCGCGACGACCCGACGCGCCGAGCGGGTCGCCGAGCTGCGCGAGCGCTACGGCATCGACGCGACGCTCTCGAACCGCGACGCAGCAGCGGGTGCGGCGCTCGTGGTCATCGCCGTGAAGCCCCAGGACATCGAGGGACTGCTCGGCGAGATCGGCGCGCTCGTACTCGCCGAGCAGACCGTTCTCACGGTCGCGGCGGCTATCCCGACGACGCGCATCGAATCCCGTCTTGCGGCCGGCGTTCCGGTCGTCCGGGCGATGCCGAACACACCGTCGGTGGTGCACGAGGGCATTGCCGGGCTCTGCGCCGGCGCACACGCAGGCGACGACCACCTCGATCTCGCCGAGGAGGCGCTCTCGCACCTGGGCGCGGTCGTCAGGGTTCCGGAGGACGCGCTCGACGCGATCACCGCGGTGTCCGGCTCCGGGCCGGCGTACTTCGCGCTGCTCGCCGAGGCGATGATCGAGGCCGGGATCCTTCTGGGGCTCTCGCGCGAGATCTCGACGCAGCTCGTCGTCCAGACGATGCTCGGGACGGCGAAGCAGCTCCGCGACGAGAAGATGCACCCGGTCGAGCTCCGCGAGATGGTCACGTCTCCCGGAGGCACGACGATCGCGGCCATCCGCGAGCTCGAGATCGCGGGCGTGCGCGCCGCGTTCCTGAACGCGATCCAGGCGGCGATGGTGCGCGCGCGCGAGCTCGCCGCCGGCGACCCCTAGCCGGCGGCGTTACGCCGGCGCGAACGACGCGCGTCGACCACGGACCTCATCGCTCGGGGAGGAGCGTCGACGCCAGCGGACCGCGATCCCGCGCGCGGCGGCGAGCTCCTGAAGCGCGAGCACGGTGTCCGCGACCGGGACGTCCTCGAGGTACTCGTCGCGCGACTCGAAGTCGGCGACGAGGTCTCCGATCGCCCGACTCGTACCCCGACGAATCGCCACGTGCGAGCGCCGCGAGCGATCGGGTCACGGCGCGTCGGAATCGAGTCGGCCTCGTCGAGCGTCGGAGCGAGCGCTGCCGCGGACTCGTCCTCGCCGAGGACGAGCTCGGCAAGGGTGGCGGCGTAGCGGCCGATCGGGCTCTCGGAGTCGGCCGCGCCGGCGTCGAGCGCCCAGCGCGCGTCGGCTCGCGCGCCGTCCAGGTCGCCGACGATGAGACGCGACTTCATCGCACCGATCGGCCTGCCCCAGCTCCCCGGCGGCGCATCCGGCCAGCTCTCGCGGTAGGTGTCCGCCGCCCGCAGGAGCCACTCGTCCGCCTCCGTCGCCGCGACCCAGCATCAGCAGCGAGAGCCCCGCCGCCCAGGCCGCGTTCCCCATGCGCGTGAGCTGTCGCTGCCGCTCGTCGGGCGCATCGGGAATGCGCGAAGCGCCGTCCTCGAAGCGCTCGCTGCGCTCGCACCGCGCGTTCCTCCCAGTCCTCCATCGCCCGGAAGTATCGTCTCGCCGTGCCCGAGCTTCGCGAGGTCGTCTACGTGGACGGAGTGCGCACCGCGTTCGGCCGCGCCACCCCCGACGGTCTGTTCGCGAAGACGCGCGCGGACGACATGGCGGTCAAGGCGGTGCGCGAGCTGCTCCGACGTAACCCGCAGCTTCCGGCCGAGCGGATCGACGACGTCGTCCTCGCCGCCACCGCGCAGGTCGGCGACCAGGGGCTGACGCTCGGTCGTGACGTCGCGCTCCTCGCGGGGCTTCCGACGACGGTCCCGGGCTTCGCCGTCGATCGCATGTGCGCGGGCGCGCTCACCGCGACCACCGCGGGCGCAGGCGAGATCGCGATGGGTGCGGCCGACGTCGTGCTCGTCGGCGGCGTCGAGCACATGGGGCATCACCCGATGGGCGCCGACGTCGACTTCAACCCGCGGTTCGTCGCCGAGCGGCTGATCGACGAGTCGGCGGCCGTCATGGGGCAGACGGCGGAGAACCTCCACGACGAGTTCCCGCAGCTGACGAAGGAGGCGGCGGACGCATACGCAGTCGAATCGCAGCGGCGCGCTGCGAAGGCGTGGGACGCGGGCGTCATGGACGAGATCGTCGTCCCGATGTCCGTGTTCACCGACGAGGGCTGGACGGTCGCCGACCGCGACGAGTTCCTCCGCCCGGAGACGACGCTGGAAGGCCTCGCAACGCTGCGCACGCCGTTCCGGGCGGGCGGGCGGGTGACGGCCGGGAACTCCGCCGGCCTAACCGATGGCGCGACGGCGGCGCTCATCGCCTCGGCCGAAGCGGCCGCGCGAGTTCGGCCTCGTCCCGAGGATGCGGCTCGCCGGCTTTGCCTATGCGGGCGTCGAGCCGCACCTCATGGGACTCGGCCCGGTACCCGCCACCGAGAGAGTGCTCGCGCGTGCCGGTATCGGAATCGACGACGTCGACCTCTTCGAGCTGAACGAGCCGTTCGCGGTGCAGGTCCTGACGTGGTGCGACGGAGTCGGCGTCGCGCCGGACGACCCGCGCCTCAATCCGTACGGCGGAGCAATCGCCTGTGGACATCCGCTGGCGGCGACGGGCGTGCGTCTCATGGCGCAGCTCGCTCGGGGGTTCCGCGACCGGCCCGGCTCGCGCTACGGACTCACCGCGCTGTGCATCGGGATGGGCATGGGCGCAGCTGTTCTCTGGGAGAACCTCCAGAACGGTGGCTAGCGCACCGACGCAGTTCAAGCTCCGGAAGCTCGCCACGCGCGTCGGCCCGATCGCGCTGGTGACGATGGACAACGGCGAGGACTGGCAGAAGCCGAACACGTTCGGCGAGGCCGCTCTCCGCTCGCTCGAGGGCGTTCTCGATCAGCTCCGGTCCCGGGACTGGCGGGGCCTGCTCCTCACGGGCAAGCCGTTCGTGTTCGCGGTCGGTGCGGACATCGGCGAGTTCGGCGAGATCACGCCCGAGCGAGCCCGCCTGGGCGGGCAGGCAGGGCACGAGCTCTTCGGCCGGATCCGCGAGCTGCCGTTCATCTCCGTCGCGGCGATCAACGGAGCTGCGCTCGGCGGCGGAGTCGAGATCGCGCTCCACTGCGACTACCGCACCATCGCGTCATCGGTGCGGCACTTCGCGTGCCCGGAGGTCTTCCTCGGGCTCATCCCGGGCTGGGGAGGAACGCAGCTCGTTCCGCAACTCGTCGGCGCCGAACAGGCGGTCGAGTTCATCGTCGAGAACCCTCTGCGCCAGAACCGGATGCTGAACGGGCAGCAGGCGTTCGATGCCGGCTACGCGGACGCGCTCTTCGAGCCCGTCGAGTTCCTCGACGACTCACTCGCGTTCCTGCTGGACAAGGTCGAGGAGGGTCCTGGAAAGCGGCGGCCTGCGGCCGATCTCGCGGACGTCGGCGAGGTGTGCCGCAAGGCGCGCTCCCGCCTCGACGGCCAGGTCCACGGAGCGACTCCCGCGCCCTATCGCGCGCTCGATCTGATCGAAGGGGCCGCCACCTGGTCGCTCGACGAGGGCTACCGCGCCGAGGAGGACGCGCTGGCAGACCTCCTGCCCGGCCCGGAGGCTCAGGCCTCGGTGTACGCGTTCGACCTCGTCGAGCGCCGCGCCAAACGCGGCGTGGGGATGCCCGAGGCGGAGGCGCGGCGCGTCGAGAAGGTCGGTGTCGTCGGCGCGGGGCTCATGGCGCGCCAGCTCGCGCTGCTCTTCGTGCGCCGTCTCGAAGTGCCCGTCGTGATGCGCGATCTCACGCAGGAGCAGGTCGACGAGGGCATCGCCTGGATCCGCGACGAGCTCGCCGACCTCGTGAAGCGAGGTCGCATGAGCGAGGGGAAGGCGCGCTTTCTCGGCACGATCGTCTCCGGGGGCACCGGATTCGACGTCTTCGCCGGCTGCGCTCTCGTCATCGAGGCGGTCTTCGAGGAGATGCAGGTGAAGAAGGACGTGTTCGCCGAGCTCGAGCGCGTCGTCTCGCCCGAATGCGTCATCGCGACGAACACCTCGTCGCTTTCGGTCACCGAGATGAGCTCGAGCCTCGAGCACCCCGAACGCGTGGTCGGGATGCACTTCTTCAACCCGGTGGCGGTGCTGCCCCTCGTCGAGCTCGCGCGGACACCGGCAACGAACGACGTCTCGATCGCGACCGCGTGGGCGGTCACCAAGAAGCTGCGCAAGACCGGCGTCCTCGTGCAGGACGCGACCGCATTCGTCGTGAACCGGCTCCTCGGCCGCCAGGGGTCGATCATCACGCAGGCACTCGACCGCGGGAACACGGTCGACGAGACCGACGAGGCCGTGCTGCGAATGGGTCTCCCGATGGCTCCGTCGGTCCTCCTGCAGCTCGTCGGCCCGAAGGTCGCGAACCATGTGCGCCAGCACCTGCACGACACGTGGCCGGATCGCTACCCGCTCTCGAAGTCGCTCGAGAGCCTCGCGGAGGGCGGCGACATCGTGGTCGTGGAGAACGCGCCTCGGTCGGTCGACGAGCTCCACCGCGCGGTGCTCGAGGCGCTCGCCGACGAGTCGCGCCACATCCTCGAGGACGGCGTCGTTGCCGAGGCGGCCGACATCGACACTTGCCTCCTGCTCGGTGCGGGCTTCCCGTTCTGGCTCGGCGGCATCACGAAACATCTCGATCAGACGGGCGTCTCCGAGCGGGTCGTCGGGCGTCGGTTGGCCGAACTCGGCACCACCTCCTGACCCGTTCCGTCCGACACTGAGGTATGCTCTGTGAGTACCGCTCGCCGGTCGAATCGGGCGAGCGCAACTCTTCGGAAGGAGCGGCACGGAACGACGTGCTGCCTGAATGCACGAGGCGACGACCATCCCGACGCTGACGTCGGACACATCCGAGAACCTGACTACTGCGGCCAAGCGAACCGAGTCCTGGTTCGGCGAGCCCTTCCTCCATCCGGAGGAGGATCCGCTGCAGGCGCTCGCTCCGGGCACCGCTCGCCGCGCGGCGCTCGACGACGCGCTGGCCGAGATGGACGCCGGCAATACGTCGCCGTCCGCGCGCTGGAAAGTGCGCTACGGGCTGATGCTCGGGCTCGAGCGCGTCCTCACGGAGAACCCGGCACACACCGCGGCAGGTACCGAACTTCGCCGGCATCAGGTCGACGCGCTCACCGGGATGCTCGCTGAACTGATCGCGTCGACGCAGCGCGCAGCCGACGAGAACGGCAAACGGCCACGGCGCCGGGAACGGGGCGGTCGCCGAGGTCGAGCTCGACGAGGAGGCCGACGACGACTACGACGCCGGCTTCGTCGAAGACGAGCCGGCCGAGCCCGAGGAGGTCACGGGCGACGCGGATCCGGGCGCGGTCCGGCGTTACCGCTTCCGGCACCCGACCGCCTCCGGCAAGACGATCGCGGCGGCCGGCTTCGTCGAGGCGGCGCGCCACCTCGGCATCCTCATCCTGACCCACCGTCGGCTGCTGGTCTCGCAGTTCAAGGGCGACCTGACGACCGAGGGCTACGGCGACCGGTTCACCGACGCGATCGTCGCAGGCTCGAAGCCGGCGACCGCGAACCCGATCACGATCCAGACCTACGCCTGGTTCGCACGGCACGGAGTCGAGCTCGACGCCACGGCGTACCACCTCGTCATCTGCGACGAGGCGCACACCGCTCTCGGCGAGAAGACGAGCGGCGCGATCCGGGCGTTCGCCGAGCCGCTCTACATCGGCATGACGGCGACCGAGCAGCTGATCGCGAAGCAGGTCTCGGACGTCTTTCCGGCCTCGGTCGACGACCTGCCGCTCGGCGACGCTGCGCGCCGCGGGCTCATTGCACCGCTGCGCTGCCTCCGCGTCCCCCCCGCTGCCGCGATCAACTCCGTGCCCATCGTCGGCGGCGACTTCGAGGAACGCGCCCTCGCAGCCGCGCTCGACCACCAGGCTCTGAACCACGCCGCGGCGAGCCTCTATCGCGAGCGCTTCGGCTCGACTCCGGGCATCGTGTACGCCGCAGGCGTCGAGCACGCCTACAACCTCGCGCAGGAGTTCCGCGCCGCCGGCCTGAAGGCCGAAGCGGTCTCCGGCCGCACGCCGCCGGCGCGTCTCGCGGAGACGCTCGCCGCCTACGAGCGCGGCGAGATCAACGTCCTCATCAACGCCATGCTCCTCGCCGAGGGCTGGAACTCGCCTCGCGCCACGGTCTGCATGCACCTCGCTCCGACGGCGTCGCGGCGCGTGTACCAGCAGCGCATCGGCCGGATCATGCGCATCCACCCGCGCAAGGAGGCGGGCGTCGTCGTCGACTTCGTTCCCAAGAGCGCGACGCACTCGGAGCGCGTCGTGTCGCTGCACGCGCTGCTCGACTCGGACTTCTACCGCGAGGGCGCGCGCGTCACACCGGCTCCGAGGCGACGTCAGCAGCGGCGGGCGCGGCGCAAGCTCTCGCCGGTGCCGTGGCTCGTCCCCGTCACCCCGGACGTGGCGCGAAGGCTCGCAGTCATCCAGCGCGAGTGGCAACGGATCGACCCGAAGTACCTGGACGACGACGAGCAGCGGTTCTGGGCGACGATCGCAGGGCGCCAGATCAGGTTCGACCAGCGCGCCGAGTTCGCGAAGAAGTTCGCCGAGGGCCGCGCAGGCAAGGGCGCGCTCGAGCAATTCCTCGCGACGTGCGCGGCGGAGAACCCGAACCGTCGGCTCCGCATGACCGCGCTGATGGATCGCGTCGCGACGCCCGTCGACAGGGCCGACTTCGACGACCTCGTCACGCTGGTGACGCAGGCGCCACCATGGGAGAAGGACCGCGCGGCAGGCGTCCGGATCCTGCTCCGCGCGGTCGGCGAGGGAAAGCCGGTCGCGCCGGACCAGATCCTCGCCCGCTGGACGTGGCGGCTCGCCCGCGCAACCCGCAAGGTGCAGGACCGCCGTGTCTCCACGGAGTTCCCCGAGGCGAAGCGGCTGCTCGGCGCCGCTGCGAACTCACGCGGCTACCGGCACGAGGAGAACGTGAGCCGACTCGCGCAGGTGGCGCAAGAGATGCCGCTTCCCGTCGGCGCCGCGCTCCTCGCCTCTGCCGACGGATACACGCCACGTGCCAACTCGGCGCTCGACCACGCGCGAGAGGAGCTCGGCACGATCTCCGAGATCGCCAACGCGCTCGCGGACAACCTCCCGCTCCCGAAGCTCACCGCCCGGAAGTCACGGCGGCGGCGGCGGAAGCGCAAGCCGGCCACGCAGCCGGAGACGGCCGCGGCACCCGGGACGGACGAGACGACCGAGAGGCGAGGCCGTCGAGACGGTCGCGACGGCGGAGCCGGTCGTCCCCACGGACGTCGAAGACGCCGCCTAGCCGGGCCCGCCCGACTCGGGCGTGTCCCCGTTGTCCTCGCGCTCCCGCAGGAACCGCGAGATCTCGGCGGCGAGGGCGTCTCCGGACGGGAGGTCGTCGGACTCCTCGAGCAAGTCCAGCGAGTCGGCGCGCTGCTCGAGATCCTCGACGTAGCTCGCGGTCTCGGCGTCCGTGGCAACCGCCTGCGAGACCTGGTCGACGTACTCGCGCGCCGCCTCGTCGAGCTCGCTCACGTCGATCTCCGTCCCCAGGACGCCCGCGAGGCGTTCGCAGAGCGCCTTCGCAGCCGGAGGGCTCGGAGCGAGCTGCACGTAGTGCGGAACGGCCGCCCACAGGCTCACCGACGGAATCCCGGCGCGGCGACACGAGTCGAGGAGAACGCCGACGATCCCGGTCGGCCCCTCGTAGCGCGACAGCTGCAGCCCCAGCTCGTCGACGAGCTGCGGATCCGTCGCGGCGCCGGTCACCGGTGACGGTCGCGTGTGCGGCACGTCCGCGACGAGCGCGCCGAGCGTCACGGCGAGCTCGACACCGAGTTCACGTGCCACCTCGGTGACGAGCTCGCTGAACGTCCGCCACCGGTAGTTCGGCTCGACGCCGACGAGAAGGATCGCGTCGCGGTCGGAGCCCGGGATGCGCGCACGGAAGAAAGCGTTCTCCGGCCAGTCGATCTTGCGTGTCCGGCCCTCCTCGAGCGAGACCATCGGCCGCGTCGCCTGGAAGTCGACGAAGAGCTCCGGGTCGATGTCTGCGAACTTGCGTGCGCCCCACAGGCGAGCGAGGTAGCCGGCCGCGAGCGTGGCTGCCTGGCCGCCGTCGTTCCAGCCCCGGAACGCACCGATCAGCACGGGCCGCTCGAGTGTCGACGGACGCTCGTAGAACCGAAGCTCACGGGCCATCCGTCAAGCCTACTTTCGGGCCAGCGGGGCGGGCGGACGCCAGAGCGTGAACGCGAGCGCGAGGCTGAACGCCCAGATCGCGGCGGCGAGGGCGACATGGACGAGGACGAGCCCCCACGGGAGCGCGTTGCGGTACTGCACCTCGCCGACGATCGCCTGGCCGACGAGAACGACCAGAAGCCCCCACCAGACCCGAACGAGGCCGGGATACGCGTCGCGAATCCGCCACAGCAGCCAGCCGACGAGGAGCACGCCGATGCCGAAGGCAGCAGCGACGCGTACGTGCACGTACACCGTGTCGACGATCCCGATGCCGAGGCGCTCGACCTCGTCGCTCGAGCCCGGATGTGGACCCGATGCGGTGGCGACCGCACCCGTGACGACGAGCGCGACGCAGGCGGGGAGCCCGGCGCACGTCACGAACAGACGGAGCCAGCGAGGCCCGGCCGCCGGTGCGCGGCCGTCGCGCAGGCTCCATGCCTCGAGCGCCGCGATCAGCGGCGAGACCGAAGGCCGCGAGCCCGAGGAGAAAGTGCGTCATCACCGCGAGCGGATGAAGGTCGAGCGCGATCGTGATCCCGCCCATCGGGATCTGCGCGACCGCGACGAGAAACGCCCCGAGCGCCGCCCAGCGTCCCCAGCCCGACAGTCCCTCGGTCCGGCGCGATGCGAGGAGGGTGACGAGCGTGAGCACGATGCCGGCGAGTGCGACCATCCGGTTTCCGAACTCGACGAAGGCGTGAAAGCCCTGCTCGGGGTAGGGCTTGTCGCCGCAGCGCGGCCAGTTCTCGCAGCCGAGCCCCGAACCGGTGAGCCGAACGAAGGCACCGGACGTGATGACGAGGAAGAGGGCGAAGGTCGACGTCGCCGCGATTCGGAGGTATGTGCGCGCCGAGACCGTGCGCGCGCGTGGGATGGCGACGGCCACTAGCGGAGAACGACCCCGGATCCGGGCTCGGTGCGGCCGATCCTCGCCGCGGACAGACCGGCCCCCGTCAGTGTCGCCTCGAGGACCGCCGCGCGCTCCGCCGGTACCGAGACGAGCAGGCCTCCCGCCGTCTGCGGATCGAACGCGAGCGCTTCCGCGGCCTCGTCGGCCGAGCTCTCGACATGCGTGCCCGCGAACTCCCGGTTGCGGCGGTCGCCCCCGGTGCGCACGCCTGCCTGCGCCAGTTCGAGGGCGCCCGGAAGGGCAGGCAGCTCCGCGGAGTCGAGCACGGCGCGGACGCCACTTCTCGACGCGAGCTCGTGGACGTGCCCCAGCAGCCCGAAGCCGGTGACGTCCGTCACCGCGCTCGGCTCGAAGCCTCGGACCACGTCCGCGGCGGCCAGGTTGAGCTCGAGCATGGATTCGATCGCGGCGTCGAGCGCGCCCGGAGGGCGCGACGCCGTCACGCTGCGCCTGGAGGACGATGCCCGTTCCGAGACGCTTCGTCAGGAGGAGCACCTCGTCGGGCCTGGCACCAGCCTTCGGCCAGATCCGTTCCGGGTGCACGATGCCGACGACCGCGAGGCCGTACTTCGGCTCGGTGTCGCGGATCGTGTGACCGCCCGCGAGGATCGCGCCCGACTCGCGCACCTTCTCGTCGGCGCCGGCCAGCACCTCGCCGAGCATCTCGACCGGGAGCTCCTCCGGGAACGCGGCGACGGACAGCGCCAGCAGCGGTCGACCTCCCATTGCGAACACGTCGTTCAGGGCATTCGTCGCCGCGATCGCTCCGAACGTGCGGGGATCGTCGACGAGCGGCGGGAAGAAGTCGACGGTGAAGACGATCGCGCGCTCGTCGTCGAGGCGGTAGACGGCAGCGTCGTCCGCGGGATCCAGTCCGACGAGGAGATCCTCGGCCTCGGCGGGCACGAGGCCGGCGAGCAGCGTCTCGAGCCGTCCGGCGGAGTACTTCGCCGCACATCCGCCGGCCTTCGCGAGCGACGTGAGAGCAACCGGCTCCACGCCGACCACTGTACGCGGAAGGAAATCGCGCGGGTGACGCGAACACGGTCGACGGAGAAATCCGACCACTTCTCCTCTCCCCCTGACGCAGCGGCCGCCGCCCCCTCGGCGGCCGCTTTCTTTGACGGGGGAAACGATGTTTCCCCCCGTCCGCCCCCCTTCCTCTCGCCCTGCACTGGCGAGCCGCTGGTGGCCTGCGGCCGAATGAATCGGCCTTCGGCCATCAAGACATGCGACTCCTCAGCGTCAGACACCTAAACTCGCGCGCACATGCCATCGGCGCTGATCACCGGAGGATCGTCCGGAATCGGGCTCGCTCTGGCCCGCGCCCTGCGCGAGGACGGGTACGACCTGACCCTCGTCGCGCGCCGCCCGGAGCCCCTCGAGGAGGCGGCGAGCGAGCTCGCCGCGTACGCCCTACCCGCCAATCTCGGCGACCCGGACGAGTGCGTGCGCGCCGTCGCGGCCCACGCCGAACGACACGGCGGCATGGACGTGCTCGTCAACTGCGCAGGCATCGGTATCGGCGGATCGTTCGCGGACCAGGACACGAAGCGGATCGCGCTGCAGGTCGACGTGAACCTGACGGCGACGCTGGTCGTGACACGCGAGGCGCTCCCGCTCCTGCGAAAGTCGCGCGGGCGCGTGATCACCCTGGCGTCCATCGCCGGGACGATCCCGACGCCCGGCCTCGCCGTGTATGGCGCGACGAAGGCCGCCCTCATCGCCTGGACGTCGTCGCTGAACCGCGAGGAGTCCGACCACGGCGTCCGTGCGACCGCGATCTCCCCCGGGTTCGTCGCGACCCGGATGACGGAGTGGACCGGGCTTCCAGAGGAGGATCAGATCTCGACCGACGACGTCGTCACCGTCGTCCGCGCCGTCCTTGCGCTCGGACCGATGGCCCGGGTCCCGAACATCGTGATCGAGCGCGTCGGCGACGCCTACTGAGACGCGAGCAGCTTCTCGCGTACGGCGGTCTCGAGCTCGTCCACGGAGACCGTTCCCTCGAAGCGATCCGCGATCTTCCCGTTCGCTGCGACGAGGAACGTCCAGGGCTCCGTCGGAAGCTTCCACTCGCCCATCCACTGGTTGTAGCCCTTGGCCGGATCGTTGTCCTCGTACACCTCGACGTGGATGAAGCGCACGTTCTCGCCCGCGAGACGATGCTGGGCCTCCTCGAGGACGTCGACGACCGGACCGCAGGTCCGGCTCGTGCAGAACTTCGGCGTCGCGAACGTCACCACGAACGGCACCTTCGCCGCGAGCGAGTCCGCGACGGAGTACTGCAGCAGCGACTCGTCCGGCGGAGTCCGCGTCGTGATCGCGGCCGCGTCGCCACCGGCCGACGCCAACGTCGGCGTCTCCGATGCGATCGCCGAGTCGCCCACGTCGGGCGGTGAGTCCTGCTTCGACACGACCACGTTCCCGAGCGCCTGCACCTTCGTCTTGCCGCCTTCGGGCTCGGCGAGCATCCAGTACTTGCCTGCCCGCGGGAGCTTCAGCGTGGCGACGTAGATGTGGGTCGCATCCGCCTCGGCGCCGCCGGGGACGCCGATCCGCTCGAGCTTCGCCTCGGTCTCGAGGAAGGGCCGCTCGTCGAGCCCACCGGCCACGAACACCTTCGCGGTCGGGAGCGTGACGAGTTGACCCTTTGCGTCCGCGACGAGGAACGACACGCGAACCGCGCCGGGCTCGTGGTTCTCCGTTCCCGGGATGACGGCCACGTCGTCACCGGGCTCACGCCACAGCTGTTCGAGCGTCGATCCGCCGCCCGGCTCGGTCGATGTCGCGGACGAGCTTTCGCCCGTTCCCCCGCAGCCCCCGAGGAACAGCAGGCACGACAGCACGGTCAGTGCCGCGGCGGGGCGCATACGCGCCCGAGTGTAGCCGTGCTGTTCCTAGCTCCCGTCGGGCCAGGAGTGTTTCCAGCCGCATTTCCCGACCAACGCGGCCAGCAACGCAAGATTGATGAGCAGCAGATACAGCTTTGGCTTCACCGCAACCTCCTCTCCTAGAAGCGGATTTCCTGGAGCGCCTCGGCGGCGTTCCGGTAGAGACGCGCTGCCTCGCGAGCGTCGCCTCGACGCGTCGCGAGATCCCCGAGTGCAACCCACGCCTCCGTCCGGTGACTGATCGACGCCATCTGCTCTGCAGCAGCGTCGGCCGCCCGGAAGCACTCTTCCGCCTCCTCCAGTCGTCCGCGCTCGAGCAGCGCTCGTCCCAGTACGAGCTGCGACGGACCGACTTCGTGGAGATAGTCCTCCCGACCCTGCAGAAGAGCGAGCGACTGCCGTGCCAGCTCGTCCGCCTGGTCGTACTCGCCCCGATTCAGGTGCACCCGAGCGATCCCCTCCAGCGCCTGTGCGGCGTCGGCGGGAGAGTCGGCATCGAGTGCCCTCGAGTAGGACGCCTTCAGGTGCTCGACGGCGTTCTCCTCGTCTCCCAGGAGGAGCGTGAGACCACCGAGCATGAGATGCAGGCGTCCGACGTTACGCTCGTCGTTCACCTGCTGGTAAAGCTCCTTGGCGCGCTGCGCGTAGCTGCGAGAGAGCACATAGTGGCCCTCGCGCTGGGCGATCAGCGATGCCTGGAAGTTCGCGCGCGCGATGGCCGCCCGGTCGCCCAGGTCCTGCGCCAGCTCGAGCGCACGCTCGACGTCGTCGCGCGCCGCGACATAGTCGCGGAGCCGGCGGCGGCAACGCGAACGCCACTGCAGGATGTCGGAGCGCAACAGCCCACACGGGAGGCCCGACCGCTCGGCGAGATCGAACGCCTCGTCGAAGAGCGCGACCGCGGTCGAGATGCTCGAGAGCTTGTAGCGGCATACGCCGAGACGGAAGAGCACGTCGGCGCGGTCGACATCCGAGAACTCCGTGCTCTCGACGAGCTCGCGCGCCCGTTGCAGGCGTTCCATCGCCTCGCGCACCTGCCCGCGCTCCTGGAGCGCCCACGCCTCGCCTGCGAGGGTGCGCGCCAGCAGGGCGTGTGAGCCGGACTCCAGGACCGCCGATGCGATCTCGCCGAAGGCTGCAATCGCGTCCTCGTAGCTGTGGCACGCCGAGAGCGCTTCGGCGCGCTCGAGCTGCGCCTCGACTCGTGCGCGCTCCTCCGTGGACACGCCCGAAGCGAGGAACCTCGGATCGACTCGGAGCTGCTCCGCGAGCCACCCGATCGTCGTCTCGGTCGGTCGAGTCTTCCCGCGCTCGATCTGGCTGATGTACTCCTTCGAGAACCGGGTGCCGGCGAGTTGTGTCTGCGTGAGCCCCGCAGCGACACGCAACGAGCGAACGCGCTCGCCGAGGCGGGTGCCCGCAGATGGCGCGGGGAGGGTAACGGTCTCGTGCATGCCTCTTGTAGTCAAGTCGGGCGTGATCCTCCGGGCGCTCCCCCCGCAGGGGGATGTGCGGCTACCGCTTCTGAGTGAACTAACGGTAGCCCAAATCACTTGACATGGCTACTTGACTTTTGGAAACACGGCTCCTATAGTCAGGCCCACACCGCAGACGATCGGACGCCAGATCGGATGCGCAGGCACCACCGCCGGTTCGGTCGGCGGGCACGGAATGGACGTGGCTGGGCCGCAGAGCCACGATTCGCCGGCTCGCTACCCCCGGGAAGGGGTCGCCTCGAACGGGAAACGCCCCCGGAGCCGCAGCCGGGGGCGTTTTCAGTTGGGGGGAAACGATGTTTCCCCCAACGGCCCCCCTTCCTCTGCTCAGCCACGGACCAGCCGTCGTCGGCCTACGGGCGAGTGAATCGCCCTGCGGCCCTCGAGGCGCTCGCGTCGACTCGGCGGTCAGGCGGCCGGTTCGGCCGCCGCGTCACTGCGCGCGCGGCCGGCACCCTCGTGCGGCCGGATGAGGACGAAGGCGACTATCGCTCCCGTCGCGGCGATCCCGGCGGCGACGAGAAGCGCGCTGCGGAAGCCGTCCATGAACGCCTCCGGAGTGCGAACGCCTCCTGACTCCGCGGCGACGATGGCCCCCATGACCGCGATCCCCATCGTCCCGCCCACCTGGCGCGCGCTGTTGAGCACGGCGGAGCCGACGCCCGCCTTGTCGACCGGGACGCTCCTCGTGGCGGCTGCTGCGCTCGGGGTCATCGTGAGCGCCATACCGACGCCGCCGATCAGGAAGGCCGGCAGCAGGTTCCAGAACGTCGCGTCGATACCGAGCCGGGAGAGGAGCAGAAGCTGGAGGGCGATGAGGCCCATCCCGGTCGTGATCAGCCCGCGGGAGCCGAGGCGGTCACTCGTCCTTCCCGCGATCGGAGCTACCAGGATGATCAGGACGGTCATCGGGAGGAAGGCAGCGCCGGTCTGCACGGGCGAGTACCCGAGGATGTCCTGCATGTACAGCGACATGAAGAAGAAGACGCCGAACATCGCGAGCGCCACGAGGAACATCGCCAGGTTCGCGCCCGTGTACGTCCGGTTGCGGAACAGCTCGAGCGGCAGCATCGGGGCTCTCTGGCGTCGCTCGAGCTGCACGAACGCGAGGAGCGAGACGGCGGCGAGCGCGAAGGCGCCGACGATGCGGGCTGACGTCCAGCCGTAGGTGTTCGCCTCGATGAGGCCGTACGTCAGCGCGAACAGGCCGAGCGCCGAGGTCACGAGTCCGGGCAGATCGAGGCTCGCATGGGTCTCGTCGCGCGACTCGTCGATGAAGAGGAAGCTGGCCGCGATACCGATCACGCCGATCGGGATGTTGACGAAGAAGATCCAGCTCCAGTCGGCGTGCTCCGTGATGAGACCGCCCACGAGCGGACCGATGGCGAGAGCCAGCGCAGAGGTGCCGGCCCAGATCCCGATCGCGGTTCCGCGTTCGCGGGGCGGAAACGTCGCCGCGATGATCGAGAGCGTCGCGGGGTTCATCAGGGCGGCGCCGGCTCCCTGCAGGACGCGAGCGCCGATGAGCATCTGGGACGACGTCGCGAGCCCGCAGAGAAGCGATGCAGTCGTGAAGACGACGATCCCCGTGACGAAGATCCTTCGACGGCCGTACGCGTCGGCGACCTTGCCGCCCACGAGCATCAGCGAGGCGAACGTCAGCGCATAGCCGGTGACGATCCACTGCAGCTCGGAGAGATCGGCGCCGAGATCCTGCTGAATCGACGGCAGGGCGACGTTCACCACCGTGTTGTCGAGCATGATCATGAAGAGACCGAACGAGACGGAGGCGAGCGTCAGCCACTTCCGATTCTCCTCTGCGAAGATCCGAGTTCCGCATGCCACCCCAGACTAGCCAGCGCGTATCGGGTGACTTCACGTGGAACCCGTCCGCCGAGCAGCTGGGAGCGGCGAACATGGCCCGGCTCGCGCGCGTGCTGCAGTGCGACAGCTACGCCCAGCTGCATCGCGTGTCGATCGACGAGCCCGACCGGTTCTGGCGCGCAGTCGTCGAGGACCTCGGGATCCCGCTCGCCCGGGGCTGGGACGACGTCCTCGACGCGACGCGCGGAGTCGAGTGGACGACGTGGTTCGTCGGCGCGAGGCTGAACGTCGCGGACGCATGCGTGCACCGCTGGGCGCGTGAGACACCCGACCGCGAGGCTGCGGTGTGGGCACCCGAGGACGGGCGAACGGCGATCGCTGACGTGGGCGGAGCTGTCGCGCGAGGTGCGAAGACTGGCGGAGGCGCTGCGCGAGCTCGGGGTTCGCGAAGGGGATGCGGTCGGAACGTTCCTCCCGATGTCGCCGGAGGCGGCGATCGCCTCGCATGCGTGCGCGCACCTCGGGGCGGTCCAGGTGCCGATCTTCTCGGGCTTCGCAGGACCGGCCGTGTCCGCCCGCCTGGCCGATGCCGCAGCCAAGCTCGTCGTCACCGCAGACGCCTCCTACCGACGCGGCCGCCTCGTCCCGATGAAGGAGGTTCTCGACGACGCGCTCGCCGACGCACCGTCGGTCGAGCATGTCGTCGTCTGGCGTCGGGCGGGTGGCGACTGCCCGATGACTGCGGGTCGAGACGTCTGGTGGGAAGACGCCGTGGCCGACTCGGGTGGATCGCTCGAGCCGGTCGAGGTCGACAGCGAAGCGCCCTACCTCCTCGCCTACACGTCGGGAACGACCGGAAGGCCGAAGGGTGCACTCCACGTCCAGGGCGGTTTCCTGGTCTCGATCGCGCGCGAGGCCGCCTACCAGGCCGACCTGCGCGCGGGCGACCGCGTCCTCTTCTCCACCGACATGGGCTGGATCATGGGTCCGTGGACGGTGACCGGCGCCATGGCGTGCGGTGCGACTGTCGTCTTCATGGAGGGCGCGCCGGACTGGCCCCACGACCGCCTCTGGAAGCTCGTCGACGAGGAGCGCGTGACGATGCTCGGCGTTTCACCCACGCTCGTGCGCGCCCTCATCCCTCACGGCGACCCGGCCGCCGACCTGTCCTCCCTCCGGACGGTCGTCACGACGGGCGAGCCGTGGAACCGCGGGTCCGTACGACTGGCTGGACGAGCACGTGTGCGGGAAAGGGAGGATCCCGATCGTGAACTGCTCGGGCGGCACCGAGGTCGGCGCATGCTTCCTCTCAGTGACGATGCTCGCTCCCACGAAGTCCTGCTCGGTCGGCTTCCCTGCCCTCGGTGAGGACGTCGACGTCTTCGACGACGAGGGCCGCCCGGTGCGCGGTGAGGTCGGCGAGCTCGTCTGCAGGCGCGCGTGGCCGGGCATGACGCGCGGGATCTGGGGCGACCCCGAGCGCTACCTCGACACGTACTGGCGGCGGTTCCCCGGCGTCTGGACGCACGGTGACTGGGCGTCGATCGACGAGGACGGCTACTGGTTCCTGCACGGCCGCTCCGACGACACGCTGAACATCGCAGGCAAGCGCATCGGCCCCGCCGAGCTCGAGTCGGCCGCGGTCGGCCATCCGTCCGTCGCGGAGGCTGCGGCGATCGGCGTCCCGCACGACGTGAAGGGCGAGGTCGCCTGGCTGTACTGCGTGCTGGTACCGGGCGCGGACGCGTCGGCGCAGGACGTCGCAGATGCCGTCGCCCACGAGCTCGGCAAGGCTTTCGCGCCCGACCGGGTCGTCTTCGTGTCCGCGCTGCCGAAGACGCGGAGCGCCAAGGTCGTCCGCCGTGCGGTTCGAGCGCGTGCGCTCGGACAGGATCCCGGCGACCTCTCGACGCTCGAGAATCCCGAGGCGCTGGAGGAGATCGAACGTGTCGCCTGACTCGCTCGAGGGCGTCGCGCTCGTCACCGGCGGCGGTCGCGGAATCGGAGCGTCGATCGCTCGCGAGCTCGCCGACGCCGGGATGACGGTCGCAGTCACCGGACGCACACCGGAGACCGATCGAATCGATCGCAGCGGAGATCGGCGGTACGGCGCTCCTCGGCGACGTCTCGAGCGCAGACGACGTCGAGCGCTGGGTCGAGACGGTCGAGCAGCGAACTCGGGCCGATCGAGCTCCTCGTGTGCAACGCCGGGATCTCCGGTAGCGGCAAGCCGTTCCTCGAGGAGGAGCCGGACGAGTGGTGGCACGTGTTCGAGGTGAACGTGCTCGGCGCGTATCTCTCCTGTCGCGCGGTCGCGTCGCGGATGGCCGAGCGCGGCCGTGGACGGATCGTCAACGTCGGCAGCGGCGGCTCCTACCTCCCGATCACGAACCCGACGGTGGCGCTCGGCACGCCGTACGGCGCCAGCAAGGCGGCGCTCGGCCGCTTCTCGGAGACGCTCGCCGCCGCCCTCGGACCGCTCGGGATCCGCGTCTTCCTGATCAGCCCGGGGCTCGTGCGAACGGACATGACCGAGCGCTTCGGCGACGGCGCTGCGTGGACGCCGCCAGAGCTCGCGCCGCAGCTCGTGCGTGTGCT
The DNA here is from genome assembly GCA_963845935.1 of uncultured Gaiellaceae bacterium. Taxonomy (GTDB): domain Bacteria; phylum Actinomycetota; class Thermoleophilia; order Gaiellales; family Gaiellaceae; genus GMQP-bins7. Next base: position 64,794 of record CAWJTZ010000013.1, read on the forward strand.
CGCCTCGGGCCGTGCGGATGCCCTCGCGGGCCGGTACCTCCACGCGGAGCACGACGACGTCGAGGAGCTCATCGGCCGAGCGGACGACGTGGTCGCGAACGACCTCAACGCAATCCGACTGCGGCGTTGATCGCGTAACGCGGGCTGAACCGCTCGATCCCCTACCCTGCGCCGGCGTGCCGTACTTCATCTGCCCCAACTGCAAGGAGCGCTCCGTCGACCTCGACGGATACGACGGTTTCTCGACGCAGGCTGTCCAGTGCCGCAGCTGCGCGTTCGGATTCCTGTTCGAGCTCCTGGAGGACTACTACCCCGCCCCGGAGACCGGCTTCGTCGTCTGCGACCGCGACACGCGCGTCCTCGCCGCTGGAAGGGGCGTGTTCGAGCTGACGGGCTACCGCGACGCCGACCTGATCGGCCGGGACGTCGTGGAAGCGCTCGCCCTCTCCGATGTCGCCCCGATCGAAGTCGTGCGCGAGTGGGGCGTCCGGAAGCTGGGTCAGGAGCTCGAGATCCGCACGCGTGCGGGTATCGAGAAGCGCGTCGTCGTCGACTTCTTTCCCGCATACGACGACGACGGCGGGCTGCTGCTCGCGCTCACGCCGCGCTAGGGGACTGCGGAGCGATCCAGGTCTGGCGGGCGAGGGCGAGAAGCTCGCCGTCCGGCGCGAACAGGGCCGTCCCCGCATAGAGCTTTCGGCCGTCTTCGCCGAGGGGCCAGCTGGCGACCACCAACTCGTCGCCGGCGTCCGGAACCCGGTCGATGCGTGCCGTCATGCGGCCGAGAACGATGTCCCCGCGACCCTCGGCGCCGACCGCGTACGCGCCGGGACAGTCGACGGCAGCCCAGACGAACTCGGGTCCAGTCTCTCGCAATGCGACCGGAGCAGCGTGCAACGGCTCGCGGCCGGCGACCGGTCCGACACGGATCTCCAGGCCGTCGTCCCGCACGCCGCACACGTAGCACTCGCGGAAGTCCGGGCTCCAGTCGCGGGCGTGTCGCTCGCGTGCCGCGACGGCATCCTCGACGGACACGGGCGCCGGCCGATCGACCTCGACCGCCGAGGGCCGCGCCTCGGCGACGAGCACGTCGCCGTCGAGGAGAAGCGCCCTTCCATCCTCGTGCTCGACGGAGAGCGGGCGATCGAGCGGGGGTGGCAGCCGAAGCGTGACCTCGACCTCCTCGGCGTCCACGAACGCGGCGAGCCGTCCGCACGCATAGCCGCCGTTCGCCGACGTCAGCGGACCCCGATAGCGCCGCGGCAGGACGATCTCCATGCCGGGACACTAGTTAGACTGGGGTTTGTGACTGTGAGGCGAAAACCTTGAGGATCGCGCTCGCGCAGCTCGACTGCGTCGTCGGCGACCTCGCAGGCAACCGGGCGAAGATCCTCCGCAACCTCGAGGACGCGCGCGCTGCCGGGGCCGACCTCGTCCTCTTCCCCGAGCTCGCGACGACGGGATATCCGCCCGAGGACCTCCTCCTCCGGCCGGGGTTCGTCCGCGCAGCACAGGAGTCGCTCGAGGCGATCGCGACCGAGACGGAGGGCATCACCGCGCTGGTCGGAACCCCGTGGTTCGACCGCGATCTCGCGAACGCGTGTGCCGTGTGCGCCAACGGACGCGTGGAGGCGATCTACCGCAAACACTTCCTCCCGAACTACGGCGTGTTCGACGAGCACCGCTACTTCGCGGAGGGCCGTGAACTCGTCCTCCTCCGGATCGGGGACGCGACCGTCGGGCTCACGATCTGCGAGGACGTCTGGCAGCCGGGCCCGCCTGCGACGGACCTCGCGCTCGCGGGAGCGCAGCTGATCGTGAACCTCTCGGCGTCTCCGTTCCACGTCGGCAAGGCCGAGGACCGCGAGGAGATGCTCGTGACGCGCGCTCGCGACACGAGCTCCTACTTCGCGTTCTGCAATCTCGTCGGCGGACAGGACGAACTCGTCTTCGACGGCCACTCCGTCGTCCTCGACGACGCGGGCGAAGTCGTCGCCCGCGCCTCCGGCTTCGCCGAGGAGCTTCTGCTCGTCGACCTGGATCCCGTCGACGCCACTGGCCGCCGGCTCCGCGACGCACGTCGCCGTGAGTTCGGACGCTCTCGCGAGGTCGCTCCGCCGGTGGAGACCGTCGAGCTCGGCGGCCCACGCGTCCAGGACGGCGAGCTTCGGCCGGTGGTGGTGCCGTTCGCCCCCGAGCTCGAGCAGATGCGGCTCGCTCTGATCCTCGGTCTCCGCGACTACGTCGAGAAGAACGGTTTCAACGATGTCGTCGTCGGCGTCTCGGGCGGCATCGACTCGGCGGTGACCGCTGCATTGTGTGCCGAAGCGCTCGGCGCAGAGCGCGTGCACTGCGTCTCGATGCCGTCGCGGTTCAGCTCGGAGGGGACGCGGAGCGATGCGCGTCGCGTCGCAGAGGCGCTCGGCTGCTCGTTTCGCGAGATCCCGATCGAGGCGGCTGTTGCCTCGTTCGCGGACGTCCTTGCGCCCGAGATCGAGGGCGGGATCGCCGGCCTCGCCGCCGAGAATCTCCAGGCCCGCGTCCGCGGTGTGCTGCTGATGGCGCTCTCGAACACGTACGGGTGGCTGGTGGTCTCGACGGGGAACAAGTCGGAGCTCGCGGTCGGCTACTCGACGCTCTACGGCGACATGGTCGGCGGCTTCGCACTCCTGAAGGACGTCTTCAAGACGGACGTCTACCGCCTGGCGGAGCATCTGAACGCACATGCGGGACGCGAGCTGATCCCACACACGACGATCGAGCGTGCGCCCAGCGCAGAGCTGCGCGACGACCAGCGCGACTCGGACTCGATCCCACCGTACGACGCGCTCGACCCCGTCCTCGAGGCCTACGTCGAGGAGGACCGGTCACGCGAGGAGCTGCTCGAGGAGTTCGAGCCCGCAGTGGTCGAGCGAGCGGTGGCGCTCGTCGATCGTGCCGAGTACAAGCGCCGCCAGGCGCCACCCGGCGTGAAGCTCCGACCGAAGGCGTTCGGCCGGGATCGGCGCACGCCGATCACGAATCGCTGGAGGGATTGACCAGCCCCATCGGCGGGCTCCTGGGCCGGCCGGTGCGGCACCGGAACTCGAAGCGGACGAGAAGAGATCTCGGGTTCGGCGAGAACGATCGCACGCGCGGCGCTTGCGAAGCGGAGTTCGCTCAGGACGCGAGATCGTGCAGTGCGGCGAACCAGCGAAGCCGCTCTTCCCACGTGACGGCGGCGTTCGCCGGCGAGGTCGAGGGAAGCACGAACAACTTCGTCGGTCCGAGCATCCGCTTTTGGAGCCCGTGCTCGGGTCGCTCGCGAAAGGGTCCGTGGTACGCGACCTTCCCCACGAACGCGATGACGCTCGGCTCGAGCTCGAGGGCGATCGCCTCGAGCCGCTCGCGGGCTCCCGCGAAGTCAGCGGCGCGGAGGTCGCTCGAGCCGCGTGTCGTCCGTCGCGCAGCATTCGTCAGCCCGATGCCGAAGTCGAGCAGCGTCCGCTGTTCGCGAGGCTCGAGCTGCCGCGGCGTGAACCCGGCGGCATACAGCAGCCGCCAGAAGTCGTTGCGCGGATTCGCGAAGGCGGCGCCCGTGGCCGCACTCGCCAGACCGGGATTGATGCCGCAGAAGAGAACGGAGAAAGCCCGGCAAGCCGGGCCCTCTCCGTCGAAGTGTTTCCGTCGAGCTAGACGGCGACCAAGACGCGGTCGCTGGTAGCGACGACGCGGCCGCTCGTGATCTTGGGCTCGTTGGGGAGAATCGTGTCGAGCTTCTCCTCGCGGATCCACGTTGTGACGAGCTTCTTCGACTCCATACCCTGCTCAGGCGTGTCGAAGAGACTGAGCGAGCTGAAGACGCCGCTGCCGGCCTCGATCAGGAAGTAGCCCTTGAACCCGGGCAGCTTCTCGATCTTCGGGACGAAGGTCTCATTGACCTTGCTGGTCAACTCGGCCGAGCGATTCTGGTCCACACCGTCGTAACGGCGAATGGTGGCATGCATGTGATGCTCCTTCGTTCCTTTCGGGACAGGAAAGCTCAAATGAACTCCCTGCTGCGCTCGGGCCGGTGGTACTACCAAAGAGGAAAGACGAAACCTCGGCGGCTCAAAGACGAGGCCAAGCGCTGAAGCCACCATAGCTGCGATACCCCACCCGCCGTGTTGCGTCTCGCAAAGCCGCTCCCCGACTGACCTCGCGTGCGGGGTCCGCTGACGGTAGGCACCCGGGATCGATGGACAATAAGGAATACTCCTCAAGACGAGTCGAACGTCGGGCGCGAGGACGTCCGGAACGACCGAGTCGGTCAGGCGGCTTCCGGCTCGCGCGCGTCGAGGCGGAGCTCGAGGAGCATCCGCAGCTTCTCGCCGACGTCGCTCGACTCCGGCGGCGGCGCTCCATCGCGCGGGAGCACCTTGACAGTGTCCTCGGTATGGCGCCAGCCGTAGCAGCGCTCGTAGCACTCTGCTTCGCTGAGCGTCCGAAGCCGCTCCATGCGCTCGCAGGCTAGGTCACGATCCGGACGGCGCGGGGTAGGCTCCACCTCGTCCGTGAGCACTACCGCCCTCGATATCGCAGCGGTCCGCGCGCGCTTTTCCGCACTCGACCGGCGCCTCGCGTTCTTCGACGGTCCCGGCGGGACCCAGTGTCCCGACGAGGTCATCGACGCGATCGCGCGCTACCTTCGCGAGGACAACGCGAACATCGGGGCGCCGTACGAGACGAGCGTTCGGACGGTCGAGCTCGTCGACCTTGCGCACGACACCGCCGGACGGTTTCTCGGCTGCTCGGCGGACGAGACCGCGTTCGGGCAGAGCATGACCTCGCTCAACTTCCTCCTCAGCCGCGCGTTCGCGCGGACCCTGCACCCGGGCGACGAGATCGTCCACACGGCGCTCGACCACGACGCCAACGTCTCGCCGTGGCTCGAGATCGCGCATGACATGGACGTCACCGTCCGCGTCGCACGACTGACCGACGATCTGGAAGTGGACTACGCCGACCTGGAGCGCCAGCTGTCGGATCGCACGCGCGTCGTCGCGTTCCCGCTCGCGGCCAACTCGGTTGGCACGGCTCCGGACGCCCGCCGCATCGTCGAGCTCGCCCACTCGGTCGGCGCACTTGCCTGGGCGGACGCTGTCCATTACGGGCCGCACGGTCCGATCGACGTGGGCGCCTGGGACGTCGACGTCCTCATCTGCTCGCCGTACAAGTACTTCGGCCCGCACATGGGCCTCGCGTTCGGGAAGCAGGAGCTGCTCGAGTCGTGGCGCCCCTACAAGGTACGTCCGGCCGCGAACGAGCCCGTGGCACACCGCTTCGAGCTGGGGACGAGTCAGCACGAGCTCCTCGCCGGATTCGTCGCGGCGGTCGAGTACATGGAGTCGCTCGGCTGGGAAGCGATGCTCGGACACGAGCGGGCTCTCGGAGATCGCTTTCTGGCAGCGCTGCCGGCGACGATCGACCTCTACGGGCTGCGCACGATGGACGGACGCGTCCCGACCTTCTGCTTCAACGTCGCGGGCCACGCGCCCGAGGCCGTCGCCAGGTTCCTCGCGGAGCGCGAGATCGCCGTGTGGCACGGCGACTACTACGCGGTCGAGACGATGAAGCATCTCGGGCTGGACGACGGCGCCGTGCGCGCCGGCATCGTCCACTACAACACCGAGGACGAGGTCGACCGCCTGCTCGAGGGTCTCGCCGCGCTGGCGTGAGGCTGCTCCTTCTCGGCGGCCCGAGGTTCCTCGGCCGCGCGATCACGGACTCCGCGCTCGAGCGCGGACACGAGATCGCTTTCTTCAACCGCGGCACGACGAACCCCGAGCTGTACCCGGAGGTCGAGCGGCTCGTCGGCGACCGTGCTTCGGATCTGGCGGCGCTGGCCGGGCGGGAGTGGGACGCGGTGATCGACACGTCCGGCTACGTGCCCGCCGCGGTCCGCGCGTCGGCCGAGATGCTCGCCGACTCGGGCCTCTACTGCTTCGTCTCCAGCGTGTCGGTGTACGCGGACTTCACACATCCGGCCGACGAGGAGAGCCCGGTGGCGGCGCTCGGCGACCTCGCCGACGACGAGGTCACGGGCGAGAGCTACGGAGCGCTGAAGGCGCTGTGCGAAGAGCGGGCCCGCGACGTCTTCGGCGATCGCGCGCTCGTCGTCCGCCCGGGGCTCATCGTCGGGCCGCACGACCCGACCGGCCGCTTCACGTACTGGCCACACCGAGTCGCGCTCGGAGGAGAAGTACTCGCGCCCGGCCCATCCGACCGCCCGACGCAGTTCATCGACGTCCGGGATCTCGCGGAGTGGATGCTCGGTGTATGCGAGCGCGGTCTCGGCGGCACGTTCAACGCGACCCATCCGGGAGTCGAGTGGGGGGAGTTGCTCGACGCATGCGCGAGGGAAGCTGCGAGCGATGCCCGGCCCACGTGGGTGACAGACGAGTTCCTCGTCGAGCAGGAGGTCGGCGAGTGGATGGAGCTGCCGCTCTGGGTGTCTGCACTCGACCCCGCCGCTGCCTACTTCGATCGTGTGGACGTCAGCCGCGCACTCGAGGAGAGCTTGGCGTTCCGGCCGCTCTCGGACACCATTCGCGGCACACTCGACCTCGCCGAGACGACCGACGCCGCGGGTCTCGCCCACGAGCGCGAGACGGCGCTGCTCGCGGAGTGGCATGGCCGCGGGTAAGGACTACTCGGGCACGCCGCTCTCACAGAAGCTCGGCGCGAAGCCCGGGAGCGGCGTCGTCGTCTTCTTCACAACGACCCGCGAGGAACTCGAGCGACGCTTCGACTTGCTCAAGCGGACACTGGATCCGGCGGACGGCCTCTGGATCGCGTGGCCGAAGAAGGCCGCCAAGATCGACGGCGACCTGACGTTCGAGGCGGTGCAGGAGATCGGCCTCGCGCACGGGCTCGTCGACAACAAGAGCTGCTCGATCGACGATCACTGGCAGGCGTTGCGCTTCGTTTACCGACTCGCTGATCGCTAGGCGCGCGGTCGAGTCCTGACTCTGCCCGGTCTAGCTAGGAATCCGCCTCGCCACTCGTCCAATCCTGGGCCTGCCGTGCGCGGTCCCACGGCTCCTCGTCCCAGCGGATCATGTCCGGGTCGATGCCGCGGGCGTCCGCGAGATCGCACGTCAGGAGCTGGAAGCGGACGATGTCGACAACCGGATGCGTGGTCGGCACCAGGAGCGCATCGCAGCCGAGCTCCCCGAGAGCGCGCATCGCATCGACCGCGCGCTCGGCCGCCCGCCCCTCTCCCTCGAGGACGAAGCAACGCACCGAGGAGTCGATCGCAGCGAGATGGCCGTGGAGCAGCTGCTCCGTGTGGTGCGCCTCGGCGGCGACGTGCGCGCCCTCGCGGAGCTTGAGCACGGCCTCGAGGACGGTCGCCGTGTCACGCCCGGCGCCAACCACGATGAAGCGTTCGTGCTCGGACACACCGAACGGCTCGCGGTCGAGCTCGCGGAAGACCTCGGCGGGGAGACGGGAGACGTCCTCGCCCTGCAGAGCCCGGCCCGCTGCGACGGCACAGGTGTAGCTCACCGTGTGGCAGTAGCTCTCCTCGATCGCCGGCGTGGCCACGACCACGTGATCGACAGACTTCGCGATCGCGCTGTCGGCGGCGCCGGTGACGAGCCACGTCTCCCCTGCGAACCCGCTGATCGCCTCCTGCGTGAGGCGCGTCCCGCCCTCGTGCGAGATCGCGACGAGCACATCGGCCTCGTGCGCGCGCCCCAGCACCATCTCGAGCGCCTGCGCGGCGTTCCCGCATGCGAGCGCGGCGTGAAACGACGTGCCGCAGCCCGTGAAGAGAACGCGCGCGTCCTCCGGGAGTCGGAGGTCGCCGACGCGTTCGGGCACCTGCGCTAGCCACTCGGGCTGCGCGGCGATGGCCTGACGGGTCAGCTGTCCGGGCACGAAGGCTGTCTATACCATCGCGCGACGTGGCGATCTTCGAGAAGACGACGCTCGGGAACGGTGTGCGGGTCGTCACCGCGCCCTTCCCGCAGGTCGGATCGGTGTCCTGTTTCGTCATGCTCGCGGCCGGCTCTCGGTACGAGACGCCGGAGTCGCAGGGGATCGCGCACTTCGCCGAGCACATGTTCTTCAAGGGCACGGAACGCCGCCCGACCGCCCGGACGATCTCGACAGAGATCGACGCGATCGGCGGTGAGTTCAACGCGTTCACCGGCAAGGAGCTGACCGGTTACTACGTGCGCTGCGGCTCGGAGACGCGCGACGTCGCGCTCGACGTGCTGACGGACATGCTGCTCCACTCGCGCTTCGACGACGCGGAGATCGAGAAGGAGAAGGGCGTGATCCTCGAGGAGATGAACGTCTACCTCGACACCCCGCAGCGCTACGTCGGGAACGTGTACGACCGGCTGCTGTACGCCGACCAGCCGCTCGGCTGGGACATCCTCGGCACTCGGGCGACGATCGAGGGGACGACGCGCGAGACGTTCCTCTCGTACCTCGATACCTGGTACCGGCCCGAGCGCATGGTGGTCGGCATCGGCGGGCGCATGGGCGACGGCCTCACGGAACGGCTCGAGGAGCTCCTCGGCGGCATCGAGCCACGGCCTACGGGAGATGCAGCCGACGTCGAGCTCCCGCCGGACACCTCGCCGGTCCTCGTGCACACGAAGGACTCGGAGCAGGCCCACCTCATCCTCGGCGTGCGCGGTTACCCGATCGGTCACCCGAGCCGCTACGCGCTCCAACTGCTCGCCGTCGTACTCGGCGGCGGGATGTCGTCGCGACTCTTCACCGAGGTGCGTGAGAAGCGAGGTCTCGGGTACTACGTTCACGCCGGGAACACGGCGTACACCGACACGGGAACGTTCTACGCGAGCGCTGGCGTGGACGTCGCGCGCGTCGACGAGGCGATCACGACCATCCTCGGCGAGCTGCGGAAGATCGCTTCCGAGGCGGTGCCGGCCGACGAACTCGAGAAGGCACGCGGCTACTCGAAGGGCCGCTTCGTGCTCCGCCTCGAGAGCCCGCAGGGCACGATCCAGTACGGCCTCCGCAAGGAGGTGCTCGAAGGCGAGATCGAGGAGCCCGACGAGCTTCTGCGCCGCCTCGACGAGGTCACGGTCGAGGACGTCCAGCGAGTCGCCCGTGACCTCTTCGAGGGCAAGCGTCTCTATCTCGCGCTCGTCGGCCCGTTCGACGATCCCACGCGCTTCGAGAAGCTGCTCGCCGCGTGAGCGACGAGCGCGAGCTCCTCCGGCGGACCGCCGAGATCGCCGGCGACTTCCTCGACTCTCTCGAGGAGCGCCCCGTCTTCCCCCGGGACTCGATGGAGGACATCGCCGAGGCACTCGGAGGGCCGCTCCCGGAGTCCGGCTCCGACCCTCTGGAGGTCGTGGAGCTCATGGCGCGCGAGGTCGATCGCGGCGTGGTCGCGACGGCCGGCTCTCGGTACTTCGGGTACGTCACGGGCAGCGCGCTTCCCGCGACGGTCGGCGCCGACTGGCTCACGACGATCTGGGATCAGTGCGCAGGGCTCGGCGCACTCGGGCCGTCGGCGATGGTCGTCGAGGAGATAACCGGCGACTGGCTGAAGGACATCTTCGGCCTCCCGCCCGACACCTCGTTCGCAATCACGACCGGCTGCCAGATGGCGCACGTGACGGCGCTCGCCGCCGCGCGGCACCACGTGCTCGACGACCACGGCTGGGACGTCCGCGACGGCGGGCTCGCCGGTTCGCCGCCGATCACCGTCGTCGTCGGTGCACTCCGGCACGTGACCGTCGACCGCGCGCTCCGGCTCCTCGGCATAGGCAGCTCGCAGATCGTGGTCGTTCCGGCGGACTCCCAGGGGCGCATGGAGCCCGCCGGGCTCCGGACGGCACTCGCGGGGATCCACGGCCCGACGATCGTGGTCGCCCAGGCAGGCGAGGTGAACACGGGCTCGTACGACCCCTTCGTGGAGATCGTCGAGATCGCCCGGGAGACCGATGCGTGGATCCACGTCGACGGCGCCTTCGGGCTCTGGGTCGCCGCCAGCCCGACCCGCCGCCATCTCGTCGACGGCGTCACGCGGCGCCGACTCGTGGGCGACCGACGGACACAAGTGGCTCAACGTCCCGTACGACTGCGGTCTGATGTTCTGCGCGAGACCTGCGTCGCACAACGCGTCGATGACGATGAGGGCCTCGTACTTCGAGGGCCAGGGGAAGTGGGTGCGCGACGCGGTCGACTGGACGCCCGAGTCATCCCGCCGTGGGCGCGCCTTCACCGTCTACGCAGCCCTGCGCTCCCTCGGGCGAGAGGGGCTCGCCGATCTCGTCGACCGCTGCTGCGATCTCGCGAGCCGGTTCGCGGCCGGCATCGAGCAGCTACCCGGTTGCGAGCTGCTGAACGACGTCGTCATCAACCAGGTGCTCTTCCGCTTCGAGGACGACGAGACGACGCTCCGCGTCCTCGACGAGGTCCAGCGGGGCGGCGAGGCGTGGATGGGCGGGACGACCTGGGAAGGGCGCACGGCGATCCGCATCTCGGTCTCGAGCTGGCGCACGACGGAGAGCGACATCGACCGCACCGTCGCTGCATTCGAGGGGGCACTCGTCACCGCCTGATCCGTCGGCACGACCCGCGGTTCGTTGACGCGGATCGCAAAGCGTCGTTCAATGGTGACTCGTGCCGCCGGTCACGCCACGATCAGCCGTCGCGCGAGAGGCGCCGGTGCAGCCCTCGCGCTCCTCCTCTGCCTCGCAGTCGCGGCAGCAATTCGCCGCGAGCAGCGCGGAAAGCGCCTCGACCTCGCGCACGCAGCTCGGCATCGTCGGCGACCCGGGACGGTTCACGCAGCTCACCGGGCAGCGCTCGAGCATTCGCCACATCTTCGCGAGCCTCTACCAGAGCACTTCGTTCCCGCGGATCCTCGAGCAGCTCCGGCCGGTGCCGATGCTGGCGCTCAAGACGGGTGGCACCCCGCCGCTCGACCTCGCCCAGGGCCGAGCCGACTCCTCGCTCGTCGCCCTGAACGGCGCGCTCGCCGGATTCGGCGGGCTCGTATACGTCCGCCCGATGCCGGAGATGAACGGGCACTGGAACGAGTACTGCGCCTTCAACAAGGACGGCTCGTCACGCGGCCCGCGCTACTCGACCGCGTCCTTCCGCAAGGCGTTCGCCCGGATCGCGATCTTCGCTCGAGGTGGGTCGCGCGCGTCCATGAGCGCGCAGCTGCGCAAGCTCGGCCTGCCCGGAGTGGCCTCCGACCTGCCGCTGACCCAGGCGCGGATCGTCTGGAACCCGCAGGGCTACGGCGCGCCGGACATTCCGGCCAACTCGGCGGCGGCGTACTACCCGGGGGACGCGTACGTCGACGTGGTCGCGAACGACATCTACCGCCAGTCGACGGGTGCGGCGTGGGACGCGAACGAGGCGCTCTACCGCCGGTACCCGCACAAGCGCTACGCGATCGCGGAGTGGGGCCTCTGGGGAATGGACGACCCCGCGTACGTCGAGCAGATGGCCGCTTTCACGCGGACCCATTCGCGGATGGAGTTCCTCTCGTACTTCAACAGCAAGCCGGGATCGCTCTGGGATCTCGGTTCGAAGCCGCAGAGCCGCGCCACCTACCGCAGGCTGATAACTCCGCTCGGGAGCTGATCGGCGAGCTCAGTCCTCCGTCGGCTGCTCGACGGCTCGCTCGGCGATCTCCGAGACGACGGCTGGGTCCGCCAGCGTCGTCGTGTCGCCCAGCGGCCGGTGCTCCGCGACGTCGCGCAAGAGCCGGCGCATGATCTTCCCCGACCGGGTCTTCGGCAGTTCCGGCGTGAAGACGATGTTCGCGGGCTTCGCGATGGGGCCGATCTTCACGGCGACGTGGTCGCGGAGCTCCTCGAGCATCGCCACGAGAGCCCTCCTGCCCACCCTTGAGCGTCACGAAGGCGACGATCGCCTGTCCGGTCAGCGGATCCACGCGCCCGCAGACAGCCGCCTCGGCGACGCTCGGGTGGTCGACGAGCGCCGACTCGACCTCGATCGTGGAGATGCGGTGGCCCGAGACGTTCATCACGTCGTCCACCCGGCCGAGCAGCCAGAAGTCCCCGTCCTCGTCGACCCGAGCGCCGTCGCCCGCGAAGTACATGCCGGGAAAGCGCTCCCAGTAGGTCGCCCGGAAGCGCGCGTCGTCGCCGAAGATCCCTCGGGTCATCGCCGGCCACGGCCGCTTGAGCACCAGGTAACCCCCACCCCCGGGCCCGACCTCGTTGCCGCTGTCGTCCACGACGCCCGCGTCGATGCCCGGGAACGGCCGGGTCGCGGACCCCGGCTTGGTGGTGGTCACGCCGGGCAGCGGCGTGATCATGATCATCCCCGTCTCCGTCTGCCACCACGTGTCGACCACGGGGGTGCGATCGGCGCCGATGTGTCGGCGGTACCACATCCACGCCTCGGGGTTGATCGGCTCGCCGACGGAGCCGAGCAGGCGAAGCGACGAGAGGTCGTGCTTGGCCGCGTGCTCCGGGCCCCACTTCATGTGCGCGCGGATCGCCGTCGGGGCCGTGTACAGGATCGTGACCTTGTACCGATCGATGATCTCCCACCAGCGGTCCTTGTCCGGGAAGTCGGGGGTGCCCTCGTACAGCACGCTGGTGGCGCCGTTGCAGAGCGGCCCGTACACGATGTAGCTGTGCCCGGTCACCCAGCCGACGTCGGCGGCGCACCAGTAGACGTCGCGCTCGGGCTTCAGGTCGAAGACGTAGTCGTGCGTCGCGGCGACACCGACGAGGTAGCCGGCGGTGGTGTGGGCGATTCCCTTCGGCTTCGCGGTCGTCCCGCTCGTGTACAGGAGGTACAGCAGGTCCTCCGAGTCCATCGGCTCGCAGGGGCACGAGGCGGGATCGGTCGGCTGCCCCGCGACGAGGTCGTTCCAGGTGATGTCCCGACCGGGCGTCATCGGCACGTCGCCGCGCGTGCGCTGGCCGACGACGACGCTGCGAACGCCCGGGCACGATGCGAGCGCGTCGTCGGCGTTCCGCTTGAGCGGGACGATTGCGCCGCGGCGGTAACTCTCGTCCTGTGTGAGAAGCACCTCGCAGCGCATGTCGTTGAGCCGGTCGGCGAGCGCTTCCGCCGAGAAGCCGCCGAAGACCACCGTGTGCGGAGCGCCGAGTCGCGCGCAGGCGAGCATCGCGACGGGGAGACCCGGCCCCATCCCCATGTAGATCCCGACCGCCGTCCCCTTCTCGACACCGAGCGAGCGGAGGCCGTTGGCCGCGCGCACGACCTCCTCGAGGAGCTGCGCGTACGTAATCGCCGTGCGCTCACCCTCGGGCTCGCCCTCGTAGTAATAGGCGACGCGGTTGCCGAGCCCCGCCTCGACGTGACGGTCGAGGCAGTTGTACGCGACGTTGATCTTCCCGCCCCCGTACCACTTCGCATACGGAAGCTCCCATTCGAGCAGCGACGTGAACGGCTCGAACCACGTGACCCGCTCCCGTCCCTCGCGCTCCCAGAAGTCCTCGAAGGGGACGTCGTAGATGTCCGGCTTCGCGTTCGCCTGCGCGGCGAACTCCCGCGAAGGCGGATAGCGCCGATCCTCCGCGAGCAGCGTCTCGATGGCGGGGTCGCTCATCTCGGACGCCGATCCTAACGCGGTGGGTAGAGTCCGAAGAGGTGGACGCGGACCTTCGCGCGCTCAAGGAGCGCCTTGCCGAGATCTCCGATCTGAGCAAGGCGGTTGGCGTGCTCGGCTGGGACCAGAAGGTCGTGATGCCGCCCGGCGGCCATCCCGCGCGTGCCGAGGCGATGGCCACCGTCGGACGAATCGCGCACGAGAAGTTCGTCGACGCGGAGATCGGCCATCTGCTCGACCGGCTGCAACCGCTCGAGGAGTCGCTCGACTACGACTCGGACGACGCGAGCCTGATCCGCGTCACCCGCCGCGACTGGGAGAAGCAGCGCCGGGTCCCGACCGAGCTGCGGACGGAGATGATCCGCGCGGCTGCGCTCGGCAACCAGGTCTGGATCGATGCGCGGGCGACCAACGACTTCCCGAAGTTCCTCCCGGCGCTCGAACGCAACCTCGAGCTCAAGCGCCGCTACGTCGAGCGCTTCGAGTGGGAGGACTCGCCCTACACGCCGCTGCTCGACGACTTCGAGCCCCACATGCTGACCTCGGAGGTGGCGGACGTGTTCGCCACGATCCGCCCCGTGCTCGCCGAGCTCGTGCAGCAGGCTCCTCGCATCGACGCGTCGTTCCTCCACCAGCACTTCCCGGAGGACGAGCAGCGCGCCTTCTACGACCGCATCCTCCGAACGCTCGGCTTCGAGGACGGCTCGTACCGGCTCGACCCGACCGTCCATCCCTTCTGCACGTCCTTCTCCAGACGGGACGTGCGCATGACGACGAGATTCGAGAGCGGGCTCGACGGGCTGTGGTCGACGATGCACGAAGCGGGGCACGGCCAGTACGCACATGGCATCGCACCGTCCCTCGAGCGGACGCCGCTCGCGGGATCCCCGTCGCTCGGTCTCAACGAGTCGCAGAGCCGGACGTGGGAGAACCTCGTCGGGCGCTCGCGGCCGTTCTGGCTGCACTGGTACGAGCCCTTGCAGGAGGCGTTCCCCGCCCAGTTGGGAGACGTCGACCTGGACGCGTTCCTCGCCGCCGTCAACCGCGCCGAGCCCGGTCTCATCCGCGTCGAGGCCGACGAGACGACGTACAGCCTGCACATCATCCTCCGCTTCGAGCTCGAGCAGCGCCTCATCGAAGGCACGCTCGAACCGAAGGACCTCCCCGAGGCATGGGCGGCCGGCATGAGCGACCTGCTCGGCGTCGACGTACCCGACGACGCGCGCGGCGTCCTCCAGGACATCCACTGGTCGCAGGGTGGCGTCGGCTACTTCCCGACGTACGCGCTCGGCAACGTCATCTCGCTGCAGATCTGGGCGTCGGTGCGCGAGGCGATCCCGGATCTCGACGCGCAGATGGAGGCGGGCGAGCTCCACGAGCTCTCTGCATGGCTCCGCGACAACCTCTACTCCCTCGGTCGCAAGTTCAGGCCGAAGGAGACCATCGAGCGCCTCACCGGTTCGCCGACCATCGACCCGCAGCCGTACCTCGTGTACCTGCGCGACAAGCTCGCCACACTGCCCGCCGGTGTCTGACACCGTCCCGCTCGTCGTCAACGGGGAGGAGCGAAGCGTCGACGTCGAGGGCCGCACGCTGCTGGTGCACGCGCTGCGCGACGGCCTCGGGCTGACGGGAACGCACATCGGCTGCGACACGAGCCAGTGCGGCGCCTGCACGGTGCTCGTCGACGGGCACGCGGTGAAGAGCTGCACGGTGCTCGCGCACCAGGCCGAGGGCCGCGAGATCACGACGATCGAGGGGCTCGCACCGGACGGCGACATGCATCCGCTCCAGCAGGCGTTCGTCGAGCACCACGGCCTGCAGTGCGGGTTCTGCACGCCCGGCATGATCCTCACCGCTGTCGATCTCCTCTCGCGTGACGCCTCGCCGAGCGACGAGGCGATTCGCCACGCGCTGCGCGGCAACCTCTGTCGCTGCACCGGCTACCAGGGCATCGTCGAATCCATCCGTGCGGTCGGAGGGTCTGCGTGATTCCGGCCCCGACGCGGTACGCACGCGCGACGGACGTCGACCACGCCCTCGAGCTGCTGGGCGAGCCCGATGCGAAGGCGATCGCCGGCGGGCAGTCGCTCATACCGGTCATGAAGCTGCGCGTCGCCCGCCCGTCGCTCGTCGTCGACATCTCGCGGCTCGAGCTGCGCGGCATCGAGGAGCGCGACAACGAGGTGCACATCGGGCCGCTCACGACGTGGAGCGAGCTGGCGAGCGCCGGGCTCCCCGCAGGCCTCGAGGCTATTGCCGAGTGCGCCCGCGGAATCGGCGACCTGCAGATACGTAACCTCGGGACGATCGGCGGCAGCGTCGTGCACGCAGACCCGGCGTCGGACATGCCGGCCGTGTTGCTCGCGCTCGGCGCACGCCTCGCGGTCCGCTCCGCCGACGGCGTGCGAGAGCTTGCCGTTGCGGACCTACTCCTCGGCCCGTTCACGACCAGCCTGGGTGCGCAGGAGTTGGTGACCGACGTCGTCGTCCCGGTTCCGTCGCCCGACTCGGGGTCCGCTTACGCGTCCGTCGAGCATCCGGCATCGGGCTTCGCACTCGTCGGCGCGGCAGCGCTCGCTGGTCCGGAGGGCGAGACGGTGGCAGTGACCGGTGTCGGCGCGACGCCTTTCGTCCTCGACGGAGATCCCGCGATCGCCATTCGCGACGCCGAGATCTACGGAGACCGCTTCGCGTCGGAGGAGTACCGCCGCGAGCTCGCCGGTGTGCTCGTCGAGCGCGCGCTCGCGACCGCAAGGAAGCACGCGAAAGGGGATCGATGAGCGACTCGGTGATCGGCGTCGCCCGCCCGCGGGTCGACGCGCCCGACAAGGTGACGGGCGCCACGAGGTACGCGGCCGACGGCTACGTCCACGGTCTGCTGCACGCCCGCCCCGTCCTGGCGACGGAGGCACATGCACGGATCCGCGGCATCGACGCGAGCGCGGCTCTCGACGTCGCCGGCGTCGTCGCCGTGCTCACGGCGGCCGACCTCCCGATCGCGTCGGCCGGCACGGATCGCACGTCGGAGCCGCTGGCGCGCCAGGAGGTCGTCTTCGCGGGCCAGCCGGTCGCGCTCGTCGTGGCCGAGTCCGAGGCGGCCGCGGAGGACGGCGCGGAAGCGGTCGTCGTCGACTACGAGTCGCTCGCGGCGGTCGTCGACGTCGAAGCCGCGATGGAAGTCGGAGCACCCCTTGCACGCACGGTCGAGGAGACCGACGACGAGGCAGGCGACCTGGAGTCGATCCACGCCGGCGTCGACCACGGCCAGGCGGACGATCCCGAGGAGAAGCTGTCGGAGAACGTGCTCGACCGCATCACGCGCGAGCAGGGCGACGTCGCGGCGGCATTCGCCGCGAGTGCGGCGGTGGTCGAGGGGACGTTCCGGACGCCGTGGGTCTACCAGGCGTATCTCGAGCCGCAGGTCTGCACCGCCTGGCTCGAGCCCTCGGGGACGCTCGTCGTCTCGACGAGCACGCAGGGCGCCTTCGTCACACAGCGCGAGGTCGCCCGGGCGTTCGACCTTCCGCTCGAGCGCGTTCGGGTCGTCGCGGAGCCGCTCGGAGGCGCATTCGGCGGGAAGTTCGCGCTCGTCGAGCCGCTCGCGGTCGGCGCCACACTTGCACTGAAGCGACCTGTCCGGCTCGTGCTCACGCGCTCCGAGGACTTCCAGGCGACGAACCCGGCGTCGGCGCAGGTGACGCACCTGAAGATCGGCGCGCGTGCCGACGGCACGCTCACCGGGATCGAGGCGCGGATGATCGTCGACCGCGGCTCGAATGCCGGCTGGGGCGTCGAGGGCATCAGCTCACTGCTGGTCGCCGGCCCGTACAACTGGGAAGCACACGACCTTCGCGGCTATGGCGTCCAGACGAACCGGTTCACGTTCGGTGCGTATCGCGCCCCCGGGGCGCCGACCGCGGCCTTCGCGCTCGAGTCGCTCCTGGACGAGCTCGCGAAAGCGCTGGAGCTCGATCCCATCGAGCTCCGACTGCAGAACGCAGTCGTCGAGGGCGACGTCGGCGTCAGTGGCACTCCGTCCCCCGTGATCGGCGCACGGGAGGTGCTCGAGCGAATCAAGGAGCACCCGCTCTGGGCCATGCGAGACGCCCTCCCGGAGGGTGAAGGGATCGGTATGGCGGCAGGCCACTGGCCCGGCGGGCTCGAGCCCGCGGCCGCCGTCTGCCGGGTGAACTCGGACGGGACGATGACGGTCGTGACGTCCGCAGCCGACATGAGCGGCGTGAACTCGGGGTTCGCGGTCATCGCCGCGGCCGCCTTCGGCCTCGCGCCCGATCAGGTCCGGGTCGTCTCGGCCGACACGACCTCCGGCCCGTACGCGGGCGGCAGCGGCGGCTCGAAGGTGACGTACACGGTCGGCGCGGCCGTCATGCGCGCGGCGGAGTCGGCGCGTCAGAAGGTACTCGCGGCTGCCTCACAGGAGCTCGAGATCGCGCCCGACGACCTCGAGGTCGAGGATGGCGTCGTACGCGCGATCGGAGCTCCGGACCGCTCGATCACCGTCGAGGATCTCGCGAAGAAGGCGCTCCGGTTCGGCGGCCGGTACGAGCCGATCGAGGGCCACGGCGGCTCGGCCCAGACGAGTGGGGCGCCGTCGGTCGCCGCTCACCTCTCACACGTCCGGATCGACCGCGAGACCGGCGAGGTCGAGCTCTTGCGGCACGTGATCGCGCAGGACGTCGGTCGCGCGCTGAACCCCGCACTCGTCGAGGGACAGATGCGAGGCGGGGCCGCGCAAGGCATGGGCTGGGCGCTCTACGAGCAGCTTGACCACGACGAGGACGGACGCCTGCTCTCTGGCTCGTTCCTCGACTACGCGATCCCGACCGCGGAGCACGTTCCCGAGATCGAGACGCTCGTCGTCGAGGTCCCCGCGCCCGACGGGCCGTTCGGTGCGAAAGGCATCGGCGAGGCGCCGGTCGTCGGCGCCCCCGCCGCCATCGCGAACGCCGTCGCGGCCGCCGCCGGAACGCGCCTGTACGAGCTCCCGATGACACCGCCGCGCGTCTGGAAAGCCCTGCGTTCGTGACCGCGCTCGAGCGCGCGCGGACCGTCGTCGAGACCTGGGAGGAGGAGCTCCGCCGCGAACTCCCGGAGAACGCGTATCTCTTCGACGTCCACACGCACCTCGGCAACGACATCGACGGAATGGTCGGGAGCTACGAGGAGCTCTCGTCGGTTCTCGACCGTTTCGGCTTCGAGGGCGCGTTCATGTTCTGCCTCGACGAGCACGACCGCGAGCCGGCGTTCACCGTGCCGAACGACAGGACGCTCGCCCATGCCGAGCGCTCGCAGGGACGGCTCGTCCCGTTCGTCCGGCTCGACCTGACCACACGGCCGCTCGAGGAGGCGCGGCGCTGCCTCGACCTCGGCGCACGCGGCATCAAGCTCCACCCGCGCGCCCAGGCCTTCGCGCTCAGCGACGAGCGACTGCAGCCGATCTTCGCCCTCGCGGTCGAGCGCGACGTCCCGATCCTCATCCACGGCGGGCGCGGCCTGCCCCCGATCGCGGAGGACCTCGAGGCGCTCGTGCGGCGCAACGAAGGCGTCCGGCTCATCATCGCGCACGCCGGGATCGCCGACATGGCAGGGCTCGCCGGACGGCTCGGCGGTATCCCAGGGGTGTTCTTCGACACGTCGGTCTGGAGCGGCCTCGATCTCCTCGACCTCTACCGCCAGATCGCGCCCGAGCAGGTGCTGTACGCCTCCGACTATCCGTACGGTCGGCAGCCGAACTCCTTGCTCGTAGCTGTGCGGACGGCGAAGCTCGCCGGCTTCGACGACAAGCAGCTGCGGCTCATGCTCGGCGGCAGCGCCCGGCGGATGCAGGCGGGAGAAGCGCTCGAACCCCTGTCCGGCCCGAAGGGGCCAACGTCGCTCGTCCAGCCCTTGACCTTCGCGCGGATCCACCAGTACATCTCGATGGCGGTCCCCATGCTCTGGCTCCGTCAGCGTGACGCGATCGGCGCGATCGGACTGGCGGTCAACGCCTCGCGCGAGCGGTCGAACGGGCACCCGGACGCGTCGGAGCGCATCGAGGAGCTCCTCACGACGGCTCAGGACCTGTGGCGCTCGTGCGCCGAGATCGAAGACGACGGCGACCGCGTGCGCGCGTTCCGGGCTGCCATCCAGCTCGTGAACCTCGCGGACATGGTCTCGCTGACGACGCGCGCCTAGCCGACACGGCGCTCCGCGGGCTCACCAGGACCGGGCGGAGGCAGTCGACCGTCGGTCGTCGATCCCCGCACTGGTCGCCTTAACGACCCGCGCGTTGCTAGAGCGCTGCGAACACGCGGCGCGGTCCCTCGATTCCCTTCAGCTCGTGCTCGCCGCGGTCCTCGAACTCGAGGCCGGAGCCGGCGACGAGGTCGCGGGTCGTCGCGCTCACCAGCACGTCCGCAGCGCCGCCGATCGACATGACCCGCGCAGCGACATGCACGGCGATGCCCCGAGGCTTGTCACCGGAAGGTCGCTCCACTTCGCCCGTATGCACACCGGCGCGGACCTCTAGCTCGAGCTCGTTCAGCGCATCGCGTATGGCGAGTCCGCACCGAATCGCGCGCGCCGGCCCGTCGAAGAGGGCGAGGAAGCTATCGCCCGCTGTGTCGATCTCCTCGCCGTCGAAACGGTCGAGTTCGGCGCGAATCGCCGAGTCGTGACGGGTGAGGAGATCCCTCCACGCCGCGTCGCCGAGCATCGTTGCCCGCGCTGTCGAGCCGACGAGGTCCGTGAAGAGGATCGTCGCTAGGACACGCTCGCCGGACGGCCTCGGCCTGACTCCTGTGAGGAACTCCTCCACCTCGTCGAGAACGACACGAGGGTCCGCGACGAGCGTGTGGTCATCCCCTGGAAGCTCCACAAACCGCGCCCCCGGGATCCGTCTCGCGATATATCGGCCCTCCTCGAGGTGCGCGTCGCGATCTTCGGTGCGATGTATGACGAGGGTCGGGCACTGGATCGTCGGCAGGACGTCCCGTACGTCGACCTGGGAGTTCATGAGGATGAGGTCGCGCGCTCCTGCAGGGCTGAGGGACGCCCGGCCACGCCGGTGGAACCACGCGGCCTCGGCCTCGTCGGGATCCGGCCACATAGTGGTGAGGTCGACGTTAGAGCCCCACGTCTCCTCGAACTCACGAGCCACCTGAACCCGCTCGTCCCAGGTCGGCGCCCAGGGGTAGGCGTCGTCTGGATCACGCCGCTTCGCGTACGTGCCGTACAGGACGAGCCCCCGCACCCGCTCGGGATACGTCGCGGCGAAGAGGACGCCCAATGGGCCGCCTTCCGAGTAACCGAAGAGCGCCGCGGACTCGCTGCCCGCCGCGTCCATCACCGCGCGGACATCGTCCATGCGCGCCTCGAGATCGGGCAAGCCGACGTTGCGGTCCGAGAGCCCGGTCCCGCGCTTGTCGAACCGGATGAGCCGCGCGAACGACCCGAGGCGGTCGTTGACGTACCGCGACGCCGACAATTCCCAGTCGATCTCGAGGTGGGAAAAGAACCCATGGATCAAGACGAGGTCGAACGGCCCCTCGCCGGTGACCTGGTACGCGATGTTGACATCACCGCTACGCGCGTACTCGATGGGAGCAATGCTCACCGTGACCTGCGGAAGCAGTCGACCGTGTGGTCGTCGACCATCCCCACGGTCTGCATGAACGCGTAGATCACCGTCGGCCCGATGAAGCGGAAGCCGCGTCGCTTCAGATCCTTCGAGATCGTCTTCGAGAGGTCGGTCTCGCCGGGGAGCTCCGAGAGCGACCGGAAGCGGTTGACGATCGGCCGGCCGCCGACGAACGACCACAGGTACTGCGTCGAGGCTCCCGAGCTCGTCCTGCACCTCCAGCACGCGGGCGGCGTTGTTGACGGTGGACTCCACCTTCAGCCGGTTGCGCACGATGCCCGGATCCGCGAGCAGTCGCTCGACGTCCTTCGACCCGAAATGGGCGACCTTCGCCGGGTCGAAGGCGGCGAATGCGCGCCGGTAGCCCTCGCGCTTGCGCAGGATCGTCGACCAGGACAGACCGGCCTGTGCGCCTTCGAGCGTCAGCATCTCGAACAGGTGCCGGTCGTCGTGCGACGGCGTCCCCCACTCGTCGTCGTGGTAGGCGACCATGAGGTCGTCGCCTTTGGCGACCCACTCGCAACGCGTGACGGTCGGCATCGGCGGATAGGATCGCAGGCCGTGCGCCGCGTCGCCCCGGTCCTGCTCGTGCTCTCGTGCGTCCTCCTCTCCGGCTGCGGGGGAGGGGACGACGGGGCGAGCGGGGGTGACACGACCACGACGACAGCAGTGACGGAGTGCGCGGACGTCGACGCACCCGATGCGCGCGAGGCCGAGACGCGCGAAGCGCCGACCGAGAAGCTCGATCCGGCGAAGACCTACGTGCTGACGTTCGACACGTCGTGCGGCTCGTTCTCCGTGACGCTCGACCAGAAGCTCGCGCCGAACACCACCGCGTCGCTCGTCGCGCTCGCGCGGGACGGCTACTTCGACGACACGATCTTCCACAGGGTCGTCCCGGGCTTCGTGATCCAGGGCGGAGACCCGACGCAGAGCGGATCCGGCGGACCGGGCTACTCGACGGTGGACGAGCCACCCTCGGATGCGAAGTACACGAAGGGTGTCGTCGCGATGGCGAAGACCGGGGTCGAGGCGCCCGGAACGTCGGGCAGCCAGTTCTTCGTCGTCACCGCCGACGATGCCGGCCTTCCGCCGGACTACGCGATCGTCGGCGAGGTGACGGACGGCATGGATACGGTCGAGCGAATCGAGAAGCTCGGAGTCGGCGACGGTCCGCCCTCCCAGCCGATCGTCGTCTCGAGCGTCACCGTCACCGAGAGCTGATGGGCGGGGTCGCCGCGGTCGTCCTCGCGGCGGGCGAGGCGTCGCGGTTCGGAAGCCCGAAGCAGCGACTGCTCCTTCCCGCCGTCCTCGAGCGGCTGCTCGAGTCCCCGGTCGACGAGATCGTCGTGGTCGAGGGCGCCTACGACCTCCAGGCCGACGAGGAGGTCAGGATCGTGCACTGCTTTGACTGGCAGCTGGGTCCCGGCGCGTCGCTTCGGTGTGGCCTCGAGGCGCTCGGCGAGAGCGTGGACGTCGCGGTCGTCGTCCTCGCCGACGGTCCGTACCTGGCGCCGGCGGCGATCGAGCGCGTGCTCGGAGAGTGGCGGCAGACGGGTGGGGTCGTCACCGCTTCGTACGGCGGCGGGCGCGGGCATCCGCTCGTTCTCGGCCGGGAGGACTGGAGCGGGATCCCCGACGAAGGGCTGCGCGACCGGCCCGCGCGCCTCGTGCCGTGCGACGACCTCGGCGCCCCGGGCGACGTCGATCGACCGGAGGACCTGCCGGGGCCGTGACAGGCGGCAACCGCGAAGCGGTCGCTTCAGACGTTCTCGCGCTCGTGCAGGGACGAGCCTAGGCGGTCGCGTCGAGCCCGCGCAGCTCGGTGAGCTTGTCCATCAGACCTGGTGGCATGCGCTCCATCGAGCTCGTGCGCACGTAGCGCCGAAGGCTCTCCTCGAAGCGGTAGCGCCGCCGGCAGTAGTCGCACCCGCCGAGGTGATCCTCGGCCTCCCTCCACTCCGAGTCGGTGAGCGTGCGATCCAGGAAGTCCTGGAGGAGCTCTTCACAGCGATCGCACGGCTCGCCCATCTAGGAGAGCGCCTCCTCCGCGAGGTGCTGCTTGAGGGCGCGGCGGCCGCGATGAAGTCGTGACATGACGGTTCCGATCGGGACGTCGAGGATCTGTGCCGCATCAGCGTACGAGAAGTCCCCGATGTCGACCAGCACGACGACGTCGCGGAACTGCGATGGGATCTCCGACAGCGCGTTCACGATCGAGTCCTGCGAGAGACGCTCGACGACCTCGTCGGTCTCGAGAACCTCCTCGCCGCCGGCTGATGCGAGCTTGTTGGCGAGGTAGTAGTCCGTCTCCTCCAGCGGTTGAGTCTGCGGGGAGCGCTGGATCTTCCGTCCACGGTCGACGTTGAGGTTCGTGAGGATGCGCAGGAGCCACGCGCGGAGGTTCGTCCCCGGTGTGAACGACTTCCAGCTGCGAAATGCCCTTGCGTACGTCTCCTGTACAAGATCCTCTGCCTCCTCACGCGAGCCGACCAGTCGCCTCGCAACCCGGTACACCTGGTCCGCGAGCGCGAGCGCCTCCTCCTCGAAGTGCGCACGGTCGCGAGCTTCGGTTGCGATCCGGCGTGCTTCGGTGTCGGGGCCGGCCTCGCTCACCGGAGTACCGTACCGCTGTCCTCTACCGGAGCCTGGAACGAGGCGCGGACGGCAGCTATTCCCGCTCGTCGGGGATTTCGGGGAACCCGGAGCGCGTGAGCGCCGCCACGATCTCGTTCTTCGACGTCTTCTGCTCGTCCCACTCGAGCGCCACCTCGCCCATCAGGTTCGCGTTCGCGTACTCGATCCCCTCGTGCCCGCGAAGCGCTCCGGCGAGCCGCCCGATGCAGCGCTCGCAGCGCACGCCGCTCACCCTGAGAGTCGCGCTCGTCATCACGCCGATGCTATCGGGACGACCGCGTCCAGCCGAAGCTCACGTTCGGCGAACCCGCTGGGGCGACTACGGCCGGAGTGCGCGCGGCAAACGCTCTCGTGAGAGCGCGACGCGCTCGCGCTGACCCGCCGAGTGGACGTCCATCCGCGCCCGGCGTGCGCGACGAGGCGAGGCCAGGCGACATCGTGGAGGGTGTTACGTCAGCGTCAGCGCTTGACCCCGTGCACCGGGCGGCCGGCAGCCTCCCACGCGTAGTACGAGGCGCTCGGCCCGAAGCCCGTCTCGTAGCCCACGACCCGCGGATTCCGTCCGACCTCCTTGGCGCGCTGCGCGTGCCAGAGGAGGTTCGGGTCGTCGCGCTCCTCCCACACGAGCACGAGATGCGCCGCGGTCATGAAGTCGGCGACGAAGGAGCACCCCTCCGCCGGGCACGGAAAGGGATCGGTGCGGACGCAGTACCAGCCACCGTGGCCCCCGTCGTCGTCACCCTGCCACAGCTCCTCGTCCGACTCGAGGCCGACGTCCGAGAGCACCGCGGTGCCGGGACGAAGTTCCGACTCCACAGGGGCACAATAGCCCTCGTGTCCGAGTCCAAGTCCGAGCCACGCGACGTCGCGATTGTCCTCTCGGGCGGTGGGATCAACGGGATTCTCCTCGAGCTCGGCTTCCTGCGCCGGCTCTCTGAGAGCACCCTCTGGCCGCGGATCGGCTGGCTGTATGGCACGTCGGCCGGCGCGCTCGCCGGAACGATGGCGGCTCTCGACCGCCTCGACGACCTCGAGGAGTTCGTGCTCGGGCTGCGTCCCGAGGACGCGTTTCGGCCGCGCCCCGTGTGGCAGTTCCCGGGGGGGCTGCACGACTACACGCTCCCGGAGACCGTGGCGGAACGCATCGGCTCGGCCGCCGAGCTCGGTTCGGCGCTGGCCGCGGCGCCCATCGAGTTGCTCGTCTACGCAACCGACGTCACGGAGTACCCGGAAGGCGACGTCGAACGCGACTTCGAGCTCGAGTACTCGTCGCGCACGGCGTCACCCGAGACCATGGGGCGTGCGATCCTCGCATCGGCCGCGGTCAGCGGGATCGTGCTGCCGCTCGCGGTCGACGGGAGGATCGCGACGGACGGCGGCTGGGTGCGCAACTTCCCGTTCGAGCACGCCTACCGTAACCCGGGCGTCGCTGCGATCGCGGCATTCAGGTACGTGCCGAGCTACCCGGCCAGCGACGGCGCGTTCCTCGAACGGACGCGCGAGCGGCTCGAGCGCTTTCGCGCCGTGCCGCCGGTGGGAGCGCTGCTCGCCGAGCTGCGGCTGGCGCAGGAGCGCGCGGCGCGCGGCGAGCCGGCCCACTACGGCGAGCTCATCGTCCGGCTCATGCGGGTCGCGTTCGCACGGAACGCAGTCGTCGAGGAACGGCTGGCCGCTGAGCGCGACACCTCGGTCTCAGAGCTGCGGCTTCTCCGCGAGGACGTCATCGAGACGTCTGTCGCCGCAGCGCCAGCGTGGCGCCGCAGGCGGCTCCGCGACGATCTCGAAGCCCGCTTCGCGGCCGCGCGGTTCCCGTTCCGGCACGACCGGCACGTCCCCTCGCTCATCGTTCGCGGCAGCGCCGGGTCGGACAGCCTCGACCCCACCTTCCGGGGCGACACCCCGTGGCCCGTCGAGCGCAAGCGGGCACTGATCGAGCGCGGCTACGCCCTGACGGACGACGCGCTCGCAGGAGCGGGAGACGTACTAGGACTGTGACCGCAAGCCGATTCTGGGCGGCGAGCGTCTTTGACGTACGCGATCGGAATCCGCGCTCGCGGATTCCGATCTGCGGAGAAAGAGGTCGGCCGGGGTCCGGGCAGGCGGTCGGACCCCGTGCCGGCGTTAGTGAGCAGGCCCCGGCAGACCGGGGCCGTGCTCGCGGCTAGCCCTGGGGGGATGGGGGCTGCCGTCCGAGCGTGACGGTCACGCTCGTCTTGTTCGCGTCGCGGTAGATCACGAGCTTGACCTTGTCGCCGGGCTTGTGCGCGGCGACCGCGTCGCGGAGCTCTTCGATCGAGGAAATCTTCCGGCCGTCGAAGGAGACGATGATGTCGCCACCGAGCACGAACGTCTCGCCGGCGACGACGACCCTCGTCTTGCCGCCCTTGAGACCGGCCTTGTCGGCGCCGGACTCGTTGGTGACGGACTCGACGATGACGCCCGTCCTCGACCGCGAGGTTGTACTTGTCGACGACGTCGGGGGTGACGGCCTGACCGCTGATCCCGAGGTACGCGTGGTCGACGCGCCCGGTGCGGAGGATCTGCGCGACGACGTCCTTGACGGTGTTCGAGGGGACGGAGAAGCCGATACCGACGTTGCCGGTGGCGGTGTCGCCGGTCTCGATCTGCGAGTTGACGCCGATGACCTGTCCGCGGCTCGAGAGGAGGGGGCCTCCGGAGTTGCCGTGGTTGATCGGCGGCGTCGGTCTGGATGACGTGGTCGATCGTGAAGCGGTTCGGTGCGGTGATGAGTCGCTGCACGGCGCTCACGATCCCGGAGGTGACGGTGCGGTCGAGCCCGAACGGGTTGCCGATCGCGACGACCGGGTCGCCCACGGCGACCTTGTCGGAGTTGCCGAGCGGAAGGGGGGTGAGTGCGCTCGCGGAGGCGTCCACGCGCAGCACTGCGAGGTCGGTGGACGGGTCGGTGCCCACGACCTCGGCCTTGACCGTGTCACGGTTCGAGAAGCTCACGGTGACCTCGTTGGCGCCCTCGACCACGTGGTAGTTCGTGACGATGTGGCCCGCCTTGTCGATGACGAAGCCGGATCCGAGCGCCGACGACTGCGGCGTCGGACTCTGATCGGAGGGGACGACGCGCGGGTCGAACGACGTCGAGTTGGTCGTGGCGTTGACGCGCACCACACCCGACGCGGCACGCTCGTAGATCTCGTGGACGCTCAGCCCGGTCGCGCCGGGCGCCAGGGGTGGCCCACCGGCGGCGGACGTCTCCGTGACGACCGTCGTGTCGCCGCCGTCGAGCCCTCCGAGGAGCGCAACCGCTCCGACCGCAACGGCCCCGCCGAGCGCCGCGGATGCGACGAGCGCGGCGATTGGTCCAAGAGTGCGGCCCACCGACATCACTCGACGGTTATAACCCGGTGGTCGTGAACCCCGGGTTAGCGGCCGTTAAGCGCCTGTTGCCGAGCGCTATGCGACCAGCACACCGGTCACGTACATGGTCGCAATACCCACGAGGAAACCTGCGATCGCGTGGCCCGAGCGAAGCCCGCCAGGTGCCGTGCGCGCGACGTAGCGACCGACCTCGACGACCACCTGGAGTGCAGCGCCTGCGGCGATCGCGAAGAACAGTGCGCCGAGGACGTCGCTCGACAGATAGCCGCCGATCCAGGCGCCGAGGATCGCCGGCGCTCCGGCGATGACGGCGAGACCGCCCAGAGCGAGGACGCCGATGCGCGTCTTCGCGACGGGGGTGGCGATTCCGAGGCCCTCCGTGACGTTGTGGATCATGAAGCCGACGATCAGGAACGCCCCGAGCTGCAGCTCACCGAGCGCGAACGAGGCGCCGATGGCGAGTCCCTCTCCGAGGTTGTGCAGGCCGATCCCGATCGCGATGAGCAGCGCGAGCGTCACCCCGGTCGCCTCCGAGCCACCCGTGAGCCGGCCGGCAAGCGCCGTCATCCCGAGGAAGCTCAGCGCCACGCCGAGGAGGACGAGCCCGGCGCCGCCGAGCGACGACGGGAGCGCCGCCTGCAGCTGGAACGACTCCGTCAGCGCCTCGACGCCGAGGAACGTGAGGAGCCCGGCCGTGAACGCCATGAACGTCGCAAGCCACACCGGCCCTGCCTGGCGGAGCGCCGGGAGCCAGAGGAGCCCGAGCGCGATCGGCAGGACGCCGACCAGGAGCCCGATGAGCGCGTATCCGAAGAACCCCTCGACGGAAGGCTCCGGCGTCTCGACCGCCGCCGGCACCTCCTTCACGGTCTGGATGCCCGTCGAGCTCGTCACGCCGACCGTGATCGGGTCGTTCTCGACCCACTGGAACGGGACCACGATCGTCGCCGAGCGCAGGCGGCCGAGGGTGGTCGGGCCGTCGACGGTGTACGGGACGATCGCGTCGTCGACGTTCACGTTCGCGATCGTCAGGTCGTCGCGCTGCGGGTTCCGCACGAGGATGCGGATCTCGCCGGGCGAGAACTCCACGCGGCGGATGTCGAACTGATCGGCGGGCGGCGGGTTCGAGCCGACGAGGTCGACGAGGGACGAGCCTGCCGTGACGACCGCGCCGACGGCGAGCGCGAGCAGGAGGACCGGCACGACCGCCCACAGCCGCCAGTTCAGCCGGCCCCGGGGGGTCGCTGCCGATCCGGCTTCCATCACTCGACCACGTCGAAGAAGCCCATCCAGCCGAGCTCGGCGAACTCGGACTGGTGTGCGTGGAACATGTGCAGGCCGGTGCCGGTGAACTGGATCTCGATCACGCCGCGCTGCCCCTGGCACTGCATGACGGTGTCCGTGTACTCCCAGTTGTCGCCCGTGCCCGTCGGCTGGTAGCGGAAGAAGTCCGCGTGCAGGTGGAAGCGAGTTGATGAGGTCGAACTCCGTGAGGTTGGCGAGGTAGATGCGCACGAGCTCCGACCGCTTGATGCGGATCGGGTAGCGCGCGTAGTAGAACGAGCGCCCGTTCACGGTGTAGAAGTTGTTCTCGCCGTCGCCGTCGGTGTCGAAGCCGTTCATCACCATGACGAGCTCCTTGGCGGGCGGCCGCGGCTTCTTCGGGTCGATGATGAACGCGCCGTAGAGGCCCTTGTGGATGTGCTTCTTGAGCGGGGTCGAGTGGCAGTGGTAGAGCTGCATCCCCGCCGGCCGCGCCTCGAACTCGTAGGTGAAGTGACCGCCCGGCTCGACGATCTGGAAGACGCCGTCCATGTTCGTCGGGTGGATGCCGTGGAAGTGGATCGTGTGCGGGTGCGAGCCGGCGTTCACGAGGCGGACACGAAGGAGGTCGCCCTCGGTGGCCCGGATCACGGGGCCTGGCGCCGTCCCGTTGTACACCCAGGCGGGGAAGAAGACACCCGGCGCGACCTCGAGCTCGACGTCGGTCGCGGTCAGGTTGTACTCGCGGACGCGGCCCGGACTGTACGGGAGTGCCGGGGGCGGGTAGAGGAGCGCGTCGAGGTCCGTCGGCCCGCCGACGGCGGGCGCCTCGGCGCCGACCATCGCGGCGTGACCCGATCGAGCCGTGGATGTGGTTCTGCGGCGAACGCTCCTGTGCATGGCCGGAGTGGTCGTGAGCGCCGTTCGGCGACGCCTCGGCCTCGAGAGCGAACTTGCCGACGAGCGGAGCAGCGGCCAGCGGAGCCGCGGCGGCCAGCAGCTTTCCTCGTGTGAGCCGTGTTTTAGCCATGGCTAATTCCGATTCGGAGTGTAACCTAAGATCCGCGCGATGCCAGCACAGGCCCCCGATCTCAGCGTCGCCGTGCAGGACTACCTGAAGGCGATCTACGCCCTCGAGTCTGCGGGAGAGCGCGTCACGACGTCAGCGCTCGCGCAGCGCATGGGTGTCAGCGCCCCTCGGCGACGGCGATGACGAAGCGCCTCGACGAGCTCGGGCCTCGTCGAGCGGGTGCCGCATCGCGGTGTCGCGCTCACGGACGCCGGGACGGCGCGGCGCGCTCGAGGTGCTCCGCCACCATCGGCTGCTCGAGCGCTACCTCGTCGACCGGCTCGGGCTCCCGCTCCACGAGGTGCACGCGGAGGCCGAGCTACTCGAGCACGCGCTCTCGGAAGAGCTCGAGGCGAAGATCGACGCGGAGCTCGGCTTCCCGACCCACGATCCCCACGGCGACCCGATCCCCGACCGCGACCTCCGCGTCGTCCACGGCGACGACCGGACGCTGCTCGACCTCGAGCCGGGAGCGCAGGCATCGATCTCGCGCGTGCCCGACGACGACTCGGCGCTCCTCCGCTACCTGGGAGAGCTCGGGATCGTGCCCGGCTCGAGCCTCGAGCTCGTCGCGTACGCCCCGTTCGGCGGGCCCGTGACCGTCAGGACGCAGCGCGGCGAGCACGCGATCTCCCGCGAGCTCGCCGACCGCATCGCGGCCGCGTAGCGAGCGGCCGTCAGCTCAGCTCGAGCGCGACGACCTTGACGTCCTGGGAGCGATCCGCTCCGAGCGTCGCATCGAGCTTCTGCCCGAGCTCGCCGGACGCGAGCAGCTCCTCGGTGATGTCGGCGCCGCCGATGAGCTCGCCCTTCACGAAGACCTGCGGGATCGTCGGCCAGCCGGAGATCGAGGCGAGCTCCTGGCGGATCCGCGGGTCGGGAAGGATGTCGACCGTCGGTGATCGGCGCGCCTGCCGCGTGAAGCGCCTGCAACGCGCGCTGCGAGTTCCCGCACATGATCATCTGCGGCGTCCCCTTCATGAAGACGGCCACCGGCTCCTGCTCGATGACGTCGGAGATCTGCTCGTTCAAGGTCTTCATGCCGTTCCTTTCGTCCTGATTCGCAGCTCGTGGATGGAGCCGTCGGCGAGTGGTTCCGCGAGCGCGTCGTTCACGCGCCGGTGCTGGTCGATGAGTGGCACGCCGTCGAAGTCGCCGCTGACGACCGTCACCTGGAAGTGATCGCCGCCGCCCGTCCGATCCTCGACGTCGACGGTGGCCGCAGCGGGGAACGCATCCTCGAGCAACCGACGTATCGTCGCCGTGTCCACGCGGCCATGCTAGTCGCGCCTCGCTACCCTGCGGGCATGCGGCTGCTCCGCGGGCTCCTCCTCTTCAAGCTCGGATTCTGGGCCGGGATGTGCGCCTCCGCTGCGATCCTCAAGCGCACCTTCCCCTCGCGCGGCGACGAGGACAGCGACGAGCTCGCGCTCGTGGCCATCCTGAACGGCGTCGAGCTCAAGAGCCGCGCACAGGCGTTCCGGGGCGGCTCGATGTTCTCCTGGCTCGGCGGGATCGCCGTCGACCTGCGTGACGTGCAGCTGGCAGGCGACGCGCGTCTCGAGGTGCATTCGGCATTCGGCGGGATCGCGATTCGGGTTCCGCCGACCTGGCGCATCGAGTCGAACGTGAAGGCGATCGGCGGCGGGGTCACGGTCTCGCCCACGCAGCCGACGGACGACGCTCCGACGCTCCGGCTCGACGGGTTCACCGCTTTCGGCGGCATCGCGGTGGGCGCGAAGACCGCCGAGAGCTAGCGCTTGCGCCGAGCGACGCAGTACCTGGTCTCGCTGCCCGAGCGGATCCTCCGTTCGGTCGCGGCAGCTCTCGGCGGGACGATCCACGAGACCGCCGAGCTCGTCCTCCCGCGACTCGTCAGGAAGTCCCGCTTCTACGAGGCGACGGCGAAGAACCTGCTCCGCATCACCGTCGAGCTCGTCGGCGGAGTCGAGCGCCGAGGCCGACGCCGTCGCCGACGAGCACGAGTCGTCGCCGAAGAAGCTCGCCGTGCGCAAGGCGGGCGGGAACGTCGTCGAGCTGGGGTCGATTCTCGCCTTCGGCTTCTCGCCGCTCTGGCTGCTCGCGGCCGCGGCGGACATCTCGCATGGCACACGCGTCTACCTCGATGCTCTCGTCGGGGAGCTCAAGGCGGCGGGGGTGCTCGCGAGAGAGGCCGAGTTCGCCTCGGTCGACGACCTGCTCGCCGCCCTGGAGGGCGCGAGCGGGACGACCGCGCGCCTGATCGACATCCCGCCGCTCGAGGTCGACGGGCTCAAGCAGTCGCTCGCCGACCTGCGCACCGACGCGAAGAGTCTCCCCACTCCCCCTGAGCTCGCCGCGGTGTACCAGGGCCTGCTCGCCGAGGCCGACCGCGAGCAGCGCTCGCTCCTCGAGGTCTCGCTCGGGATGGGCATCGCGTTCTTCAACTCCGCGCGCAAGGTCGGCCGCCAGCACCTGCTCGATCCGTACACCGAGGACCTGCGCCCGGTCCGCGACGAGGGCTTCGGAGCGTACGCACGGCGCGTCGGAGCGCCCTACGGGCGAGCGGTCGCGCGGCACCTGGATCCCGGCCGGGCGACGCTGACGGAGCGCGGGCTCGGGCGGTTGCCCCGCGCCAAGCTGCTTGAATCGGAGTCGATGGAGCATCCGAACACCTTCGGCGCGCGGGCGACGCTGGACGTGGGCGGCTCGAGCCGTCGAGATGTTCCGGCTCGACGCGCTGCAGGCGAGCCACGACGTGCTGCGCCTGCCCTACACGCTTCGTGTCCTGCTCGAGAACGTGCTTCGCATGGAGGACGGCGTGACCGTCACGTCGGCTGACGTGGAGGCGGTTGCCGGCTGGGTAGCGGCCGACGAGCCCTCGCGGGAGATCTCGTTCACGCCGGGCCGCGTGCTCCTGCAGGACTTCACCGGCGTCCCTGCCGTTGTCGACCTCGCCGCGATGCGAAACGCGATGAGCGACCTCGGCGGCGAGGCGCGAAGGATCAACCCGCTCCTCCCCGTGGAGCTCGTGATCGACCACTCCGTGCAGGTCGACGAGTTCGCGAGCAAGCTCGCGATCTTCCGGAACGCCGAGCTCGAGTTCCAGCGGAACCGCGAGCGCTACGCCTTCCTGCGCTGGGGACAGGGAGCGTTCGACGACTTCAAGGCGGTCCCGCCGAGCACCGGGATCGTCCACCAGGTGAACCTCGAGTTCCTCGCGCGAGTCGTCGACGAGCGCGGCGGTGTCGCCTTTCCCGACACACTCGTCGGGACGGACTCGCACACGACCATGATCAACGGGCTCGGCGTCCTCGGCTGGGGAGTCGGCGGGATCGAGGCCGAGGCCGCCATGCTCGGCGAGGCGATCTCCATGCTCGTCCCGCAGGTCGTCGGCTTCCGCCTGACGGGTGCGCTCCCGGAGGCGGCTACGGCCACCGACCTCGTGCTCACGGTCACGCAGATCCTCAGAGAGACGGGCGTCGTCGGCAAGTTCGTCGAGTACTTCGGCCACGGGCTGGAGACCCTCCCGCTCGCCGACCGGGCGACGATCGGGAACATGTCGCCCGAGTACGGCGCCACGTGCGGCTTCTTCCCGGTCGACGCGGAGACGCTGCGCTACCTGCGGCTGACCGGGCGGTCGGACGAGCGGATCGCGCTCGTCGAGGCGTACTGCAAGGAGAACGCGCTCTGGCACGACCCCGACGAGCCGCCGACGTACTCGCAGGTCGTCGAGCTCGACCTCTCCACGGTCGAGCCGTCGCTCGCCGGACCTCGTCGACCGCAGGATCGCGTCCCGCTCGCCGGCGCGAAGCAGGCGTTCGTCGACGCGCTCCCGAGCTTCGGCGTCGACTACGGGAATGGGCACGACGAGGCCGTCGACGAGACGTTCCCGGCCAGCGATCCGCTCGCGTCGGGCACCCCGGGCCACGCAGAGGAGATCTCCGACGCCCTGATCACAACGCGCCCGCGCCTCGTGCTCGCGGAGCCGACCGCCGTCGAGGTGACATACGGCGACGAGACGTTCCACCTGAGTCACGGCTCCGTCGTCATCGCCGCGATCACGTCGTGCACGAACACCTCGAACCCGGCCGTCATGGTCGGGGCGGGTCTCCTCGCGAAGAAAGCGGTCGAGCGCGGGCTCGGCCGCAAGCCATGGGTGAAGTCGAGCCTCGCGCCGGGATCGAAGGTGGTCACCGAGTACTACGACAAGGCCGGGCTGACGCCGTACCTCGAGGAGCTCGGCTTCCACACGGTCGGCTACGGCTGCACGACCTGCATCGGGAACTCCGGGCCGCTCCCGGACGAGATCTCGCGCGGGGTCGCGCAGGGCGACCTCGTCGTCTGCGCCGTGCTCTCGGGCAACCGCAACTTCGAGGCCCGCATCCACCCCGAGGTGAAGGCGAACTACCTCGCGTCACCTCCGCTCGTCGTGGCGTACGCGCTCGCAGGGCGGATGGACATCGACCTCGCGACCGAGCCGATCGGAACCGGCTCCGACGGCGAGGACGTCTTCCTCTCGGACCTCTGGCCGTCGCCCGAGGAGGTACGGGAGACCGTCGCGGGAGCCATAGGCGAGGAGATGTTCCGGGCGACGTACGCCGACGTGTACACCGGCGACGAGACCTGGCGCTCGCTCCCGGTCCCGGAGGGCGAGCTCTTCGCATGGGAACCGGACTCGACCTACGTCCGGCGGCCGACCTACTTCGACGGCATGTCGCTCGAGCCGGGCACCGTCGACGACGTCGAGGGCGCGCGCTGTCTCGTCTCGGTCGGGGACTCCGTCACGACCGACCACATCTCACCCGCGGGCTCGATCAAGCCGGACTCGCCGGCCGGCCGCTACCTCCTCGAGCACGGCATCGAGCGGAAGGACTTCAACTCGTACGGATCGCGCCGCGGCAACCACGAGGTGATGGTGCGTGGCACGTTCGCGAACGTGCGGCTTCGCAACCTCCTCGTCCCCGGATCCGAGGGAACCTGGACGGTGCACGTGCCGTCGGGCGACGAGCTGACGATCTTCGACGCTGCCGAGCGCTATCGCGACGAGGGCACGCCGCTCATCGTCCTCGCCGGGAAGGAGTACGGCTCGGGCTCCTCACGCGACTGGGCGGCGAAGGGCCCGAAGCTCCTCGGCGTACGGGCGGTGATCGCGGAGAGCTACGAGCGGATCCATCGCTCGAATCTGCTCATGATGGGCGTGCTCCCGCTGCAGTACCGGCCCGGCGAGAGTCGCGAGTCGCTCGGGCTGACCGGGCGCGAGGCCTTCTCGATCGTCGGCCTCGAGAACGGCGGAGGCGGACGAGGTCACCGTGCGCGCGGACGACACGGAGTTCCGCGCCATCGTGCGTCTCGACACGCCGCGCGAGCGCGACTACCTGCGGCACGGCGGGATCCTGCCGTACGTGCTGCGTCGGCTGCTCGTCGGCCTAGGCGGCCTTCCGGCCGACGAAGATCGCCCAGCCCAGGAGCTCGCGGCCGTGGCGCAGATACGTCCGCTTGTGGCGCTCGTGTCGTTCCCGGATCTCGACCGCATCCGGGTCGTCGGGATTCGCGGCGAGCCAGCGACTCGACGGCCTGCCAGTGGAGCGTCTCGTAGCGGTCCCAGTCGTCCTCCGAGGAGGCGATCACCGAGACCACCCGAAGGCCGGACGTCTCGAAGACCGTCACGGTCCCCTCGAGGGTCGTCCACGGCTCCCGCCGGTCCTCGTAGTCGTCCGGAAGCGGAAGCCGCCGCCAGTACGGCTCGCCGACGACGACGTGGCCGCCGGGGCGGACTGCCGGCGCGAGTGCCTCGACCGTGTCCGCGAGGCTGCCGTAGACGAAGCTCGCTCCGAGGCAGAGTGCGGCGTCGTACGCCTCCGGCTCGAGCGTCGCAGCGGCGCCGTCGCCCAGTTCGAACACCAGCCGCTCGGCGAGCCCGGCAGCCTCGGCTCGCTCGACCGCGACCGCGTGGAAGTCCGGCGTGATCTCGACGCCGCGAATGCTGCACCCGAACGTCTCCGCGAGGACGAGCGCCGGCCCGCCGCGGCCGGACGCGATGTCGAGGACTCGCGATCCTGGCCCGAGACCGAGCCGCTCGCCGAGGAGGACGAGCTTCTCCGGCGACGTCGGATTCTGCAGCTCGTGGAGCGCCTCGGCGACGACGAAGTAGCGGGGAATCACGGAAGGATCATCTAGCCTCACGCGCCGAATGGCCAATCACGAGGAGGTCGTCGAGGGCACCTGGGGCATCGAGCCGGTGCCGCCGCGCCTGCGGGTGCTGAGCGGACTCGAGACCGGCCTTCTGTGGGGGAACCTCGGCGTCTCGCTCCTCGTCATCGTGGCCGGAGCGATTCTCGTGCCGGCGCTGTCCCTGCCCTCCGCGCTCGTCGCGATCGTCGTCGGCTGTCTGATCGGGAACGCGATGCTCGCGGTCGCCGGGATGATCGGCGCCGACGCGCGCGTCCCGGGAATGGCGCTCATGCGCGCGCCGCTCGGCCAGCGTGGCTCGCTGCTCCCGACGGGCATCAACGTCGTGCAGGGGATCGGCTGGACGATGTTCGAGCTCCTCGTGATCGCGACCGCCGCCTCCGCGCTCTCGGACGAGCTCTTCGGGTTCGAGGCGAAGTGGCTGTGGACGCTCGTCTTCGGGGCCGTCGCTCTCGTCCTCGCGCTCCTCGGGCCGATCGGCTTCGTACGTCGCTTCATCCGCCGCTTCGCGATCTGGGCGGTCCCGCTCGCGCTTCTCTATCTGACGTGGTGGGCGCTCGACGGCGCCGACCTGTCGGCGATCTGGAACGCCGAGGGCGAGGGCGGGCTCAGCGTCTGGCAAGGAGCCGACGTCGTCGTCGGCATCACTGTCTCGTGGATCCCGTACGCGGCCGACTACACGCGGTTCTCGACCACGCGCCGCGGAGCGCTCGCCGGGACCGGCATCGGGTACCTCGTTCCGGATGCCTGGCTGCTCGCGCTCGGCGCGGTACTCGTGCTCTCGCGCGACCTCGGCGATCCGGCGGCCTTGCCGGCGGCCGTCGTCGCGGGCGGCTTCGCCGCGATCGTCGCGCTGTTCGCGCTGCTCGTGACCGAGACCGACGAGGCGTTCGCAAACTCGTACTCGGCCGCGGTGTCGCTCCAGAACGCCATGCCGCGCGCGCCGCAGGCGCTGCTCGTGGTCGCGGTCGTCGCGATCGCGACGGCAGGAGCGCTCGTCCTCGACTTCACGAGCTACCAGAGCTTCCTGCTCCTCCTCGGCTCCGTGTTCGTCCCGCTCTTCGCGGTCCTCCTCGCGGACTGGCTGGCAGCGGGGGCCCACTACACGCCCGAGGACGTGTTCGAGTCGCCCGCATGGCGTCCGGGTCTCCTTGCGGCGTGGATCGCCGGGTTCGCTCTCTACCAGTGGCTGTTCCCGACCGGGCCCGGTTGGTGGGTCGACCTCGTCGAGCGTCTCGATCCGCCGAGCTGGGGCATCGGCGCCACCGTGCCGAGCTTTCTCGTCGCGTTCGGACTTGCGAGCCTCGTCGCCGTGCTGGCTCGACGCGGCGCGGCCGGAGCGGCGCCGGCATGACCGGGCTTGCGGTGATCGGGAACCTCGCGCGCGACGTCGTGGCGGGCGGCGATCCGCGACCGGGGGGTGGCGTCTTCTGGAGCACGCGCGCACTTTCCCGCCTCGGCGCCGAGGCCGTCGTGACCGCGGCATGCAGCGCCGAAGATCGTCCGGCTCTCGTGCCGCCGCTCGAGGCGTTCGGCCTCGCGGTGACGTGGATCGAGTCGGAGACGACGACCGCGTACAGCTTCCACTACGAAGGCGACCGGCGGATCATGTGGCAGGAGGCCGTCGGAGACTTCTGGGAGCCCGAGCAGGCCGTCGCGGCCGTCGGCGGGGCCGAGTGGGTCAACGTCTGCGCGCTGACGCGCACCGACTTCCCGTCGGAGACGCTCGCGGCTCTGACGGCCGACGGTCGACGGCTGCTCGTCGATCTGCAAGGGCTCGTCCGCACGGCCACGATCGGCCCTCTCCACACGGACGGACAGGTCGGCGACGCCCTCCGCCATGTCGAAGTGCTGAAGTTGAACGACGAGGAGGCCGAGACACTCGTCGGGAGCGCTGAGCCGCACGCGCTTCAGACGCTGGGCGTGCCCGAGGTGCTCCTCACCCTCGGGTCGCAAGGGGCGTGGGTCATCACGCCCGAGAGCGCCGAGCACGTCCCCGCCGTCCCCGTCGAGGGTGCGGTCGACCCCACGGGCGCGGGTGACACGTACTCCGTCACCTATCTCGTACAGCGCGTGGCCGGCGCCGAGCCGGTCGAGGCCGCCCGCGTCGCGGCCGCAACCGTCTCCGCCTTCCTCGTCTCCTAGAGGCGGAACTCGCCTCGCGCGACGACGACCGCGCGCCCACCGCAGAAGACGCTCACGATCTCGCCGCCGGCTCCGTCCGCGCGGGCGAAGAGGGTCGACGGGCGACCGATCTCGGCGCCCTGTGAGATCTCGATCCACTCTCCCCACTCGACGCGTCCGTGCCGGGAGAGGTGGCAGGCGAGCGGCCCGGCGGCCGAGCCGGTCGCAGCGTCCTCGCCGCGGTGCCAGAACACGCGGGTCTTCCAGCGCGCGCCCTCTCCGGCGACGCAGTTGACTCCGGTAACGCCGAACGACGCGATCGCGGCCGTGTCCGGTGCGAGAGCAGCGACGGCGCCCTCGCCCGGAAGCGTCACCACGATGTGCGTCGCGCCGTTGTCGTACAGCTCGACCGGGAGCTCCGAGCGTTCGAGGCCGAGCACGGAGAGCAGCCGCTGCTCGTCGATCACAGGCTCGATCGTCGGGATCGGCTGCTGCATCCGGCCGAAGACGAGCGATCCGGACTCGTCCCGATCGATCTCGACGGGCACGATCCCGGATCCTGTCTCGAGCTCCACGACTCCGCGCTGGAGCGGCTGCGCCAGCGCCCAGGCCGTCCCGAGCACCGGATGCCCGGCGAACTGCATCTCGTGGTCCGGGTTGAAGATGCGCACGCGAGCGGTGCCTCCCGCCTCGGGCGGCAGTACGAACGTCGTCTCCGAGAAGCCGACCTCGAGCGCCAGCGCCTGCATCGTCTCGGCCTCGATGCCGCGAGCGTCCGTGAAGACCGCGAGCTGGTTGCCCGCGAGCGCAGTGTCGGTGAAGACGTCGACCACGAGAAAGCGGTGGGTCGGCACCGCGGCACCCTACCCCCACCCCGCGCATATCGTCTCCGGCCGTGGCCCACGCGATCACGGTCTCCGAGCTCACGAAGTCCTACGGTGACGTCCGGGCGCTCCGGGGAGTGAGCTTCGACGTCGCCGAGGGCGAGGTCTTCGGGCTCCTCGGGCCGAACGGCGCGGGCAAGACGACGACCGTGGAGATCCTCGAGGGCTACCGACGGCG
This sequence comes from uncultured Gaiellaceae bacterium, assembly GCA_963845935.1. Lineage (GTDB taxonomy): Bacteria > Actinomycetota > Thermoleophilia > Gaiellales > Gaiellaceae > GMQP-bins7. The sequence continues at coordinate 103,692 of CAWJTZ010000013.1, forward strand.
CGACGGGGGCGCCGCCACGGTTCTGGGGTTCGATCCCGGAGAGGCGCCACGAGGGCTCCGAGAGCGGATGGGGGTCGTGCTGCAGCAGTCCGAGTTGAGCCCGCTCCTGACCGTCCACGAGACCCACCGCCTCTTCGCCGGGTACTTCGCCAACCCGCGCGACGTCGACGAGGTCATCGAGCTCGTCGGCCTGGGCGAGAAACGGGATGCCCGCGTCAAGTCGCTCTCGGGAGGGCAGAAGCGTCGTCTCGACCTCGGCGTCGCGCTCGTCGGGAACCCGGAGCTCGTCTTCCTCGACGAGCCGACCACCGGCTTCGACCCGGCCGCGCGGCGGGCCGCGTGGGAGCTGATCCGCTCCCTCCGGTCGCTCGGCACGACGATCCTGCTCACGACGCACTACCTCGACGAAGCGCAGCAGCTTGCCGATCGCGTGGCCGTGCTGCGCGACGGGGTGATCGTCCGTCAAGGGTCGCCCGCCGACCTGATCGGGGACATCCAGACCACCGAGATCCGGTACGTACGAGACGGCGAGCGCGTCGTCGTCACGACGACCGAGCCGACTCGTGTGCTGAACGAACTCACGGCCGACGCGCTCGCAGCGGGGCGCGCTCTCGAGCAGATCGAGGTTCGCCGGCCGAGCCTCGAGGATGTCTACCTCGAGCTCGTGGGGGAGGAGCAGGAGTGAGCATGCTCGCCCATCAGCTGCGGTTCGAGCGGAAGACGTTCTGGAGGAGCCGCGAGGCAGCGGTGTTCATCTTCGTGTTCCCGCTCCTGCTCTATGCACTCCTCGGCTCGGTCTACGGCGACGACATCGACTTCGACGGGCGGCGCGTTCCTGCGGTCGACGTCCTCCTCGCCGGTCTCTTCGGATACGGCGCCGCCAACACCGCCTTCGGCGGCCTCGCGATCGTGCTCGTGGTCCGGCGCGAGGCGGGCGTGCTCAAGCGCATCCGCGCGACGCCGCTCCCGCCGCGGGTCTACCTCACGGCAGTCCTGCTGTCGACGCTCGTGACCTTCGCGCTGCAGTCGGTCGGACTGCTCGTCCTCGGCGGTCTCGTGTTCGACGCGAGCATGCCCGCGAACTGGCTCGGCTTCGCGGGCGCAGTCGTGCTCGGCGTCGCGTCGTTCGCCGGGATGGGGCTCGCCGCCGCATCCCTCATCCGATCGGCCGAGGGCGTCTCCGCGGTCGTGAACGTCGTCATCCTTCCGATGGCGTTCCTGTCGGGGGCCTTCGGGCCCACGCAGGACTTCCCGGCCGTCCTGCAGGCGATTGCGGACGTCCTTCCGCTCACGTACTTCATCGACATCGTCGACGGCGTCTACCTGGACGGCGACTCGCTCTTCGCCGACCCGAAAGCGCTCGCGATCACTCTCGCCTGGGGCGCCGTAGGCGTCCTCGTCGCGCTCCGCCGCTTCGGCTGGATGCCGCGCGAGCGCTAGCGGTTGCCGAGCAGCGTGAGGAAGTAGAGGAGCTGCGCGATCGCGGCGAGCGCACCGGCGACGTACGTCCAGGCGGCCGCGTTCAGGGTGGCCTCGACGCCGGAGCCTTCGTTCGAGGCGACGAGCCCCAGATCGTGGAGCTGTCGCTTCGCGCGCTTCGACGCGTCGAACTCCACAGGCAGCGTCACGAGCTGGAAGACCACAGCGACGGCGTAGAGCGCGATCGCGAGGACGATGAAGCCTGAGATCTGAAGAAAGATCCCGCCGAGCAGGAAGAGCATCCAGATGTTCGACGCGAACTGGACAGCGGGGAACAGAGCGCTGCGGAACTTGAAGAACGCGTACGACTTCGAGTGCTGGATCGCGTGCCCGACCTCGTGGGCGGCAACGGCCGTGGATGCCACCGAGACGCCCTGGAAGACCTCGGGCGACAGATGCACCGAGCGGCTACGTGGGTCGTAGTGGTCGGAGAGCGAGCCCGGCGTCTCCTCGACCGGTACCTCGTTTAGGCCGTTGGCGTCGAGAACGCGCCGCGCGACCTGAGCGCCGGACATCCCGTTCGCAATGTGCACCTGGAGGTTCTTGGCGAAGGTCGACTTCACCCGGTGCTGGGCCCAGAAGCCGAGCACCATCGGGACGATGAAGAAGACGATCCAGGTCACGCGGAGATCGTATCGGCCGACTCCGGTAGCCCTGCAAGGGTGGACCGGGCGAGTACCCGCGTTCTTAACTCGACGCTTGCAGCGACTGACACGACGGCGCGTCGGCAAACGCCTGGTCGAGCTCGGCCTTCGACTCCTCCGCGACGTTCGCATCTTCGAGTGACGACACGGTCGTCGCGATCGCCGTCTGGAGCGCCGCGAAATCGGGTGCGAGGTCGCCGAGCTGCTGCAGGAACTCGCTCGGCGGCCCATCAGCGGCGGTCTCGACGCCGTCGCGGAGGGCATCGAACTGCGACTCGAGCTCCGCGGCGGAGTCGTCGAGTTGCTGCTGGAGCTCGTCCCCCGCCTCGAGGTCCGGCGGACCGAGCTCGCGGAGTTGCGTGACGAGCTCGTTCGTCGCATCCCCCGCCTCGCCGAGCTTGTCGCGGAGCGTGTCGGCGGTGACCCCTGCGCCGCCGGTATCCGCGAGCGACGTGATCGAGTCGCGCCAGTCGGAGAGGCTCGTGCACACGTCCCCGGCCCACTCCTCGGTCGTCTGCGGCCCGTCGTCGCTCAGCCGCATCGCAATCGCCGCGATGACGATTGCCGCGACTCCGATCACGATGGCGGCGATGAACCAGGTCCTGCGCACGAGTGCCGAGTCTAGTGCGACGAGCGGCGAGGGATACTTCCAGCTCCGTGATCGAATGCGCGGTCATCGGAGCGGGCCAGGCGGGGCTGTCGACGAGCTTCTACCTGAGCCGACTCGGAGTGGAGCATGTCGTCCTCGAGCGCGGGCGCGTCGGCGAGACCTGGCGCACCATGCGTTGGGACTCGTTCCACCTGAACACGCCGAAGTGGTGCACGCAGCTCCCGGGGCTCGATCTCGCGGATGCAGACCCGGACGCGTTCGCGCCGCTCGATGAGGTCGTCGGCCTGCTCGCCAGCTATGCGAGCGACATCGGCGCGCCTGTGCAGGTCGCAGCGGTGACGGCGCTGCGACCGAGCGGAGACGCGTTCGCCCTCGAGCTGGCCGGCGACGCGCTCACAGCGCGCAGCGTGGTCGTCGCGACCGGCGCCTTCCAGCAGCCGCTCACGATTCGAGCGACCGGGGAGCCACCGGCCGGTGTCGTCCAGCTGCAAGCGTCCGCGTACCGCAGCCCCGGCGACCTTCCGGAGGGCGGCGTGCTGATCGCCGGCAGCGGCCAGTCCGGATGCGAGATCGGGCTCGAGCTGCTCGAGACGGGACGCCAGGTGCATCTCGCCGTCGGGCGCTGTGGCTGGTTCCCGCGCCGGTATCGCGGGCGCGAGCTGATGCGCTGGATGGTCGACGTCGGCGCGTCCGACGAGACGCCGGAGGTCCTTCCGACGCCCGCGGCGCGCGCCGCCGGGAACGTCGCGGTCTCGGGCTCTCGCGGCGGACGCGACTGCAACCCTCTCGTTCTCGAGCGGGCCGGAGCACGTCTGTACGGGCGGCTCGAGGGGTTCGACACAGGGAGGGCGGTATTCGCGCCCACGCTCGAGGACGGGCTCGAGTTCGGACGTACCTTCGAACGCAACCTCGCGCGGCGCTGCGACGAGTGGGCCGCCGCGACAGGACTCGAGCTACCGCCCGCAGTACCGGAGGCGGAGCGCCCGCCACGCCGTCACGACCCGACGGAGCTCGCAATCGATCGCGAAGGCGTCACCACGGTGCTCTGGGCCGGAGGATTTCGGCCGGCGTTCTCCTGGATCGACCTGCCGATCTTCGACGAGCTCGGGTTCCCGCGCGCGGCCCGCGGCGTGACCGACATCCCTGGGCTCGCGTTCGTCGGCCTCCCCTGGCTGCACAAGCGTAAGTCGCCGCTCCTCCTCGGTGTCGGCGACGACGCAGCCCACGTCGCGACCGCGATCGCACAGCACCTCGAGACGACCTAGCGCAGCAGACGAGCGGCTCCGTCCGCGCACAGCCTCGATGCCCGAGAGGATCGCTATGAAACGGGCGGAGAGGCGGCGCGCGCTCGTCTCTATCATCGATCGACCGTCCTCCGTTTCCACCAGCGCATGAGCTCCCGCATCGAGACCCCGCCCGCGCCGACCTCGGCCCGATGGGCGACGACGGCGGCGCTCGTCGCCGGCTGGATGCTCATCGTCGTGCTCCTTCTCTACTTCCTCGAGGTGCGACCCGGAATGCGAACGGACGCGCCGAGCGTCGCCACCGTCCGGACCGCGCAGCCCGACTTCCCCGCGCCACCGGTGGGAGCGGTCGTCTACAGCAGGCAGATGGGTGACACCGCGCTCGCACTCGGCGTCGCGCCGGAGCCCGGACGCGTGATCGTGCAAGCGTCCCTCGTGGGGCCCGAGGGTGCGGGTGTCTCGGGACTCGACGTCTCGTTCGGCACCCACGGCTCGACCGTCACGGGGCGGTCTTGCGGCGCGGGCTGCTACCGAGCGGCTCTGCCAACCGGCGCGGCCCCGAAAGCCCTCGACGTCGTCGTCGAGGGGGACTCCACGACGCGCTGGGACGTGGCGCTCCCGGAAAGCTGGCCCCCGGCGGACGCCGCCTGGGTGGTCACCCGCGCCGAGCGCGTCTGGCGCGCGCTGCGCTCGCTCTCCTTCGACGAGACGCTCCGCTCGGACGAGAGCCACGAGGTCACGAGTTCCTGGCAGGTGCAGGCGCCCGACCGACTCGCGTACCAGATCGCCCACGGCACGTCAGCCGTCATCGTCGGCAAGCGGCGCTGGGACAGGGTGCCGGGCAAGCCGTGGAAGGCGTCACCGCAGCCGCCGATTCGCCAACCGATACCGCAGTGGGTGGATGCCACGAATGCCCACGTCGTCGCTACGACCGTCGCACGCGGCCGGCCCGCGCTCGTCGTGACGTTCTTCGATCCGAAGACGCCGGGCTGGTACACGGCCACCCTCGACCGCAAGACCTTCCGCACGTACGACGCTCGCATGGTCGCCACCGCCCACTTCATGCACGACCGGTACCACTCGTTCGACGAGACACGGGCCATCCAACCACCCGTCGACTGAGCGCCAAAGCACTCGGGCATTCGCCGAACTTCCGGTGCGCTCGCCCATGCGGCCTGGGCAAGGGCCGCTCTCAAGTCGATCGCCCTGCAGGCTCCTCAACTACCCTTGACCCGCGGCCTCGTAGCTCAGGGGATAGAGCACAGGCTTCCTAAGTGGACTGCCCGAAGATGAGGAGTTCGGAGTCGCCGCCCACGAAGAGTGTGGCAGCACCCTGACCGAACGCCAACGCCAAGGCAGTGAAAGGCGCGATCGGCCGCCAGTCCGTGAGAAAGCCGGTGCTCAGATCGAAGGCCGCCAGGTCACGTCGACCACCGGCGATCTTCGTGAAGTCGCCGCCAACGATCATCTCCGTCCCGTCCGGAGCGATGCCGATGACGTCGACGTCGTCGTCGGGACTCACGTCCCAGCGCAGCGCCGAGCCGTCGCCGATGTCGAGCGCGGCAATGCTCTTCCGAGAACTGCCGCCGATCGAAGTGAAGCGGCCGCCGACGTAGATCGCGTCCCCGGCGAGGGCGAGCGTGAAGACGTTCCCGTTGCCGCCTGCGTCCCAGCCTGTCGCCTTTCCGGTCACAGGATCAAGTGCCGCCACACCCCTGCGGGTCTCTCCCCCGATCGTGCCGAACTGTCCTCCTGCGTAGACCACGTCGGTCGAAGCGTCGAGAACTCGGACGGTGCCATTCGCCCCGGGGTTCCAGGCTTCGAGCGATGCGCTCCCGACATCGATCGCCGCGAGACGCCGTCGCGCCTTTCCGCCGACTGTAGTGAACGCGCCACCGATGTAGACGGTCTGACCGTCACTCGTCGGCTGGATCGCCCATACCCCAGAATTAGCAGCCGCGCCCCACGGCGCAAGCGAGCCTCCATCTGCGTCCATAAGCGCAAGACTCTGCTGCGTTCGGCTACCTGAAACCGTGAAGCGGCCGCCGACGTAGATGCGAATCCCCGCCGGGTCCGGGGCAAGAGCCCGGACGACGCCCGCCAGCGGCGGCACCCAGCTCGTCAGCGCCGTCCCATCCGGAGTGAGTGCCGCCAATCCTGCGCGCGCGGACGCGCCGACCGACGTGAACTCTCCTCCGACGGCGATCGCACCGCGACGGCCGGACGAGAGGACGTAGACCTCGCCGATAGTCTGAGGATTCCAGGCGGTTGGCGCATCGCTACGTGTATCGACTGCCGCGAGGTTTGAACGATCCTGGTCACCGACCGCGTCGAAGCCGCCACCAAAATACAGCGTCGACCGCCGAGCATCGAGGAGGAGGGAATTCACGGAGCCGCCGATGCCCGGGTCCCAAGTCGTCGCCGCCCCGCGCCTCGCATCGACGGCACCGAGACCACGACGGGACTTTCCACCCAGGGAGGCGAATTCTCCGCCCACGTATACCGGCGACCCTTTGGGCGCAACGGCGATCGCGTTGACCGTGCCGTCGGTATCCGGATTCCAGGAGGTCACGAGGCCGCTACGCACGTCGACCGAAGCAAGCCCCTCGCGTTCCTCGCCGCCGACATGGTCGAACGATCCCGCTAGGTAGACGACCTTGCCACGTGGATCCAGCGCGAGCAGGGAGACAGCGGAGTTCGGGAAGGGATGCCAGCGACTGAGCAGACCGCTGGACGTCACGGCCGCGACGTTCCGTCGCGGGTGCTTGTTCACCCGCGTGAACGAACCAGCGACGTAGATCGTGCGCCCATCGCCGCTGACGACGATCCTAGAGACGTAGCTGTCGGAGTTCCTCGCTGTAACCGTCGGATGCCACGGACGGAGCTTTCCGGACGTCGTATCGAGCGCAGCGAGTCCCAGCCGCTTAGCTCCATCGATGGCGATGAAGTCGCCGCCGATGTAGAGCGTCTTGCCGTGACGGGCGAATGCGGAAATCGTTCCACCAACGCGCACGTGCCAATTTCTGTCTAGCCGGCCGTTCGACTTCAGATGCGTGAACCCGGAGTGGTCGACACCGCCGACGCTCGCGATCTCGCCCTGAATGAACCATCCTCCGGCACCGTCCGAGACCGCGTCCGAGACGCTGTCATAGATCTCCGCGCGGACCGGCGCGACCGCTCCCGTCGCATCGACGCTGACCCAGGCGCCCGTGGGCGGCCCGATCGCCGTGAAGTCACCGCCGACATAAAGCGCGCTCGACGTCGCCGCGAGAGCCATGACACTGCCGTCGACCACCCACTCTTTGGACGGCGTCTCCGCCCGCGTCGTCAGTGCCGCACTCGACCCACCTGCCCCGAACGCCATGACGACGACACAAACCGTCGACAGGGGCACGACGCGGCGGATGCCGGTGAGGGCAACTCTCGTCCATCGCGTCTGTTGGATGGAGCGCAACGGAACACTGATCATTGCAACGCGTCCTCTCGATCGCTTCACCCCTATTGCATAGTGCGCTCCTCAAGGAACGCTCAAGGCGGCCGACCTCGGGTGTGTCGATCTGGACGAGGCGCACTCTCTGTCCGTTCCGCAACACCACGGAGTCTCCGTCGGCGACGTGATCGATCCGGAAGAGGTTCCGGCGACACGCGAAGCAGACGAGCCGAAGGCAAGCGCGGCACCGCAAGCGGCGAGTACCAGCAGCGCCGACCTCATGCGGTCGATGGTCGCCGCGGGCGTGACAACGTCAACGGCGTTCGGGGAAGTTCGCGTACACAATCGGTCGGCTCTGTTTCTGCGGCTCACACGGGAGGCCGCCGGATCCCTCGACTATCCTTCCTTCGCGGACTCGTAGCTCAGGGGATAGAGGACAGGTTTCCTAACCCGCTGCTCACCGACTTGGCTCAACCATGCGGGTTTTTGGAGAGGCGGCGAGGGAGCCGATACCCTCCCGCCGACGTGCCCTGGTAGCTCAGTGGATAGAGCATCCGCCTCCTAAGCGGAGGGTCGCAGGTTCGACTCCTGCCCAGGGCATTTCCAGGGAACGAAACGGGCGGTGACGGCTCACTCGGCACGGCTTCCGACGCTACTCGGCACGCACTCGTAGCCGTCCCGCAATCCCTGGCAATCCGACCGCTAGGCACGAATGACTACAGAGGATCAGCTACTTCCTACACCGCGTGCGCATGTTCGATTCATGCCGGGGGCATTACCGCCGGAAGCCACCTAGACATTGATGAGGTAGAAGCCTGACGGAGGCTCACCGACCGGGAAGATGTCGTCGGTTTCGAGCACGTCGGGATGCGCTCGAAGCTCCTCGGCATCGACGTGATGGGCGACGATGCGCCCGTCTCGCATCGCCACCCACTCGCCTGTGTAGTGCTCGAGGTCGTCGGGCCCGAGCACGGGCTCCTGCGGTACGTCCAGCTCGGGCTCAGAAGGAGTCGAATCGATCACACGAGGCTCCCGCCCGTCTTGTGGAACTTCAGGATCCCCTCCGCGGCGCGGTACGCGAGCGCCCCGACCGTTCCGGTCGGGATTGAAGCCCGCGTTCTGCGGGAAGTTGCAGGCGCCGACGACGAACACGTTCGGCGCATCCCACATCTGCAGGTACGAGTTCACGACCGACGTGTCCGGATCCGCGCCCATGATCGCTCCGCCCGTGTTGTGCGTCGACTGGTAGACGGCCGAGTCGTAGTGCGCCGGCAGCGAGCCTGGGCCGCCGGAGATGACGTCGGGATTGATCGCTTTCATGATCTCGAGCGTCTTCGTCCCCGCGAACGCGATCATCTTCCGCTCGTTCGGCTGCCAGTCGAACGTAATCCGCACTAGCGGGTTGCCGAAGCTGTCGCGATAGTTCGGGTCGAGATCGAGGTGATGCATCTTGTAGGCCGGCGACTCGCCCTGGAAGCCGACGCTGATCACGCTCGCGTAGTACTTCTGGATGGCCGCCTTCCACTCCCTTCCGAATGGTGCCGTCCCGGGCGGCACCGACAGGCTCTGGATCGGCCTCGCGCCGGTCTGCCCGGACGTGATCGAGCCGCCACCGATGAAGCCGAGACCGGAGTGATCGAAGTTGTCGGCGTTGAAGTCGTCGATCGCCATCGCCAGCGCCCCAGAGCCCATGTAGCGCTTGAAACGCTTGCCGGTGAACCAGCCACTGGCCCCGCCGCCGCCCGTCTGGTAGCAGTAGTTGCGTCCGACGGTGCCGGTCCCCTTGTTCGGGTCGTACGGCGTTGCCGAGCTTCGAGAGGAGCAGAGTGCGCACGTTGTTGAACACGTACGCGGCGAGGATGATGATGTCGGCGGGCTGCTCCTGGACGCGACCCGACCCGTCGAAGTAGAGGACGCTCTGTCCCGTCTTGCCGTCGTTCTTGATCGCGTACGCATGTGAATACCCGCGGATCTCGAACTTCCCGGTCTTGAGCGCCAGCGGGATCACGGTCACGGTCGGATCGGCCTTCGCGCCCACTTCACAACCGAACCGCTCGCAGAACCCGCAGTAGGTGCACTGACCGCGCGTGACGCCGTCCGGATTCTTGTACGGCACGGGCAGGTTCGCGGATGGGCCTGGGAACGGGTGGTAGCCGAGGTCGCTCGTGGCTTTCTGGAACATCGCGCTCAGCTCGGTCGCTGCTTGCGGCTTGAACTGGGAACTCGCGCGAGCGCGGACCCTCGAAGACGTTTCCGCCCGGGGATGAGCCTGCCCTTGATGTTCCCGGCCTTGCCGGCGATGCCCGCCATGTACTCGAAGCTTGTCGTAGTACGGCTCGAGCTCGTCGTAGGTGATTCCCCAGTCCTGGAGGCTCATGTCGGCGGGCATCGCCGCCTTGCCGTAGCGCTCGACCGTGCTCGTGTAGGCCGTGAAGTCGCGCGGATGGAACCGCCAGGTCTGGCCGTTCCAGTGCACTCCCGCGCCACCGAGTCCGGTGCCAGGAAGGAACGATCCAAGCTGTCGCATGGGCAGCGCCGTCTCTCCGAGGTTGTGTCGCAGCGACCACGTCTCGTTCGCCGCGTTCTGGAACAGCTCGTTCCGGATCGCGTAGCGGAGCTCGTCGTGGTCGTCCTGGAAGCTGCCGTCGAGCGCTTGGCGGTCCGACCGCGCTCGAGCCCGACGACCGTAGAGGCCTGCCTTCGTCAGCTCGTGCGCGATGATCCCGCCGACCCAGCCGACTCCGACGATGACGGCGTCCACCTTCTTGAGTGCCATCACTTGCCTCCCTTGTACGGCTTCATGGGCAACGGCTTGTGCTCGTACGGATACGGCTTGTCGGTGAAGACGTACTTGTAGTAGACGTCGCCACGGCGCATCGGGTCACCGGGGAAGCCGATCCACTTCCACCCGACCATGTCCCGGTTGCCGCCGTACGACGGGGTCGGCCAGCATCCCCTCGAGCACGTTCTGACGGAACATGTTGAAGAAGTCGACGCTCGTGAACGCCGTCGAGCCCGCGAGCGGGATCACAGCCTTCGCCTGTCCTCAGGTCGTTCAGCGCCTGCGTCTGGGTCGCAGCGTCGAGCTCGACATAGCTGTGCGCATACGTCTGACGCACGTACTGGTCGTATGCAGGCAAGAACGCGCGATACACGTCGCGCCGGCGCCATCGGCATCTGCCAGCCGTGGCCGCTGTCGGCAGCTGGGAAGAACGGCCCGTTGAGATAGAAACGATGGCCCTGTCCCCACCCGCCCGAAAGCTGGCCGTCGATGTAGTACCCGACCCCGGCGACCTTTGCGCCAGGACCGAGGTCGTCCGTCGGCCAGATCGTCTCCGCCATCGCGGTGACGTAGTCGAACTCCCACTTCGTCAAGAACCTGAGCGGCGGCGTAGCGGCAGCTTCGGCGGCGTTCGCCGAATCGCTGAGCAGCCCACCCGCGGTCGCCGTCGCGGCTCCGGCTGCGCCAACCTGGAGCAACCGTTTTCGCGAGAACCGACTGGTCATCGAATGTCCGGCTTCCTGCTGCTCGTCCATCCTGCACCTCCTACGGTCGATGCTGATCACCCGTCGGCTCGCGCGCGACGCTATGCCGCTACCCTAACGAACCGACGGTTGCCCGATCAACTACGACGAGGTCAAGCATCGCGCCTCGATCCGGGCGGAGTCGAAGATGAATCTCCCAGAGACCGGGCATCGTCAACACTCGGCCTGTACCGCGATAGACACCGTCGCCCCCGCGGCGAAAAGTAAGCCTGAGCGAAGGCATCGGCATGTTCTGCATGGTGAAGACCGCACGCACGGTCCCACGAACTGGCTTCGCATTGCGCGTCCAGCGAACCGCGAACGTGTTGTCGATCAAACCACCGCTGTTCGGTGAGATGGAGAGCGCGACGCGGTCGCTTCCCTTCCGTAGAACCGTCGAGACGGGGCCGGGACCTACTGCCGCCGTCGAGACGGCGGGGACGACACAGGCCACGCCCACCAGCGCGAGCCAGATGCGCATGGCTGTCATCACGAGGACGATAGACGTTCACTGCACACAGCTCCGGCGCAGCTCGAGCCGAGTCTCGTGCGCCGCCGCAGGGGTGCGGCGGCGCAACAGAAGACTCGTTACGTGACGGTCAGAACGCCCTTCATGCCAGCCGCCGCGTGACCCGGCACGGTGCAGAGGTACGGGAACTTGCCCTTCGGGAAGACCACTTTGAGAGTCGCAGACTTTCCCGCGGGGAGCAGCGGCGTCTTCTTCCCCTTGATCTTGAAATCGTGCGGCGCCGTGCCGCGATTCGTGACAACGAAGATCACGGCTCCGTGCGGAACGCGCTTCTTGGAGAGCACGAACTTGAACTCGGACGCTGCGACCGTGACCTTCGTCGCGGTCGCCGAGTTCGACTCTGCGCTACCGGCAGCAGCAAAAACGCCGACGGTGAGCGCAGCTAGGACGAAGATTGCGAGCGCGGCAATCAGTGGCGTGCGCTTCATCAATGAGCCCTTTCGCGAGTGGACAGACGACGACGAGGGTAGCAACGGCATAAAGGTCGAAGCTCCCGGAGGCGAGCTGGAGGATCCCGTCGGCGAGCAGCGCGCCACCGCAATCTCCTTGGCTGTCGCGGAGCCGAAGCGGACGGATCTCGAAGCTCTGGCTTCGTGGCGGTTCGGCTCGATCGAGCCGACGTATCTACAGCCGGGGCATACGCCGGACGATGGTTCAGGGGCCCGCGCCGACGACTACACGGGCCGCTGAATCACTCGAATCGATCACGCGCACATGCGTCCTTCGCCTACGGGTACGGAGGGTAAGGATCCGTTGTCGTCGTGGTCGTGGTGGTGTCGGTCGTCGTCCCGGTCGGGGACTTGAGTACCGCCCTCCCCTGCGCGGAGACGGCGTACCACTTGGCGCCGAAGTTGCGGCTGCCCTGGCCCTTCGTCTGGCCCGCGGACTTGTCCAGCGCGAAGGTGTAGAGCGGATGCTTGTTGTACGTCACTTGCAGGCGGCCGTCCGCGCGTTTGGTGGTCCCCACCAGAGCCCGTTTGACGCCGGGTCCCACCGTCACGCTGCCGGTCTTCGTCAGAGGCGGCCAGTACGTCGCGCAAACCCCGCTGCATGCGCTCTTCCCCTTCACGTCCTTCATGAAGAGGTAGAGCGTGCGGCCTTTCGCGCTCACCAGGATCTCTCCGAGGCCGGTCTGACGCAGCGAGAGGGTCGCATTCGCCTGTGAGGCGGTGCCTCCGGCCAGCGCGCCGGCGGCGAGGAGTCCTGTTGCTCCCAACACCGCTGCCAGGACGACCATGCCGGCGATACGCCTCGTGCCCCTCAGCCGGGCCGCGGCGGCACGCCCGTGCGTTCGATTCCACGCTTGGTTCATCACATCATCTCCTTTCCCCTGGTCCTACGGAGGCGGGCATCCGCCGGATTCACTGCCTCGCGGAATCGGGGTCGCCGAAAACCATCACGCGCCCGTTCGCGTACGAACCCCCATAGAGGAGTAGTCACAAAGACGACCAGGAGGGAACTCGTGAGAGCTACCGCACTCATCCCGGCCCTGGCCATCGGCATCGCGCTCGTCGCCACGGTTGGCGCAGCGGCGAGACCGCAGGCTCAGGCCATTCAGATCCGAACGCTCATGAATGCCGCCCAGGAGGTTCCGGCGCCTGCCGGCGACACGTCGAACGGGCGTGGAACGTTCACCGCGACGGTCACGAAGTCCGAAACGGGCGCGTCGATCTCGTGGGAGCTGTCGTTCAGCGGGCTGACCGGGAACGCGATCGCGGCCCACATCCACACCGGGGCGGCGGGAACGCCCGGCCCGGTGGTGCTGGCGCTCTGCGGGCCGTGCACGAGCCCGGCGAGCGGCACCGGGAACCTGAGCGAGGCCGCGCTCCAGGCGATCGAGGACGGCGGCGCATACGTGAACGTCCACACCCCGCCGAACGCCGCGGGCGAGATCCGCGGTCAGCTCGCCACGACGGCCAGCGTCTCGACGAGCCTGACTTCGCGGCAGGAGGTTCCGAAGCCGAAGGGCAACGTGAAGCGGGCGACGGGGAGCTTCACCGGCGCCGTCGTGAAGCTCGGGACGACCGGAACGATCACCTGGCGCCTCAGATTCTCGAAGCTGACCGGTCGCGCGATCGCAGCGCACATCCACGTCGGTCGCGTCGGAAGAGCCGGTCCGGTGCTGGTCGCGCTGTGCGGCCCGTGCCGAAACGGACAGCGCGGCACCGCCGATCTCACGGCCCCGGCGCTTGCTGCGCTCGAGGCCGGACGCGGATACGTGAACGTCCATACGCCCAAGAACGCGGGCGGCGAGATCCGCGGCCAGATTCGCCCGGTTCCACTGACGACCCCGTGAGGTAGGCCCAAACGCGCGCGCGCCGGATCGTGGAACCGACCGGCGCGCGCCGCGTACCCGCCTTTCGGGGCTCACGCGCTGAGCCGCCCGTGCCGACAAGGAACTCATGGCGAAGTGGTCGATTCGTGATCTGTGGGGCCGGATCACGCAGAAGAAGGCAATGAAGCCCGAGGTCCGCAGCATGTTGCTCGACCTCGACAGCGTGTACGAGCCCAGGAAGGCCGTCGACCCCGAGCGGCGACGAGCAGCACCACGACGAGCCGCGCCAGGCCGCCGGCTAGGCGCAGCCGGCGCGACTTCGCAAACGTTTCCCGGTCGGAGCGCCGCTGGCGGGCGGCGAGGCGGCGCGCTGCACAGGGCACGGATGAACGCCGCCGAGGCACTCGCGCTCGTTTCGCCCTCCTGTTCACGACGCGGCGACGTCGACCGCGGCCTTGACGCCGTAGTAGCGCTGGCGAGCCTCGTCGAGGGTGTCACCGATGGCCGTGAGGCCGATGCGACCGGCCACGGCGATGGCACTCACCATGTGCAGCACCACCCCGACCTCGCGGTCGGCGTCCCACCCGAGGCCCTTCTCGGCCACGACGTCGAGCAGGTCGTCGGGCGTCAGCGACTGGTACGCCGGTGAGTCGAGGTGGTCGGTTGCGGCGTAGTGCTTGATGTCGCCGTTGCGCGTCCGCCACTCCCCGGCGAGCGGATCGTAGGCGCCGTCCGTGAGGCTCGTGAGCGCGAAGAGCGGATGCGTCGTGCCGCCGCAACGGAGGTTGACCTCGAGCGCGTAGGTCTCCCACGAGCCCTCCCGCCTCACCGTCGCGAAGTCGACCCCTGCGCGGCCGATCACCCCCTCGCGTGCCAGCCTGCGCCCGACCTTGAGCGCCTCGGACGCAACGAGCGCCGCGTAGCCCGGATCGGCCGGGAAGTAGCAGCCGAAGTACGTCTGGCCGTTGCGCGCCGCCGAGCACCTGGTCGTGCGTCGACATGATGTCGACCTGCCCCGCGGGGCTCAGGCGCAGCTGGACGCTCGGGCTGCGGAAGTCCTCCCCGCCGATCCGCTCCTCCACGATCCCGCCCTGCTCGTCGAGCGCCGCGAGGTACTGCTCGACGTCGATCTCCTCGTCCTCGAGCTCGATCGCCTCGCGCAGGTCGCGAGCGCCGTCGAGGTCGAGCAACGCGTTCCCGAGACCGCTGACGCCGAGGTCGAGCTTGAGGACGGCCTCCCGGGCGTGCGGGCGGCGCGCTCGCAGCTCGTCCAGGGCGGGCACGAGATCCTCCGTCGATCGCACGTCGAGCCCGACCGGGTGCCGGACGTCCTCCTCGGCGAACACCTGCCGGCTCCCGGTCTTCGACCCCAGCCACCCGAGCGCGGGGTCGCATCCGTAGATCGGGAGCTGCAGCGCCTCGGCGAGACCGACCTCCTCGCCCGTCATGCAGAAGGGGATGATCATCGCCACCTCGGGCTCCCCGATGAGCCGCCTGATCCGTGCGATCGCGCCGGGTCGAGCCAGGAGCTTCCGAGACAGGGGCTCGTTGCGCCCGTCGACGAGCGACACCGTCTCGAAGCGGCGACGCGCCTCGGGCGTGTCCAGCTCGGGGAGGAGCGAGAAGTAATAGTCGACGACACGCGGGTGAATCGGCTGTGACGTGACGTAGATCACCCGCGACCTCGGGGCGCGGAGCAGGCTCAGGACGAGGCAGAGGAAGCGTTCCTCGTAGGCCGGGAAGACGGGGATCAGCTGATCCGGCACGTCGAAGCTGATCGAGTGCACGACGACGACCGTCCTCTCGACGTCGCCGATGGAGCGGAGGGTGACGGTCGGCCAGATGCTCCGGAACTGCTCCTGCAGCTCGGCGAACGTCTTTTCGGCCATGCGCGGACGCTACTCCGCGCACCTCGACGTTGCTAGCGTGGCGCCGTGGGGAGCGCCCTCGACGGACGCGTGATCGCGGTCGCAGGTGGCACGGGGAACGTCGGCCCGACCGTCGTCCGCCGACTCGCCGCCGCGGGCGCGCGGACCTGCGTGTGCGGGCGGGACCGAGGGAGCCTCGACGAGCTCGCCGCCGAGATCGAGTCGCCGATCGACACCGACGTCGTCGACCTTCTCGACGCGACTGCGACGCGAAGCTGGGCAGACGACCTCGCCTCGCGGCACGGCCATGTCGACGGACTCGTCCAGCTCGTGGGCGGCTGGCGCGGCGGCACGCCGATCGAGGAGGCGCCGCTCGAGGACTGGGACGTCCTGAGCACGCTGCTCGTCCGCACGCTGCAGCACGCCACCCAGGCGTTCACGCCGCACCTGATCGCGAGCGGACACGGGAGGTTCGTGGTGATCGGAGCCGGTCAGGCGTCGGCGCCGACACATCCGAACGCGTCCTACGCCGCCGCCAAAGCCGCAGCGGATACGTGGACGCTCGCGCTGGCCGACCGCTTCAAGGGAACCGGCTCCACGGCCAACATCGTCGTCGTCGGGGCGATTCTCACTCCCGCGATGCGTGCCGAGAGCCCGGACAAGGACTTCTCGACGTTCAGCCCTGCGGAGGAGATCGCGGACGCGATCGCCTATCTCTGCTCGGACGACGCCGCGTCGATGAACGGTCAGCGCCTCACGTTGCGCGGCGCGTACTAGGCGGCGGACCGGACGCGCAACTCCGCGCGAACGTGCAGCGCGCCGAGCACGAGCAGGCAACCGAGAGCGAGCCAGAGGTACAGGCTCGGGATTCCGAGGACGAGACAGACGCCGAGCACGGCGAGCTGCGTCGTGAGACCGAGGTTCGCGAGAACGCTCACGGCGAAGCCGTCGTACGCCGGCCGCTCGCCGAAGCGTCGCGTCGAGACGCCGCGCACGACGCGATCGAGCATCCCGAACGTCACGCGATAGAGGAGCGCAAGGCTGCGTTCGACGCCACGCCCGGACGATCGGGGCTCCACGGTCGCAATCCCGTGCGACTCCCGGTAGAGCAACGTCACGTTGAAATCGACCGTGAGCGCAACCGTCAACGCGAGGAAGGCAGCCAGTGCAAGGACGGGCTGCCCCGTGACGTAGCCGAGCGCGGCGAACACGGCCGCGTTCACGAGGAGATCGGCGATCGTGTCGAGGTACCGGCCCGTCAGCGTCACCTGCCCGGTCGCGCGAGCAAGGGCGCCGTCTGCGTTGTCGAGCAGCGTCTTCAGCTGCAGAAGCAGCGCTGCCGCGACGAGATGGCCGCGATAGAGCACGAGCGCGGCGAGGAGGCCTGCCGTCGCATTCGCCAGTACGACTGCAGGCGGCGTGACCTTGGCACGCTCGAACAGCGGTACGAGCGTGTTCGCGAGCGGTCGGAAGACGAGCTCGAGAACGAGCTCGCGACCCGCTCGTCTCGGCTCGGCCCCTTCGGCCGTGACCGACATCGCGGACGATGGTAGATACTGGGAGCCATGACTCCAACCGGCTGGGAGGAGGTCGACGGAGCACTCGAGCGCACGTTCGAGCTCGACAGCTTCATGAGCGCGCTCGACTTCGTGAACCGCCTGGGTGCACTGGCGGAGGCCGAGGACCACCACCCAGACATCACGATCAGCTACCGGAAGGTGACCGTCCGCTGGTGGACGCACACTGCCGGCGGCGTCACCGACCGCGACCGCGACCTCGCCGAGAAGACGAGCCGCCTCTAGTCGGAGGTCTTGACGACGACCACGGGGCACGCCGCGTGGTTGGTGACGTGGCGGCTCACGGAGCCGAGCAGGGCCGCCTTGAACCCGGAGCGCCCGTGCGAGCCGACCACCACGAGTTGCGCCGATCTGCTCTCCGCGACGAGCGCCTCGCCGGCGTCGCCCTCGACCAGCTTCCGCTCAATCTCCGCGTCGGCGCCGAGCACACCCTCGACTGCGCTGTCGAGCGCGATCCGGGCGGCGTCGCTCTCTGCGCTCAGCTGACCGGGAAGGTCGCCGGCGGGCATCGCGAGCATCCCGGGGTCGCCTATCGGCTGCGGCGGTACGAACGACCACGCGTGGACTGCGACGAGCGGCGCCGATCGCAGGCGGGCCTCCTCGAAGGCCCACCGCAGGGCCTCCTGCGACGCGTCGGAACCGTCGACACCTACGACGATCGATCCGTTCACGCCACCAGGCTACAGTGGCCCGGTGGCTGGGTCCCGCGTGACGGTCTACGACGTCGGCCCGCGGGACGGCCTGCAGAACGAGCCGGAGGTCCTCGACGTCGAGGTTCGAGCGGACCTCGTCCGCCGGATCGTGGACGCACGCGTGCCCGGGGTCGAGGTAGCGAGTTTCGTCGATCCGAAACGGGTCCCGCAGATGGCCGGAGCGGAGGACGTGGTCGCAGCGGTGGGTCCATGCCCGGGGCCGGTACGCGCGGGTCTCGCACTGAACGAGCGCGGCTACGAGCGGCTGCTCGCGACCGGCCTCGACGAGGTGCGCTTCGCCTTCGGAGTCACGGAGTCGTTCAACCAGCAAAACCAGGGCGCGTCTGTCGAGGATTCCATCGTCGCGGCTCGGAGGATCGCCGCGCGTGCGCGTGGGGACGGCCTCCGCTGCTCGGTCACGCTGAGCGTGGCGTTCGGATGCCCGTTCGAAGGCGAGGTCGGTCCCGACCGAGTCGTCGAGGTCGCAGAGCGCGTCGCCGAGGTGGAGCCGGACTGCCTCATCCTCGCGGACACGATCGGCGTCGCCTCCCCGAGCGCGGTTCGCTCCCTGACGAGCCGCGCCGCCGCGCTCGGGCGTCCCGTGGGGGGCCACTTCCACAACACGCGCAACACGGGGTACGCGAACGCGCTCGCTGCGCTCGACGCCGGGGCAACGGTGCTCGACGCCTCCGTCGGAGGGCTCGGCGGCTGTCCGTTCGCCCCGAACGCGACGGGGAACATCGCCACCGAGGACCTGGTGTACGTCCTCGGGCGAGAGGGCATCGAGACCGGCATCGACCTCGATCGCCTGATCGATACCAGCGAGTGGCTCGCCGGGCTGCTCGGACGGCGTCTCGAGGGCCAGCTCTACCGCGCCGGACGCTTCCCGGCGAGCGCCTAGCAGCGCGCGGGTCGGATCGTCCCCCGCACCTCGGCGAGCTCGAGCTCCCCGGCCCGACCGCGCAGGACGACCTCGTCGTCGTCCTCGAGGAACGAACGCGTCGACCCGTCGGCGAGCCCGATGGGATGCTCGCCGTTCCGCGTCAGCTCGATCAGCGACCCTTCGCTTCCCTGCTCGGGCCCGGAGATCGTCCCGGATGCGAACAGGTCGCCCGTCGCCACCGAGGCGCCGTTCACGGTGGCATGCGCGAGCTGCTGCGGCATCGTCCAGTAGAGCCCACGTGCGTTCGTACGCGAGACGACCGTGCCGCCGACCTCGACCTCGAGCTCGACGTCGAGCGCCCAGTCGCCCTCGGCGCGGAGGTACCGGAGCGGCTGCGGATCCTGCGCCGGAGCAGGTACGAACCTGTCCTCGAGGAGTGCCAGCGGCGTGACCCAGGCGCCGATCGAGGTCGCGAACGACTTGCCGAGGAAGGGGCCGAGCGGCTGGTACTCCCACGCCTGGATGTCGCGCGCACTCCAGTCGTTGACGAGCACGACGCCGAAGACGTGGTCGCGGAAGGCCGAGGCCGGCACGGGCTCGGCCAGCGTGCTTCCGACTCCGACGACGAAGCCGAGCTCGAGCTCGATGTCGAGTCTCCGGCTCGGACCGAAGCGTGGCGCCTCGTCGGAGGGAGCCTTCGACTGGCCGCACGGCCGCACGATCGGTGTCCCGCTGACGACCACGGTCCCGGCGCGGCCGTGGTACCCGACCGGGAGGTGGCGCCAGTTCGGCAGGAGCGGGTCGGAGTCGGGACGGAAGAGGCGGCCGAGGTTGGTGGCGTGCTCGAGCGACGAGTAGAAGTCGACGTAGTCCGCGACCGCGAACGGCATGTGAACCTCGGCGTCCTCCAGCGGCACGAGGTCCACGCCGGAGTCGACGAGCTGATGTATGCGCGCCATCGTGTCCTCCCAGGAGGACCGCCCGAGCGCGAGGAACGGATTCAGGCTCGGCAGTTCGAAGACGCGGCCGAGCCCCTGCGTCGCCAGATCGAGGACGCCGTGACCGACGCGGAACCCGACGCGTGGACCGTCACTGCCGACCGAGAAGACGCCGAAGCCCACCGCGCCGTTCATGCGGACCGAGGATGCCTGCACGCGCGCGTCTCCATGCCCGAGTGATCTTCGCAGAGCCGCTCTCAAGCGGACTCCGCCACCATCCGATGAGGTCCGAGGCGACATGTCCGACCCTGCACCCGTCGAGCCGGATCACCGGCCGCACATCAGCCTCGTCTCGAGCGGCTCTGCCGAGCCGTATCGCAGGCTGGCCGAGATCTTCCACGACGTCCTCTCGGAGCAGAGCCTCGGTGCACTGCTCGAGCGCATCGCGGACGCGCTGGCGGTGCTGATCCCGTACGAGGACGTGCACATCTACGAGGCAGACGAGGCGAAGCGCGAGCTCAGCGCGGTCCTGGCGCGCGGCGACTGGGCCGACGAGGTCATGAGCGAGTCGTTCTCGTTCGGCGAAGGGATCACCGGCTGGGCGGTCGACCATCGCGAGGCGGTCCTCGCCAACCAGGCCCACCTCGATCCACGCGTGCGCTTCGTGCCCGGCACGCCCGTCGAGCCCGAGGCGCTCATCGCCGTCCCGCTCATCGCACGCGGACAGCTCAAGGGGACGCTCAACATCTACCGCGTCGGCGAAGAGGCCGCGTTCACCGATGAGGAGTTCCTCCTGGCGAAGCGCTTCGGCGACGCGGCCGCTCTCGCCATCGACAACGCCCACATCCGCGCGCGTCTCGAGCACCAGGCGGAGACCGACGCACTGACGGGTCTCTACAACCACCGCTCGTTCCACGATCGACTCCGCCAGGAGCTGCTCCGAGCATCCGCCGCCCACGAGACTGTCGCGGTCGTGATGCTCGATCTCGACGACTTCAAGAAGGTGAACGACGTCTACGGCCACGGCATCGGCGACCACCTCCTGCAGCGCGTAGCCGACGTCTTGCGCGCGACCGTCCGCACGACAGACGTCGTCTGCCGCGTCGGCGGCGAGGAGTTCGCAGTGATCCTCCCTGCCGGCGACATGCGGAGCTCCACCGCGCTCGCCGAGCGCATCGGCGTCGAGCTCGGACTGCTCGAGGCCGAGGCCGTCGGCAAGCTCTCGGTCTCGACCGGGATCGCCATCGGCCCCGAGAACGCCGCCAACCCGCGCGAGCTCGTCGCCTGCGCGGAGGCGGCGATGATGACGGCGAAGGCCCGCGGGAAGGGGCTCGTGGTGCCCTTCGACGAGAGCGCGCGCGAACGTCCCGACGAAGAGCGCATCCGCCGAGACGACGTGCGCTCGATCGCGCACCTCAAAATGCTTCAGAGCCTCTCGGGGAAGCTCTCGCGGCTGAACGACGTCGAGCAGATCGGGCTCGCGATGGCCGACGAGCTCCGGCTGCTCATCGACTACCACAACTGTCGAGTCTTCTTCCGCGAGGACGACGACCTCGTGCCCGTCGCGTTCCGCGGCGACCTCATCACCGCGGAGCCCGGGCGACCCCGTCAACCTCCTCCCGACGCAGGTCGGTCGCGGCATCACGGGCTGGGTCGCAGGCAAGGGCGAGCCGCTCCTCGTCGGAGACGCCGCCAATCACGAGTTCGGCGAGCGAATCGCGGGCACGGCCGACATCGAGGAGTCGCTCCTCGCCGTCCCGCTCAGATACGGGCCACGCGTGACCGGCGTCATCGTCATCTCGAAGCTCGGACTCGACCAGTTCGACTCCGACGACCTCCGGCTGCTCGAGGTGATGGCCGGCCACGCTTCCGTCGCGCTCGAGAACGCTCGCCTCTACGAGGCGCAGCGCCGCGAGGCCGAGAGCGCGAAGGCCCTCCTCGAGTTCTCGCGCGACCTCGCCGAAGCGTCCGGCATCACCGAGGTAGCGGAGCGCGTGACGACCGGCACCGTCGAGATTCTCGCGAGCCCGGGCACGTCCGTCTGGCTCCAGCACGTGGAGGACGGAGCGCTCGAGCGCCTCGCCGCGTTCCCGGCGGACGACCGCGACGTGCGGATCCCGGCAGAGCACCTCGAGCCGTGGCTCGGCCGGCGCGAGCCGTACACCGTCGACCCGTCCGACTACGCCGCGATCGCCAAGATCCCCGAAGGCACCGAGGGACGCTTCGCAATCGCGCCGTTCACGGTCGACGGACGCTGGGGTGTGGTCGCAGCCGCGGTTGCATCGCGGTCGACCCACGACGACCGGGACCTCGAGCTGCTCGGCAGCATCGCCCGCCAGACGCGCCTCGCACTCCAGACAGCGGCGAGCTACGAGACGCTCGAGCGGACGTTCCTCGCGACCGTCGAGGCTCTCGCGAATGCGCTCGAGGCGAAGGACGAGTACACCTCGTCGCACGCGCGCTGGATCACCGACCTCGCGCTACGAGTCGGTCGGGAACTCGGCCTGGAGTCGCACGAGCTCAAGCGGCTCGAGCTGGGCGCCCTCTTCCACGACATCGGGAAGATCGGCATCCCCTCCCGGATCCTCGCAAAACCCGGGGCGCTCACGCCCGACGAACGGACGATCGTCGAGACCCACCCCGTTCTCGGCGAACGCATCCTCGCGCCGATCGAGCAGCTCGGCGAGGTCAGGCTCATCGTCCGCTGCGCGCACGAGCACTACGACGGCACGGGCTACCCCGATCAGCTCTCGGGAGAGCAGATCCCGCTCGAGTCTCGCATCGTGCTCGCGTGCGACGCCTTCCACGCGATGACGACCGACCGGCCGTATCGGAAGTCGCTCGGTGTGGACGAGGGCAAGCGGCGACTCGTCGAGGCCTCGGGCGCGCAGTTCGATCCGCAGGTCGTGGACGCGCTCCTGCGCGTCCTTCGTGACTAGACGCCTGCGGCCTCGGCGCTGCGGAGCCCGCGGAAGGCCCAGATCCAGAAGAGCAGGCCGAGTCCGAGCGCGATCGCGAAGGCGGCAGCGACGTGCGGGGCGTCACCGGCGACGAAGCCGCGCCCGGTTTCCAGCAGGTACGTCAACGGGTTGACCGTCGCGGCGCCGTGGATCCACCCCTGGAGCAGATCGTGCGGCACGTAGACGGGTGCGAAGAAGAGGATGAGGAAGACCGGCATCTGCATGAGCGGCCCGGCCTGGATCGTCCGGAGCCGCATCGCGACCCCGCCCGCCCAGAAGAAACCGCAGAAGTTGACGAGCGCGGCCAGCACGTAGAGCCCGACGAGATCGACCGGACCGCCCACGACGTTCATCCCGACCGCGAAGGCGACGACCGTCAGGAGAACGGCGACGATCGACCAGCGGACGAGTGCCGCACCCGCGTAGCCGAGGACGATCCCACTCCGGTGCGGAGCCGCGAGCATGAGTCGCTTCGCGAACCCGCCCTCGAAGTCTCGTGCGACGCCGAAGCCGGTGAAGACGCCGCTGAACGCCGCCGACTGCAGCAGGACGAAGACGAACTGGAACGCCGTGTAGCCGGGCGGGAAGTCGAAGCCCGGGACGTTCGCGACCTGGGACAGGCCGCCGGCGAACGCCGTGAAGAAGAACAACGGGAACGCCATCGTCGGAAGGAGGATCTGCGGGTTCGTGAGGGCGTTCTTCAGCGTCCGCCAGGCGACACCGCGACACGACGTTCCAGGTCTTCATGTCCGCGCCATCCGTGAGCGGAGCGCACCCGAGGCGAGCCAGAGCGAGACGAGGCCGAGGATGATGACGAACCCGAATCCGAGCGCGAGCGCCTGCCAGTCCCACCCGGTGATGATGAGGCTGCGGACGCACTCGATCATGTACGAGACGGGGTTCAGCGTCGCCGCGATCCGGAACCAGTCGACGCCGATGAGATTGCGCGGCGTGTTCATCGACGAGATGAACAGGAAGACGAAGAGCACCGGGAAGAGCGCCTGGATCGTCTCGCCGGACCCGGTGCGGTACGCCAGCCACGCGCCGAGCGCTCCGAACGAGAGGGCGACGAGCGCGCCGTAGAACAGGAGTACGGCGATGCCGGCCGGGCCGGACTCGAAGCGGACGCCGGCGACGAGCCCGACGACGATGTAGAAGAGCACCTGCACGACGCCGAGCACGACGATCCCGGCGAGCTGTCCCGTCAGGAGCGGCCAGTCGCGCAGGGCGGTGAGCGAGAGCCGGTTCACGAATCCGGTCTGGACGTCGCGGGCGATGTCGGTGCCGGCGTTCATCGTCGAGAAGAGCGCTCCCTGGATGAAGGGAACCGCGAGCGCGAACGCCAGGAAGGAGTCGGTCGGGAAGCCGGGCAGGTCGGTCGACGAGCGCAGGCCGCCTGCGTTCACGAGCATGAGGGCGATCGGGAAGATGAGCGGCGGGATGATGCTCGCCGGCTGCCGCGAGGTGCGGACGACCGACCGCCGCGCGATCGCGCCGACCTGAGTCATCGCCGTGCTCATCTGCTCCGCTTCTCCTGCCCCGCCGTCTCCGCCTCCTCAGCGGCCCCCTCGAGCGTCCTGCCGGTCTTCGCGAGGAAGACGTCGTCCAGGGTGGGTGCGTGCAGTTCGAGGTCGGCGATGTCGACGCCGTTCGCGTCGACCGCACGCACGATGTCGGTGAGCCCGAGCCCGTCGTTGAGCCGGACGGCGACGTCGCGCGTCGAGGCGAGCGGCTCGCCGAACTGCGCGAGGAAGGCGGCGATCTTCGGCCGGTCGTCCTCGGTACGCGGAATCGCGTGAATGCTCGGTCGGCCGATCTCGGCCTTGAGCTCCGCCGGGGTGCCCTCGGCGACGATCTTTCCCTGGTCGATGATCCCGACGCGGTCCGCCAGGACGTCCGCCTCTTCCAGGTACTGGGTCGTGAGGAACACGGTGACACCCGCCTCGCGCCGCATGAGCGCGACCTCGTTCCAGATGTCGGTGCGGCTCTGCGGGTCGAGCCCGGTCGTCGGCTCGTCGAGGAAGAGGATGCGCGGGCTGTGCACGAGGGCGAGCGCGAGGTCGAGCCGCCGCTTCATACCGCCGGAGTAGCCCGAGACCTTCCGGTCGGCGGCGTCGACGAGCCCGACCCGATGGATGAGCTCGTCCGCACGTGGCTCGCGCTCGCCCTTCGGGACGCTCTGCAACGTCGACTGCAGCCGCAGGTGGTCACGTGCGGTGAGGAGCGGGTCGAGGGCGGCTTCCTGCAGCGCCACACCGATCAGCCCGCGGATCTTCGGCCCGTCCTTCACGACGTCGTAGCCGCCGACGAGCGCCGTCCCGGCGGTCGGCGGCAGGAGCGTCGTCAGGACGTGGACGGTCGTGGACTTCCCGGCCCCGTTCGGGCCCAGGAAGCCGTAGATCTCGCCCGGCTCGACCACGATGTCGATGCCGTCGACGGCGCGGGGGCCCTTCTTGTACTCGCGGACGAGACCGCGGACCTCGATGCCGTTCTGTGCCGTTTCGTTAGCCATCTAACCGTTAGCACGCTATCAAAAAGCTACACTCCGGCCGTGCGCTCTACCGGTACCCCGATCGGGCTCCAGCTCGCCCACTCCGCGAAGCACGTCGGACGGGCTTTCAACGACGCGCTCGCCGAGGTCGGCGGCTCGATGCCGATGTGGTTCATCCTGACGAATCTCCAGGGCGCAGCCTGGCGGACGCAGCACGAGCTCGCGCGCGCGCTCCACATCGAGGGCCCGACGCTCACGCGGCATATCGACGGGCTCGAGGAGGACGGCCTCGTGGTCCGCCGCCGCGATGCGACCGACCGCCGCGCGGTCAGCGTCGAGCTCACGGACGCTGGACGAACCAAGCACGCCGAGCTGCTCCGCGCCGTGCAGGCGTTCAACCGCAGGCTGTTGAGCGGCTTCAGTGTCGAGGAGATCGACGAGCTGCGAGCCCTGCTCGCGAGGCTCGAGCAGAACGCGCGCACCGGGTCCGCCTAGGAGACGGGCTCGAGCGGAAGCCTGGCTGCCACGACGGGCTTCCCGTTTCGCCGGTACGCGATGTCGACGGAGTCGTTCTGCCGGTACGTCCCGGCGATGCCTACCCAGAGCGACAGCCAGCGCCAGAACCCGAGCTTGCCCTCCGTCTGGAGCTCGCGGTCGAAGAGGAGCGTGCGACCGTCGATGCGATAGTCGCGTCCCTCCTCCTGCTTGACGCCGTTCAGGAAGACGTCGAAGGGGCGGACGACGTCCGCCGGCAGACGTACGCGCGTTCCCCAGGACGATCCTTCCGGCACGTTCATAGAATGGCAGTCGGTGCTCGGCCTCGACTTCGTCGGCTTCCTCGCACAACTCGCGCCGGTGGCGCCCGAATCGTCGAACGCCGAGGGGATCCGGGACAGCTACCTCTTCGTCTCGATCTTCGTCGTCGCGGTCTTCGTCCTCGTCGAGGGCCTCCTGATCGCCTTCATCTGGAAGTACCGGCGACAGAAGCGGGCGCGCTTCGAGGACGGCGCGCCCATTCACGGCGCGACGAAGCTCGAGCTCGCGTGGACCGCCGGGCCGGTGGTCGTGCTCTTCCTCATCGCCGCCTTCGTCTTCATCGAGCTCCCGGGGATCAAGGACATCCCCGATGCGACCGCAGGAGAGCAACAGCTCGAGATCAAGGTGACGGGCCGCCAGTTCTACTGGGAGTACGAGTATCCGAACGGCGTCGTCGCGATCGACGAGATGCGTGCGCCCGCCGGCGTGCCCGTGAGGCTCGTCGTGAGCGCGCCGGACTCGGACGTCATCCACTCCTGGTGGATCCCGGCGCTCGGCGGCAAGATCGACGCGATCCCGGGCAGGACGAACGAGACGTGGTTCGAGGCCGACCGCGAAGGCGTGTACACCGGCCAGTGCGCCGAGCTGTGCGGTCTCGAGCACGCGCGAATGCTCGCGACGGTCGACGTCGATGTCACGCGTCGGCGTTCGACACGTGGCTCGACCAGCAGCGCGACGCGCAGAACGCACCGTCGGTCGAGCTCGGGCGTGAGGAGTGGACGGGCGTGTGCGCCAAGTGTCACGGTCTCGCCGGCGAGGGGGGCATCGGCCCGCGGATCGCCGGAACGCCCACCCTCACCGACCCGGTCGCCCTCGCGAACCTGGTCCGCAACGGCAAGGGGCAGATGCCCGCGGTCGGCGCCGGCTGGACGAACGAGCAGGTCGAATCGCTCGCCCTCTACCTCAAGGAGAACCCGCCCAGTGGCAACGCGGGCTGAGTCGGTACCCGCCTGGCAGCGGGGGCGGGTGACGAGCTGGCTCGTCACGACGGATCACAAGCGGATCGGGATCCTCTACATCTCGAGCTCGATCGTCTTCCTCATCCTCGCCGGGCTCATGGCGCTCGGCATGCGCACGCAGCTCGCCCAGGCGAACGAGGGGCTGATCGGGCCGGAGCGGTACAACGAGCTCGTCACGATCCACGGGACGACGATGGTCTTCCTCGTCGGCGTCCCGATCCTCGCCGGGTTCGCGAACTACCTCGTGCCGCTGATGATCGGCGCCGAGGACATGGCGTTCCCGCGTCTGAACGCGGTCTCGTACTGGTTCTTCGCGCTCGGCGGCGCAGTGCTCATGCTCAGCTTCTTCGCAGACGGAGGAGCAGCCGACACGGGCTGGACGGCGTACGCGCCGCTCTCGATCCAGGCGCCCGGCAACGGCCAGGACTACTGGATCCTGGCGCTGCACCTGGTGACCGTGTCCACCGTCGCCGGGGCGATCAACTTCATCGTGACGATCCACAACATGCGCACGCGCGGGATGAGCTGGACGCGCATGCCGCTCTTCGTGTGGTCGATCGAGCTCTACTCGTGGCTGATCATGGCGATCATGCCGGTGCTCGCCGCCGGGCTCACGCTCCTCCTGCTCGACCGCGGGATCTCCATCGGCGGCTGGGACGTGCAGACGGACTTCTTCAACCCCGAGAGCGGGGGCTCGGCGCTGCTCTACCAGCACGCGTTCTGGTTCTTCGGCCACCCCGAGGTGTACGTCATCGTGCTGCCGGCGTTCGGGATCATCTCCGAGGTCCTTCCCGTGTTCGCCCGCAAGCCGATCTTCGGCTACAAGGCGATCGTCGCGTCGACGGTCGCGATCGGCTTCTTCTCGATGCTCGTGTGGGCGCACCACATGTTCACGGTGGGCCTCCCGATCCCGCTGCAGGCGTGGTTCATGATCGCGTCGATGATCATCGCCGTCCCGACGGGGATGAAGATCTTCAACTGGCTCGCGACCCTCTGGCGCGGCAACCTCAGCTTCGAGACGCCGATGCTCTTCGCGCTCGGCTTCCTCTCGCTGTTCGTCATCGGTGGGCTGACCGGGATCTACCTCGCGGCCTTCCCGATCGACTGGCAGGTGCACGACAGCTACTTCGTGGTCGCGCACTTCCACTACACGCTGCTCGGCGGCGTCGTCTTCGCGATCTTCGCCGGCCTCTTCTACTGGTGGCCGAAGATGTTCGGGCGGAAGCTCGACGAGCGCCTCGGCAAGTGGCAGTTCTGGATCCTCTTCGTCGGCTTCAACATCGCCTTCATGCCGCAGCACTTCTCCGGGCTCGAGGGGATGCCGAGGCGTGTCTACACGTACTCGAACGAGAGCTGGGAGGGCTACAACCTCGTCTCGACGATCGGCTCGTACATCATGGCGGTGGCGTTCCTGTTCTTCGCGATCAACGTCCTGAAGACGAGGCGCAGCGGCGAGCGCGTGGGCAACGACCCCTGGCAGGCGGACACGCTCGAGTGGTACACCACGTCTCCTCCACCACCGCACAACTTCGACGAGGTGCCCTACGTGACGAGCGCGAGACCGCTCTACGACCTGAGGAGGAAGCTGCGTGAGCAGCGTCGCGAGCGCGAGTCCTAGCCTCCCGCGCGTCGGCGGTGACGCCGGGCGTGCTCTTCCGACTCTCGGCGGTCGCCGGCGCGGTCGCGGTCGGCCTCGTCGTCGTCAGCGCCGTCCTCGAGCTCGGGACGACGCACTGGGCGATCGCCCTCGTCGCGCTGCCGCTTGCTCGTCGCGAATCTCGTGCTGGCACGACTCGCCTATCCGGCGCTGCTGCCCGGCGCGAGTGCCGCTCTCGTCGCGCTGCTCGTCGCGATCGCGCTCGGCGGGGTCGTCGCCTGGAGCGGGGACGCGACCTGGGCCGTCGCGCTGCACGTGGGCGGTGCGGCGGTCGCGCTCGGCCTCGCGCTCGTCGTCGTCCTTCGCTCGCTGCGCGGCGAAGCGGCACCGCTCGCCTCGCTGCGCGACTACCTCACGCTGACGAAGCCGCGGATCATGACGCTCCTCCTCCTCACCGGCGCCGCCGGGATGTTCGTCGGCGCGCAGGGAGTGCCGCCGCTCGGGCTCTTCGCGGTCACGATGGTCGGCCTCGCGCTCGCCTGCGGCGGAGCGTCCGCGCTCAACCACGTGCTCGACCGCGACATCGACGTCCTCATGGGCAGCCGCACCAAGGAGCGCCCGGTCGCCTCCGGCCGCGTGTCGCCGGAACAGGCGCTCGAGTTCGGGATCCTGCTCTCGGCCGTGTCGTTCGCGCTCCTCGCCTCCGCCGTCAACGTGCTGACGGCCGTGCTCGCGCTCGTCGGGAACCTCTTCTACGTCCTCGTCTACACCCGCTGGCTCAAGCGCTCGACCCCGCAGAACATCGTCATCGGCGGGGCCGCCGGGGCGGTGCCGCCGCTCGTCGGGTACGCCGCGGCGACCGGATCGCTCGCGCTTCCGGCGCTCTGGCTCTTCCTCATCGTGTTCCTCTGGACGCCGCCGCACTTCTGGGCGCTCGCGCTGATGATCAAGAACGCGTACGCCGCGGCAGGCGTGCCCATGCTCCCGGTCGTGCGCGGGGACCGCGAGACCGCGCGTCAGATCGTCCTCTACTCGCGTCGTCATGGTCGCCTTCACGGTGTTCGTCGGGCTCTGGCTCGGCCCGCTGTACACGGCGGCCGCGCTCGTGCTCGGAGCGGTGTTCATCGCGCTCTCGCTGCTCCTCAGGCGCGACCTCTCACGCGCTCGCGCGAAGGTGCTCTTCCACTACTCGCTCCTCTACCTCGCGCTGCTCTTCGCGGCCGCCGCGCTCGATCCGGTGCTCCTCTGATGGATCCCGCGCTCGCACGGCGCAACCTCCGTTTCGCCTGGGCGCTGGCCCTGCTCTTCTGCCTGATCTTCGCCGGCACGATCCTCGTCGCAGTGCTGTACCTGCAGCTGGATTGACCTTGCACAGACCGGAATCCGCGAGCGCGGATTCCGGTCGCGCGACCTTCGAGACGCTCGCGTGCAAGGCCGAACCGTTCGCGGCCGGGCCGGATCCCATCTACGCGACCACGAATCCGGCTGCTTCGGGGAAGATCCGGCTCGGGCAAGTGGTACTACCGCGTCCGCGGTCTCAACGCCGCGCAGGTGGGGAACCCCGCAATGACCTGGTCGGCGCCCGTCGCACTGCGGATCATCCGGCCGACCTTCCGCGTCAGCCGCGGGTAGCCCCGTTAGTGTCGGCGCAGTGAGCGCCGACCTCGATCTCGCACTGCGACTCGCCGATGCGGCGGACTCGATCTCCTTGCCGCACTTTCGCACGGGCCTCGCGGTCGAGACGAAAGCAGACCTCACGCCGGTGACCGAGGCCGATCGCGCCGTCGAGGCCGAGCTCAGGCGGATGTTGGCCGGCGAGCGCCCCGCCGATGCCATCCTCGGCGAGGAGAAGGGCGCCGCCGGTACCGGCTCGCGCCGTTGGATCCTCGACCCGATCGACGGCACCCGGAACTACGCGCGCGGCATCCCCGTGTGGGCGACGCTGGTCGCACTCGAGTCGGGCGGTGTGGTCCAGGTCGGCGTCGTTTCGGCCCCTGCGCTGCGCGCCCGCTGGTGGGCGGAGCGGGGGCAGGGAGCGTTCGCGAACGGAGCGCCCATGCATGTCTCGACAGTCGGACGCGTGGAGGACGCGGTGCTCTCGTTCTCCATCGAGAACGCGGTGCCACCCCTTGCGCGACGGGCCTGGCACGTCCGCGGACTGGGCGACTTCTGGGCGCACATGCTCGTCGCCGAGGGCGCCGTCGACGGCGCAGTGGACGCACTCGGGTTGAACGAGTGGGATCTCGCTGCAGTGCAGGTGATCGTCGAGGAGGCGGGCGGACGGTTCTCGGACGCCGCAGGGGAGTCGCGCATCGATTCGGGCAGCGCCGTCACGTCGAACGGATTGCTGCACGACGAGCTTCTCCGCGCCGTCGCGGGGTAGAGCCTGCCGGCTAGGCGAGGACGGCGCGCTTGGCGTCGATGCCCTCGAGCAGCGACGCGAACGAGTCCGAGAACTTCTGGACACCCTCACGCTCGAGCGTGTCCGTGACGTCGTCGTAGTCGACGCCTGCAGCGGCGAGGTCGCGCAGGAGCTGATGCGCCTCCTCGACGCCCTCCGTCAGCGTGCCCGGACGCACGACGCCGTGATCCTGGAACGCCGAGATCGTCTCGAACGGCATCGTGTTCACCGTGTCCGGCCCGATCAGCTCCTCGACGTAGAGGACGTCCCGATATGCCGGGTTCTTCGTCGAGGTCGACGCCCACAGGCAGCGCTGCGGACGTGCACCCGCGCCGGCGAGGGCCTCCCAGCGCGACCCGGAGAAGATCTGCGCGTAGCGCTCGTAGGCGAGTTTGGCGTTGTCGACCGCGAGCCGCCCCTGGAGGTCGTCGCGGCCGATCTCGGTGAGCCGTCGGTCGCACTCCGTATCGACGCGCGAGACGAAGAAGCTCGCGACCGATGCGACGTGAGTCGGATCGCCTCCACCCTCGACGAGCCGCTCCAGCCCTCGGACGTAGGCCTCGGCGACGGCCGAGTAGCGGTCGAGCGAGAAGATGAGGGTGACGTTGATCGAGCGGCCCGCGGCGATCGAGTCCTCGATCGCGCCGATGCCCGGCTCGGTTGCGGGGATCTTCACGTACACGTTCTTCCGATCGACGAGCTCGTGCAGGAGCTTCGCCTGCGCGAAGGTGTCCTCCCGCTCGTAGGCGAGGTCCGGATCGACCTCGATCGAGACGAAGCCGTCGACGCCGCCCGTGCGCTCCCACACGGGCAGGAGCAGATCGCAGGCGCGCTTGATGTCCTCCACGGCGAGCGCGAAGAACACCTCCTTCGTGTCGTCGGAGCGCTCGAGCTCCTGGCGCAGCTGCTCGTCGTACCAGTCGCCCGTCGAGAGCGCCTTCTCGAAGATCGTGGGATTCGAGGTCACGCCCACGACGGCGTCCTCCTCCATCAGCCGGGCGAGATGGCCGGTCTCGAGCATCTCCCGCGAGAGCGAGTCCACCCACACGCTCACTCCGCTCTCGGAGAGCTCGTGCAATCTGCTACGCGCCACGTCCCAACGTTACCTCCTGCGCGGACGGGGAATCCACGAACCTAGAATGGTGCGCATGACAGACGCCGATCGCCGCCGCGAGCTGGGTCAGCAGTTTCGGGTCGACTCCGTACGGATGAGCGCGGCGGCGAAGTCGGGGCACCCGACGTCGGCCATGTCCGCGGCAGATCTGATGGCCGTCCTCGTGGACGGCTACCTGCGCTTCGACTTCTCCGACCCGAAGAGCCCCGCGAACGACCGGCTCGTCTTCTCGAAGGGCCACGCCTCGACGCTCCTGTACTCCATCTACCGCGCAGCGGGCGTCGTCTCCGACGAGGACATCCTCCACTACCGAGAGCACACGAGCATCCTCGAGGGCCATCCGACACCGCTCATCCCCTGGGTCGACGTCGCGACGGGCTCGCTCGGGCAGGGACTCCCGATCGGCGTGGGCATGGCTCTCGCCGCGAAGAAGCTCGAGAAGCTGCCAACCCGTGTGTGGGTGCTGTGCGGCGACAGCGAGATGGCCGAGGGCTCGATGTGGGAGGCGTTCGAGCACGCGGCGCACTACGGCCTCGACAATCTCACCGCGATCATCGACGTCAACCGGCTCGGCCAGCGCGGCGAGACGATGGTGGGCTGGGATCTCGACGCGTACGCGGCCCGCGCCCAGGCGTTCGGCTGGAACGCGATCGAGATCGACGGCCACGACCTCGAGGCGATCGACGAGGCCTATTCGCAGGCCGTCGCGACAGCCGGCCGGCCGACGGTCGTCGTCGCCCGCACGAAGAAAGGGAAGGGCGTGGCGGCGGTCGAGGACAAGAACGGCTTTCACGGAAAGCCGCTCGACGACCCCGACTCCGCGATCGCCGAGCTCGGCGGGCTGCGGGACATCCGGATCGAGATCGCGAAGCCCGAAGCCGAGCCGTCCGCGCGGCCGGCGGCAGGAGCAGTCGAGCTCCCGCGCTACGAGCTCGGCTCCGAGGTCGCGACCCGGAAGGCGTACGGCGACGCGCTCGCGGCGCTCGGTGCCGCACGGCCGGATGTCGTCGTCCTCGACGGGGAGGTCTCGAACTCGACGTTCGCCGAGACCTTCGCCAAGTCACACCCCGAGCGGTACTTCGAGATGTACATCGCCGAGCAGCAGATGGTCGCCGCCGCGGTCGGCTTGCAGGCGGTCGGCTGGCGGCCGTTCGCATCGACGTTCGCGGCATTCCTCTCGCGTGCATACGACTTCGCGCGCATGGCGGCCGTGAGCCGCGCGACGCTCGTGCTCTGCGGCTCCCATGCCGGCGTCTCGATCGGCGAGGACGGCCCGTCCCAGATGGGTCTCGAGGACATCGCGTCCTTCCGCGCGATCCAGGGGTCGACCGTGCTGCATCCGAGCGATGCGAACCAGACCGCGAGGCTCGTGGCGGCGCTGGCCGACACGGAGGGAGTCTCGTACCTCCGGACGCTGCGTCCTGCGACGCCCGTCCTGTACTCCCCGGACGACGAGTTCGCGATCGGCGGCAGCCGGGTGCTGCGCTCGAGCGACAGCGACGAGGTGGCGCTGATCGGCGCCGGGATCACCGTGCACGAGGCGTTGAAGGCCGCCGCCGCGCTCGCCGAGGAGGGAATCGCGGCACGGGTGATCGACCTCTACTCGATCAAGCCTCTCGACGGCGAGACGCTCGCCGCCGCGGCGGAGGCGACGGGCGGTCGGCTGGTCACGGTCGAGGACCACTGGGCCGAGGGCGGGCTCGGAGACGCCGTCGTCGCTGCACTGGCGGACACCGACGAGCCTCCGCGCGTCGTGCGACTCGCGGTTCGCGAGATGCCGAGATCCGGCAAGCCGGAGGAGTGCCTCGCGGCCGCGGGCATCGACGCCGGGCACATCGCAGCGGCCGCGCGCGCGCTCGTGGCTCAGGCCGTGCACACGGCGTAGGCCGCCACCGGCTCCCTCTACCCTTGGACGGCCATGGCCGTCCTCATTGCATCCGAGCTGCGCAAGGAGTTCGCAGGCGACCCGCTCTTCGAGAACGTGTCGTTCACGGTGGGGCGCAAGGACCGGCTCTCGCTGGCAGGCGCCAACGGCGCGGGGAAGACGACCCTCCTGCGCGCGATCGCGGGCGAGACGTCGATCCAGGGCGGGAAGCTGGCCTTCGCGAAGGGCACGCGGGTCGCGCTCCACGACCAGCGCCCCCCGCTCGAGTACGACATCACGCTGCGCGAATACGCGTTCTCGGGCGCGCGCGACCTGCTCGAGCTGGAGGGCGAGCTACGGCGACTCGAGGAGGCGATGGCCGGAGGCGCGCACGACGAGCAGACGCTTCGCCTGTACGCCGATGCTCAGACGCGGCTCGAGCACGCCGGCGGCTGGGCATGGCGCGACCACGCTGCCGCCTCCATCCGCGGGCTCGGGTTCGCGGACGACGACCTCGACCGGCCGCTCGGCACGTTCTCGGGCGGCGAGCTGACGCGCGCCTCGCTCGCGCGGGCTCTCGCCGGGAGCCCCGACCTGCTCCTCCTCGACGAGCCGACGAATCACCTCGACGTCCAGAACCTCGAGTGGCTCGAGCGCGAGCTCGAAAACCTCGACGCCGCCGTCGTCCTCGTGGCGCACGACCGCTGGTTCCTGGAGGCGGTGACGACCTCGGTGCTCGAGCTGTCGCCGGGAGGCGCCCACTACTTCGCCGGGCCGTGGCACGAGTGGCGGCAGGAGAAGGCGGCTCGCGCGGCTGCCGCCGGAAGGACGGCGGATCGCGTCTCGGTCGACATCGCGCGGCTGGAACGCTTCGTCGAGCGCTTCCGGTACAAGAAGTCGAAGGCGAAGCAGGCGCAGGCGAAGCTCACCCAGATCGCCCGTCTGGAGAAGGAGCGTTCCAACGCCCGGCACGAGGTGGAGTCGCTGACGAAGCGTCGGCGGACGCTCGGCTTCGACTTCCTCGACCCGCCTCGCTCCGGCCGCATCGTCCTCGAAGCCGACGACGTCACGCTGTCGGCGGGCGAAAAGAGACTGCTCGACGACGCGGCGATCGTGATCGAGCGCGGCGAGAAGGTCGGACTCGTCGGGCCGAACGGCTCTGGCAAGACGACGCTCCTTGCCGCGATCCTCGACGGGCACCCGCTCGACGGTGGAAAGATCGCGCTCGGCCACGGAGTGGTGCCCGGCTACTTCTCACAGCACGCGATCGAGTTGCCGAAGAGCGGATCTGTCCTCGATGCGACGGCGGCCGCGACGGGGCTGTCGCGCCCGCGCGCACAGACGCTGCTCGGGCGGTTCCTCTTCTCGGGCTGGGAGACGCACGAGCGGTCCGTGACCGCGCTCTCCGGTGGAGAGCGGCGGCGGCTCGCACTCGCGCTGCTGGTCGCTTCCGGCGTCAACTTCCTCGTGCTCGACGAGCCGACGAACCACCTCGACGTCGAGTCGCGCGAAGCGCTCGAAGCCGCGCTCGAAGCGTTTCCGGGGACGATCCTCCTCGTCTCCCACGACCGCGCGCTCCTGGACGCCGTACCCGACCGCATCGTCGCGTTCGAGGACCGCTCGCTGCGCTCGTACGACGGCGGCTGGGCCGACCTGGAGCGCGAACGGGACGCGGCACGGACGCCGGTCGAGCTCGAGCCGCCGGGGCCGGAGCGGCTGCCGCGGGTCTCGAAGCCGCGACCCGCGCGGCGCACACCGACCGAGCTCGAGGTCCTGGAAGGGCAGATCGCGGGCGTCGAGGCTCGCATCGCCGAGCTCGAGCGGAAGCTCGCCGACGACTGGTCGGACATGGACGTGCTCGGTGCGCACCGCGCGGCGCGGGACGAGCTCGTCGCGCTCCTCGAACGCTGGGAGGTCGTGTTCGCCGAGGCGCAGACGACGTGACGTGGGGCCGGCCCGGCGGCGTACAGGGATCGTGCATGCAGTGACGATCGACCGGCCGCGCCCGCTCGACGCGACGACCCCGTCGTTCGCGGCGGTGGCCGAGGAGCTCCTCGACGACGTGTACGGCTATCTCCTGTACCTGACGAAGAACCGGGCGGTTGCCGAGGACCTGACCGGCGAGACCTTCGAGGCCGCCTTCAAGAAGTGGCGCCGGTTCGATCCACGCCGCGGCACACCGCGCGCATGGCTGCTCGCCATCGCCCGCACGACCGCCCTCGACTGGTTCCGCGCCGACGCACGCCGACGCAAGCGCGAGGAGCGGGCGGGCATCGCAGAACGGCACGGCGATGTCACGACCCTCGGAGAGGGCTTCTCGCAGGAGCTCGCCGAGAGCCTGCAGTCGCTCTCGGCCGGCGAGCGTGAGGTTGTCGCGCTCCGCATCGTTCTCGATCTCGACGGCGAGGAAGCCGCGCGCCTGCTCGGGATCTCCCCCACGGCCGTCTCCACGAGGCTCAGCCGTGCGCTGTCGAAGCTCGAAGAGAGGATGAGAGACCATGACGTCGTCGCCTGACCTGATCCACGAGCTGCGGGCGTCGCGTCCCTCCGCGCCCGCCGATCTCCGCACCCGTATCCGGACGATCGCGGCCGAGCAACCTGTCCGCACTCCGTGGGCGAGCTGGCGCTTCCCGGTCCGCCGCGGGATGCTCGTCGCAGTTCCGGCCGCAGCGACGCTCGCGCTCGCAAGCGCGGGCGTCGTCGGGCTCACGCGATCCGACTCGCCGCAGGCAGTCCGCCAGGACGCACTCGAGAAGTCGAACCTCGAGGCGGCGACGCCGTCGACGTCGGCCGACCAGAGCGCCGGGCGAGCCCAGACCCCTTCCCCGACGACCACGGACGACCGAGCGCAGCTCGTGAGCGCGACCCTCACCGTCGAGGTGAAGGACGCCGACGCCGTCTCGCGCGCCGCGCAGAGCGCGCTCGAGCTCACGCGGACGCTCGGAGGCTTCGTCGTCTCGTCCTCGGTCGCGACCGGCGACGAGGGTAGCGCCTCGATCGTGGTCCGCGTCCCGGTCGACCAGGTGCAGGACGCGATCACGCGGTCTCTCGGGACTCGGCCGCATCGTCTCGCAGCAGGTCACGACCGCCGACCGCCAGGAGAGCATCGACGCCGCGCAGCGTCAGACTCGCTCGCTCCTGCGCACAGATCGCTGTCGTCACCTCGCAGCTCGACTCCGGGACGCTCGACGCCGAGACGCAGGCGCGTCTCGAGGTGCGCCTGAAGAACCTCAAGGCGGACCTCCTCGCCGCCCGCCGGAACCTCGGCGCGCTACGTGCAGAGGCACGCATGTCGACCATCCAGCTCACCGTGGTGACTCCCGGTGCGTTCGGCGCGGTCGCCCCGCCCTCGAGAATCGACCGCGCTGTCGACGAGGCGCTGAACGTACTCGCCTGGGAGGGCGTCGTCGCTCTCGGCCTCGTCATCGTGCTCGCTCCGTTCGCGCTCGTCTTCTTCGCCGCATGGCTCGGACGCCGGCTCTACCGCCGGCACGAGGAGGAGAGGCTGCTCGCGACCTAGGAGGTGCCGAGCGTCGCGACCAGGGCCTCGGCGACGACCTTGAGGGGACGTCCGGAGATCTGGCTCGCCTTGCGGAGCCGAGCGAAAGCCTCTTCCTCGGAGAGGCCCTCCCGCTGCATGAGGATCCCCTTCGCCCGCTCGATCGCCTTCCGGGCGGCGAGTGCCTCCGCGAGCGAGTCGGCTTCCTCGCGCAGAGCGCGGAGCTCCTCGTATCGAGCCGTTGCCGTCGCGATCGCTGGCAGCAGATCGGTCTCGCGGAACGGCTTCACGAGATAGCCGAAGACGCCGGCCTCGACCGCGCGCGAGACGAGCTCGCGCTCGCCATACGCGGTCACCATGACGATCGGGATCGGCCGCTCGTCGAGTATGCGCCGCGCCGCTTCGATTCCGTCGAGCCGCGGCATCTTCACGTCGAGGAGCGGCGACGTCGGGCTCCGTCTCGCGCGCCAGCTCGACCGCCTCCTCGCCGTCGCGCGCTTCCGCGCACACGTCGAACCCGGCCGCCTCGAGCAGGCCCTTGAGGTCGAGGCGGATCAGCGTCTCGTCCTCTGCGACGAGCACGCGCGTCACGCCGGGAACACCACCTCGGCGCGCAGGCCGCCGGCGTTCTCGAGCGCGAGCTCGCCGCGCAACTCGTCGCGGACGAGCGCCCGCACGATCGAGATCCCCGTGCCGTTCACGTCGCCCTCGATCCCGACGCCGTCGTCGGCGATCGTGAGGACGACGTCGCCGTTGCGCTGCGCGAGCGCGATCGAGACGTGGTCGCCGCCGTGCTCGAGCGCGTTCTGGAAGAGCTCGGTGAAGACGAGCGCGAGCGCCGTGGCCTGCTGGCCCGCGAGCGAGACCGGCTCGAGGTCGGCCGACACGTCCTTCCCCGCTACCAGGCCCTGCACGAGCATCGCGCGGAGGCGGTCGACGAGCTCGCCGAGGTCGACGTCGTCCTCGCGATGCTCGGTGAGCACCTCGTGCACGGCCGCGATGGCGAGGATGCGGTTGACCGAGTCGTTGAGCGACTTCTGCGCGTCGACGGTGTCGGCACGCGCCTGCAGGCGCAGAAGCGACGCGACCGACTGGAGGTTGTTCTTCACGCGGTGGTGGATCTCCTGTGCGAGCACGCCGCGCATCACCGCACGCCCGTGTTCGAGCGCCACTGCGGCGTGGTGGGCGATCGCCTCGAGCAGCGCCTCGTCGTCGGGCGAGAAGGGCGTGTCCCGATCGCAGACGAGCTCGCCGATCTGGCGCCGCTTCCAGCGCAGCGGCATGCGTACGGCATACGCGCCGGCGCGGCCCTCGGGCCACGCGATCTTCCCGTCCTCGAGCACGAGCGCCGCGCCGGTCGCGTGCAGCGACTCCATGGTCGTCTTCACGATCGCCTCGAGCGACTCCTCGAGGTAGAGCGACTCCGAGACGGCCTCCGAGATGCGCGCGAGCGCCTCGAGCTCCGCGACCCGCCGCTGCGCGCGCTCGTAGAGCTTCGCGTGCTCGATCGTCTGGGCGACCTGCGACGCGATCGCCACGAGCAGCTCGATCTCGGCGTCGGTGAACGCCCGCGGCTCCCTCGTGCGGACGTTGAGCGCGCCCTCGAGCGTGTCCCGCGCGAGGATCGGCACGGCGAGGATCGACTCGTACTCGTCCTCCGGCAGGTTCGGGAACTCCTTGAAGCGAGGGTCGAGGTGAGCCTGCTCGGACAGCATCACGGGCTCTCGCTCCGCCGCCGCGACGCCGGTGATGCCCTCGCCCGGCCGCATGCGCGGCGTCCGGGTCAGCTCTTCGACCCGGGTTCCGTGCGTCGCGCGCAGGACGAGCTCGTCCGAGCGTTCGTCGTAGAGGTAGACGAAGCACGCATCGGTGCCGAGCGCGTCGGCGACCTTGCTCGCGACGAGCTCGAGGACCTCCTGCAGGTCGAGCGAGGAGTTGACCGCGGCGATGGTCTCGGTGAGGAGGCGGAGATGACGGGCCGTGGCGTCCACGTGTCCCATTGTCATGTTTCGAACCGCGCAGAACGTGTCATAGGATCTGCCGGCGTGTCGTTCGACGACTGGATCCTCGCGCTCCACCTGCTCAGCGCGTTCGCGTACGTCGCGGGCATGGTCGTGTTCTGGGTGCTCATCTACGCGGTTCGGAAGACCGACACGCCCGAGGGCACGATCCGCATGGCGCCCGTCGTCAGGGTGGGCACGATCGGGACCGGAGTGGGAGCGGTGGGAACGATCGTC
Organism: uncultured Gaiellaceae bacterium; assembly: GCA_963845935.1. Classification (GTDB taxonomy): domain Bacteria; phylum Actinomycetota; class Thermoleophilia; order Gaiellales; family Gaiellaceae; genus GMQP-bins7. Next base: position 143,324 of record CAWJTZ010000013.1, read on the forward strand.
TTCGGGCTCTGGCTCACGTTCTCGGTCGGCGGATATCGCATCTGGGACTTCTGGATCATCGCGGCGCTCGTCCTGTGGGCCATCGCCGGCGGCCTCGGCGGGCGGACGGGCAAGGCGTACATGGAGGGGATGACGAAAGCGCGAGGAGCTCGAAGCCGCCGGACAGACCGGCCCGAACGCCGAGCTGCTCGCGCTGAACCGGACCCAGATCGGGTTGCGGCTGCACACGGCGTCGAGCATCGCGATCCTGCTGCTCCTCATCGACATGATCTGGAAGCCGTTCGCATGATCGGCCTGCTCGCCGCGCACCGCCCGACCGACTGGAACTTCCCGCTGTTCGTCCACGTCCTCGGCGCGATGATCCTGGTCGGCGGCCTCCTGGCCGGAGCCAGCCTCATCGCCTACGCGCGCGGCGACGCGCGTTCGCTCCGGCTCGGCTACTGGACGCTGCTCGCCGTCGCACTGCCGGGGTACGTCGTGATGCGGATCGGCGCGCAGTGGATCTATTCCAAGGAAGGCTGGGAGAAGCTCGACGACGACCCGACGTGGCTCGGGATCGGTTACATCGTGGCCGACGTCGGAGCGCTCCTCGTGCTCGTCGCGCTGATCGTCGGCGGCATCGGCGTCCGGCGCCTGAGGAACGGCGGCGGCCAGGGCCTCCTGAAGGCCTCGATGATCATCGCCTGGATCGTTCTCGCCGCCGCGCTCGTGGCCGTCTGGGCCATGGCCGGCAAGCCGGACTAAGCGTCCCAGCGTTCTCGGTCGTACCCGCCGAGCGCCGGAGGCCGGCTCCGCCGGCCGAGATGCCGGGACCGGCTCAGTGCACGCAACAGCGAGGGAGGGGGGCTCGTGGGGGGAACCGTAGGCTTCCACCCACGCCTGAACGACCACGGGCTCCACACCAGGGAGCCCGCGATCGGCCGTCAGATACAGGGCTGACCGCTCGCCTTGCGGCATACCCTGCAGCGCGCATCATCCGACTTTCGTCGACTGGATGCAAGTTGGCTTTACAGAGCTGCGAGGTACTTTTCCTTCTCCCATTCGGTGACCTGAACCCTGTACTCGTCCCATTCACGCCGCTTCAGCTCGACGTACCGCGGGAAGATGTGGTCCCCGAGCGTGCGCTTCATGAGGTCGGAGGTCGCGAGCTCGTCGATCGCCTCGCCGAGTGACTCCGGGAGCGAGACGATGCCCTGCTCGCGGCGTTCCGCCGCAGTCAGGCGGTAGAGGTTCCGCTCCATGGGGTCGGGCAGCTCGTAGCCCTTCTCGATCCCCTCGAGACCCGCCTGCAGCAGCGCCGCGAATGCGAGGTACGGGTTGCAGGCGGGATCCGGGCAGCGGATCTCGGCGCGCGTCGCCTGCTCCGAGCCCGGCTTGTACAGCGGGATCCGGATGAGCGCCGAGCGGTTGCGCTGCGACCAGGCGACGTACACCGGCGCCTCGTAGCCCGGGACGAGCCGCTTGTACGAGTTCACCCACTGCGCGAGCACCCCGGACATCTCGCGCGCGTGCACGAGGAGCCCGGCGATGAAGCTCTTCGCCGTCGTCGAAAGGTGGTGCTCGTCGCGGCGATCGAAGAACTGGTTCCGGTTGCCGCGGAAGAGCGACATGTGCGTGTGCATGCCGGAGCCGTTCTCGCCGAACAGCGGCTTCGGCATGAAGGTCGCGTAGTAGCCGTGCCACGCAGCGACCTCCTTCACGATCAGGCGGTACGTGATCGTGTAGTCGGCCATCGCGAGCGCGTCGGCGTAGCGCATGTCGATCTCGTGCTGCGAGGGGCCGACCTCGTGGTGGTGGTACTCGATCGGGATCCCGACCGCCTCGAGCGCGTGGATCGTGTCGTTGCGAACCTCGGTGGCCGCGTCCTGGGCCGTCATCGCGAAGTAGCCGCCCTCGTCGAGCGTCTCCGTGCCCCTGTCGTCCTCGAAGAGGAAGTACTCGAGCTCCGGCCCGACGTTGAACGTGTCGAACCCCATGCCCTTCATCCGGTCGAGGGCCTTGCGGAGGACGTAGCGGGGATCGCCCTCGTAAGGCGAGCCGTCGGGGGTGACGACGTCGCACATCATTCGCGCGACGTTCGCGCCGATGGGATGTCCGTGGTCGTCGAGGGGACGCGGCATGAGCTGGAAGCTCGCCGGATCCGGGATGGCGACCATGTCGGACTCCTCGATGGCGTTGAAGCCCGTGATCGACGACCCGTCGAAGCCCATGCCGTCGTTCAGTGCCTCCTGCATCTCAGACGGCGTGATCGCGAACGACTTGAGATGGCCCTCGAGGTCGGTGAACCAGAAGAGGACGTGCTCGACGCCCTCATCCCTGATGCGCTTCAGCACCGACCGCCGCGCCGTCACGCTGGACGTCGCGCGGTCCTTGCTCTTCACCATCGTGCTCCGCGCCGCCCGCTTCGGCGCCTGCGTCCTTGGTCGTGCCATGAAACCTCCCTCGAAATGGAAAAAGCCCCGGACGGCAAGGCCGCCCGAGGCAACGTCGCCTCTCATAGACCGCGCGACTCTAGCAAGCCTCGGGGTCAGCCCTCAACTTGTGGGACGACATCGAACGACGCGCTGTCGTCGTCCCGCCGAAGCGCCAATCCGTAGAGCAGGAGGGCAGGTGTGAGCGCCGCGGCTCCCGCTGCAAGTGCCGCGCGAATGCCGAACGCGTTGCCCACGACGCCGAGGGCAGGCCCGCCTCCCCACTCGCCCGCCGAGTCTCCGAGATTCGTCATCGAGATGACGGTCGCTCGCACGCTCGAGTCCTCGATGTTCGCATTGAGCCACGTCGAGTAGACCGGGCCCGCGAGCGACCTGGCGACGCAGATCCCCCAGTAGGCAAGAACAGCTGCACCGAAGCTCCCCGCGAATGCGAAGGCGAACGTCGCCGCCACCATCGCGGCGTCCAGCCAGAAGAGGCCCCACGTCATACCGCGCCAGCTCGCGCTCGCCGAACGGCGTGAGAGCGGCTGGGCGATGACGATCGCAAGCACGACCGCGACCGCATTGAGGATCCCGAACCAGATGATCGAGCTGAATCCCGCGAACGCGGGCACGCCGATGTTCGTGAGGAACTGAGCCTCCCAGAGCCTGTCGACACTCTCACTCCACATTCCTCCGAAGAACGTGATCCCGAGGACGAGCAGGAGGATCGGCCGTGCTCGGATGAGTCCACCGCCCCGCCTGGCGGTGTGTGTCATCGAGCGGAGCTTGGAGAGCTCCTCCGGTGCGGCCGGCTCGAAACCCGACTCCGGCATGACCAGGACGAGAAGACCTCCGAGCGCGACCAGCACAAGGCCGCCGGCGACGATGGGCAGCCGCAGATCGACGAGCGCGAGCCCGACTGCCGCACCGATTCCGGCGAGTGTGAAGATGCGAGCGACTTGCGCACCGCGCTGATACTCGCGGCCGAGGCGCGCGAGACCGACCTCGTCGGCGAGCCACGCGTCGATTGCGCCGCTCTTGAACGTCCACCCGAAGCCCATGAGCGCTGCCGCCGCGAGGATCAGCGGCACGCTCGTCACGAGGCCCGTGACCACGAACGAGACCCCCATGATCGCCTGCGCCACGATCACGGACGCTCGCCGGCTGTACGAGTCGGCGACGACGCCCGTCGGCACCTCGAATGCGAAGTACGCAATCTCCAGGAACGTCCCGGTGAGGACGAGCTGGAGTGGGTCCATTCCGACCTGTTCCACGAAGTACACCGGCGCGAGCGTCCATCCCATCGCCATCGCGAACGACTCCGTACCGCGGTAGACGAGCCAGGTGCGATCGGCCCGCCAGCGACTCATGGTCTACGCCGACGCGCCGGAGTACTTGCTCAGCCCGTACCGCCAGAACCAGCGGGCGATGGCGAACGCAACGACCGTGAAGACGGCCGCGAGCAGGAGTGTCTGCCAGTCGAGCCGCGACGTCAGCGCCTCCGCGGGGACGGTGACGGCGAACGCGATCGGCACGAGGAACGTGACGCTGACGCGAAGCCACGTCGGGTAGATGCCGATCGGCCAGCGACCGGTCTGGAAGATCCCGTCGAAGAGCTCGACGGCGTGCCACATGTTCACGACCCAGAACGCGACCGTGGCGATGACGAGCCAGAAGCAGTAGATGAGGACCGCCCCGAACACGAGCGAGACTGCGAACGCCGCCGCCTCGGGCGGGCCGAAGGAGGTCGTGACCCTCGAGAGCCCGACCGCGAGGACGATCAGCCCCGACACGATGTCGACCGCCTGCCAGATCCGGACCTCGCGCACGCTCACGAGGACCTGTGCATCCTCGGGCTTCGTCAGCGCGAAGTCGAGCTTGCCGTCGCGAACGTCCTCGATGAGCCGAGTCATGTTCGGCTGGATGTACATCTTGATCGCGCCGCCCATGAGGATCTGCACGCCGAGGACGCAGAGGAGCTCCGACTTCGACCATCCGTTCAGCTCGTCCGTGTGCGAGTAGACGAGCGCGAGCACTACGAGGCCGGTCACCAGCGCGATCGCCGCTTGCATGAGCGAGACGAAGAAGTTCACGCGGTACTGCAGCTCGTTCAGCACGCCGAGCTTCAGGAAGAGCCAGCTGACGCGGACCGCGTTCATCCGCCCACCGCCGAGTAGCGCTTGATCGCCGATCGCCACGCGACCTTGAAGATCGCGAGCCCGATGAGGATCCAGAGGAGCTGGACGAGGAGCCCCTGGACGAGCTCCTGGTTCGAGAGGTCGCCGACGAGGCTCTCGATCGGGAAGTAGAACGCCCACTGGAAGGGAAGGAAGCGCGAGATCTCCTGTACCCAGTCGGGCATCAGCGGGAGCGGGACGAGACGGCCGGAGAGAAGGAGCTCGACCGTCATGTACAGGTCGAAGATGGCAGCGCCCCGCGTCGTCCAGAAACACAGCATCCCGAGCGACTCCTGCAGCATCGTGCGGATCAGATATGCGCCCCAGATCGCGATCGCGAAGGTGACGATCTCCGCGGGGCGCGGGCTGAGCGACGGGTCGAAGACGAGCGACAGCCCGAACGCGATCGGCAGCCAGAGGACGATCATCACGACCTTCCAGCCCGCGAACCAGGCGATGTCGTAGTGGAGCGGCAGCACCGGCCGCAGGAGGTCGCGGTTCAGGTCGCCCTCGCGGATCCGGTACTCCCAGTACGGGGCGCCGAAGACGATGTTCATGTTCCGGACGAGCGTCCAGACGATGTAGTACGCGGCGAAGTAGCCGGCCGTGAGCCCCTGCACCTCGCCGCCCTGCTGGTCGGCGATCGTCGTCCAGACGACGAGGTAGATCACCGGCTCGGCGATCATCCCGAGCAGGAAGAAGTAGTGGCCGGTGCGGTACTGGAACTCCGACGCGATCGCCATCCGCGCAGTCGAGAGGTAGATGTCGACCATCGAGCGGATACGGCCCGCCTCGCGCGGGACGCTCTGCGGGACGGTCGTCACTCGGGCTTCTCCTGCGCGAAGACGAGCTCGATCACGTCCTCGATCGGCGGGTCCTCGACGTTCAGGTCGAGGACCTGCTCGTCCGCCAGGAGCCGCGCGGTCACGGCCGACGTCTCCGCCTTGGGGACGCGCAGCGTGATCCAGTCGCCGTCGCGGTGGATCACCTCGCCGTACGCGGAGAGATCCGCTTGACCGTTCTCGAGCGCGACGCCGATCGTCTTGTAGGCGGCGAACGTCTCCGCGAGTCCCGTCAGCGCGCCGTCGTACAGGATCGTGCCGTGGTGGATGACGACGACGCGCTTGCACAGCGCCTCGACGTCCGCCATGTAGTGGCTCGTGAGCAGCACCGTGGCGCCGTAGCGCTCGTTGTACTCGGCGATGAACGCGCGGATGCGCTTCTGCATCGTCACGTCGAGGCCGATCGTCGGCTCGTCGAGGAAGAGCACCCGCGGCTTGTGCAGGAGCGCGCCGACGATCTCGGCCTTCATCCGCTCCCCGAGCGAGAGCTGCCGCACCGGCTTGCGGACGAGGTCGCCGATGTCGAGCAGCTCGATCAGCTCGTCACGCAGCGGCGCGAACTCGTCGCGCGGGATGCGGTAGATCGCGCGGTTGAGCTCGTACGAGTCGAGTGCCGGAAGATCCCACTGCAGCTGGTTGCGATTGCCCATGACGAGCGTGATCCGGCTGAGGAACGCGCGCTCCGCTTCGCGGGGACATGGCCGAGCACGTGCGCGTCCCCGCCGCTCGGATGGAGCAGCCCGGAGAGCATCTTCAGCGTCGTCGTCTTCCCGGCGCCGTTCGGGCCGAGGAAGCCCACGACCTCGCCCTGGCCGACGGTGAACGAGATGGCGTCGACCGCACGCACCTCGCGCGTCTTCCTCTTGAACAGGCCCTTCGTGGCCGACAGGAGGCCCGGGTCGCGCTCGGGCACGTCGAAGACCTTCTCCAGGCGGTCGACGACGACGGCGTGGTCGCTCATCAGCCGCTCCGCTTCAGCTTCCCGTGCCGCTTCGCGTACGTCTCGCCCCGCGCGAAGACCCAGAGGCCCAGCGGGATCGAGACGGCACCGATGACGATCAGCGGCCAGATGTCGCTCCAGAGGGCCGACAGCGGAGCGCCCTCGAGGATCGCGGCCCGTGCGCCCTCGAGCGCGTACGTCGCCGGCGAGATCGTCGCGATCCACTGCATCCACTGAGGCAGGACCTCGACCGGGTAGTACACGCCGGACACCACCAGCAACGTGCCCTGGGCGACGAACCCGAGCTGCGTGCCCTTCTCCGGCGAGATGAGCGGGAGGACGGACATCATCATCCCGATGCCGATGAACGAGACCGACGCGACGAGCAGCACGACGAACGCGGCGAAGAAGTCGGCGTCCGGCATGGACAGGTCGAAGAACACGAAGCCGCAGATCACGAACAGGAACGTCGCCCGCAGGAGCCCGTAGAGGATCGCGAACACGCCCTGGCCGGCCAGATGCATGGCCCGCGAGAGCGGCGCCATGAAGGTGTACTCGATCGTCCCCTCCCAGCGCTCCCAGGCGACCGTCTCCATGAGGAACTCGAACAGGATCCCGAGGTAGGCCCAGACCACGGCGCCGATGAGCAGCGTCGTCATGGTCTCCTCGACGTCGAGCGTGCCGCCCTCGGCCTCGATGCCCTTCGCGATGAAGACGATCGTGAGCGTGTTCGCGACCGTCCAGACGAACCAGGCGAGGTCCCACCAGATGTACCGCTTGGTGAGGTATGCGTTGCGCTCGACGACGCCGCCGGCTCCGACGAGCTCGGCCCGCATGGTTCCCAGCATTGCGCGCATCAGGCGAACACCTCCCTGTCGTCGTCGTCGTCGTTCTCGGCCTCGGCCTCGAACTCCCGGCCCGTCGCCGCGAAGAACGCCTCCTCGAGCGTGTCGGCGCCGTAGCGCTGCTTGATCGCCTCCGCCGATTCGAGGGCGAGCAGGCGCCCGCGGTCGAGGATGCCGATGCGATTCGCGAGCGCCTCGGCCTCCGCCAGGTCGTGGGTGCAGAGGAGGATGGTCGAGTCGTGCGAGTCACGGATCTCGCGGACGAACTCCTGCACCTCGAGCTTCGAGCGCGGGTCGAGCCCCGTCGTGGGCTCGTCGAGCAGGAGGACCACCGGCGAGGTCAGCAGCGCGCGTGCGAGCGCGACCTTCTGCTGCATCCCCCGGGAGAGCGCCTCCATCGGCTCGTCGCGGCGGTCCGCCGGGAAGCCGACGCGCTCGAGGATCTCCGGGATCTTCCCGCGTGTCTGCTTCGCCGTCATCCCGTAGTAGCGGGCGGCGTAGCTCAGGTTCTCCGCCGCGGACATCTTCTTGAAGAAGGACGCCTCGACCGAGACCCTGTTCACGACCCGGCGAACTGCACGGTGCTCCGCGACCACGTCGTGGCCGAGGATGCGTGCGTAGCCGCCGTCCGGCAGCAAGAGCGTCGAGAGCAGACGGACGAGCGTCGACTTCCCCGAGCCGTTCTGGCCGAGAATCGCCACCGTCTCGCCGGTAGCCATCGTGAACGAGACGCCGTCGAGGGCCACGCGCGAGCGGCGCTCGCCGCGCTTCTCGCCGCGCTTACGGGAGTCCTTGCGACGGAACTCCTTGCGCAGCTCGTGCACCTCGACGGCTGCGCCTTTTTGCACGGGCACGGCCTCCATGACTGCTTCCTGAACGTCGATCACCTGATGCTCCTTCGATCGTGTGCGTAGCGAGAAACGTGCGAGCCAGTGCCCGACCCTGGCTCCTTTGAGAAGTCTCAAAAGAGCCACCGGTGGGCCCGGCAACCGGTGTCTCAGATACGCGCGAGGAGCTTCACAGCCCGGCCACCTTAGCGAGCGTGCTGGACGAGGTCAACCGCGCGTTTGCCCTCGAGAGCGAGAGCCGCCGCCACGATCGCCGTCAGGAACGCGATCTCCCCGGCGGCCGTCCACTGCGTTCCGACGGGGATCGTGAGCAGGACGAGCGCGCTCGCCGCAAGCCGCACGCGGCGAATACCGAGACCGAGCGTGGCCGTGAAGCCGGCCGTACAGGCGACGAACAGAGCGACGCCCACGGCGAGCTCGGACCCGATCCAGCCGTCGAGCGGGTCGTACGGGTGTCCGACCGACTTCTTCAGGCCGGCGGCGACACCGACGACGCCGAGGATGAGCCCGTAGTGCCAGTATCCGAAGCCGACGAGCGCCAGCCGGGCGCGGCGCGAGGTCGGCGCCTCGACCATCGCGCGCTCGACGGGTTCCTCGTCGCGGAAGTACAGCCACCACAGCGACGCGCTGAGGGCGAGCGAAAGCAACGCGACGACGACCAGATCGAGGTCCACGTGCGACGTCGTGGCACCGGCGCCGATGACCACGATCGACTCGCCGAGGGCGATGATGATCACGAGGCCGTGGCGTTCCACGAAGTGGCGCGCCTCGATGACGAAGCCCTCGGTGCTCGCGAACCACGGCGTCACCCACAGGAGAAGCGCAGCGAGCAGCCAGAGGGCGTCCTGCATGCGTCCTCCGCCGATTCCGCCGACGAGCACCAGCAGGGCGGCGGTGAGGTTGTACGGGACGATGCGCAGGATCGCCGCGACCTCCGAGACGGACGTGCCCTTGGCGTACATCCCGGCATGCAGGAGGACCACCACCAGGTACCCGATGCCGAAGGCCAGACCCTCGCCCTCGTAGGCGTTCGGGATCGCGAGCGCGATTACGAGGAATCCGCCCATCCCCCCGAGCAACAGGAGCCTGAACCGAACGAGGTCCGTGGCGATCGCGTTCGTCAGCCACGCGTAGCCGTCGTACATCCACCAGATCACCGCCAGCATCACGAGCACCTGGACCGTGGCCGCGCCGGACCCGGCGACGAGCACGCCGGTCAGCTGGGTGACGGTGAAGACGAAGACGAGATCGAAGAAGAGCTCGAGGGTCGACACCCGCGGACTCCGGTCGATCGTCTCCTCGGACACCGCGAGATCATGGCCCACACGACGGGACGGAGTGCCGCCGGCCAGACGGCGGCGCTCCTGTGCCAGAGGACGACGGCGCCATGCAGCCCTCCTTGAACAGCGTCTTGCTCTTGTGCGACCGGAATCCGCGCGTGCGGATTCCGGTCATTCGCAGAGCTCGGCTCAGCGGAGGGAGAAGGTGACACTGACGGTGGCGGAGGTCTCCTGCTGGCCCGGGACGACGGGGGTCGAGGAGTCCGCGGCCGCCTTGGCGGCCTCGCGATAGAGAGGCTCGGGCGAGATGGCACCCGCCTCGACGATCGTCGTGATTGAGCCGAGCGCGCGGCCGGACGCCTTCGCGAGCGCCTCGGCGTTCAGCCTGCGCGTCGGCGACGGCCTTCGCAAGCGCTTGCCGGTAGAGCGCCTCGGCGTTCGACGAACTGAGGCCGGGCCCGGTGATCTGGTTGGCGCCCGCCCCCGTGGCGGCGTCGATCAGCGCAGGAGCGTCGCCGACGTCACTCACCGCGGAAACGCTGTTCGACGCGACGTAGCCGTTCACCTGACCGGTCTCGTCCGTGTACGGGTAGACGCTGACCCACTGGGTCGCGAGCTCCCGGCCGCCCGCTTGCCGAAGCGCGTTCAGGATCTTGCGCATCGCGTCGCCGTTCGCGGCCACGGCAGCCTGGGCGGTGTCGCGGCGCGTCTCGGCGCCGAACGACATCTTCGCCTCGTTCGGGACGGCGTCCACCGAGCCGACGCCGTTCACCGTGATCGAGTCGGTCGTGGTCGCGTCCTGGGCGCCGGCGAGATCGGGCAGCCCGACCGCGCCTGCCAGAGCGACGACGGTGAGTCCCGCGGCAGTGAGGAACAACAGGCGTTTCATCGAGAACCTCCGCTGAGTGGGTGACGCAGCGAATACGCCGCCACGGCGCCGCTACGTCACAGACCGGTTCTCAGTCCCAGCCGAGGTACGGCGCGGCGCCGCGCTTGAAGACGCCTCGGGAGATGATCGAGCGCTGGATCTCGCTCGTCCCCTCCCAGATGCGGTCGACGCGGAGCTCGCGGAAGAAGCGCGCCGCGGGGTTCTCGACCATGTAGCCGCGGCCGCCGAGCGCCTGCACGGCACGGTCGGCGACGCGGCCGGCCATCTCGGACGCGTACAGCTTCGCCATCGAGACCTTGCCGTGCACGACCTTGCGGTCCTCGAGCGCGTCGAACGCATGCGCCGCGTGGTACGTGACCAGACGCGCGGCGTGGAGCTCCGTCAGCGAGTCGGCGAGCGGGAACGAGATGCCCTGGTACTCGGCGATCGGCGAGCCGAACGCCTCGCGCTCCTGCGACCACTCGGCCGTGAGGTCGACGAGGCGAAGCGCCGCGCCGCAGCAGCGCGCCGCGATGAAGAGGCGCTCGACGAGGATCCACTCCTTCGCGCCCGCGTCGCCGCTCGCGGGGACGCGGTTCGACTCCGGCACACGACAGTTCGTGAAGACGATCTCGGGGTGGTGATCGATGTAGGGGTCGTGAAGGAACGACGGCGTGCGTCTGATCTCCATGCCTGGCGTTCCCGGATCGACGAGAAAGAGCGTCTGCTCGCCCTCGGCGACCGCGAGCACGATGTAGACGCCGGGATCGCCCTCGCTCGTGACGAACCACTTCTCGCCGTTCAGCACCCACTCGTCCCCGTCACGCGCGGCCGTCGCCTCGAGCCCGGCGAGATCCGAGCCGGCTCCCGGCTCGGTGAGCGCCCACGCCTCGCGGTACTCGCCGTTCGCGATCGGCCTGACGTAGCGGTCGACCTGATCCGGTGTCGCGATCTCGAGCAGCTCGCGTGGACCGCGATCGACGACCGCGAAGCCGAGGCCGTTCGTCGCCTTGCCCGACTCCTCCTCGAGCGCCACCTGGCCGAGCATCGAGAGGTCGCGCCCGCCGAGGTCGGCCGGCATGTTGAGCATCGCGAAGCCGGCGTCGCGCGCCTTCGCGCGGATCGCCGCGAGCTCGTCGTGATCGACGGAGCCGCGCTCGGCTATGCGCTCCTCGAGCGGATACACCTCGGCCTCGACGAAGCGGCCGACGGCCTCCTTGAGCGCGCGGATGTCGTCGGGGAGCTCGGGGACGATCATCGCGCGGCAGCCTACAGAGCGCGCTCGAACGCCTCGCGCTCCGCCTGACTCAGCGGGCGAGACCGACCGAGCTCGCGGTCTCGCGCGACGAGGACCGCCTCGGCCTCGGCGGAGAGCTCACCCTCGCGGGTCCTGATCTGCTCGGCGAGCCTCACCGACGAGTTGCCGATCCGCTCGAGCTCGCAGCTGACGACGACCTCCTCGTCCTCGAGACGAAGCTCGCGCCGGAAGTCGATCGCGACCCGCGCGAGCACGAAGTCCCAGGAGTCGCCGACATCGGCGAGAACGCGCTCGACCCACTCGTCGCGGCACTCCTCGAGGTACGTCGCGTAGACCGCGTTGTTGACGTGCATGTACGCGTCGACGTCGCCCCACCGGATCTCGACGCGCTTCTCGTGCCGCATGGGCCGCGATCCTAGTCTCGTGTCGCCAGAATGCGCGCCGTGCCCGGCGTCCGCTCGCTCGTCTTCCCAGGCTCCATCGCCGTTCTCGGCGCGTCGCCGCGCAACGTCGCGGCCGTCGAGACCGTCGTCGCGAGCGGGGTGCGCGCCTGGGGCGTGAACCCGAACCACGACGAGGTCGCCGGTCTTCGCTGCTACCCGAGCGTGGCGGAGCTGCCCGAGACGCCCGAGTGCGCCTTCCTCATGGTCAACCACGAGCGTGTCGAGGACGCATTCGAGGAGGCCGCGGCGGCAGGTGTGCGCGCGTTCGTGGTCCCCGGCGTCGGAGCGGAAGCCGGCACGGCCGCCAAACCGACCACGGAGCGCCTGGCGGCTCGCGCGCGCGAGCTCGGTGCGGCGATGCTCGGACCCAACTGCATGGGAGTCTTCGCGCCGGGCGGGCCGGCAGCGTGGAACGGACAGCCGCAGGACACCACGGCGCCCGGTGGCGTCGCCGTGCTCTGTCAATCGGGCTCGGTTGCCGACGCGTTTCTCTCGCTCGGCGGTCGGATCGGAATCCGGTGCGTCGTCTCCTCGGGTGCGGAGGCGGTAACGGACGCCGCCGACTTCCTCGGGTTCTTTGCGGAGGACGATGGGGCGACCGCAGTCGGGCTCTTCCTCGAGACCGTCCGACGGCCCGATGCCTTCGTCGACGCGCTGCGACGCTGCGCCGAGGCGGGGAAGCCCGTCGCATGCCTCAAGGTCGGGCGCTCCGAGGCCGCGGCACGTGCGGCGCTCTCGCACACCGGAGCCCTCGTCGGCTCGAACCGCGCCTTCTCGGCCGTCCTCAACCGCTACTCGGCGATCGAGGTCGAGGACTTCCACGAGCTCGTCGAGACGCTCGAGATCCTCGGACGGAGGCGTCGGCCGACCGGGACGCGCATCGCCGGCATCTCGGAGTCAGGCGGCGAGTGCGCGCTCCTTGCCGACCGCGCGGAGGCGGCCGGCATCGCGTTCGAGCCGCTCTCGGACGACCTCGCCGCCTCGCTCTCGGCGGCCTTTCCGAACTACCTCGCTCCCGGAAACCCACTCGACGCATGGGGAATCGCGGACGAGACGGAGGTGTACCCGCGTTCGCTCGAGCTTCTCGCCACGTCGGGTGACTTCGACGTCCTCCTGGCCCAGGCCGATCTCTCCCAGTTCCGCGATCCGACGAACGACGCAGTGGTGCGAGCTGACGCTCCGTACGCTCGCGCGCCTACGCGACGGACACGAGACGCTGTTCTGCTCGATGACGACGGTGCACAGCGCCGATCCTCCCCGCCACTTCCAGGAGCTCGCGCGCGAGCTCGACGTACCCCTGCTCCGCGGCCCGCGCGACGCGATGCTCGCGGTCGCGCGCGTGGCACGGCGTCGCCCGTTCGAGCCCTCGCCCGCGAACAGCGTTCCGGACGTCGCCGACCTCCTCGGCCCGGCCGGGGCATTGCCCGAGCACGAGTCGTCGCTCGTTCTCGAGCGCCTCGATGTCCCGTTCGCTCCCAGGCGTCGTGCGGCGTCCCCGGCCGACGCGGCGCTCGCCGCGGAGGAGCTCGGCATGCCCGTCGTCGTGAAGTCGGACGGCGTCGCACACAAGGCCCGCAGCGGGGGCGTCGTCCTAGGGGTCGCGACGCCCGAGCAGGCCGCAGACGCGACGCAACGCCTCGGTGGGGGCCCCGTGGTGGTCGCGCGACAGGTGGAGGCTGGCACCGAGGTGCTCTGCGGCATGACGCGCGACCCCGACTTCGGCCCGATCCTCGCGGTCGGTCGCGGAGGGATCGGCGTCGAGGAGCTCGACCGCCTCGTCGTCTCGAGCGCGCCGCTCGACGCCGCCTCGGCAGCCACACTCGTCGCGGAAGCAGGTGTCGAGGACACGCACGGCGTCGTGGCGAAAACACTGGTCGCGCTGGGCGACCTCGCCCTCGCGAACCCCCGAATCGCGTCGGTCGAGGTCAATCCGCTAATTGTCAGCGTGTCAGCCACGATCGCCGTCGACGCCCTGGTCGTGCTCACGGATTGACCGCGCCACTCTCCTCTGGTTCACTCGGACGTGGGGGGCCACGAGGCCCGGGAGGTTGGTATGACGCTGCACCCACGTGAGTCGAGATTACGGCCGCCGCGAATTCCTCGGTCGCTCGGCCGTCGGCCTCGTCGGTCTGTCCAGCCTGAGTACCTTCCTGGCCGCGTGTGGCGGCGCCGACAACGGCAACTTCAAGCCGCGCCGACCTCCAGCTCGCGAGCCCGCAGAACCCGGTCAAGTGGCCGCTGTTCGACGACAACCCGATGATCGCCTCGGGTCTGGAGCCCGAGTCGGGAACGTTGCGCATCTACAACTGGAACGGCTACCTCTGGCCGCGGATCAAGAAGAACTTCGAGAAGGAGTACGGCGTGAAGGTCGAGGAGTCGTACTTCGCGACCACCGACGAAGCCGTCGCGAAGATCTCGTCGGGCGCCGTCGACTACGACGTCTTCTTCCCGACGACCGATCGCATCGGCCGCCTCGTCATCGGAAAGTCGCTGCAGCCTCTCAACGGTGACTACCTGCCGAACCTCAAGAACGTGTGGCCATCGGTCCAGGATCCCTGGTACGACAAGGCCTCGCAGTACACCGTGCCGTACACCACCTGGACGACCGGGATCGGATACCGGGCGGACAAGGTCGCGAAGGCACCCGGCGCATTCTCGAACCCGTACGAGATCTACTGGGACGAGTCGAATCGAGGGAAGACGTACCTCCTCGACGACAGCCGCGACGCGCCCGCGCACATGCTTCTGAAGAACGGGATCTCGAACGTCAACACCGAGAACCCGGACGACATCGACCTCGCGAAGGGCGAGTTGAAGTCGCTGATCGACGCCGTCAACATCAAGCTCTCGACCGACGACTACACGAACGTCCCCGAGGGCAAGGCCTGGGTGCACCAGATGTGGTCGGGCAGCGCGATCTCGGCGCAGTGGTACCTCCCCGAGGGAACCGGCCCCGAAGCGCTCGGCTTCTGGTTCCCGCAGGACGGCAAGGGCGTCATCGGGAGCGACATGGTCGCCGTCCCGCGCAACGCGAAGCACCCGGTGCTGGCGCACCACTTCCTGAACTACGTGCTCGACGAGAAGAACGGCTACGACAACTTTGCGAACTACGTCGGCTACCAGCCTCCTTTCACCAAGCTCGACCCCGACCGGCTCGTCGCCGACGGCGTCGTTCCGAAGAACCTCGACACCGCCATCGTGCGGGAGAGCGACTTCGACGTCGCCTACCCGCTGACCGAGCTCACGCCGGCGGGCGCGACCGACTGGCAGAACGCCTGGGCCGAGTTCAAGGCGGGTGTCTGAGCACGAGCGCCGTGTAGGCGCGGAGAGAGGTGCCGACGGGTTCTGGGCCGGCCTCGCGCTGCCCGGCGTCGTCTGGCTGTGCATCTTCTTCCTGCTGCCGTTCTACGTCATCCTCTGCGTCGCGCTCGGCACGGTCGACCCGATCTTCCAGACGCCGTCGCCCGAGTGGAACCCGCTGCAGTGGAACACGTCGGCGTTCGAATTCGTCTTCGACGGCCTCTTCACGCACGGCGCGGCCTTCGAGACGGTCTTCGTGCGCACGTCCATGTACGTCGTCGTCGCGACGGGTCCTGTCGCTCCTCATCGCCTATCCCGTGGCGTACTACGTCGCCCGCTACGGCGGCAGGTGGAAGGGCCTCCTCCTCGTCGGCCTGATCGCGCCCTTCTTCATCTCGTACCTCATGCGGATGCTCGCCTGGATCAACCTGCTCCAGGACGACGGCTGGGTGAACGACGTGCTCGTGTGGGTCGGGATCCTCGACGCGCCGCGCAACTGGCTCGACGGGCGCGCATCGTCCGTGATCCTCGGGCTCGTCTACGGCTACGTGCCCTTCATGATCCTGCCGCTCTACGCCTTTCTCGACCGCATCGACCGCAGCCTGCTCGAGGCGGCGCGCGATCTCGGCGCGAGCCCGTTCCAGGCTTTCCGCATGGTCACGCTCCCGCTCTCGATGCCGGCTGTCCTCGCGGGCATCGTGATCATCGCGCTGCCGATGTTCGGCGACTACTACACGCCCGATCTGCTCTCGGGCGCGCCGCAGACGAGCCTCATCGGCAACCAGATCAATCTCTACATCCGCGGCGGCCAGCAGATCCCGGTCGGAGCGGCGCTCGTCGTCGTTCTCATGCTGTTCCTGACGGTGCTGATGAGCTACTACCTGTTCGCGACCGCGCGAGCACAGCGGAGGCTGGGCGGGTGAGGCGCTTCCGCGACTGGTGGGCCAACCCGTGGGGCAAGCCGCGGTTCCTCGTTCTCTTCACCGCGCTCTACCTCGTCTGGTCGATCGTCCCGATCCTCATCGCGATCCGGTTCTCGTTCAACGAGGGAAGGTCGCGCTCGACGGCTCAGGGCTGGTCTCTTCGCTGGTACACGGGCGACCCGGACCTCTCCGTCCTCCACGACCCCGATCTCCGGCTGGCGCTCCTGCAGAGCCTGCGCCTCGCCGCGATTGCAGTGCTCGTGACCGTGCCGCTCGGGCTCGCGCTCGCCGTCGGGCTCACGCGCTGGCGGGGCCGAGGCTCGGGGACGGCGCGCGGCATCTCGCTGGCGACCCTCGTGACGCCGGAGATCGTGATGGGCACGGCGCTCCTCCTCGTCTTCGTGCACCTCCTGACGTTCATCAAGCTCGGGACCGTCGCACAGGCGATCGGGCACATCACCTTCTCCCTCGTCTTCGTCGTGATCATCGTCCGGGGGCGGCTGCTCGCGATCGGGCCGGAGTACGAGGAGGCAGCCCGCGACCTCGGAGCGTCACGCATCCAGGCGTTACGGCTCGCGCTGCTGCCGATGCTCGTCCCGGCGATCGTGGCGAGCGGGATCATCGTCTTCGCGATCTCGATGGACGACTTCGTCATCAGCGCGTTCCTGTCGTCCGGCACCGGGACCGACACGGTGCCGGTTCGGATCTACGCGACGGGGCGCACGGCTCCGACGCCTGCGCTGAACGCCCTGGCGACGCTGACGCTCGTCATCACCGTCGTCATCGCGCTCGTCGGATTCCTGCTCTGGCGAGGCGTGCGTGCCGCACGCGGCCAGACCGGCTCGACTGTCGGCGAGTTCGCCGCGCTCGACGCCGAGACCGTGCGCTAGAGGGCGAGCACGGCGGCCGCCGCCGCCTCGCCCGAGCGGACTCCGCCCTCCATGTGCATGTGCCCGACGCCCGCGATATCGGCGCACGCCCAGTGGATCGGGCCGACGGGCCGACGCAGGTCGGCGCCGAAGCGCGTGAGACCACCGATGCCGAACGTCGATGCGTACGCACCCCGCGTCCACTCCTCACCCGACCAGTCCACCTCGACGTAGTCCGTCGCCTGCAGCGCCGACGGGCCGACGAACTTCGACAGGCCCTCGAGGACGAGCTCGCGGCGCCGGTCCGGATGCAGCCTGCCGGCGAACTCGGCCTGCTCGCCGGGGAGGAACGTGCAGAGGACGCCCACCGAGGCCGACGGCGGCGTGTTGTCGTAGATCTCGCGCACGAGCTGGTGCGGCGCGAAGCCCTCGCCGGAGAGTCCGTCGGCGCGCCAGAACGGCTCCGGGTACACGGCGAGGACCTTCGTCACGCTGCCCTGCGAGCTGGCCTGCTGGAGCCTCATGCGCCAGGCGGGCAGCGCGGGCGAGAAGCGGATGCCTGCCGCGAGATTCGGAGCAACGGCGACGATCGCCGCGTTCGCCTCGACCCGCACTGCCCCGGCGTCGATCTCGACGCGGCCGTCCGTCCACCCGATCGAGCGGACCGGGGCATCGAGCACGACGCGCTCGCCCAGCTCCTCGGCCATCCGCAGCGGAACGAGCTGCGAGCCGCCGACGACGCGGAACGCCAGACACTGCTCGGGCGCGAAGAGCTCGTAGGTCCCTCCCGCGCCCGCGATCGCCCACAGCCCCTGGAGCAGCGAGAACGAGTACGCCGGCTTCGTGAGGAATCCGTCCGCCAGGTACGAGCGGAGGTTCTCCCGCGCGACCTCGTCGCCGACCTCTGCTCGAAGCCACTCGTCGAACGTGACCGTGTCGAGGTCGCGCGCCCGCGGATGCTCCCACGGCTCCTCCGGGTCGAGCTCCTTCGCCAGCGCGTCGAGTTTTGCGTCCCCTTCCGCGAGCGAACGCTCCTCGGCGGAGCTGAGCCCGTGGTCGCCACCCGAGTGGCGACGCGCGTTCCCGGACTCGTCGACGTAGACGTCGTCACCGTCCCGGTGCGCCGGGAAGAGCTCGATCCCGAGCTCGCCGAGAAGCGCGTGCATCCGCGACTGGTACGGGGCGACCCACTCGCCTCCGAGCTCGTTGGCCTCGCCGCCGAACTCCGTGTTCCAGAGACGGCCGCCGACACGGTCTCGCGCCTCGAGGACGACGACGTCGCGCCCCTTCGCCAAGAGCTTGCGGGCGGCAGCGAGACCGGCCACGCCCGCGCCCACGACGGCGGCGTCGGCCCGGATCAGGCGGGCGCCCACGCCTCGCTCCGCAGGGCCGCCGCGGCGGCCGCGCGACCCGTTCGGACGGCGCCCTCCATGTACCCGGCGACCCACTGATCCGAGCCGCAGACGTAGAACGGCGGCTCGTGCGTCCCGTGCAGCGGACCGACACGAAGGACGTCGCCCGGCCACCAGTGGGTCGTGTAGCCGCGCGTGAAGGGATCGGTCGCCCACATCCGCAGAAACGAGTGCGCGGGCCGAGCCGCGTCAGGCCCGTACATGCGCCCGAGCTCGACATGGAGGGAGTCCAGCCGGTGCTCGGCGGCCGTCGCGTCGAGCCAGGCGACGCGCTCGGGCGGGATCAGCCCGGAGAGGACACCGTCACGCTGCGGCCAAGTCGAGGCGAGGAGTTGCTCGCCCTCGGAGAGCCCGTTTGCACCGAGATCGGCCCACACCGAGCGGTCGTAGACGGTGACGATCTTCGCGGCCTGAGCCTGGCGCTGCGCACGGAGGGAGGCGAGACGCTCCGGAGAGACTCCGTCGATCGCGACGTCGTGGAGGACGCTGACCGGCAATGCACACACGACGGCGTCGCCGCGCACCTCCTCGCCGGACGAGAGCGTCACGCGGCAGCCGCCCTTCGACACCGAGATCGCCGTCGCGACTGCGCCGTAGCGGGCCCGCTCACCGAGCTCTGCGCCCATACGCAAGGCGACTTCGGCCGAGCCTTCGGCGACCTGGAAGCATTCCCACAGGTCGTACGAGTAGAAGCCCTCGTCCCCGACCGCCGCCGCCTTGCGCAGCTCGGAAAGGAGCGACGTCCGCTCACTCGAGCCGGCCGCCAGGGCAAGCGCGCCCGCCTCGACCGCGCGTAGCGTCGAAGGCAACGCGTCGACCGAGCGCAACCAGCCCGCCCAGGACATGCCGTCGAGGCGCGCCGCGTCGGCATGCGACCACGGATCGTCCGGATCCACGGTGGCGACGAGCTCGCCGAAGAGGCGCTCGACCCGCTCGTAGTCGGCTCGCTGTTCGGCCGTATCGAAGGGGAAGCCCTCCTCGGAGCGCCGGACGCCGTCCGTCAGGTCGTACGTCGTCGTACCGGCGACCGCCGTGTACGTCGAGTCGAGCGTCAGTCCGAGCTCCTCGACGAGCCCGAGGTAGGCGGTGTGTGCCTGCCCGATCATCTCGCCGCCGAGCTGCACCGGGCGGGAGCCGTCGACGGAGACCTGCTCGACACGCCCTCCGACCCGGTCGCGCGCCTCGAGCAGGAGCACGTCGGCCCCACCCAGCACGAGATCGCGCGCGGCGGTGAGCCCGGCCAGCCCTGCGCCGACGACCACGACGTCCGTCACGCCGGCACCGCCTCGTCGTCGGCGAGGATGCGCAACGCGTCCGCGGGGAGATATGCGGTGACGGCAGCGCCCACGTCGTACTCCTCGACGTCTCCCGAGTTCGCGACGAGCGCCTGCACACGGTCCCCGCCGGGGAGCACGACGAACACCTGGGTCGTCGAGCCGAGGTAGACGAAGCGCTCGATCGTCGCCGAGACCCGGTTCTCGCCGGACGTCGCGGGCGGCTCGATGCGGACCCGCTCGGGTCGAATCGTCAACCTCACGACGCCGGCGCGCGCCTCCCCTTGCTCGGCGCTGAGGGAGACCCCGCCGACGTCGACGGTGCGACCGTCGAGCACGCGGCCGCGCATGAGGTTCGAGACGCCGAGGAAGTCGGCGACGAAGGCCGTCTCCGGATGCTCGTAGACGTCGCGCGGCGCACCCAGCTGCTCGACCTTCCCGTTGGCCATCACGGCGAGGCGGTCCGACATCGTCAGCGCCTCCTCCTGGTCGTGCGTCACGTAGAGGAACGTGATGCCGATCTCCCGCTGGATCGACTTCAACTCGACCTGGAGCTCACGCCGCAGCTTGGCGTCGAGGGCGCCGAGTGGCTCGTCGAGGAGCAGGACCGACGGGGAGAGCACGAGCGCACGGGCGAGCGCGACGCGCTGCTGCTGGCCGCCCGAGAGCTGGTGCGGCCGGCGCTGTCCGAGGCCGCCGAGCCGGACGAGCTCGAGCGCCTCGGCCACGCGGCCGCGCTTCTCGTCCTTCGACACGTCCTTGAACCGGAGTCCGAATCCGACGTTCTGCTCGACGGAGAGGTGCGGGAAGAGGGCGTAGCTCTGGAACACGGTGTTGACGGGGCGCTGGTGCGGCGGCGTCTCCGTGACCTCGTTCTCGCCGATGACGATCCGCCCCGCGTCGGGTCGCTCGAAGCCCGCGATCATCCGAAGCGTCGTGGTCTTGCCGCAGCCGGATGGGCCGAGCAGCGAGAAGAACTCGCCGCTGCCGATCTCCAGCGACACGTCATCGACGGCGGCAACGTCGTCGAACGTCTTCCTCACGCCCTCGAGGACGACCGACTGCGAGCGGAGTGTCACGGGACGAACTCCCGCTGGAGGCACGACGCGAGGAGCGCATGAGCACCGTCGCGGTCGAGCAGGCCGAGGTAGAGGATCGAGTCGAGTCCGTCTGCAGCCGCGGCGAGCCGCCAACCCGCGCTCTCCGGGTCGACCGTGCGCGGGACGGAGCCATCTTCCCGACCTTCGTCGAGCAGGCGGACGATCCGGTCGGCCCAGGCCCGGTAGCGCTCCTGGACGAGCGGGCGCAGCTCCTCGTCGTAGCGGAGGCTCGACCACACCTCGTTCCACAGTGCAGGCGTCTCCTCGAGCTCGGGATCGATCGTCCGGAAGAGCGCTCGCTCGGCGCGCTCGGCGCCGGTCGCGAGGGTCGCGAGCTCGGCGTCGAGAGCGACGATGCGGAGGTCCTCGGCGTACGCGAAGGTCGCGCGGAGCAGCTCCTGGCGGGTCGTGAAGTAGTAGTGAACGAGCGTGCGGGACACGCCCGCCTCCTGGGCGACGGAACCGATCCGCAGATCGCTCGCCCCGCCGGCCACGACGACGCGACAGGCTGCGCGCAGGATCTCGTCAACTCGAGCCGTGGCTGCCGGCGACGATGCGGCTTGCTCGGTTCCCGGCATCCGAAGTATCCTGACTGACAGGACAGTCAGGAGCAAGCGCCCACATGACGACGGCAGCCATCTCACTCCCCGCCCTGCCGAATCCGCTCGAGGACGGCTGGACGCTACCCGCGTCCTGGTACACGGATCTCGCCGTCCAGGAGCGAGAGCGGGAGCGCCTGTTCGCCCGCGCGTGGACGTACGCCGGGCCCGCGGAATGGGTCAGCGAACCGGGGTCGTACTTCTCGGCACACATCGGCCACGTCCCAGTCGCTGTCGTACGGGGCACGGACGGGACACTCCGCGGGCTCGTCAACGTCTGCCGGCATCGCGGCCACCTCGTCGTCGACGGGACCGGCTGCCGCGAGACGCTGCAGTGCCCGTACCACGCGTGGACGTACGAGCTCGACGGGACGCTGCGGAAGGCGCCACGGGCAGAGCGCGAGCCCGGGTTCGACCCGGAAGGGCTGTCGCTCGCACCGGTCTCCGTGGGCACCTGGGGGCCGTTCGTCTTCGTGAACCCGGACGCCCACGCCGCGCCGCTGGAAGCTGCGCTCGGGCGGCTCCCGGAGATCGTCGCCGAGAGCGGCCTCGACCTCGCCGCGATCCGCTTCCACTCGCACAACGAGTGGCCGATCGAGGCCAACTGGAAAGTCGTCATGGAGAACTTCCTCGAGTGCTACCACTGCCCCACGGCGCATCCGGGGTTCAGCAAGGTCATCGACGTGAGCCCCGACGCCTACGCCCTCCAGGCACATGCGACCTTCTCGAGCCAGATCGGCTCCGTCCGGCAGTCGGCGCTCGCCGGGAACGGCAAAGCCGCGTACACGCCCCTGGGCGACGTCGTGCAGGCCCAGTACCACTTTCTCTTCCCGTCGACGACGCTGAACATCGCGCCTGGGATCCAGAACATCTCGATGGAGCGCTACAACCCGGACGGGCTCCGCCGGACGATCGAGGTCACGGACTACTACTTCGGCGCGGACGCCTCCGAGGAGGAGATCGGTGAGCTCGTGGCCTGGGACACGCAGGTGGCCGAGGAGGACGTCTCGCTCGTGCAGTCGGTCCAGCGCGGACTCGAGTCGGGGGCGGTACCGCAGGGCCGCCTGATGTCGACGAGCGAGCAGCTCATCGCCGACTTCCAGCGCCGCGTGCACGACGCGCTGATCGGATAGGACGTAGGCACTCGGCGGCGCCGCGTCGCGGACCGCGTTCAGAGAAGCGAGCGGTGCAGTTCCTGCGTCACCGGCGCAGGGCTCGTGCCGAGATCCTGGCGGAGGAGCCGGCGCAGGTCGTCGTACACGCGTAGCGCCTCCGCGCGGTTGCCGCGGCGCTCGTGGACGAGCATCAGCCAGCGGTAGCCCGATTCGCGATACGGCGCGGTTTCGACGAGTCGGTGGGCCGCGCGTTCCGCGGTGTCGAGCTCGCCCCCACCGATCTCGAGGCATGCCTCGGCGACGAGCTCGAGCGAACGCTCGTAGGCGCCACGCAGCCGCCGCCGCGGCTCGTCGAGCCAAGCGCTCCCCTCCCCTTCCATGAGCTCGCGCGCCGCGATGTGTTGGACGACCCGCGCAGGACCCCATGCGGACGTCCAATCGGCGCGGGCCACCGCGGCTTCCGCGCGATGGAGTGCATCCGAGACGGACTCGACGTCCACCCAGGAGTCGTCGGGAAGGACGAGCCGAAGATCCGCCCGTCCTTCAAGCGGCACGAGCTGACGAAGCTTCGAAAGCAGGGCGGAGAGCGCCGCGTCGGGTGACGAGGGGGCGTCGTCCTCCCAGACCGCGCCGAGCAACTCGTCGCGACGGACCCGCCGCCGCCGGTTGAGCACGAGGTATCCGAACAGCAGCCTCCCTTGCCGTCCTCGGAGACGAGTCTCGACACGCCGCCCGTCGACCTCGGCGGTGAGGTCTCCACACAGGTGGATGCGCGTTGCCAAGCTCGCGCCAAGGTTACGACAACCCGGAGAGCGCAAACTCAGTCCCATGGCGAAGATCCTGGTGAACGTTACGAACGGGCCGGAGCACCCCACGCGGGCGGCGCTCGCCTTCCTCGTCGCACGCTCCGCACAGGACTCGGGGCACGAGGTCACACTCTTCCTGGCGGGCGACGCGGTGCAGCTTCTGCGCGAGCCCGTGCTCGACTCGCTCGTCGGACTCGGGACGGGCAGCCTGCGCGAGTCCTACGACGCCTTGCGCGAGGGGGAAGCGCGCTGGTACGTCTCGGGCATGTCGAGCAAGGCGCGTGGCTTCGAGCCGGATGGAATCGCCGAGGCCGTGATGCCGGCCAGGCTCGTCGAGCTCTCGCTCGAGGCCGATCGGGTTCTCACGTACTGACAGGGAGGCATGAGATGAAGGTGATCAATTGCGAGTGCGGGCAGATCGTGCGGGGTGCGACCGAGGACGACGTGATCCGAGCCGCGGAGGAACACATCAAGCGCGACCATCCGGAGCTCGTCGGCAAGATCACGCGCGACGACCTCCTTGCGATGTCGGAGACCGCCTGACTCAGAGGTTGTCGACGAAGCGGTGACGCGCTTCGTCGAGAGCCTCGCGGATCCCGCCCGGGCCGGGCGCGGCCCGACCAGCTCCCTTGCGCGGCTTCTTGAACGAGCCGTCGCGGACGCTCTCGGCGACCTCCTCGTGCGCGTCGCGGAACGCGACGCCCGAACGAACCAGCGCCTCGGCGGCGTCGGTCGCGAGCAGGAGCGGATCGGACGCGGCCTTCGCCATCCGTTCGCGATCGACCTCGAGACCGCTCACGAGCACGGTGAGCGCCTCGAGCGCGAGCCGGGTCTCGTGTCGGGTCGCGAACACCGGCGCCTTGTCCTCCTGCAGGTCGCGGTCGTAGGCGAGCGGAAGACCCTTCACCGTCGCCAGCAACCCCGTGAGGCGCCCAATCGCCGTCCCCGCCTTCCCGCGCACCAGCTCGGCCACGTCGGGGTTCAGCTTCTGGGGCATCATCGACGAGCCTGTCGCGGCCGTCTCGGGGAGCCGGACGAAGCCGAACTCCGACGTCGCCCAGAGCACGATCTCCTCGCCAATGCGAGAGAGGTGCGTGAAGAGAACGGCGGCCGCGTAGAGGTAGTCGAGGGCGAAGTCGCGGTCTGCGACCGCGTCGAGCGAGTTGCGCATCTGTCTCGGCGGAGGGGGAGCTCGAGCGTGGACCCGGCGAGCGCGCCGGCACCGAGCGGGCTCTCGGCCGCCGCCTCGGCGGCTGCGGCGAAGCGTGTGCGATCGCGGTCGAGCATCTCGACCCACGCGAGCAGGTGGTGGCCGAGCGTGATCGGCTGCGCGCGCTGAAGGTGCGTGTACCCGGGCATGACGGTCTCCGTCTCCGACTCGGCGAACGAGAGGATCACGAGAGCGAGCGCGTCGATCGCGTCGCGCGCCTCCGCGCACGCGTCGAGCACGTACATGCGAAATGCGGCTGCTACCTGGTCGTTACGGGAGCGCCCGGCATGGATCTTGCGGCCGACGTCGCCGAGGAGACGCTCGATCGCGGAGTGGACGTCCTCGTCCGATTCGAGATAGCCGTCGGGGTCCTGGGCAATCTCGGCCAGGCGGGACTCGACCTCGTCGAGCTCCTCTTCGGTCAGGAGCCCGGCGGCGGCCAGGCGGCGCGCGTGCTCAGCCGTCGCCTCGCAGTCGTACGGCAGGAGCTCCGCGTCGTCGACGCGCAGGAAGCGCCATACGTCGGGGTCGAGGGAGGCCTCGACCCGGCCTTGCCATGTCGTCACACGTCGATCTTCGCGCGCTCGCGTGCGGCATGCAATTCGGTCTCGAGCGAAGAGATGCGAATGAACCCCTCTGCTGCGTCGTGCGGGAAGGTCTCGCCGGTCCCGTAGGACGCGAGCTCGGACGCGTAGATCATGTGCGGCGACCGACGTCCGGTCACGACCGCGGCGTTCGGCCGGAGCTCGATCCGCACCTCGCCGGTGACGAGCTGCTGCGTCGAGTCGACGAACGCGTCGATCGCCTCGCGCGCCGGGCTGAACCAGCGCCCTTCGTAGACGATCTCCGTCCAGCGCTGCTCGAGGGGACGCTTGAGTCGCGCCTCGTCCTTCGTCAGGACGACGTCCTCGAGCGCCGAATGCGCTGCGATGAGCGTCATCGCGCCCGGCGCCTCGTAGACCTCGCGGCTCTTGATGCCCACGGCCCGGTTCTCGATCATGTCGATCCGCCCGATCCCGTAGGCGCCGGCGAGCCGATTCACCTGCGCGATGAGGTCGGCGAGCGGGAGCTCGTCGCCGTCGAGCGACACCGGGAGGCCCTTCTCGAACCCGATGACGATCTCGATCGGTGTCGGTGCGCTCGCCGGATCCGATGTGAGCGCATAGGGCTCCTCGGGCGGCGGGTTCCACGGATCCTCGAGGACGCCGGCCTCGATCGCCCGCCCGAACAGGTTCTCGTCGATCGAGAACGGCGATGCCGCCGTCTGCACGACCGGGATGCCCTTCGCGAGCGCGTACTCGATCTCCTCGTCGCGCGTCCAGATCCGGTCGCGGAGCGGCGCGATCACCTTCACGCCGGGGTAGTGAGCCTTGAAAGCGAGCTCGAAGCGGAGCTGATCGTTTCCCTTCCCGGTACAGCCGTGCACGACCGCCTCGGCGCCGAGCTCGAGCGCGATCTCGGCGACCGCCTGGGCGATGACCGGCCGCGACAGCGCCGACACGAGCGGGTACTTGGCCTCGTACAGCGCATTCGTCAGGATCGCCCGAGCACATTGCTCGTCGGCGAACGCTTCCTTGCGGTCCACGAGGAGCACGTCGTCGGCGTCCGCAGCGCGCGCACGCGTGATCGATTCCTCGATATCGAACTCCTGTCCCACGTCGACCAGTACGGCGACGACCTCGTCGAAGCCGTACCAGTCCTCCTTCAGCCACGCGAGGATGCAGCTCGTGTCGAGCCCGCCCGAGTAGGCGACGACGGCGGTCCTACCCATCTACGCCGCCCCCTGCAGCAGGTACCCGGTGAGCTCGTCCTGCGAGCGCCTGCGCCGAGACCCCGTCGTGGGTCGCCACGAAGATGGTGTTGTCGCCCGCGAGCGTTCCCGCCACGGCCGGGTGTGTGGCCTCGTCCATCGCCTGGGCGAGCGCGTTCGCGTACCCCGACGGCGTCGTCACGACGACGAGCGCACCCGCCGCCTCGACGGTGATCGCATAGCGGCGCATCGCCGATCCGAGGGCGCGCAGGCGATCGCCGTCCGTACCGCCCGGCGGTGCGTAGACGAGCCGTCCGCTCGGCGCACGCACCTTCACGAGCCCGAGCTCGGCGATGTCGCGCGACACCGTGGTCTGCACGACGTCGTAGCCGCTCTCGCGAAGCGCCGACGCGACCTCGGCCTGTGTCGAAAGCGCCCGGTCTCGTACGAGCTCGAGGATGGCGCGCGTGTCTCTCCCGGCGATTCATACTATGCGAGACCGTAGCAGAATATGCATGCAATTCGCGCAACGAGCGGCTCGGGAACTGCACACTAGGGTGCTACATTGCGCCGGCGGTGGAGCGGGTCCTCGTCCTCAACGCGAGCTACGAGCCTTTGAACGTCTGTTCGCTGCGCCGCGCGCACGTTCTCGTCTGGAAGGGCAAGGCCGAGGTCCTCGAGAGCCATGGACGGCCACTCCGCTCGTCGTCGTCGACGTTCACGCGACCGCACGTCATCCGGCTGGTCTCGTACGTCCGCGTCCCGCGCGGCGTGACGAAGCGCATCTCGCGGCGCGTCCTCTTCGCCCGGGACGGCTGGAAGTGCGTGTACTGCGGCACCGAGAGCAACCGGCTCACCCTCGACCACGTCGTCCCGCGCTCACGCGGGGGCACATCCGTGTGGGAGAACGTCGTCACGTCCTGCGCACCGTGCAACCACCGCAAGGGGGACCGGCTCCTCGAGGAGACGAGCATGACGCTCCGGACGCCCCCGCGACCGCCCACGCCGGTGCTCTTCATCCGGCTGGCGACGGACCGCGTACCCGAGACGTGGCGGCAGTACCTGCCGGGTCTCGTGGCCGCGTAGGCCGAGGCTCCTACCGCGCCATCGCGCGGTCGACGGCTTCCTGCTCCTCGGGGGAGAGCGCCACGGACGACCGGCCCCGGTCCAGGTCCTTCACGTAGATCCGCGCGTAGTCGCGGCCCTGGATCGCGGTGAGCACAGTCCCGGTTCGCGTCGCGTCCAGGAGCGCCACGGACGCCGACTGCTGCCCGCCCGTGCCCTCGTACGCGTCGTAGCGAACCACCGCGGTGTTCGTCACGGAGCCGTCGACTCTGCGGTCGACGCGCGACAGTCCCGAGGCGACCTCGTCGACAGCGCGGTGGAGATCGTCGATCCGGGCCTGCAGCGCGACGGCGAACTCGAGGAGGTCGCCGCTGCCGCTGCCGAGGATCACCGACTGAGCGCCGCGCAGTGTCGCGACTCGCCGCCACAGCAGGAGCACGGCGGCGAGCGCCAGCGCCGCGACCGCGCCGGCCGCCACGGCCACCGCGAGCTCTGTGCTCACAGCGTGAAGATGACGGGGTACTCGGCGGTGTTGTTGGTGGTGTTCGTCTCGCCGGGCACCGGGTCGACGTCGACCTTCACGGACGTCTGCTCGCCGAACGGGACGAGGGCGCCCACCGTGAACACGACTGCTTTCGTCTCTCCGGCGTCGATGATCGGGATCGAGGCGGTCTTGACGATCGCGTCGGGCTGCTTCGGGATCGTGAGCGTGACCTTGATCCTGACCTCCTGGCTCTCGCCCGTGTCCTCCACGCCCACCTCGAACTTCAACTCGTCCGTCACCTTGATGGTCGTCTCCGTCGTCGTCGAGAGGAGCTGCCCGCTCGGGAGCGCCTTGACGTACGCGATTCCGCTGCCGTGGAGACCGGTCGGCGTGCCGCCCGTCGACGCGCCCTGAATCCGCTGCCAGATCGCGGCGAGCGAGCTCTGGCTGACGAGGTCGTCGGTGGTGACGAACTCGGAGGAAGGGACGTCCAGGCCTTCGATCCCCTCGTCGGTGAGGACGACCTGGGCAGGCTCCTGGAACGAGTCCGACCAGATGATGTCGCTCGCGAGCAGGCGCCGCGTCTGCGCGAGGAGCTGCTCGCCCGCGACGCTCGCGTCCGTCTCGTCCGCAGCCTCCTTGAACGCCGCTTGCAGGCCCCGCAGGCCGTTCACGCGGTAGCGAAGCGCCTCGACCGCACCGGCGTTCGGGACGACCATCGGCCCGGGCGCGTTCAGATCCTCCGCCTGCTGCATCTGGTTCTCCGCGGTCTGGACGTATCCGCCGAGCTTCGCGTCGAGATCCTCCTCGTTCAGTCCCGGGGTCGTCAGGAGCGTGCCGAGCTGCTGGCCGAGCTTCGCCGAGGCGTTCCCGATCGAGCCGATGTCCGCCAGGTACGTTCGGTTGCGGTCCAGCTTCGCGTCGGCCGCGCAACCCTCGACCCAGACGGCGAGCAGTACGACCACGAGGATCGCGAGGGCGATGAGACCGATTAGCCGGAGGAGCGGCGTGAGGTTGCGCGGCGGACGGAAGCCCGACCCCCGTCCCCCCTTCCGGCCGCGTTCGGCGCCCGGTGGTTGGGGTTCGAAGCCCTCCGGCTCCTCCCACGACGTCGTGTCCTCCTCGTCGAAGAAGTCGAAATCGAGAATGTCGTCGTCGCGCGTACTCATGCGGCCGCCGGGAGGATGCTAGACGAGGGGTAGGAGCGACTACGTAGGCGCTCGATGTGTGGCGGCGAGGGACTTCGACTCTCGCGGCCGGAAATCTCGGATTTCCGGCCGCGTGGACCAAGGAGTCGGCCGAGCCATGGCAAAGAGTGTGGGGCGTTGTCCTCCGTTGCGGCCGTCCCGTCCACCCAGGAGCTCGTTCTCGGGCGCTATCGCCCCATGCGCCCACTGGGAACCGGGGGCTCAGGGTCGGTGTGGCTCGCGCTCGACGAGCGGAACGGCCTCGATGTCGCGCTGAAGATCATCGCGCGGGAGGGCAAGGCGGCTGCCCGCGCCGAGCGGGAGGCCATGGCGGCACGCCGGCTGCGGCACGACCGCTGCGTGCGTGCGTACGACGTCGGCCACGATCCGAGCCACGTCTACATCGCATACGAGTACGTGCCCGGGCGGACGCTCCGCGAGACGATTCGCGCCGGAGCGCTCACCGATCGCGACGCTGTCGAGATCGCGGCTCAGGTCCTCGATGCGCTCGCGCACGCCCATCGGACCGGAATCGTCCACCGCGACGTCAAGCCCGCGAACATCCTCGTCGAGGATTGCGACGACCTCTCGATCCGCCTCCTCGACTTCGGTCTCGCCCAGTTCGACGGCGCGGACACCCTCACGGCCGTCGGCGACGTCCCGGGAACGCTCGCGTACATCGCGCCGGAGCGTCTCGACGGAAGCGAGGCGACTCCACAGAGCGACGTCTGGTCGGTCGGGGTGCTCCTGTGGGAGACGTTGAGCGAGCGGCACCCGTTCTGGGGCGTGCCGATCCAGGAGGTCGCACGAGCGATCCAGGAGGGCGCACCGCCGCTCGCCTCGGAGCGGCGCGGGCTCCCGCGGCGTCTCGTCACCGCCGTCGATGCCGCGCTGGATCTCGATCCGGCCCGTCGCCCGAACGCCTCCGATCTCGCCGCAGAGTTGCGAAATGCTCTCAGGGACCCGCAGAAGCGGCAGCGCCCCGAGCGCGAGAGGCGTGCCGCCGCAGGACGAGGAGGCCGTCGCGCCGGCACGGCGGCACGCACGACGCGTCCTGCCGGTCGCGCTCACAGCCCTGACTGCGCTCGTCGCGGCGACGCTCCTGCCCTTCTGGCCACCTGCGCTCGTCGCCGCGATCGTGGTCGCAGCCGCTGCCGCATCGTGGATCGACCCGCGCGCCGGCATCGCCGTGGCGCTCGCGGCCGCCGTGTTCCCGATCGGGAACGTGGCGGAGAGCGCGGCGATCCTCTACGGCGTCTTCGCGATCGGCTGGCTCCTGCTCACGTGGCGCGATGCCCGGCACGGACTCCTCTTCGTCGCCGGCCCGATCCTCGCGGCCGTCGGCCTGCTACCGCTCGTCCCGCTCGTGGCAGAGCGGGCGCACGGGTCCGTGCGCCGCGCGGCGCACGGCGCGCTCGCGGTCCTCTCCGCCGCGCTCGTCGCCGCAGTCGGCGGAGGCAGCGTGCCCTTCGCCGACGAGGCCGCTGGGAGCCTCGGCATCGAGCCGCTCACCCCGGTTCCGGATGCCGGCGTCGGCGTCTGGACCTGGCTGCTCGAACATCCCGCGACGACGCTGGCGGCGATCTCGGTCGCGGCGGCCTCCGCGGTCCTGCCCGTCGCGCGCCGCTCCTCGCGGTTCGGAGTCGTCGGGATCGGCTTCGTCCTCGTCGCCGCCTCGGTGCTCGCCGGAGCGGGCGTCGCGAGCACGTTCGTCTGCCTGGCAGCGTGGGCGATTGCGGGTCTTTCGGCCGGCTTGTTGCGCCGGGTCGCGTAGCCGCCCACACCGGAGCGATCTCTACACTCGTCGCGGAACTCCCCGTCCCATGGCCGTGCTGCGCAGCATCGAATCGAAGATCGAGGGCCTCTTCGAAGGCGTCTTCGGGCGTGCCTTCCGCACGCACGTCCAGCCGATCGAGCTCGCCCGCAAGCTCGTCAAGGAGATGGACGACCACAAGAACGTCTCGGTGTCCAAGGTGTACGTCCCCAACGAGTACACCGTCTACCTCTCGCCCGACGACCGCAAGCAGTTCGACGGCTACGAGGAGGCGCTCGTCGGCGAGCTCCAGGAGTACCTGGCCGAGCACGCACGGCGCGAGCGGTACGCGCTCCTGGACACGCCCGTCGTGAAGGTCACGACGGACGACGACCTCGCCGTCGGGGAGTTCGGCATCGCCACGCGCCTCGTCGCGGGTGAAGGCGAGCCCGCGATCGCGCCACCTCCCGAGCTTCCGGTCGAGCAGCCGGCCCAGACGATGATCTACCGCGCCCCCGTTCCTCCGACTCCGGACGCGCCGCAGCCCGAGCCGGTGCAAGAGGTCGTGACGCTGACCGTGGCGGGACGCACACACGAGATCACCAAGCCGACCGTGATCCTCGGACGCTCCCGGGAAGCCGACGTGCGCGTCGCGGACGTCAACGTCTCGCGCAGGCATGCCGAGCTCCGCCAGGAGGGTGCCGGCTACTGGATCGTCGATCTCGGCTCGACGAACGGGCTCGAGGTCAACGGCAAGCGCACCGACCGCTCGCGCGTGCGCGACGGCGACCGCATCACGATGGGCTCGACGGAGATCGTGTTCGGCCGCTCGCTCCCGTCGTGATGCTCACGGTCGTCGCGCTCGAGACCGACGAGACGCTCCTGATCCTCAAGATCGCGTTCCTCGTGCTGCTGTACGGCTTCATCGTGCTCGTGGTGCGCTCGGCGACGAAGGGCATGGATCAGGCGCCGCAGGAGAGCATCGTCCTGGGGGCGGCCGAAGCTGCCGCGCTGCGCGCCGAACACGGACTCCCTCCGACGCGACTCCTCGTCGTCACGAGCCCCGAACTGCAGGAGGGAGCGACGATCGAGGTGTCGGCGCCGACCGTCGTGGGGCGCGACGCGCACAGCGGGATCCGGCTCGACCGTGACGAATTCGCATCCGGACAGCACGCCCGGATCGAGCCGCGGCCGAACGGTGCGTGGGTGGACGATCTCGGCTCGACGAACGGCACGTTCGTCAACGGCTCGAAGCTGAAGAAGGGACGAGTGGCGAAGGTGGGAGACGTGATCAGGATCGGAGCGACCGAGCTGCAGGTGCAGGCGTGAAGATCGGCCGCGCGACGGCCGTCACCGACACCGGGCGACGCCGGATGCGGAACGAGGATGCGTTCGTCTTCGAGCCGCCGCTCTTCGCGATCGCGGACGGCATGGGCGGCGCCCGCGCGGGCGAGGTCGCGGCCGGCATCGCCGCGGCTGCACTGAAGGACGCGCGCGCCACCGTCACGGACGAGGGCAGCCTCGAGGCCGTCATCGACGACGCGAACCGCCGTGTCTGGGAGCGCTCGGTCGCCGATCCGGGCACGTCGGGGATGGGAACGACGGTCACCGCGGCGTACGTCGACGCCGCGCAGGACCGTGTGATCTTCGGGCAGGTTGGCGACTCGCGCGCCTACAGGCTCCGGGGCGACGCCCTCGAGCAGGTGACGACCGACCACTCGCTCGTCGCCGAGCTCGTGCGGACCGGTGTGCTCACGCCGGAGGAGGCCGAGCGCCACCCGCAGCGCTCCGCGATCACGCGCGCGGTCGGGACCGAGAGCGCCATCGACGCCGACGTCATCGCCGTACCCGCGGAGCTCGGCGACCTCTATCTCCTCTGCTCGGACGGGCTCACCGACATGCTCACCGCAGACGAGATCGCGGCCACGATCCTCGGCGCGGACCGCGATCCGACCGCGGCGGCGGACGCGCTCGTCGACGCCGCCAACGCGAAGGGCGGCGACGACAACATCACCGTCGTCCTCTTCGAGCTCGTCGAGGGCGAGCCCGACGTCGAGCCCGGGGTCGAGCCGAAGACGGACGGCCAGCCGGGCCTCCAGACCGCCGACGCGCCGGCGGCGACCGCGAGCCCGCCGCGGATGCCGACGTCCGAACGCACGGTGCCGGCCCGGGGGGCCGCCTCGCGGCGATCGCGCTGCTCGTGATCGTCGTCGCCGTCGGGCTCCTCGTCCTGTACTGGGGCATCACGCGGTGAGTGCACGCAGCCGCGAGCTCGCCGGGCTGATCGTCGCGGCGCTGCTCGCGGGCATCGCGCTCGCGAGCGTCACGATCGCCCGCGACGCCGAGGTCTCTGCGAGCGCGATCACGTGGGGCGCGCTCTTCCTCGCCCTCTACCTCGTCGCGCACGTCGTCGTGCGGCGGACGGTTCCGTACGCCGACGGCGCGCTCCTCCCGCTCACCGCCGTGCTCACGGTGTTCGGGATCGTCACGATCTACCGCCTCGACGCACAGGACGGCGGCAGGCAGGCGGTGTGGGTCGCCGTCGGCGTCGCCGCCCTCTGCGGCGTGCTCGTCGCGCTCCGGCACGACTACCGCGTGCTCGAGTCCTACCGCTACCTGTTCGGCGTCGCCGCGGTCGGGCTGCTGCTCCTTCCCTCGGTGCCGGGCATCGGGGAGCGGGTGAACGGCGTTCGCCTCTGGGTGAGCGTCGGTCCGCTCCAGTTCCAGCCGGGCGAGCTCGCGAAGATCTTCCTCATCCTCTTCCTCGCCGGCTACCTCCGGGAGAAGCGGGAGGTGATCGCCCAGGGACGCCTCAAGGAGTTCGGCCCGCTCGTCGCGATCTGGGGCGCCGCGATGCTCGTCATCGTCCAGACGAACGACCTCGGCAGCGCGCTCCTGAACTTCGGGATCTTCCTCGCGATGCTCTACGCCGCGACCGGCCGGGCGCTCTTCGTCGGCGCCGGGCTCGTGCTGTTCCTCGGCGGCGCGACGGTCCTCTACAACGCGATCGACCACGTCCAGAACCGCGTCACGATCTGGCTGCACCCCTGGACGGACGACAGGGTCTACTGCGCCCTCAACGGGAAGCTCGAGTACCGGCAGGACTGCGCGTCGTACCAGCTCGTGAAGAGCCTGTACTCGATCGCGAACGGCGGCTTCGGCGGCACCGGGATCGGTGAGGGCACGTTCACGTCCGTCGACGGGACGCAGCTCATCCCCTACCTGCGCACCGACTTCATCTTCTCGGCGATCGCACAGGAGCTCGGGCTCGTCGGCGCGGCGGCGCTGCTGCTCGTGTTCATGGTCTTCGTCGTCCGCGGGATGCGCGTCGCGCTGCAGGCGCAGGACGGCTTCTCGAAGCTCCTCGCCGCCGGGCTCACGTTCGGGTTCGCGCTGCAGACGTTCATCATCGTCGGCGGCGTGCTCCGCGTCGTGCCGCTGACGGGGATCACGCTCCCGTTCGTCTCCTACGGCGGGACCAGCATCGTCGCCAACTTCGTGCTGCTCGCGCTCTTGCTCCTCGTCTCGAATCGGGCGAACGCGCCGCGATGAACCAGGCAGATCGTCCGCCTCACGTACGTCGCTCTCGCGCTCGTCGCCGCACTGGTCGTGATGACGACCTACTGGCAGACCTGGGCCGTCGGCGGGCCTCGCCGCGCGCCAGGACAACGCGATCCGGCGCGTCCACGAGTTCTCGATCGACCGCGGGCTCATCTTCTCCTTCAGCCGCGGAAGCGTCTCGCGCGCAACCGCGAGCGCGTGGTCGGCGAGAAGACGCTCTTCTTCCGGCGCTATCCGTACGGGCCGCTGGCCGCACATGTCGTCGGGTACTCGACGGTCGGCCGCTCTCGGACGGGGCTCGAGCGATCGCTGAACGACTACCTCACCGCGTCGAACGGAAATCTCTCCACGCTCGTCGACAAGGCGCTCGACGAGCTCCATGGCCGACCCGTGCAGGGAAACAACGTCGTCACCACCCTCGACCTCGACGCCCAGCAGCTGGCGAACGAGCAACTCGGGACGAACTGCGGTGCCGTGGTCGCGCTCGATCCGCGCACGGGGAAGGTGCTCGTCATGGCGTCGTCGCCGGGGTTCGACCCCAACGACGTGGAGAATCACTACGGCAGCATCGCCAGCATCACGGCGAACTGCACCCCTGCCGCACCGCTGCTCAACCGCGCGAGTGCCGGGCTCTTCATCCCGGGCTCGACGTTCAAGGTGATCACGGCCTCCGCAGCGCTCGAGTCGAGGAAGTTCGGACCGGGGTCGAGGTTCTACGACCCCGGCTACTGCACGGTCTACGGGAAGCAGGTCCACAACTTCGCCGACCAGGACGGGCCCGAGGTCTTCGGGACGATCAACCTCGTCACGGGCCTCGTGCACTCCGTCAACTCGGTGTTCTGCAACATCGGCCTGAAGCTCGGCGCCAAGGCGATCCTCGACACGGCGAAGCGCTTCGGCTTCTACGAGCGCCCGCCGCTCGAGACTCCCGCGGACGAGCGCCTCCCGAGTGGGCTCTATCGCAACGGCAAGCTCTTCTACCCGAAGCGTCGACGCGAACGTCGACGCCGGGCGCATGGCGTTCGGCCAGGAGCGGATGCTCGTGACGCCGCTGCAGATGGCAATGGTCGCCGGGGCGCTCGGCTTCGGCGGCAGGCTGATGGAGCCCCAGGTCGTCGACAGGGTCGTCGCTCCCGGAGGGCGCGTCGTCGAGGAGCAGCACCCGACGTTGATTCGGCAGGCCGTCAGCAAGCGGACGGCGCATCAGGTCGCCGCGATGATGCGTCTCGTCGTCCGCGAAGGGACCGGCACCGCCGCCCAGATCCCTGGATACACGGTCGGCGGCAAGACGGGGACGGCCGAGACCGGGATCGAGGGCTCGAACACGACGTGGTTCATCGCCTTCGCCGGAAAGGACGAGGAGGGCCCCCGCAGGTGGCCATTGCGGTCGTGCTGCAGAACCAGAGCGGTGTCGGCGGAACGACCGCCGCGCCGATCGCCCGAGCGGTCATGCAGGCAATCCTGCAGGGGACGGAGAATCCCTAACCTCTAGGCACTCTTTGCAACGACCATGACGACCCAGGACACCCTCTCAGGCACCCTCTTCGCGGGGCGCTACCGCATCGCGCGCAAACTCGGGGGCGGCGGCATGGCCGACGTCTACCTCGCCGAGGACCAGGAGCTCGGGCGCCGGGTGGCCGTCAAGATGCTCCACGCTCGCTATGCGAACGACGAGCAGTTCGTCGAGCGCTTCCGGCGCGAGGCGACGCACGCCGCCGGGCTCTCGCATCCCGAACATCGTCTCGATCTTCGACCGTGGCGAGTTCGACGGCTCGTACTACATCGTCATGGAGTACGTCGAGGGCCGCACGCTGAAGGAGCTGATCCGCTCGCGCGGCCTCTGCCCGGTCCCGGTGGCGATCGCGTACACGCGGCAGATCCTCGCCGCGCTCCGGTACGCGCACCGCAACGGGGTCATCCACCGCGACATCAAGCCGCACAACGTGATCGTCGACGGCGAGGGCGTGGTCAAGGTCACGGACTTCGGGATCGCGCGCGCCGGTGCCAGCCAGATGACCGAGGAGGGCGCGATCATCGGAACGGCGCAGTACCTCTCGCCCGAGCAGGCGCGCGGCGCTCCGGTCGACCAGACCTCCGACCTCTACTCGACGGGGATCGTCCTCTTCGAGCTCCTGACGGGAGAGGTGCCGTTCACGGGCGACAGCCCGGTGGAGATCGCCATGAAGCACCTCGCGGAGACGCCGCCGGCGCCGTCGGAGCTCCGCCCGGACGTGCCGAACGACCTCGACCTCGTTGTCATCCGGGCGCTCGCCAAGGAGCCTGCCGACCGCTACCAGTCCGCGGCCGCCATGGACGCCGACCTGGAGACGGTGGCGCGCGGAGGGCGGGTCGCGGCCGAGACGGCGGATGCCGCGACGATGGTCCTCGCGGGTGGCGGTGCCATCGATGCCACTGCTGCGACCCAGATCGGGCGCCGCCCCCCACCTCCACAGTACGAACCGCCCAAGCGCGGGCGCCCGCTCTGGCCGTGGCTCCTCGCGATCGGCGCAGTGCTCGCGCTTCTCATCGCCGGCTGGTTCTTCTACGACTCGATCCAGCGCCAGATCCAGGGTGAGGAGACCGTCGCCGTCCCGTACGTCGTCGGGATCCCCCAGGCTCTTGCGAAGCAGAACATCACGGACGCCGGGCTGATCCCGCAGGTTCGCCTGGTGGCCAATTCGGATGTCGAGGAGGGCGTCGTCTTCGCGCAGAACCCGACGGAGGGCACGCGCGTCGACAAGGAGACGGTCGTCCGCATCGACGTGTCGTCGGGCAAGCCCGAGGTGACGATCCCGAGCGTCGTCGGCCAGACAGTCGAGGACGCGGTTGCAGAGCTCACCCGAGCCGGGCTGAACGCGCAGGTCGTCGAGGTGAACTCCGACAAGGACGTCGGGACCGTCACTGCGCAGTCGCCGGGAGCCGGCACCGTCGTCGTCGAGGGGACGCAGGTCCGGATCAACGTCTCGCAGGGTCCGAAGCCCGTCTCCGTACCGAACGTCGTCGGCCTCCCGTACGACCAGGCGGCGTCCGAGCTCCAGCGCGCGGGGTTCAGCGTCTCTCGGATCGACGAGGACTCCGATCAGGCGGCGGGCATCGTCACGAGCCAGACGCCGAGCGGCGGGTCGCAGGGGTCGAAGGGCTCGACGGTGACGGTCACGGTCTCGAAGGGACCGTCGACGTCGGCCGTCCCAGACGTGACGACGCAGGACGTCGCGATCGCCCAGACGACGCTCGAGGCGGCCGGCTTCCGCACGCGCGTCGTGCTCGAGGACACGGACGACCCGACCGCCGACGGCATCGTCGTGTCCCAGGATCCGGTCGGCGGCACCCAGTCCAAGCCGGATACGCTCGTCACGCTCTTCGTCGGACGCTTCGTCAGCACCACCACGACGACCCCGTGAGCGCACGCGTCCGCGTCGCCGTTCTCGCGGGCGGGCGCTCGAGCGAACACGAGATCTCGGTCGCTTCGGCACGGTCGGTCGTGGAGGCGCTCGACCCCGAGCGCTACGAGACCGTCGTCGTCGAGATCGACCGCGCGGGGCGCTGGGAGCTGGCGTCCGGCCGAGACGAGGTACCCGAGACGAGCGTGGAGACGCTCCCGGTGATCGCAAGCTCCGCGCCAGCCGCAACGCTCGGCCAGGTCGACGTCGTCCTGCCCATTCTCCACGGGCCGTTCGGGGAGGACGGGACCGTGCAGGGGCTGCTCGAGCTCGCGGGCGTGCCGTACGTCGGCGCAGGCGTCGCGGCGTCGGCGCTCTGCATGGACAAGGACCTGTTCAAGGCGGTCCTACGCGATCGCGGCATCCCCGTCGCACGGAACGTCACGCTCCGCGACGGTGACACCCCCGAGCATCCCTTCGCGTACCCCGTCTTCGTCAAACCCGCACGCCTCGGATCCTCGGTGGGGATCTCGAAAGTGCACGACGAGAGCGAGCTCGGGCCTGCTGTCGAGCTCGCGAGGCAGCACGACGACAAGGTGCTCGTCGAGGAAGGTGTTCCGGGCATCGAGGTCGAGTGCGGAGTCCTCGGTAACCGTGACCCGATCGCGTCGGTCGTCGGGGAGATCGTCGCGCACGCCGAGTGGTACGACTTCTCCGCCAAGTACGACGAGGGAGGCATGGACCTGGTCGTCCCGGCGCGTATCCCCCGGGAGGCGGACGAGCGCGTCCGCGACCTCGCCGTCCAGTCGTTCGTCGCGACGGAGTGCGAGGGCATGGCCCGCATCGATTTCTTCGTGCGACCCGACGGCGAGGTCGTCGTGAACGAGATCAACACCATCCCCGGGTTCACCTCTACGAGCGTCTACGCGAAGCTGTTCGAGGAGGCAGGTGTGCCGTACGCGGAGCTCCTCGACCGGCTGATCGCTCTCGCGCTCGAACGCCACGAGCGGCGCTCGAGGCTTCGCTACTAGACGCCCGCCAGTAGACGCTCTGCCACTCGGGCCGAGGGTCGCGAACGGTTCGCCGGCGACCCCCCAAGCAGAGCGTCGTCGCGTCGCGCAACGCCAGAGCCCGGAGTGCGAAAGGCTCCACGCTCGTCCTCGCCGGACGAGCTCGGGTGCGCTGACTCGATCCGGTCGTGTCGCCCGGCGCGACGAGCGCGTCCGTGCGCGCCGCGAAGATGCCGGGTCCCTCCGGACGAGCCCGAGCGGCCGGGCTCGCGCTAGCCGAGAACGGCTACGAGGGCCTCTTCCCAGGCACGGAGGCCGTCGTCCAGCTCCGCCTCCGACGTCGTCAACGGGCAGAGAACGCGAATGCAGTTGCCGTTCACTCCGGCTTTCAGGAGCAGGAGGCCGCGCTGCAGCGCGGCGCCGACGACGGCCTCCGCGAGCTCGGGCGCGGGCTCCTTCGTCGCCGGGTCGCGTACGAGCTCGATCGCCAGCATCGCCCCCAGACCGCGGACGTCGCCGATCCGTCCCCAGCGTGCCTGCCACGCGAGCATCCGCGCGCGGATCGCCTCGCCGAGGATCTGCGAACGCGCGACGAGCTGCTCCTCGGCGAAGACGTCGAGGACGGCGCATGCCGCCGCGAGGGCGACAGGGTTCCCGATGAAGGTCCCGCCGATCGCGCCCGGATGCGGGTGGTTCATGATCTCGGCCCGGCCGATCACGCCCGAGAGCGGCAGGCCGCCGGCGATCGACTTCGCGACGACCATGAGGTCGGGCTCGACGTCGAAGTGCTCCATGGCGAACATCCGCGCCGTCCGCCCAAAGCCTGTCTGCACCTCGTCTGCGACGAGGAGGATGCCGTGCTCGTCGCAGATCCTGCGCAGGCCCTCGACGAACTCGGCATCCGCTGGGATGAACCCGCCCTCTCCCTGCTGCGGCTCGAACACGATCGCGGCGACGTGCTCAGGCGCCACGTGCGTGACGAAGAGCCGCTCGAGCGCGTCGAGCGCCGCCGCCGAGTCAGGCCCCCGGTAGGCATTCGGGTACGACGTGCGGTATACCTCGGGCGCGAATGGCCCGAGGTTCTTCTTGTAGGGATGGGTCTTCGAGGTCATCGTGAGCGCCATCCACGTCCTGCCGTGGAACGCCCCCTCGAATACGACGACGCCCTGGCGCCTCGTGTACAGGCGCGCGAGCTTCACTGCGTTCTCGACGGCCTCCGCGCCCGCGTTGAAGAACGCTCCGCGCGTCTCGCCCGTGATCGGCGCCAGCGCGCCCAACCGCTCCGCGAGCTCGACGTACCCCTCGTAGGGCACCACCGTGTAGTCGGTGTGCAAGAAGCGCTCGCTCTGCTCGACGATCGCGGCGACCACTCGCGGATGGTTGTGCCCGACGTTCGCGACGCCGACCCCGCCGACGAAGTCGACGAACGTATTGCCGTCGACGTCCGTGATGGTCGATCCGCGGGCGCGGTCTGCCACGACCGGCTCGTGAACGATCAGCGGTGCTGCGACGGCATGCCGCTCACGTTCGAGGATCTCGCGACTGCGCGGACCGGGGATCTCCGTGCGGATCTCGATCACGCGCGTGGCCGCCACGCGCGGCAGCCTAGATGAAGCATCCTGTCGCGGCATGGACGAGCACGACCTCGCGGACGACCCCTTCGAGCAGCTCGCAGCCTGGCTCGACGACGCGCACGACGCCGATCCGCGGCCGGCTGCGATGACTCTGGCGACGGCGACGCCCGAGGGCCGGCCGTCGGCACGGGTCGTCCTCCTCCGCGGCCTCGACGATGGCGGCGTCACGTTCTTCACGAACCGAACGTCGCG
Source organism: uncultured Gaiellaceae bacterium (assembly GCA_963845935.1). Lineage (GTDB taxonomy): Bacteria > Actinomycetota > Thermoleophilia > Gaiellales > Gaiellaceae > GMQP-bins7. Next base: position 183,863 of record CAWJTZ010000013.1, read on the forward strand.
CAAGGGTGGAGAGCTCGATGCGAATCCGTACGCCGCCGCGGTCGTCCATTGGTGGGAGCTCGGACGCCAGGTCCGGATCGAGGGCGACGTCGAGCGAACGTCCGACGCGGAGTCGCTCGAGTACTGGCGAACCCGGCCGCGCGGCAGCCAGCTCGCCGCGTGGGCGTCGCACCAGTCGCATCCACTGAGCGGACGAGCCGAGCTCGAGGCGAGCGTCGCTGAGATGGCTGAGCGCTTCGCCGGGAACGACGTCCCACTGCCGCCCTTCTGGGGCGGCTACCGCCTGCGTCCGACGACGATCGAGTTCTGGACGCACCGCGACGACCGACTGCACGACCGTGCCCGCTACCTACGCGAAGGCGACAGCTGGCGGCGCGAACGCCTGGCGCCGTGAGCTACGCGGGCGCGAGCGCGCCGTCGGTGTAGACGCAGTCGGCGTTCCAGAGCATGTAGCCCTTGGCACCGGACAGGCGCGCGGCCTCGATCTGCGCCCGAACCTCGTCGATGCCGTACGGGACGGTGAAGCTGAAGTCCTGGACCCACGGAACCACGAGGGCACGCCGGCCGCGCAGCGCGAGCTCGAACTTTCGGAGGGCGCGGGCGACCGTCGCGCCGGGAGACCGGCTCGGGTCTTGCAGGCCGAGTTCCCCGTTGCCGAACAGCGACGGGTACGTCATCGCGTAGACGGTGTCGAGGTAGGGCGCCATCCGGCGGGGTATCTGGCCGATCCCGAGGTCACGCGCGGCCGAGAGACCGAACACGGCTGCCGAAAGTCTCACGCCGAACGGGTCCAGGCGCCGGTTCGCATAGCGCAGGAACGCCGGAATCGCCTCCCGCTTTGCAAGCGATCCGCGGCTTCCGTAGACCGCCCGGTCGACCTCGCCGTCCGACGGGAAGCGGACGTAGTCGAACATGATCTCGTCGAAGCCCGCACGCGCTGCTGCGGTCGCGAGATCGACGTTGTACTTCCAGGCACGCTCGTCGTAGGGGTTCACCCAGCCGAGTCCCGCCGCGTCACGCCAGACGGAGCCGTCCGCATGCCGGATGGCGAGATCCGGACGTGCACTCGAGAGCATCGGATCCTCGAAGACGACGATGCGCCCCACGAGATACAGCCCACGTTCGTGCGCCCGGCGGGCGACATCGCGCGGGTTGTAGTAGTCGCGCGCCGCGCCGGACGACGTGGCGAGAGGCACCGAGGACGGCATGAACCCGACCTCGCCGTTCTCGTCCTTGATGTCGAGCTCGAGCGCCGTCATGCCGTTGCTCTCGAGATCGAGGTACTCGTCGAGCTTCCCTGGGAGGGACGCCAGTGCGGCGGTGAGATGGACTCCGCGAACCTCGATCGGCAGCGTCCTCGGGCCGCTCCCAGGCGACGCCGCGAGGGTCCCGAGATCGGCGACGGGCTGCTGCCCCTCGTCGGTACCGACGAAACGGGCGCCCACGCCAAGCGCAGCGAGCGCGATCAGGAACGAGGCAACTGCAGCGCTGCGCCGCAGACGCTTTCTTCGCCTCACCGCAGCCCGACGCTCGCGAAACCGCTCGTTCGGGTCGATGGGTGGAAACAGCATCGACACCGGGGCGTGGACCTTATCGCAGTGCTCGTAGAATCGCCGCGTGGTCCTCTCCGATCGCACGATCCGCCGCCTGCTCGACGAGGGCAGAATCGGGATCGATCCGTACGATCCGGCACTGATGCAGCCGTCGAGCCTGGACGTGCGCGTCGACCGCTACTTCCGCGTCTTCCGCAACTCGCGCTACCCGTTCATCGACGTCAAGGCGGCGCAGGAGGAGCTCACGGAGCTCGTGGAGGTCGAGGGCGAGGAGGCGTTCATCCTGCACCCCGGCGAGTTCGTCCTCGGCTCGACCCTCGAGCGCGTGACGCTCCCGGACGACCTCGTCGCCCGGCTCGAGGGGAAGAGCTCATTGGGCCGGCTGGGACTTCTGATCCACTCCACCGCGGGATTCATCGACCCGGGCTGGGACGGGCACGTGACCCTCGAGCTCTCGAACGTCGCGAACCTCCCGATCACCATCTACCCGCGGATGAAGATCGGGCAGCTGTCGTTCGTCCAGCTCTCCGAGCCGGCGGAACGTCCCTACGGCTCCGAGGGCATCGGCTCGAAGTACCAGGGGCAGCGCGGCCCGACGCCGAGCCGGTACTGGCAGAACTTCGAGCCGACCTAGGGGCTGCAGTCGAGCGCCTCGCCGGGCTCGATCCGGCCGAGGAGCGCGGTTCAGGTCTGCGAGTTCGGTCTCGTCGTACCGTGCATTGAAGTAGTCCTCGATCTGTGCGACGTGCGTCTCCGAGGCCCGCTGCAGCTTCGCGAGGCCGTCGTCCGTGAGCACCGCATAGACGACGCGCCGATCCGAGTCGCAGGCGGCGCGCGCGACGAACCCGTGCCCCTCGAGACCGTCGAGGAGCCGCGTGATACCCGATGCGGTCAGCAGCACCTGCCCCGCGAGGTCGACGCGGCGCATGCGCTGATCCGGCGCCCGCGACAGGCGCAGGAGCACTTCGTAGTCGGAGATGGTGAGCCCATGGTCGGCCGTGAGTTGCGCGTTCAGCTCGCGCATCGCGTGCGTATACGCGCGAACGAGCGAAACGAACGCTGCGACCGAAAGAGATTGCTTACTCAATACTTGACTCATCATCTTTCTCCCTGTACTGTTCCTTGTGTACTCAATAGTAGCGGACGCAAAGGAGAGATCCATGTCTATGGTCGCAGAGTCACCGGCTCATGTCATTCCGACCGGAACCTGGACGATCGACCCCTCGTGGTCGGCGCTCGAGTTCGAGGTGCGAAAGCTCGGCCTCGTGACGATCAAGGGCCGCGTTCCGGGGTTCTCGGGAACGATTCACGGCGCTGAGAGCACCATCGACGGCGTCGTCGACGCGACGAGCATCACGACGTTCGACGCCGACCGCGACGCCCACCTGCAGTCACCCGAGTTCTTCGACGCGCAGCGCTATCCCGAGCTCACTTTCGCCTCGACGTCGGTGGCCCTGGACGGCGACGAGATCGTGGTCAGCGGCGACCTCACCATCAAGGGCGTGACGAAGCCCGTCGCGCTTCGCGGTGAGCTCAGCGGCCCGGAGAACGACCCGTGGGGCGGCGAGCGCATCGGCCTCACGCTCGAGACGACCATCGACCGCACCGACTTCGGGCTGGAGTGGAACGCACCGCTTCCGGGCGGCGGCTTCCTCCTCCCGAACGAGGTCGTCCTCAGGGCCAACTTCGCAGCGACGAGATCGGCATAGCGATGCGGCTCCTGGCCATCTCCGGCAGCCTTCGGGCGGGGTCGTACAACTCCGCCCTCGCCCGGGCGGCCGCAGACGTCGCGCCGGGGGGCGTGGACGTGGAGATCTTCGACGGGCTCGGAGAGCTGCCTCTCTTCGATGCAGACCTCGAAGGCGACGACCATCCGGCCGTACGGCACCTGCGTGAGAGCATCGCCGAGGCCGACGCCGTCCTCTTCGTCACGCCGGAGTACAACGGATCGATCCCCGGAGTGCTCAAGAACGCAGTCGACTGGGCATCCCGCCCACGCGACGATGCTGCGCTTCGCGACAAGACCGTGGCCGTCGCCGGCGCCAGTACGGGGCAGTTCGGTGCCCTCTGGGCACAGCAGGATCTGCGCCGCGTCCTCGGGGTCGCGGGTGCACGCGTCGTCTGTCCCGAGCTTCCCGTCGGCCGAGCGCAGGACGTGTGCGACGAGACCGGCGGTCCGAGCCGGCTCGTCGCCGAACGGCTCCGAACGCACATCGCCGAGCTGCTGCGCGAGGCCGTGCCGATGCCCGTCGCTGCCTGATCACCCGCCCGGCGGGCCGCGAGCGAGTCCCTAGCCGCGATGCGGCTGCGAAGCAGCCGCCTTCAGGGATGCTCCGCGTCCGGAGCTTCGCGCTAGCGGAGCTCCGGACTGCGAAAAAGGAGGGGCCGCGTCTCCGCGGCCCCTCTCGAACGGATACCAGCGTTGGATTTGGTAGAGGCGCTTCCTGCTCGGTGCCAAGCACCGCGCGGCGCGAATCGCGAGCCCCCTACGCTGGCTAGGCGCTTCCCGGTGGTCCCGGGGGCACGCCTCTACCCGCTGGTACCTCCACTGCCCGTACTGTCGTCACTCAAGTCGGACCACCTCCTTTCCGCGGTATCGCCAGCATACGCACTGCGGGCGGATGGCGGAGGGCCGAAACGTCCTCGACGATCCGCGACGCCTCGGCGAGGGTCTCGAGGTCGCTCGGTGCGAGGTCGTCGAGGAGCGCGGCGAGCTCGCCGATGCGTCGCTCGCGTCCCCGCCGGAGGATCGCGCGGCCCTTCGGTGACGCGGCCACGACGACCGCGCGGCCGTCGTCGGCGTGCCGTTCGCGCACCGCGAGGCCGTCGCGCTCGAGCGCGGTCACGAGCCTGCTCATCGTCGGCGCGCTCACCTGCTCGGCACGGGCGAGGGCGCCGAGGGTTGTCGGACCGCCGAACACGAGGACGGAGAGCGCCGAGAGGCGAGCCGCGGTGATACCGCTCTCCTCGTCCACCCGCCGAAGCCTGCGCAGCAGGTGAATCGCGGCCGAATGAACGCGGTCGGCGACCTCGTGGGGATCGAGGGGCGTTGACTCCATATCGTTAGCTGTGCTAACCATACCGTTAGCTCTGCTAACGATATGCCGGGAGGACGACATGCCGACGCCCATCGTGAACATCGGTCAGATCTCGATCCGTGTGCACGACGTCGAGCGCGCCGTCGGGTTCTATCGCGACGCGCTCGGACTCGAGTTCCTGTTCGACGCCGGTCCGCTCGCGTTTCTCAGGTGCGGCGACGTCCGACTGATGCTCACGACGCCCGAACGTGACGAGTTCGACCACCCGAGCTCGACGTTGTACTTCCGCGTGGACGACATCCACGCGGCACGTGACGAGCTCGTGGGTCGCGGCGTGCTGTTCGACGACGAGCCGCACCTGATCGCGAAGATGCCCGACCACGAGTTGTGGATGAGCTTCTTCCGCGATCCCGACCGCAACCTGCACGGTCTGATGAGCGAGGTCAGGTAGCCGGCGCGAGGACGACGGAGAGCTCGAGGCCGCGATCGAGCGTGACCGTCACACTCGACAGCGTGGCATCGGCCTGCCGGGCCGCCGAATACGCTCCGAGCGTCTCGATATCGGAGAGGACGTTGTCGGCGAGGACGAGGCCGCCCGGCTCGAGCAGCGGTCGGGCGAGCGTGAAGAGCGCCTCGTAGTCGACCTTCTCGGCGTCGAGGAACACGAGGTCGAAGACGTCCTCGCTTCGCGCGAGCGTCTCGTGTGCGTCGCCCTCGACGAGCTCCGCCCATTCCTCGAGCCCGGCGTCCGCGACGTTCCTCCGCCAGGCCTCGCACTTCGCGGGATCGCTCTCGAGCGACACCAGCCGACCGCCGAGAACGCGCGCGCCGGCTGCGAGCCAGATCGACGAGTAGCCGCGCGAGCCGCCGATCTCGAGCACCTCCACGCCAGCCTGTGCCGCCGCGAGTCCGAACAGGAGTCGACCGGTGGTCGGAGCGATGGCTCGAGAGCGCTGCGCGGCCGGGAGACCGGCTTCGCGCTCCGACGCGTCCTCCGACTCGAGGCGCGCGAGCGTCACGAGGACGCGCTCGTCAAGCATCCGGGACCTCCACCACGGCGGCGCCGTCGTCGCGAACCGACACCGGGAACGTCTCCACCGCTGCGAAGGCCGGCAGGGACATCGGGATGCCGCTCTCGAGGTCGAACCGCGAGCCATGACGCGGGCAGACGACCATGCACGCCTCCGGCTCCCAGTCCCCCTCGCAGAGCGGGCCGTCGTCGTGCGAGCACCGGTCCTCAATGGCGAACAGCCGTCCACCGCAGTTGTAGACACCCACGGTCAACGAACCGACCTCGACGAGCCTCATCTCCCCCGGAGCGAGAGGCCCGACCTCGACCTCCACTACTCCAGCACCAGCTCGTGCGCGGACGTACCCCACTCCTCTGGGAGCGGCGTCCCGCGAGCTTTGTGGAGCGCGAGCTTCAACACGCCCAGACCGAGGATCGCGCACTTGAGGCGGACCGGCGTGAGCGGGATCCCGAGCTCGTCGAGAAGCTCGTCCTTCGGCATACCCGCGACCTGCTCGGCCGTCCGTCCCTTCACGAGGTCGCTGAGCATCGATGCCGCCGCCTGGCTGATCGCGCAGCCGCGGCCGTCGAACCCGACCGCCTCGATGACGTCGCCGTCACCGAGGCGCACCGACACCGTGATCTCGTCGCCGCACAGCGGGTTCTGGCCCTCCGCCTGGGCATCGGCAGGATCGAGCAGCCCGTGGTTTCGCGGGTTCTTGTAGTGGTCCAGGATGAGCTCCCGGTACAGCTGGTCGAATTCGGACATCGCTAGCCGAGGCTCTGCTTGGCCTTGTGGAGGCCGTCGACGAGCCTGTCGACATCCTCTGGAATCGAATACAGGTAGAAGCTGGCGCGCACGGTCGCGGCAACGCCGAGCTTGGACATGAGCGGCTGCGTGCAGTGGTGCCCGGCGCGCACCGCGACGCCCTCCCAGTCGAGCACCTGCGCGACGTCGTGCGGATGGACCCCGTCCACGTTCATCGAGACGATGCCGGCACGATGCTCCGGCGCAGGCCCGTAGGTCGAGATCCAGGGGAGCTCGCCGAGACGGCCGAGGGTGTACTCCACGAGCTCGCGCTCGTGCACCTCGATCGCGGCGAGTCCCGCCCCGAGCACGTAGTCGACGGCCGCCCCGAACCCGACCGCCTCGGCGATCGCCGGCGTGCCCGCCTCGAACTTGTACGGAAGCTCGTTCCACGTCGTCCGCTCCATCGAGACCGACCGGATCATCTCGCCGCCCAGGTTGAACGGCGCCATTGTCTCGAGCAGCTCCCGCCGGCCCCACAGCGCGCCGATGCCGCTCGGGCCGCACATCTTGTGGGACGAGATCGCGAGGAAGTCACAGTCGAGTGCCTGGACGTCGAGCGGGCGGTGCGGCGCCGCCTGGGCGGCGTCGACGACCATGATCGCTCCGCGCTCGTGCGCCCACGCCGCGAGATCGCGGACCGGGTTGACGGTGCCGAGCGTGTTCGAGACGAGGTTCGAGGCGACGACCTTCACCGTTCCCTCGCGCCCGATCCCCTCGAGTGCGTCGAGCTGCAGCTCGCCGTGCTCGTCGATCGGGATCGCCTTGAAGGCCGCACCCGTGCGCCCGGCGACGTACTGCCAGGGGACGAAGCTCGAGTGGTGCTCGAGATCGGTCACGACCACCACATCGCCCGGCCCGAGGTTGTCGAGACCCCAGGCGTACGCGACGAGGTTCAGGGCCTCGGTTGCGCTGCGCGTGAAGATCACCTCGCGCTCGGACGGTGCGTTCACGAACCCCGCAACCTTGCCGCGCCCCGTCTCGTACCCGGTTGTTGCGCGCTCGGCCAGCCGGTAGACCCCGCGATGGACGTTGGCGTACGAGTGCTCGTAGAAGTCGCGCATCGCGTCGAGCACCTGCCGGGGCTTCTGCGTCGACGCCGCGGAGTCGAGGAAGGCAACCGGACGTCCGTTCACGAGCTCGTCGAACACCGCGAAGTCCGCGCGAAGACGGTACGCGTCGAGCTTCTGCTGGGTCGTCACTGCCACGGGGTCATCGTACCCCCGGCCTCGTCTCAGCCGAGGTCGACGCGTCCGTTCGTCGTGGCCCGCTCGGCCGCCCGGCGCATCCGGCGCGCGGCGAGCACCGCGTGCTCGAGAAGCTCCTGCACGAGCTCGATGCGACGCCGCTCGGAAAGCTCGCGAAGGAGCATCAGCTTCTCGCCGGGCGCGAGCTCCACCTTCCCAGCAAGGGCGAAGGAGAGCTGCGGCGACCCCGGATCGGGGAGCTCGACCTCGCTGCCGGTCACGTCGCGCAGGACGCCGAACGCCCGCATGGCGTCCTCGATCGCGGCGGCGTCAGCCGCATCCTCGGCGTCGGCGACGGGCGACACATGAGCGGTATGGAAGGATCGGCCGTCAGTCAGCTCGTCGACCTGGAAGCGTTCGCCACCCTCGACGAGGATGTTCAGCCGGCCGTCCTCGAAACGTGTGAGCACCTCGGCCACCCTCGCCTTCGTCCCGACGTCGCGAATACCGTCGCTGTCCGCGTAGACGAGACCGAACTCGGTGTCCTGCTCGAGACACTCCTCGACGAGCTCCTTGTACCGGTCCTCGAAGACGTGAAGCGGGAGCCGCTCGGTCGGGAGGAGGACGATGCCGAGGGGGAAGAGGCCGAGCTCGTCCACGCGTCCCTCAGGACGAGCGCTGAAGGTCGAGCGCGGCGGAGTTGATGCAGTACCTCAGTCCGGTCGGGTCGGGACCGTCATCGAACACGTGCCCGAGGTGGCTGCCGCAGTTCGCGCACGTGACCTCCGTGCGAACCATCCCGTAGCTCGTGTCGTTCTCCGCCACGACGCTGTCGAGCGAGGTCGGCTCGTAGAAGCTCGGCCAGCCGCTCCCCGACTCGAACTTCGTGTCGGAGCGGAAGAGCTCGGCGCCGCATCCGGCGCAGCGGTAGACGCCGGGCGAGTGCTCGTCCCAGTAGGCGCCCGTGAACGCCCGCTCCGTTCCCTTCCGACGCAGGACCTCGTACTGCTCCGGCGTCAGGCGCTCGCGCCACTCGGTGTCGGTGAGCTCCGGTTTCTCCGTCATGCCTGCGGGATCCTCGACTCGAGCGCCGCGGCGAGGGCGTCGCGCACCGGCTCGAGCTCGACGCGGTCCAGCACGTCCTGGAAGAAGCCGCGCACGATCAGGCGCTCGGCCTCGGCGCGAGTCAGACCACGGGCCATGAGGTAGAAGAGTTGCTCGCGGTCGACCTGGCCCAGGGTCGCGCCGTGAGTGCAGCGGACGTCGTTGGCCATGATCTCGAGCCCCGGTATGGAATCCGCGTGTGCGCTCTTCGAGAGCAGGAGGTTGCGATTCTCCTGGTACGCGTTCGTCTTCTGCGCACCCTCCTCGACGCGGATCATCCCGCGCCAGACCACGCGCGCCGTGTCTCGGAGCGCGCCCTTGAACGCGAAGTCGGAGGTCGTCGACGGAGCCATGTGCTCCTGGAACGTGTCGTAGTCGAGGTGCTGCGTCCCGTCGGCGAAGTAGGCGCCGGTCACGCGGGACGTCGCGCCCTGGCCGGCGAGGTCGTTCTGGATCCACACCTTGCCGTTGGCCGAGCCGAATCCACCGGCCACCCAGTCGAGCTCGGCGTCACGCTCGACACGAGCGTGGTGCGAGCCGAAGTGCCACGTGGCGCGGGAGAGGTTCTGCACGGAGACGTACTCGACCTTTGCCGCTTGCTGGACGACGATCTCGACTGCGGCGTTCGAATACGCATGCAGCTCCGGCGTCGAGGACGCGTACTCCTCGATCAGCGTGAACCGGCTCTCTGGCTCGGCGACGACGAGGAGCCGCCAGAAGAGCGAGCCGCCGTCGACCGAGTTCGAGATGCGGACATAGAGAGGCTTCTCGAGCTCGACACCCTTCGGGACGTGGACGAGGAGCCCGTTCTCCCACATCGCGGCGTTGTGGGCCGCGAACTTCTCGTCCCACCCGACGAGCGAATAGAGGAGCTCGTGGTCCTCCGGCAGACGCTCGAACCGAATCCCGTCCGGCGCGGACACGACCTCGATCCCCGCTTCGCCGACATTGGCGACGCCCGACGCGTCCAGCTGGAGCATTGTGGGAGGCGACGCGATCTTCGTGGCGCCGTCGGCGGACCACGCGTCGGGGTCGAAGCCGGCGAGGTTGGTGAAGCGCCAGTGCTCGTCCTTCGTGGTCGGAAGAGGGAGCGCGCGGTAGCGCTCGAGCGCATCCGTCCTCGTCATGCGTCGAACCGCCGGTGGAGCATCAGCGCGTTCCCGTCCGGGTCCTTGAACCATGCCTGCCGACAGACACCGGTCTCGATCGTCTCGCCGTCGAAGACGACGCCCTTCGCCTCGAGCTCGCTGCGTGCGGTGTCTACGTCAGGCACGCGAAGCGCAATGCCCGCGGGACTCGGCGCGAACATCTGGCCGATGCTCGACGGATCGAAGACGTCGAGGGTGACCTGCCCGAGACGGAGCTCCATATCGCTCTCGCCCTCGGTCTCGATCTCCAGGCCCAGCACGTCCGTGTAGAAACGCTTTGCGCGTGCGAGGTCCTGCGTCAGGACGGACACGAAGTCGACGTGCTCGACCTGCATCACGGGGTCGTCCCGTCGAGATACGGGGCGTAGCGGCGGTGAGACGCGAGGCGGTTCCCGGATGGATCGCTGACACCGGCGCCGGTGCAGACGCCCGAGTCCCACATGTCCGCTACCTCGAGACCCGCCTCCTCGAGCTTCGCCTTCGCAGCCGCGACGTCGGCGACGCGGAGTGCGATCGTCGAGGGCGGGAGCGCCGAGAACTCGTAGTCGTGCGTGTGCGGTGTCATGACGGCGAGCGTGACGTTCCCGGCCTCGTATTCGACCCAGTCGTCGGCCGGGGAGTTCGGGCTCCGCCGCAGACCAAGCAGCTCTCCGTAGAAGTGGTTCGCCGCCTCGATGTCGGTCACCGGAACGCGGATGTAGTCGACGCGCTCGACGCCGATCACGCTGCCGCCTCGGGATACGGTGCGTACCGCCTGTGGAGCGTCAGCGGGTTTCCGTCCGGGTCCGTGAAGTTCGCCATGTGACAGACGCCGGTGTCGAACGTCTCACCCTGGAACTGCACGCCTTTCGCCTCGAGTTCGGCGCGGACCGCAGGCACGTCGGCGACCCGGAGCAGGACGATGCTGTTCGCCTGCGGCTCGTACTCGACGCCGAACTGCGCCGGTTGCCAGATCGCGAAGCACGTATCTCCCACCCAGAACTCGTAACGTGCGTTCTCGTCGGGTCGAAGGCCGAGGGTCTCGACATAGAACTCACGCGTCCGATCGGGATCCGTCGACGGGATGCCGACGACGTCGACCTTGATGATGGGACCGGGCAAACGGGGCTCCTAACCGACGGAGCCTTCCATCTGCAGCTGGATGAGGCGGTTCATCTCGACCGCGTATTCGAGCGGGAGCTCCTTCGTGATCGGCTCGACGAACCCCGACACGATCATCGCCGAGGCCTCTGCCTCGGAGAGACCGCGGCTCATGAGGTAGAAGAGCTGCTCCTCGCCGATCTTCGAGACCGTCGCCTCGTGGCCGAGATCGACGTCTGACTCGTCGACCTGGATGTACGGATACGTGTCGGAGCGCGACTCGTCGTCGAGGATGAGCGCGTCGCAGACGACCTTGGACTTCGAGCCGACGGCGCCCTTCGCGACCTGCAGCAAACCGCGGTAGCCGGCACGACCGCCGTCCTTCGAGATCGACTTCGACGTGATCACGGAGGACGTGCGGGGCGCGACGTGGACGACCTTGCCACCCGCGTCCTGATGCTGTCCCTTGCCGCCGAAGGCGATCGAGAGGACCTCGCCGTGCGCTCGCTCCCCCATCAGCCAGATCGCCGGGTACTTCATCGTCACCTTCGAGCCGAGGTTGCCGTCGACCCATTCCATGGTGGCGCCCTCGTACGCGACGGCCCGCTTCGTGACGAGGTTGTAGACGTTGTTCGACCAGTTCTGGATCGTCGTGTAGCGGCAGCGCCCGCGCGGCTTGACGACGATCTCGACGACCGCCGAGTGCAGCGAGTCCGACGAGTAGATCGGCGCCGTGCAGCCCTCGACGTAGTGCACGTACGCGTCCTCGTCCACGATGATCAGCGTGCGCTCGAACTGGCCCATGTTCTCCGCGTTGATGCGGAAGTAGGCCTGGAGCGGCATCTCGATCCGAACGCCCGGCGGGACGTAGATGAACGAGCCGCCCGACCAGACGGCGGAGTTCAGGGCCGCGAACTTGTTGTCGTTCTGCGGGATGATCGTGCCCATGTACTGCTTGACGATGTCCTCGTGCTCGCGCAGTGCCGTGTCCATGTCGAGGAAGATCACGCCCTTCGCCTCGAGGTCGGCCTGGAGCTTGTGGTACACGACCTCGGACTCGTACTGGGCACCGACGCCGGCGAGGTACTTCTTCTCCGCCTCGGGGATGCCGAGCTTGTCCCACGTATCCAGGATCTCGGCCGGCAGGTCCTCCCATGAGTCCGCCTGCTTCTCCGTGGGCTTGATGTAGTAGTAGATGTTCTCGAAGTCGATGCCGGAGAGATCGGCGCCCCACGACGGCATCGGCCGCGCCAGGAAGTAGTCGAGGCTCTTGTGCCGGAACTGCCGCATCCACTCGGGCTCGGCCTTGTGCTCCGAGATCGCCTCGACGACCTCGTGCGAGATGCCCCTCCCAGACTTGAAGAAGTAGTCCTTCGCGTCGTCCGGGTTCGAGAACCCGTACTTGTAGTCCGAACGAATCCCGCGGACGACGTCGGTCTCGTGTGTGCTGCTCATGCTGCCTCCCCTCCGACTGCCGCGGGCGTGAAGGCCTCGTAGCCTTCCGCCTCGAGCTTGTGGGCCAGCTCCGGCCCGCCCTCGGCGACGATCCGACCGTCGACGAAGACGTGGACGAAGTCCGGTGTGACGTAGTCCAGGATCCGCTGATAGTGCGTGATCACGAGCGCGCCCATCTCCGCTCCTACGAGTGCGTTGACGCCGTTCGCGACGATCTTCAGCGCGTCGATGTCGAGCCCCGAGTCGGTCTCGTCGAGCACGGCGATCTTGGGCTTGAGCATGGCCATCTGGAGGATCTCGACGCGCTTCTTCTCACCGCCGGAGAACCCGTCGTTCAGATACCTCGCTGCGAGCTCGCGCGGGACCCTTAGCTCCTCCATCGCCGCGAGCAGGTCCGTGCGGAACTCGGGAATCGGAACCGGGTCGTCCGTACCTCCGGCACGCGCCTTGCGGTTCGCGTTGATCGCGCTTCGCAGGAAGCTCGTGACCGTCACACCGGGAATCGCGTGCGGATACTGAAACGCGAGGAAGAGGCCGCGCTGGGCGCGCTCGTCGGCGCCGCGCTCGGTCACGTCCTCCCCGCCGAAGATGATCTGGCCTTCCGTCACCTCGTAGGCCGGGTGACCCATGAGCGCGTAGGCGAGCGTCGACTTCCCCGACCCGTTCGGGCCCATGATCGCGTGCGTCTGCCCGAGATCGACTTCGAGGTCGACACCCTTGACGATCTCGGTGCCGTCCTCGAGGGCGACGTGCAGGTTCCTGATCTCGAGCTGAGCCATGCCGGGCAACGACCTCCCTGGTACGCCGAAAGACGCGGAAACAGCAGGCGAATCCGCCCGCCTGTCGCATGGTAGCCGGACCTGTTCGCCGTTCCACGCAGTGCTAAGGTGAGCCCATGCCGTTCGGCATCTCACTCCCCGAGCTGCTCATCCTGCTCGTCGTGCTCCTGCTGGTGTTCGGCGCCAAGCGCCTCCCCGAGATGGGACGTTCGCTCGGCAAGGGGATGCGCGAGTTCAAGGACGGCGTGAGCGGGGTCGAGGAGTCCGTGACGACGACCCCGGCACCGACGAGCGTCGAGCTTCCGCCTCCTGCCTCCGAGCCGAGCCCGCAGAGCTCCCAGAGCCACAGCTCCCAGAGCCACAGCGAGCCGGAGTCGGAGCGCCAGCCCGTCACCTAGGGACTCCGCGATGATTCGCCGGTGGCTTCCGCGCCGTATCGGCCACGGTGAAGAGGCGTCGCTCGTCGAGCACCTCGACGAGTTCCGGTCGAGGTTGATCATCGCGCTGGTCGCGATCGTCCCGATCTTCATCGTCACGTTCGCGTTCCACGAGCGGCTCATGGAGTGGCTGACGGGTCCGCTCCCGAACGACAAGAAGCTCGTGACGCTGGGCGTGACGGAGCCGTTCACGACCTCCGTCAAGGTGAGCTTCATCGCCGCGCTCGCACTCGCGCTCCCCGTCATCCTCTGGCAGGCGTGGGCCTTCCTCGCCCCGGCGGTCGAGCCTCATCTCGAGCGGGTCATACTCGCGTTCGTCGCGCTGGCCACGACGCTGTTCGTGCTCGGCGTCCTCTTCATGTACTACGTCGTGCTCCCGAGGGCGCTCGACTTCCTCACGTCGTACGACGACAACATCTACGACATCCAGATCAGGGCGAGCTACTACTACAGCTTCGCCGCGCTGACGCTGCTCGCGGGCGGACTTGCATTCCTCATGCCGATCTTCGTCCTCGCGCTCGTCCGCCTGCGCGTCCTGACCTCGGACCGCCTGCGCAAGAACCGGCGCATCGCGTACGTGCTCCTGCTCGTGTTCGCGATCCTGCTTCCGACCGTCGACCCGGTGTCCCTCGCGTTCGAGACCATCCCGCTGCTCGTCCTGTTCGAGATGTCCATCTGGCTCTCCGTGATCATGGAGCGCCGCTGGGACCGCAGCTGGGAAGAGGACTACGCCGAAGCCGGCTTGTGACGGTCCTCTCGGCCGACTGGGTGGTCCCAGTCGAGGGCCCACCGATCCGCGACGGCGCCGTCGAGATCGACGACCACAGCGGCACGATCGCCGCCGTCGGGCAGCGCGAGGAGCTCGGCGACTCCGTCCACTACGAGGAAGCGGTGATCCTGCCGGGCTTCGTGAACGCCCACACGCACCTCGAGTACGACGTGTACGCGGGCTTCGGCGACGGTCTCCGTTTCGCCGAGTGGATCGGCCTGCACGTCAGGCGCAAGGCGCGGATCGCCCTCGAGGACATGGAGGCGATCGCCCGGGCAGGAGCGTTGAACTGCCTGCGCTCCGGGATCACGACAGTCGGCGACTGCAGCTTCAGCGGCGCGGCGGCGGCTGCGTGCTCCGACCTCGGCCTGCGCGCAACGATCTACCTGGAGGTCTTCGGCGAGACCGACGCCCCGATCGGCAGAGCGGTTCGAGCCCATGCGCGACCGCATCGCGGACTCGCTGTCCGACGACGTTCGACTCGGGATCTCGCCGCATGCCCCCTACACGTGCACGATCGACCTCTACGGGGCGTGCGTCGAGCTCGGCCTTCCCGTCGCGACGCACCTCGCCGAGAGCGACGACGAGACCGAGTTCCTGCGCACGGGCGGCGGCGGCTGGCAGTCCTTCGCCGAGATGCTGGTGCCTCCGCTCGGGACGACGGGCATCCGCGCCCTCGCGGAGGCGGGTCTCCTCAGCTCGAACGTCCTCGCCGCACACTGCGTGAAAGCAGACGAGGAGGAGATTGCAATCCTGGCCGAGCACGACGTCGCCGTCGCGCACTGCCCGCGCTCGAACGGCATTCTCGGCTGCGGGGTCGCGCCGCTGACGGCGCTGCGAGAGGCGGGGCTCCGGGTCTGCATCGCGACCGACAGCCCGGCGTCCACGCCGTCGTTCGACATGTTCGACGAGCTGCGCACGGCAATCGTCGCCTCGCGGGCACGCGAGGGACGACCGGATGCCCTCACTGCCGCGGACGCGCTCGAGCTGGCCACGCTCGGCGGCGCGCGCGCACTCGGGCTCGACGGCACGATCGGCTCGCTGGTGCCGGGCAAGCGGGCAGATCTCACCGTGCTCTCACTCGCAGACACGCCGTTCGTTCCATGGGAAGATCCCGTTACGGGAGCGGTTCTCGGCGGATCGCCCCAGGGCGTCGTCGCTACGCTCGTGTCCGGAAAACCACGGTACGAGAAGGGAGGGAAGACATGGCTCGAGCTGATCGACGCCGCGCGCAGCGCGCGAGGCCGGCTGCTGCAGTCCGCAGATCCGACGTCGTAATCGAGGACACCATGTTCTTCCCGAGGCTTCGCAGGCATGCGAAGTGGATGTTCCTCTTCCTCGCTCTGGTCTTCGGACTGGGATTCGTCGGCTTCGGCGTCGGCGCCGGCGGGATCGGCTTCGGCGACGTCATCCGCGACGCCGCTGGCGGCGGCGGACAGCCGTCCGTCTCGGATGCCGAACAGAAGGTTCTCGACAACCCGAAGGACGCGAAAGCGTTCAGGGACCTCTCGACCGCTCAGCAGGCGGCCGGGAACACGGACGGCGCGATCGAAGCTCTCCAGAGCTTCACGCAGCTGCGCCCGAAGGACACGGACGCGCTCCGCGAGCTTGCCGCCCTCTACCTGCAGCAGGCCTCGGCCGCGCAGGAGCGAGCCCAGATCTACCAGGCCCGCTCCGACTACTTCGCACCGGGCGCCATTCGCGACACGCTCTTCCAGGTCGGGAACAGCCCGCTCACACCCGACCCGATCACCAACGCCGTCAGCACCACCTACGACCAGCAGGTCCAGGCCGCGATCTCGCAGATCCAGTCCGCGTCCGCCCAGGCAGTGGATCAGTACCGCAAGATCGCCGCGGCGCAGCCGAAGGATCCGAGCGTCCAGCTCGAACTGGCGCAGGCTGCACAGTCGGCGAACGACTACGCGACCACCATCGCGGCCTACAAGACGTTCCTGAAGCTCGCACCGACCGATCCGACCGCGCCGGAGGTGCGGCGGCTGCTGACGCAGCTGCAGCGGTTCGGCTCATCGGGCTGATCCGACGCCGTTAGACTCGCCTCCCGTGAGGCCCGTCGTCCTCGTCGCAGCCCTCTGCACGGCCGGACTGGCCGTCGTGCTCTCCGGCTGTGGCACCGGTGGCTACACGAGCGAAGGCAGCCCGGGCTCCGGCAAGAAGCTCTTCATCCAGGCATGCGGCGGCTGTCACACGCTGGCCGACGCGGGCACGAACGGCAAGGTCGGGCCGAACCTCGACGACGCGTTCGCGCAGGCACGCGAGGCCGGGATGACCTCGGACACGTTCACCCAGGTCGTCGCGACGCAGATCAAGTTCCCGATCGAGCATCCGGTCACCGGCGCTCCGGGCATGCCGCCGGTCGACACGACTCTGCCCTCGTGTGACGACGTCGAGGGCAATGCCTTCTGCGTCGAGGATCAGGATCAGGCCGTGCAGGACGTCGCCGTCTACGTCGGCTCGGTTGCCGGCACCGGCGTCACCGCGGAGAAGCCGACCGACGGGAAGTCGATCTTCACGGCGAACTGCGGCTCGCTGCCACACGCTGGCCGATGCGGGAACGACGGGCACCGTCGGTCCGAACCTCGACGACGTCAAGCCGACCAAAGGACAGGTCGTCACAGCGAGTGACGAACGGGCAGGGCGTCGATGCCGTCGTTCAAGGACTCGCTCGACGAGCAGCAGATCCAGGCGGTCGCCGACTACGTCTCGTCGGCAGCCGGCAAGTAGCTCGCGCTCGCCTTCTCGTCGAGATCGACGACGACGTGCGTGACGGGCACGTCGTAGCGGGCTCGGACCGAGTCGACCACGCCCCGCTCCAGCCAGTTCGACCGTCCCGGGAGGATGGGTCGAGATCACGATCTCGTTCGGGCTGAACGTCCGGACGGCGTCGTCGACGGCGACGAGCGGATCTCCGTCGCCGACCTCGCCATGCGCGTCGATCCCGACCGAGGAGAGGCGACTGAGCGTCGCGTCGAGCCTCTCCTGCGCCGCCGCGCGAGCCGGATCCTCGTCGGACGTGAAGGTCTTCAGGCGTGAGTTCAGCGCCGGGCAGACGACGCGGAAGTGCGTCTTCTGGGTGAGCGCGAGCGTGCTGATCGTGCTCAGGAGCTCTTCGCCGGCGACCGTCTCGTTCGCGACGACGAGGACACGGCGCTCGTTCGGGCTCCCGACGTGCTCGACGTGCGTGGGCTCGGGCGTCGGGCCGCGCTGCCTGAGGTAGACGGCCACCGCCGCTGCAGAGAGCGCGATGAAGGTGAGGAACCCGAGGGCCGTCGAGATCCACGAGGCGACGACGATGAGGGCGAACGCCCCGATCGTGATCAGCAGGAACCGGAAAGCCGCTTCCTCGCTCCGGAACGGACTCTCCATGAGCGAATCCTCCCTGACTAGAGGAGATAGACCGACGCGTACACGACGATCCACATCACGTCGACGAAGTGCCAGTAGATGCCGGGAAGCTCGACGCCGTGGTGGTGCTCGGGCGAGTAGTGGCCGCGGAAGCCGCGGATGGTCACCATGAGCAGGAGGCTCAGCCCGATCGCGACGTGCGCCCCGTGGAGGCCGGTGAGGCCGAAGAAGACGGATGCGAACGCGCCGTCGCCGGTGTTGAAGCCGACGTTCAGGTACTCGATGACCTGCGTGCACAGGAACGCGAGGCCCATGAGGAACGTCAGCACCATGCCCGCCAGGAAGCCGGCGCGCTGCCCGCGCTTGATCGACTGCAGCGCCCAGTGCATCGTGAAACTCGAGGTCACGAGGATGCACGTGTTCACCCCGGCGACGAAGACCGGGAACTCGTACTGACCTGCCGTGCATTCACCCCCGACCGGCGGCGCCTTGCAGGGCGGCCAGAACTGCCACGCCTCGGGCGTGATGGTCGACGCGCCCGGGTTGACCACGCGGATGAAGAAGTACGCGGCGAAGAACGAGCCGAAGAGCATGATCTCCGAGCCGATGAAGAGCAGCATCCCGAGCGTCCGCGAGTCGACGCGCGAGCTCTGATTCGCGGGCGGCGGGCCCGTGGTGCTCGTCGTGGTGCCCGTGCAGCGCTTCGGCGTGCGCGGTCACGCGTACGCCTCCACGCGCTCCTCGACAACGACGTGCTGGACGAGCAGACCGGTCTGCGCGCGCAGCCTGCCGACGAGATCACGCCGCAGCCAGCCCGACCGCTCACCCGGGAACGTGGACACGATGATCTCGTCCGTGCGCTCGTCCTCGACGGCCTCGATCGCCGCGACGAACGGATCGGGGTGCGCGATCTGGCCGTGGACCTCGAGCCCCTCGGATCGCAGGATGGAGAGCGCCGCACGAAGCCTGCGCTCCGCCTCCGGATGCTCACCGCGCGAGGGATCGCTCTGCGGACAGACGATGAGGAAGGTCGCGGGGCTTTCCTCGGCGCGCGCCCGGATCCGATCGAGGAGCGGCTCGCCGAGTACGGTCTCGTTCGCCACGACGAGGACGTTGGCGCCCGAGCGGCCGCTGACGTCGGAGACGATGTGCTCGACCGGACGGTCGCCCGCCGCCTTCCGGATCTCGTCGAGGAGGTTCCTTGCGGAGCCAACCCGATCTCGTCGCAGGGTGAGTGCAGACGACGATCTCGTCGATCTCCTCGGATGCGAGGACGTCCTTCACGGCCGTCAGCGGGTCGTCGTCGTACACGGCGCCGTGCGCCGGGATGCCTGCAAGGCGCAGCCACGCCAGCACGCGGTCGAGCCTGCGAGACGCCGCCGCCCTCCGCGAGTCGCGGTAGACGACGTAACCCTCGCGTGGTGGTGTCACCGGGGCGACGACGGCTGCCCGGACCGGCCCGTGCTCGGCGCGGCGGCGCAGCGAGTCGACGAGCTCGTCCCCGACGAGCGTCTCGTTCGCCACGACGAGCACCGACACCGCCTCGGTCATGCGTGCACCTCCTCCTGGGCGGCCGCCTGCTTCGTCGGGCTGAGGATCGCGTGCTGTGCGCCGGGCACGCCGTACTCGTACGGACCGCCGACCACCTGCGGGATCTCGTCGAAGTTGAAGATCGGCGGCGGCGACGAGACCTGCCACTCGAGCGTGCGCGCCTGCCAGGGATTCGACTCGGCGATCGGGCCGCGCACCCAGCTCGTGATCATGTTGTAGACGAAGAGGACGAACGAGGCGCCGAGCACGAAGGACGCGGTGGAGATGAACAGGTTGAGGTCACCAAACGCCTCGTCGTAGTCGGAGACGCGCCTCGGCATCCCGCGGAGGCCGATGTAGTGCATCGGGAAGAATGTCGCGTTGAAGCTGACGAACGTCAGCCAGAAGTGCCACTTGCCGAGCTTCTCCGAGTACATCCGTCCGGTCATCTTCGGGAACCAGTAGTAGACGCCGGCGTAGATCGTGAACACGGAGCCACCGAAGAGCACGTAGTGGATGTGCGCGACGATGAAGTAGGTGTCCGACGCGGCGATGTCGATCGGGACGGAGCCGAGGTAGATCCCCGAGAGACCGCCGATCACGAACATCGTCACGAACCCGAGCGCGAAGAGCATGGGCGTCGTCAGATGGATGCGCCCGCGCCACAAGGTCGCGATCCACGAGAAGACCTTGATGCCGGTCGGGATGGCGATGAGCAGGGTCGTGATCATCATCGGGACGCGCAGCCAGTCGGCCATGCCCGCCACGAACATGTGGTGCGCCCACACGGAGAAGCCGAGCACGAGGATCCCGAGGAGCGATAAGCGCCATCAGGCGATAGCCGAAGATCGGCTTCCGGGACATCGACGAGATGACCTCGGAGACGATCCCGAAGCCGGGCAGCATCATGATGTAGACGGCCGGGTGGCTGTAGAACCAGAAGATGTGCTGGTAGCCGAGCACGTAGCCGCCGCCCTCGGGGACGAAGAAGTTCGTGTGCATGATCCGGTCGAACATCACGAAGAACTGCGAGCCCGGCGATGAACGGCGTCGCGAGCACGACGAGCAGTGACGTCGTGAAGTTCGCCCACACGAGGAGCGGCATGCGCCAGAAGGTCATGCCCGGCGCGCGCATCGTGATGATCGTCACGAGGAAGTTGAGGGCGGTCATGATCGACGACGCCCCCGCCCACTGCACGCCCATGTTGAAGAACGTCTGGCCGAGCGGCTGCCCCTCCGAGAGCGGCGCGTAGCCCGTCCACCCGGCGCCGAACGCGCCGCCGGGAGCGAGGAAGCTCGCGACGAACATGATCCCCGCGATCGGCAGCAGCCAGAACGAGAGCGCGTTGAGCCGCGGGAACGCCATGTCCGGAGCGCCGAGCATGAGCGGCACGGCGAAGTTCGCGAGGCCCGCGAACGCCGGGATGATGAACAGGAAGATCATCAGCGTCGCGTGCACCGACACGAGCCCGTTGAAGGTCTGCGAGTCGACGAACTGGAGGCCCGGCTGCGCGAGCTCGGCGCGGAAGAACATCGCCATGAGGCCGCCGACCGTGAAGAAGACGAACGTCGTGACCAGGTACTGGATCCCGATCACCTTGTGGTCGGTGTTGACCCGGAAGTAGTCCTTCCACGAGTGCGCGCCGTGGCCCGAGTGGTCCTCGGGCCGCGTGGGGCGGCCGACGATGTAGTAGAGCCAGTAGTCGAACGACCCGATGCCGGCGAGGAAGAAGATCGGGGCGACGACCATCGCGCCCACGACGAGGACGACCTCGGTGTTCCAGACGGGATCCCAGCCCCACCAGGCGCGAAGGAGGCAGACGAGCGCCGCTCCGAGCAGGAAGCCGAGGCCGGCCATCCAGGCGCCTCGCACGAGGCCGGGGCCGAAGAACAGGCGCCACGTCGAGCCCGTGCGGCGGCTCGAAGTGGGCCGGGTACTGCTGGACGTCGTGCTCCGGGTGGGTGGCCGTCACGCGCGCTGCTCCTCGATCCACTTGTCGAAGTCGGCCTGGGTCACGACGCGGGCCTTCGCGCGCATGGTCGCGTGCCCGAGCCCGCAGAGCTCGGCGCAGATGACGGCGAAATCGCCGGTGCGCGTCGGGGTGACGAGGATCTTCGTCTCGATGCCGGGCACGGCGTCCATCTTCTGGCCGAACTGCGGCACCCAGAACGAGTGGAGGACGTCGACGGCCTCCATCGTGAACTCGGCCTGCCGGCCCGACGGGCAGAACCAGCTCGCCGGACTCGGCCTTGCCGTAGTCCGCGTACTCGAACTTCCACGCGAACTGCTGCGCGATCACGCGGACGTGGAGCTGGTTCGTCGCTCGCCTTCGCCGTTCTCGGAGAGCACGAACGCGCTGACGATGCCGAGCGCGATCACGAGGATCGCGGGCACGGCCGTCCACACGATCTCGAGTCCCGGTGTGGCCGTGGATCGGCGGGCCTTCCGCGTCGTCGTCCGGCGGAACGCGCCACTTCCAGACCGAGTAGACGACGACCGCCGCGACCAGCGAGAAGATCACGATCGACATGACGGTCGCGAACCAGTAGATGTCCTGGATCCGGTCGAACTCCTCGCTCGCCGACGTCGGCAGCCACTGGAAGAGGACGGCCACGAGCGTCACGGCAATGCCGATCACGACGCCGATCGCGACCAGCTGCACGATCCCCTTGCGCACCAGCGGCCGAGCCTACTCCAAGAGCTGGAGGTCGTGGGAGCGAACCGCGCCGTGGCTATCGTGGCCCGATGAATCGGCTCGTCGCGCTGCTCGTTTTCGCCCTCCGTCCTCGCGCGTCGATGGCCGGTTCGACGCGCCGGCGCAGAGGCGCTCGACGGCCCGCGGAGCAAGCCGGTCGTCCTCGCCTTCGGCGGGGACGTGCACTTCGAGGGTCCGCTCGAGCAACGGCTCGCCGGCGACGCCGCGCACGCGCTCTCCCCGATCGCCCCGATGCTCGCGCAGCGCGGACATCGCGGTCGTGAATCTCGAGACCGCCGTGACGAACGGCGGGACGCCGACGGCGAAGGAGTTCACGTTCCGGGCTCCGGCGACGGCGTTCGCGGCGCTTCGCGGCGGCGGGCGTCGACGTCGCGTCCATGGCGAACAACCACGGCCTCGACTACGGCGTCGCCGGGCTCCGCGACTCGCTCGCGGCCGCGAAGCGGTACCGCTTCCCGGTCATCGGCATCGGTCGCGACGACGCGCAGGCCTACCGTCCGTTCCGCCGCACGGTCAACGGCCAGCGGATCGCCGTCATCGGCGCGACGCAGGTTCTGGACGACGAGCTCATCTCGGCGTGGACCGCAGGGCCCGGGCAAGCCCGGGCTCGCATCGGCCAAGGACGTTCCGCGGCTCGCTGCGCGCGGTGCGAGCGGCGCGGGCGACATCGGACACGGTCGTCGTCTTCCTCCACTGGGGCGTCGAGCTGCAGCAGTGCCCGTCGCCGGACCAGCGGACGCTCGCCAGGCAGCTCGTCGCCGCGGGCGCGGACATCGTCGTCGGCGGTCACGCGCACCGCGTCCAGGGCGCCGGCCGGATGGGCAATGCGCTCGTCGGCTACGGCCTCGGAAACTTCGTCTGGTACGGGACGAGCGAGCTCTCGACCCAGACCGGGGTGCTCGTCGTCACGGTCGACGGGAAGACGCGTCCTCGGGTACCGCTGGGTGCCCGCCCGGATCGTCGACGGGGTGCCGCGTCCGCTGACGGGTTCGGATCGCTCGACGCGAGCTCGCGACCTGGCGCTCGCTGCGCGGCTGCACCGGCCTGAAGCCGTAGAGACCGGGGCTACACTTCCCGGCCGCGGGCCGTTAGCTCAGTTGGTAGAGCAGGGGACTCTTAATCCCAAGGTCGAAGGTTCGAATCCTTCACGGCCCATCACAGGAACGCCTGCAAACAGCGGTGTTCGGATTCGATCGAGGCTCCGCGGAACTTCGTAGCGGCCCCGATCCGACTGGCCCAGCCGCAGAGGGCCTGTGCGCCACGGGCGCGGGGCCGGCTTCGTCCCTCCCCCGGCGCCGAGAGTAGCGACGGCTTCGCGCTGTCTCACACGTCGAAGGTCAGGGAAGCCCTCGCCTTTCGGGCGATTTTTGCGCGGACCGAGCCCGCCGACGTGGACGGGGTCGGACGTGGGGAACGCGCGAAGGGCTCGATGCCCCCCTCGGGGATCGCCCACCGTCGGCTCACGCCCGACCCCGTTCGAGAAACATAGTGCGGTCGACGGCGTCTAGGCAAGCGTTGTCTATCCCAAGTGGCGCTGCACGGCGAACCGACGCTGTCTGGCACTCCGGAGGGCGTTCATGGCGCTCGCGGATCGCCGCCTCTGCCAGTCTGCGGGCATGCCGCCTACATTGGTGAGAGCGCGCGGCGGGTCATGAGTCGCCCCGGTGGATGGCCCTCTGCTTTGCCGTCGGGTCGGCGTGCTTCCTCATCGGCCCCTTCCCCGGCTATGCGCAGCTGGTCGGCGACTCGGCCGACGCCGTCACGTTCTTCATCGGCTCGATCCTCTTCACGGCCGGCGGAGGGTTTCAGAGCTGGCTCGCCTGGTCCGAGCGGCATTCGCGCGGCGGCGGGCGCGCGGCGTGGTGGGCCGCCATCGTCCAGTCCGCCGGCACGCTGTTCTTCAACGCCACGACGTACCAGGCGATGCACACCGCCCTGACGAGCTCCGAGTACGACCAGCTCGTCTGGCGGCCCGACTGGCGCGGTTCGATCTGCTTCCTCGTCTCGGGCGCGATCGCGTACCGCGCGTCGGAACGTCGTGGATGGTTGCCGGTGCGCCGCGGCGCGGGATGGTGGCAGCCGGCAGTCAACCTGCTCGGCTGCGTGTTCTTCGGAATCTCCGCTGTGGCCGGCTACGTCGTTCCGTCGAGCGGATCGATGCTCGACCAGGCAGCCGCCAACTGGAACACCTCGCTGGGCGCGGCGTGCTTCCTGGCTTGTGCGCTCGACACCCTGCACACCGACAGGGCCTCGAAGGTGCCACGAGGTCGGCGGCTCCGTGAGCTCGAGCACGAGCTCGAGGCCGAGCTCCGGTAGATCACTCCGCGGGCGGTGGTGTGACCCGTGGCTTCCGGTCGGGCTCTGCAGAACTCTCTCCGGCGATGGGTTCGTGGTGATCCGCCGGGCGGTCGACGGCTGCGTCCGTGGCGTGCGGAAGGTTCCAGGCCTCGCGGTTGCGTTCCCAGTCGCGGGCCTGGACCGCGACTCGCGCGGCTTCGGCGGGTGTCTTGGTGACAGACCGTGCGACCAAAGCTCTCCTCCCCCAAGGCTCGGACCAAGCGCGGCTCGCGGTGAGCGCAGCAGCGGAGGAGCGAGCTGTGTCCCACGACGGTATCAGCGACCTCCCGGGACCCGCCCGGGCACGTATACAGTCGGCCGTCTCGAATGGGGGGTCACCTCTCGGGACTGCGCGCACTCGGCGTCCTCGCCCTCCTCGCGCTGGTCGTTCCGCTTTCCGCCGACGCCGACATCGCGGCCATCCAGGTGCGGAACAGCACCCAGTTCGCGGCGGCGGTAGCTGCGCTTCGAGACACGGGCGGCACCATCGAGCTGCGGCGCAACGACTACGGCGGTGAGCTCGTCGTCGGCACACGCTCGGCCAGACCGCTGCGCATCGTCGGTGAGCGGGGAGTTCGGGTCGGAAAGCCTGCTGCTCGAGCGGACGCAACACGTTTCCGTCAGCCGAATCACGGTCGCACCGATCCGAGGGCGACGCGTGGTTGCGCATCAGCGGGTCCCGTCACATCGAGTTGCGCGACATACTCGTGACGGCGAAGCGAACGCGGTACCGGGCAACCGTTCAGATCATCGGATCGAGGCACGTCGCGATCCGGCGAAGCGAGTTCCGTCACTGCGGTGACCGCTCGCCGCTGTTCTCGAACTGTCTGCACCTGAAGCACGGGACGAGACACATTCGGATCCTGGACAACTGGTTCCACGACTGCCGGGGATGCGACTTCGTCCATGGCCTCTTCGGCTACGACCTGACGCTGCGCGGGAATCGATTCGAGCGCGCGCTGCCCTGCCGCATGGACCACGAGCGCTGCGGGCACCAGGACCTCGTGTCGTTCTGGTCGGGCGACCGCCTGCTCGTCGAACGGAACTCGTTCGGCGTCTACCGGCTCGGCGCGGCGCAGCTCTACCTCGTTCGTGGCGTGGACAGGGTTTCGATCGTCAACAACGTGTTTCGCGGTACCGACCCCAAGGTGCCCGGCTATCAGGCGCGCGTCGCGATCATCGTCGGGAGCAAGGGCTCGAAGCGCGTTCCGCGCCGTGTGCGCATCGTGAACAACACGATCCTCACGGGTGCCCGCCGCATCGACGGCTACGCGGGCTCGATCCGGATGAGCGGCGTCTACTGGGGCCTACAACGGCGGAAGCGACCGCTCCTCGCGAACAACGTCATCGGTCTCGTCCAGGATCCGCACCACGTTTGCAGCGTCGCAGCGAGGGCAGTCGAGAACGTGGTGCTGCGTGGCGTCGCCTGTCGTGGCCCCAATCGCGTGGGGCCGCGTGCATCTCGACCAGCATGGCCGACCGACCGCCGCGTCGACGCTGCTCATCGACCGCGGCAGCAGGGGCTTCGGTACGCGGCGAGACATCGACGGTCGCCCGCGCGACTTCCGGCCGGACATCGGCGCCTACGAGTACCGCGGCCCGAAGCGGACGAGCTGATGCCCGGCGCGAGCGATGCAGCCCGCGCTCACGACTCGACGAGGGCGCGCGGGGCCCCTCGCGTTGACGGAGCTTCACAGGGTCTGGCCATGACCGCGCCGCTGCTTAGGCTCTGACGCGTGAAGATCTTCACGGTCGTCGGGAACCGCCCGCAGTTCATCAAGGCCGCCCCACTCTCCGGTGCGCTGCTCGCCGCCGGCGTGGACGAGGTCGTCCTCCACACGGGTCAGCACTGGTACCACGTCATGTCGCAGGTGTTCTTCGACCAGCTCGGCCTGGCGGAGCCCCGCTACCGCCTCGACCTCCACACGTCGAGCGTCGACGCGATGCAGCCGGCGATCGCGGAGCACATCCGCGCGGAGGAACCCGACCTCGTGCTCGTCTACGGGGACACGAACTCGACGCTCGCGGGAGCACATGCGGCCGCGGACGCGTCGATTCCACTGGCACATGTCGAGGCAGGGCTGCGGAGCGGCGACCTCTCGATGCCGGAGGAGCGCAACCGCATCGAGACCGACCGCCTCGCCTGGCTCCTCTTCTGCCCGGACGACCGCTCCAAGCGAACGCTCCAGGACGAAGGCGTCCTCGGTCGGATCTACGTCGTGGGCGACGTGATGGCGGACGCGACGCGCGTCTTCGCTCCGCTCGCGCGGACGGCATTTCCCGGTACCGCACGAGCCCGGCTCGTACGTCGTCGCGACGATCCATCGCCAGGCGAACGTCGAGCAGCCGCGGCTCGGCCACATCGTGGAGGGGCTGAACCGGATCGACGGGATGGTGGTGTTCCCGGTGCACCCCCGAACCCGCGCGCGGATCGAGGAGGAAGGGCTCGCTCTCGGCAGCCACATCAGGGCGATCGAGCCGCTGAGCTACCTCGAGCTGGCGTCCCTCGCCTCGCAGGCGCGCGTCATCGTGACCGACTCGGGCGGCCTGCAGAAGGAGGCCTACTGGTACGGGGTCCCGTGCGTCACGGTCCGGCCTTCGACCGAATGGGTCGACACGGTGGCGGAAGGCGCGAACGTGCTCGTCGATGCCGATCCCGACGCACTCGCATCGGCGGTCGCCTCGGCCACGTTTCCACCCGGCCGCCCCGTGCTGTACGGGGACGGGCACGCCTCGGAGCGGATCGCGCAGGTGCTCGTCGCTACGATCCCGACCCGATGAAGCGCGACGTTGCCATCGTCGGAGCCGGCTACGTCGGCGTTCCGCTCGCACGAACCTTCGCCGACGCGGGCAAGAGCGTGTTGCTCGTCGACGTCGACCCCTCGCGCGTTGCCCAGCTCAACGCCGGCGAGAGCTACATCGAGGACGTCCCGGGGGAGGTGCTGAAGCCGCTCGTCGAGGCAGGGCTCGTCGCCGCGACGACCGATTACGACGAGCTCCGGGAGGTGGACGCCATCCTCATCGCACTCCCCACGCCGATCTCCCGCCAGCGCGAGCCCGACCTCCGCATCCTCCTCTCCGCCACCGAGCAGATCGCTCCGCGTGTTCGCGCGGGACATCTCGTCGTACTGGAGTCCACCACCTACCCGGGCACCACACGCGAGCAGGTGCAGCCAATCCTGGAGCGCGGCAGCGGCCTGACGGCGGGTGAGGACTTCCACCTCGCGTTCTCGCCCGAGCGTGTCGATCCCGGGCGCGAGGACTGGACGACGAAGAACGTGACCAAGGTGGTCGGAGGGATCGACGAGGCATCGACGGCCGCGGCGGCCGATCTCTACTCGGCCGCGATCGACGACATCCACCGCGTTTCCTCGCCTGAGGCCGCCGAGCTCACGAAGCTCCTCGAGAACATCTTCCGCTCGGTCAACATCGCCCTCGTCAACGAGCTCGCGCAGCTGTGCGACCGGATGAACATCGACGTGTGGGAGGTGGTCGAAGCGGCGGCGACGAAGCCGTTCGGGTTCATGTCCTTCCAGCCCGGGCCTGGCCTGGGCGGTCACTGCATCCCGATCGATCCCTTCTACCTCACGTGGAAGGCGCGCGAGTTCGGCTTCTACACCGAGTTCATCGAGCTCGCGGGGAAGGTCAACGAGTCGATGCCGTACTTCTGCCGGTCTGTGGTCTCGCAGGCGCTCAACCACGAACGCCAGCGGTCTCTGAAGGGCTCGAAGATCCTCGTCCTCGGCGTCGCGTACAAGCCGGGCATCTCGGACACGCGCGAATCGCCTGCGATCAAGCTCATCGGGCTCCTCGAGAACGCGGGCGCCGACGTCGCTTACCACGACCCGCACGTCGCCATCGTTCGCCGAGAACGGCATCTCCATGAGCTCCGTGCCACTCGAGCCGGCCGCGTACGACTGCGTCGTCGTCGTGACGGACCACGCGGAGATCGACTACGACCGGCTCGTGGACGAGTCGGTTCTCGTCGTCGACCTTCGCAACGCCACGGGCGCGAACGGACGGCGCTCGGACAAGGTCTGGAAGCTTGTGACCGTCCGCGATCGGCCAGGCAGGCCTGGGCGAGTGGGGCAAGAACCTCGCCCGGAACTTCGCCGACCTCGCAGAGCTCGTCTGGCTCAGCGATCCAGCCGAGGGCAAGGCGGACGAGTTCCGGGCGCGCTATCCCGCACGCACGCTGGGCGGAGTCATTCGAAGAAATGCTCGCCGACCCGTCGCTCGACGCGTGTCGTGATCGCGACGCCCGTCCCCTCGCACTACGAGCTCGCGAAGCGCGCGCTCGAAGCCGGCAAGCACGTGTTCGTCGAGAAGCCGCCGGCGATGAAGGGCGCCGAGATCGACGAGCTCGTCGCGCTCGCGGAGGAGCGCGACCTCGTCCTCATGCCGGGCCACCTGCTGCTGTACCACCCCGGTGTCAGCAAGCTGAAGGAGCTCGTCGACGGGGGCGAGCTGGGCGACGTCCTCTGCGTGTACGGGAACCGCCAGAACCTCGGCCGCATCCGGCCGTACGAGAATGCGCTGTGGTCGCTCGGCGTCCACGACCTGTCGGTGATCCTCCACCTCCTCGACGAGGACCCCGTCGAGGCGGTCGCGCTGGGCCGCGACTTCCTGCAGCCCGGCGTCGAGGACGTCGTCTTCTGCTACCTGCGCTTCCCGTCGGGACGAATCGCCCACATGCACCTGTCGTGGCTGGACCCGCACAAGATGCGGAAGATGACCGTCGTCGGCACCGAGAAGATGGCCGTCTTCGACGACATGGAGCTCGACCGGAAGGTGACGGTGTACGAGAAATCTCCGTGGAAACCGGTGAACACGTACGGCGAGTGGCAGACGCGCACCGGCGACATCCACATCCCGAAGATCGCCACCGACGAGCCGCTGAGGCTCGAGTGCCGGCACTTTCTCTCCCTCGTCGGAGGCGAGGGCGACCGCCGGCGCGTCGCGCGGGACGGCGCCCGTGTCGTGCGTGCGCTCGACATGCTCACGATCTCATTGAATGGCGGCTGACGTCCATCCGAGCGCGATCGTCTACCCGGGGACGATCCTCGGGGAAGGCGTGAAGGTGCTCGAGAACGCGGTAGTGGGGAAGCAGCCGTCGCTCTCCCCGCGCTCGACCGCCAGGCGCGGACCCGCTCCCTCCGACGGAGATCGGGGACGGAACGATCGTCTCCACCGGGGCGATCGTGTTCGCGGGCTCGACGATCGGCGCACGCGTGATCCTCGGCGACCAGTCGTGCGTTCGCGAGCGAGTCACGATCGGCGACGACGTCGATCCTCGGCCGCGGGTCACTCGTCGAGAACGACACGACGATCGGCGCGCTGACGAAGATCCAGGCCGACGCGTACATCACGGCGTACTCGACGCTCGAGGAGCACGTCTTCATCGCGCCATGCGTGGTGACGACGAACGACAATTTCATGGGCCGGACCGAAAGGCGGCACGAGCTGATCAAGGGTCCCACGATCAGGCGCGGTGCGCGGGTCGGCGGCGGCGCGATCCTGTGCCCCGGCGTCGAGATCGGCGAGGAGGCCTTCGTCGGTGCAGGCGCCGTCGTCACGAAGGACGTGCCTGCACGCATGATCGTCGTCGGGAACCCGGCGCGCGAGCTCCGTGGCGTGCCGGACGACGAGCTGCTCTAGCCCTTGACGATCGCGAGCCGGTAGCGCGTCGCGCCCGGGCTCGACATGCGTATCTGGATGTAGTACGTCCCCGCGAGCCGCGGGCGGTACGACAGATACTGGCGCGACCCCGAGCGGGCCGACGTGCGCACGCGATAGCGGAAGTCGGCGACCCGTTCGAGCGAGGTGGCGCGCGGAAGCCAGAACGCGAGGCTGAGGTCGACGCCCGGGTCGGCTCCCGTCAGTCCGACGTACACCGGCTGGTTCCGGTTCAGCCGGATGGCGTAGACGTCGTCCTGGTCGTCCCAGAAGTCGACCCGTGCGCGGAGCCGGAGATTCGTGCCCAGAACGGGATACGCACGGGCCCCGAGGTCGTCGTTGGCCTCGTAGAAGTCCCGAGGCGGAAGCGGCTCGTCGAGCGCCGCGATCGCCGCGGCGACGTTCAGTCTCCCCGAGCCCGAGTAGGCATCCCGGCCCTCTGCGCAGGCCGAGCAGCCGTTCGCCGCGGACAGGTCGAGTGCCGTCGACTGCAGGATCCTCGAGACCTGCTCGGGCTGGAGCGTCGGCCGGAGGCTGAGCAGGACCGCGGCGGCCGCGGTCACCTGCGGCGCGGCGAACGACGTCCCCTGGGCCTCCCGGTACTCCTCGGGACCGCAGCTCGAGTACCCCTGCTCGCTGCACTGCGGGAAACGCGCCGTGAGGGGGCGCGGGAGAATCGAGAGGATCTCGAGCCCGGGTGCTGCGAGATCGTTGTAGATGAGGTCTCGATTCGAGAAGGACGGGATCCCTCCCGTGTCGTTCATCGCGCTGACACCGAGCACATGTGGGAGTGCGGCGGGATAGCTCGCGTACTTCCAGGGGCTGACGGGGGCCTGATCCGAGTTGCCGACTGCGGCGACGACGACCACGCCGTTCGAGACCGCGTATGCGACGGCGTCGGCCTCCAGGCGCGAGTACGTGTCGCGCTCTGGATCGAGTGGATCCCGAACGCCGCCGAGGCTCATGTTGATGACCCGGGCGCCGTTGTCGACCGCCCAGCGGATCGGCCTGGGCCTCGGCGTCGACGGGAATGGAGCGCGACTTGGTCACGACCTTCGCGATCAGGAGCTCGGAGGACGGCGCGAGCCCGGCAATGCCGATGCCGTTGTCGAGACCGGCGCCGATCAGCCCTGCGACGAACGTCCCATGGCCGAACGTATCGACGCGGGCGGATCCACCGACGAAGCTCTTTGCACCGAGGATCTTCCCGGCGAGATCGGGATGGCCGGCGTCGACGCCCGAGTCGATGACCGCGACCGGGATGGGCTCGAACGACGGCAGCGTGACCCAGGGCGCGTAGAAGCCGCTGTAGGGCAGATACCACTGCTTCGGCGCGAGCGGGTCCGTCGGGGTGAACGCGAGATGGCGCGTGACGAGAGGCTCGACGTAGCGGACACCGCGGATCACCGCGGAGCGAGACGCCCACGGGTAGATCGACGACGAGCGCGGGGATCGGCTCGAGGGTCTCCGGACGCGTGCCCGTCCGCCGCTGTATCGAGCGGGCGACGACCGCGGGCTCGGCCCCCTTGGCGAGGCCGACTGCGACACGTGCCGCACCGGCCGTCGCCGGCAGCGCCAACGTCGCCGCCACGACGCCTGCGAGCACGAGGATCCGCCTCATCCGGTCACCACCATCGTCGGAGACATGCCGGCGACGAAGGCCGCGGTCGCGTCGCTGCGCGCCCGATAGCTCCCCGCGGGAATCGGGGCGTCCAGAGCGACCTCGAAGGCGCCCGTCGCGCCGACGACGGCATCACCGACGAGCACCCAGCTCGAGCCCTTCCTCCGTTCGATCGCGATCGTGGCTCCGGGCAGTTTGGGCTTGACGCTGCCGCCGAGGACCCCGGGAGCGACCGCCGTCGGCTTCGTGAGCGCCAGCCGCGGCGCGACCTGCACGAGCAGCGCGGGCGATGCGCCGCCTTCGGCCTCGAGCCGGTAGCGCGTCGTGCGGCTCGGTATCACGTCGAACGAGACGGCGCCCACTGGCATCCGGCACGACACTTGCAGTCGTCGTCCACGCGGCTCCGTCGAACGACGACTCGAGCCTGGTTGCGCCGAGCCCGCGGCCGAGCCCGCTCAGGTGGGTCGTCGACCCGAACACGACGGAGCCGCGGCTCGCTCGGTCGAGGCGCAGCACGCCGATCGTCAGCCACGTCGAGCGAAACCCGAGTGCGGTCCGTACGAGTGTTGCGGGCACCTGCTCACTTCCTGCGGTGGTGTCGAGCGTGAGAGTCCTCAACCGACCCGAGGGAGTCGCCACGCCACGAGCGTCGAGCACCCTTCCCTCCGTCGCGAGCTTCGACTGCACGGTGCGCGCGCCCACGAGAAATGGCCCCCAGCGGTGGTAGGGCGAGAGCTTGTCCCACGGATCGGGCCGCGACACGAGATACGGCACGGCGAAGCCGAAGACGTCCGCTGCACTTGCCGTCTTCCCCCCCGATGTCGAGAAGTAGTAGGTCGTCGCCACCTTCCCCGCGTACAGGACGACCTCGCCGGCCGTGTCGTCGACCGCCTTGGTCGTCGACGGCTTCTCACCCGCGACACCGAGGTACACCTGGCTACGCGCATCCGCATAGAGGTCGAACGGCTTGCCCCGAAGAGCGCTGGCAAGCGCGTACGAGCGGGCCGCGACGGCCTGGGCCTTCAATGCCTCGGCAGGCCAACTGAACGGGACCTCACCTGCGACTACCCCCTCGAGGTAGCTCTCGAGCGGAACGACGTTCACGACGCGCAGGAAGTCGCCCTGCGGGACGAGCTCGAGCTTGCCGCGGTAGAGCTTCCCGTCGAGCGCGAGCGGCGTCTTCTTCCCGGGCCGCAGGACGAGGGGCTGGATGGCACGGACCGGGCCGGTGTCCGAGGGCAGGGTGAGATCGGCGCGCAGCGTCAACGTGCCCTTCGGCAGCTTGTAGGCGAAGTCCCGACGCGTCCACGGCGCTGAACGGCACCGCGGAGGACACCGTCACGGCGCGGCGGCCCTCGGCGAGCAGCACCCGGAGCTCCCTGCGACCAGCCTGCCCGATCTGCGTGCCCGTGTAGTAGTGAGCGAGGATCTGCTGGTAGGTGCGGCCCGCAAGCGCCTGGCCGTAGGCGCCGTACTGGCTCATGCCGACGCCGTGCCCGTATCCGCGTCCGGACACGACGAACACGGCCTCGCCGTAGGACGACGACGGCGTCTGCTGTCCAGCGGCAGAGCCGGTCGCGATGAGGACAAGGCTGACAGTGGCGACGAAGAGCGCGCGCAAGAGGGGATTCAGGGTAACTCCGCAGGGTTAGGTGTTTGTGTTGTTTCGGCCGGGAAAGGCCCGCTCTTGAGCTATTTCCAGGAAGATTCCTGGACGAGCGCGCGCGCTTTCAGCGGCTCCCACCAGCCGCGGTTCGCCTCGTACCACGCGACGGTCTCCGCCAACCCGTCGTCGAAGCCCCTGGTCGGGGTCCAACCCAGCTCCTCGGCGATCTTCGAGGCGTCCAGCAGATATCTGCGGTCGTGACCCGGCCGATCGGGGACGATGGTCTTCAGCGACGCCGGCTTGCCCGTCAGCTCGAGCACACGGTCGGCGATCTCCTCGATCGTCGCCTCGATCCCCGAGCCGACGTTGTACGTCTCGCCCGGCCGTCCCGCCCGCAGCACGAGGTCGATCGCCTCGCAGTGGTCGAGAACGTGCAGCCACTCGCGCTTGTTCTGCGTGGAGGCGTACATGGGGAGCGGCTCGTCGTCGAGCGCGTTCGTGGTGAAGAGCGGGACGACCTTCTCCGGGAACTGGAACGGGCCGTAGTTGTTCGCGCAGTTCGTGATCGTGACCGGAAGCCCGAAGGTCTCGGAGTACGCGCGGACCGCGTGATCCGCGCCTGCCTTCGACGCGTTGTACGGCGTCCGCGGGCGATACGGAGACTCCTCCGTGAAGACCTCGTCCGTGTCGAGCGCCAGGTCGCCGTAGACCTCGCACGTGGACACGTGGTGGAAGCGCTTCAGTCCCGCAGCGCGCGACGCCTCGAGCAGTGTCTGCGTGCCGAGCACGTTCGTGCGGAAGAAGCGCGTCGGGTCGACGACGGCGAGCGAGTTGTGCGACTCCGCCGCGAAGTTGACGACGACCTCGATCCCGTGGTCGCGCAGCGTCGCCTCGGCGAGCTCACGGTCGCAGATGTCGCCCTCCACGAAGACGATGCGATCCTCCACTCCGGCGAGGCTGTCGCGGTTCCCCGCATACGTGAGCAGGTCGTAGACGACGACCTCGTCGTCGGGGTGCCGCTCGAGCCAGTAGTGGACGAAGTTCGAGCCGATGAAGCCGGCTCCGCCGGTGACGAGGAGGCGCATCGCAGGAAGGCTAGCCGTCCATGTCGGCAAGACACGCGCGCAGCCCGTCGCGCCAGTGCGGCAGGCGAGGGGCTCCCTCGCGCTCGCTTCGCAGGACCGAGTACGCAGGTCTCGGCGCCGGACGCTCGATCTCCGCGGTCGAGATCCGCCGGACACGGCAGTCGACACCGGCCTCCTCGAAGATCGTCTCCGCGAAGTCCGCCCACGTGCAGTCACCGTCCGCGGCGACGTGCCACAGCCCGGTCGGCAGGTCCTCGTCGACGAGCTGCCGCACGGCGGCCGCGAGGTGGCCGACGAACGTCGGACAGCCGCGCTGGTCGTCGACGACGGCGACCTCGTCGCGCTCGGCGCCGAGCCGGAGCATCGTCCGGAGGAAGTTGTGTCCCGTCGGGCCGAAGAGCCAGGACGTCCGGATCACCCACGCGCCGGTGTCCGGCCGCGGCCTCGCCGTGAAGCTTCGTACGACCGTATGCGGACGCCGGGTTCGGCCCGTCCGACTCGACGTACGGCGAGCGCTTCCGACCGTCGAAGACGTAGTCCGTCGAGAACGTCACGAGCGGCGCCTTGAGGGCCGCTGCGTGCGCCGTGCCCGCGACGTTCACGGCCGCGGCGCCCTGCGGATCCGCCTCCGCAGCGTCGACGTCCGTCCATGCTGCGGTGTGCAGCACGAGGTCGAGCTCGCCTCGTGTCACCGCGTCGGTCGGCGGACGCGTGACGTCCCAGTCGGCACGCGTGAGCGCGAGGACGTCGTCGTCGGCGAAGACCCCCTGGAGCGCCCGGCCGAGTTGGCCGTCGGCGCCCGTGATCAGGACTCGACGGCGGCGTCCCGCGCGGACAGGATCGGGTTGCTCGAGCTCCATAGTGCTGCGACGCGCGGGTCGTTCCAGGGAACCGTGTGCTCGTCGGGGTCGTCGGGGTCGTACTCGGTCGTCACGTGGTAGCAGAAGAGGATGTCCGTGAGGGCCTCGAACCCGTGGGCGTGGTAGCCGGGGATGTACACGGCGACCGGGTTGTCCTCGCCGATGTCCTCGGTGAACGTCTCGCCCGGTCTTGCGGTCGAGCACGACGACCCGGGCCGTCCCGCGGAGGCACGCGAAGAGGTCGTCCTGCCCGCGCGCGTGGTAGTGGAGACCTCGGATCACGCCCGCGCGGGAGAACGAGACGTTCGTCTGCCGCATCGGCTTCGGGAGCGAGCTGTCCCGGCGGAGCTCGCAGAACCACCCGCGCTCGTCCTCGGAGCGACGCAGCGGGATGCGGACGAGGCCGTCGATCACGCGACGTCCCGCTTGTTCGCCCCGGTCTCGTCGATCCGGCGTCCGATGTCCGCGAGGTGCTGCCAGTGCTTGCCGGCGTCCTCCCACCAGCCCTCGACCTCGGTCGCGTCGAGGCGCCCCGCGAGCGCGTAGTGGCGGTTCACGTCCGTGATCTCGAGCTCACCCCGCGCCGACGGCCTCAGCGTGTCGATGACGTCGAAGACATCCGGCGGGTAGCAGTAGAGACCGACGACCGCATGCGAGCTCGGCGGAACGTCGAAGCGCGTGTCCACCACGCCGGCCTTCTCGACGATGTCCTCGACCTCGCCGTCGTCGCCGTAGACCACCACGCCGAAGTTCTCCGGGTCGGCGACCTCCTTCACGAAGATCCGTGCGCGCGAGGGAGTCTCCGCCCAGCCCTCGACGCTGGCCGACTGCGCGTACTCGAAGATGTTGTCCCCGAGCACGACGACGAGCGGCGCGCCGGCGGCGAAGTCGCCTGCCATGCCGACGACCTGGGCGATGCCACCGGGCTCCGTCTGGACCTTGTAGGTGAGATCGAGCTCGAGGATCGGGTCGCCGCCTCCGCGCGGCGCGAGTCGCCCGTCACCGAGCAGATCGATCATCTGGCCCGCGTGGCCCTTGCCGGTGACGAGCAGGACCTCCGTGATCCCCGCGAGCTGGAGGAGCTGAAGCGGGTAGTAGATCATCGGCCAGCTCCCGACCGGGAGCAGGTGCTTGTTCGCCACGCGCGTCAGCTCGCCGAGGCGCGTGGCCTCGCCGCCGGCACAGATGAGGCCCTTCGGCTGCACGGGGGGATGCTACGAGACGGGCGCTGGAGGACGGGCTAGGGACGCTTTCGCTCGCGCTCGCGCCAGGTTGTTCGCATGGCGGTTTTGCGCTCCTTCACGCCGGGTACTGCACGAACGGCTGCGAACCAGACGTAGACCGCGATACCCGATCACGCCGGCGATCAGGGTGAGCAGGCGCTTCGGATGGAGGGCGAGGGACAGCAGTGCCCGCACGCGGGCGATCGTAGCCGACATACTTCGAGAGCCGAATCGAAGGAAAGGTGGAACCAGGCATGGCGAAGACGAAGACGAATCCCGCGCTGTCGACCGACGCACTCAAGCCGTACGTCCAGCGCGCGATGACCGACCCCGAGCTGCGCGAGGACCTCCTCGCCGCGTTCGTCGCCGCTCGCTCGATCTACGGGCAGATGGCGAAGGGTCGCGGGCTGAAGGGCAAGGCGGAGAAGGTCTCCGAGAAGGACTTCCAGAAGCAACTCCAGAGCCTCGTCGGCGACCTCTCGGAGGCGTCGGACAAGCTCAAGGGCAAGGAGACGAAGACCCACAAGGCCCGCAACCGCGTCATGCTGCTCACCGGCGTGACGCTCGGCGTTCTGTACAACCCGTGGACCGGTCAGGCGACCCGCGACTGGATCATGGAGCAGATCGCCGGCGGTGACGGTGCAGGGCTCGAGGAGCTCGAGGCCGAGCTGGTTGCCGAGGCGGACGCCGAGGAAGCGGCCGTCGGCGGCAACGGGTCCGAGCCCTAGAGCGCTCTAGCGCTTCAGCGCCTTCTCGAGAGCGCCGGGAACGAGCCCGCTGGTGGACGCGATGTCGTCCGCCTCGAGCAGGACGGCACCGGGCGGCGGCAGCGTTGCCGCGCCCGGTCCTGTCGGCGCGTAGATCCGCCCCGCCGAGAACGAGATGTCCTGCACGCGCCTCCACGCGAGCAGGATCGCGTACGGGGCGACGACCCCGTCGTAGCCCAGACCCGTCATCGAGGCCGGGTGGATCTCGAAGTGGAGGTGCGGCGGCCCGCCGTCGGCGTCACCGGTGTTTCCGACGAAGCCGATGACGTCTCCGGCCTGGACGCTCCTCCCCTCGACTGCGAGCGGCGAATACGCCGAGAGGTGCGCGTAGTAGAACTCGTCGCCCTGCGTGTCCCGAAGCCAGAGGCGGTAGCCGCCGATCCGGTTGAAGCCGATGGTGTGCAGCGTTCCGTCCGCAACCGCGAGCAGCGGGGTCCCGCCGGCCGCGAAGATGTCCTCGCCGTGGTGCCAGCCGCCGGGCACGTCCGGACGCGGCGCGCCGAAGCTGTCGCCGAACGACGCCGTTCCGTAGATCGGGAAGACGAAGCCCCCCGACGACAGACGCGCCGACACCTCCGGCGCCACGCGGACGGGCCCTCCGGGGACCTCGCCGCCGGTGTCCGGCTCGGGCGCGGGCGGGAGGCTGCGAGGCCCCCGGACGGGCGGGGGGCGATCGTTCCGTCCAGGCACGACAGGCTTCGCGGGCTCGGCCAGATCGGCGACGGACGTCGCCTGCGCACTGCCGATCACGATCTCGCTTCCGGCGGGCAGTCCGCCGTGGGCGGCAGTCAGAGTGACGCGGAGCGCGGTGATGGACGCCTGCGCTGCGGGGGGGCCCTTCTTGCGCGTGCCGCTCGAGCCGGCGAGCACCGTCAGCGTCCCCCAGTCTCCGAGCGACGCCGTCGCGCCTGGTGTGCTCGCCACGTCGCTTCCGAGCGCTCGCAGGCCCTGCACCTCGGATGCCGAGGCCTCCGAGCCGACCGAGCGCTCGCTCGCACCCGCGGAGACCGACGCGGTGACCTTGCCCGCGACGATCTCGCCGTTGAAGACGGACACGACGATCGCCTCGGAGAACGACTGGGTCGCCGCGGCCGATCCGGGTGCTGCGAAGACCGAAGCGCGTGATCTGCCGACACTGATGACCGACCCGTCCGCCGGGTACTGGAACGACTGGACGTCGGCGGTGGTCGACGTCGGCCACTCGAGATCGCCGAGCGCGACGGTGTCCTGGCCTGGAATCGTGATGCGCAGGAGGAACGCGCTCGCCCCGGTGCTCGCGCTTCGCGGTGGTGGGGCAGCAGAGGCGATCGCGGCGAACACCGCCACGGCAACGACGACCACGACGGCAAAGCGGATCACGGCGGATCAGGGTAGCGAGGTCGCCGTCGCCGCGTCCGCCAGACGAGCTGGACGGCGACTCCGAAGAGCAGGACCGCGAAGAGCTTCCGCAACGTCGCCTCCGGCAGCTCCGTGACGATGCGTGCTCCGATCTCGACTCCGACGATCGACGAGAGCCCAACGACGATCGCCGTCCGCATGCGCAGATTGCCGTAGCGCCGCTGGTTCCACGTGCCCGCGAGCACCGTCGGAAGGATGGCCAGCAGCGACGTCCCCTGCGCCTCGAGCTGGCCGAGACCGAGCGCGACGAGCGTCGGTACGAAGAGGATGCCGCCGCCCACGCCGAACATCCCCGCGAGAATGCCCGCGGCGAGGCCGAGCAGGACCGCGAAGGCGACGGTCGAGGCGCTCACGTCGTGAGGAGCACGACGCCGATGACGGTCAGGAGCGCCGCGAAGCCGTAGGTCAGCATGCTCTCCCTGCACCCGTTGCTGCCAGGCGGTGCCGGCGAGCGCGCCCACCGCGGCAGGCAGCCCGACGAGTGCCGCGTAGCCTAGATCGACCTCGCCGCGGAGCGAGAAGATGAGCACCCCCGCCGTTGCGGTGATCACGATCGCGGCGAGCGACGTCGCGGTCGCCTCACGCTCGGAGAGGCCAGCAACGAGAATCAGGAGCGGCACGACGACGATGCCGCCACCGACCCCGAAGAAGGCGGAGAAGACACCCGCCGCGAGCCCGATGGCGACGAGGCGCACGGACGTATCGTACGAGCATGGCCAGTCGGGTCGGCTTAGCGGCACTGCTGATCGCCGTTGCCGGAATCGCACCCTCGAGCTCGTTCGCACGGACGCCGCCGAGCGGAACCGCGATGTTCCTGGCCCAGCCCGACATGCGGCTCTGCCCGAGCCCGCTCTGCGGCGGCTACTGGGTTGCGCTGGCGAACGGCGCCCGGACGCGGTGTGGTGACGGGACGCGGCAGGCGCGCTGCTACGTCACGCGGGCGGTCGACCGGAACCGGAGGACACTCTCGAGCCTGCCCGCGGGCGCGCTGCTGCGCGGAGCCATCGAGCAAGGACAGCCGTTCGCCGAGCGGCGCCTCGATCAGCTCGTCGTCAGAGCCGTGTATGCGCCTGCCGGGACAGCGGCTGCCGGGGGCGGCGGCTACTACCGCGTCGTCGACACGGGGATCGTCTGCATTCGTGCGCCGTGCTTCTCCTTCCGTGCCCAGCAGGTCAACGGGTCGTCGCGGATCACGACCTCGGCCGTGGACCTCGCCGCGTCGGGGGCGACCGCGGCGGAGATCGAACGGGCTCGCTCGGCACTGCGCACGAAGGATGGTCTGTATGCCCGAGGCCGCTTCGCGTCGACCCCGGACGGCGGCCGGGTGTTCCGGGCGCTGCGGCTCTACCTCAGAGCGCCCCTGCCTCGCGCCTGAGCAGATCCCACGCGAGCCGCACGTCCTCCTCGGTCGTCCGGAAGTTGCCGATCGCCATGCGCAGCTGGTAGCGGTCGGCGAAGCGTGTGTGCGAGAGAAACACCTCGCCCGTGTCGTTGACGCTCTCGAGGAGCCGCTCGTTGTCCGCGTCCGAGCCCTCCCGGCGGAAGCAGACGAGCGAGAAGTGCCTCGGCGCGGTCACCTCCCAGCCGGGCTCGGCCCGCACCCAGCTCTCGAAGAGCTCGTGCCAGGCGAAGGTGCTCGCGGAGGCGCTCCTGGAGCCCTCGCCGCCCGTAGCAGCGGAGCACCGCCCAGAGCTTGAGTGCACGGAAGCGTCGTCCGAGGGGAATCGAGACCTCGCTCAGGTTGAGCGCGTCGTCGGGCGAGCGCAGGAACTCGGGAACGAGGCTGAAGGCGTTTCGGAACTCCTCCTGTCTGCGCGTCCACAGGACGGAGCAGTCCATGGGCACCCCCAGCCACTTGTGCGGGTTCACGCCGATCGAGTCGGCGCGCTCCCAGCCGGCGAAGAGACCTTGCAGCTCGGGAAGGATCGCGGCCGACCCCGCGTAGGCGGCGTCGACGTGCAGCCAGGTCCCCGCTGCGGCGCAACGTTCTGCGATCTCCGGCACCGGGTCGAGCGACGCCATGCCCGTCGTCCCGATCGTCGCGAGAACGAGGCAGGCGTCGTGCTCGCGCATCAGGTCGTGGTCGCATCCGGTAGACGTCGTCCGTCGGCACCTTGCGCAGCTCGAGCCCGAGAAGTCGCGCGGCTTTCTCGCCGACCGAGTGCGCGTGCTCCGAGCACACGAGGACGCGACGGTCCGGAGTGAGCGAACGGGCGACGATCGCCGCCGCCAGCACGCCGGTCGACGCGGTGTCCTCTATGTGTCCCCGGAACTCCGCAGGGAGGCCGACGAGCTGCCGCAACCAGTCGACCGTGACCTCCTCCAGCTCCTGAAGCGCGGGTGAGGTCCGCCAGAGGATCCCGACCTGATTGAGCCCGGCGACGAGAAGCTCCGCGAGGACGCCCGGCTCCGACCCGGTCGTCGCGAAGTAGGCGAAGAAGCGCGGGCTCTGCCAGTGCGTGATCCCCGGCAGGAGGATCGAGTCGAGGTCGCCGACCACCGCCGAGAACGGCTCGGGATCGTCGGGCGCGGCCGCGGGCAGCGCCGCCCGAATCGCGCCGGGCTCGACCTGCGAGAGCACCGGGAGCTCGCCTGCACGCTCGAGGTACGACGCGACCCACTCGAGCGCAAGCGCTCCGTCCTCCCTGAAGTCGCTCACTTCGTGAGCTTCTTGACGTCGCGCCACGAGCGCGTGTTGAGGATCTGCTCCGCGGTGAGCCAGGCGCGCCGCGCCTGCGCGACCCCGAGCTCCGCGTAGCCCAGGGCGCCGACGGAGTGCGCGTCCGTCGTGATCGGGATCCGGACGCCCGCCTCGCCGGCCAGGCGCGCATGCGTGTCGCGCATGTCGAGGCGGTCAGGCTGGGAGTTGATCTCGAGCGCCGTGCCGGTCTCGACCGCGTGCGCGACCACCCGCTCGACGTCGACCGCCGCACCGGCACGCTTCAGCAGCCGTCGGCCGGTCAGGTGCCCGATGCAGTCGACGTGCGGGTTGTCCATGGCGCCGACGATCCGCTCCGTCGGGCTGCGGTCGAACGAGGTGTGCAGCGATGCGACGACCCAGTCGAGCTCCGCAAGAACTGCGTCGTCGACGTCGAGAGATCCGTCTGCGCGGATGTTCACCTCGATGCCGCGTAGCACCCGGAACGACGTCAGCTGCTCGTTGAGCGCGGCGATCTCGCGCCACTGGGCTTCCAGGCGTCCCTCGCGCAGGTAGTGCGAATGGTCGGTGATGCACATGAACCGATAGCCCCGCGACTTCGCGGTGCGCGCCATCTCCTCCAGCGAGTTCTTGCCGTCCGACGACCACGTCGAGTGGCAGTGCATCTCGCCACGCAGGTCGCCGAGCTCGACGAGCTGCGGCAGCGCGCCGTCACGCGCCGCACCGATCTCGGCAGTCCCCTCGCGGAGCTCCGGCGGTATGTCGCGGTAGCCGAGGAAGGCGTACAGCTCGTCCTCGGTCGCATGCGTGACGACCTCGCCGGTCTCGACGTCGGTGACGCCGTACTCGGAGATCGAGAGCCCGCGGCGCTGTGCGTCCTCGCGCAGCGCGATGTTGTGGTCCTTCGAGCCCGTGAAGTGCTGGAGGACGTTTCCGTAGCACTCGTCCGGCACCACACGCAGGTCGAAGCGAAGGCCGTCGTGGCTCACCACCGTCGCCTTCGTTTCGCCGCGGGC
This sequence comes from uncultured Gaiellaceae bacterium, assembly GCA_963845935.1. Taxonomy (GTDB): domain Bacteria; phylum Actinomycetota; class Thermoleophilia; order Gaiellales; family Gaiellaceae; genus GMQP-bins7. Next base: position 226,088 of record CAWJTZ010000013.1, read on the forward strand.
CACGACCTCGGAGACCCAGTCGCCGTCGCAGAACGCCGCGATGAGCGCCGGCGCGTCGCTCGAGGTCGCGACGAGGTCGAGGTCGCGGACGGTCTCGCGACGTCGCCGCACGCTGCCGGCCTCGGAAACGGCAGTGGCCGCCGGATGAGCCGAGAGCTCGGTGACGACACGTCGTACCGCTGGGAGCGCCTGCCCGAGGAGTCGCCGCGCTTCGGCCTCGACGCCGGCGCCCGCCTCGAGCGCCTTCAGGATCTTCTCCTCGCTGCGTGCTCCCATCCCCGAGAGATCGCGCAGCCTGCCCTCCTCGGCGGCGCTCTTGAGCCCCTCGAGCGAGGTTATCCCGAGCTGCGTCCAGATCCGCGCCGCCGTCTTCGGGCCGACACCCGGGAGCCGCAGGAACTCCACGACCCCGGCAGGCACCATGCTGCGGCGCTTCGTGAGCGCGTGCATTTCCCCGTCCTCGACGACCTCCACGACCTTGTTCTCGATGGTCTTGCCGATCCCGGGGAGCTCCTTCGCCCTCCCGTCGAGCGCGAGCTCGGCGATCGGCAGCGGGGACTCCCGAATGCGCCCGGCCGCACGGCGGTATGCGACGACCTTGAACGACTCCTCCTCGAGGATCTCCGAGAGATCGGCGAGAAGGTCGAGCTGGTCTGCGAGGTCGCCGTTCCGGGGCAACGTCTGAGGCATCCCGCGATGATACGGCGGTGCCACGAGCGGTCCTGTGCCTCCCGACGTACAACGAACGCGAGAACCTCGAGGCGATGATCGAGGCGCTCGAGCGCGGTACTCGACACCGCCACCGACCGCGTGCTCGTCATCGACGACGGCTCTCCGGACGGGACCGGAGAGATCGCCGACCGGCTCGCGGCAGAGCGCTCGTGGATGTCGGTGCTGCATCGGCCGGCGAAGGAGGGAATCGGCCCGGCGTACGTCGCCGGGTTCCGGTGGGCGCTCGCCGAGGGCGCCGAGCTCGTCCTCGAGATGGACTGCGACTTCTCGCACGACCCAGCCGACGTCCCGCGCTTGATCGCAGCGACCGCCGACGCCGACCTCGTTCTCGGCTCACGCTATGCGCCGGGGGGAGGGACGGCAAACTGGGGTCTCGCCCGGCGGGTCGTCTCACGCGGCGGATGCCTCTACGCGCAGGCGATCCTCGGCCTGCGGGTTCGCGACCTCACCGGCGGCTTCAAGTGTTTCCGGCGTGCGGCGCTCGAGGCAATCGACCTGGGCGCACTATCGGCGCACGGGTACGCCTTCCAGATCGAGACGACGTACCGGATCGCCCGAGCGGGGCTGCGCGTCCACGAAGTTCCGATCACGTTCGTCGAGCGGCGTGCGGGTGCGTCGAAGATGACCGGCTCGATCGTCGCCGAGGCCATGTGGCGGGTCCCGCTGCTCCGGCTCCGGGCTCTCACCGGCAAGCTGTAGCCGTGGACACGATCGGCTCCGCGCAGTTCGAGGAGCGAGTCCTGGGATCGCCGGTGCCGGTGATCGTCGACTTCTGGGCGCCGTGGTGCAAGCCCTGCGACGCGATCGAGCCGCACCTCCGAGGCCTGGCGGAGGAGTGGGGCGAGCGCGTCCGTCTCGTCCGTGTGAACGTCGACGAGGAAGCCGGGCTCTCGGCCCGCTATGGCGTCCTCGCGCTGCCGACGGTGATCCTCTTCGCAGACGGAGGGCCGAAGGCGACCGTCCACGGCGCACAGCCGCGGGGCCGTTTTGCGCGCGAGTTCGAGCCTCACCTGTGACGACCGTCGCGGCGAGCTGGGCCGACCTCCTCGAGGGAGAGGAGATCGCGTACTCCGGCATCGAGCCACCCCGCGACCCGAAGCTCGAGCCGCTGCCGGACGACCTCGACCCGCGCGTCGCCTCCGCGCTCGTCGCGACCGGAGTCACAGCCCTGTATCGCCACCAGGCGGAGGCCTGGGAGGCAGCAGGGCGCGGAGAGAACGTCGTCGTCACCACCGGTACGGCGTCGGGAAAGTCCCTCGCATTCAACCTTCCCGTCCTCGACGCGATCGCTCGCGAACCGAAGACGCGGGCGCTGTACCTCTACCCGACGAAGGCGCTCTCGCAGGACCAGGCCCGGTCTCTGTCCGAGCTCCGTCTGAAGGGACTGAAGCCGGCGATCTACGACGGCGACACGCCGAGCGAGCGCCGCTGGCAGATCCGCAAGTGGTCGAACGTCGTCCTCACCAACCCGGACATGCTCCATGTCGGGGTCCTCCCCCACCACGACCGCTGGGGAGACGTCCTTGCGAACCTCCGCTACGTCGTCGTCGACGAGGCGCACGTCTACCGGGGCGTGTTCGGGTCGCATGTCGCAAACGTCCTTCGGCGGCTACGCCGGCTCGCGAGGATCTACGGCGCCGAGCCGCAGTTCCTGCTCGCAACGGCGACGATCGCGAACCCCGGCGAGCTCGCGCTCGAGCTGACGGGAGAGGGCGCGACGGTCGTCGACCGCGATACGTCGGCGCGCGCCGAGCGCGAGGTCGTAATCTGGAATCCACCGCTCCTGGACGCCGAACTCGGCCTGCGCGCGAGCCCGCTCGGCGACGCCGCCCGCCTCCTGTCGCAGCTGACCTCGCGCGGGCTGCGCACGATCTGCTTCGCGAAGAGCCGGAAGACGGCGGAGCTCATCCACCGGTTCGCGGCCGAGCGGGTCGACGCCGCGACAGCGGAGAGACTCGCGCCGTACCGCGCCGGATACACGGCGGCACAACGCCGTGAGATCGAGCGACGGCTCGTGGAAGGCGAGCTCCTCGGCGTGACCGCGACCGACGCCCTCGAGCTGGGGATCGACATCGGGCTCCTCGATTGCGCGATCTCCGTCGGCTTTCCCGGGACCGTCGCGTCGCTCCGGCAGCAGTGGGGACGAGCAGGCCGGCGCGACCGCGGCCTCGCGATCCTCGTCGCGTCCGACGACGCACTCGACCAGTTCTTCGCGCGCGAGCCGGGCGCGCTCCTCTCGCGCAGGGTCGAGGCCGCGATCCTCGACCATGCCAACCCGAGGATCCTCGACCCGCACGTCCTCGCGGCAGCGTTCGAGGCTCCGCTGACCGACGGCGACGTCGACACGCTCGGCTCGGAGGCGCTGCGGCGAGCCGCCGGGCTTCCCGAGCTCGAGCGCACGTCAGCCGGCTACGTCTGGAAGGGCCGCGACTACCCGGCGGCGCGCATCTCACTGCGGTCGGGCGACGCGGAGGCATTCACGGTCGTGGACGCCGAGACCGGGTCGCTCCTCGGGCTCGTGGAGCGCGACCGGGCCTACTCGACCGTCCACGAGGGCGCCGTCTACCTCCACCTCGGCGAGCAGTACCTCGTCGAGTCGCTTTCCCTCGAGGATCGCGTCGCTCTCGTCTCGTCGGCTCGCGTCGACTGGTACACGCAGGCGAAGAAGGAGTCGGAGACGACGATCGAGGAGTCGCAGCGCGTCGACGCGCGCCTCGGCGTCGAGCTCCACTTCGGTCGCGTCTCCGTCACCGAGCAGGTGGTGGGCTACGCACGGAAAGCCGTGCGCGACGGCGCGACGATCGACGTCGTCCCCATGCTCATGCCGGAGACGACGTTCGAGACGGAGGCGATCTGGTTCTGCCCCGCGGCCGACCAGCTGGAAGGGCTGGAGCAGATGCCGGAGCTCCTCGGAGCGCTCCACGCCGCCGAGCACAGCCTCATCGCGCTCCTCCCACTGTGGGCGATGTGCGACCGCTGGGACATCGGCGGCCTGTCGACCAACGTCCACTACCAGACCGGCAGACCGACGATCTTCGTCTACGACGGGCACTCCGGCGGTGTCGGGATCACCGAGCGCGGGTTCGATCGCTTCCGCGACTGGGTCGAGGACACAGCCCGCCTCCTGCAGCGCTGCCCGTGCTCAGCGGGCTGCCCCTCCTGCGTCCAGAGCCCGAAGTGCGGCAACCTCAACGAACCGCTCGACAAGGCCGGCGCACGGCTCCTGCTCGAGCGCATGCTCGCGGCGTAGTGTCGAAACGGCGTCGCGTCGTTCGTCGAACACCGGAAGCGACGAAAGGAGGAAGCGTGCAGTTCATCGCGTTGATCTACGCCGACGAAGGAACGTGGGAAGCGTTCTCGGACGAGGAGCGCGCCTCGTGGTACGAGCGGTACCGCGCGCTCGGACGCGAGGCCGAGGATGCAGGTGTCCTCGCAGGCGGGAACGAGCTCGCGTCGACTCGGGACGCCACGACCGTGCGCGTTCGGAGCGACGACACGCTCGTGACGGACGGGCCGTACGCCGAGGTCAAGGAGGCGCTCGGCGGCTTCTACCTCTTCGACTGCGAGTCGATGGACGAGGCGCTCGAGTGGGCGGCGAAGATCCCGTCCGCCGAGCACGGCGCGATCGAAGTCAGGCCGGTCTACGTCGATCCCGAGGAGGTCCAGCTGTGAAGTACGCGATGCTCATCTACGGCGACGACTCCGAGTGGGTCGACCTCCCCGACGAGGAGAGAGCGGCGCTACGGGCGGAGGAGATGCCCGGGTGGATCTCGCTCTTCGAGGAGCTCGGCAAGGCCGACCCGAACGTGACCGGCAAGGAGCTCGACGGCCGCGGCACCGCGAAGGTCGTGCGGGTCCGCGACGGCGAGCGCCTCGTGACCGACGGCCCGTTCGCGGAGACGAAGGAGATCATCGGAGGCGTCTTTCTCGTCGATCTGCCCGATCTCGACGAGGCGATCCGTCTCGCGGCGCTCATCCCGGCGGCGAAGGACACCGGGTCGATCGAGATCCGGCCGATTCTGCAATAACGCCTGCGTGCAGCCGGACGTCGAGCGGGTCTTCCGAGAGGAGTGGGGCAGTGCCGTCGCGATCCTCACGCGCGTCCTCGGTGACCTCGAGCTCGCCGAGGACGCGGTGCAGGACGCCTTCACGACTGCTCTCGAGCGCTGGGCGCGCGACGGCATGCCGCGCACGCCGGGAGCCTGGATCGTCACGACCGCGAGGAACCGGGCGATCGACCGGATCCGCCGCGAAAAGGTCTTCCAGCAGAAGGCGGAGCTCATCGGCCGGCTGCAGGAGCTCCCGGTCGAGGAGGACGACGTGAGCGCGATCCCGGACGACAGGCTCGCCCTCGTCTTCACGTGCTGCCACCCCGCGCTCGCCTCGGAGAGCCGCGTGGCGCTGACATTGCGCGAGGTCGGAGGCCTCACGACGACCGAGATCGCCCATGCCTTCCTCGTCGCCGAGCCTGCGATGGCGCAGCGCCTCGTCCGAGCGAAGCGAAAGATCCGCGCCGCGGGCATCCCCTTCCGCGTCCCTCCGGACCATCTGCTGCCCGAAAGGCTCCGATCCGTCCTCGCCGTGCTCTACCTCGTGTTCAACGAGGGCTACTCGGCGACGGCCGGGGCGGATCTCGTGCGTGCCGACCTGTGCGACGAGGCGATCAGGCTCACCAAGCTCCTCGCCGTGCTCATGCCCGACGAGGCCGAGGTCTTCGGCCTGCTCGCACTGATGCTGCTCCAGGATTCGCGGCGCGCCGCGCGCGTCGGAGAGGACGGCGAGATCGTCCTGCTCGAGGACCAGGACCGCGCTCTCTGGAACGACGCCCGCATCGACGAGGGGCTCCGCGTGCTCGACCGGGCCGTGTCGCTGCGACGTCCGGGCCCGTATCAGCTCCAGGCGGCGATCGCCGCGGCGCACGCCGAGGAGCGTCCGAAGATCGAGATCGTGCTGCTGTACGAGGCGCTCGCGTCCCTCGATCCGTCGCCCGTCGTGCAGCTCAACCGCGCGGTGGCAGTCGCGCTCGCGGGCAACGTCGACGAGGGGCTCGCACTGCTCGACGAGGTCGAGGGGCTCGAGCAATACCACCTGCTGCACGCCGCACGCGCCGACCTGTATCGACGCCTCGACCGGCGAGGCGAGGCCGCGGCGGCGTACCGGCGCGCGCTCGAGCTGACGACCAACGAAGCGGAGACGCGCTACCTAGAGCGGCGTCTGGCCGAGGTCTCGTAGAGCGAGCTCGACCGCCTCGGCCGGCGTCGCAGCGCTGAGCACGCCTTCGACGACCGGTGCGCCGGCGAGCGCGACCACCGATCTCCCGAGCCGCAGCGCCAGCGCCATCTCCGCGATCGTGCCGTAGCTCCCGCCGACCGCGATGACCGCGTCTCCCGACGCCGCTACTGCGAGATTGCGTGCGTGGCCGATGCCCGTGACCACGACGTGGTCGGCCCATGGATTCGGCCGCGGCCCGGTCCTCGCCCGGAAGGATCGCGATTGTCGCCCCGCCGGCCGCCTTCGCGCCTCGATGGGCGGCGGCCATGACCTCGTCGAGGCCGCCCGTCACCACGGTGCAGCCGCGCTCTGCGAGGAGACGTCCGACCTCCTCGGCCAGCCGCCTCCCACTCGCCCCCGCTGCCGACAACCGCGACCTGGATGACCATCGCAGTGGTAAGCATGAACCGTGGAGCAACGAGAAGCGCGGGGCGGCACGCTCATCCTCGGCGGAGGGTTTGCCGGCAGCTACGTCGGCCGGCTCCTCAAGCGCCGCGGCGCGACGATCGTGTCGCGGGAGAACTTCATGCTCTACACCCCGCTCCTGCCCGAGGCGGCATCCGGGACGATCGAGCCACGTCACGTCGTGGTCCCGTTGCGCGAGATGTGCCCGCACGCCGAGCTCGTGCTCGGGCGCGTCACGGAACACGACCACGACCGACGGACCGTGACGGTCGAGTCGCTGGCCGGTCCGCTCGAGATCGTCTACGAGCACCTCGTCGTCGCGCTGGGCGCGACGACGCGCACGTTTCCCGGTCCCCGGCCTCGCCGAGCACGGCGTCGGGTTCAAGGACCTCGCCGACGCGATCGCGCTGCGAAACAGGGTGCTGCTCCAGCTGGAGCGGGCGTCGATTCACCCCGACGACCCAGTCGGAGCTCGGGTTCGTCTTCGTCGGCGCAGGCTATGCGGGCGTCGAGGCGCTCGCGGAGCTGAACGACATGGTCAGAGCCGCGCTTCGCTCCTATCCCGTCCTCCGTGGTACGCCGCAGCGCTGGGTGCTCGTCGACGCCGCACCGAAGATCCTGCCCGAGATCCCGCGCGGGCTCGGGAAGTACGCGGCCCAGCGACTCGAGAAGCGCGGTGTCGAGATCCACGTGGGGACGACGCTCGACTCCTACGACGGGACCGAGGCGGTACTCGCGGACGGAACGCGAATCCCCGCCCGGACGCTCGTGTGGACCGCGGGTGTCCGCGCGAGCCCCCTCCTGCCGGACCTCGGTCTCCCGCTCGACGAGCGTGGGCGGGTCTTGGTCGACGAGGCACTGCGCGTCGTCGGGGTCGACGACGCGTGGGCGCTTGGCGACTGCGCCGCGGTGAAGAACGCAAGAACGCCGGGAGTCGTCGACCCGCCGACGTGCCAACACGCGCTCCGGCAGGCACGAAGGCTCGCGAAGAACCTCACGGGGCCGCCCGAGCCGTACGGCTATCGCATGCTCGGCCAGGTCGCCACGCTCGGCCGTTTCAAGGGCATCGCGGAGATCCCCGGACTCCACCTGTGGGGCTTCGCGGGATGGTTCGTCACGCGCACGTACCACCTGTACCAGCTCCCGCTGCTCTCACGGAAGCTGCGCGTCGTCGTCGACTGGACGGTCGCGCTCCTCTTTCGCCGCGACATCGTCGAGCTCTCGATGCTGGGCCATGCTCAGCGGCTAGGCGCAAGCCCGGGGTCCGGGGACGGATCCCGGGCGAGCGAAGACGCCTGAAGCGGCCGCTCCGCCGGCCGACACGATGAGAAAGCCTCGCCGCCGCGCTGCTAGCGCAGGGCCTTCAGCGCCGTCTTGAGCGACTGCTTGCCGGCGAGCGCGCCTGCGAACAGGTCTCCATGCCCGGCCACACGGTCGAGCACGGTGTCCATCGTGAACGCCGACGGATCGAGTCCGGGCACGACCTCCTCCCACCGCAACGGAGTCGAGACCGGGGCGCCCGCGCGCGGGCGAACGGAGTAGACCATTGCGTTCGTCGCTCCAGGTCGGTTCTGGTTGGCGTCCACGAGCACGCCCTTCCGTTTCGACTTCGCCCAGGCGGTGGTCACGAGGCCGGGATGCGTCCTCTCGAGGGCGCTGCCGACGATGGACGCAAACTCGCGCGCTTCCGGGAACGTGTGCCGCCGGGCGACGGGGACCAGCACGTGGATCCCACGCGACCCAGAGGTCTTCGGATAGCTCTCGAGCTCGAGCAGGTCGAGCGTGTCCTTGACGAGCCGCGCGACCTCGGTCACCTCCGCGAACCCCGACCCCTCGGACGGGTCGAGATCGAACATGACCCAGTCGGGCCGGTCGGGCTTGTCGACTCGTGACGACCACGCGTGCAGGTCGATGCAGCCCATGTTGGCCATCCAGAGCAGGCCCAGCTCGTCGTCGACGAGCGCGTAGTCGACGATCTTCTTCTCCCCCTCGCGTGTCGACGCGGGAAGCGGAGCGCGCTCGATCCACTCGGGCATGTGCGACGGCGCGTTCTTCTGGAAGAAGCTCTTGCCCTGCCATCCGTCGGGATAGCGCTTCATCGTGAACGGCCGACGGCGCAGGTGCGGGACGAGGACCTCGGCGACGTCCCGGTAGTACGCGATCAGGTCGCCCTTCGTGATCCCCTCGTCTGGCCAGAACGTCTTGTCGAGATTCGAGAGACGGAGCTCTCGCTTCCCGCGCTTCAGGACGGCCGGCAGCGGCGCGTGCTCACGGCGCACGTCGGGGGCTTCGCGATCCTCTCGAATGCGCAGGTACGAGGGGGCGCGCAGCCTGCCCTCGTGCGTCCACTCCGCGAACTCGACCTCGGCGACGAGACGCGGCTCGACCCACGTGACGTCGCCCCGGCGCACTCGCGGCATCTTGGGGACGTCCGCGAACGGCGAGTCTGGACGCTCGAGCGGTCCGAGGACGTCCAGCAACCGCTCGATCTCGCGCTCCGAGAAGCCCGTCCCGATGTTTCCGGCCCACCGCAGCACACCCGCGTCGTGTACCCCCGCGACGAGAGCGCCGAACCCTCCCGAGCGCCGACCCTGTCCGCGGGTGTACCCCGCGATGACGACCTCTTGCGTCTGCCGCAGCTTGACCTTGTGCCACTCGGGCGATCGTCGGCCCGGCTTGTACTGCGAGTCCGTCTTCTTGGCGACGACACCTTCGAGGCCCTGCTGACGAGCGGCCGCCAGGAGAGCCGCCCCGTCGTCGAACTGCGGCGACACGAGCACACCGCCCGTCGAATCGACGATCTGCTCGAGTCGCTTCCGCCGCTCGGAGAGCGGCAGGTCGACGAGCGACTCCGACTCGAGCTCCAGGAGGTCGAAGAGGACGAGCACGGACGTGCCCCCGCCCTCCTGCAGAAGCGAGAACCGCGATCGGCCCTGATCGTCGAGCGCACAGATCTCGCCGTCGAGGACGGCATCCGACGTCGTGATCGCGAGCATCGCCGCCCGAGCGGCCTCGCGGAACCGCTCGGTGAGATCGTTGCCGTTGCGGCTCGTGAGCGTCACGTCGCCGCCGGACACGGTCACGATCGCGCGGTACCCGTCCCACTTCGGCTCGAAGACCCAGCCCTCCCCGACGGGAGGTGCGTCGGCGGCGACCGCGCGCATCGGCTCGTAGCGACCACCGCTGCCGTCGCCGGCGTCCTTGCGCAGGAGGAGCCAGTTCTTCTCGTCGCCGTCGAGCGAGGCCGGTACGAGCGTCCACACGCCGTCGAGGCGCTCGCCGCGCAGCCGCACGGTCAGGCCGCCGTCCCGCTTCTCCTCGAGGAGGTCATACGTGCCCCGGTCCCAGATCTCCACCGTACCGGCGCCGTACTGCCCTGCCGGAATCACGCCTTCGAAGTCCGCGTATTCGAGCGGGTGGTCTTCGACGTGCACGGCGAGGTGGCGCTCGCCCTTCCGCAGAGGGACGCCCTTCGGGACGGCCCAGCTCGCAAGCGCACCGTCACGTTCGAGCCGGAAGTCGTAGTGCAAGCGCCGGGCCGCGTGGCGCTGGATCACGAAGCGCAACCGCGTCGCGCTCGTCGCCGAATCCCCGAACGGCTCGGTCGTCTTGCGTGGATTCCGCTTCCGGCGGTACTCGTCGAGACTCATCTGTGGATTGTCGCCCGAACCGCAACAGTTCCTTTACCAACCCGCCGCACGACGCAGCTTTTCCCTGCTCAGCGGGCATAACATGACCGGGGATAAGCCTGTGGAATCTGTGGAAAGACTCAGACGGAGGCGAGAATGCCCATGACGCGGTACTTCGCGCGCCGCTCGCGGCGGCGGTCGACCGGGTCCAACCCTTCGATCTCGTCGAGTGCAGCGAGAATGCCCTGCTCGAGCAGCGTCGCAGCAGCGTCGGCATCAAGGTGCGCTCCGCCCTCCGGCTCCGCGACGATGCCGTCGATGACCCCGAGTTCGAGACAGTGCACCGCGTCCGGCTTGAAAGCGGCTGCAGCCTTGCGCGCCTCGCTCGCATCGCGCCAGAGGATTGCCGCACATCCCTCCGGCGAGATGACCGAGTAGATCGCGTTCTCCTGCATCAGCACGCGATCGGCGACCGCGATCGCGATCGCGCCCCCGGAGCCTCCCTCGCCGATGACGCACGCGACGGTCGGCACGTTCAAACGCACCATTGCAGCTTGTGACCGCGCGATGGCGCCCCCCTGGCCGTGCTGCTCCGCCGCGACCCCCGGATACGCGCCGGGCGTGTCGACCAGCGTTACGAGCGGGAAGCCGTGCCGCTCCGCAAGAGTCATGGCCCGCATTGCCTTCCGGTACCCCTCGGGGTAGGCCATCCCGAAGTTTCGGTTCGTGCGTTCCTTGAGATCGCGTCCCTTCTGGTGCCCGACGAGGACGACCGTGCGGCCGCCCAGCTTCCCGAGCCCCGTGACGAGGGCATGGTCGTCGGCGCGGCCCCGGTCGCCGTGCAGCTCGAAGAAGTCCTCGAAGATCCGCTCGACGTAGTCGAGCGTGTACGGCCGATCCGCATGCCGAGCGAGCTCGACGGACTGCCAGATCTCCTCGGCACTGGGGTCCGCCCGGATGTGATCGAGTTGATCCTGGAGGCGCGCGAGCTCACCGCTGAGCTTCGTGCCGCGCAGGAGCTTCATGCCGCCGAGCTTACTGAGCCGCTCGCGGAGCCGCAGTTCGTCCTCGTTCGCCACTACGCGTCTACGAACAGCCTGAGCAGCCGCCCGAGTGTCGGGCGCAACTCGGCTCGCGGGACGATCGCGTCGAGGTGGCCGAAGCGATAGTTGGACTCAGCGAGCCCGAAGTCGTCCGGGAGTTTCTCCCGCGTCGTCTGCGCGACGACGCGCGGGCCTGCAAAGGACATGAGCGCGCCCGGCTCCGCGACGATCACGTCCCCGAGGCTCGCGAAGCTCGCGAGCACCCCGCCGGTCGTCGGATGAGTGAGGACCGAGATCATCGCGCCACCCGAATCGTGGAGCTCGTCGATCGCGCAGATCGTCTTCGGCAGCTGCATGAGCGCGAGGATGCCCTCCTGCATGCGTGCACCGCCAGACGCCGAGATCGACACGAGCGGCGCTCCGGTATTCGTCGCCCGGTCGCAGGCACGGACGAACTTCTCGCCGACGACACTCCCCATCGAGCCGCCCATGAAGGCGAAATCCATCACCGCGAGCTGACAATCGCCCTCCTCGATCGCGGCCGCGCCACATACGATCGCGTCGCCGAGGCCCGTCTCCACCTCGGCCTCGGCAAGCCGCTCCGTGTACGGGCGGAGATCGAAGAAGGCCAGTGGATCCGCGGAGCGCAGATCGGTGTCCTCTTCCGTGAACGAGCCCCTGTCGACGAGCTGGTCGATGCGCGCTCGAGCGCGGACACGGAAGTGGTGTCCGCACTGCGGGCAGACGCGAAGCGTCTGCTCGAGCTCGTCGTCGCGGTAGTGCGATCCGCACCCCGGGCACGTGTTCGGGTGGGACTGGGCGGACGCGGTTTCGTCCGGACGCTTGCTCTCGACCTCGACGTCGACCCGTCCTTGCCCGGAAGACATGGCTGGATACTAGAAGCCGGCCGCCGCGAGCATCCGGGTCGCCAGCGTGGCGTTGCGTTCGGTCGCGAGGAACCCGGTCACGCCCATGCCTGCTATCCGAGTCCTCGAGGCGAGATCGCTCATCAGTGCTTCGAGCTCGTCTGCCGAGATGCCGTCCGGCTCGGGGATCAGGACGTCAACCTCGGACGGATCGAGCACGTCGAGATCGAGAGCCACGTACGTCGCATCCGCGTCCGCGAGCGCACGCTCGATCGAGTCGTCGAGACCGACCGCTGCCATGTACTCCGTCTCGGGCGGATCGAGGTTACGAGCGCCCACGAGCGCCGCGTTCGACGGGCGCGACGACACCGGCGTCGAGAAGCATCCGGAAGGGCATGCCCCAGAGGTTCCCGGACGGGGAGGTCTCAGGCGTGTTCAGGTCGCCGTGCGAGTCGATCCACACGAGTGCGAGCCGATCGACCCGACGTGCGACCCCGATCGCCGTGCCGACGTGGGTGCAGCAACAACCGCCCAGTGCGATCGGCCGCGGGGCGAGAGCGTCGGCGATCGCGTCCGTCTGCTCGTCGAGCGTCGCCCGCTCTACGACGGCTACTTCCGGGTACGGGACGTCGATCCGCGCGCCGGCGACCATCCCCTCGCCCCCAGCGCCCCATGCGGCCGGGACGCGGACGAGACCAGCGGCGAAGGTCGCGCCACAGCTGTGGCACTCGTAGCTCTCCCCGACCGCGACCGCGGTGAACGTCCGGCAGCTGGGGCAGCGTGCGCGAAGGGCGCTCACGCGAGGATCCGCTCGTAGATGTCGAACCTGCTCGTGCTCGACATCCCCACGTCCTCGTAGAGCGCGTTGGCCCCCGTGGGGCTCTCCGAATCGACCCCGAGACCCGCACGTGCCAGGCCGCGCTCGGCGAAAGCGCCGAATGCGTGCGCCAGCAGCGCGTGGCCGATCCCGCGCCGCCTCCAGTCGCGCCGCACGCCGAGAACGGCGACCCAGCCCAGGTCGAGGGCCGTCGAGTGCGGGCGGCAAATGGCGACGCCGCACGGGTCGGCACCGTCCCACGCGAGGAACCAGAGCCCGCGCTCGAAGTGCGGCGGCTCGACGTACGCGTGCGCCCACTCCTCGTACGACCAGTGGATCGGCTCCCACGTGTCCTCGAACGCCTCCTGGTGGACGTCGTACGCGACCTGTTCCTCGCCGGCGCGCAGCGCGGATCTCGATCCCGTCCGGCGACCACGGCTCGGGTGGAGCGGCCTCGAGCGGCACCTCCATCCTCCAGGAGCTGCGTGTGCGTCGATATCCGCGCGTCTCGAGTGCGCCGAGGAGTCTCTCGTTCGTCGACCAGCCGCCCGTGAACGCCCGCCGTCCGCCTTTCTCGCGAAGACGCCCTTCTGCCCAGTCCAGCGCCTCGGTTGCGGGCACGTCCCTGAACGTCGATCCAGCCGCGCGCCTCGCCGATGTCCTCCACGAGCACGTACACCCCCTCACCGATCCGCGCGTCGCTGCGCACATCGACCGTCGGCCAGGTCCACTCGTTGGCCACCTCGGCCGCATCGACGCGCTCTGGCGCGTGCTCGCTCATCAGCCTCGCGACCTCGGGCGCATCGTCCTCGGTGGGAGGACGGAGCGCGCTCACACGGCCGGGACGAGCGAGTCGAGCGCTGACGCGAGGACGTGAACCCCGGTGAGCGTCACGTTCGGCCGCGCATCCTCTGGCTCGTCCAGCCGGTTGATCCAGATCGACGGGATGCCGAGGTCCGTCGCCGGACCGATGTCGTGGTAGAGGCTCTGGGCGACGTGGACGTGACCCACGTCGTCCCCCACTCGCTGGCGAAACACCTCCCAGTGTCGGTGTGCCGGCTTGTACGACCCGATCTCGCCGGCGACGATCGCCAGGTCGAACGGAACGCCTATCGAAGCCATCGAGGCGTCGATGAGATCGCGATCGGTGTTCGAGAGGATCGCAAGCTTCCAGCCACGGTCGTGGGTCTCGGTCAGGCCCGGCCGGACGTCGTCGAACACCGGCCAGTCCGGAAGGGACTGGGCGAGCGAACTGGTCTCACCCTCGGGAAGGCTCAGGCCCGTCTCGGCGGCGAGCCGTTCGAGCGCGAGCGTCAGCACCTCGCGGTACGAGATCCCGGGACTCTCCACCTGGATCTCGGGCTCGAGCTCGTGATAGCGCACGAGCAACTCGTCCGCGCGCTCCACGCCGAACAGCCGCTCGAGCTGCGCACGGATCCCACCGTTCCAGTCCACGAGCGTCCCGTAGCAGTCGAACGTCGCCCACCGCTCCATGGCGCAAGCCTAGTCTCCCTGCCGTGATCGAGATCCGGCCGATGATCCCGTCCGACTGGCCCGCGGTGGAGGCGATCTACGCCGAGGGCATCGCGACTCGCACCGCGACGTTCGAGACCAAGCCGCCCGACTACGACGCGTTCGATGCGAGCTACCACGCAGAGCACCGGCTCGTCGCCGTCGAGAACGGACGCGTCGTGGGCTGGGCCGCTCTCGCTCCGACCTCCTCGCGAGCGTGCTACGCCGGAGTCGCCCAGAACTCGGTCTACGTCTCGACGAGCGAGCGCGGTCGTGGAACAGGTCGCGCGCTCATGGAGGCCGTCATCGCGAGCGCCGCTGCCGGCGGGATCTGGAGCATCCAGGCAGGCATGTTCCCGGAGAACGTCGCGAGCCTTTCGCTCCACGAGAGCCTCGGCTTTCGTCTCGTCGGTCGCTTCGAGCGCATCGCGCAACTCGACGGCGTCTGGCGCGACACCATCCTGCTCGAGCTCAGGCTGTAGTCGCTACGCCGCTTCGTCCCAGCGGCGGAACACGACGCACGCGTTGTGCCCGCCGAAGCCGAACGAGTTGTTGACCGCGACGGCGATGTCCTGGCGGCGCGCCTCGTTCGGGATGTAGTCGAGGTCGCACTCGGGATCGGGGTCGTCATAGTTGATCGTCGGCGGCAGTAGTCCGTCCCTCAGCGCAAAGGTCGTGAAGATCGCCTCGATCGCGCCCGCCGCGCCGAGACAGTGCCCCGTGGCGCCCTTCGTCGACGATACGGGCGTCCGGTAGGCCTTCTCCTCCCCGAGCGCGAGCTTGAGAACGCGTGTCTCGGCCGCGTCCCCCGAGGGGGTCGACGTCCCGTGCGCGTTCACGTACCCGACGACCTCGGGCTCGACTCCGGCGTCCGTGAACGCCATCCGCATGGCCCGAGCCGGATTGGCACCGGTCGGATCGGGATCGGAGACGTGGCTCGCGTCCGAGGAGACGCCGTAGCCGAGCACCTCCCCGTAGATCTTGGCGCCTCGCTGGCGTGCGTGCTCGAGCTCCTCGAGCACCAGCATCCCGGCCGCCTCGCCCATCACGAAGCCGTCGCGGCCCGAGTCGAACGGTCGCGACGCCGCCTTCGGGTCGGCGTTCCGTCGCGACAGCGCTCTCATCGCCGTGAAGCCCGCGATGCCGACGCGCGTGATGGGCGCCTCGGTGCCACCACAGAACATGACGTCGGCACGCCCGAGGCGGATCGCGTCGAGGCCGTCGCCGATCGCCATGTTCGATGCGGCGCACGCCGTGCATTCGGCCGCGAGCGGTCCCTGTGCGCCGAGCTCCATCGAGACCCAGGCAGCCGCCATGTTGGGGATGATCTGAACGATCGCGAAGGGGCTCGTGCGGTCCGGCCCGCGCTCGAGGAGAGTCTGGAAGCAGTTCTCGAAGGCGTACAGCCCACCGATCCCCGTCGCCACCGCCGCGCCGACGCGCTCCGGTGCCGCGGCGATCGAGATGCCGCTGTCTGCCTCGGCCATGCGAGCCGCCGAGAGCGCGAGCTGCGAGAACCTGTCCATGCGCCGCGCCTGCTTGCGGTCGATCCAGACTGTCGGGTCGAAATCCTTCAGCTCGCAGGCGAAGTGGACGTCGTAGTCGGTCGTGTCGAAATGCGTGATCGGCCCGGCGCCCGACTCGCCCGCGACGAGGCTCTGCCACGTCGAGTCCGGATCGTTGCCGAGCGGGGTGACCATGCCGACTCCCGTGATGACGACTCGGCGGCCGTTGGAGGATTCGCCAGCCACGCCCTACATCCCCAGCCCACCGTCCACGAGCAGCACCGCGCCCGTGATGAACGACGACTCGTCGGAGCAAAGGAAACGCACGGCCCCGGCGACGTCCTCCGGGTCGCCCAGGCGGCCGAGCGGCGTGTTCGTCAGCATCGCCTCGGTCGCCCCCTCGGGCAGGACCTCGGTCAGCTGTGTCTTCACGTACCCGGGAACGACGACGTTCGCCCGGACGTTCCGGCTCCCGAGCTCACGCGCCAGCGACTTCGTGAAGCCGATGATCCCGGCCTTCGACGCCGCGTAGTTCGTCTGGCCCCAGTTCCCGTGGATCCCGACGATCGACGAGATGTTGACGACCGTCCCCGAGCGCTTCTTCATCATCCCCCGGGCAGCTGCGCGGCAGGTGTAGAAGCACGAGGCGAGGTTCGTGTCGATGACGGTGTTCCAGTCGTCGTCCGACATGCGGACGAGGAGCCCGTCCCGCGTGACCCCGGCGTTGTTGACGAGGATGTCGACGTCGCCCGCCTCCTCGACGAGCGCGGCGGCGGAGCCTGGGTCCGACACGTCGGCCTGCAGCGCTCGCGCACCGAGCTCGGCGGCGAGCGTCTCCGCCTCGTCGGCACCCGTGCGGTACGAAAGGACGACCGACGCACCCGCGCCAGCGAGCTCGGACGCGATCGCGCGGCCGATGCCCTTCGACGCCCCCGTGACGAGGGCGGTCTTGCCCTCGAGCGAGCAGAAGGCCTGCGTCACCGAGCGAGTACTTCCTGCGCGCGCTCGAGGCTCTCGATCGAGTTGACCGACATCGTCTTGACTCCGCGGTCGATCCGCTTGACGAGCCCCGAGAGGACATTTCCGGGGCCAACCTCCACGAACGTCGTAGCGCCCGTGCGAATCAGCTCCGTCGCAGCCTGCGTGAACCGCACCGGGCCTGTCAGCTGGTCGACGAGCAGTGCGGCGACCCTTCTGCGCCGGCTCGATCTTGGCCGTCACCGTCGACATGAACGGCGACAGTGGCTCGTGGAACTTCACACGCTCGAGCGCCGGCCGCAGGCGGTCGGCGGCCTTCGCGACGAGCGGACTGTGGAATGCGCCCGAGACCTTGAGCACCACGGCTCGTCGGGCGCCGAGGCTCGCGGCCTCGGCGCAACACTCCTCGACCGCCTCGTGCTCGCCCGAGACGACGACCTGACCCGGGCAGTTGTAGTTCGCCGGCCACACACCGACGATCCGCCGGCAGAGCTTCTCGACCTCTTCGTCTGCGAGACCGAGGATCGCGGCCATCGCACCGGGGCGCTGGCGTGCCGCTTCGGCCATCGCGAGACCACGCTCGCGGACGAGGCCGATCGCCGTCCCTGTCTCCAGCGACCCGGCGGCCGCAAGAGCCGCGAACTCACCGACCGAGTGTCCGACGACCACGTCTGGCTCGAGCCCGCGATCGCGCATCGCGGCGAGGATCGCGAGGCTCGTCGCCACGAGCGCCGGCTGCTGTACTTCCGTATCGACGAGCCGCTCGAGCGGCGTCGAGAAGCAGAGCTCCTCGAGGTCGAGCCCCGTCGCCTCGGATCCGATCCGGTACACCTCGCGGGCAGCGGGAAAGGCCTCCGCTATCTCGCGCCCCATGCCTTCCTCGAGCGACCCCTGTCCGGGGAAGCAGAACGCGACTTTGCTCATCAGGCCCTCCCGTTCGTCCATTCGACGAGCGCCGAGCCCCACGTGAGGCCTGCGCCCATCCCCGTCAGCAGCACCAGCGCCCCGTCCTGCAGCCGCCCCTCGGCACGCGCGTCGGCGAGCGCGAGCGGGATGGAGCCGGACGAGGTGTTTCCGAAGCGATCGACGTTCACGATGGTCTTTTCAGCAGGGATCCCGAGCTTAGCCACCGCGTAGTCGATGATCCGCTTGTTCGCCTGGTGCGGGACGTAGACGTCGATGTCGTCGACGGTCTTGCCGCACTCGGCGAGAATGTCGTTCGCCGACGACACCATGACGCGCGTCGCGAACTTGAACACCTCCCGACCGTTCATCTTCACGAACGAGTCCGGGTTGTCGAAGTGACGCGAACCGGAGCCCGGATACCACAGGTACTCGCCTCCGGCCCCGTCCGCGCCGAGCTCGAACCCGATGAAGCCTCCCGTTGTCGACCGGCTCCATGACGACCGCGCCGGCGCCGTCTCCGAAGAGCACGAGCGTCGAGCGGTCCTCCCAGTCGAGGATCTTCGAGAGCACGTCGCCTCCGACCACGAGCGCGCGTCGCGAGAGACCGGACGCGAGCATCCCGTAGGCCTGCGCGATCGCATAGACGAAGCCTGTGCAACCCGCGAGCAGGTCGTACGCCGCCGCGTGACGCATACCCGAGCGCGTCCGCCAGGATCGCCGACGACGTCGGGAACATCATGTCCGGCGTCACGGTCGCGCAGATGAGGAGGTCGACGTCGGCAGCTGCAACGCCGGCGTCGGCGAGTGCGGCCACGGCGGCGGGCATCGCGATGTCGGTGAGCGCCTCATCCTGGGAGGCGATCCGACGCTCGCGGATCCCCGTTCGTTCGCGGATCCACTCGTCGGAGGTCTCGACGATCGCTGCGAGCTCGTCGTTCGTCATCACCTTGGCGGGCACATGGACGCCCAGGCCGGTGATCCCGATCCGGACGCCCTGCGCGGTGCCCAGCATCGCTAGCGCTCCACCGCGAAGGTCAGGGTTCCGCGAGCGGCGAGTGCCTCACCGACGTGAGCGGTTGCCTTGCCGCGACCGATCGGCCCACGGATCGTGTCGATCTCGCAGACGAGCGTGAGAACGTCCCCCGGCTCGACGACGCGCTTGAAGCGGCAGTCGTCGATTCCCGCGAAGAACGCGATCTTTCCACGGTTCTCCTCCTCGACGAGCACCGCGATCGCGCCGGTCTGAGCCATCGCCTCGACGATGAGGACGCCCGGCATGACCGCGCGCGCGGGAAAGTGGCCGGGGAACCACCAGTCCTGGGCGTTGACCGACCTCCGCGCGACGACGCGGCGCCCCGGTTCGAGCTCGGTCACCTCGTCGACGAGCAGGAAGGGATCGCGATGGGGAAGGATCGACTCGATCACGTCCCTCCCGAACGGCACGGCAGGTGTCTCCACGGGCCGAGTCTACTGCCCGGATCCGGCGCTACTCGCGGCGGATGCTCACGACGGGACCGCTCGAATTGCCGGCCGCATCCCAGGCGACGACGCGGATTCGCCGTGCTGCACCGGCCCCCGGGACGCCCACCGTTCCCGCCTTCGAGACCTCACGTCGCAGGGACCGACCGTCAATGACGAGCGTGAGCACCGCGGGCTCACTCACCACGATAACCAGGCGCCGTCCTGGGATGACCCGAACGCGCGGCGCGACCGTGTCCGACGCGAACGGGACGCTGTACGAGATGACGCCGATCTCGTTCGTCGCCTCGACGACCGCGCTGTACTCCCCGTCGCGAAGAGTCCCGGCGGCGCGGGAGCCGTCCCACACGAGTCGCTGCGGACCGACACCGAACACACCCGTCAGCGGCGTCGCCACCCAGCGGCCTTCGCGCTCGATGCGAACGACCACCTCGGCGGGTGCCTCCAGCGTGAAGGTCAGCGTGAGGCGGTCCTTGCGACCGTCGCCGTTCGGTGAGAATGCGGCCGGCGACGTCGTCACGAGACCGAGTGTGCGATTGACGCGGAGCGGCACGACGCTCTGAACCGTCGCGCCGGCCGCCGTCCGCGCAGTGATCAGCACGCTGTACTCGCCGTCGACGAGCAGCGTGCCGTCGACCGACAACCTGTGCTCACCGGCCTGCGTCCACACTCGGTCGACCAGGGTCGCCGCGACCCCGCCGAGCGCATCGGTCACCTCGACCGTGACGTTGGCGGCTGCGGTGGTGCGATACGTGACCGTCGCGGCGTCGGCCTGGCCGTCGCCATTCGGGCTGATCGCCTCTGGCTGTGCTGCGGCGCTCTCGATCGCGAGAGCAGCGCTGTTCGCACCGGCGCGAAGGATGCCGGTCGCGGGCCGTGCGGCACCGGCGGCGATCGTCCAGCGGTAGGAGCCCGGCGGCACGCCCGCCGAAGCCCAGGTCCAGTCCACGGTGGTCCCGGTGCCGGAGCCGGCTGCGACCTCGGCGCCCGCAGCGGTCGTCACGGCAACCGTCCACGGCTGTGACTGGGAGATGCGTGCCCGGAACCGGATCGCCGTCCCTGACGCGCTCGCCTGCGGCTCGAAGATCTTCGTACCGCCGAGCGTACGCGCCGAGGCGGCGATGGCACCTAGCCGCGCGTAGAGCGCGTTCCCCGGGCACTCCGTCGAGCCCGTGTCGCGATGGCCCGACACTGCGCGGAGCGTGACCGGGGCGTCTGGCGCGTATCTCTCGCTTCCTCCCGAGATAAAAGTGAGGGTCGAAATCGGGTCGACGTGCGCGAGATCGAGCCTCCATGCGATGAGCCGCGCGATCGCGTCCTGTGCGGCGACAGATGGCTTCGTGTTGCCGTAGGTCCCGAGAAGCGCGATTCCCACCGAGCCGGTGTTGAAGCCGAGCGCGTGCGCGCCCACGACGTTGCGGTCGACGCCCCCGTACCGGCCCTCGTAGATCGTGCCGAAGCGGTCGACGAGAAAGTTGTAGCCGATGTCGTTCCAGCCGTTCGACTTGACGTGGAAGAGCTGTATCCCGCGCACGATGGCGGCAGCCTGCGCCCGCGTGTACGCGTTGCTTCCCGCGGTGTGGTGCACGATCGCGAACTCGATGTCCGACGCATAGACGGGCGGGCCGCGGCGAATCGACTCGTCCGCCCCCCACGCCGAGCGGGGCACGATCGCAGGTGCAACCGTCGCGGCGGGGACCCTGAGCGGCGGCGCGTGCGTCGCCGGACTCCAGACCAGCTGGGCTCGCATGCCCGACACCTGGCCCTTCGCACGTGCCTCGATGCGGTCGGAGGCTCCGGCCCACCACGGGTTGCCCAGCCGCCAGCCGAGGCGGCGCTGCTCCTGCGATCCGACATCTGGACCGTCCTCCATCTCGGGCGCTGCCTCGTGCCATGTGCTCCACCGGCCGCCGATGGAGTGCGTGCGGAACTCGACCGTCCCCCTCCCGCGCCATGAAACGCCGGCGAGCGTAAATCGGGGCACGCTCCGATCAGCGACGTACGAGCCGCCTGCGCGTCGCAGCAGATCGACCGTGGTGGACTCCGCCGCGCTCGATCCGAAAGCGGTCGGGGCCGCGAGGGTCGCGGTCAGCAGGACGAGGATGAGAGCTAGAGATCGATGCACGGGTCTCCAGGGTCGCGCGTCCGTCCTTCGCGGGCAAGGGCCGCGAACCTCCGGTTGATAGAATCCTTACACCGGTGCCAGGCCGCTGTTTGCGGGGATTTCTCGCCCTCTCGTTCGCTCTCGGCGGCGCTTGCGGTCGCGCCGGCCGCTCTCGGGCAGGCGGACCCGCCGCGGGTTCTCGCCGTCCACCTCGACAACGACATCAACCCGGTCACGCAGGAGTACGTCGAGAACTCCGTCGACCGCGCCGAGGACGGCGGGTACGACGCGGTCGTCCTCGTCCTCGACACACCGGGCGGGCTGGGCTCGTCGATGCGGGGGATCGTCAAGCGCTTTCTCGCCTCGACCGTGCCGGTGATCGTCTACGTCGCGCCGTCGGGATCGTCGGCCGACTCGGCGGGCGCGGTCATCACGATGGCGTCGGATCTCGCCGCCATGGCGCCGCAGACGAACATCGGCTCGTCGACCCCGATCTCGTTGAACGGCGAGGACATCTCGAAGGATCTGCGGCGGAAGGTCGTCAACGACGCGGCGGCCTACGTCGGCGAGCTCGCCCGCGAGCACGACCGCAACGTCGCCGCCGCGCGGAGGATGGTGACCGTCGCGTCCAACTACGGCGCGCGCGAGGCGTTGCGGATCGGTCTCGTCGAGGCGATCGCGCCGACGCTGCCTGCGTTGCTGAACGAGATCGACGGGACGAAGACCGTTCCCAAGGGTCTCGTCCTCGACACCGCGGGCGCGGAGATCGACAACGTCGAGATGAGCTTCTGGGAGCGGGCGCGCGACTTCCTCGTCGACCCGAATCTCATCGCGCTCATGCTGTCGATCGGGCTCATCGGCATCGTCGTCGAGCTCTGGAATCCGGGTCTCATCTTCCCGGGCACCGTGGGCGCGATCTCGCTCATCCTCGGGCTCTACGGCCTGCAGGTGCTCCCGGTCTCGCGTCGCCGGGTTGTTCCTCATGCTCCTCGCGGCCTTCTTCTTCGTGGCGGAGGCGTTCATCCCGTCTCACGGAGCGCTGACGCTCGCCGGTGCGATCACGTTCGTCCTGGGCGCGCTCATGCTCTTCGATCCGGCCGGAGACGCGTACCAGGTGTCGCTCCCGGTCGCCCTTGCGATCGCGGGCACGCTCACCGTGCTCCTCGGCTTCGCGATCGTGAAGGTCGTCCGCGTGCGCCGGCTTCCGCCGGCGGTCGGCACGTCGCACATCGTCGGCGACGAAGGCGTCGTGCGGCGGAACGGCCTGGTCTTCGTCAACGGCGAGCTCTGGCGCGCGCGTACCGCGGACGGCTCGCAGCTCCTCCCCGGGGAACGCGTGCGTGTGCAAGGCATCGAGGAGGGCTTGCGTCTGCTCGTAGGATCCACAGCACACCCGACCGAGGAGGAACACACCGCATGAGCGTCGCCCTGATCGCCTTCGCCGTCGTCGTCGCGATCCTGGTCCTGCTCCTCTTCCTCGCGGTCAAGATCACGCGCGAGTACGAGCGGGGCGTCATCTTCCGTTTCGGGCGCCTGCTCGACCCCCCGAAGGGCCCGGGCATCTTCCTGATCATCCCGTTCGTCGACCAGATGGTGCGGGTCGACCTCCGCACGGTCACGCTGAACGTGCCGCCGCAGGAGGTCATCACGAAGGACAACGTCCCCGTTCGGGTGAACGCGGTCGCGTACTTCCGGATCGTCGAGCCGAACGCGGCGATCACGCAGGTCGAGAACTACATGGTCGCGACGTCGCAGATCGCGCAGACGACGCTGCGATCCGTGCTCGGGCAGCACGTCCTCGACGAGCTGCTCTCCGAGCGCGACAAGATCAACGCGATCCTGCAGAGCATCATCGACGAGGCGACGTCACCGTGGGGCATCAAGGTCTCGGTGGTCGAGGTCAAGGACGTCGAGATCCCCGCCAGCATGCAGCGGGCGATGGCGCGCCAGGCCGAGGCCGAGCGCGAGCGCCGCGCGAAGGTCATCTCGGCGGAAGGCGAGTTCCAGGCCTCGGAGCGCCTCAAGGACGCGGCGGCGATCATGGCGCAGGAGCCGATCACCGTTCAGCTGCGCTACCTGCAGACGCTCCTCGAGATCGGCGCGGCCAACAACTCGACGATCGTCTTCCCGATCCCGATCGACCTCCTCACGGCGCTCTCGAACGCCGCGGACGGAAAGGGCGGCTGACGCCGCTCGAGCTCGTCCTAGACGGACCTCCCTTCGCCGTCCAGCAGAAGCGAGCCCTTCGCGATACGCGACCGCCACTGCGTGCGCACGCGTTCGGGCGCTCCAGAGCGCACGAGAGATCGCGCTTGACGTGCGTTGCGGACGGTGTCCTCCGTGATCCAGAGAACGCCGGCGATCTCGGCGCGTCGAATAGCCCGCTGCGACGAGCGCCAGCACGTCGACGCTCGCGGGCGGTGATGCGACGTGTGGTGCGGGGCGGGTTGGTCGACAAGCTGGTCATCTCCTCTCCTTTCGCTCGAGGAAGCGCCGGCCGGGCATCGAAGCCCGACCGGCGCTTGCGTCGTCGCTAGCGGGTGACCAGCCCCTTGCACCACTCGGCGAGCGGCTGGGACTGCGCGCGCTTCCTGCGTCTGGGTGACCGAGTTCGACTGGTCGACCCAGGCGCTCGCGGTGTTCCCGTTGCCCTGACCCGAAATGGTCTTGGCGTCGTCGCCGTGCGGCGCCACGAGCCTTGCACTTGGAGTCGCAGGACTCGTGCTTCCCGCCGAAGGACACGGCGGGCGACACGTTGACGTTGCCGTTCCCCTGCTTCTGCGTGACATCGGCGTCGTTCTTCTGCTCGCCGACCGTCTGGTCGCCGAAGGTCGCCCCCTGCATGCCGGCCTGGCTGGAGCCGGTCGCAGCAGTCGTCGCCCTTCTGCTTCTTCCACGTCGGTGACTCGCTGTGGCCCTTCGACGAGCCCTGGCGCATTGCGACTCGCAGCCGGAGTGCTGCTAGAGCGACTGCTTCTGCATCGACGACTGCGACTGCTCGACCGAGTTCGACTGGTCGATGTTCGCAGTCGCGTCGTTGCCGTTGCCCTGGGCGTTCCAGGTGCCGGCGTTGCCGAAGATCGCCACCGCAGGGGCGATGTTCAGGTTGCCGTTCCCCTGCGCCTGCGTGACATCGGCGTCGTTGCGCTGCTTGTCGACGCTCTGGTCGCCGAAGGTCGTCTCCTGCGTGGCCGGCCTGGCTCAGGCCGTCGCAGCAGCGAGCTCCGCCGTACTGCTTCTGCGTCGAGCGACTGCGACTGGGTCGCCGTCGTTCGACTAGGTGATAGTCGCGTCGGCGTCGTTGCCGTTCCCCTGCTGGTTCGCGGTCTCGGCGTCGCCGAAGAGCGCGATCGCCGGGGAGACGTTGACGTTGCCGTTGCCCCTGCCACTGCATCGACGTCGGCGTCGTTCTTCTGCTCGCCGACCGTCTGGTCGCCGAAGCACACGGACTGCTGCCCGGCCTGGCTCTGGCCGTCGCAGCAGCCGCGCCAGAGCGACAGCTTCTGCGTGCGACGACTGCGACTGCGTCGACCGAGTTCGACTGGTCGATGTTCGCCGTCGCGGTCGTTGCCGTTGCCCTGGGCGTTCCAGGTCGCAGGCGTTACCGAAGATCGCAACCGCAGGGGAGATGTTGAGGTTGCCGTTCCCCTGCGACTGCGTGACATCGGCGTCGTTGTGCTGCTCGCCGACCGTCTGGTCGCCGAACGTGACGAGCTGGGTTCCGGACCCGCCCGGAAGGGGCAGGCCGGCCGTCGCGGTGCCCGTGCTCACGAGGGCGAGCACGATGCCGATCGCGACGGTACAGAAGTACCGTTTCATGGGTTCCTTTCGTTCGAGCGTTACGTAGGACAGCGCCGGTGGAGCCACTCACGGACGCGACGGATCAGAGTCGGCGCGCTATCCAGGCCGCTCGAGCGAAGGAACCGGGATCGGCAGCGGCCAGGGGGCCAGTCTGAGTCGGAGCCTTCGACTCAGCCCGGTGCTGCCAGAAGAAGCGCGCGACGAGTGCCGCGACGACGATGGAGGCGCCGCCACCGGAGACAGCGGAGGCTGCCGAGCCGGGAACCGGCGGTGTGCCAGGCGCGCCGGGTCGCCGCGGTGAGGGCGCGAAGCCCGGGTGCCCTTGGGCGAGATTTCGGAGGCGCGCGACGATGTCCGGCGAGCTCGTAGCCGTGGCGCTCGCGAGCGGAATGGCCGAAACGGCGTCTGCGAGACGCGCTGTCACCACGCGGCGCTCGGTATCGCTTCGTGCCGTCTCGAGAGGGAGGGCGCTCGTGGCGCTCGGGAGCGGTAGCTGCGCAGGCAGCGCGACGGCAGACGGCGTGGGGGCGGAGCTAGTGTCAGACGGCGACACGACCGGGGCGTCGTGCCCTGCTGCTCCGAGGGGGTCGTCGAAGCCGACCGACGGTACGGCCGGAGGAGCTCAGAGCTTGTCCGATGGTGTCGAGCACCGGTCGGTGCGAGTCGCGCGCAGACGACTCGACGATGGCAGCGGTCGTCGCATCAGCACGAGAGCGGCGACTGAACGACGGACGCCGTCGTCTGCACGACGAGGCCAGTCGCCTGCGTCGTAGCTGGACGACGGGAGCAGCTGCCTGGGTCACCGTCTGCAGGACGGGAGCGCGGTCTGGAGGACAGGAGTGCGGCCTGCGTCACGGTCTGCAGGACAGGTAGCCGCGGTCTGGAGGACAGGCGTTGCGACCTGCGTCACGGAAAAAAAAAAAAAAAAAGTAGTATGTAAAGATAGAAAAAGAGAAGTAAAAAAAAGAAGAAGCGCTGGAGGATAGAAGAGAGTGAAGAGAAAGCAAGGAGAAAGAGTAAGAGAAAGATGTAGTGTTAAGAAGAAGAGAGAAGTGATCTGCAAGACAGTCGCTGCAGTCAGCTGAACGACCGGATGCTACTGCTTGAGTGAAGGGAGAGAAAGACTGGGTGAGGACATTAGAAGTTACAGCAACTAAGACACTGTCTCAGCTGAAAGAGCAAGAAAGGATTTGCGAGAAAGCAGAAGACAGAACAGAACAGAGAGAGCGCGCTCAACAACAAAGTGGCAAAGAACAAGAAAGACACCAGTACGGAACTGGTAGCGCTGCGTACGTCCATCCTCTGGATGGTTACTCCAAGAAAGGTAAGTAAAAGTAAAAAAGAAAAAAAAAGTAAAAAAGTTTGGGGTACGAAACGGGTCGACCGAGTCAGTCAGGCGTGTCCGCGAGATCCACGGGCTCGTCCGCGGAAGCTGCCTGTTCGTCTGGTGGAACGGTCCCGTCCGCGGGAACGACATCGACCTCGTCGTCAGATCCGATGACCGGCGCGAGGGTCGCAACCTGCTCGTCCTTGCGGAGGCGCATGACGATGACGCCCTGAGTGGCCCGCCCGGCGCGCCGGATGCCGTCGACCGGGATCCGGATGACCGTGCCCCCGTCCGAGATCAGCATGACCTGGTACCCGTCGTGGACGATCCGGGCACCCGCGAGCCTGCCCTTCCCCTCGACGAGCTGCGCCGTCTTCACCCCCATCGTCCCGCGGCCCTTGACCGGGTAGTCACCCACGCGCGTTCGCTTTCCGTAGCCGTTCTCGGTCACGACCAGGAGATCGGCGTCGTCGACCGCGATGTCGACCTCGATCACCTCGTCGGCGCCGCGCAGCTTCATGCCGGCGACCCCCGACGTGTCGCGACCCATCGCACGAACCTGCTTGCCGTGGAAGCGGACGGCCTGGCCCAGCCGCGAGACCATCAGCACGTCGTCGGTGTCCTCCGCGAGCCTCACGCCGATGAGCTCGTCGTCGTCGCGCAGCTTGATGGCGATGATCCCGTCCGCCTTCAGCGGCGTGTTGTACGCGGCGAACTCGGTCTTCTTCACCATGCCCTTCCTCGTCGCGAAGACGAGGTACTTGGCTTCCTCGAAGTTGCGGGTGGCGATGACCGCCTGCACGTCCTCGTCCTGCCGGAACGGCAGCAGGTTCACGATGGCGCGCCCCTTGGACTGGCGCGAGCCGAGCGGAAGCTCGTGGACCTTCAGGCGGTAGACCTTGCCGACGGTCGTGAAGAACAGGATGTAGTCGTGCGTCGAGGCGACGAAGAGGTGCTCGATGTAGTCCTCGTCCTTCAGATCCATCCCCATCACGCCGATCCCGCCGCGGCGCTGCTCGCGGTAGGAGCTGACGGGTAGCCGCTTGATGTACCCGGACTTGGTGATGGCGATCACCATGTCCTCCTCCGCGATCATGTCCTCGAGCTCGAGGTCGGTCTCGCCGGCCACGATCTCGGTGCGCCGCTCGTCCGTCTTGCCGTAGATCTCCTTCAGCTCGAGGATCTCCTCGCGCACGGCGTCGTCGACGAGCGACGGGAGTGCCGAGGAGCGCGCGCAACTCGGCGATCCGCTCCTGCAGGTCGGCATGCTCGTCCTCGATGCGCTTCCGCTCGAGTCCGGTGAGCTGGCGGAGTCGAAGATCGAGGATCGCCTGCGCCTGGATCTCGGAGAGCTCGAAGCGGGCCATGAGCTCCTCGCGCGCGGAGTCCGTGTCCTCGGCGTTGCGGATCAGCGCGATCACCTCGTCGAGGTTGTCGAGGGCGACCAGGTAGCCCTCGAGCACGTGCGCGCGCTCGAGCGCCTTGCGCAACTCGTACTTCGAGCGGCGGGTGACGATCTCGCGCTGGTAGTCGAGGTAGTACCGGACGAGCTCGAGCAGCGACAGCGTGCGCGGGACGCCGTCGACGAGGGCGACGGCGTTGTAGCCGAAGGTCGTCTGCAGCTGCGTGTGCTTGAAGAGCTTGTTGAGGACGACCTGCGGGATGGCCTCGCGCTTGAGGTCGATCTGGATCCGCATGCCCGTGCGGTCCGAGTGGTCCTTCACGTCGGAGATCTCGCTCAGCACCTTCTCGTTCACGAGGTCGGCGATCTTCTTGATGACGCCCGAGTCGCCGCCCTTCTTCACGCCGTAGGGCAGCTCGGTGACGATGATCGCGTTCTTGCCGCCGCGCAGCTCCTCGACGTGCGCACGCGCGCGCATGATGATCCGCCCACGGCCCGTTCGATACGCGTCGCGCACACCTGACCGTCCGACGATGATCGCGCCGGTGGGGAAATCCGGGCCCTTCACGTGGCTCATCAGGTCGTCGGCGTTCGCCTCCGGCTTGTCGATGAGCTGAACGACGGCGTCGACGACCTCGCCGAGCCGGTGCGGCGGCATGTTCGTCGCCATCCCGACGGCGATCCCGGCAGAACCGTTGACGAGCAGGTTCGGGAAGCGCGAAGGGAGGACGGACGGCTCGCGGCGCGACTCGTCGTAGTTGGGGACGAAGTCGACCGTGTCCATGTCGATGTCCCGCAGCATCTCGGTCGCGAGACGCGTGAGCCGGCATTCCGTGTAGCGCATCGCGGCGGCGGGGTAGTCGTCGATGTTCCCGAAGTTCCCCTGCCCGTCGACGAGCGGGTAGCGCAGCGAAAACGTCTGCGCCATGCGGACGAGGGTGTCGTAGATCGACTGGTCGCCGTGCGGGTGGTAGTAACCCATGACATCACCGACGACGCGGGCCGACTTGAGCCGGGGGCGATTCGGCTGCAAGCCGGCCTCGTGCATTGCATAGAGCACGCGGCGGTGGACCGGCTTCAGGCCGT
This sequence comes from uncultured Gaiellaceae bacterium, assembly GCA_963845935.1. GTDB lineage: Bacteria > Actinomycetota > Thermoleophilia > Gaiellales > Gaiellaceae > GMQP-bins7. The sequence goes on from CAWJTZ010000013.1 coordinate 254,951, forward strand.
CACGGGCGTCGGGCAGAGCGCGCGCGACGATGACGCTCATCGCATAGTCGATGAAGCTCGAGCGCATCTCCTGCTCGAGCTCTCGGCCCTCGATGCGGCCGGCGCCGAGCGGCTCGACGATGTCAGACATCCAGGAACCTCACATCGCGCGCGTTCTGCTCGATGAAGGCACGCCGAGGCTCCACCTGGTCGCCCATGAGCATCGAGAACACCCTGTCCGCCGCCGCGGCGTCCTCGACCTCGACGCGGATCAGCGTGCGATGGGCTGGGTCCATCGTCGTGTCGGCGAGCTCATCGGCGTCCATCTCGCCGAGGCCCTTGAAGCGGCTCACCTGCAGGCCTTCCTTTGCGAGCTCGAGCGCCGCCTCGCGAAGCTGGCCGAACGTGTCCGCGTGCCGGGTCTTCTTCCCGAAGGCAATGTCGAACGGCGGGTGGCCCACGATCTCGACGAGGCGCGCATACGTCTTTCGGACGTTCGCGTAGATCGGGGACGAGAACAGCGTGCTCGGCACGACGACGCTGGCCGCGGCGCCGGTTTCCGCCTCGACGATGCGCACCTCGGTTCCGTCGTCGGACGTCTTGAGGATCGCGAGCTCGAAGCCGTTCGCTTCGCGTTCGGCGAGCGCGTCCTCCACGCTGAGCGGCGTCTCCCTCGACGAGCCTGTGGTCGACGACGAAATTCGCAGGCCCCGCGCCGAAGTCCTCGCGGAGCCGCCCGACCCATCCGTCGAACTCGTTCAGCACCTTCGCGAGGCGCCCGTACCGCGCCTCCGTGAGCTTCTGCGTCTCGCGGTGGCGGTCGGTCACGTCCATGTCCTTGATGCGCTCGCGCGCGAGAAGGTCCTCGAACTGCGACTCCTTCTCGATGTAGCGCAGCTGCGAGCCGATCTTCACGCGGTAGAGCGGAGGGACGGCCATGTAGACGAACCCGCCCTCGACGAGCTCCTGCATCTGGCGGTACAGGAACGTGAAGATGAGCGTGCGGATGTGTGCTCCGTCCACATCGGCGTCGGTCATGACGATGATCCTGTGGTAGCGGAGCTTCTCCAGGTCGAACTCGTCCGCGATGCCAGTCCCGATTGCGGTGATGATCGCCTGGATCTCCTCGTTTGAGAGAACCTTGTTGATCCGGTTCTTCTCCGCGTTGATCACCTTGCCGCGAAGCGGCAGGATCGCCTGGTAGCTCCGGTCACGCGCGTCGACAGCCGAGCCGCCTGCCGACACACCCTCGACGAGAAAGAGCTCCGCGGATTCTGGATCCGAGATCTGGCAGTCGGCAAGCCTGCCCGGCAGCGAGTTCGAGTCGAGGGCGCTCTTGCGGCGTGTGAGCTCGCGCGCCTTCCGCGCCGCCTGTCGCGCGCGGGAGGCCGAGACGGCCTTCGTGATGATCTGCTTCGCCTCGGTCGGATTCTCCTCGAGGAATTGGCCAAGTCGCGCGTTGACGGTCGTCTTGACGAGACCTTCGATCGGAGGGTTGCCGAGCTTCGTCTTCGTCTGGCCTTCGAACTGCGGATTTCGGAGCTTCACGGAGATGACCGCCGCGAGACCCTCGCGGACGTCTTCGCCCTCGAGGTTCTCCTCCTTCTCCTTGAGCAGCCCCTTCTCCCGCGCATAGCGGTTGAGCGTCCCCGTGAGCGCTGCGCGAAAGCCGGACAGGTGCGCGCCGCCTTCCGTCGTGTTGATGTTGTTGGCGAACGAGAAGACCGACTCGACGTACGAGCCGTTCCACTGCATCGCGACCTCCACCTGGCCGTCGTCCGTCTCGCCCTCGAAGTAGACGACGTGCTTGTGAACCGTGTCCTTCGACTCGTTCACGTGCGATACGAAGTCGCGGATGCCGCCCTCGTAGTGGAACTCCTCCGTCTTTCCGCCCGCGCGCTCGTCGCGAAGGACGATCTTCAAGCCGCGCGTCAGAAACGCGGTCTCGCGCAGGCGCTGTGAGAGCGTCGCAGCGGAGAACTCCGTCTCGTCGAAGACGTCCGGGTCGGGGAGGAACGAGATGGTCGTCCCGGATTCGTCCTTGCTGGAGACACCGATCGTCTCCATGTCCCCGGTGGGCTCACCCCGGGCGAACTCCTGGCGGTACACCTTGCCGTCGCGTCGGACCTCTGCGATCAGCCACTCGGAAAGAGCGTTCACGACCGAGACGCCGACGCCGTGCAGCCCACCGGACACCTTGTAGCCGTCCCCTCCGAACTTGCCGCCGGCATGGAGCTTCGTGAGGACGACGGTCAGCGCCGGGAGTCCCTGCTCGGCGATGAGGTCGACCGGGATGCCGGCTCCGGCGTCGCGGACGGTCACCGAGTTGTCCGGATGGATGGTCACGTCGACGACGTCATTCCGGTCGGCGAGGGCCTCGTCGACCGCGTTGTCGACCACCTCGTAGACGAGATGATGCAGGCCGCGAGAGCCCGTCGAACCGATGTACATCCCGGGTCGTAGACGAACAGGCTCAAGGCCCTCGAGGACAGTGATGTCTTTTGCTGTATAGGCTGCTTCGGCCATTAAAAAAGCCCTGCAAATCGCCATATTGCGGGGCGCTGTAAGTCTACCAGAAAGAGCGGCCGGACCGGGCCTTCAACAGGCTCGAGCGAGCGGCTCTCGCCACGAGCTCGCGGAGCTCCTCGTCGTCGATCTCGGCGGCGGCTGCGGCCGCTTCCGAGGCGATCTCCGGCGGGACCTCGACGGGTCTCGTGGGAGCCTCCGCGGGCGGCTCTCTCGGCGTCGGCGGCTCCGGGATCGGCCCGGCGGCGAATCGCACTCGTGCCGGCGCTGCGTCGCCGAGACGGTCCCTGAGTCCGTCGAGGATCGTCTCCTGGAGCAGGTCGAGCTCGTGGGCCCACGTCGCCGAGGCCGCGGCCACGTGGAGCGTCCCGTCCCGCGCGATCCGAAGCGGCCACGCGTTCCTTGCAACTGCGTCGCCTACGACCGTCGGCCAGGCGGCCGTGAGCTCGGCGAGCGGAATCGCGTCTCGACTGCCGCTCCGGCGTAGCTCGTGCTGGACCTGATCGCCGAGGCGCTCCATCAGCCCACTCGACCCGGTGTGACCGCGAGTGACAGCGCCGGATCGCTCGGCAGCGCTTCCGCCGAGGTCGCGGTCACGACCGTCTGGGCCGTCCGCGTGATCACCTCCGCCAGGACCGCTCGGCGGCTGCCGTCGAGCTCCGAGAGCACGTCGTCGAGGAGCACGAGCGGCGAGACGTCGTGGCGGTCGCGGAGCAGCTCGGCCTCGGCGAGCACGAGCGACAACACCGCCACGCGCTGCTCGCCCTGCGAGCCGTAGACGCGAAGGTCTCTCCCGCCCGCCTCGATCCGCAGGTCGTGGAGGTGGGGACCGGCCCCCGTGATGCCACGATCGATGTCGGCGGCGAGACGACTCTCGAGCTCGTCGACCGTCGGCGCCGAGCCTTCGTAGGCGAGAGCGGCGTCGGCGAGACCGAAGCTGCCGGACAGCTCGGCGAACGCGCCGGCGACGAGGCCCACGGTCTCGGTCCTCGCGACGACGAGCTCGTGCTCCGAGTGCGACTACGCGATCGGTCCAGGGCGCGAGCGCGTCGCGCGTCGACTGCCCCGCCCGGATCCGTCGGAGCGCCGCGTTTCGCTGACCGACCGCGGATGCGTACTCGTTCGCCACCTTCGCGCGGGCGGGCGACATGCGGCCCGACGACCCGGTCGAGATAGGCGCGACGGGTGGCGGGAGCGCCCTTCACGACCGCCAGCCGGTCCGGGGTGAACACCAGAGTGGTCAGCTCGTGCCTGCAGCCGGTCGGACTCGATCCGCTCGCCGTTGAGCTTGACGGTCCGCGGATCGCGGCGCGCTGAGGACGGTGTCGGTCTCGACGGCGTTCGCGCCGCGAGAACCCCCGAGCGCGATTCTGGCCGCATCTGCGCCAAAGCGGATCATCTGCGACGTCTCGCCGGGCGCGCGGCGAGAACCCCTGTGTTCCGACGTGCAGCGCCTCGAGAAGGTTCGTCTTCCCCGCACCGTTCGCCCCGTGCAGCAGAACGACACCCGGCACGAGCTCGAGCTCGAGTGCCGTGTACGAGCGGAAGTCCCGGAGCGTGACCTCGCGGACGATCAGCCCGCGAGGCGGATGGGCATGATCAGGTACCAGAAGCTCTCGTCGGGAGCCGCGATGAGGCCGGGCCGGAGGCGGTTGATGAGCTTGAGCTGGACGGTGTCCGCCGCAACGGCCTCGAGTCCGTCGCGCAGGAAGTCCGGGTTGAATCCGATCTCGAGCTCCTCGCCGGCGTAGTCGATCGGCAACGACTCCGTCGCCTCACCGATGTCCTGCGTCTGCGCAGAGACCGTCAGCTCGCCGTCGGCGAAGCGCAGGCGGAGCGGGGCGTTTCGCTGTGCCATCAGACCTGCGCGGCGGACGACGTCGAGGAGGGCCGCCCGCGGCGTCGCGATCTCGATCTCGAAGGTCTCGGGGATCAGCTGCTTGTAGTTCGGGAACTGCCCGTCGATGCGGCGGCTCGTCAGCCAGACGTCGTTCGCCGAGAAGATCACATGGTTCTCGTGGACGCCGAGGCGGACGTCCTCGGCGCCTGCGGCAAGACGTGCGAGTTCCTGCAGCGCCCGAGCCGGGATGATCGCGTCGAGGTCGGGCCCGGCGGACGACAGGCTCGTCTCCTTCACCGCGAGGCGGTACGAGTCGGTCGCGGCCATGATCAGCTGGTCGCCCTCGAAGCGGACGAGGACGCCGGTCAGTACCGGCCGGGACTCGTCGCGCGAGGCTGCCCGCCCGACCTTCTCGATGGTGGCGAGCAGCGCGCCTGCATCGATCGTCTGCAGGGTCACGTCCAGCGGCGGGAGGCGCGGGAAGTCCTCGGCGCTGTAGACGTTCAGCCGGGACGAGTGGCTCCCGGACGTGACCGTGAGAACTCCGTCTCCCTCCTCGAACGCGAGTGTCACCGAGTCGTCGGGCAGGAGTCTCACGAGATCGGTCAGGAGGCGGCCGGGAACGACGACGGTGGCGTCGCCCTCGACCTCGCTCGCAAGCGAGGCGCGGATCGAGATCTCCATGTCCGTCGCGGCGAGCAAGAGCCGGCCCTCCTCGGCTTGCATGAGGATCCCCCCGAGCACCTGAACGGCGCCACGGCTCGAGACCGCGCGGGAGACGACGCCAAGGGAGGCGGCGAGTTCGCCTTTCGAGCATGTGATCCGAAGCGCTGTGCCGGAGGCGGTGTCTGTGTTCATTACTGAAGAAAAAGACTCGTAGTAGTAATAGGAGTGTGGGTAATGGGGAAGACGGGCGAATTGTGGCGTCCGAGCGGGGAAAACGTGTGGGGACGATCCTGGGGACGGGCGAGGGTGCCATCCACAGCCTTCGGAGCGCCGTACCGATGGACCCCCAGTATCACCTGGCCTGCTTGATGCGCGCGGTCAACTCTTGCACAAGGTTGTACACAGACCGGTCCTCGCGAATGAGCTTCGTGATCTTGTCCTTCGCGTGGATGACGGTCGTGTGATCGCGGCCGCCGAACTCCTTTCCGATCATCGGGAGTGACGCGTCCGTCAGCTCGCGCGAGAGGTACATCGCGACCTGTCTCGGGTACGCGACGGCCTGCGACCGACGCGGACTGATGAGCTCCTCGTGGGTGACGCCGAACCGTTGCGAGACGGCCTGCTGAATGCCGGCGATCGTCACCTCTGGAGCAGCCTCTCCCTGCGGGTACACGTCCTTCAGCACGTCCTCTGCGAGCTCGACGGTGAGCGGGCGGTCGGTGAGGGACGAGAACGCCACGACGCGGGTCAGCGCGCCCTCGAGTTCGCGGATGTTCGCGGAGACGCGGCTCGCGATGAAGGTCAACACCTCGGGATCCGCGACCGCGAGACCCTCCGTCTCGACGCGCTTGCGCAGGATGGCGATGCGCGTCTCGAGGTCGGGGGCCTGGATGTCGGTGAGCAGGCCCCACTCGAAACGGGAACGGAGCCGTTCCTCGAGAGTCGCGATCTCGCGCGGTGGCCGGTCGGACGAGATGATGATCTGAGCGCCGCCCTCGTACAGCGAGTTGAACGTGTGGAAGAACTCCTCCTGGATCCGCTCCTTGCCCTCGATGAACTGGATGTCGTCGACGAGCAGCACGTCGTAGTTGCGGTAGCGGCGCTTGAACCCCTCGATCCGTGTTCCGCGCTCACGCACGGCGTCGATGAACTCGTTCATGAACGTCTCGCTCGTCACGTAGCGCGTCGTGAGGCGTTTCGAGTGCTGCCGGACGTAGTGGCCGATCGCCTGCAGGAGGTGCGTCTTGCCGAGGCCGGTGCCGCCGTAGATGAACAGCGGGTTGTACGCCTGAGCCGGCGCCTCGGCCACCGCAAGCGCGGCCGCATGGGCGAAGCGGTTCGACGAGCCGATCACGAAGAGATCGAACGTGTACTTCGGGTTGAGCTCGACCTCGGCCAGCTCGCGCTGAACGAGCTCCGGCCGCGGTTCGACCCCTGGCGCAGGTACCGGCGGATCGACTACGGACTCGGCCGAGCCCGCGCCTCGCGGGACGGGATGCGCAGCCACCGCGAACGAGACGGAGGCGTCCTTTCCGCCGGCGTCTGCCGCGGCGCGCGTCACGAGATCGAGGAAATGGCCCTCGATCCAGTCACGCGTGAAGTCGTTCGGAACCTCGACCACCAGCCGGTCGGCGCCGAACGAGTGCGGCCGCGCCTCACCGAACCAGGTGTCGTAGGTCGTATCGGTGAGTGAGTCCCTCAGCCGGCCAGCGATGGCGTTCCAGAGGTCGTCGGCTCGTGTCTCGGCGGGGTGCTCCACCCGTCCTCGCGGTTCTCGGGGGTCGTCAGGAAGGGGCGAGCATAGCACCATCCAGCCGTGCGCTCAACGTCATCCGAGTGCCCGCTGTGGATGAAAATAGAGCCGTTTTGCAGGTATTTACGAGGTTCCACACAGCTATCCACAGGTGTGGAAGACGAGTGCTGTGTTGCTCGCAGAGAAAACGGCGCTCTCGCAGGAGCAGCGCTTTCCGACCGCACCCAGCGAAGCTCGACTGTGGAAAACGTCCCGTCGAAGCGGTCCGTCTATACTCGCCGCTCCCCGCAGCCTGAGCCAGCACAGACGACGTGAAACGCACCTATCAACCTAACGTTCGCCGTCGGAAGCGGCGTCACGGGTTCCGAGCGCGGATGTCCACCCGCGGCGGCCGCGCGATTCTCAAGCGGCGGCGCGCGCGTGGGCGCAAGCGGCTTTCCGCCTGAGACGCGCGCAGTGCAGCGCCGCAATCGGCTCTCCCGGTCGAAGGACTTCGACACCGTTTACCGCCGCGGTCGCTCGGCGTCGTCGCGCTACCTCGTACTGCACTGGTTCCCCCGAGACGACGACCCGGAGGGTGAGCCGCGCCTCGGCCTCGCCGTCCCGCGCTCCGTCGGCACGGCTGTGGCCCGGAACCGGGTGAAGCGGCTCCTGCGCGAGTCGTGGCGCGAACTCCTGCCGACCGTCCCGGTCGGCCAGGACTACGTCCTCGCGGCCCGTCCGGGTCTCGCGGAGCCCGTCGAGGCGCGCGGCAAGGACTGGCTCGTGACCGAGATCGCCGGCGTGCTCGAGAAGGCCCGGTCGTGAGGTACCTCGGAATCGGTCTCGTCCAGGTCTGGCGCTGGACCTTCGGGCTCCTCACGCCCGCGGGAACGTGCAAGTACCACCCGAGCTGCTCGCAGTACGCGATCGATGCGTTCCGCGAGTTCGGCCTCCTCCGAGGGGGTGTCCTCGCCGGCTGGCGTGTCCTTCGGTGCAATCCCTGGAGTCACGGCGGCGTCGACTACGCGCACGACCAGACTGTGTTCCCGCTCTTCCGCTCGAGGAAGGCACGCGCGTGATCGTCGGCGGGATCCTCACGCCTGTCGAGAACGTCCTTTCCGACGTCCTCAGCTGGCTGCATGACACGCGCCGGGTTGTCATGGGCGTGGTCGATCGTCGCGTTGACCGTGATCGTCCGTGTCCTGCTCGTCCCGGTCGCGATCAAGCAGATCCACTCGATGCAGAGCCTGCAGATCCACGCGCCGGAGATGAAGGCGATCCAGCAGCGCTACAAGTCGGACCGTCAGAAGCAGTCGGAAGAGCTGATGAAGTTCTACAAGGAGAACAAGATCAACCCGTACGCGTCTTGTCTTCCGATCGTCTTCCAGATACCGATCTTCATCTCGCTCTTCTTCGTCCTCAAGGATGCGGAGAAGCACATCTTCAACGGGTTCCCCGAGTCCTCGCTCCAGTGGCTCGGGCTCGTCGAACATCACCGAGCCGGTGAAGGACGGTTGGGGGCCGCTCCTCATCGCCATCTACGTCGGAAGCCAGCTCACCTCGACATACCTCATGTCGACCTCGATGCAGTCGAAGGCGCAGCGCTACATGGTGATGGTGCTTCCGATCGTGTTCCTGCCCTTCATCCTTCGCTTCCCGTCGGGCCTCATGATCTACTGGCTCACGACGAACCTCTGGACGACGGGACAGGGCATCGTGACGAGGCGGCAGATGCCACGGCCTACGACGCCGCCGAAGCGCTCGAGCCGAACCGCGCCGAAGGAGGAGCCGCCGGCATCCACCAACGGCGAGCCGGCGGAGGCGGGCGAGGCGCCGAAGGCGACCTCCGGCGGAGGCGCTCCGCGGCGGGTCAAGCGAAAGCGTGGCGGAAGGACGAGGAAGTGAGCACCGTGACGGTCGAAGCGACCGGCGAGACGGTCGGCGAAGCGAAGTGGGCGGCTCTCCGCGACCTCGAGCAGCGTGTTCCCGGCCTCGATCGCGAGACCGTCCAGTTCCAGGTCGTCTCGGAGGGCGAGCGGGGGCTGCTCGGCGTCGGGTTCACGCCCGCTCACGTCATCGCGTCCGTCGAGTCCACCACGACCGCCGTGGTCGGGGACGAGCTCGAAGCGAGCGACGCCTCACGGGCTGCGCGCGAGATCGTCGAGCGGATCGCAGCCGGGATCGGCGCGGATGTCGTCGTCACGACGAGCGAGCACGAGGGCGGCGTCACTGTGAGCTCCGCGGGTGCCGACGTGGCGCTCTTCATCGGGAAGCACGGCCAGACGATCGACGCCATCCAGTACCTCGCCAACGCGATCACCAGGGCTGCCGGCTCGGACCACGAGGTGATCGTCGACGCAGCGGGGTATCGCGCGCGGCGAACCGCCACGCTCGAGAACCTCGCGCGGCGTACCGCCCAGAGGGCCTCGGCGACGGGGCGGCGAGTCGCGATGGAGCCCATGACACCGGTCGAGCGGAAGATCGTCCACGAGTCCCTGAAAGACGATCCCGAGGTCGAGACGGCGAGCGAGGGATCCGAGCCGAACCGCTTCGTCGTCGTCTTCCCGCGCGTCCTCGCCGGCTGAGGTGGCGCTCGAGCGTCCTCGAGCGCTGGCTCGAGGAGGTGGTGTCGGCGCCCGGCGCAACGGCGTTCGACGACGCGGTTGCAGCGCGCCGTGTCCTGCTGGACGACGCGCTGAGAGCCGCCCGGCTCGTAGGCCGCTTCGACGGGCCCGTCGTCGACGTCGGCTCGGGCGGCGGCTCGCCGGGTCTTCCTCTCGCCGTCGAGATGCCGACGCGGCTGTTCACCCTGCTCGATGCCGAGCGCCGGAAGTGTCGCTTCCTCGAGAGGTTCGCCGCCGAGCTGCCGAACGTCGAGGTGATCTGGGGCCGAGCGGAGGAGCAGCCAGTGGACACGTACGGCGTCGCGTTGGCAAAGGCGCTCGCGAAGCCGCCCGTGGCAGTCGAGCTCTGTCTTCCGCTGGTTGCGCCAGGAGGCGCGGCCGTTCTCTGGCTCGGCGAGAGTGCGGATCGTGAGCAGGTCGCGCGGGCCTCGGAGATCCTCGGAGGATCGCTCGAGAGCGACGCCGACGGGCTCGTCGTGGTGAGGAAGGTCGATTCGACACCGGCTGGCTTCCCGCGAAGGCCCGGCGTGGCCAAGAAGCGGCCGCTCGCCTAGGTCTGGCGGCAGCGCGTTGTGCAGCCGAATCCCGCTGCACTCGAGCGAGGACGCGACCACGCGGTTCCACGTCGGCCAGAGGTTGTCGACGACCCGCAGCTCGATTCCCGCGGCTGCGTGCCGGACGACGAGATCGCCGAGCTCGACGCGCTCCGTCGGAAGGACGGTCTCCCGGCTCAACCAGTAGCCGCCGACCTCGCTGTCCTGACTGAACGACGCCTCCGGGAAGCGGTAGGCGAAGGCACGCGTCGTGCGCATGACCTCGAACCAGCCCGGCTCCACGATGTGCACGCGGGTCGCGGCTCCCAACAAGCCTGCATCCGCGTCCGATGTGTCGGGGGTCGCCCAGAACGTTCCGCGCGGGCAGTCGCGGGGAAACCAGTACAGCGGGAGGTGACGGGTGTCGACCGCCCACACCCGTGGCTCCGGGCTCGAGGCAGTTGCACTGACATGAGGCTCGAACCGCTCGATCGATGGGTTCTCGCTCACGTGCCAGAGGGCATGTGGACCTTCTCCGGCGTAGGGCGGCGCAGGCGCGCGCACGTTCGCGGACTCTAGCCGCCGCCCTCTCTACTCTTGCCCCGTGCCGGCTCTCGAGGTGTCTCCCCACCCGGGGATCCGTGTCCACGACGCGCCGACGAGGGCGACGACGGTCTATGCCGTCGCCAATCAGAAGGGCGGCGTCGGGAAGACGACGACCGCGGTCAACCTCAGCGCCTGTCTCGCGGAGGCGGGGGAGCGTGTCCTGCTGATCGACCTCGACCCACAGGCGAACGCGACATCGGGCCTCGGGATGCGCGCGAACGGCGTCTCCACGCACGACCTGCTGGACGGCGCACCACTTCACACGCTCGCGAAACCCTCGACCGTCCACAACCTCGACGTCGTCATGGCCAGGAGCGATCTGGCAGCGGCGGCGGTCGAGCTCTCCCAGCGGGCAGGCGGCGAGCGCTACCTCGCCGACGCGCTCGACCGGCGCCGTCGACGACTACTCGTACGTTCTCCTCGACTGTCCCCCGTCGTTCGGGCCGCTGACGGTCAACGCGCTCGCGGCCGCGAACCGGGCGATCGTGCCGGTGCAGGCGGAGTACTACGCGCTCGAGGGCCTCTCCCAGCTTCTCGGGACGATCAACCTCGTGAAGGCGCAGTTGAACCCCGACCTGGCTGTCGCCGGAATCCTGCTGACGATGGCCGACGGGCGAACGCGCCTCGCCGCCGAGGTCGAGGCCGAGCTCCGCCGGCACTTCGGGTCGCTCGTGTTCACGACGACGATCCCGCGCTCGGTGCGTCTCGCGGAGGCGCCGAGCCACGGTGTTCCTGCGATCGCCTACGACCGCGCGCTCAGCCGGCGCGGAGGCCTACTGGAAGGTGGCGATGGAGCTTGTCGAGCGTTCCTAAGGAGCGACGTGGTCTCGGGCGCGGGTCTGGAGGTCCTGCTCGGCGAGGCCGGGCAGCCCGAGCTCGTGCACCTGCCCGTCGAGATCGATCCATCCGAACCCGCGCCAGCCTCGCCGTCGGTTCGAGCCCGAGGCGGCCGCCGGGCTCGCGAGCTCGATCCGGCTCCAGGGGGTCCTCCAGCCGATCGTGGTGCGGCGACGCGCGGATGGCGGCTTCGAGCTCATCGCTGGCGAGCGGCGCTGGCGCGCCGCGCAGGCTGCTGGTGTCGCGACGCTTCCGGCGCTCGTCCGGGACGTCGAGGATCGCGACTCCCTTCTGATCGGGCTCGTGGAGAACGTCGCCCGCGAGCAGCTCTCTCCGGTCGAGGAAGCGCGCGCCTACGCGTCACTCGTCGACGAGTTCGAGCTCTCGCTCGGCGATGTCGCCGAGCGGGTCGGCCGGTCGAAGTCCGCGGTATCGAACCGGCTGCGGCTGCTCGAGCTGCCGGAAGAAGTGCTGTGGATGCTCGCGCGAGGCGACATGAGCGAGGGCCACGCCCGCGCGGTCCTGTCGCTGCCTGACGACGAAGCTCGAAAGCTGTCTGGCGCGTCGCATCGTCAAGGAGGGGCTGACCGTTCGCGCGGCCGAGCGTGCTGCGCAGGACGGAGGCGCACGCCGCCGCCCGCGGCGCGTGGCCGCGGTGGACCCCGCGCTCGTCGACCGAGCCCGTTCGGCGGCCCAGCGGATCACGGGTATGCCGGCGCGCATATCCGCGGGTGCACTCCAGATCCGCTTCGACGACGACAAGGGCCTCGAGGAGCTCGTCGAAGCGCTCGAGGCGATCAGTCCGGTGATCAGCCGAGGACCGCGCGGCCTAGCTGGGCCGGCGGTACAGTTTCCACCCCGGGCGATTAGCTCAGTCGGTTAGAGCGCCGCTCTGATAAGGCGGAGGCCCCTGGTTCGAGTCCAGGATCGCCCATTCGTTGCTTCGCACGTGACACGCACTCGCCGAGTGGCGGCGCGCGCCGCGCAGAATCGTGAAGACGGTCGCCTGCGACCGACGAACGCCTCCGAGCTGCGCTTCATGGGCAAGGTCGCCTGACTAACATGCGGGGCGTCGGGATGCGCGAGATGACTCTCTACGGCGTGAGCTTCGAGCCGATCGGCAAGCAGCCGATCGTGCTCCTCAAGACCGTCGACGAGGATCGCTTCCTCCCCATCTGGATCGGGCAGGCGGAAGCCGCCGCGATCCTCATGCGCCTCCAGGGGCGACTCCGCAGCGGCCGATGACGCACGACCTCCTGTCGGACGTCGTCTCCGAGCTGAAGGGCGAGGTCGTCAGGGTGACGGTGACCGAGCTCCGCGAGAACACGTACTTCGCCCGCATCACGATCGTCCAGGACGGCAACGAGATCGAGATCGACTCGAGACCGTCGGACGCGATCGCTCTCGCCGTGCGCTGCGAAGCGCAGATCTTCGCGGCGGACGAGGTGGTCGAGGAGTCGAGCATCGAGTTCCAAGCGGGCGACGAGGAGGCGAGCCTCGTCACGGCGTCGAACCTCGCGGACCTCGACCCGGAGGAATTCCGCCAGTTCATCGAGACGGTGACGCCGGAGGAGTTCGCCTCGAGCCTCGACGAGGCGCTCGGCGATCCCGACGAGCTCGACAGACGACGAGGAGGACTGAGCTCGCTCAGGAGCTCGCGACGGCCGCGATCAACGCGATCGCGTTGAACGTTCCGTGCAGCGCGATCCCCGGGTAGACGCTGTTCGTCCGGACGCGGAGCCAACCGACGACGAGCCCGAACACCGTGAGGATCGGCAGCGCCACCAGGAGCCCGTGCGCGGCGCCGAACAGGAGTCCGGTCGCGCCGACTCGAGCACGGCTCCCCACGGCAGGAGAAGCGAGATCCCGAGCCCGCGATACGTGAGCTCCTCGACCGCAGGCGCTACGAGCGTCACGACGACGAAGAACGCGATGAATGCCGGTGCGCGGCTCGAGTCCCAGCCGTCGGGCACGAGACCCTGCTCCTCGGAGGGGTCCCAGTTGCCGAAGACGGAGAGCGCGCGCTCGTAGACGAACGCGGCGAGATAGATGGCGGCGAGCGAGAGTGCGGCGAGCCCGAGCGAGCGCTTCCACGAGGCGGGCCGGCGAAGGGCGAACAGCTCGCGCTTCGGAAGGCCGCGCGCGATCAGGAGCAGGATGCCGAGCATGATCCCGTACTGGATGAGCGCGGCCACCGACGAGGACCAGCGGTACGCGAGGTCGTCGGCGTCTCCGTGTCGGTGAGTCGCGCCCCGTAGGCGAGCAGCGTCAGCGCGCCGACGAAGATGAACCACGCCAGCAGGCGCCCGGGATACCGCTCGGCCGTCTGGATCCACGAAGCGCGGATTCCACGCAGAACCGCTGGCTAGCATTCCGCCATGAGCCCGCCTCGGAGCAGGCGCACGCCGCTCGATCCGGACACGTTTCGTCCCCGAGGCCGCCACCAGCGGGCCCTCCGCCGCCGCCGCCGGAAGAAGGGCGCAGTGGTGGCGGTCGTCGCGATCGTCGCGCTCGTGGCGGCGGCCGGCATCGGCAGCACGGCGGGCGTCCTCGCCTACGGGTCGTCCTGCGACCTCGACTCGCTGCGGCGTGCCGAGATCGGAGCCAACTCGTTCGTCTACGCAGCCGACGGTTCGCTCCTGGGCTCGATCCCCGCGGAGAAGAACCGCGAGCCCGTCACTGCAGCCGACATGTCCCTGTGGGTGCGCAAGGCGACGATCGCGATCGAAGACCGGCGCTTCTTCGAGCACGGGGGAATCGACGTCGAAGGCATCGCCCGGGCCGCCGTGGCCGACATCAAGGCGGGCGCGCTCGTCGAGGGCGGATCGACGATCACCCAGCAGCTCGTCCGGAACCTCTACATCTCGCGCGAGAAGACCGTCCAGCGCAAGGTGAAGGAGGCGTGCCTCGCCTCGAAACTCGACGGCGAGTGGTCGAAGCAGCGGATCCTGACCGAGTACCTGAACCAGAGCTTCTTCGGCAATCGCGCCTACGGCATCGAGGCGGCGGCGCAGACGTACTTCTCGAAGCCGGCGCGGGACCTCACTCTCTCCGAGTCGGCGCTGCTCGCGGGGTTGCCGCAGGCGCCGTCGATCTACGACCCGTTCACGGCGCCGGCCCGTGCGCTCGCGCGACAGCGAGAGGTGCTCGCTGCGATGCTCGATACGCGGGTCATCACGCCGCGGATCTACCGCAAGGCGCTCGCGGCGAAGGTCGTGTTGCATCGCGGCCGGCTCTACGACGCGATCCGGGAGCCCTACTTCTTCGGCTACGTCCGCGACAAGCTGATCGAGGCGTATGGGGCGCAGCAGGTCCGCTCGGGCGGGCTCAAGGTCTACACGACGATCATTCCGCGGTACCAGCGGCTGGCCGAGACGGCGATCAAGGAGACGCTCGACGAGTCGGACGATCCCGCGTCCGCACTCATCTCGATCAGCCCGAGGACCGGCGCGATTCGCGCGATGGCCGCCGTCGTCCCCAACCGCCCGAAGAACCAGTTCAACCTCCTCTCGCAGGCCCGCCGCCAGCCGGGGTCGACGTTCAAGACGTTCGTGCTCACCGCGGCGGTCGAGCAGGGCATCAACCCGGACTCGACGTACTACGTCTCGGCGCCGTTCACGTACAAGATCCACCCGGCCGGGAACTGCGAGGACGGCACGTGGTGGTGCGTCAAGACGTACGCGAACGACTACTACGGCTGGAGCTCGATTCGCAGTGCGACGCTGCGCTCCGACAACACGGTGTACGCGCAGCTCACCCTCGACGTCGGGCCCGAGAAGGTCGCCGACGTCGCGCGGCGCATGGGGGTGCGCTCACAGCTCGACGTGAACGGCGCGTACGTCCCGGCGATCGGGCTCGGCTCGATCGCGGTCTCGCCGCTCGATCTCGCGTCCTCGTACGCAACGCTCGCTGCCGGTGGCGTCCACGCCGAGCCGATGGCGATCCGCCGGGTCGTACTCCCGGACGGAACGGTCGACACGGAAGCCGGCTGGGGCAGGCCGAAACGACATCGCGCGATCTCGGAGGGCACGGCGGCCGTCGTCACGCGCATCCTCGAGCAGAACGTCCAGTCGGGAACGGGAACGCGCGCCGCCTTCGGCCGTCCGGCGGCAGGGAAGACCGGAACGGCCGAGCTGAACGTCGACGCGTGGTTCGCCGGGTACACCCCCGAGCTCGCGACGACGGTGTGGATCGGCTACACGAGCGCGGAGATCCCGCTCGAGAGCGTCCACGGCATCGCGGTGACCGGCGGGAGCTTCCCGGCCGAGATCTGGCGGCTCTTCATGGAGCCCGCGCTCGAGGGCACGGAGCCCGAGGCGTTCCCCGAACCGAGAGTGTGGCCGGAGTGGACGCCGTTCACGCGCGGTGACTTCGCGCTCTCGTACGACCCGAACGCGTCGCAGGACACGGAGACGGAGACCTCCACGGAGACGGAGACGGCACGAGTCCACCACTCCTGCCCCTTCGCGCGTCGACTCGGGCGGGAGCGGCCAGTGCCGGAACTGCTGACGGTCGACGAGGCGCTCGAGCTCGTCCTCGAGCATGCGCACCCGCTCCAGGCGGAGGAGGTCGGACTCGAGTCGGCTCTCGGCAGGGTGCTTCGCGAACCTGCTCGCGCCGCCGTCGACCTGCCACCGTTTCCGAGCTCCGCGATGGACGGCTTCGCCGTGCGCGCGGCGCAGACACCCGGAGAGCTGCCGATCGCGTTCCGCGTCGCCGCCGGCGCGGCACCGCCCGGGCCGCTGCCGGAAGGTGCGGCTGCGGGCATCGCCACCGGCGGGACCGTCCCGGTCGGAGCGGACGCAGTCGTCCCGGTCGAGGTGGTCGAGGATCGCGGCGAGCGCCTGTTCGTGCCGAGCGCCGCCGTCGCCGGTCAGCACATCCGTCCGCGCGGCGGCGACGTCGGTGCCGGCGCGGTCGTCGTCGAGCCCGGCACGATGCTCGGCCCGGTGCAGATCGGCGCGCTCGCCGCCTCCGGCGTCGCAGCGGTCACGTGCTCGGCTCGGCCACGGGTCGCGATCCTCGCCACCGGTGACGAGCTCCGGAACCCGGGCGAGGAGCTCGAGCCCGGTCAGATCTACGAGTCGAACCGGCGCATGGTCGCCGCCGCGCTTGCGGGCTCGGGCGCCGAGATCGACGTGCTTCCGGTGGCCGCCGACGATGCGGACTCCCATCGAGCCGCGATCGAACGTGGCCTGCAGGCGGATGTTCTCGTCACCTCGGGCGGGGTTTCGATGGGGCCCCACGACCTCGTCCGGCGCGTTGCCGCAGAGCTCGGGGTCGAGGAGGTCTTCTGGGGCGTCGCCATCAAGCCGGGAAAGCCGCTTGCGTTCGGCGTGCGCGGCGAGACCCTCGTGTTCGGGCTCCCCGGGAACCCCGTGTCGTCGCTCGTCGGGGCGCTGCTGTTCGTCCGCCCCGCGCTTCTCGCACGCCAGGGGCACGCGCGGCCGCGGCCGGGCTACCTGGGCGGGCGTCTATCCGCCGCGGTTCGCAGGAATCCGCACCGCGACGAATTCGTGCGCGCTCGCCGCCTCGAATCGGCGGACGGCGTTCTGCTCGAGGCCGTCACCGGCCAGGAGTCGCACATGATCGTGCGCGCCGCGGCAGCGGACGCCCTCGTGCACGTGCCCCGCGGCGAGGGTGAGATCCCGGCCGGCGGCGACGTCCGGTTCCTCGCGCTCGACTAGCGGCGCCGCACGAGTCCGCGTAACGCGCCGCGCGGTGGAGGCTCGACGCCGTCCGCGTACGGCGCATACCGGCCGAAGGTGATGGCGGCCACCTGTGCCGCCGCCGCGAGCCAGACGAGTGTCACGAGCACCGACGTCAGCGAGACGTAGCCCACGGTGGCGAGACCGACCGCGTAGAGGGCCGCGCCAACGATCGAGATCCCCAGCTCGTCCGCGAGGAGCAGGAGCGCGACCAGCGGCCCGGCGAGCCCGGCGGCGAAGAGAAGCGCGCGTTGCCAGAACCGACGCTCGATCGGTAGCCAGAGCCAGGCGTAGAGCGACGGGAGCACGAACACGAGGGCATAGGGATTCGCGAGTGCAAGCACGACCGCGACGACCGCGACGGCTCGCCAGAGCCGTTGCGAGGCCCGCGAGCCGCTCCTCGGCCGTCGTCGGCCGCTGCGGAGCGAGGCGCCGGCGGGCGACGAGCCATCCGAGCACGAACGCGCCGGCGAGCAGTAGCGAGCCCACCGATCGGCGGGTTGTGGACCACGTCCGTGAACGGCGGCAGCGGGAGCGCCGCGCCGGTGGGTAGCACGCCCGCCGAGGGCGCCGAGCCAGATCAGGACCCCGCCGAGCAGCGCGACGCCGAGTCGCGTTCTCAGCGCGCGGAGTGCCGGCTTGAAGGGCAGCCGGCGACGCCGTCCCCGGACGATGAGGTCGACGAGCCCGAGCGCGAACGGGACGACCGCGAGCACGAGCGTGAGCCGCACCGTCCATCCGCTTGCGGCACGGTCGGCGAAGAAGAGGCTGTCCGGCGTCTGGAAGGCCCCGCCGAGACTCGCGTCGAGAGAGCTGAGGAGCGCCTCGGTCGCGCGGCCGAGCTGCCCGAGCCTGCGGACCGCGATGGCCGTGTCCGGATCCCCGGCCGGGATGGCCGGATCGCTCGGCTCGGACGTCGTCAGGGTGACCGCAGCGATGCCGTGACCGAGGAAGCGCCCCTGCTCGCCTGCGGCGAATGGAATCCCGAGGTCGAGGAGCTGCGTCGGGACGAACGGCAGGGACGGCGATGTCCCGACCTGCTCCTCGACTCGCGCGGCCGCGGTTCGGACGAGCGCGCGCGCAGGCGAGACGGGCTCGTCTCCCGCGATCGCAAGCCGGGGGCGCCCGGTTCCCCCGAGGCCGTCCAGCACGACGACCGCGATCGCGGAGCGCGCGAGCGGCGATGTCGACGCGAACCGCTCGGCGCCGGCGCCGCCGTACGAGCCGGCGTCGGTGGACACGAGAACGAGCGTTCGCTGGGGCAGCGGATCCGGCCCGAGCTCCTGGGGCGCGAACCCCCGCGCGAGCTCGACGAGTGCGGCCGTTCCCGAGGCGTTGTCGCCGAGCGGGCTGCCCGGTGCCTGCGTTGTCACGATGAGCAACGACCACGATGGTCTCGTCCGAGCGGCCCGGCACGACCGTGACGACGTTTCGGAGCTCGACCGTGCCGAGGTCGGCGAGCTTCTCGGACCAGACGTCCTCGTCGGTCGTCAGACCGAGTGCGCCGACGGTCTCCCGGTACCAGCGCGCCGCCTGTCGTGCTCCTTCGGAGCCAGGCACTCGGGAGGGGTACTCGACCGAGAGCGACCGCGCGATCGTCGCCGCGTTCTCTCCGTCGAACAGAGGCTCGAGCGACGCGCGCGGAAGCGTGCCGGTTGTCGAGATGGAGAACAGAAGCGCGAGCAGCGCCGGCGCGACGACGACGAACCCGACCCGCACGAGCCGTGCGTTAAGAGGTCGTTCAACAGTGCCGCGACGCAGCCGGCGACCGCGCGTCCGGGGCCGAGCCGCTTCCATCGCCGGGCTATAGTAGGCGCGCCGCGGGCAGCGGGCCCGTGCGACCTCTCCGATGCCCACTACCTCTTCGACCATCCTGCTCGTCGACGACGAGGAATCGATCCAGACCCTCTTGACGTACCCGCTCGAGCGGGACGGCTACGCCGTCGTTCAGGCACGCGACGGCGAGGAGGCGCTTCAGAAGTTCGGCGAGGAGCAGGTCGACCTCGTCGTGCTGGACGTGATGCTCCCGCGCCTCGACGGCCTCGAGGTCTGCAAGCGGCTCCGCTCGCAGAGCAACGTGCCGATCATCATGCTCACGGCCCGGGGCGAGGAGCTCGACAAGGTGCTCGGCCTCGAGCTCGGGGCCGACGACTACATCACGAAGCCGTTCTCCATCCGCGAGTTCCGGAGCCGCATCCGCGCGCTCCTGCGACGGGCTGCATCCCCGCATCTCGCGGGCGAGCGCGAGGAGGTCATCGAGCGCGGTGACATGCGCATCGACGTGCCGAGGAGGACGGTGGAGGTGCGCGGCGCGTCCGTGCAGCTCACGTTCATCGAGTTCGAGATGCTCGTCGTTCTGGCACAGAGCCCGGGAGTCGTGTTCTCCCGGCGCGAGCTTCTCGAACGGCTCCGTGGGGGGGCCGACTACCGCGAACCGCGCACGATCGACGTGCACGTCCGCCACCTGCGCGAGAAGATCGAGCGGGACCCGAGCAGTCCCGAGCTGATCCTCACCATGCGCGGCGCGGGGTATCGCTTCCGGTCGGAGTAGGGCTTCATGTCCCTACCGGGCGGGATCCGGACCCGCATCGTCCTCGTCCTCGTCGGCATCGTCGCAGGGGCGCTCGGGACCGCGTACATGATCGTCGTGCCGTCGCTCGAGCGGCGGCTGGTCGACGCACGGCTGGAGCCAGCTGGCAGAGCTCGGTGTGCCGCTCGCGAAGACGCTCCCCGAGGACACGCTCCGCTGGCAGGACCGCGTCGAGAGCTTCGGGGTCGAGACGAACTCCCGCGTCGTCGCGTTCAGCGTCCTCTCGAAGACGCAGTCGTCGCTCGTCGTCGTCGCGGATTCGCGCACGAAGAGCTCGCGCGACGTCCAGCGCGACCCGATCGCCCGCGCGGCGATGACGTCCGGGGACGTGGAGCAGGGCCGAGTGGCCGGCTCGAACGGGGGCTACGCGGAGGTGGCGATGCCGGCGGGGCCGGAGACGATTCTGCTCTTCCAGGTCGCGCTGGCCGACTCGCTCGCGACGGTCGAGATCGTGCGCGAGCGCCTGCTCCTCGCCACGGCTTTCGCGCTCGCGCTCGCGCTCATTCTCGGCCTTACGGCGGCGGGAATGCTGGCCCACCGACTCGTTCGGCTCGAGACCGCCGCCGAACGGATCGCAGGCGGAGACTTCGGCGCGCCCATCGTGGACCACGGCAACGACGAAATCGGCGAGCTCGCGCGCGCGTTCGACCGGATGCGCGTCCAGCTCGCGCAGCTCGACAACGCCCGCAAGGAGTTCGTCGCCAACGCCTCGCACGAGCTGCGAACGCCGCTGTTCTCGATCGGCGGATTCCTCGAGCTGCTGGCGGACGAGGAACTCGACGACGAGACTCGCCGCGGCTTCATCGAGACGATGCAGGGGCAGGTCCATCGGCTGGCGAAGCTCTCGACCGACCTCCTCGATCTCTCTCGCGTCGACGCCGGGCAGCTGACCGTGGTTCGGGAAGAGGTCGATCTCGGCGGTGTCGTGCAGATGCTCGCCGGAGAGCTCGGGCATCTCGCCACGTCGACCGGGCACGAGCTACGGACGGCGATCGAGGACGGTGTCTGGTGCCTCGGAGACGACGCACGAATCCTCCAGATCGGCCGTGCGCTCGCGACGAACGCGATCACCCACACGCCGGCGGGCACGCGCGTGACGATCCGTGCGCGCCGCCGAGGCGACCGTGTGGAGCTCGTCGTCGAGGACGACGGTCCCGGGATCCCGACGGCGCAGCGGGACGCGGTATTCAGCCGCTTCTACCGGGTCGAGGGGGGGATGGCATCCGGCAGCGGCCTCGGTCTGGCGATCGCACGGGAGATCGCGCGCCTGATGGGCGGTGACGTCGCGCCTCGACTCCGAGGCGCGGCCGACCTCTTTCACACTCGACCTTCCGGGTGAGCCGGTGCCTCCCGACGCTCCGCGCACACCGGCGGCGTTTTCACGTGAAAACACGTCGCCGGAGCCTGAGCGCGTCACGCAGGGCTCGTAGCGGGCATCCGTCTACGATCCCGGAGTGCCCGAGCCCCCGAGCGAGCTGAGCCACGTCACGAAGGGCGGCGATGTTCGCATGGTCGACGTCGGCGCGAAGCCGGCCGTGCGACGCCGCGCAGTTGCTCGCGGCCGCGTGACCATGGCGCCCGAAACGGCGGACGCGCTCACTGCGCTCCCGAAGGGCGATGCACTCGTCACCGCGCAACTGGCCGGCGTGATGGCGGCGAAGCGGACAGCCGAGCTGATCCCGCTGTGCCACACGCTGCCGCTGACGCACGTCGACGTCCGGTTGGCGGTCGTCGACGGCGCCGTCGAGATCGAGGCGTCGGCGGAGACGACGGCGCAGACCGGTGTCGAGATGGAGGCGCTCACCGCGGTCTCGGTCGCGGCGCTGACCCTCTACGACATGGCGAAGGCGATCGACAAGGCGATGACGATCGAGGACATTCGCCTCGTCGAGAAGACGAAGGAGCCCACGTGAAGGCGGCCGTGCTGACCGTGTCGGACGGGGTCAACGCCGGCGTCCGCGAGGACACGAGCGGCGACGTCCTCGAGGAGCTGCTCCGCGAGGAGGGTTACTCGGTGGCGCGGACCGTCGTGCCCGACGACGCCGACGTCATTGCGGCCGCGATCGGGTCGTTCGGCGACTCGGGTGTCGCGCTCGTTCTCACGACCGGCGGAACCGGCTTCGCGCCGCGCGACGTGACCCCGGAGGCGACACGCGCCGTCATCGATCGTGAGGCTCCCGGGATCGCCGAGGCGATCCGCGCAGATGCGCTCGCGCGGACGCCCCACGCGCTGCTCTCGCGCGGGATCGCGGGGCTTCGGGGGGCAACGCTCGTCGTCAACTTCCCGGGGTCGCCCGGCGGCTGCCGCGACGGGTTCGAGGTCGTCCGGCCCGCTCTTCGGCACGGACTCGAGCTCGCGGCGGGCGAGACGGCGACTCCGCATCGCCAGACGTGACCGCGGGCGCCGCAACGATCCCGCTGCCGCGCCGGCTGGCGGCGCTCGTCCGGATCGAACACACCGTATTCGCGTTGCCGTTCGCCTACGTTGGCGCGTTGCTCTCGGTCGACGCGTGGCCCGGCCTCGCGAACATGGTCTGGATCACGGTTGCGATGGTCGGTGCCCGGACACTCGCGATGTCCCTGAACCGTCTCGTCGACGCCGAGATCGACGCGAGGAACCCGCGAACGGCGAACCGCGAGCTCCCCGCCGGCACACTCACCCGCTCTCAGGTCCTGCTCTTGTGCGGATTGGCACTAGCCGTGTTCCTGCTGGCGGTCTTCCAGCTCGATCCGGTCGTGCGCTGGCTGTGGCCGATTCCGGTCGTGCTGTTCGTCGTGTACCCGTACCTGAAGCGCGTGACGTGGCTCTGCCACGTCTGGCTCGGCCGTGTCTCGGGCTCGCGCCTGTCGGCGCGTGGCTCGCGGTGACGGGCACGGCGCCCTGGGAGGCGTGGGCGATCAGCGGCGCCGTCCTCATGTGGGTCGCGGGCTTCGATCTCTTCTACTCGCTCTTCGACGTCGACCACGATCGCGCCGAAGGCCTGCACTCGTGGGCCGTGCGCTTCGGTGAGCGCGGGCGTCTTTCGTGGAGCGCGGCTGTTCCACACGGGCGCCGTCGTCCTTCTCGCCGCCGCGGGTCTCGGGCTCGACGTCTCGCTCTTCTACTGGCTCGGCGTCGTCGTGACGGCCGCACTCCTCGTCTACGAGCACCGGCTCGTTCGGCCCGGCGACCTGGGACGCCTGGACGCCGCGTTCTTCACGATGAACGGCGTCATCAGCGTCGTGTTCTTCGTGTTCGTCGCCCTCGACGTGCTCGTCGCGTGATCCGCGGCCGCGCGGTCGAGAAGCGCTACGGGCGCAAGCGCGTGCTGACCGGCGTGGACCTGGCGGTGCCGGTCGGCGGCTTCGCCGTCGTGACCGGCCCGAACGGCAGCGGGAAGACGACGCTGCTCCGCCTGCTCGCGGGTCTCGCCGTCCCGACCCGCGGAGACCTCGTCGTCGGGGCGGAGCGCTCGCGCGTCGGCTACCTCGCGCACGAGCCGCTCGTGTACCGGGAGCTGAGCGCCGTCGAGAACCTCGATCTCTACGGCCGGCTCTACCGCGTGCCCGAGCGCCGCGAGCGGGTCGGGATGCTTCTCGAGCGGTTCGGACTGTGGGAGGCGCGCAACGAGCGCGTCTCGACGTACTCGCGCGGCATGACCCAGCGGCTCGCTCTCTGCCGGACCCTCCTGCACGACCCGGAGCTGCTCGTCCTCGACGAGCCGTACTCGGCGCTGGACGAGGACGGGGCGGCGCTCCTCGACCGCGAGCTCGACGGTCTCGCGGGTTCGAAGACACTCGTCGTGGCCACCCACGAGCCGGCGAGGCTCGAGTCGCTGGCCACGCAGCGGGTGGCGCTCGCGTGACCTATCTCGCCGATGTGGCGGCGCTGACGCGGAAGGACCTCCGCGTCGAGTTGCGCGGCCGCGACACGCTGCCGGCGATGCTCCTGTTCGTTCTGGCGACCCTCGTCGTCTTTCACTTCGCGCTGCCCGAAGGCTCGGGGGACACCGCCGCGTACGGTCTCCTCTGGGTCGCGATCGTGTTCACCGCCCTGCTCGGCCTCGCTCGCGCGTGGGTTCCGGAGCAGGAGCACCGCGTGCTCGACGGGCTCGTGCTCGCCCCGTGTGACCGCAGCGCGATCTGGCTCGGGAAGACGCTCGCGACGCTCGTCTTCCTCCTCGCCGCCCAGGCGGTCGCGCTGCCGGCGTTCGTCCTCTTCTTCGAGCCCCTCGACGCGCCGCGCTCGCAGGCGTGGTGCTCGCCGACGTCGGCATCTGCGCGGTCGGCTCGCTCATGGCGGCGATGGCTGCCGCGAGCCGCGCCAGAGAGGTGCTCCTCCCGCTCCTCGTGCTTCCGCTCGCGATCCCGCTCATCGTCGGCGGGGTCGGCGCGGCGGTCTCCGCGGACGCCGAGCGGTTCATCCTGTTCCTGCTCCTGTACGACGCGGTCTTCGCTGTACTCTCGTGGGCGTCCTTCGAGTACGTCGTCACGGAGTAGCCACCTGAGCCCATCGTCACTACGCAGCCTTCCGGGCCTCGCCTGGCTCGCTGCGTTCGCCATGGGACTCGCGCTGGTGCTCGCGCTCATCGTCGCCCCCGAGGACGCGGACCAGGGGATCTCCCAGCGGATCTTCTACATCCACGTGCCGATCGCGCTGACCGCGTACTTCTGCTTCGGCCTCGGAGCGGTGAAGGCGCTCCTCCTCCTCTGGCGGGGCGACGAGCGGTACGACCTCGAGAGCTACGTCGCGATCCACCAGGGGACGATCTTCGGGGCGCTCACGCTCATCACGGGCTCGATCTGGGCACGCGCCTCGTGGGGCGTCTGGTGGACGTGGAGCTCGAACCAGCTCGTGCTCTTCCTCGTCCTGTTCCTCTTCTACTGCGCCTACTTCATGCTGCGGTTCTCGCTCGAGGAGGGCCCGCGTCGCGCGCGCTCGTCCGCCGTCTACGCGTTGTTCGGCGTGGCGCTCATCCCCGTGAGCTTCCTCGCGATCCGCCTGGCCGAGGACTTCATCCATCCCACGGTCTTCACGCGGGACGGCCCGCAGATGAGCGCGACGATGTTCACGACGTTCCTCGTCGCGTGGGCCGCCGTGACGCTTCTCGCGTACGTCCTCTACCGGGTCGAGCTCGCTGGGAAGCGGCTTGGACGCCGACCTTCGCGAGCTGCGCGAGGCGCTCCAGTGAGCTGGAGCCAGGAGGAGCTCGTCGGCGGCGGCCTACGCCGTCGTGTTCTTCTTCGTGCTCGTCTACGTGGCGATCATCGCCGCGAAGCTCGTGCGACTGCAGCGCGAGACCGCGGAGCTGGTGGAGCTCGCGCGGAGGAAGTCGGGGAGTGGACGCGTGACCCTCCGCACGCGTGAATATGCTGCGACCGTGGTGACGAGACCACTGCCGTTGCAGGCCCCGACGGCGTTCGTCCGGATCAGGCCGCGTGGCAGTGCGGCTCTGCGGCGAGGCACGTCGGACGACGGTGCGCCGCTGCAGGGCTCACTCGATTCGCCGCCGCTAGCTCCCTCCGCGAGTCGGGGTTACGCTCCGCGACGTGTTCATCACGTTCCTGAGCGACTTCGGTCTGAAGGACGACTTCGTGGGGACCTGCCACGGCGTGATGAAGCGCATCGCGCCGGAGGCGGAGATCATCGACATCACCCACGGGATCCCCGCGACGTCCATCCTGCAGGGGGCGCTGGTGCTCGCGAACACGATCGGCTTCATGCCCGTCGGCGTCCACCTCGCGATCGTCGATCCCGGCGTGGGCGGGCCGCGACGGCCTCTCGTACTGCGCGACGCCGAAGGTCGGCTGTACGTCGGGCCGGACAACGGGCTGCTCATGCCGGCAGCGAGCCGTCAGCGGCATCGAAGAGGCGCACGAGCTCGCCAACCCCGAGTACGCGCTCGACTCGATCTCGCGAACGTTCCACGGGCGCGATCTCTTCGCGCCGGCCGCAGCCCACCTCGCGAACGGCGTCCCGCTCGCGGAGCTCGGGCCGCCCGTCGACCCCGAAAGCCTCGTTCGTCTCGACCTCCCCGAGCCCGTGGTGGTCGAGGGCGCGATCCAGGCAACGCTCCTCTACGTCGACAGCTTTGGCAACATCGCGCTGAACCTCGACCGCGACGACGTCGAGGCCTTGGGCATGTCGTCCGGAACGCGCGTCGAGCTCGAGCTCGGCGGGGACCGCTACTACGCGGTCGTGGCACGAACGTTCGCCGACGCTCGTCCTGGCGACGTGATCCTCTACGAGGACAGCTACAAGAACATGTCGCTCGCGATCTCGCGCGGGAGCGCCGCGCGCATGCTGCACGCGTCGCCGGGTCAGGAGATCCGGATCGCGATCCCGGAGCTAGGAGACGGGCGGCCGCCGGTCGGCCCACGGACGCGCGGCCTCGAGCTCGGCGGCAAGGGAGAGGAGAAGCGCGTCCCCGGCGGGCGGGCCGATCGCCTGGACGCCGATCGGGCAGTCCCGTCTCCGTCCAGTGGAGCGGGAGCGACATCGCGGGCAGGCCGGTGAGGTTCGCGATCGCGGTGAACGGCGTGAACTCCGTGTTGCGCAGGAGCTGTGGGATCGCGCCCTCGACGGCGTCCTGCCAGCCGATCGGAACGGGCGGCAGCGCGAGCGTCGGCGTGAGCACGACGTCCACGTCGTTCCAGAACGAGACGATCCGGCGGGCGAGCATCTGGAGCGCGGCGACGCTGCGTCCGTAGTCGGCGGCGGACGCCGTGTGCGCGGCCTCGACGAGCCCGCGGTTGAGTGGCGTCAGCAGCGAGACGTCGTCGATCGGGTGAAGCGCGGGGCCGACCTGCCACACCGCGATGAACATGTCGAAGAGCTCGGGCGCGTGCCACGGCGGGGTCTCGTCTCGAACGTCGTGCCCGAGCTCGGCGAGGAGCGCGGCCGCCGACGTCACCGCGGCGACGCACTCCGGAGCGACCGGGAGGTCGATCGGCGGAGACGACGTCACGGCCACGCGAAGACGAGGTGGGGGATCGTGCGTCGCGGTCGCGAACGGCTGGTCGGGAGGCGGCGCCCACCACGGATCGCCCGGCTCGTACCCGGCGAGTACGTCGAGCAGGTGCGCGGCGTCCTCGACCGTGCGGGTGAGCGGCCCGGACGTCGAGAGACCCTCGAAGGCCCCGTACGGCGCGCTGGAGACGCGGCCGCGCGAGGGCTTGAGCCCGAACAGCCCGCAGCACGACGCCGGGATGCGAACGGAGCCGCCGCCGTCGGTCGCGTGCGCGGCGGGGACGAGCCCGGCCGCGAGGGCGGCAGCGGCCCCTCCGCTCGAACCGCCCGGGGTGAGCTCGGTGTTCCACGGGTTCCGGGTCGCGCCGTTGAGCTCCGACTCCGTGAACGCGACGGTGCCGAACTCCGGTGTGTTCGTCTTGCCGACGATGACGAAGCCGGCCTCGCGGATTCGACGGACGACCGCGCTGTCGAAGTCCGGGACGTAGTTCGCGTAAGCGCGCGAGGAGTAGGTCGTGCGGATCCCGGCGGTCGGGGCGAGGTCCTTCACGCCGATCGGGACGCCGCGAAACGGGGCCTCGGTCGGCGTCGAGTCGACGAGCCGGGCGGTCTCGAGCGCCTGGTCGGCGACGACGGTGACGAAGCAGTTGAGGGTCGGATCGAGCAGCTCGATCCGCTCGAGCGACGCGCGGACGAGCTCGACCGCCGAGATCTCGCCGATGCGCACGAGCCGCGCCTGCTCGACGGCCGAGAGGAACGCGAGCTCCATCGGCGGCGAAGCTACCAGCCGGGTCCAGACCCTCCATCGGTCGCCCTCGTTCGCGACGAGACCAGTGGCGCCGAGACTATGGCGCCGGGCGGTATCTCCTCGACACCGTCAAGGGTGCGGATCTCGGGACCGTGGACGGAAGGCTCGTGCTCGACTTCAACTTCGCGTTCAACCCGTCGTGCGCATACGACTCGCGCTGGGCATGCCCGCTCGCCCCACCGGAGAATCGCCTCCCCTTCGCCGTGCGCGCCGGAGAGCGAAAGCCAGCGCTGTGATGGCGAGGGCCGGACTTGAACCGGCGACACCACGGTTTTCAGCCGTGTGCTCTACCAGCTGAGCTACCTCGCCGCGGCGACTCAGTGTAGTTAGGTTCCCGCGATGAGCGCGGGACGTGAGATCGCGGTGATCGGGGCGACACTCGACCTCGGGCAAGGCCGCCGCGGCGTGGACATGGGGCCGTCGGCGATCCGTTACGCCGGGCTCGAGGAGCGTCTGGTGAGTCTCGGCTACACCGTGCGAGACCACGGAAACGTCGAGACGGCCGTGCCCGAGGCGACGACGCTGCATGACGAGCGCGCGCGGTTCCTGCCCGAGATCAAGGAGACCTGCGCCCGCATCGCCGCCAAGGTGGTCGAGGAGTCGAACGCCGGAGCGACGCCTCTCGTTCTCGGCGGCGACCACTCGGTCGCGCTCGGAACTCTCGGCGGCCTCGCCGCCGTGCACGGCGTCGGAGGAGCGGTCTGGATCGACGCCCATGCGGACATCAACACGCCCGAGACGAGCCCGAGCGGGAACGTGCACGGGATGCCGCTCGCGGCGGCGCTGGGCTTCGCCGGCGACGCGTTCGCGAGCGACGCCTGGCCGCTGCCGGCGCTGGATCCGCGCCGCGTCGCGCTGCTCGGCGCTGAGGCAGGCCGACGCCGGCGAGCGGAAGCTCCTGCGCGAGGCCGGAGTGCGCGTGTTCACGATGAGCGAGATCGACCGGATCGGCGTCGAGCGGGCGATGCGCGAGGCGCTCGACCACGTCTCCGGGCAGGGATTCGTCCACGTCTCGCTCGACATGGACGCTCTCGATCCCGAGGTCGCGCCGGGTGTGGGGACGCCGGTGCGCGGCGGGCTGACCTACCGCGAGGCGCACCTCGCGATGGAGCTGGTCGCCGAGTCGGGCCTCGCCGGCTCGCTCGAGGTCGTCGAGGTGAACCCGATCCTCGACCGCGAGAACACGACCGCCGTGACCGCCGTCGAGCTCGTCGCGAGCGCGCTCGGCGCCACCATCATCTAGGCGCGAACTGCGGGATGACGTCCCTGCCGTAGGCGGCGAGGTCCTCCTCCTGACCGTGGGTCATGAGGTAGATGTTGAACTGGTCGACGCCGACCGCCTCGAGCTCCTTCAGCTTGGCGGTCGCCTGCTCGGCGTTCCCGAGGACGCAGAAGCGGTCGCAGATCTCGTCGGTGACGAACTCGCCGTGCTTCGCCCCGACGCGCGAGTGCTCGTCGTAGTCGTAGAACTTGCGGACGCGGACGTACTCGGTGAGCTCGTGCGGGATCTCCGAGTCGTAGCCGTAGCGCTCGATCAGATCCATGACGTGGTTCGAGACCATGGCCGGGAACCAGCGGACCTGCTCGCGCGCGTCCGCGATGTCGTCCGTGATGTGGCTCGGAGCGCAGACGATGCACTTCAACTCCGACGGGTCGCGACCGGCCTCGGCCGCGGCCTCGCGCGCGGTGTCCATGATCCACTTGACGATCACAGGGTCGGCGAGCTGGATGATCACTCCGTCCGAGACACGACCGGCGACGGCGAGCGCTTTCGGGCCGTAGCCGGCGACCCACAATGAGGGCGGCAACGGCCTGACGGCCAGTTCGATCGCCCTTGGCCCGCGCGGCAACGACACGTTCGACCATGCCAAGAGCGGCAACTGCCTGAACTGGCCCGACCGCACGCCCGATGCGGCGGAGCTCGTCGATTGCCGCGACGAGCACCGCTTCGAGGTCGCGGAGTCGGTGGACATGCGCACGTTCCCGGGCAGCGAGTACGGGCTGGATGCCGCGCCGCCGTCAGCCGCGCGCATTCAGCAGATCAGCCAGGAGCAGTGCTCGGCCGCGGTGAAGCGCTACCTCGGCGCCCGTTTCGACCCCAACAGTCGCTTCACCACCAGCATGCTGTGGTCCGGCGATAAGGCGTGGCGCCAGTCGGGTGAGCGCCGCATGCTGTGCGGACTGCAGCTGCCAGGGGCCAACAATCAGCAGCTGGCGTTCACGGGCAAGGTCGCCGACGTCGACCAGTCCAAGGTGTGGCCCGTAGGCACGTGCCTGGGTATCGACCCGACCACCAATCAGCCGACCGACATACCAGTCG
The DNA here is from genome assembly GCA_963845935.1 of uncultured Gaiellaceae bacterium. Classification (GTDB taxonomy): domain Bacteria; phylum Actinomycetota; class Thermoleophilia; order Gaiellales; family Gaiellaceae; genus GMQP-bins7. The sequence goes on from CAWJTZ010000013.1 coordinate 284,672, forward strand.
ACTGCGCGGCGCCCCACGCCATGGAGGTCACCGGCGCGGTCAATCTCGCCGAGAAGTACCCGGCCGGGCTGCCTCCCGAACCCGAGCAGGACTCCTTCATCAAGGACGCGTGCACCCGGATGACGGATGCCTATCTGGCACCGATTGCGCTGCGTAACACCACGCTGACGCTGATCTACAGCACCATTTCGCTGCCGAGTTGGTCGGCCGGAAGCCACCAGGTGTCGTGCAGCATCGGCGCGACGCTCGGCAATGGCGGCTGGTCGACGTTGCTCAACAGCGCCAAGGGCCCGCTGATGATCAATGGCCAACCGCCGATCGCCCCGCCGGACGTTCCGGAGGAGCGGCTGAATCTGCCGCCGATCACGATGCCTGACCAGTCGTATGACAGCTCGTCGCAGGTGACGAGCACCCAGACCGCCGACGAGAGCCAGCAGACGCAGCACATGCCGCAGCAGTCGACGGGCACGACGGCAGACCTCGACCGCCCCGACGACCGAAGTGCCCGCCGAAGGGGGCAACACGTTCCTCAACGGTCCGCCTCCCCCTGCGGCACCGCCGGGTGAACCCCTGCCCCCGCCGCCGGGCCCACCCCTGCCCCCACCGCCCGCCTCCTGGGCTACTGCCGCCGCCCGCCTCCTGGCTACTGCCGCCGCCCGCCTCCTTGGCTACTGCCGCCGCCCGCTCCACCGCCACCGCCACCGGCAGAACCCGCACCGCCGCCGCTCGGCCCACCGCCAGGTGAGCCGGTGCCGCCGCCGCCACTGCCGGTGCCGTAGCCGCGTGGCCGTGCGGATGTCTCCGCAGCGGTTTGACGAACTGGTGTCGGATGCACTCGACCTGATTCCTCAGGAGCTCGCGGCGGCGATCGACAACGTCGTCGTTCTGGTGGAGGACCGCGATCCGGATGAACCGGACCTGCTCGGCCTGTATCACGGGATCGCCTTGACCGAGCGCGATTCCTGGTATGCGGCCGGGTCGCTGCCGGACACCATCACGATCTACCGAGAAGCGCTGCTCGAGGTCTGCGACAGCGAAGACGAGGTGGTCGACGAGGTCGCCATCACCGTGATCCACGAGATCGCCCATCACTTCGGCATCGACGACGACCGGCTACACGAACTGGGCTGGGGATGAGCGCTTGCGCGAAGACCAGACGTTGGGGATAAGTCGCCGGCACCGCCGCGCGGCACCCACGCCATGTCGGCTTCCAGTGCTATGAACGGGCCATGAGCAGCGAATGCCGCGACTGCCTGGCGGGGCTGGAGCACTGCCACGGTGCCGTCATTCTCCACGCCGGATATCGGTCCGAATGCACCGAGGAGGGCTGTGTCACCCCCGAGGCGGTGCACGCCCTGCGCATCGACTGCGACGCGATCGGGTGCAGTTGTCCCGTCGCGGTATCAGCCCATCGGGTCGGCTGACTGCAAAGCGTCTTCCACCGGGTGGACGTCTGGCTCGGGATAGAACGGCGGCGTCAGCGCTCCCCACTGCACGCAGCTCCACCGGCCGTCGGTGATCGGCGTCAGCACAACGGATTCGGTGTTGGCCAGATGGTGGTCGAGGGCAAAACTGCTGTCGACACCGGCTAGTACGGCAGACGTCAGCCGGATGGCCGCGCCGTGGCTGACCACCACGATGTCGCCGTGCCATGCGTCGTCGTCGAGGTAGCGCAACCGCAGCTGCTTGATGACCGGCAGATAGCGGTCTAGCACCTGATCGGCGGTCTCGCCGCCGGGCAGCGGCAATTCCATGTCGCCCTCGTGCCAGCGCTGGTAGATCGCGTTGAACTCCTCGATGGCCGCGTCGTCATTGCGGTCCTCGAGGTCGCCGACCTGAACTTCGTGAATGCCCTCGAACTCGTGGGGCGCAAGCCCGAGTTCGTCGCCGATCTCGACGGCGGTCTGGGCGGCCCGCAGTGCAACCGAGTGCGCGATCATCGCTGGTCGGTGCGCCAGGCCGCGGGCGAATGCGCGGGCCTGCTCCCGGCCGAGGTCGGTCAGCGCCGCACCAGGCGGCCGGGTGTCGAGCCGCCGTTCGGCGTTGCCGTGCGATTGTCCGTGCCGGACCAGCACCAGACGCCCGCTCACGGCTTACCGTCCCGTAGTTGCGTCAGCCAGCGCGACGCCTCATCCAGCCGCGGCGGTATCGCACCGGCGGCCGATTCCGTCGGCCAAGAACCCAGGAAGCGCACATCAACACAACGACGATGCAGCGCCTTGAGTGCCTCGGCGACCGCTTCGTCGTCGATGTGGCCGACAGAGTCCAGAAAGAAGAAGTACGTGCCCAATTCCTTTCGGGTGGGCCGGGACTCGATCCGGGTCAAGTCGATGTCGCGGATCGCGAACTCGGTCAGCGCCGACACCAGCGCGCCGGGAACGTTGTCCAGCCACAACACCACCGATGTGCGGTCGGCACCGGTGCGCTCCGGCGGCGGCGCGGGCGGCCCGGCGAGCACGAACCGCGTCCGGGCGTTGGGCTCGTCGACGACGTCGGTGGCCAGTGCCGTCAGCCCGTAGCGTTCGGCCGCCAGCGCGGTGCTCACGCCCGCGTCGGCCCGCCCGTTCGCGACGTCGTCCGCGGCGGCCGCATTCGAGTTGGCCGGCACCACCTGTGCGTCGGATAAATGCGCCGCGAGCCAGTGCCGTACCTGTGCGGCCGCAACGGGAAAGGCCGCCACCGTCTCGACGTCGGCGGCGGGCGTGCCCGCTTCGCACGACGATGGTGAACGACACGTCGAGGGTCAGTTCGGCGAAGATCTGCAGCGGTGTGCCTGTGGCCAGGTGGTCGAGCGTCGGCAGCACCGACCCTTCGATCGAGTTCTCGATCGGCACGCACGCGTAGTCGGCGTCGTGGGACCGGACCGCGGTGAGCGCCGCGGCGGCGCTCTCGACCGGTAACGGCCTGATGGCGTGGTTGCCTGGCACCAGTCCGGCGGCCGCCATCTTCAGCAAGGCCGCCTCGGTGAAAGTCCCTTCCGGTCCGAGGTAGGCGATGCGGGTCACGGCCCCAACCCTATCGGTTCACCTGGGTAATCCCGTTCCGCTGCATGTAAGCCTTGCGCGAATCCGGATCGCCTAGTTAAGTTAGGCTCACCTTATCTCAGGAGGCGACATGATTGCAGCACCGGCACCGACGACGGCCGAGAGAATCCGCAGCGCCTGCCTGCGCGCCGGCGGCGCGATGCTGGCCGTCGAAGGCGTCGAACCCACCGCGACGCCTGTGCATCACCTCCTCGAGGACGGCTCGTTCGCGATCACCGTCCCGGTCGACGGCGTGTTGGCGGGCATGGTCGTCGCCGCCGGTGCCGGCGGAGTCCAGGCGGTGCTCGAGATGACCGACTACGCGCCGCTGCCGCTACGCGAGCCGGTGCGCTCGCTGGTGTGGATCCGTGGCCGCCTGCACGGTGTCCCCGTCGGCGAGGTCGCCGGGCTGTTGGACCTGATCGCCGCCGCGGATCCTAATCCGGCTCTGCTGCAGGTGAATTCTTGTCCGTCGTGCGCCGAGGGCGATACCCGCTACGCGCTGATGCGGCTGGAGATCGAGTCGGTGGTCGTCGCCGATTCCACCGGCGCCGAGTCGATCGGTGTCGGCACCCTGCTCGGAGCGCGGCCGGACCCGTTCTGTGCGATGGAGTCCTGCTGGCTACAGCACATGGAGTCGGCCCACCGCGAGGTGGTCGACAGGCTCGCGACCCGCCTGCCGATGGCGCTGCGCCGCGGCCGGGTGCGACCGCTGGGCCTGGATCGCTACGGCGTGCAGCTGCGCGTGGAAACCGACGACGGCGACCACGATGTCCGGCTGCCGTTCGCCAAACCGGTCGACGACGTGACGGGGCTCAGCCAAGCCATCCGGGTGCTGATGGGCTGCCCGTTCCTCAACGGCCTGCGCGCGCGCCGACTCTAAAGACGCCGGGCCCCGCTACCGTATCTTCGGTGACCGGGCCGTCGGACGAGCTGACCGATCCGCAGCGGCGTGGACTGCGTATCGAGATCGGTGTCGTACTCGCGGTCACGTTCGGCCTGTCTGCCTACGTCGCGCTGCTGAACCTCATCGAGGCGGTGCTGCTCGGGCTTGCCGGTCAGATCGTGGCGCTCAATCCGCGTCGCTCGCCGTTCGACCTGATCGACCTCGGCCTGAACCTCGCCGGGGTGTTCCAACTGCTGGCGTGGGGATCTCTCGGCCTATACCTGTTGTGGCGCAGCGGTTTCGGACCCAGCGACGTAGGACTGGGCCGGCCGCGACTGCACCCCGATGTGCTCGGTGGTCTCGGGCTTGCCGCGCTGATCGGGCTGCCCGGTCTGGCGCTCTACCAGGTTGCCCGCATGTTGGGCATGAACGCGGCCGTCGAACCCGCGGAGCTCTACGACACCTGGTGGCGGATACCGGTCTTGCTACTTGTCGCCTTCGCCAACGGATGGGCGGAGGAAGTGATCGTAGTCGGGTACCTGGTCACCCGACTGCGCCAGCTGCGGGTCAGTCCGATCGTGGCGGTGATCGCCTCGAGCGTGCTGCGTGGCGTGTACCACCTGTATCAGGGCTTCGGCGCGGGGCTGGGCAATCTGGCGATGGGCCTGGTGTTCGGCTACGTGTGGCTGCGCACCGGGCGGCTCTGGCCGCTGATCATCGCGCATACGCTGATCGACGCCGTGGCGTTCGTAGGTTATGCCCTGGCCGCCGGCCACCTGAGCTGGCTGCAGTGACCGCGGCCGTCGTGCACGTACATTCTTTGGATGAACGGCAACCGACCACCGCCTGGAGGTCCCGACCCCAGGGCACGTCAGGAGCCGTCGCAGGTGATCCGTCGCGATCCCAACTACCGGCCGGCGTGGCCACCGAACCCGCCGACTCCGCAGCGCAGACCGCCGCCGCCTCCTCGGCCCCCACGTCAGCAACAACCTCCGCCACGTCCGCAACAACCCCCTCCGCGGCCGCCGGCCCCGCCGACAGGCGAAAAAGTCACGCCGCAAACGTCGTTGGGGCCGCATCCTGCTGGCGTGCCTGCTCGTCTTCGTCGTCGCGGTGGTGGCCACGGGTGGCTGGATGGACTCGTCGCTGCACCGCATCCCCGCGCTGGCCGGCTACCCCGAGCGTCCCGCCGCGGGCAAGGGCACCACCTGGCTTCTCGTGGGGTCCGACAGCCGTCAGCACCTGACCCCCGAACAGCAGGCCGAGCTGGCCACCGGAGGGGACATCGGCGACGGCCGCACCGACACCATCCTGCTGGTGCATGTCCCGGCCTTCGGCTCCAGCACGCCGACCACGATGGTGTCCATCCCGCGCGACTCGTACGTGCCGATTCCCGGCTACGGCAGCGACAAGATCAACGCGGCGTTCTCCGTCGGCGGCGCCCCGCTGCTGGCGCAGACCGTCGAACAGGCCACCGGCCTGCGGCTCGACCACTACGCCGAGATCGGGTTCGACGGATTCGCCGTCCTGGTCGACGCCGTCGGCGGAGTGACCATGTGTCCCACCGAACCGATCAGCGATCCGCTGGCCGGCATCGACCTGCCCGCCGGCTGCCAGAAGCTCGACGGCCGCAGCGGCGCTCGGGTACGTCCGCACCCGCGCCACCCCGCGGGCCGACCTGGATCGAATGATCAACCAGCGGCAGTTCATGTCCGCACTCCTGCACCGCGCCGCCAGCCCCGCCGTGCTGCTCAATCCGCTGCGCTGGTATCCGATGGCGCACGCGGCCACCGGCGCGGTCACCGTCGATCAGGGTGCCCACATCTGGGATCTGGCGCGGCTGGCGTGGGCGCTGCGCGGTGACATCACCACCACGACCGTGCCGATCGGCGAGTTCACGGGCAGCGACTCGGGCTCGGTCGTGATGTGGAACAGCGACGCCGCCGGTCGGCTGTTCGAGGCGCTGGCGTCGGACTCACCCGTTCCGCAGGATGTGCTCGACGCCGGGGAACCTGAATGATTCACGGATCCCGCCGCTCCCAAAGCCGCGGGTGGCAACGTCTAGCCGTCGCGACCCGCGCCGGTCAAACCGTTCTGCAGCCAGCCTTTGGTGCGCCCGGGGTGGTTCGTCGCCACCCACGCCACGCCGACGTCGCGGCAGTACCTGACGTCCTCGTAGTGGTCGACGGTCCAGCAGTACAACGCCCGTCCCTGGGCGGCGGCCCGGTCCACCAGCTCGGGATGTTCACGCAGCGTCGCGATCGACGGCCCGACTGCCGTGGCGCCGACGGTGGTGGCGGCACTGCCGCCCAGATAGCGGGACGTCTCGCCGAGCAGGACCGTCGGCAGCATCGGCGCGGCCCGCCGGATCCGCCACACCGCGGCCGCCGAGAACGACATCACCACCGCGCGGGACAGGTCGGCCGACGCCGGCGAGGCGATGCCGTACCGGTGCAACAGCGCCAGCACCTTGCTCTCCACCAGCGCGCCGTATCGGACCGGATGCTTGGTCTCGATGAAGATCTTGACCGGACGGTTCCAGTCCAGGACCAGCTTCACCAGGTCATCGAGCGTGAGCAGACCGGTGTTGCCGTTGTCACCGTCGTCGCGCCAACTCGGATGCCACGAGCCGAAATCCAGTTCCCGTAGCTGCGCCAGCGTCATCTCGCTGACGAGTCCGGTCCCGTTGGAGGTCCGGTCCACCCGCCGGTCGTGTACGCAGACCAGATGCCCGTCTCGGGTCAGCCGCACGTCGCATTCGACCCCGTCGGCGCCTTCGGAGAGCGCTAGCTCGTAGGCCGCCAGGGTGTGCTCCGGACGCTCGGCCGACGCGCCCCGATGCGCCACGACGAACGGATGCCCGCCGAGCGTGCCGTCGCCGGAGTTCATAGTGGCTATGCTGCCGGGTTCTGCTCTTCGGACTCAACCGGAGCGGCCGGTTGGAGTTCCTCGGCGACGATCACCCAGCGCTTGGCCGGCCGCTCGACGGGTTGCCGCTCGAAGCCGTGGAACACCTTCATCGCCAGTAGCAGGGCGGCCAGCGCCAGCAGATAGGCCACGATCGTGGTCACGGTGTTGTCGGCGATGCCCTGCGCGTCCTGGGTGAAGCTGGTCGCGATCGAGAACACCGACACCGCGGTGCTGGCCACCCAGACCAGCCACCACACCACAATCGGGCGGCGCAGCCAGGTCAGCCGGTCCTCGACAGCGGCCAACTCGATGACGAAGACCGGCGCCCACGCAAGGTTGACCAGGGGCACCAGACAGCCCGCGCGCAGTCGCCCACAACGGCCGGGGTTCTTGGTGCCCGCGATGCGCGAATGCCGCCGCACGGCGGGCGATGAGCCAGTTCGTCAACACCACCGCGCTGGCCACCACCATGAACATCGCGATCACGCTGATCGCGACACCGAGCCACGTCGCGGCACCCGCCACCCACGGGTTCAACAGCACCCTTCGGTTGACGATCAGCAGCGCGTAGCGCACCAGGTGCACCAGCGCCGCGGCGCCGAGTACCGCCATCGTCGCGATCAGCGTGGCCCGCACCGCCGCATCGACGGGCCGAGGCGCGGCGGCGCCTGCTGCTGTTCGGCGGGTCGAAGTGGTCGGCAAGCCCCCACCGCGGAATGACCGCATATCGCGGCGTCGGGCCGAGGGGGCGGCGGCCTCGGCGCGGCGGCGGGGCCATCCCCGGTCGCACAGCGATCCAGCGATACCCCGGCGGCAACCGCGGTGGCGTGTGTCCCGCACTTGGCCGCAACGGCGACGCGGAGGGCCGCCACTCCGGAGCCGGGCACGGGCGCCGACGGCGCCAGCAAGCGTGCCGTTGCAGCGCGGGCACCAGACCCGCCTGCGGTCGCGCACGTTCCACCGCGTTCCGCACGCGGAACACACCTGGATCATCCGACCAGCCTAGCGGCGGATTCTCAGACGACGCCGACGCCGCCGTCGTCGGTAATCACCGACCGGCCCGCGCCTGCCCACGCCTGCATGCCGCCCCTGACGTTGACCGGTGCATAGCCGTTCCGGGCCAGATACTGCGACACCCGCTGTGACCGCCCGCCTGCCTGACACACCACGAACAGCTTCGCGTCTGGGTCGATTTCGCCGAGACGCGCCGGAATCTGCCCCATCGGGATGTGCTGGGCGCCGGGCGCGTGGCCCCGCTGCCACTCGTCGTCCTCGCGTACGTCGAGCAGCACCACCGACTCGATCGAAGCCGAGGGAACATCGGCGATATCGACTTGCACGACATCGACCTCGTCCATGCCCTTCATGCTGACACGCCCTTGTCCACAGCGGTGACAGCAATGACCGGCTATCCACAGTTTCCACAGGTTCATCCACAGGCGTCTCATCGGCCGAAACCCGGTTTGAGCCGGTTAATCTGTGCGATTCCTGGAGATCACTGTGGATAACCTTGGGCTTATTCGGGCGCTGATCAACAGCTGTCGCGGCGCCGAGCGAAATGAATTGCCACGCTAAGCTTCGCTAGACCGCCCGGGAAACCATCGATCACCTGGTGTAATCCCATCGCGGCGACACGAGGGGCTATGATCAGCGTCACACAAGACGTTTGTGACAGATCTCACTGGGGAGGACATTGATCGTGCAGGTCAGGAGCTCTTGATGGCGTCACCTTCGATGGGCCCGGGGTCCGCTCTGCCGCCGTCCGAGTGGCACTCCTCCGCGCACGTCTACACCGGCGGTCAGCTGATGGCCTGCCTGCGGGCCGGCGTGATCGCCCTGGTGCTGTTGGGCATTCTCGTCCTGATCGTCCTGTTCTGAATCGACGCGAAAGAGCCGCCGGCAGCTCGCGCCGGCGGCTCGTTCGCGTGGATGTCGTGAACGTTCTCAGGCGGGCGGGTAGACCCCCATGCCCTTGGCCTTCTCGGTCTGCCAGAAGATGTCGGAGATCTCGTCGATCGTCTTGAGCAGCTTCTCGGCGACAGCGACATCGGTCGACTTCTTGACGTCACCCGCGCCGTGCACCCCGTCCCAGAACAGCTGGTGCAGATTGGGGAACTGCTCGAAGTGATCCTTGGTGAAGAAGTCGGCCCACAGCACCATCAGGTGATGCTTGACCTCCTCGGCGCGCTGCTCCTTGATGATGATCGCGCGGGTGCGGAAGTGCTCATCGTCTGAGTCATGGAACTTCTGCAGCGTCTTCAGGCACGAGAGAGCCTCGATCTTGGCCTGGGCCGGGTCGTAGACACCGCAGTACAGGTCGCAGTGGGCATGGGCAGGGGTGGCGTTTGCGAAAAGTCGATGCAGCATGGCCTTAACCTACCCTTCGAGAGTGGGCCGAAACCATCCACTTCGGCTCTGGCCACTGCGCTGGTTCAAGGTCGTCGAGGACTCGATGCGCCCTGCGCTCGGCCCCGGTGACGGGCTCGTCGCGCTGCGCGGCGGCGGGCCTCGGCGGGGCCAGTTGCGGTTGTTCCGCGACCCGACGCTGCCGTCGCGGTGGCTCGTCAAGCGCGTCGGAGACGTGCGCGGCGCGGGCCGCAGCGCGACATTCGAGGCCCGATCCGACAACCCCCAAGCGCTCGGCGTCGTCGACTCCGACAGTTCGGGTGGGTGCCGGCGGCCGGCTCCTACCGCGTGGTGTGGACGTGGTGGCCGCGAGAGCCGCGAGGACTGATGAGCTGACCACACATCTGTGGAAGAGCGTCCCCCAACGACGGTGATCAGGCCTTTGCGTGTCCGCTTGCGCGCTGGTCAGAACGTGCGCATTCTGAGCGAGATCGACCCACAGGCGTGTCGGGCTAGTCCCGAACACCGAGTGGTCGCGGAGGCGAGATGGAGATGGGGTCCGGTCGGGCGATCGAGATCGCCCCGTTCCATTCGCGCGGATCGCTCAAGGGATTCGTGGTCTCCGGTCGCTGGCCGGACTCCACCAAGGAGTGGGCGCAGCTGTTGATGGTCGCGGTGCGCGTGGCATCGCTGCCCGGATTGCTTTCCACCACAACGATTTTCGGTGCCCGCGAGGAGCTGCCGGACGAGCCCGAGCCCGGCACTGTCGGGCTGGTGCTCGCCGAAGGCACGGTTGTCGGCGAATCAGCGGTTCCGCCAGGGTATTTCGCCGATCATCAACCCCGGCACTGATGATGCTGCATCCGCCGTCGGAGACCATGCCGTCGCTGCCGGAGTGCTCGGGCGCCGCCTCGGGCTGCGTATTGCTGCCCGGCCTTCCGCATCTGGGCCTTGAACACCGGGCCGCATGGGTGGAGGCGGAATCCGACGGCACCGTCACTTCGATGGTGAGCCGCGTCGGCGTCGATCCGATCAGCCATCCCGACACCGCGATATTGGCGATGCTCCTTGCCGCATAAGGGTTTTCGAAGCATTTGATTCGATGCCCTGAACACTCGATTCGGGTACCCGAACTCACGCGGCGCGCTGGCGTGCCGCTCGAACGCCGCTATGGTCGGTGTAGTCAGCGAAGGGGAGTAGCCCCCAATCGTCGTGTCGACATACTGGCGCAAGCCCGGCCGGCGAACCGCGAAGCGGTGGGCGAGACCTTCGACCGAAGTCTGACGGGCCGTGAGCATTTCGGCCCGTCGGCGACGCGTCGAAAGGTCGTTTCAATGCTCACCGCCGCTCTGGTCAGTCTCGCCGTGGTGTTCGTCGCCGAACTCGGCGACAAGTCGCAGTTGATCACCATGACGTACGCGCTGCGCCACCGGTGGTGGGTGGTGCTGTCCGGCGTCGGCATCGCCTCGTTCCTGGTGCACGGGCTGTCGGTGACCATCGGCCACTTCCTCGGGCTGACGCTTGCCCGAACGCCCGATCGCGTTCGCCGCGGCGCATCGCGTTTCTCCTGTTCGCGGTGTGGACGTGGCGAGAGGGCGGCGACGACGACGACGAAGGCGTCCGGTCGCCGAACCGCGGTTCGTGCTGTTCGCCGTCATCTCGTCGTTCGTGCTCGCCGAACTCGGCGACAAGACGATGCTCGCCACCGTCGCGCTGGCCAGCGACCACAACTGGGCCGGAGTGTGGATCGGTGCCACCGCAGGCATGGTGCTGGCCGACGGCGTGGCCATCGCCGTCGGCGCGTGTGCTGCACAGGCGGCTGCCCGAGCGCTTCCTGCACGGCATGGCCAGTGTCTTGTTCCTGCTGTTCGGTCTGTGGCTGCTGTTCGACGGTGCGCTCGGGCTTGCGGTGGGTCGCGCTCGGCGCTCACCGGATCGGTCGCGGCCGTCGCCGCAGTGGCGGCGGTCGCTCCGCCTCGCCCGCAAGCGCGGCGAGCATCCGCTCGCACAGCCACTGCTTGAATCGTCGCCCGAGTCGTTCTGACCGGCGGCTGGCTACTGTCGGTCAAACGACTGAGCTGGCCGCCGCCAGTCGGACGCTAACGTCGGTCACGTGGCGAAGAGCACACTAACGGGGGCGAACCGCGCCAGCTGTGTATGCAACTAGCAAAGGCCGGATTCCGCTTCGCGGCCCGTGATGGGCGTTGCCCGCCGTGAACCGCCGCGATTCCTGCGACGATCGCTGTCAATCACTCTGGCAAAGTCTCCGCGACGGGGTCGTTATTATTTGCTTACCCGCACCATGCGATGGCACAGACGTCATGCACTGAACGCGCCGATACCGACAGTGCCGGTCGAGACAATCGAAAAGGCGGGTTAACTTTTCCGCGGTTTGCACTTGGTTGTTGGCACAACTCTCGCTACGATGATCAGCAAATACGCCGCCTAAAGTCCGCTCGACAACGCATGTGGAGGTCAAATCGATGAGCAAGACGTTCGCCGCCCGCCTAAACCGCCTGTTCGACACGGTCTACCCGCCCGGTCGCGGCCCGCACACTTCGGCTGAAGTGATCGCCGCTCTCAAGGCCGAGGGCGTCACGATGTCGGCTCCGTACCTGTCTCAGCTCCGTTCAGGCAACCGCACGAACCCCTCCGCAGCGACCATGGCCGCCCTTGCCAACTTCTTCCGTATCAAGCCGGCGTACTTCACCGACGACGAGTACTACGAGAAGCTCGACAAGGAATTGACCTGGCTCGCGAATATGCGCGACGAGGGCGTTCGTCGTATTGCGGCGCGCACCGTCGGCCTGTCCGTGGAGGCCCAGCAGGACATCGCCCAGAAGGTCGACGAGCTGCGTCGCCAGGAGCACCTGGACGATTAGCCCGCGGCGCGCCGCAATGCGGCGTCCGGCGAAGCTTGGGGTCTCAGCGCGCTTAGCCCGTCGCACCAGCGCTGCGTACCAGCTGGCGGTACTGCTGCGCGATCTCGAGGATCCACTCGCGGTCCGAGTACGACGTCGGCTGGCGCAGCCAGCCCAGTCCCGGGAACGCCGCGTGCGTGTCCTTCGGCGCGCCCTCACGGCCGGCGTAAATCCACTCCGCGATCGCGCGCGCCTGGGCTCGCGGCGGCACCGGCGGCGACTCGAGTTCGGGCCGCGTCGTCCTCGTCGACGTCGCGGCTGGGCAGTGCGCCGGTGGCGTCGACCCGTCTTCCGCGCGGCGTCGGCGGCGGTGGCCTCCAGGAACAGCGCGTCGGAGATCAGCGACATCCGTTCGGCCACCCGGAACACCAGCGGTCCGCGGGGACGCACCCCGATGCCGACGTCCGGGTGGCGACGGCCGAGTTCGGTCAGCAGCGGCTGGATGACTCGCAGTTCGCGGCGCGCGCCGAACCAGTCCTCGACGCTGGGCAGCAGCGAACCGGCGGCCACGACCAGCATCGCGCAGCCGAGCAGGGTCGCCGCGGCGCCGACTCCGACGAACTCGGTGGTGCCCACCGCCCGCAGGAAGAAGAACGCGAGGCCAGCACGATCAGCACGATGCCGACGGTGAAGACGAACAGCGCGCGGCCGCGCCGGCTGCGGTTGGAGTACCGCATCCCGGCCCACGCCACCAGGGTCAGCGCCAGCAGCACGTACAGCAGCGGCAGCAGCCACGGCAGCGAGTTGCCGTCGGAACCGAGATTGCGCCGAGGTACTCCTCGGGCGACATCTCCGGTTGCTGGCCTGCGGCGAAGAAGGCCACCAAGCTCACGACCGCGATGACGCCGGCAACGCCGTACTGGGCGATCGCGATTTTGCGAATGGTGGCCGGTTTACGCGCCAGAGGCGACGCGTCGTGATCATCACGCAGCTGCCTGCCGCGCACGCGATCAGCGCCACCTGAGCTCAGGCCCATCGAGATGTTGGGCCAGCGCAGCAGGGTGTCGATCAGCAGCGTCAGCGGCTGCCAGTTCAGCGCCGCGACCAACCCAAGGCTGCCCAGCGCGAGGATCATCGCGGTGCTCACCAGGGATTGCTTGTTGACCAGGGCCCAGCCGATGCGTAGGCCGGTGGCCAATCCGAGCAGACCGGCGATCACCCAGATGATCAACCAAATGCCTCTCCGAGCCGGACCTGGACGATCGAGGAGCGATCGGACGGCAGCCGGCCGAGCCGGTAGATGAGCAGCGCCGCGAAATCCTCGGCCTCCTGCTCGGCGTCCTCTCCGCTCGGGCCCCATGCAGCCGGTCCGCTGGTTGAGCATGTATCCGATCAGGTCGGAGCTGGCCATCTCGGTTTTGTCGCGGGCGGCCTGGACGACGGGAATGCCCTCGTGGCCGAGGACCAGATGCCCGAGCTCGTGCGCGAGGGTGCGGTCCCAGGCGGGCAGGCCCTTCTGGATCAAGAACACGTCGCGATCGGCGTACTGGCGCCACTGACCGCACACCCCGGGCGGCAGGTCGGCCATCTTGAGCTCGATCGGGCGATGCGCGATCTTCGCTGACGGCGTCGACGAGGCGGGTGAGCGAGACCTCCCCGCGTCGCGGGGCGAGATCGAGCACCGCACTGACGGCGCGGGTGACGCTGCGGCTGGCAGGCATACAAACCCCTTTCGACGAATCCACTATGCGCTGTCCGCCCGGCGAGGGCGGGCAGTTTGTTAGTTCACGAACCGCGCAGCTCCGCCGGTGCGTACTGCGTGGCCCGCCTTGGCCTGGCGATATCCAACCAGACCGCCCGCACCTGTGAGTACCAGCATGCCCGCAACCCCAGGCACTGCCAAGGCCGCTACCTGCGAGATTCCGGCACTCCGCAAATATTCGCTGTAACCGACCCGGTACGACGAAGCAGGAACGACGGCGTTGCTGCCCGCGTTGGCCGGCAGCGGGTCGCGGCCCGCCGGCGGGTCTGCCGCGACGGCGCGTGGCGGTCGGGGCAACGCCGGATTCGCCGGTGCCGCCGGTCCGCCGCCTGCTCCGCCGACGCCCGGTGCCACGGCCGGGGCCACGACCACCGGGGCCACGATGACCGGCAGCGTGATCGGTGCGAGCGGAAGTTGACCCGCCGCGACGGCCAAACCGGGCGCAGCGCTGACGACGGTCGGTGCTTCCGGCGGCAATTGCATCTGCGGGGGTTCGGGAAGACCGGATGCAACCGCCCTCGCCCGGGCCGCCGCCACCGTCGCCACCGCCGGGTCCGGACTGCCGAGCGGGCTGGTCGTCGTGGTCGATGCGGAGGATTGGCCAGGTCGCAGGGCGTCATCCGGACTGCTGCCGTCGTCTTCGCGCTGCTCTTCGCACCGGATGGCTCGGGCTCGGCTTGGGCTGCCGTACGACGCCGGCGCTCTGCCGGCTCGCCCGTCGGTGGGCGTCGCTCGCCCCGCTGCTCGCCCTGCTCGGTCCTCGTCGGCTTCGCCGTCGGGGTGCTCAGCGTCGCCGCGGCTTCGTGGTCGTCGGGTCTCTGGTCGTCGGTGCCGTCCATCGTCGGCTTCTCGGTCGCCGGCCGGCGTCGGCGCTTGTCCGTGCTCGCCGTCGCCTCTGGCCGTCGCCTCGGCCCTCGCCTGTCGTCGGCTCTCGCCGTCGTCGTCCTTCTTGCCGTCGTCGCCTCGGAACGGCATTCGCTTCACCGGACCGTCTCTGGTCTGTCACCGCGGCCAAGGTCATGGGGTCGCGCTACGAGTCGCCTGCCCTCATTCGACTGGGTGGCACCGGGATTGTCCGGGGGAGGCGGGGGTCGGCAAGGGCCAAAGCGCCGCCGAGACCGCACATGAACAGGCCGGAGACCACGAAGCAGGCCGACGCTGCGACTTGCACACGCGTACCCACTCGTCACCACCCCTCACGGCAATGCCCGCAGGCGCTGTTCATTGAATCAGACGATTGTTCCACAAACCCTCTCGGTGGTTTGCTGTGGATATCAAACTACTCGCACTTGGGGCGCACCGTATGGCAAGTGCCTCGGACGATAGTGTTGGGCTGCAGCTTCGCAGCCAACGACGTGGCAGAATCGTCGACGAGATGACCGGGAGGCAGCCGGGATGAGCCTGTTCAAGCGACGCAAAACCCGCGCCACCCGCAGAGCCGAGGCCCGTGCGATCAAGGCCAAGGCGAAACTCGAGGCCAAGCTCGCCGCGAAGAACGAAGCCCGTCGCATAAAGGCCGACGCACAAGGCCGAAACCAACGCGCTCAAGGCGCAACTGAAGGCGCAGCGCGACAGCGACAGGGCCGCGCTCAAGGTTGCTGAGACGCAATTAAAGGCCGCCCGCGAGGGCAAGCTGTTCTCCCCCACCCGGATTCGCCGGGTGCTGACCGTAACGCGACTGCTGGCCCCAGTCGTGGTCCCGCTCGTGTACCGCGCCGCCATCGCCGCACGTGGCTTCGTCGACGAACGGCGCGCGGACCGGCTGGGTGTTCCGCTCAGCCAGATCGGCCAGTTCTCCGGGCACGGCGCGCAGCTGTCGGCGCGGATCGCCGGTGCCGAGCAGTCACTGCGGCTGGTCGCCGAGAAGAAGCCGAAGGACGCCGAGACCAAGCAGTTCGTCGCCGCGATGACCGAGCGGCTCAGCGATCTGTCGGCGGCGGTCACTGCCGCCGAGAACATGCCCGTGTACGCGTCGCCGGGCCGCGCACGCCGCGATCGCCGAACAACTCGACGGCATCGACGCCGACCTGATGGCGCGCCTCGGCCTGGTCTGATCCCCGATGTCCCGCGTCCTACCCGATCCCGCTGCAGCCGGCTGCGGGGTACGGCGGCGGGACTGCTGACCGCCGCGCTGGCCGTCGCCGCGCACGGGGTGGGCAGCGGCGCACCGCCAACGGGAGCGGCCACGGCGCAGCTTGCGGTGCTGGCGGCGACGGTGGGCGCGCTCGCGGCGGACCATCCGCCACGCCACCGACACGCGGGTGCTGCTGGGTCTGCTGGCCGCCGGTCAGCTGCTCGGGCACCTGCTGCTCAGTGCGGTCGGCCACAGCCACGCGCCCGCCGCGGCGCCGCCCGGTGCGGCGATGCTGGCCGCCCACCTGGTGGCGATCGCTGCCGGTGCGGTGCTCATTGCGGCCGTCGATCGACTGTGCCGCGCGGTGGCGCGTGCGGTACGGGCCGTCGTGCGAATCGTCTGCCCGCCGGTGCCGGATGCGCCCGTCTCCGCTACGGGTGCCGCCGATCAGCCGCTGCGTTCGGCGCTTCTGCTTGCGGCTTCGGTGTCACATCGGGGTCCGCCGGTCAGCCTCGCCCGCTGACCGGCCATCCCAACGACACGAGAAAGCCACAATCAGAATGCGATTCATTAGCAGGGCGACGTCGCGCGCCCTGAGCAAGGTTGCCGCCGCGGGTGCGGCGATCTCTATCGGCCTGCTGGCCGGCACTGCGCCAGCTGGGGCGCACGTTCGCGTGGACGCCGACAACCCCGCACCGGGCACCACCTCGGTGCTGACGTTCCGTGTGCCGGGCGAATCCGAAACCGGCGCTCTGACAACGCAATTGAGCGTCGAGCTGCCCAACGTGGCGTCGGCGCGCACCGAGATGATGCCGGGCTGGACCGCCCGGCTGGACCGAGACGCCGCCGCGGGAACCGTCCAGTCGGTCACCTGGTCGGCCGCACCAGGAACCGGCATATCGTCGGATCAGTTCGCGCTGTTCCGGATCTCGGTGAAGCTGCCAGACACCGAAACCGTCAGTTTCCCCGCCACCCAAACCTATTCCGACGGAACGGTGGTGCGCTGGGATCAGGCGTCGCAGCCCGGCGGCGGCGAGCCCGAGTACCCGGCACCGGAGCTGACATTGACCGGGACGGACGCCGTCGCCGTCGACGATCATCCCACTCCAGCGGTGGCGTCGGCGACGGCCGACAATTCGGCGCGCTGGCTCGCAGGCGGTGCGTTGGTGGTCGCAGCGGGTGCGGTGGCGGCCGCGGTCCTCGCACGGCGGTCATGAACCGCCTTGTCGCCGCGGTGGTTTTCGCAGTCGCACTCGCGATGGCGGCGCTCGCCGGGGCGGGCGCGGCGTCGGCGCACGCGACCCGCATCGCCACCGACCCCGTGGAGAACACCGAACTGACCGAGGCGCCAGCCAAGGTCAGCGCGGTGTTCAACGAGGCGCTGCAGCCGGAGTTTGCGGCGATGACGGTGGTCGGCCCCGACGGAAACCTGTGGTCGACGGGAGACCCACACGTGCACGGTGCCGTGATCAGCGTCGGCGTCCGGCCGCTCGGGCCCGCGGGTACCTACACGGTGAACTACCGGGTGACGTCGGCCGACGGGCACGCGGTGACAGGTTCCTGGTCGTTCTCGCTCACCGCAGCGGGCACGGGCACTCCGGGTCCGTCGGCCAGCGCGGCGACCGACACGCCGGATGACGAGATCCCGGTGTGGCCGTTCATCGTGGCCGCCGTCGTGATGGTCGGCGCCGGGGCGTTGTGGGCGGTGCGACGGCAGACGTGAAACGCCATCGGGCGGTTGCCGGCGGTGCACTGATCGTGGGGGGCGCGTCGGTGGCGGCATGGTCGCTGGTCTACCCGCACGGTTCGTTGAGCGCCACGTTGGTGCGGGCGGTCGCCGATTGCGCGGCTGTCACCGCACTCGGCCTGGCAGTGGTGCCGATGCTCGACCACGAGCGGTACCGTGGCGAATTCATCAGTCGCGCCACCGCGCCGTTGGCCGCCGCCAGCGCGGTCTGGCTGCTCGCGGAGCTGGCACGGCTCATCGTGGCGGCAGCCCAGGCCGCCGCGGTACCGGTCGTCCGGCTCGGTGTGCAGACGTCGGTCGATTTCGCATTGCACACGGCGGCCGGACGGGCCGGGCTGTTCAGTTTCGCGGCCGCAGCGCTGGTCTGTCTGTCCGCCGCGGCCGCGCCACGAAGCGTGCCCATGAATATCGCCGTCGCCGGGTTCGCCGCCGTAGGCGTGGCGGCCCGCCCGCTCACCGGCCACTTTTCGGAGAGCGCGCTGGGCGGCCTTGCCGTCGCACTTCATACGCTGGCTGCGGCGCTGTGGTGCGGTGCGCTGGCCGGGCTGGTGCTCACCGTCGAGCACCGCGGACAGTGGGCCCGCGTGCTGCCGCGGTTCTCCCAGCTGTCGCTGCTGTGCGTGGCGACGCTGCTGGCGGGGGGTGTGGTCGGCGCGGCGGTGACGCTCGGTCGCCGGCCCAGTTGTACGCAACCGGGTACGGCCGGGTGGTGTCGGCCAAGGTCGCGGTCACAGCGGTGCTGATCGTGCTGGCATGGCGCAACCGCACGATGTGGCTGCCCGCTGCGCGTTCTCACCGCGCCACCGCGGTGGTGTCGCGATCGCGGTCGCGCACCGAGCTGGCAATCATGGCCGTGGCGCTGGCGCTGGCGGCCGCACTGGCCGTCACCGGTTAGCGCCATATGCCACCTGGCATGATGGGACCCACTGCCGGCAGGACGAGCTAGGCGCAAAGGAGCAGCCACATGGCAGACCAGCAGGATCGACCCGACGAAAAGCCTGACGCGGCATCTCCGGCCGCTGGATCGGGCTGGTCGGCACCTGGTGCGGATGCCGCCCCACCTGTCCCCGAACCACCCCTACCTCCGGCGCAGACACCGCCGGCCAAGGCTGCGAAGAACGCGCCTGCCAAGAAGGCCGCGAAGAGCGCACCGGCCAAGGCCGCCAAGAAAGCCGCGCCCGCCAAGAAGGCCGCGAAGAAGGCTGTGGCGAAGAAGGCCCCACCCAAGAAGGCGCCTGCCAAGCTGGCGGACACCAACGGCGACCTCGCATCGGCGGCGAAAGAGACTGCGGCGCAAGCTAAGTCGACTGTGGCAAGCGCCCCGAACCCCGTCGCCGGTCCGGCCCCGGTGCCGCTTATCGGCCCGGAGCCGTCGCGGTTGCCGCTGGCCGCGGCCATTGCCGCAGGTGTGCTGGCGATTCTGGTGGTGCTGCTCGCGCGGCGCCACTCCGGCGACGCCTGACATTGGGGGCTTGACCCTCACGCGACGTCAGGGCCGATAGTGGCGCCATGAACGCCATCACCGTCGGCGCGGTAGCCACCCTTACCGGTGTCTCCGTGCGCACGTTGCACCACTACGACCACATCGGTCTCGTGGTGCCCAGCGTCCGCACCCCCGCGGGTTACCGCGGCTACACCGACGCCGACATCGAGCGGTTGCATCTGGTGCTGGTGTACCGGTCCGTCGGCCTGCCGCTCGATGACATCCGCACCCTGCTCGACGACGCAGACGCCGACGTGCTGGCGCATCTGCAGCGGCAGCACGAGTTGCTGCTGGACCAGGCCGACCGGCTACAGCACACCATCAAGGCAGTGGAGGAACTGATGAATGCACACCGCAGCGGCATCCAGCTGACCGCGGAGGAACAGGTGGAGATCTTCGGAACCACGGCGTTCAGCGAGCAATGCGCTACAGAAGCCGAAGAGCGTTGGAGTGACACCGACGCGTGGAAGCAGTCGCAGCAACGGGTTTCGAAGTTCACCAAGCAGGACTGGCTGTGCATCAAGGCGGAGGGCGACGCATTACTCGCGGCGTTGGCACAAGGCAAGCGTGGGGGTGTCGAACCCGGGTCCGCGCAGGCCGACGAGCTTGCGGCCCGGCACCGCGCGTCCATCGAGCGGTTCTACGACTGCGGCGGCGAGATGCACCGCAACCTGGTGGAGATGTATCTGGCCGACGAGCGATTCACCCGGTACTACGACGACGTCGAGCCCGGGCTCGCGCAATTCGTCCACGACATCGTGGTGGCTAGCATCCATCGTTGATCGGGCCCGCAAGGACTGCGCCGTAGTTACGCTTGGCGTCCTATAACCCGAGAAGGCTATCTCAGCGCATCGCGGTTATGTGTTCGCACGGATGGGTGACGGAATGGCCGCCTCGTTCTCGACGGCAGGCGACGCGGTCACCGCAGCCGTCGAGATCAAAAGTGCTCTGGCGAAAGAGAATTGGCGCAGCGCAGCACCGTTGAGGGCGCGGATCGGACTGCACACGGCGGAAGTCGTCATCGTCGACGACGGCGGCTACGCAAGGCTGCCGATCAACCGATGCGCCCGGTTGATGACTGCCGCTCATGGTGGACAGATCGTCATCTCCGGCGCCACCGAGTCGCTCGTGTGCGATCAGTTACCCGACGGTGTCGGGTTGGTCGATCTGGGTGAACACCGTCTGCGTGACCTAGGCCGTCCCCTGCAGGTTTTCCAGCTCAGCCCGACCGACCTCCGCGAAGACTTCCCGCCACTGCGGAGCTTGGATTCGTTCCCCGGGAACCTGCCTGCGCAAGTCAGTTCCTTCCGCGACGGTGCCTGCGCGGTGCCGCGTACGCCACGTTCGGGCGCGCAGCTTCCGACGCCGGCGGCGAAAAGCGATCAGGAACGGCACCCGAAACTGCTCACCGGACCGATCGCTAACATCTACCGGTGACCATCGAGCCTCGCCCCACCGCTGACCTGGTCGACGAGATCGGCCCCGACGTCCGCAGCTGCGACCTGCAACTCGGCCAATACGGCGGGCGGACGCAGTTCGCGGGCCCGATCACCACCGTCCGGTGCTTCGAGGACAACGCGCTGCTCAAATCGGTGCTGTCCGAGCCGGGCGACGGCGGTGTTCTGGTGATCGATGGGGACGGCTCGCTGCACGCCGCACTCGTGGGCGACGTCATCGCGGGCCTCGGGCTCGACAACGGCTGGGCCGGCCTGATCATCAACGGCGCGGTGCGTGATGCGGCTACGCTGCGAACCCTCGACATCGGTATCAAGGCGCTGGGCACCAATCCGCGCAAGAGCAGCAAGACCGGCGACGGCCTGCGAGACGTGGCCGTCGAGTTCGGCGGAGTGGTATTCGTGCCGGGCGAGGTCGCCTACAGCGACGACGACGGCATCGTCGTCGTCGACCGCTAGGGCACTCGGCGTCTTACCACTCGGGTCAGCAGGTGGGTCTGGGTCGCCGCGCAGCAGCACGTCGGGTGGTGCAGCCGCCGTCGCGGGAATGACCGTCTTGGTGGTGCTCTGATGAAGCACAGCCCGACAGAGCTCGGCCGGACAGGCGGTCGTTGTGATCGCCATCCCATTGGTTGCGATCACCCCCCGTGGCAAGGGCGAGCCATACGACGGCGCCGCGGGTGGCATCGACATGGGCCTTTGGCGGTCCTCACAGCAGCCCGGACGGTTCTCGGTAGGTGTCTCGGTTTTATCGAGGTAGACCGAGACTCGAGAAGGATCTACCGTTTATGCCGGTGGCACGCCCCCAGGCGCGGTAACTTCGGTGTAGCGGCGAGCGGCTCCAGGCGTGGAAGGCTCGGGCGTCCGCCGGGCAGTGCCGTAGACGGCGGAACAGAGGAGGTAGCCATGCCGGACCGTGTGTACCGGGTGACCGAGGTGATCGGTGTCAGCGAGAAGTCGTGGGATGCGGCGGCTCGAAATGCCGTCGAGACCGCGGCCAACACCGTTCGTGACTTGCGCGTGGCCGAGGTGGTGCGGCAGGACGTCGTGATCGAGAACGGGCGGGTGACCGGTTTTCGGGTGCGGCTGGCGATCTCGTTCAAGTACGAGTCGGGCGACTAGCAGCGAGCACCTGCCGCGGCGGTGGAGTCGGGTCGTCGCGGATCAACTCCCGCGAGGAGACGCCGCGGGCAGCTAGCGAGGACGGCCGCGCCGAACGCCCGACGGCCGTCATCTGTGCCGCCGTGCGGGCAAGCCTGTACCAGTGATGCATAGGTCCAAACGCGCTGTCCAATCCATCGTGCCCACCGCCATCAGCCTGGGATACAGGATGGAAAGCCAGCCCCAAGCAGCGTGACAGTCACGAAGGAATGGGCGTGTCGAACTTAGGTTGCGAGGCGACGCAGCCGACGACTTGATGCTAAATCGTCACTGTGAACGTGGTTGAACGATGGAGGTTGGGGCGCCGGCAATGTGGCGTACAGCGCCTTTCGGGCCCCCTAGTACCCCACCGATCATGAGGCCCGTAGCATCCGCACACCGTCTGCTCGTATGTGCGGCAGGTCCAGGTGGTGACCCCGATGTGTGACGGGGCAGCAAGTTGTCGGTGCCGAATGGTAGGAACGCCGACCGCAGCAGACAGCGACTACGCCGAAACGGGCACCGCCACATCGTGTTTGCTGAACGCCAGGGCCTCGTCGTCGACCTTGCCGCGTCGGATGAGGCGCAGGTCCAGCAGGTAGTTCTGCTTGAGCCGCCATGGCGCAACAGAGCCGGCCTTGGGCAGGTATTCCAGCGCCCGCAACACGTAGCCGGGGGTGAAGTCCATCAGCGGGCGCTCGTCGACGCTGTTGCCCGGATGCTGCGGCTCGACGGTGTCAAAGCCGTTGGCGTCCATGTAATTGAGCACGCGGCAGACGAACTCCGACACCAGATCGGCCTTCAACGTCCATGACGCGTTGGTGTAACCGATGGTGAACGCCATGTTGGGCATGTGCGTCAACATCATGCCCTTGTAGGCCATGGTGTCGTTGAGTTCGATCGGCACTCCGTTGCGCATGATCGCGGCACCGCCGAACAGCTGCAGGTTCAAACCCGTTGCAGTGACGATGATGTCGGCCTGCAGTACCTCGCCGGACGCCAGCTTGATGCCCGTCTTGGTGAACCGCTCGATGGTGTCGGTGACGACGTCGGCCTTGCCGTCGCGAATCGTCTTGAAGAGATCGCCGTTTGGCGCCAGGCATAGCCTCTGATCCCACGGGTTGTATTTCGGTCCGAAGTGCTTCTGTACGTCGTAGCCCTCCGGTAGGCGCCGCTGCGCCATCGTCATCAGGGCCTTGCGCATGAAGTTGGGGAAGCGCCTGCTGATCCCGTATTGCGCGAACTGGAAGAGGATGCTCTTCCACCGGTTCAGCACGTAGGCCGGCTTGGCGGGCAACGACTTGTTCGTCCGAACGGTGAACGGGTCCACGTCAGGCAGCGCACCGATGTAGGTCGGCGAGCGCTGCAGCATCGTCACATGACCCGCACCCGAATCAGCAAGGGCGGGAATCAAAGTCACGGCGGTAGCGCCGCTGCCGATGACGACGATCCTCTTGCCGGCGTAGTCCAGGTCCTCCGGCCAGTGCTGCGGATGGATGATCGTGCCGCCGAAGTCGTCGGCGCCGGGAAACTCCGGCGTATACCCCTCGTCGTAGTTGTAGTAGCCGCTGGCGGCGAACAGGAAGGAGCTCTTGATCTCGACTTCCCCACCATCGCGTTCGACACGCACCGTCCAGTTGTTCTCGGCGTCTGACCAGTCGGCGGCGACCACCTTCTGGCCGTACCGGATGTGCTTGTCGATGCCGTACTCGGCGACCGTTTCCTTCAGGTAGGACATGATCGACGGGCCGTCGGCGATGGCCTTCTCCGACGTCCACGGTTTGAACCGGAACCCGAGGGTGAACATGTCGGAGTCCGAGCGGATGCCCGGATACTTGAACAGGTCCCAGGTGCCGCCGAGGTTGTCCCGGCGCTCCAGGACGAGGTAGCTCTTGCCGGGGCAGCGGTCCTGCAGGTGCCAGGCGGCGCTGATGCCGGAGATGCCGGCTCCCACGATGACGACGTCGACAAATTCGGTCATGATGTAAAGCTATCAACACCGTGTCGAGTGAGTCAACAGTGTGTTGAGAAATTCGACACCGTGTAAAGTCAACGCCGTGACCACCGCCAGCCAGGCCCGCGCCGCCCGCGGCCGCCGCGGCACGCGGCCCTCCGGCGACGACCGTGAGCTGGCGATCCTGGAAACAGCCGAGCGCCTGCTCGAAGAACGCCCGCTTGCGGATATCTCTGTCGACGACCTGGCCAAGGGCGCAGGGATATCCCGGCCGACCTTCTACTTCTACTTCCCCTCCAAGGATGCGGTGCTGTTGACGCTGCTGGACCGCGTCATCGGCGAGGCCAACACCGCGCTCGAAGCCCTGATGGAGAATCCGCCGAAGGAGCGCAACGAGTTCTGGCGGGCCGGGATCGGCGTGTTCTACGCGACGTTTCGCGCGCACCGCGCGCTGCGTTGCGCCCGCGGCGGCCGCAAGTACACCAACCCCGAGGTCCGCGACCTGTGGGCCGCTTTCATGCAGAAGTGGATCGACCACACGACCGGAGTCATCGAAGCGCTTCGGGATCGTGGCGACTGCCCGACAACATGCCCGCGCATGAACTCTCGACGTCGCTGAACCTGATGAACGAAGCCGTGATGATCGCGTCTTTTGCCGGCGAGAAGCCGGCACTGCCCGACGAGCGCGTGCTGGACAACCTGGTGCACATCTGGATGGCCGCCGATCTACAGCGAGGCGCCCTAGTTTGTCGGCAGCCGATGCGAACATATGTTCGTGTCAGGCGCGGCCACCATCCTGCACGCTGACCTGGATTCGTTCTACGCATCTGTTGAGCAGCGTGACGATCCCGCGCTGCGCGGACGGCCCGTGATCGTCGGTGGCGGCGTCGTGCTCGCCGCCAGCTATGAGGCCAAGGCGTACGGGGTGCGCACCGCGATGGGCGGCCGCCAGGCCCGAGGGTTGTGCCCGCACGCCATCGTCGTTCCGCCGCGGATGTCGGCGTACTCACAGGCCAGTGACGCGGTGTTCGAGGTGTTCCACGACATCAGCCCCATCGTGGAGCCGCTGTCGGTGGACGAGGCGTTCCTCGACGTGTCCGGTCTGTGGCGGGTGTCGGGCACCCCGGTCGAGATCGCCGCGCGGCTGCGCGCGCAGGTTCGCGACCACGTTGGGCTGCCGATCACCGTCGGCATCGCCCGCACCAAATTCCTCGCGAAGGTCGCCAGCCAGGAGGCCAAACCCGACGGGCTGCTGCTGGTGCCACCCGACCGTGAACTCGCTTTCCTGCATCCGCTGCCGGTGCGACGGCTTTGGGGCGTCGGCGTCAAGACCGCCGAGAAGCTGCACGCACACGGCATCGAAACCGTCGCCGACGTCGCCGAACTCAGCGAGTCGACGCTCGGGTCATTGGTCGGCGGGGCGATGGGCCATCAGCTGTTTGCGTTGTCCCGCAACATCGATCGACGCCGTGTGGTGACGGGCGTGCGCCGCCGCTCGGTCGGTGCGCAGCGCGCTTTGGGCCGGCGCGGCAACACGATGTCGGCAGCCGAGGTCGACGCGGTGGTGGTCAACCTCATCGACCGGATAACCCGCCGGATGCGTAAGGCCGGCCGCACGGGCCGAACTGTGGTGCTACGCCTGCGGTTTGACGACTTCGGCCGGGCGACCCGGTCGCGCACCATGCCCCGTGGCGACCGCCTCGACCGACGCCATTCTCGACACCGCACGCGGTCTGGTCGCCGCGGCCGCTCCGCTGATCGCCGAGCGCGGACTGACACTCGTCGGCTTCGCGGTGTCCAATATCGACCGGTTTGGCGCCCAGCAGCTGGAGCTGCCGTTCGAGGAACACGCTGACACCACGGCCATCGACCAGGCGGTCGACATGGTCCGTCGCCGGTATGGCAACGCATCGCTCACTCGCGGTGTGCTTCTCGGCCGCGATCCCGGTCTCGAGATGCCGCACCTGCCCGACTAGGAAGCCGTCCACTCCAGCAGCTCTTCGGCCGGCCACGTGTTGACGATCCGCTCCACCGGCACTCCCGCGTCCAGCGCGCGCTGGGCGCCATAGCCGAGAAATTCCAGTTGGCCCGGCGCATGTGAATCGGTGTCGATGGAGAACAGACAACCGATCTCGAGCGCCAGGTTCAGCAGCCGGGTGGGCGGGTCGCGCCGCTCTGGCCGCGAGTTGATCTCCACCGCGGTGCCGCTATCGAGGCAGGCCGTGAAGACCTTCTCGGCGTCGAACTTCGATTCCGGTCGGATGCCGCGGTTTCCACTCACGAGTCGGCCGGTGCAATGGCCCAGCACATCGGCGTGAGGGTTCTCGACCGCGTTGATCATTCGCCGCGTCATCGACGGTGCATCCATCGACAGCTTGGAATGCACGCTGGCTACGACGACGTCGAGCCGCTCCAGCAGTTCGGGCTCCTGGTCGAGCGACCCGTCCTCGAGGATGTCGACCTCGATACCGGTGAGGATCCGCATCGGGGCAACGGTGTCGCGCAGCTCGTCGATCACATCCAGCTGCTTGCGCAGCCGCTCGGGCGACAGACCGTTGGCGATCGTCAGCCGTGGGGAGTGGTCGGTCAGCGCGCAGTATTCGTGGCCCAACTCCCCTGCGGCCAGCATCATCTCCTCGATCGGAGCCGACCCGTCTGACCAGTTGGAGTGCACGTGTAAGTCGCCGCGCAGCGCGGCGCGGATGTCGCCGCCGCCGAGATCCTTTGCCGCTGAACGGAGCTCGACAAGTGCATCCGGCTCATGACCCGCCCATGCCTGGGCGATCACCTTCGCGGTCTTCGGCCCGATGCCCGGCAGCGATTGCCAGGAGTTCGCGGCGCCGTGGCGTTCGCGGTCGGCCTCACTCAGCGCTTCGACGATGTCGGCGGCATTGCGGTATGCCATCACCCGCCGTGGGTCTTCGCGCGCCCGGTCCTTGTAGTAGGCAATTTGGCGCAACGCGATGACCGGATCCATGACTCCAGTGTGCCCGGTCAGGGCGCACGCCACGTGGGGTCGCGGCCGCTGAGCGCGATGACACGGTCGAGCACCGGCGCGTCGTCGGCGACAGGGACGGCCGGGCCGAACAATCCCTCGACGGGTCCTTCAGCGGCGGTCTCGGTGACCTGCGGCAGGATCGCGCGAACGGCGCTCGGGTCGGTGTCGTAGGACTGGCCGGTCGCGCGGGCCACGTCCCAGCCGTGGATCACAACTTCCGTCACGGCGACCAATCCACCCACCTCGGCCGGGAAGTCGACGCCGCCGGCGCGCGTCATGCCTTCCCACGCTGCCGGGGCCTGCCATGCGCGGGCGAGCTCAGCGAGCCGCGCCGGAAAGCTGTTGCGCCAGTCGTCCTCCAACTCCCCCGGGTCGGACGGAGGCGTGTCGGTCAGCGGTCCGAAGTCCTTGCGCGCCGCGGCGCTGAAGGCCAGCGCCAGCCCGCCGATGTGCGCCACCAGCTCACTCAGTCGCATCTGTTCACACGGCGTCGCGGCGGAGAGCTGGTCGTCGGTGACATTGGCCAGCACGTCGGCCGTGCGTTGGCACGCGGGGGTCATATCGATCATGTCGGTACTGACCATCTTCGGAGCGAAATCTCATCGCCGATCACCGAGCGGTCGAGATGGCGCCGCGGACAAGGGCCCGGACTTGGTTCTCCGCAGCACCGCCGGTGAAGAACAACATCTCGTCGCCGGCCTCGAGCACGTCGTCGGGCTGCGGCAGAACGATCCCGCTCTCGCGAATGACGACGGCCAGTGCGGTGTTCTCCGGCAGGGGTAGGTCGCGCATCCGCTGACCGACGAATGGATCGTCCTCGGGCAGCGTCAGTTTGGCCAAGCTCACTTGGCCCTGCCGCAGTTCCATCAACCGCACCAGATGCCCGATATCGATAGCGCCCTCGATCGCCGCGACCAACGCGCTCGGCGCAGAGACCGCGACATCGACGCCCCAGGCCTCGGTGAACAACCATTCATTGCGCAAATCGTTGACCCGTGCCACCACCCTGGCCACCCCGAACTCGGTCTTGGCCAACAGTGCCGCCGTGAGGTTCACCTTGTCATCACCGGTCGCGGCGATCACCACGTCGCACATCTGAATTCCGGACTCTTCGAGCGAGGAGAGCTCGCACGCGTCGGCCCACAACCACTCGGCACCGGGAACCGTGTGCGGTTCGTAGTGACGGACGTTGTGCTCGATCAGCAAGACCTTGTGGCCATAGTCGAGTAGTTCCTGAGCGACGGACCGACCGACCGCCCCGGCACCGGCGATGCCGACGCGCATCATCTGCCGCTCGTCAGCGCGCTTCGCGTCCGCATCGGCGGATCGCCTTCTGACTCGGAACACGCATTCATCCTGACCCATGTGGCGGCGTCCTGTGCTGCTACCAGCAGGATCACCGCACTCGGCCGCCGTTGTACTGGTTTACTGCACGTCACACCACCCATGCAGTCCCGAACGGGGATGAAATGAGCTTGCAGCAGCTGTATCTGGTGCTGCTGGCCGGTGGGCTCGTGCTACTGGCCAGCATCATCGCCACCCGGGCGGCCACCCGAGTCGGCCTGCCGAGCCTGCTGCTGTTCCTCGGCGTCGGTGTCATCGTCGGCGAAGACGGGCTGGGACTGCAGTTCGACAACTACCTGCTCGCCGATCACCTCGGCACGGTGGCGTTGGCGATCATCCTCATCGAAGGCGGCCTCACGACGCGGTTCGGCGACGTGCGAAAGGTGTTGGCGCCGGCAGCGGTGTTGGCCACCGTGGGCATCGCGGTCAGCATGGCGGTCACGGCCGCGGGGGCACACCTGCTGCTCGGGATCGACTGGCAACTGGCATTGCTGCTCGGCGCCGTCGTCTCTTCCACCGACGCCGCTGCGGTGTTTTCGGTGCTGCGCGTCGTGCCCTTGCCCCGCCGCGTTGCGGGCCTGCTGGAGGCCGAGTCCGGATTCAACGACGCCCCGGCCGTCATCCTCGTCCTGATGTTCAGCGCGACGCCGCTGGAGCTGTCCCCGGTACACGCGGTAGCCGAGCTGGTCTACGAGTTGGGAGTCGGCGCCGCCATCGGGTTGGGTTGCGGATTTCTCGGCTCAATCGCCCTGCGCCGCATCGCCCTTCCGGCCTCCGGCCTGTATCCCCTCGCGACCTTCGGGTTCGGCATGGTCGCGTTTGCCGCGGCAGGCAGCGCCCACGCCAGTGGGTTCCTCGCCGCGTATCTGGCCGCGGTCGTGCTCGCCAATTCCGGACTACCTCACCGCTCGGCCACCCGGTCCTTCGCCGAAGGGCTCGGTTGGCTGGCACAGATCGGCCTGTTCGTACTCCTCGGCCTGCTCGTCGATCCCAGCGATCTGGCTGCCGAACTGGTTCCGGCGATCGTCATCGGGCTCGTCCTGCTGTTGGTCGCCAGGCCGCTGTCCGTCGTCATCGCCCTTGCCGGATTCCGGGTGCCCTGGCGCGAGCAGGTTTTCCTGTCGTGGGCCGGTCTGCGGGGCGCCGTCCCGATCGTGCTGGCGACCTTCCCGATCGTCGAGGGGGTCCCCGACAGCCTCCGCATACTCAATATCGTGTTCATCCTGGTGGTGGTGTTCACCCTGGTTCAGGGTCCGAGCCTGCGCCCGCTCGCTCACCGGTTGGGACTGATTCCGAAGGAGGCCACCCACGAGATCCAGGTGGAATCGGCGCCCCTTGACGTCCTGGAGGCCGAGCTGCTGACGATGACCGTGCAGGCGCCGTCCCGGTTGCACAACGTCACAGTCCGCGAACTGCGGCTACCCGATCCCAGCGTTATCACCCTGATCATCCGGGACGGCCACACGTTCGTCCCCCAGCCCGACACCCACATAGCGATCGGCGACGAACTGCTCATCGTCACCACCACCAAGACGCGCGCGGCAGCCGAGCGGAGGCTCCGCGCGGTTAGTCGCCGGGGCAAGCTCGCGTACTGGTTCGACGAGTACGGCGAAGCAGATTGACCTCGCGCCGGGCTGAGCCGCCGCTCCCGACTGGTAATCGGGAAAGTGGGACTACCCTCGGCTAAGTGCGATTCGCGTTCAAAACCTCCCCGCAAAACACCACTTGGTCCGACATGCTTGCGGTTTGGCAAGCCGCTGACGACATCGAGGTCTATGAGTCCGGCTGGACCTTCGATCACTTCTATCCGATCTTCTCCGACTCCAGCGGCCCGTGTTTGGAGGGCTGGAGCACGCTCACCGCGCTAGCCCAGGCCACCACGCGACTGCGGCTGGGCACGCTGGTCACCGGAGTTCACTACCGCCATCCCGCCGTTCTGGCCAACATGGCCGCGGCCGTGGACATCATTTCCGGCGGCCGCCTCGAGCTGGGCATCGGCGCCGGCTGGAACGAGGAGGAATCCGGCGCCTACGGCATCGAGCTGGGCAGCATCAAGGAACGCTTCGATCGCTTCGAGGAAGCCTGCGAAGTGCTCAAAGGCCTGCTCTCACAGGAGAAGACGACGTTCGACGGCAAGTTCTACCATCTCAAGGACGCGCGCAACGAACCGAAAGGTCCGCAGAAGCCGCACCCGCCGATCTGCATCGGCGGCAGTGGCGAGAAACGCACGCTCCGAATCACCGCGAAATACGCCGACCACTGGAATTTCGTCGGCGGCCCGCCCGAGGAATTCGCCCGCAAGCGCGACGTGCTGGCGTCGCATTGCGCCGACATCGGCCGCGATCCGAAGGAGATTATGCTGTCGGCGCACGTCCGGCTCACTCCCGACCACAACGCCGGTCAGGAAATCAACTACAGCCAGGCGATCGATGAGGCCGCCGCCCTCGGCAAGGAGGGCCTGGATCTCGCGATCGTGTACCTGCCGACGCCGCACACCCCTGCCGTGCTCGAACCGCTGGCGGAGGCGATCCGGGATTCCGGCCTGCTCACCAGCAAAGTCGACTGACGATAACTAAAATATAACGGTTAGGCAAAGGAACGGTCACGCGCCGCCGAATCGGCGTAACCAGGGTCGTACGGGTTGACTAGACCCCGTAACGAAGTAGCTCGTCGGCGGTGATCAACCGCTCGGCTTTGGCGGGGAACTCTCGGCTCCTCAGCGGGTGGCGGAGCAGCGACCAGGCGATTCGACTCATCCGAGTACGCGACAGTGGGTTGATGTACACGTCGATCTCTCCTGCGTTATACCAATAGCTGAATAGGGCCCTCACGTTACCGCATGACCCTCATCAAGTCATTAGATACCTATTATCTGGCAAACGGAACTAGGCACGCCGCACAAATCATCCGATGTTTTTGATGAGGTAGAAGTGGCAGATGTGACTCGCTTGCTCGACGTGTCGGCGGCTTCGCGTCTTGTCGCGGGGTTACCGCTGCGGTACGGCGGTGGGCTTGATGGGCGCGGGAAGTGCGGTTCGGCCCATCAGATACCGGTCGACGCCGGCCGCTGCTGCACGGCCCTCGGCGATCGCCCACACGATCAGTGACTGGCCGCGGCCCATGTCGCCGGCGACGAACACACCGGGGACCGAGGTGGCATACGAGGCATCGCGCGTGACGTTGCCGCGATCAGTGAACTCGACACTCAGGTCGGTCAGCAGCCCCTCACGCTCCGGGCCGACGAAGCCCATGGCGAGCAGCACCAGGTCGGCTTCCATCTCGAAGTCGGAGCCGTCGACCTTGACGAACTTGCCACCCTCCATACGCACCTCGTGTCCGCGCAGCCCGGTGACGTGTCCGTCCTCGCCGACAAACTGCTCGGTGTTCACGGAGTAGACCCGCTCGCCGCCTTCCTCGTGCGCCGAGGACACCCGGAACATCAGCGGGTAGACCGGCCACGGCGTGGAGTCCGCGCGGGTCTCCGGTGGGCGGGGCATGATCTCGAACTGGTGCACGCTGGCCGCACCCTGGCGGTGCACGGTGCCCAGGCAGTCGGCGCCGGTGTCACCGCCACCGATGATGATGACCTTCTTGGCCTTGGCCGTGATCGGCGGCTCGCCGTCGTCACCGAGCACCGGGTCGCCCTGCTGCACCCGGTTGGCCCACGGCAGGAACTCCATGGCCTGGTGGATCCCGTCCAGGTCGCGGCCCGGGATCGGGAGATCTCGCGACGCGGTGGCGCCACCGGACAGCACGACCGCGTCGAACTCGGCCCGCAGCTGCTTGGCCGTGATGTCGACGCCGACGTTCACGCCGGCCCGAAAACGGGTGCCCTCGGCCTCCATCTGCTCTAGCCGCCGGTCGATGTGGCGCTTCTCCATCTTGAATTCCGGGATGCCGTAGCGCAGCAGGCCGCCGATGCGGTCGTCGCGTTCGAACACGGTCACCGAATGCCCGGCGCGGGTCAGCTGCTGTGCCGCGGCCAGGCCGGCCGGGCCGGACCCGACGACGGCCACGGTCTTGCCGGTCAGCGTGTCTGGCGGCAGAGGGACGACCCAGCCCTCATCGAAGGCGTTGTCGATGATCTCGACCTCGACCTGCTTGATCGTCACCGGATCCTGGTTGATGCCGAGCACACACGAACCTTCACACGGCGCCGGGCACAGCCGACCGGTGAACTCCGGAAAGTTGTTGGTGGCGTGCAGCCGCTCGATCGCGTCCCGCCAGCGGTCGGCGCGCACCAGGTCGTTCCACTCGGGGATGAGGTTGCCCAATGGACAGCCGTTGTGGCAGAACGGAATGCCGCAATCCATGCACCGCGTCGCCTGCTCGCGCAACACGTCGTGCGAGAAGTCCTCGTAGACCTCTTTCCAGTCACGCAGCCGCAGGTCGACCGGCCGCCGTTGCGGGGTCTCGCGCTGTGTGTACTTGAGAAAGCCGCTTGGATCAGGCATTCGCCGCCGCCATGATCGCCTTGTCGACGTCCTCGCCGGTGCTCTCGGCCTGGGCGATCGCCTGCAGCACGCGCTTGAAATCGCGCGGCATGACCTTGACGAAGTGCTTCAGTTGCCCGTCCCAATCGGCCAGAACACGTCGCCCTACGGCTGAATCCGTGGCATCGACGTGGGCTTGGATTGTGTCGTGCAACCAGGCCACATCCTCACTGTCATCGTCGTCGAGGGCATCGAGGTCCACCATCTCGGCGTTGAGGTTCTCACCGAACGCGCCATCGGGGTTATAGACGTACGCCACGCCGCCCGACATGCCCGCCGCGAAGTTGCGTCCGGTCGGCCCGAGGATCACGACCTTGCCGCCGGTCATGTACTCGCAGCCGTGATCGCCGACGCCTTCCACCACCGCGTGCGCGCCGGAGTTACGAACGGCGAACCGCTCCCCTACCACCCCGCGCAGGAACACCTGGCCGCTGGTCGCGCCGAACAGGATCACGTTGCCGGCGATGATGTTCTGCTCGGCGACGTAGTCGGCGGGCGCGTTGTCCGACGGCCGCACCACGATCCGGCCGCCCGACAATCCCTTGCCGACATAGTCGTTGGCGTCGCCGTACACGCGCAGCGTGATGCCCTTGGGCACGAACGCGCCAAAACTGTTGCCCGCCGACCCGTCGAACGTGATGTCGATCGTGCCGTCGGGAAGTCCCTGGCCGCCATAGGCTTTGGTGACCTCATGGCCCAACATCGTGCCCACCGTGCGGTTGGTGTTGGCGATCGTCGTCGAAAATCGAACGGGCGAACCGGCATCTAAGGCCTCGCGACACATCACGATGAGCTGCTGGTCCAGCGCCTTGTCCAGGCCGTGGTCCTGACGCGAGCTGCAGTAGTAGTCCTGGTTCATGAACGCCGACTCCGGCTCGTGCAGCACCGGGGCGAGGTCGAGCTTGTAGGCCTTCCAGTGCTCGGCCGCGCGCGTGGTGTCCAGCGCGCCGACCTGGCCGACCATCTCGTTGACGGTCCGGAAGCCCAACTGGGCCATCATCTCCCGGACTTCCTCGGCGATGAACATGAAGAAGTTCTCGACGAACTCCGGCTTGCCGGCGAACCGCTGCCGCAGCACCGGGTTCTGGGTGGCCACGCCGACCGGACAGGTGTCGAGGTGGCACACCCGCATCATGATGCAGCCGGATACCACCAGCGGCGCGGTGGCGAAGCCGAACTCCTCGGCTCCGAGCAGTGCGGCGATCACCACGTCGCGGCCGGTCTTGAGCTGGCCGTCGACCTGCACGACGATCCGATCGCGTAACCCGTTGAGCAGCAACGTCTGCTGCGTCTCGGCCAGGCCGAGCTCCCACGGTGCGCCGGCATGCTTCTGTGACGTCAGCGGCGTAGCGCCGGTGCCGCCGTCATGACCCGAGATGAGCACGACGTCGGCGTGTGCCTTCGAGACACCTGCGGCAACCGTGCCGACGCCGTTCTCGCTGACCAGCTTGACGTGCACGCGGGCATGCGGGTTGGCGTTCTTCAGGTCGTGGATCAGCTGCGCCAGGTCCTCGATGGAGTAGATGTCGTGGTGCGGTGGCGGTGAGATCAGGCCGACACCAGGTGTGGAGTGCCGCACCTCGGCGACCCACGGATACACCTTGTTACCCGGAAGCTGGCCACCCTCGCCGGGTTTCGCGCCCTGGGCCATCTTGATCTGGATGTCCGTGCAGTTGGTCAGGTAGTGGCTGGTGACGCCGAACCTCGCCGAGGCCACCTGCTTGATGGCACTGCGGCGCCAATCACCGTTCTCGTCGCGGTCGAACCGGCTGACGTGTTCGCCGCCCTCACCCGAATTGGACCGGCCACCAAGGCGGTTCATGGCGATCGCCAGCGTCTCGTGGGCCTCGGCGGAGATCGAGCCGTAGCTCATCGCGCCGGTGGAGAACCGCTTGACGATCTCGCCGGCGGGCTCCACCTCGTCGAGCGGAACCGGCTGGCGCACGCCGTCCTTGAACTTCAGCAGGCCACGCAGCGAGGCCATCCGTTGGCTCTGGTCGTCGACCAGCTGGGTGTACTCCTTGAAGATCGGGTACTGCCCGGTGCGCGTGGAGTGCTGCAGCTTGAAGACTGTGTCCGGGTTGAACAGGTGGTACTCGCCCTCGCGGCGCCACTGATACTCGCCGCCGACCTCGAGCTCGCGGTGCGCCCACTCGTCGGGCCGGTCCAGGTAGGCCAGTGCGTGGCGGGCGGCGACGTCGTCGGCGATGTCGTCGAGGTCGATGCCGCCGGTGGGGCAGCTCAGCCCGGTGAAGTATTCGTCGAGCACCTGCTGGTTGATGCCGATGGCCTGGAACAGCTGCGCACCGGTGTAGGACGCCAGCGTCGAGATGCCCATCTTGGACATCACCTTCAGCACGCCCTTGCCGGCGGCCTTGACGTAGTTGGCCTTGGCCTTGTCGCGGTCGAGGCCGTTGAGAGCACCACGATCGATCATGTCCTCCACCGACTCGAACGCCATGTAGGGATTGATCGCGGCGGCGCCGAAGCCGACCAGGCACGCCATGTGGTGCACCTCGCGGGCATCACCTGCCTCGACGACCAGGCCGACCTGCGTGCGCGTGCGATCGCGGACCAGGTGATGGTGTACCGCCGAGACAGCAAGCAGCGACGGGATCGGTGCCATCTGCTCGTTCGATTCACGATCGGACAGCACGATGATGCGCGCACCGTCCCGGATCGCGGCCGACACCTTGGCGCGGACGTTGTCGAGCGCCTCCCTCAGACCCTGGCCGCCCCGGTTCACCGGATACAGGCAGCGGATGACGGCGGTGCTGAGGCCGTGGCGGCGGCCGTCGACCTGCTGATCGGGATCGAGGTTGACCAGCTTGGCCAGCTCGTGGTTGCGCAGGATCGGCTGCGGCAGCACGATCTGCCGGCACGACTCCGGCGTCGGGTTGAGCAGGTCGCCCTCCGGCCCGACGGTGCCCTGCAGGCTGGTCACCACCTCTTCGCGGATCGCGTCCAACGGCGGGTTGGTCACCTGGGCGAACAGCTGCTGGAAGTAGTCGAACAGCATCCGCGGCCGCTGCGACAGCACGGCGACCGGGGTGTCGGTGCCCATCGAGCCGAGCGGCTCGGCGCCGGTGCGGGCCATCGGCGCCACCAGCAGGTTGAGCTCCTCGTAGGTGTAGCCGAACGCCTGCTGGCGCAACACGACCCGGTGGTGCGGCATGCGGACGTATTCGCCCTGCGGCAGCTCGTCGAGGTGGAACAGGCCGGCATCGAGCCACTCCTGATACGGGTGCTCGGCGGCCAGCTCGGCCTTGATCTCCTCGTCGTCGACGATGCGGCCCTGCGCGGTGTCGACGAGGAACATCCGGCCGGGTTGCAAGCGCATCTTCTTGACCACGGTGGACGGGTCGAGGTTGAGCACACCGGCCTCGGACGCCATCACGACCAAACCGTCGTCGGTGACCCAAATGCGGGACGGGCGAAGGCCGTTGCGGTCCAGCACCGCGCCGATCACGGTGCCGTCGGTGAACGTCATCGACGCCGGGCCGTCCCACGGCTCCATCAACGAGGCGTGGTACTGGTAGAAC
>CAWJTZ010000014.1:0-36728 GCA_963845935.1 uncultured Gaiellaceae bacterium
GCTACAGGACACCACGAGCCGCTTTGTCGATTCCTCCCGGAAGCACCGCTCGCTGCACCGCCTGGGCCACGTTGAAGAGGTGGTTGCGCATCGCCGCCTCGGCGTCGTCGGGGCGGCCGGCGACGACTGCCTCGACGATGGCGCCGTGCTCGGCCACCGACGCCGACGGGCGGCCCGGGATAAGGATCGTGCGGTACTGGTAACGCACCGTCTGGGAGTTCAGTGCGCGGATGAGCCGGCGCGCGGTTCCGTGCCCCGACAGCTCGAGCAGCGCCGCGTGCAGGTCGGCGTTCGCATCCGACGCGCCGAGGAGGTCGCCGCCCTCGAGCAGCTCGCGGTGACGCTCGAGCAGCGCCTGCAGGCGTGTGGCTCCCGCATCGTCGATCCGCTCGGCGGTCATGCGGACCGCGAGGCCCTCCAGAACTGCACGGACCTGCAGGATCTCGACCGCCTCGTCGTCCGAGACCTTCCGCACGCGCGCCCCACGATGTGGCTCGCGAACGACGAGCCCTTCCTCCTCCAGGCGGATCAGCGCCGTTCGCACCGCGCCGCGCGACATCTCGAAGTTCGTGCTGATCTCCGACTCGACGAGACGCGCCTCGGGTGCGATGTCACCGCGGACGATCGCTTCGCGCAGCGCGTCGTAGCTCGAGTTCGTCGTCGTCGACATCGCGTCACGCATACTGCCGAAACGTTGCGAAGATCGTCAACAATTCTGTCTCACTCTCGGATAGGTTTCGCGGACACCCAGGATTCGATGAACACTGTCGGAGTTCAGCAGCGGGAGCAACCCTCGAGCCTCGGACGGGTTGCCGTCCTCGGGCTCGGTGAGGCCGGCGGGAGGATGGCGGCGGACCTGGCGGCTGCGGGGGTGGAGGTTCGGGGCTTCGATCCCGATCCTGCCCGCGACGTTCGGTCGATCTCCCGGGCCCCCGATGCAGCTTCCGCTGCCATCGGTTGCGACGTCGTGCTCAGCGTCAACAGCGCCAAGGCGGCGCTCGACGCTGCGGAAGCTGCTCTGCCCGGGCTGCGGGCGAGTGGCATCTACGCAGACGCGAACACGGCCACGCCGGACCTGAAGCGCGAGCTCGCAGCGCTCGCGGCCGAGGCCGGCGTCGGGTTCGCCGACGTCGCGCTGCTGGGCCCGATCCCGACGCGAGGGCTCTTCGCTCCGGTGCTCGTGTCCGGAGCCGCCGCACAGGCATTCGCGGGCCTCTTCGCGCCCTTGGGCATGCCGGTCGAGGTCGTCTCGGACGAGGCGGGCGACGCGGCCGCGCTGAAGCTCGTTCGGTCGGTCTTCATGAAGGGGCTTGCCGCCGCGGTCGTGGAGAGCATGCAGGCGGCGGAGGCGATGGGTCGTGCCGCGTGGCTCGAGCGGGAGATCGAAGCGCTGATCGGCCGATCGTTCCTCGAGCGCGCACTCGAGGGGAGCCGGAAGCACGCGGTGCGGCGGGTCGAGGAGATGGAAGCTGCCCGCGACCTCTTGCTCGAGCTCGGAGTCGAGCCGCTCGATCGCGACCGCGAGCGCGGCGCAGCTCGCAGAGCTCGCGACGCTCGAGGAGCGATAGGGTCGAAACGATGGCGACGCAGGCAGCCGTCATGACGCCACCGACCGCGCGGGCACACACGCTCGTCCGCGGCGCGTTCGACCTGCACGTCCACATCGCCCCGGACGTGCCGCCGAGGCGGATCGACGACGTCTCGCTCGCGCGACGCTTCGTCGAGTCCGGGCTCGGCGGGTTCGGACTCAAGTCGCACTACACCTCGACCGCAGAGCGCGCACAGGTCGTCTCGGCCGTCACCGGCCTCGAGGTCGATCGGGACCTTGACGCTCAACCAGGCCGTCGGCGGGATGAACCCGCTCGCGGTGGAGATCGCAGCCCGTGAGGGTGCACGCATCGTGTGGATGCCGACCGTCGATTCCCCGGCGGAGACGGCGGGCCGTACGGAGCCGAAGCCGGGCGACAAGGTTCCGCAGTGGGCTCGCCTCCAGCACGAGCTCCGAGAGCTCGGTCTCGGCGTCGAGCCCGTGCACGTGACGGCGGCAGACGGTCGCCTCCTGCCGGAGACCCGCGACGTGCTCCGCGCGATCGCACGGCACGATCTGATCCTGGCCACCGGACACCTCGCCCGGGACGACACGTTCGCCGTGATCGACGGCGCGCTCGAGGAAGGCGTCACCGAGATCGTCGTGACCCACCCGAGTTCCCCTGCCAGAACTTCTCGATCGAGGACCAGATCGAGCTCGCCCGGCGCGGCTGTCTGCTCGAGCGCTGCCTGACGACGCCGCTCAGCGGGAAGACGTCGTGGGAGCATGTCTTCGCAGGCGTGCGCGCGGTCGGCATCGAGCGGACGCTGTTCTCGAGCGACTGTGGGAACCCCGACTATCCACCCGTCGAGGACGGCCTCGCGCTCTGGGCCGACCGTCTGCTCGATGCCGAGTTCGACGAGGACGAGGTCCGCGAGATGATCGTCGGGCAGTCGCGCCGCCTGGCCGGAGCCTCGTGAGCGAGAAGTTGCTCGTGATCGGAGCGCACTCCGCAGACTTCGTCTGGCGGGCCGGAGGCGCGATCGCGGTCGCGACGTCTGCGGGCGGTGAAGCGCGCGTGCTGGCGCTCTCCTACGGCGAGCGAGGCGAGTCGGGGGAGCTCTGGAAGGAGCAGGGCCAGACCGTCGAGCACGTGAAGGAGGTCCGTCACGCGGAAGCGGAGCGCGCGGCGGCGGCGCTCGGTGCCGACTTCGAGTGCCTCGACCTCGGCGACTATCCCCTGCAGGTCGAGCGCGACGATCTGGTCTCGATCGCCGACCGCATCCGCGAGTTCGCTCCGGACGTCGTGCTGACGCATACCGACCGTGATCCGTTCAACCCGGATCACGCGAGTGCGTTCTTCGCGGTCGAGCGCGCCCGCGCGCTGGCTGCGGGAGCCGGCGTCCCGAGCGCTTTCGAGACCGTGCAGCCACCGGAGCTGCTGCTCTTCGAGCCCCATCAGCCCGAGCTCTGCAACTTCGTCCCCACGACGTTCGTCGACATCACGCCGGTCATCGAGAAGAAGAACGCGGCGATGGCCGAGATGAAGGCGCAGGCGTATCTCGTCACGTACTACGCGCAGCGCGGCCGAGCAGCGCGGCAACCACGCGCGGCGCTCGTCGGGCGACTCCGCGATCCGGTACGCCGAAGCGTTCCAGCGCGTGACTCCGCAGGTCGTGAGCGCGCTGTGACCGACGTCTACGCCGAGCTGGCGCAGCTGGGGAGCGCGACCGTCCACGAGGCGGCAGGACGCGCGCCGGTGGTCGACATCCCGTTGATCCAGATCCTGCCGGGCTCGCGCGTCGCCGGGCCGGCGCGGACCGTTCGGTGCGGCCAGGACGACAACCTCATGGTGCATGCGGCCGTCGCTGAGGCGGAGCCCGGCGAGGTGCTCGTGCTGACGATGCCCGAGCCGGCGCCGGTGGCGCTCGTCGGCGATCTGCTGGCGACGCAGGCGAAGGGACGCGGCGTTGCGGCGATCCTCGTGGACGCAGCCGTGCGCGACGTCGAGGAGCTGCGCGACGTCGGACTTCCGATCTGGGCGCGCTTCGTGCGTGTGTCCGGCGCGGGAAAGACCGTGCCCGGCACGATCGGCGAGCCGGTCGAGGTCGGAGGCGCGACGATCCGGAGCGGCGACGTCGTCGTGCTCGACGCGGACGGTGCCGTGGTCGTCGAGCGCAGCGCGCGTCGAGGAGGTGCTCGGAGCGGCTCGCGCGCGCGCCGAGCGCGAGCGCGAGAAGCGCGCGAAGCTCGAGGCGGGCGAGCTCTCCTACGACCTCGACGGCCTGCGGGAGCTCGTGGAGCGGTGACCGAGCCGCTGCACGACGTCGCGAGGATCGCGCACGCGGAGCTTCTCACCCCGAAGCCGGACGAGAGCCTCGCCTTCTTCGTCGACGTGCTCGGAATGGAGGAGGAGGCGCGCGACGGGCAGTCGGTCTTCCTGCGGGGCTGGGGCGACTACCTCCGCTACAGCCTGAAGCTCACGGAGTCGCCGCAGGCAGGTCTCGGGCACGTCGCGCTTCGGGCCTGGAGCCCGGAGGCGCTCGACCGCCGCGTGGCGGCGCTCGAGGGGACGGGCCTCGGCGACGGCTGGACCGACGGCGACGTCGGCCACGGCCCTGCCTATCGCTTCACCGATCCGGACGGCCACGTCTTCGAGCTCTTCTACGAGGCCGAGCGCTACGAGGCTCCCGACCATCTGAGGCCGTCGTGGCGCAACCAGCCGCAGCGGTACGTCGGGCGTGGCGCAGCGGTCAAGCGGCTCGACCACGTCAACGTCCTCGCGGCCGACGTCCGGGCGAACCGGACGTTCGCGCAGGACGTCCTCGGGTACCGCCTCTACGAACGGATCGAGCAGGACGACGGAACCGAGACGGGGGCGTGGATGAGCCTTTCGATCGCGGCTCACGAGCTGATCTACGTCGCCGACGCGTACGGCGCCAACGGCCGACTTCACCACCTCGCCTTCTGGGTCGACACGCGGGAGGAGTGTCTGCGCGCCGCGGACCTGTTCGTGGACGCGGGCGTTCCGATCGAGGCAGCGCCCTCGAAGCACGGGGTGGCACAGGGCTTCTTCCTCTACGGCTTCGAGCCCGGCGGTAACCGCATCGAGGTGACGACGGGCGGCTACTTCGTCTACGACCCCGACTTCGAGCCGATCACGTGGACGGCTGCGGAGCGGGCCCGCGGCCAGTTCTGGGGCGTCAAGACGATCGAGAGCTTCCACACGTACGGCACGCCCGACGTCGCCGCGGCGGTGACCGCCCGGGAGGAGCGGTGACGCTCCACCGCGACGCTCAGCAGTTTCTCGACGTGATCGCGGAGTCGGATGCCCCGCCGCTGACCTCGATGACGCCCGGCGAGGCGCGCGAGGGCTCCGCCTTCTTCGTCGACCTGATCGGCGCTGGTCCCGACGTCGCCGTCGTGCGAGACATCGAGATTCCCGGCCCGAACGGCGTGATCCCTGCACGCCTCTACGAGCCGGTTCCGGATCCCGTCGGCAACGTCGTCTACTACCACGGTGGAGGCTGGGTCCTCGGCTGCCTCGACGAATTCGATGCGGTCTGCCAGGCGCTCGCCGTCGCGTCGGGTGCGCGTGTCGTGAGCGTCGACTACCGGCTGGCACCGGAGCATCGTTTCCCCGCGGCGGTGGATGACGCGTTCGCCGCGCTCGCCGGGGTCGCGGAACGTCACCCCGGAGAGCCGATCGTGGTCGCGGGGGACAGCGCGGGAGGAAATCTCGCTGCCGTATCGGCGCTGCGGGCGCGCGACGCGGGCGGCCCGGAGATCGCACTCCAGGTGCTGGTCTATCCGGTGGTGGACTGTGACCTCACGCGACCTTCGTACGTCGAGTGCTCGGGGGGCGATCTCTTCCTGAACACGGCGGAGGTGGTCTGGTTCTGGGACCACTACGCGCCAGACGAGGCCGACCGCGAGCACCCGTACGCGTCGCCGATCCGTGCGTCCGACTTCGCCGGGCTGCCGCCCGCATACATCGTCATCGCCGAGCACGACCCGCTACGCGACGAGGCTCTCGCCTACGCGGCGGCGCTCGAGTCCGCCGGAGTGCAGGTGGCCGTCGCGCGCTACGACGATCAGATCCACGCGTTCTTCTGGCTCGTCAATGTCATGGAGAGCGCGGATCGCGCCGTTGCGGATGCGGGCGCTGCGATCCGCGACGCGGTGGCCGCGAAGACCCTGCCTAGCGTCCGATGATCACGCTCCGCGAGCACCTCGCTCGGCCCGGCTCGTTCGTCATCGCCGCCGAGGTCGTCACCAGCCGCGGGCTGCTGACGGCGAACGGCGGAGCGGAGCTGCTGGCCCTGGCGCGGGAGCTGGCCGACGACCCCCGGATCGACGTGCTCTCGATCACGGACAACCCGGGCGGTCACGCGATGTTCTCGCCGGACGCGCTCGGGACGGACATGGTCTCGCGCGGGCAGGAGGTGATCATCCACCTCGCCTGCAAGGACTGGAACCGCAACGCGCTCGAGAGCCGCGGCTGGCAGCTCTCCTCGGCCGGGTTCCACAACGTGCTCGCGCTTTCCGGCGACTACCCGGTCATGGGTCACAGGGGCCTGGCCGCGCCCGTCTTCGACATCGACTCGGTCGGCCTCCTGGGCCTCTTCTCGGACATGAACGCGGGCCTCCGCGACGAGCGCAAGCCGGGGCGGCGTCTCGACCGCACGGACTTCTTCCTCGGCTGCGTGGTCACGAACCACAAGCGGCACGAGCGGGAGGTGATGCCGCAGTACTTCAAGCTCCGCAAGAAGGCACAGGCCGGCGCCCGCTTCGTCATCAAGCAGATCGGCTGGGACACGCGCAAGGACGACGAGCTCCTGCGCTACATCCGACGGGAGAGCCTCGATCTCCACGCGGTCGCGAACGTCTACCTCCTCTCGCGCGGCGCCGCGCGCGTCTTTCGCGCGGGGAAGATCCCGGGCGTCGTCGTCAGCGACGCGCTGCTCCAGCTCGCCGAACGGCACGGTGCGAGCCCCGACAAGGGCCGCGCGTTCTTCGTCGATCTCGCCGCGAAGCACCTCGCGGTCGCGCGCGGGCTCGGCTACAAGGGCGTCTACCTCGGCGGGCACATGCCGGCGGAGACCTACGGCGAGATCATCGACCTGGCGGGCGTCGTTCGGCGCCGACGACTGGCGCGAGCTCGCGCGCGAGATCCGCTATCCGCTCGCCGGGCGAGTTCTACCTCTTCGAAGCCCGACCCCGAGACCGGCCTCTCGTCCGACGTCGTGAGCCGCGCGTACCTCGCGTCGAAGCGCGCGCGCAGGACCGACCTCCGCGTCCCGTTCAAGTACCGCTTCAGCCGCCGCTTCCACGACACGGTGTTCGCGCACGAGGCGCCGCTCTTCCCCGCGGCGCAAGGCGTTCTACCGCGGCGTCGAGAAGGCGCCGCGGCCGCTGCAGCAGAGCCGCACACGCCGTCGAGCAGGCGGCCAAGGTGCCGCTCTTCGGCTGCCAGGACTGCGGCGACTGCTCGCTCTCCGAGATCGCCTACGTGTGCCCGGAGTCGCAGTGCGCGAAGAACCAGCGGAACGGCCCCTGCGGCGGCACGCGGGACGGCCTCTGCGAGGTGTACGACACCGAGTGCATCTGGTCGCAGGCGTACGAGCGGCTCAAGGCCTTCGGGGAGGAGGAGTCCATGCTGGACGGCCCGGTCGTGGTCAAGGACAACGCCCTCGCGGGGACGAGCGCGTGGGCGAACACGTTCCTCGGCCGCGACCATCTCGCGCGCCAGGACGACGACGGGGTCGTGGGACCTTGAACGCTCTAGGATCGATCTGGCAAATCATCTGGCAGAAACGCGATGTGCACGTGCGCCAGCGGCGTGTGTCGACGAAGGAGGAAACGAGGAAATGAGTCACCAGAGCCTGGAAGACAAGCTGCAGGCGGTCGGCAGCGCGGTGGAGATGGCGCGCAACTCGCAGATCGGGCCGTACGTCTATCCGGCGGTGCCGGGCGAGTTCTCCAACTGGCGCGACGAGCAGATCTCGTGGGCGACGACGAGCGCCCTCTTCGACCAGTCGCACCACATGCTGGATCTCCAGATCGAGGGCCCGGACACCATCAGGCTGCTCTCCGACCTCGGCGTCAACAGCTTCGAGAACTTCGCGCGCGAACAAGGCGAAGCAGCTCGTCGTGTGCAACCACGACGGGTACGTGATCGGCGACGGGATCCTGTTCCACCTCGAGCAGAACCGCGTCCGGCTCGTCGGCCGGCCCTCGGCGCACAACTGGCTGCAGTACCACGCGGAGACCGGGGACTACGACGTGGAGCTCTCGCGAGACGAGCGAACCGCGGTCAATCCCAGCGGCCGGCGCGAGCTCTACCGGTTCCAGGTGCAGGGCCCCACGGCGCTCGACGTCCTGAAGAAGGCGAACGGCGGCTCGCTGCCGGAGATCAAGTTCTTCAACCTGGGCGAGCTCACGATCGGCGGCCACAAGGTGCGCGCACTGCACCACGGGATGTCCGGCGTCCCCGGCCTCGAGCTGCTGGGGCCCGTGGGACGAGCGCGAGGACGTGCGGGCGGCGATCGTCGAGGCCGGCGAGGACTTCGGGCTTTGCCAGGTCGGTTCCCGCGTGTACGCGACGAACACGCTCGAGTCCGGCTGGATCCCCTGTCCGCTGCCGGCCGTCTTCACCGGCGACGAGATGAAGGCGTACCGCGAGTGGCTCCCCGCGAACGGCTACGAGGGGACGGGCTCGCTCGGCGGGAGCTACTACTCCGACGACATCGCCGACTACTACCGGACGCCGCACGACCTCGGGTACTGGCCGTTCGTGAAGTTCGACCACGACTTCATCGGACGCGACGCGCTCGAGGCGATGGCGGACCAGCCGCGCTTCAAGAAGGTCACACTCGCGTGGAACGGCGAGGACGTCGCCCAGGCGATCGGCACGCAGTTCGAGAAGGGCGACCCGGTCAAGTACATCGACGTCCCGCTGTCGAACTACTCCACCTGGCCGAACGACAAGGTGCTGCGCGACGGCGAGTTCGTCGGCCTCTCGACCTTCTCCGGCTACAGCTACAACGAGCGCTCGTACCTGTCGCTGGCGATGGTCGACCCCGACGTCGAGTTCGGAACCGAGGTCACGCTCGTCTGGGGCGAGGAGGACGGTGGCTCGTCGAAGCCGGTCGTCGAGCGGCACGTGCAGGCCGAGATCCGCGCGATCGTCAGCCCGGCGCCGTACTCGGAGGTCGTGCGCAGCTCGTACCACGAGGGCTGGCG
Organism: uncultured Gaiellaceae bacterium; assembly: GCA_963845935.1. Classification (GTDB taxonomy): domain Bacteria; phylum Actinomycetota; class Thermoleophilia; order Gaiellales; family Gaiellaceae; genus GMQP-bins7. The sequence continues at coordinate 8,774 of CAWJTZ010000014.1, forward strand.
CACGAAGGCCGGAGCCGTCTGAGGCACGGGTCTAGAGCACAGACGCGACGGGCTCGCCGGCCAGCTCGAGAAGCGCCGCGACGAGCCCGTCCGTCGCCGAGAGATACGGCGCGTGGTCGGCGTCGAGCTCGAAGACCCGCTCGCACGGGTGCTCGCGAATCATCCGGTGTTGGAGCGCGGGCATGAGGGAGCGGTCGCGAGTCGTCAGCACGTACGAGCGGGGAATCGCGGCCAGCGCGTTCTCGTCCAGGTCGACCGGGGTCGCATACGGCGCGACTGCCTGCGGACGGCGTCTGGTCACCGCCCAGGCCGTCTGCTCGCTCGTGCAGTCGTTGTAGACCGCGGCCGCGGTGGCCTCCGCCGAAAGCACGGCCACGGGCGGCGAACCCTCGATCACGATGTTCGCCTGGATGAGGTCGCCCTCGCCTTCGGGAAGGTGCGCGAGATCCAGCAGGCTCTGGCCGTCCGCGGGCATGAACGCCGCGACGAACACGAGGGACGCGACGTGCCCCGGGCAGTCCGACGCAGCTTGCGTGACGACGATGCCGCCCATGCTGTGGCCGACGAGAATCGCCCGCTCGGTGCGGCTCGCGAGCACGCTACAGACCCGCTTCGAACAGGCGGCGAGCGTGACATCCTCGACCGGAGTGTGATCGGCGCCGCCGCCGGGCAGGTCGAGCGTGTCGACGGTGTGCCCGGCCGCCTCCAGCAGTCCGGTCACGGGCTCCCAACACCATGCGCCGCCGAATGCGCCGTGGACGAGGACGAAGCGCGCCATTCAGCGTGCGATCGTAACCGTGTCGCAGTTGCGTTCAAACCGGTTAGGTTGGTCGATGGTCGCCCCCGCGAGGAGAGGGAGTCACGGATGAACCGGTTCGAGCAGGCCGTCTACGACTGCATGAATCCGACCGCGGAGCTCCTCGAGCGGACGACGAAGCCGCTCCATCGAGCGATGCTGCTCAACTTCTGGCGCCACGTGCATCTCGAGGGCGCCGGCGACTACGAGCGGATCGTTGCTCCCGACATGATGGTCGACGAGCCCGTCTATCGGGTGACCTGGGGCGCGAACCCGGCGGTCATCGAGGGCAAGGACGGTGTGCTCGCCTTCTACCGAAGCGTCGGGGAGGCCGTCTTGTGGAACTCGGACGATCTGCTCGCGGTCGCGGACTGGGGGATCTGCGACGAGCTCACGTTCCACCAGATCGCTCGCGGCGTCGACCTGCGTGCGATCGGGTACGAGGTCGACGACCCCGACGCGCTCTACCACGCCTCGAGCCGACAGGCGTTCGTCTGGCCGTACGACGACCGGGCGCGTCTCAGGGGCGAGAACCTGTACGAGGACAAGACGAGCCTCGTGATCGAGGAAGTGAGCCCCGACGAGGCCATCACGCCGGCGCGTGTGCGAGAGATCCACCGAGAGCGGCTCGCGACGCTCGAGGCCGACCACGGTGAACTCTTCTGGGTCCTGGACGCAGAGGGCGCTGCGGCGGGCTAGCCGAGCGTCAGGACGAGCTTGCCCTGGGTGCGTCCCGTCTCGCCCAGTTCGTGGGCGCGTGCTGCGTCGGCGAGCGGAAACGTGTGCGACACGTGCGGCCGGAGCGCGCCGGCCGAAAGGAGCTCCGCGAGCGCCTCCAGACCCGCGCGATCGGGCTCCACGAGGATGCCCGTGACGCGGACACGCCCGTCGGCGAGCTCGTGGAGCGCTTCCAGCCCTGCGGAGGACGGGACCGAGACGAAGACGCCGCCGTCACGCAGCGCTGGCAATGCGTCGAGCCCGGTCTCGCCGCCGACGAGGTCGAGCACGACGTCGACGTCACCCGCACGCTCGGCGACGTTATCGCTCGTGTAGTCGATGGCCTCGTCCACCCCGAGCTCCGACAGGAACGAGTGCTTCTCCGCACGCGCCGTGCCGAGCACGTACGCACCCCGCGACTTGGCGATCTGTACGGCGAGATGTCCGACTCCGCCCGCCGCGGCGAGGACGAGGACGCGCTGACCCGGCTGCACGTTCGCGGTCTCGACCAGCGCCTGCCAGGCAGTGAGCCCCGCGAGCGGGACTGCTCCCGCTTCGACGTCGTCGAGAGCGTCCGGGATCAGCGCGAGCTGGCGTGACGGCGAGGTGACGTACTCGGCGTACGCGGCGGCCTCGCGCGGAAAGCGCGGCATCCCGAAGACGCGGTCACCGACGGAGAACCGCGTCACGCCGTAGCCGATCTCCTCGACGACGCCGGCGACGTCCCAGCCGACGGTGAACGGCGGCTCTCCGAGAAAGCCGCCACGCGCACGAACCTTCCAGTCGACCGGGTTGACCCCGGCCGCCACCGTGCGCACGAGTACCTCCGTCGGCGTGGGCTTCGGCCTGGGGACATCGACGAGCTCGAGCACCTCGGGCCCGCCGAGCGAGTGCTGGCTGATGGCGCGCATCGTCGTCTCGGTGCTCATCCGGGTCTCCTTCCGGGCCGCGAGCATTGTTGTATACAGGCCACGGTCCGACAGGAGGAAGCGCCGATCGCCGCCGTCTACACCCGAGGTCTCACGGAACTCCGCGAAGCGGACGCCGACGCGTTCGGCGGCAAGAGCGCGAACCTCGGCGAGCTGCTCGGGGCGGGCATCCCGGTTCCGCCCGGGTTCGCGCTCAGTGCCGACGCATACCGGAGCTTCGTCGCCGAGACGGGCCTGGACGGCGCGATCGCGTCGGCTCTGGCGCGCGCCCACACGGACGACGTCGATGCCCTCACCGCGTCAGCGAAGGCGATCGACGAGGCGATGCGCTTCGCGCCGATGCCCGATGCCGTCGGCGTCGAGGTTGCGGAAGGCTACGAGGCGCTGGCGCGCGCGACGGGGCAGGTCGATCTACCCGTGGCCGTGCGCTCGAGCGCGCTCGGGGAGGACAGCGCGGACGCCTCGTATGCCGGCCAGCAGGAGAGCTTCCTCTGGGTTCGCGGCGTCGAGCACGTCTCCGACGCCGTGCGCGACTGCTGGGCAAGCCTCTTCACACCGCAGGCGATCAGCTATCGCCTCGCGCTCGGGTCCGAGCACGAGGCGGCGATGGGCGTGACCGTGCAGGCGATGGTGGACGCCGAGATCTCCGGCGTCCTCTTCACCTGCAACCCGGTCAGCGGCGACCCGAGCATGGTGGCCCTCAACGCCAGCTGGGGCCTCGGGATCGGCGTCGTCGGCGGCGAGCTCACACCGGACGACTATCTGGTCAGCAAGATCACGGGCGAGGTCGTGCGGCGTACCGTCAGCACGAAGCACATCGAGTACGTCCCCGACCCTGCGGGACGAGGCACGATCCGTCGGGACGTGCCGGCCGAGCGGCGCGACGAGTCCTGCCTGGGCGACGAGGAGCTCGCCGCGCTCGTCGAGGTCGCACGGCGCATCGAGCGCCACTACGGTCGTCATCAGGACGTGGAGTGGGCGATCGCCCGTGCGCGCGCGCTGCCCGAATCGCTGCTCGTCCTCCAGGCGCGTCCGGTCACGACACGCCCGACGCCGGCTCCCGCGCAGTCGACGTCTGCGCTCTCGCTCGTGCTCGGGGCGTTCGGCGCGCGCGGCGACACCGAGGCGCGTTCCTGAGCCCATGCCGCTGAGCGACGACGACGTCCGCGAGATCCTCCGGCTGATCGACGAATCGGACGGCGACGAGCTCCGCGTCGAGATGGAGGGGCTCTCGCTCTACGTTCGTCGAGGCGGTGACGACGGTGCCCCTGCCGTCGCCGAGCCGGAGCCCGCCGAGGTGCCGACGATCGCCGGGTCCGGCGAGGTGCGGCGACATGGACGGCGGACTGCATACCGTCGCGTCGCCCATGCTCGGCACCTTCTATCGCGCTCAGGCGCCCGGTGCTCCACCGTTCGTCGATGTCGGTGCGCGCGTCGAGCCGGACACGGTCGTGTGCCTGATCGAGGTCATGAAGATGATGAACGCCGTTCCCGCAGGAGTCGCCGGGACGATCGTCGAGGCATGCGTCGAGAACGCGCAGCTCGTCGAGGACGGCGCGCCTCTCTTCCGGATACGGTCGGATCGGTGAGCCCCGTGCGCACCGGTGGGCTCGTCGAGATCGTCGACACGACGACCCGCGACGGCAACCAGAGCCTGTGGAGCGCCACCGGCCTGACGACGGACGACCTGGTGGCAATCGCTCCGACCATGGATCGGGTCGGCTTCCATGCCGTGGACTTCACGTCGAGCACGCACATGGCCGTGGCCGTTCGCTTCCATCGCGAGGATCCGTGGGAGCGGCTTCGCCTCGTGAGCGCCGCGATGCCGAAGACCCCCCTGAGCTTCATCACCACAGGCATGCGTTTCATCACCTGGGTCCCCGTCGACGAGGAGGTGATGCGGCTCGCGTTCCGCTGCGTGGTTCGCAACGGGATTCGCCGCTTCCAGGTGGCGGACCCCTCGAACGATCCCGGCCGCTTGCGGCGAGTTGCCGTGATCGCCCGCGACGGAGGGCGTCGAGGAGATCGCGATCGCGCTGACCTACTCGGTCAGCGCGGTGCACACGCACGCCTACTACGCGGAGCGTGCTGCCGCGCTGGCCGACTGCGCCGAGATGGACCGCCTCTATCTCAAGGATCCGGGCGGCCTCGTGACCGTCGATGCCGTCCGCGAGCTCGCGCCGCACTTCCTGCGCGCGGCCGGCGAGCGGCCGGCGGAACTCCACAGTCACTGCACGATCGGGCTCGCGCCGTTGGTCTACATGGAGGGGCTACGCGCCGGTTTTCGCGTCCTGCACACCGCGGTCGAGCCGCTGGCACGCGGCACTTCGAACCCGGCGGCGGAGACGACGCTCCGGAACCTGCACGCCGAGGGGTTCTCGCACCGGATCGACCTCGACGCGCTCGCGGCCGTCTCGGCGTACTTCCGCGACGTCGCTCACGAGAAAGGGCTGCCGCTCGGCACGCCGCAGGAGTACGACGCCACGTACTACCACCACCAGCTTGCCGGGGGGATGGTGTCGACGACCCGGCGAATGCTCGAGGAGCTACGGCGTCCCGAGCTGTTCGACGCCGCGCTCGAGGAGGTCGGCCGCGTGCGCGCCGAGATGGGGTACCCGATCATCGTGACGCCCGTTTCGCAGCAGGTGGCGACGCAGGCGGTGAGGAACGTCATCGACCAGGAGCGCTGGTCGAACGTGTCGGACGAGACGATCCGCTACTTCCTCGGGCACTTCGGGGAGCCTCCGGCGCCGGTGGACGGAGACGTCGCCGAGCGCGTGCTCTCGCGGCCGCGTGCGGGCCAGCTTCGTGGCCTCGAGCCCGTGCGCCTCGAAGGTGCACGGGCGCGCTTCGGCCGGATCTCGGACGAGGAGCTACTCCTTCGGCTGACGATGCCGCAGGAACAGGTCGACGCGATCGGCGCTCCCGAGCCGCCGCACGCGCCGCCACGGACGGCGTCGGCGGCTGAGCGCTCCGCACGCGCCCCGGTGGGGAGGCTGCTGGACGAAGTTGCGAGACGACCGGCGATCACGCACCTGCGTGTCGAGACCGACGACGAGCTCGTCGAATGGCGTCGTCCGGGCTGAACGGGCCGAGCTAGACCACCTCGAGTCCGACGTAGTTCTCGGCCAGGGAGCTGGCGGCCGCGTGCGAGGTCGTGACGTACCGAAGCTGGGAGAGCTGGAGGCGGAGGTCGAAGTCGTCCTGGCCGTCCGGGCGATGCAGCATCTGTGTCATCCACCACGAGAAGTGCTCCGCGCGCCAGACGCGCCGCAGACACGTGTCCGAGTAGGCGTCGAGGCCGGTCGTGCTTCCCGTCTGCACGAGGTGCGTGATCGACTCCGCGAGCACGTGCACGTCGTGGAGCGCGAGGTTGAGGCCCTTCGCCCCGGTCGGAGGCACGATGTGCGCCGCGTCGCCCGCGAGGAAGAGTCGCCCGTACCGCATCGGCTCGCACACGTAGCTGCGCATGCCGGTCACGCCCTTCTCGACGATCGGTCCCTCGGCGAGCGTCCACCCGTCGAGTCCGAGGCGGAGCTGGAGCTCCTCCCAGATGCGATCGTCCGACCACTCCGCAAGCTCCTCGTCGGGACGGCACTGGACGTAGAGACGGCTCAGCTCTGGTGAACGGAGGCTGAGGAGCGCGAAGCCGCGTTCGTGGTGGGCGTAGACGAGCTCATCGCTCGACGGCGCCACTTCCGCGAGGATGCCGAGCCAGCCGAACGGGTACTCGCGGGAGAACTCGGACAGGACGCCGGCGGGGACGCTCGGCCTGCAGATCCCGTGGAATCCGTCGCAGCCCGCGATCACCTCGCACTCGATCTCCTCGTCGCGGCCCTCGTGCCGGTAGCGGATCAGGGGTCGCTCGGACTCGAGATCGTGCAGCGAGACGTCGTCCACGTCGAAGTGGAGAGGTCGGCCGGACTCCAGCCGCAGCGCGATGAGGTCCTTGACGACCTCGGTCTGGCCGTAGATCACGATCGCGCGTCCGTCGGTGAGGTCGCTCAGAGGAATCCGGTGTCGCTCGCCCGCGAACTGGAGCTCGATGCCGTGATGGACGAGGCCCTCGCGGTGCAGCCGCTCGCCGGCCCCGGCGGCGGTGAGGAGGTCGACGATGCCCTGCTCGATGACTCCGGCCCGGACGCGAGCCTCGACGTACTCGCGACTCCGGTCCTCGACGATGACCGTGTCGATGCCCTGCAGATGGAGCAGATGGCCGAGCGTGAGGCCGGCGGGGCCGGCTCCGACGATCCCGACCTGCGTCCGAGCTCGGCTCAAGCGCCGCGCTCTTCGTCGAGGACGCGCTGGGCGATGGCGAAGGCGCCGTTCGCCGCGGGGACGCCGCAGTAGACGGCGCACTGGAGCAGCACCTCCTTGAGCTCGTCCGGCGTGACCCCGTTCCGGAGCGCTGCGCGGACGTGCATCGCGAGCTCGTGCTCGCGGCCGGTCGCGACGAGCGCCGTGATCGTGATGCAGCTCCGCGTGCGGCGGTCGAGCCCGGGCCGCGACCAGATCTCGCCCCAGGCGTAGCGGGTGATGAGATCCTGGAAGTCGGCGGTGAACTCGGTCGTGTTCGCCACGGCGCGGTCGACGTGCTCGTCGCCGAGCACCTCCCGTCTCGTCTTCATGCCCTCGTCGCTCACGCGGGTACCTCCTGTCCGAGATGCTCGAGCACGGCGTCGGTGAACGTCTCCGCGCGCTCGACGTTGGCGAGGTGGGCGGCGCCCTCGAGGACTCGCAGGCGCGCGCCCGGGATCCGGGAGGCGATCAGCTCGGCGTGCTCGAGCGGAGTCGCCGGATCCTCCGCGCCGGCGACCACGAGCACGGGCGCGGCGATGTCGGCGATCCGCTCGCGGGCGTCCCAGCCTGCGATCGCCTCGCAGCAGCGCGCGTAGCCCTCGGGCGGGGTCGCGACGAGCATCGCGCGGAAGCGCGCGACGGTCTCGGGGTCGTGCTGCGCCAGCCCCGGCGTGAACCAGCGCGCGACGACGGCGTCCGCGATCGCGTTCATTCCATCGGCTCGCACGACGCGCGCGCGATCGTGCCACCCCTCGGGAGGACCGATGTACGCAGACGTGCACGAGAGGACGACGCGATCGACGCGCTCCGGCGCATGGTGCGCGAGTGCCATGCCGACCATTCCGCCGAGCGAGACACCGCAGAACGACACGCGCTCGAGGCCGAGCTCGTCGAGGAGGCCGAGCACGCCAGCCGCGAGGATGTCGACGGTCGCGGGCTGGTCGGGCAGTGAGGAGCGGCCGTGGCCCGGGTGGTCGTAGCGTGAGGACGCGGAAGCGCTCGCTCAGTGCGGGAAGTTGCCTCGTCCAGAGCCCCTGCGTGGTGCCGAGCGAGTTCGCGAGCACGAGGACGTCGGCGCCCTCGGGGCCCTCGAGCCGGTGGTCGAGCGTCATCTGCCAGCCTCGTCGTACTCGGCGAGAGCCCGGTCGACCAGCTCCTCGGCCGCGCCGAGGTAGGTCGCGGGGTCGAGCAGGAGGTCGAGCTCGTCCGCGGACAGGCCCGTGCGCTCGTCGGCGAGGAGCGCTTCGCGAAACGACGCCGCCCGTGCGGCTTCGGCGACGAGCTCGTGCGCGGCGGCGCGGCCCAGACGGGGCGTGAGTGCGTACGAGACGCGCTCGGCGACGACGAGGCCCTGGCTCACGTCGAGGTTCCGCCGCATCCGCTGCGGCGTCGACCTCGACACCCGCGACGGCGTCCGCGGCCGCAGCAGCGGCGCCGCCTGCGAACGCGAGCGCGCCCGGAGAGCGCCTCCCACTCCGCGTGCCAGCCGCCGATTGCCCGCTCGTGCTCGTGAGCGAGCCCGCCGAGGAGGACTCCCGCATGTGCGTGGGCGAGTCGCTCGCACGCAACCGCGACCGTCGAGCGCACCGGGTTCCGCTTCTGCGGCATGGTCGAGGAGACCCCGCCGGCCGCCTCGGCCACTTCGCCGACCTCGGTCTGGGCGAGCAGCACGATGTCGCGGCCGACCTTTGCGGCCGCTCCCGCCGATGCCGTCAGCGCCGCTCCGAGCTCGGCGAGGCGCTGGCGGTCCGTGTGCCAGGGGAGGGAAGGCTCCACGAGGCTCGAGCTCCTGGGCGAAGAGAGCGACGACCTCGAGCGCCCTGTCCCCGAGCGCTGCGAGCGTCCCGGCCGCACCGCCCAGCTGGGCTGCGAGCCGCTCGTCGTTCACGGACGCGAGTCGCCTGCGCGCCTCGAGCGTCGAGGTCAGCCAGCCCGCCGCCTTCAGCCCGAACGTCGTCGGGACCGCCTGCTGCAGGAGCGTGCGCGCGGCCATCGGTGTCGAGCGATGGGCGCGCGCCAGCTCCGCGCATCCCGCGGCGAGCCGGTCGAGCTCCGCGAGCACGAGCTCCGCGGCGCGGCGTGCGACGAGCATCGCGGCCGTGTCCACGATGTCCTGGCTCGTCGCGCCCAGGTGGACCTGGTCGGCGGCGTCCGGCCCCACCTCGGCGCGTAGTCCCCGGACGAGGGGCTCGGCCGGATTCCCGACCGCGCGCCCCTCCTCGGCGAGACGCTCGGAGTCGTAGAGATCGGCCCGACACGCCTCCGCGATGCGCGCAGCTGCCTGGTCGGTGACGAGCCCGACTTCCGCCTCGGCCTTCGCAAGAGCACGTTCGGCGTCGAGCATCCCCTGCAGCCACGCACGGTCCGAGACCGCCTCTCGAAGCTCGCGCGGCACGAAGATGGCCGAGAAGGGCGTCACAAGGCGAAGAACGTCGTCTGTCCGGCGCCCTGGAGCACGATGTCGAAGCGGAGCCCACCGTCCTCGGCCCGGGCCACGAGCGTCGCTCGCGCGTCCGGCTCGAGCCCGAGCAGCACGGGGTCCTCCGCGTTCGCCGCGTCCTCGTCGGGGAAGTACATGCGCGTCGCGACCCGCTTCAGGAGGCCGCGTGCGAAGACGCCGACGAGGAGGTGCGGCGCCTGCAGCCGTCCGTCCACCCAGGGGACGCGGCCCGGCTTCACGGTGACGAACTCGTAGCGACCGCCGTCCTCGTGCCCGACCGCCCGAAGCCGGAGAACCCGCTCTCGAGCTGGGAGCTCCTCGCGATCGTCCGCAGGATGCGCGTAGCGACCGGCCGGGTTCGCCTGCCAGATCTCGATCAGGCCGTCGGGGACGGGATCTGCCGCCCCGTCGAGGAGGACGCCCGAGATCGCGGATCGCTCGCGGGTCGGACTCGTCGACGAGGCGGCTCGGGATCGGGCCCCCGAGCAGGCCGATCTCGAGGTACGGCCCGGAGGTCTGCGACGGCGTGAGACCGAGCTCAGTCATCGTGCGGCTCCTCGAGCGGCGTTGCCTCGCGGCCGCCGAGCACGATGTCGAAGCGGAAGCCGAGCGCCCAGTCGGGCTCCGTCAGCCCCAGCTCGAACTGCGAGACCAGCCGCTGTCGGGCGCGCTCGTCGGGAATCGAGTTGAAGATCGGGTCGAACGGGAAGAGCGGGTCGCCCGGGAAGTACATCTGGGTGACGAGCCGCTCCGGAAATGCACGACCGAAGAGCGAGAAGTGGATGTGCTTCGGCCGCCACGCGTTCGGGTGATTTCCCCACGGATACGCGCCCGGGAGAACCGTGACGAAGCGGTACGTGCCGTCGTCGTCGGTGAGGCAGCGTCCGCAGCCCGCTGAAGTTCGGATCGAGCGGTGCGTCGTGCGTGTCGACCGCGTGCCGGTAGCGACCTGCCGCGTTCGCCTGCCAGATCTCGACGAGCTGCCCGCGGAGAGGCTTCCCGTCGGAGCCGAGGACGCGTCCCGTGACGACGATCCGCTCGCCGAGGGGCTTACCGGCGTGCTGTCGCGTCAGGTCCGCGTCCGTCTCGTCGAGCGGGCCGTCTCCGAAGACGGGGCCGGTCAGCTCCGAGAGTGAGCGGGTAGGAGGATCGAGGGGATCCTTCGGCGCGCGGAGCCGCGTCCCGACGTACTCGGGATAGAGGAGCGGCGGGTCGGCTCGGCTACGAGCGCGCTGTCCGGAATGCGGGCGAACGTCGTCTCAGGCTGCACGGCGATCCTCCAGGTCGATGTCGAACGATGCTCCGGTTGCGGCTCGCACCTGCTCGACGGTCGCGTCCCCGAGCAACTCGGTGAGGACGAGCGCGCCGTCGCGAAGCCGGAAGACGGAGAGCTCGGTGATGACGACGTCGGCGGCGGCGCGCGCGGTCAGCGGGTACGTGCACTCGGCGACGAGCTTCGGCTCGCCCGCCGAGGAGCTGGCGGTCATCGTCACGATCACCCGGCGCGCTCCGACGACGAGGTCCATGGCGCCCCCGACCCCCAGGACGTCCTTTCCCGGGAACGGCCCAGTTCGCGATGTCGCCCAGCGATCGAGACCTGGAGGGCGCCGAGGACGGCGACGTCGACATGACCGCCGCGGATCATGGCGAAGCTGTCCGCGCTGTCGAAGTACGCGGCGCCGGGAGCGCGGTGACGGGTTGCTTCGCCGCGTCGATGAGGTCGGGGTCGACCTCACCCTCACCGGGCCGGGGGCCGACGCCGAGGAGCCCGTTCTCCGTCTGCAGGAAGACGCCCGCGTCGTCGCCGAGCAGCCCGGGCACGAGGTTCGGGATGCCGATGCCGAGGTTGACGATCTCGCCCGGCCGAAGCTCCTGCGCGGCGCGGGCTGCGATCGCGAGCTTGACGTCGTCGGTCATCGCGAGAGCACGAGCTCGTCGACGTACAGGTGCGGCGTGTGGATCGACTCCGCGTTCGAGGTCGCCCGCCGGTACAAGCTCTCCCACCTCCGCGATTGTCACCCGCGCGGCCGTCGCCATCAACGGATTGAAGTTCCGCGCGGTGCGCCGGTACCAGAGATTGCCGAGCTCGTCGCCCCGAGCCGCGTACACGAGCGCGACGTCGGCGTGAAGCGGCGTCTCGAGGACGTGCGGGACGCCGTCCACGATGTCGCTCCTCCTTGCCCTCCGCGAGCAGCGTGCCCGGCGCCGACCGGCGTGAGGAAGCCGGCGATCCCGGCGCCAGCTGCGCGAATCGCCTCCGCGAAGGTCCCCTGCGGCATGAGCGTCGCCTCGATCTCGCCCGCGTTGACGGCCGCCACCGCCTCCGGGTTCGAGGTGAAGTACGAGGAGATCCCGCGCTTGATCCGTCCCTGCCGGAGCAGCTTCCCGAGCCCGCGGCCCGGCTCGCCGATGTTGTTCGAGACGATCGTGAGGTCTTCGGCGTCGGAGGTCTCGACGAGAGCGTCGATGAGCGTGAGCGGCGCACCGACGAGGCCGAATCCGCCGACCATCACGGTGTCGCCCGAGCGGATCGCCGACACCGCCTGCTCGGGGTCGACGGGGCCGTCGCTCGCAATCGCCATACCGCCTTTCCTTTCCTCGCAAATCCGTGCGGAGCCTACCGCGCATGTATGCAATAGCTACGAACGCTGTCACCGCGATCGGCCAAGGCTGGACGGTGCGCTGCGCGGTGTTGTATACATGCGCCGATGTCCTCGCGACACGCTCGCCGAGCCGTCGGGAACGTCGACGGCCTGCGCAACTTTTCCCGCGGCGTCTCGTCAGGGCTTGTGCACAGGAGGTCGGGCAGGCCTTGATGGCAGGCACGACAGAAGGAGGAGATTCGTGAAGCGGTATAGATGGATTGCGGTCGTGGGCGCGGTTGCGCTCACTGCCGTCTTGAGCGGATCGAGCGCCTACGGCGGATCGAGCGGATCGGCGCAGGGGGGCCCCATCACGCTCGGGGTGCTCACGCCGCTCACGGCCAACTTCGCGCCGTGGGGGCTCCAGGTGCGCGCCGGGGCTGCGCTTGCGGTGAACGAGATCAACAGATCGGGCGGCGTGAAGGGGCGTGGGCAGGGCCGGAAGCTCAACCTCGCCGTCGCGGACGACCAGTCCACGAACACGACCGCGGCCATCGACGGGTTTCGGCGCTTGACGCAGCAGCAGGGCGCCGTCTCGGTCGGGGGAATCATCGGCAGCGGCATCGGGCTGGCCACGACCCGCCTCGCCGAGGAGGCGAAGATCCCGCTGTTCCTCGTGAAGTCGGGGAACAACGAGATCCTGACCCAGAACAGCCGGTACACGTTCCGCACCTGCCTGCCCGCTGCCGCCATGGTCGCGCAGTCGGTCGTGCAGCTCGCGCAGCGGCGGGAGATCCGGAGCGTCGGCGTGATGATCGCCGACTACGCGTGGGGCCAGTCGTTCAAGTCCTCGCTCGAGGATGCGGCCAAGTCCACGCCGAACATCAAGTTCAACATCCAGGTCGCACCGGTTCCGACGACCAACTTCACGCCGTACCTGCGTGCGTTCGGCGACGTGTCCCTCATCGTGGCGACGGGCCATCCGCCGGGAGCGCCGCTGGTCCTCGCTCAGGCGGGAGCAGCTGGGCCTGAAGGCGCCGGTGGTGGGTGCGGACGGGCCGTGGTCGCTCACTGCGAAGAGCACTGCCACGTCGGCGTTCGGCCGCTACAGCGACTTCAAGTGCATGGCCACGGCGAGCAAGGAGTACAAGAACCTCGCGAAGCGCTACCTGCGGACGTTCCCGCAGAACGAGTTCATGGAGGACGACGCGCTGGCGGGCTATGCGTACGTGAAGATCGTCGCGGAGGCGATCAGCAAGGTCGGACCCAACAGCCAGAGGATCGCCGCCTACGTCCACGCGCACACGTTCAACATCCCCGGCTACGCGTGGCCGCTCAGGTGGACGCCGTGGGGCGAGATGATCGGGGCGCGACCGCAGTACGCCATCCTGACCAAGGGCGCACCGCCCGAGCGCGGGTTGAACACCGCCTCGACCACCTTCTGGCCGAGAGTGATATTCAAGTCGCCGGCGCTGACCCCGTACCGTCCCCCGTCGTAGCCGTGGAGACCGGATCTGCTCCTCGAGGTTGACGACGTCACGAAGCGCTTCGGCGGTCTCCCGGCCGTCAATGGCGTCACATTCGGGATCGACGACGGCGACATCGTCGCCGTCGTCGGTCCGAACGGGGCCGGAAAGAGCACGCTCCTCAAGCTGATCGTCGGGCTGGAGCGGCCCACGGGCGGCAGCGTGCGGCTCGACGGCGTCCGGATCGACGGCCTGACGGCCCACCAGGTGCGTCATCGAGGCATCGCGATGGCGATGCAGCGACCGCTCCCCTTCGGATCGATGACCGTTCTCGAGAACGCGGTGCTCGGCGCGATGTTCGGCGGCGGCGACGGGCGCATCGGCGAACGGGAGGCAAGGCGGCGGGCTGCCGACTCGCTGGCGTTCGTCGGGCTCGGCGGCCGTGCCGAGCAACCCGTGTCGAGCCTGAACCTCCATCAGCAGCGCTTCCTCGAGATGGCCAAGGCGCTCGCCGGACGCCCGAAGGTGCTGCTGCTCGACGAGGTGATGGCGGGCCTCAACGAGTCGGAGCTCGCCGACTCGGTCGCGATCGTGCGGAACATCCGGGACGAGCTCGGAACGACGATCCTGTGGGTCGAGCACGTCATGAGCGCGGTCATCCAGCTCGCCGAGCGGGCGATCGTCCTCAACTTCGGCAAGCTCCTCGCAGAGGGCGTGCCCGAGGTGGTCATGCGTGATCCGCAGGTCGTCGATGCATATCTCGGGCGGGCCCGCGTTGCTTGAGGTCGAGGGACTCGCGGCCGGCTACCTCGGCGAGCGCGTCATCGACGGCATCGACCTCGAGGTTCGGACGGGCGAGGCCGTGGCGATCGTCGGCTCGAACGGCGCGGGGAAGACGACCCTCTTCCGGACGATCGCCGGCCTCCTGCCGGCGATGGCGGGACGGGTCGTGCTCGACGGAAAGGAACTGACGCGACGGCCCGCCCATCGGATCTCGCGAGCGGGGGTTGCGTACGTTCCGGCCGAGCGTCACCTGTTCCCGGCGATGACCTTGAAGAGCAACCTCGTGCTCGGTGCGTATCCCCGTCGCCCGGATCCCTCGACGCTCGAGCTCGTCTACGACCTCTTTCCGCGCCTGCACGAGCGTCAGCGCCAGCAGGCCGGAACGCTGAGCGGCGGTGAGCAGCAGATGCTCGCCGTGGGTCGTGCCCTCATGGCGCGCCCGCGGCTTCTCATGCTCGACGAGCCGACGACGGGACTGGCGCCGATCATCGCGCAGACGGCATTCGCGGCGCTCGAGGGGCTCAAGAAGGAGGGGATGACGCTTCTGATCGCGGAGCAACAGGTGCCGCTCGCCCTGTCGGTGGCCGATCGTGGCTACGTGCTCGAGAACGGTCGGATCCGACTGAGCGGGTCGGCCGAGGAGCTCGAGCGAAACCCGGAAGTCCAGCGTGCGTACCTGGGGGTCGTGTGACAGCGGTCATTCTCGACGGGATCGTCCTCGGGCCTCGCGTTCGGGCTGCTCGGCGTCGGCATGACCCTCGTCTACGGCCTCGGTGGTGTTCTCAACCTGGCGTACGGGCAGATCGTGGTGCTCGCGGCGATCGTCGCCTCGATCGTGATGGACGACGGTCGGGCGACGCTCCTCGCCGCAGTTCTCGGCGTGCTGGCAGCCGCCGGCGTCGGCGTCCTCCTCGATCTCACGTTGATGCGGCCGGTCTACCGCGAACGCGGCGAGGAGCGGACGCTGCTGGGGCTCCTGCTCACCCTCGGAGCCGCCTTCGTCATCGGAGGCGTACTCACGTGGCGCTACCCGGACGGCGCGCTGTACATCGACATCACGGGCGATCCGATCTCGATCCTCGGCGTGCCGATGACGAGGGGAAGCATCTGGGCCTCGGTGATGGCGCTGGCCGTCGCGGCCTTGCTCCTCCTGTTCTTCGGCGCCACTACCTTCGGACGCGGCGTCCGCTCGGTGATCCAGGACGAGGTGGGGGCGCGGCTCGTCGGGCATCAACCCGTCGTTCGTCCGGACCGTCATCTTCGCGCTCAGCGGCGCGCTGGCGGGGATCGTGGCGATCTCCACCTCAATGGTGGGGCCGTTGACGGTGAACGCGGGGTTCGAGCTGACCACGTTCGCGCTGATCGTCACCGTCGTGGGCGGTCTCGGCAGCGTGGCAGGTGCGTTTCTCGCGGGTGTGCTCCTCGGCGTCGTGCAGAGCCTGAGCGCCCACTACATCGGGCAGTACATACACGACGATCATCCTCCTGGGCGCCGCCGCCCTGACCATCCTCATCCGACCGCGCGGCCTCCTCGGACGGTAGGAGCGGTGGGTCTCTCCTCGCGCAGGGTCGGCTGGGCGGTGCTGCCGATCGTCGTCACGGCCGCGGTGCTGGTGATTCTGCCGTCGGTCTGGTTCGGCGACTCACCGTTCACGACGTCGCTCGCGGTGCAGGCGATGGTGTTCGCGTCGTACGGCGTCGGCTTCAACCTGATCTTCGGGAGCACGAATCAGCTCTTCCTCTGCGTCGGCGCCCTCGCCGGGGTCGGTGGCTACGGGGCGGCGATCCTCGTCGACCAGACGTCGCTCCCGATGGCGGCCGGTGTGGCGGTAGGGACGGCGAGCGCGGCGCTCGTCGGCGGGCTCCTGAGCTGGATCGCGGTGCGCCGCTCGCTCGGTGTCATCTTCACCGGCATCGTCACGCTGGTCTTCTCGCTCGCGTTCGCGAACCTGCTCCTCGGTCAGCGCGAGTACACGGGATCCGAGACCGGCCTCGTCGTCGAGGGCATGCCTTCCAACCTCGCCGACGACCACGTCGGCGGCTACTACCTGTTCGTGGGTCTCCTCGTCGGGTTCCTGATCGTCTTCCGTGTCCTGCAGCTCTCGCACGTCGGCTGGGCGTTTCGCGCACTCCGCGACGACGAGGTCGCGGCAGAGCTCGCCGGCGTGAACGTCTCGCGCTACCGGATCTACGCCGCGACGATCGGGTCGGCGATGATCGGCCTCACCGGCGCGCTTCTCGCCTTCAGTGCAGGGTTCATCAGCCCCGCGACCTACAGCTTCGACCGTGTGGACGTGCGCGTCCTCGTGTTCGTGGCATTCGGCGGCCTCGGGACCCTTCTCGGCCCGGTGATCGGTGCGTCGGTCTTCGCGATCCTGGACGAGCGGCTGACGGCCAGTTTCGAGACGCGCGAGGTCCTCTACGGCGTCTTCATCATCGTGATCTTCCTCGGCTTCAGACGCGGCGTCGTGAACGCGGTCGTCTCACTCGTGAGACGCTTCCTCCCAACCCGACGCCCTGAGGCCGATCCGCAACCGTCCGGGGAGTGATCGATGCCGCGCGGTAACCAGGAGAACTCGCAGACCACGAAGGCGACACTCGGGCTCCGTGAGCTCTTGCTGAGCGGTGCCTTCAAGCCGCGCGAGCGCGTCCCCGAGCTCCGCCTCGTCGACGAGCTCGGCGTCTCGCGCACCCCTCTCCGGATCGCCCTCATGACGCTCGAGCACGAGGGACTCCTCGAGACGCTCCCGGGGGGAGGGTTCGTCGTGCGCGAGTTCACCCGAACCGACATCGACGACGCCATCGAGCTCCGCGGCGTCCTCGAGGGCACGGCCGCGCGTTTCGCGGCGGAGCGGCTCGACTCGGAGGACGAGCTCGGGCTTCTGCGCGAGGTCTGTGACGAGCTCGATCTCGTGGTCCGGAACCCGAGCATGGAGACGTTCATCGAGTACCACCGTCTGAACGAGGAGTTCCACCAGGCGTTCCGTGATCTGGCGAAGAGCCCGCAGCTCGAGCGGGAGCTCGAGCACGTGCTCGCGCTGCCGTTCGGGCCGCCGAGCGCGCTCCTGATGGTCCAGCACGCGACGATGACGGAGTCGTGGGAGATCCTGCTCGTCGCCCAGAATCAGCACCACGCGCTCATCGACGCGATCCGGCGGCGCGAGGGCGGGCGCGCGGATGCGATCGCCCGCGAGCACGCACGCATTGCACGTCAGAACCTCGACATCGCGCTCCAGAACCGCCAACTGCTGGACCAGGTTCCCGGGTCGACGTTGCTGCGCCTCCCGACCGCTGCGTCCTGAGCGCGAATGTCACTCGATCGGGAAGGTGACTCGCTGGAGGTCCGGCCCATGCTCGAGGACGACCTCGAATCGGCCGACGCGATCATGCGGCTCGCGTTCGGGACGGCACGCGGCCTTGCCGACCCGGAGACCACGTTCGGCGACAGGGACATGGTGCGCACGAGGTTCCGGGCAGCCCCGGACTGCGCATGGGTCGCCGAGCTCGCAGGCGACGTCGTCGGCTCGGTGTTCGCCGCGCGCTGGGGCTCGTTCGGATTCTTCGGCCCGCTGTCGGTCCGCCCGGATCACTGGGACCGCGGCATCGGCGGCCGACTGCTCCAGCCCGTCCTCGCCTCGTTCACCGGGTGGGGCGTCCGGCAGGCCGGGCTCTTCACCTTCGCGGCAAGTCTCAAGCATCTCGGCCTCTACCAGAAGCACGGCTTCTGGCCCGGCGCGCTGACGCTCGTGACGACGAAGGCGGCCGGTCTGCAGTCGCACGGCGAGTACGCGCTGTTCTCGGACGAGCGCGGCTCGGGCGAGGAGCGCCTCCTCGAAGAGGTCGGCGCGTTGACCGACCGGATCTTTCCGGGACTCGACCTCGAGCGCGAGATCCGCGCCGTGCACGGCCAGGGGCTCGGCGACACCGTTCTGCTGCGCGGCGCGGTGACGCTGGAGGGAATGGCCGTGTGCCACCGTGGAGCGGGCAGCGAGGCGGGCGGTGACGATTGCTACGTGAAGTTCGCGGCGGTCCTTCCCGGCGATGGCGCCGGCGAGCGATTCGAGCGCCTCCTCGACGCGTGCGAAGCCTTCGCCGAACGGTCGGGGGCGGCGCGTCTCACCGCGGGCGTGAACACCGGGCGACTCGACGCGTACCGTCGCATGCTCGCCCGCGGGTTTCGCGCGGAGCAGATCGGGCTCTCTATGTTCCTGCGCCCCGCGGAGCGAAGGTTCGACACGACTGCGGACTACGTCCTCGACGACCTTCGCTGATTCGGATGGGCGGGCTCAGCTCGGCTGTCGGTGCTCCCGCAGCACCATGTTCCGGACGACCTCGATCCCGACGACGATGAAGCCGACCAGGACGACCGCCGAGAGCCAGCCGCGGGCGATCTGGGGAGCGACCAGGACGAGTGCAAGGAGTGCTCCGACGGCGATGAGATAGGTCGTCACGCGCTTCTCGAGAGCGGGGGCGGCGGCGGCGCGTGCTCGAGCGGCACGATCGCCCTCTCCCACGAACCACACGCCGACGAGGGTGACGACGCCGAGGATGATCCACACCCAGGCGCGATCGGCGAGGGTCTGGGTGAGGATGCTCCAGGCCTCGTGGCCGGCAGGCTTGACCGCGTCGTCCTTGACGAGCGAGTCGACCAGGTAGTCGCCGGCGAAGCGGCGGACGGCCAGGAGCAGGAGACCCACGACGACGAGGCCGAGGGCGATCGCGCGTAGCTCGAGCCGACGGCGCCCCTTCGCCAGCCACACCGCGAGAGCGGCCAATGCGAGAGCGACGATCCACATCCAGTCGGCGACGGCGCGCAGCACCTTCGTCGCTTTCTGCGCCGCGTCCAGCTGGCTCTTCTGCATGATCACGACCTTGCCCGAGGACTCGGGGAGCTTCTCGGCGATCTTGCCGATCACCGCCACCTGGTCTCCGATCTGGATCACGAGCGGACGCAGGTCGAGAACGACCGCGCCGCCCTCTGTCTGGATGAAGGTCGTGTCGTCGTCGAGCAGGCGAACGAGCTGGCGCTGGGCGCGGGTCGAGACCTCCACCCACACCGTCTGCACGCGCGGGCGCTCGAGCGCTGCATTGGCTGCATCGTCGGCGCCCGACTGCGCGACACCCGCCAACACCGGAGCGAGCCCCTTCAGGTCAGGGGGCAGGCGCTCGGCGATCGCCGCCTCCGCGTCGACGTTCGCGAACAGCGTGTCCACCGACTTGGCCGCGACCTGCGTGCGGATCTCGGGGTTCTCGATCATCTGCCGCGAGATCGCCTCGAAGCCCTGCTCGTCGAGGGCGGTGTGCTCGACGTAGAAGGCGACCATCCCCACGAGCGCGAGCAGGATCGCGAGGATCGTCAGGATGCGCGCCGCGACTATGCGCACAGGAGGGATGTCCTAGCTGGGGGGCTGGCGTCGGGCAGGTCCCGGCATCCTACGAGACGTCCGAGGCGCGCGTGCTCCCGCCGCCTTTGGGTCACCGCGCGAGAGTCCCAACGCGTGTCGTACGGCTGTACACAGACCCTGAATGCTCAGGCGTGCTGCCGAGGCCGCTTGACCAGGAGGCCTCGGTCGTTTATTCATACTGGACAGTGCGTGCCTCCCAGGACCCACGTCTCGCCGTGGGGTTGATCGGTCTCGGAAACATGGGCACGGCGTTCGCAGAGCGCCTTCTCGATGCCGGTTACCCGCTCGTCGTGAGCAATCGCACCCCGGGGAAGGCGCAGGCGCTCGCGGCTCGCGGTGCCGTCCTTGCAGCCTCGCCCGCACAGCTCGTCGAGCAGGTCGACGTGATCCTCACGTCGCTTGCCGACGACGATGCCTTCGACGCGGTCGCGACGGAAGTCATCGCGGCGGCGCGGCCGGGCTCCGTCCTCGTCGACCTGAGCACGGTCTCACCGGCCGCGTCGGCGCGCGTCGCCGAGCGTGCCGAGGCGGCGTCCGTCGGCTACGTGCGTGCGCCAGTCAGTGGAAACCCGAGTGTCGTCCGCGCCGGGAACCTGAGCTTCATCGTCTCGGGTGCGAGCGCCGACATCGATCGCGTCGAGCCGGCCCTCCGGGCGATCGGTCCGACCGTGCACCGCGTCGGCGACGGAGAGCAGGCTCGGACCGTCAAGCTCGCGATCAATCTGATGATCGCGGGACTCGCCCAGTTGATCTCGGAGGCGCTCGTCCTCGGAGAATCCGCCGGCGTCCCGCGTGCGGTGCTCCTCGAGGTGATGGGGAGTTCCGCGGTGGGTGCGCCGTTCGTCAAGTACAAGACCGAGGCGCTCGTGCGGGACGACTTCTCTGCCACGTTCACCACGGCGCTCATGGAGAAGGACATCGATCTCGCGCTCGACGCGGCCGACGAGGCCGGCATCGAGCTCCCGCTGACGAAGGAGATGAAGGTCCACCTGCGCGCCGCGATCGACGCGGGGTATGCAGACGACGACTTCATCGTGCTCTTCCGGCACCTGCGGAACGCGTCGGGTCTTTCGAACACCAGCGAGCGCCACGATCAGGAGGTACTGCGGTGACCAGGCCAACCAGGACCGTCGGCTCCCCGGACGCAACCCGCGCGGTGGATTGGGAGCAGCGTGTGGACTTCCCGCGGCTGCGCAAGGAGCGCCTGGATCGGGCGAAAGCGGCGCTCGACGCATCGGAGCTCGGGGCCGTGCTCCTCTTCGACCCCAACAACATCCGCTACGTCACGAGCACTCACATCGGCGAGTGGGCGCGTGACAAGAACGCGCGCTTCACGCTGCTTGCGCGCGGCGCGGAGCCGATTCTCTGGGACTTCGGGTCGGCGGCTCGTCACCACCAGTTGTTCGCGCCCTGGCTCCCCCCGGAGAACTTCCGCGCTGGTGTCTCGCCCATGCGCGGCGCCATGCCGGTCGAGACCGGCATTCCGGACAGGTTGGCCTCGAAGATCGCGAATGAGCTGCGCGGGTTCGGCCTACAGGACGAGCCGCTCGGTATCGACATGGCCGATCTCGTCACGATCGAGGCGTTGCAGCGCGCCGGGATCCGGGTCACCGACGGCTCCCAGGTGCTCCTCGAGGCTCGCAAGATCAAGACCGCTCAGGAGATCATGCTGCTCGACCAGTCGGCCGGGCTCGTCGACGCCGTCTACGAGGACATCTACCGGATGCTGCGTCCAGGCGTCTACGAGCACCAGATCGTCGCGCGTGCGCACCAGCTCCTCTTCGAGATGGGGTCGGAGCAGGTCGAGGCCGTGAACGCGGTGTCGGGCGACCGCTGCAACCCGCATCCGCACGTGTTCTCGGATCGGCTCCTGCGGCCGGGCGACCAGGCCTTCTTCGACATCATCCATTCCTTCATGGGATACCGAACGTGCTACTACCGCACGTTCAACGTCGGGGGCGTCAACCACGCCCAGCTCGATGCCTACAAGCAGTGCCGCGAGTGGCTCGACGCGGCGATCGTGCTCGTTCGACCCGGCATGACGACGGACAAGATCGCCGAGGTCTGGCCGACTGCGCAGGAGCTCGGCTTCCCGGACGAGGAGACGTGCTTCGGGCTTCAGTTCGGGCACGGCATCGGGGTCGGCCTGTACGAGTCGCCGATGATCTCGCGCGTCCACTCGCTCGAGAACCCCGTCGAGCTCGAGGAGGGGATGGTGTTCGCGCTCGAGACGTACTGCGCGGCGACTGACGGCCGCTCCGCGGCTCGCATCGAGGAGGAGGTCGTCGTCACGGCGACGGGTTGCGACGTGCTGACGCGCTTCCCGGCGGAGGAGCTGCTCGTCGCCGGCCGCGTGTACGTGCGCGGCGCCGACCTCGTCGACGGCCCGCATCCCGCGCACGACGGCGACCCCGGTCTCGCGGCCGCCGTCGCATCCGCCGCCGTTGCGGGCCCTTCCGGCGTACCCGCATGAGCTCGGACACGGGAACGCGGCAGCTCGCGGACGGGCTGCCCGGGTATCGACTCGTCCGCCGCGAGGATGTCGAGCTCGCTCCGGCGCTGCCCGGCCGCTCGAGCGGTCTGACCACCTGCAGACTCGTCGGCGGCGCGCTCGGTTCGACGCACATGGCCCTGACGCTCGTCTCGCTCGTCGAGGGACACGTCGACGAGCACGTGCACTCGTTCGAGTCGAGCTTCTACGTGCTCGAAGGTGAGCCCGTGCTCTACCTCGACGGGCGCGGCGTCGAGCTCGAGCCGGGAGCCTGCGGAGCGCTACCGGTCGGGGCGCCGCATGCGTTCCGCTCCGAGGGCAGGGCGCTCTGGATCGAGATGGCGGCGCCGAGGCCGCGCGTCGATGGCAGCGACACGTTCTTCCTCGGGTCGCCGCCCGAGACACCGGCGGAGCCGCTCGACGCCCGGGATCCGAGGAACCGGAATCTCTTCCTCCTGAGCGACGGCGAGACCGATCTCGATCGCCTGAGGCACGCGCAGGCGATGGGCGCGCCGACGGTGTCCGGGAGCATGGCGACGGCCGTCCTCGCCTACAGCGGGATCGCCGTGAAGATGCTCGTCGACCAGAGGCTGGACGCCCAGCTGCACACGATGTTCATGGTCGACTACCAGCCGGGAGCGTGCGCCAACCCGCACGACCATCCGTTCGAGGAGTCGTACTACATGCTCGACGGCGAGGTCGACGTCGTCGCCGACGGCGATCGCTACACGCTTCGCCCGGGAGACGTCTTCTGGACGGCGGCGGGATGCGTCCATGCCTTCTACGAGACGCAGGGGCAGACGGTGCGCTGGCTCGAGACGTCGGCGCCCGGGCCGCCGGCCCGCTACTCGTACCGTCACCAGCGCGACTGGGACTACCTCGTCGAGCGTCTGTCGTCCGAAGCAGGCGCCGAGGTCGCGTGAGTCACGTCAGCGACCAGCCGGCGACGGGCGTGCTCGACGACCTCGACCTGTACCGGGACCTCTACCGGCGGATGCTCCTCATCCGCGGCTTCGAGGATCTCGTCCAGTCGCTCTTCCTCGCGGGCGAGGTCTACGGGACCACCCATCTGTACTCCGGGCAGGAGGCGATCGCCACGGGCTTCGCGAGCGTCCTCGAGGACCGCGACCGCGTCGCGGCCACCTACCGGGGGCACGGGCACGCGCTCGCCGTCGGCGTCGATCCGCAGAAGCTGCTCGACGAGATGCTCGGCCGGGCGACCGGCATCAACGGCGGCCGGGCCGGCTCGATGAACGTGACGTCGCCCGACGACCGGCTGATCGGCTCGTTCGGGATCGTCGGCGGGAGCATCGCCGCGGCGACGGGGGCGGCACTCGCGCTGCAGCGGACGACGGGCGGGGTCGCGGTCGCGTACTTCGGCGACGGCGCCATGAACCAGGGCTACGTCTTCGAGTGCCTCAACTTCGCACAGGTCTTCCGGCTGCCGATCGTGCTCGTCTGCGAGAACAACGGCTACGGCGAGTACACGCCGTTCCGGTCGGTCACCGCGGGCGAGATCCGCGCCCGCGCCGAGGTGATGGGGGTCACCGCGGAGACGATCGACGGGATGAGCGTGTGGACCGTGCGCGAGGCGGCCCGGAACGCGGTGGCACATGCCCGCGCGGGTGACGGCCCGGTGTTCGTCGAGGCGCTCACGTACCGCTTCGTCGGGCACTCACGCAGCGATCCCGGCGCGTACCGGCCGGACGGCGAGCTCGACCGCTGGCGCGAGCGGGATCCCATCCTCGTGCTGCGCGCCCAGCTCGAGGCGGAGGGCGTCGACGCCGCCGAGCTCGACGAGATCGAGCAGGAGATGACGCGAGCAGCTGGAGCGCATGCGCGCGGACGGGCTCGCCGCGCCCTTCCCGACCGAGCTGACCGCTCGCGAGTTCAAGGACTGAGGCCGTGCCGCCGAGCGAGCTGACCATGCCGAAGCTGTCCGACTCGATGGCCGACGCCGTCATCCTCCGCTGGCTGAAGTCCGCGGGCGAGGACTTCGCGCGCGGCGAGGGTCTGATCGAGGTCGAGACCGACAAGGCGACCGTGATCTACGAGGCGGAGTGGGACGGGAAGCTCGACTCGATCCTCGTTCCCGAGGGCGCGACCGTGGCGGTCGGCGAGCCGATCGCGACGCTGGCGAACGGCGACGGCGCAGCACGCGCCGACGCACCGCCCGCGCCGGCGAAGCCCGAGCCGGCGGCTGCGCCTCCGGCTGCGCCCAGCTGCGGACGTCGGGGCGTCCGCCGACGACTCCGGCCCGGGACGTCCGGTGGCGACGCCGGTCGCGCGCCGCACCGCCGTCGAGCTCGGTGTGTCGCTCCACGGCCTCACGGGCACGGGCCCGGGCGGGCGGATCACCGTCGACGACGTGACCCGAGCGGCGGCCGACGGCGGATGGCGGCCCGGCTGAGCCGGCGCCCGAGCGCCGTCTCCGGCAAGGGAGAGGTCAGCGTCGACGAGCCGACCCCGACGCAGGCGACGATCGCGCGCCGGATGACGGAGTCCGCGACGACGATCCCGGTCTTCACCGTCTCGGCGGACGTCGACGTGTCGCAGATCGTCGCGTCGCGGCGGGAGGCTCGCGAGCGGGGGGAGGACGCGCCGTCGGTCAACGACTTCGTCGTCAAGGCGGTCGCGGCCACGCTGCGGGAGTTCCCGCGCTTCAACGCCTCGTACGTCGACGGCAAGGTCGAGCTCTACTCACGCGTCAACGTCGGCATCGCGGTCGCCACCGACGACGCGCTGCTCGTGCCCGTGGTGCGCGACGCCGACCGCAAGTCGCTCGCCGAGCTGGCGGAGAGACGCGAACGCTCGCGGACGGCGCGCGGCGGCGGACGCTGAGGCCCGAGGACTTCCACGACGGCACGTTCACGGTCTCGAATCTCGGCATGTTCGGCGTGCGGTCGTTCACCGCGATCATCGACCCGCCGCAGGTCGCGATCCTCGCCGTCGGCGGCGACTCGCCGCGCGCCGGTCGAGGAAGGTCCCGACCGCGTCGCCTTTCGCGACCTGCTGACCGTCACGCTGAGCTGCGATCACCGCGTCGTCTACGGCGCGGACGGCGCGCGCTTCCTGTCCCGTCTCCGCGAGCTGCTCGAGCGGCCGCTCGCGCTCGCCCTGTGACTCGATGAGCGACACCGTCGCCTTCCGCACCGCCATCCGCGACGCGCTCGACGAGGAGCTCGCGGCCGACGAGCGCGTGATCCTGTTCGGCGAGGACGTCGCCGTCGCCGGCGGCGTCTTCGCCACGACGACGGGCCTCTACGACAAGTACGGGCCGGAGCGCGTCTTCGACACGCCGATCTCCGAGCTGGCCCTCGCCGGTGCCGCCTTCGGGTCGGCCGTGCACGGCCTGCGCCCCGTCATCGAGATCATGTTCGGGGACTTCCTGACGCTCGCGATGGACAGCCTCGTCAACCAGTCGACGAAGTACTGGTTCCTGACGCAGGAGCAGGTCAGCGTGCCGCTGACGATCCGATCCGTCGTGGGGGCGGGCGGCCGCTTCGGCGCGATCCACTCTCAGATGCCGGCATCGTGGTTCATGGGCGTCCCGGGCCTCAAGATCGTCGGCGCCTCCAACCCCGCGGACGCGAAAGCGCTCCTCAAGGCGGCGATCCGCGACGACAACCCCGTGCTCTTCTTCGAGCACAAGCGCCTGTACACGCTCGAGGGCGAGGTCAATGGCGAGCCGGCCCGGCTCGGCGAGGCCGCCGTCGTCCGCGAGGGGAGCGACGTCACGCTCGTCACCGCGATGAAGGGCGTCCACGACGGTCTCGAAGCGGCCGCCGAGCTCGAGGCGGACGGCATCTCGGTCGAGGTCGTCGACCTGCGCACGCTGAGGCCGTTCGACGTCGAGACCGTCCTCGCGTCGGTGAAGAAGACCAACCGGATCGTCGTCGTGGAGGAGGGGCCGCTGACCGGCGGCTGGGCGGGCGAGGTGCTCGCCTCCGTCGTCGAGCATGGCCTGGGGCACCTCGACGACGCCTGGCGCATCGCGACCCCCGACACTCCGATCCCGTACAGCCCGCCGCTCGAGGACGCGTTCCTGCCCGGTGCCGGGCGGATCGCCGAGGAGATACGCGCCCGTGTCCGCTAGCGAGCCCGTGTCCTCGACGAACGGGGCTCTCGAGGGCTCGAAGGTCGGCCATCGCCTCCGCTCGGAGCGCGAGCGTCTCGGGATCGGCCTTCGTGAGCTCGCACGCCGGGTGGGCGTCTCCCCGAGCCTCGTCTCGCAGATCGAGCTCGACCGGGTCAACCCGTCGGTCAGCACCCTGTACGCCATCGTCACGGAGCTCGGGATGACCATGAGCGACGTCTTCGGCGAGCAGCCCGAGGAGCGCGTGTTGCAGCCCGGCGACGGCCTCGCCGAACGACCCGACACGCGACCCGTGATCAACCTCGCGTCCGGTGTCCGCTGGGAGCGCCTCACGCACGAGCGCGACCCCGACGTGGAATTCCTCTACGTCGTCTACCCGGTGGGAGCCGCGTCGTGTCCCGAGGACGCACTGATGACGCACGGCGGTCGGGAGTACGGTTACGTCACGAGCGGAACGCTCGGGGTGCAGGTCGGGTTCGAGGCGTACGAGCTCGGTCCGGGCGGGTCGATCGCGTTCGACTCGTCGTCGCCGCACCGGCTGTGGTCCGTCGGCGACGAGCCCGTCCACGCCGTTTGGGTCGTCATCGGCCGCGAGGCGGATCCGCGGACGACGACGGTGTCGCGCCCGCGCTCGGTCGCGGACTAGCTGCGCCTCAGCCCGCCGGCGCTTCGCCCTCGCCTGCCTGGAGCCGGCCGACGCCGGCTCTGCTGGTCCGGAAGCGCGCGAGCAGCTCGGGGCTCTGGTAGAGCACGAGCGCGAGCAGGATCAGCACGCCGATCGTCATCTGCGAGTACTCCGTCGGCTGGTGGAACAGCGGCAGGACGTTGTCGATCAGCGAGAGGAAGAGCGCCGCGAGCAGCGCGCCCACGAACGATCCGCGTCCCGCCGGCGAGGCTCGCTCCGCCGAGGACGGCGCAGGCGATGCTCTCGAGCGAGAAGGTTGCCGATGATCGGCGAGCCGATCTGGACCTGGGCCGCGAGGTAGAGGCCGGCGAGCGACGCCATCAGCGAGCAGGCGACGAACGCGAGGAACACGATGCGGCCGGTTGCCATCCCGAGCCGGCGCGACGACGTCTCGTCGAGGCCGACCGCCCTCAGTGGCGAGCCCCGTGCGCGTGCGGTAAAGCCAAAGATCGCCGGCGACGGCGAGGACGACGACCGCGATGAAGGCGATCGGAACGAAGCTGACGCTCTTCGTGAGACCGCTGACGGCGTCGCTCGAGATGGGCCCCTCGGGGTGATCCCGCAGGAGGAGCGACGCGCCTTCGAGGATGCTGAACGTCCCGAGCGTCGCGATGATCGACGGAAGCTTGAGGACGCGGATGAGCACCGCGTTGAAGATCCCGGTCGCCGAGTCCCACGGCGATGAGCACGAGGCCGCCGGGCAGCAACGCCCACCCCGATTTGTCGAACGCCATCGTGTAGGAGGCGACGACGACGCAGAACGTCATGAGCGCCGCCACCGAGACGTCGAAGCCGCCGACGAGCAGCGCGCACGTCTGTCCGAGCGAGACGAGCGCGAGCGGCATCGTCAGGAGAAGCAGGTTGTTGAGGTTGAAGCTCGTGAGGAACGCGTCCTGGCGGACGGTTGCGAACGCGCCGACCGCCAGGATGAGAATCGCCATCAGGACGAGCGGCAAGGCGCCGCTGAACCTGCCGATCCTCACGCCGACTCCTCCGGGGTCTCGGTCGCTTGCCCTCTGGCACCGGCCCGCGAGCCGACGATCGCCTCGACGATCCGGCGCTCCCCGAGCTCCTCGCCGGGGATCTCGTCGACGATCCGCCCGCGCGACATCACGACGACCCGGTCGCAGAGGCCGGCGAGCTCGAGCGGGTCGCTCGACTTGACGATCGTGGCGACGCCCTCTTTCGCCTTCTCCCGCAGCGCGCCGTAGATGTCGAACCGCGCGGCGACGTCGACGCCCTGGGTCGGCTCCTCGGCCAGGATGA
>CAWJTZ010000015.1:0-56153 GCA_963845935.1 uncultured Gaiellaceae bacterium
CCAGCTTCCCCACTGGAGGATCAAGTCGCGAATACCAAGTGGCATCGATTCGCGGTTGATGTCACACGCCCGGACTGGGCGCACCCTGCCTCTTCCCAGTAGGCAGAGCGCTACCCGAACAGCCCGGTCCCCAGCTCCCATGGCCAAATCATGGGCGGGGGATGGCGCAAAGGTCATCCCATTTCGGGCCGAAGTTCACTCGTTTGAGGGATGCAGCAATCCCTTCAGGGCGTCACGAGCAGTCGTACATGCGCCGGCTGGGCCCGTACGAGCGCATACAGCGGGGACTGCTCATGTTCGAGGGGAATCTCATCGAGGATCCAGTACTCGCCACGCTTGAGGAGGATGAGGGAAGTGTCGACGGTGCAGCGACGGACACCGTGCTGCCTAGCGCCACGACGGGCGGGCAGGGAGAGGGCCCTTCAAGAGGTAACCCCGCCCGTCGCAGTAGAGACATGGTCTCACGTCCGTGGACGATTTCGCCGCGACCCATCGCCCGGCAGGCCTAGCCGCGTGACTCTCACCCACCGACACTCCCCGGCACACGACCGTGGGCCAGCTACCGCCACCCTGTACCCCGATCACGCTCCTGCAAGCCTAGGGGGGCTCGAACACATAGGCGAGGCACGAAGGACAGCCCGCAACGCTGCTTCTGACGGGAACTCGGCGGCGCGAAAACCCGCCCACCGGGGCGGGCCCTCGCGACGCCAGAGTCGCTACTTGACGAGGCTGTGAACCTCGAACACCTCGGGCTCGCCGGAGAACTCGATA
This sequence comes from uncultured Gaiellaceae bacterium, assembly GCA_963845935.1. Classification (GTDB taxonomy): domain Bacteria; phylum Actinomycetota; class Thermoleophilia; order Gaiellales; family Gaiellaceae; genus GMQP-bins7. Next base: position 772 of record CAWJTZ010000015.1, read on the forward strand.
CCGACGTCCGTCAGGATCGGCATGAGGCCTTCACCGAACGCCTGGAACTGCTCTCTCGAGGCCCAGATCTCACTGACCTTCATGTTGTTCTCGTCTCCGAACGCAACATGCATTTCGAGACCTGGAGGATTCGGCCACTTCCCGGCCTCTTCCAGGCGCCGGATGCTTGCGTCGTACTTCGCTCGGTCGACGTTGGTGGGATTGAAACGCACAACGATGCTCATAGAGCCGACCTCCGCAGTTGGGGCCGGGGACCCTATCCGCACGTCAGAGGCCAAGGGTGTCTAGAGCTAGCGGTAGACCCACCGGGTTCCGCATCAGCTCCTGATCGCCGCACTCACAAGCCGGAGCTCGCGCCGCACCTTGACGGGGGCGCAGATATATCCGCGCCACGCAAAACGCAGCCCGCTCCCTTTCCGCGAAGAAAACGCTCGCGCAAAAGATGCGCACAGAAAAACCGTCCCGTCCCTCCCCCCCCCTTCCCCGGCCCCCTGGCGTCGGTGCCGCTGAATTCCCCCCCCCTCCCCCCCTGGACCGATGGTCTACTCGCGCAGCCGGCGTTGTCATGCCGATTCGGTGCGAGCGTGGCGCGACCAGAACGTTGAACACGTCGACGAGTACAACCGCCGCCGCCGCGAGGAGTACGCAGAGGCTCGTGGTATTCACACGAGCATGTCTGAACCGTGACTGTCGGCAAACGTGCACTCCGGGGGCCGTGTCGATGCGAAGTTCTGCTCGAGGCGGTGACGCGATCGGGCGAGATATTCGCGGAAGCGGGAGGCGACGTGATCCAGCTAGAGCCCTACGCTCAGCCGGTCTCGCCCAGTGTTCGTCCGCGCGTTCGACGTAGACCGTCGAGGCCCCGTCCTCGACGACCCGAGTAACCACCCAAGCAAATCCCCTTCGGTGGATCGTTTCGCCCACAGCGGGAACCGTTCCGTGTGTGGCGACATACTCGAAGTCACCGCCGGGAAATCGGATCTCGAACGTGTCTGGTGCGATGGCGAGTCTCCCGTCTATCTCGTGCGTCGATACATGCCCCTGTTGCCCTGGCGATAAACGCGACAAGAATCCTGGGGGATGTCGACGGTCCGCCTGCTGACCATGGGGAGACGACATGGCCGAGCCCACCGAGCAAACGGACGCGTTCCCGACCGCCGTGACTAGCGGTGGCTCCCGAATAAGAGCCGGCCGGTACTCCGCAACGTCTAGCGGCTACTCCTAAGCTGCCCGAGCTCGATCGCACCCTTCTCCGACCTAAGAACGTCAGTCAGGTCGTCAGAGTCAAGCTCGACAGTCGCCGTCTGCAGTCCTCCGTCGTTGGAAGTCACCCAGAGCACCCTCCGATGCTTCCCGTCGTGCCAGATGCGATCGCCCGCTAGGACGTCCTGCCCCGTGTAGCGGTACTCGCGGGTCCCGTCGGGAAAGCGAATGAGAATGGAGGACAAGAGCCCTCTCTTCTCACGCCACCGCTAGGACAGGCGGCGAGCGAGGATTGCTCACTAGTGAGGATGAGACGGAGCCGCCCCGCGAGCCGGAGGGCTGTGCGCCTTCTGGCAGGGCGCCCTTCTTGCTGTGCGTCGTGGGACGGCTCCGGACAGAGAACCCACTGCCGCGAGGTTCTCCGCACATCTGTAGTGGTGCACCTCCTCACGCCTTGAGCGGTTGGCTTCAAAGGCGCGGGCGCGAGATCCGAGCAGAACCTCGACGCCGAGGCGCACGAGACTCTCCGACGTACCCACCCCTCAGCGGAGTCGGAACGCCGTCGTGCGGGATTTTAGACGCTTCCGCGAGGGACTACTAGGGCGGCTCCTCCGCTCGTTTGCCTAAGGTGAGCCCGCACCGGAGCCGCAAGAAGCCCTTAATCGAGCAACGCGATGTTAGGAATCCTCTCCGCGGGGCTATTACCGGGTCGTGGCTAATAGGTGGAGGGAACGAAGCAGAAGCAGCGCGAGACGCAGCTCGAGCGTTACCGCGAGCAACTGGCTTCCGGAGGGCTCGTTGTTCGCCAGATGACCGAATCTGAGCGGGCTTACTGGAATGAACACTCCGCTACCGCTGATCGCAAAGCGACGCCCGAGGAGCTCAAGCGGCGTGATGCTGCACGAGAGAAACGCGAGAGAGGTGCGCGGGGCCGAACTCAGCCTCTGGCAGAAGCGGCGTCCCACCCGCGATGAGCGCGAGCCTGGTCGAGTTGGATGGAGAGCCCTTCGCGTTGCTCGTCGAATCGCGCGACGGGCACTACCTACTCCCACCGATCGTGCTGGACGAGATAGGGCGGGTGATTGAGGGGCAGAAGGTGCTCGACGCAATGGACCTGATGGGCATGACCTTTGAGCACCCGACGATTGCGGGCGCGTCGCCGGGGGACCTCGCTGAGATAGATCAGACAATGGCGAGGATTTCCGACGAGCTCGGAGTGCCGATACGCCCGACCTCGTAGAGAGAAGACGGCGTGCCAATGCCCGCGGCGGCAGTCCGCTCGCCCGCTTTGAGTTAGGTAGCCCGCGGGAGCTTCGAGCCGGGCGGGCTTCCGCCTTGTTTCGACAGCCCACTCATGCGCTCGCGCACACGAACGTCGATTTCCTTGCGGAGTGAATCGCGCTGCTCAGGAGTCATGCCAGCCACTCTCATGGCATCGGCCTGCCGGGTCCGGGACTGGTCCCTACGACGATCGCGGGGAGTATTAGTGCGATCGCATCGAGAACGGCTTCCGCCTGCGTCCCGTTTCTCTCGCGTTCGAACGGACACAGAGCCTCGGGAAGTTCCGTGCCGTCGTTCCGCCCGAGGCTCTGTTCGCGCCCTCTCCCTAGAGCAGCGCCTGAACGAGGACCACTACGGCCCAAGTGCCGATGCCGTAGAGCGCGACCACCGAGAGAGCTGCTGCCAAGCCGAACCCGATCGACTTCCAATCGCGACCAGGGGGCTCGGACGTGATCGTCCGACGTTCAGATACAGCCTCGGACCGGGCTTCCAGCGCACCTGTACTCATGCTTTCCCCTACCCCTTGCTTGGACGATGTCGTCTCTGTTCCCGGTCAAGGGCCAGAGCAAAACCTGCGGCGTCAAAAATCCCTCGATCGGCGCACGCCCGGCGACTTGTCGGGCAAGCGCTCGAGTGAGAGGGTGGTCGCGGACGCGGTCGAGTGGCGCCTGCCTCCCGCCGCGTCGCGAAGGGGGTCCCGGCGTAGACGGTACGAGGCCCCCTTCGCTACTTGTCAGATAGGCGACTTGTCGGGCTGGCGCTCTAGTCATAGGCTTCTCGCGGACGCGGTCCTAGGCGGCGTACCTCCCCGCGTCCAGGGGGCCGCTAGCGGCCAGACGCGCGGCCCCCTTCACCTGTCGAGCGGCCGAGCACCGGTCGCGGCGTTTTGAGATCGTCCGTGGCGGGAAATCCTCGCCTCGTTGGGTCGATCGCGAGGAGGTGAGCTGATGGGTTGGCTAGGGATTCTGTTGATCGTGCTTTTAGTGCTTCTCCTGCTCGGCGGTTTCGGCTACGCACGCCGGTAGTGCAGGTGATTTCCACGCGGCCGTGCGTGGCGGCCGCGTTTCGTGCATTGCAGAAGATGGCATATCACCGCGCACACGACCGGGTGGTCTGCCGCCTCCCTGATCGTGTGTGACGGCAGCGAGGGGGTCCCGATTCGTCCGGAGCCCCTCGCATTGACCGGAGTTCCTCGCCTTAGCTGCTGGGCGCGTCGTGAACGCTCTGCGCCGCGTTCGAGAAGAGGCTGCGCAGGGTGTTTCGCAGGAAGAACAAGGCGATGATGATGGCGATTGCGAGAAAGCCGAGCAGGATTGCGTACTCGGTCGTCGTCTGGCCATCCTCTCGCTCCCGCAGTTGATGCACCGCGACCTGCATCGCGATGATCGGCCGCAACAGGATGTCGGTCATCCCAGGAACCTCCCCTTACGTGGCGGGACGCAGCTTGCGTCCCTTTGACTCCCCTCTCATGTGGGAGACGCGCCAAAGCATCAGAACTTGCGCGTTTGCTCAGCTGACTGGACTCTCACCGCGGCAGGCGGCCAGACAAAGAAAATGCACCGAGCGGTGGCTTCCTCGTCCAGCAGCCCGATTGACCTTCGCCTGAGCGATAACCACTCGGGGAGCCTTCAACCTCAGAAGCTCCGTTCTCGGTGCGACCGGGACACTACTCGATCTCTTCTAACCCTGCGGGACGGGAGAGTCTGAGTGGAGGCGCACTTCCCCCTTGCGGGAAGAAGTGCGCTCTCTGCGGTCCGGTGTCACCGTTGCATCGACGCAGCCTTGCGGCCAGAGGGTCTGTCTCGTCCAGGTCTGCCATTACCGAGCTATCCGTCTTGATCGACGGCCTCTTCCCTCTGCTCCCTGCCCTCTCGGGCACAGGACGGGTTTCTCTAGGTCTGGTAAGAAGCGCCCCTGGCGCATCTCTGATTACGGCCGCGCAACGCCGAACGTCTGCATGGAGCGGGTGAGCCTTGGGGAGCTTCGGCCTCTGGCCCGCATGGAGACGCAGGGGCACGCCCTAGGCACCACGCCCAGGCGCAACACGAGCCGCTACTACAAATGCTTGCGGTTCGTATCATCTTTGGGATAGAAGTAGAGGACGACCGGCTTCCCACGGAAGGACTCGAGAGAGATGTCCTCGCCCGAGTCGCTCGGAAGTGTGAACGTCGGTGCAGGCTTGCCTTCGGCCACCATCGAGTTGGATGCTACTCACGGGCAGGTCGCGCCTCCGGTGCCATCCATCCGCGTCGTCGGCGCAGAGTAGGGTGCGCCCGATGCTCACGGTGCACATCGCGCTCGGCGTCGTGATCATCGTGGTGTGCGTCATATCCGCACTTCTCGGCTTCGTCGCGTACCGTCGGGCCGGAACGGGAGGCGCCTTCGTATCGCACGCGCTCGTCCTCGCACAGACGCTTCTCATCGCCCAGGCGGCGGTCGGGCTCGCTGCTGCTCTCCGACGGACGACGGGCGCCGGAGAAGCTCCACTACACCTACGGTGCGCTCGCTCTCGGGCTCGTGCTCGTTCCGTGGTTCTACGCACCCGGCACGGGGCCGAAGCGCCTCCTCTGGTTCGCCGCGACGACGCTCGTCGCCGGAGCACTGGCCGTACGCGCTTTCATGTCGGGATCGTGAGAGGGCTCTGGGACCGCATCCCGCCGCTCGCCCGGGGCTTCGGGATCGTCGCGCTGATCGCCGCGATCGTCGTCGTGCTCTCGCTCGAGCCCGTCGTGGCGACGGTCGGTGGGATCCTGCAGATCGCGTTCTTCCTCGCGATCGCGGTCTTCCTCTTCATGGTCTGGCGCGAGCGGCGAGGCGACCTCGAGGCCTGGTCGGACTGGAGCCGCAAGCTCTTCTACGCCGCCGTCGTGCTCGCCGTGGTCGCGATCGGGCTCGCGATCGGCTACGGGTTCCCGGGAACGCGCGACGCGTTCGCGTTCGTCGTGGCTCTCGGTGCCTGCGCGTACGTGCTCGTGCGGGTATGGCGCCTCGAGCACCGCTACTGAGCGGCCGCCGGCTAAGGCAGAGTGAAGCTCGGGCCTGACCGGACGGTCGCCGGAGCGGGATTGACCGGGTGGACCAGGCTGATCGTGAAGCGGTATCTCCCCGGTGCCAGCCGTCGCTTCCCGAGGTCGGCCTGGACCAGCTCGCCCACCTCCGCCAACCCCTTCGCTTCGAGCTTCGTCGCGTGCGTCACGCCGTTCTCGAGCCGCACCCAGTAGCGGCAGTCGAGGTCGCAACGGAAGCTCGTCCTGAAGACTCCGCGCTTCGCCGCCGAACGTGTGCCGAAGCGGAGGTACGTCGCGTGGACGGGGAGCTCCACGCCCGGGCAACGTGTGATCGATCCTCCGGTCGTCCGGTCGAGCGATCTGGTGACGCGTGGACGGCTCGACTTCGGCGTGCCGTCGACGTAGCGGATTCCCGACTGCCAGTTCGCTCGCCCCCGCTCGTCGTTCGAGAGGAAGAGCAGCATTCCCTCGACGGTCGGCTGGCAGAACGCAAGCGCGAGCGCCTGCCGGTAGTAGGTCGCCTGGGTCGCCTCGCTCACCGGCTTGGTCGTCGCCGGCTCCGTCCCTGTGTAGAGGGCGGTCTTTGCGGCCGGGATCTCCGACTCGACGCCGTACTCGCCGTAGAGGATCGGCAGGTCGGAGCCCGGCTGCGCGGTGCCGTCGAATGCCTCGCCGAGCAGTCGAACGAGCTTGTCGTAGTCCGCCACCCCGATCGACGTGCTCAGCGGGTGGCCGACGGTCGGCGCGACGCTCGAGTTGTCGCCGTAGACGTGGATCGAGAGCGCGTCCATCACCGGCTTCACACGCCCGCTCGCGCGATACGCAGCTCCCATCGCCTGGATGAACGTCGTCGGCGAATGCGTCGGGCGGGCGCCGTCCGGACGGTCGGTGCCTCGCGGCGAGACCGCGGCCCCGTAGACGCGCACGTCCGGTGAGGCCGCCTTGATCGCGTCGTACGTCCGGGCAAGGAGCGCCAGGTAGGCGGCGGGTGCCGCGCTCGATCCGTCGAGGTTGAACTGCGGAAGCCAGAAGCGATTCAGGTTCGGCTCGTTGCCGACGATCACGCGCGTGAGCGAAGGGACTCCACCCACGATCGCCGCGGCGTACGAGGCGAAGTCCGCGCGAGCATCCGCAGTGAGCGGGGTGGTGGCGCGAGCCCGGGCTCATGACCGTGACGAAGACCAGGACGCCGTTCCGCACCCCGGCGTCGCTCACGTTTCGAAGAACGGTCAGCTCGTCGTCGCTCGGCCTCGTCAGACCCGGCCTCCAGTAGCTCGTCACGCGCACTGCGCGGTAGCCGTCGAGGCGAAACTCGGCCATCCGCGCCTCCGCCTCGACCGCCGTCGCTGCACGGACGTCGTCCTCGACTGCGCCCACGACGAGACCCGGCCCGGCGTGCGCGAGCGAGGGCGCGACGCAGCGCGACGACGCTGCCGAGCGCCACCAGGAGCCCCGAACGCATGGGGATACGCTAGCCCGAGAATGCGAGAAAACCTTGAAGGAAAGCTTGCGACGCTCCCGCGCAGCTCGGGCGTCTATCTCTTCCGCGACGAGGACGGAGAGGTCCTGTACGTCGGGAAGGCGAAGTCGCTGCGCTCGCGCGTCCGAAGCTACTTCCAGCGCGGCGATACGCGCATGGGCGCCGCCCAGCTGACCGAGCGCGTCGCCGACGTGGAGGTCATCGTCACCCGCACCGAGGCCGAGGCGCTCCACCTCGAGCAGAACCTCGTCAAGCGCCACCGACCGCCGTTCAACATCAGGCTGCGCGACGACAAGTCGTTCCCGTACATCGCCGTCACGCTCACCGACGAGTACCCGAGAGTGATGTTCACGCGCGAGCGGCACCGTCGCGGCACGATCTACTTCGGGCCGTACGCGAACGCGAAGAAGGTGCGCGAGACGCTCGACGTCCTGAACCGCGTCTTCCGCTTTCGGCCGTGCGAGGGGCCGCGGCCGGGGAGGCACTCGGGCATCCCGTGCCTCGACTTCCACATCGACCGCTGTTTCGCGCCGTGCATCGGAGCGATCTCGAAGGACGGATACGCGGAGGTCATCGACGGCGTCGTCGGCTTTCTCTCCGGCGACACGAAGACGATCCAGGCCGAGCTCACCGAGCGGATGCGCGAGGCTGCGGCCGACGAGCGCTTCGAGGAGGCGGCGCGCTACCGGAACCGCCTGTTCTCGATCCGCCACCTCGCCGACCGGCAGGCGGCGGACCGGCGGGACGTCGGGTCGGTCGACGTCATCGGGCTCGCGAGCAACGGCGACCGGGCGACCGTCCAGGTCTTCCCGCTGCGCGACGGGAAGATGATCGACCGCTACGCGTTCCATCTCGAGAACGTCGCCGGCGAGGACGACCAGTCGATCCTCGAGGCGTTCGTCCTCGAGTACTACGGCGGCTCGCCGAGCGTGCCGCCCGAGGTGCTCGATCCCGCCCGGGATCGACGACGTCGCGGCCCTGGCCGAGTTCCTCGGCGAGCGGCGGGGCGCGCGCGTCGTCGTGCGAACGCCGTTGCGCGGCGAGAAGCGGAGGCTCGTCGAGCTCGCCGCCGAGAACGCCCAGCTCGCGCTCGAGGCGGACGCGGCGGTGCGTGAGGCGGCGCGCTCGAAGCGGATCGCAGCGCTCGAGGAGCTCCGGGAGGTGCTGAACCTGGAGAGCCTCCCCGTTCGGATCGAGTGCTTCGACGTCTCGAACACCCAGGGCGAGTCGATCGTGGCTTCGATGACGGTCTTCGTCGACGGGAAGCCGAAGAACGCGCACTACCGGACGTTCGCGATCCGGGGGCTCGACGGTCAGGACGACGTCGGCGCGATGCGCGAGGCGGTGTCGCGGCGGTTCGCGCGCATGCGGGCGACGGAGCCGGACGAGAGCTTCTCGCGGATGCCGAACCTCGTGGTCGTCGACGGCGGGAAAGGGCAGCTCGCCGCGGCGCTCGCCGCCATCGAGGAGCTCGACCTGCCGCGGGTCGCGGTCATCTCGCTCGCGAAGCGCGAGGAGGAGGTCTTCGTGCCGGGCTTCCCGGCCGCGATCGTCCTCGACCGCGCGAGCCCGGCGTCTGCAGCTCCTGCAGCGCATTCGCGACGAGGCGCACCGCGTCGCCCTTCGGCTCCATCGGCGCAGGCGCGCGAAGCACTCGATGGAGACGATCTTCGAGGGGCTGCCCGGCGTGGGGCCGGTGCGGCGCCGCGCGATCATCCGCCACTTCGGCTCCGTCGAGCGGTTCCTCGAGGCGTCGCAGGAGGAGCTCGAGGGCGTTCCGGGGCTGCCTCAGAAGACGGCACGCGACCTGTACGCGCAGCTCCACAAGGCCGGGCCGTCCTAGCCTCTGGCGAGTACACGAGACCCCGGGATCGGCGAGCACGCGAACTGATCCGCGACTACTCGGCTTCGACGGTGGAAGGGGGCGGCCCGAGCGCCTTTCGGAAGCGCACCGTCCGCAACGTCAGCGCGATCGCCGTGAAGCCGGCGACGACGTTCGTCACCGTGATCGTGAGCTTGGCCCCGACGCTGAACGCGAGCAGCACCGAGGCGGTGGCGACGCCGTGGAGCACGTAGAGGAGGAAGGCCTGCTCCGTGCCCACGCCGGCCGGCGTGATCGGGAAGAGCGTCGAGACGCTGGTCGACACCTGCACGAGACCGGCGTTCTGAACCGTCTGCGGGATGCCGAAGGCCGCGAGCATGAACCAGATCGTCAGGAGCCGGAGCCCCCAGTCCGCCGCCTGCCAGACGGCGACGCGTCGCGAAGTAGCGCCGCGGCGGCGACATGACGCGGAACGCCTGGGCGAACCGCTCGCGGAAGTCCGCGACGTGGCCCGCGATCCAGAAAGCCAGCGCGCCGACGACGACCAGCGTCGCCGCGATGGCGAGGTCGAAGAGCAGCGGGTGGGAGAAGAGCCAGGCGAAGTCGAAGCTCTTGAGCCGCGCGAGAGCGTCGAGCCCGGGAAGGAGGCCCATGCTCACCGCCCAGGCGAGGAACACGCTCGCCGCGAACATGTCGAAGAAGCTCAGGACGAGCGTGCTCGAGACGACGGTCGTGTACGTGCTTCCCGGGATCGCTCGGTGGGCGAGGACGATGCGGACCGCATCGCCTGCCCGGGCCGGGATGATCGCGTTGATGCCGACACCGGCGAGATACGCGCCGTAGATCGAGAGCCAGGGAACCCGGTGCTCGGGATAGGCGGCCGCGAGGACATTGCGCCAGGCCCGGCTGGTACAGGCGAGCTTGAGCAGATGACAGCAGATCGCGAGCGCCAGCGGGAGGAAGTGAACCGACCCGAGCTGGTCGAGGAACGCATCGATTCCGTCCAGGATGCGGACGGCCATGGGTGGCGGTATGCCCTAGCTCTTGCCGTCTGAATCCGGCGAGAGGAAGGGGTAGCGGTAGTCGGTCGGCGGCACGAAGGTCTCCTTCACCGTGCGCGGGGTCACCCAGCGGACGAGGTTCCACATCGAGCCGGCCTTGTCGTTCGTCCCGCTCGCGCGCGAGCCGCCGAACGGCTGCTGGCCGACGACCGCCCCCGTCGGCTTGTCGTTGACGTAGAAGTTGCCGGCCGAGTAGCGGAGCTTGTCGTGCGCATCCTGGATCGGCGCACGCTCCGTCGAGAAGACGGCGCCCGTGAGCGCGTAGGGTGCGGTCTCGTCGACGAGCTCGAGCGTGTCGTCCCAGCGCTTCTCGTCGTAGACGTACGTCGTCACGATCGGGCCGAAGAGCTCGTCACGCAGGAGGCGGAAGCCCTTGTCGTCGGTCTCGATGACGGTGGGCTGGACGAAGTAGCCCTCGGAGTCGTCCGTCGAGCCGCCCGTGACGATCGTCGGCGCCCGCGGACTTCGCCTCCGCGATCGCGTCCGAGTGGGTCTTGAAGGCGCTCGCGTCGATCACCGCGCCCATGAAGTTCTCGAAGTCGGCCGGGTCGCCCATCTTGATCGTGTCGACGTCGGCGACGAGGCGTTCCTTCACCTCGGGCCAGAGGTTGGAGGGGATGTACAGCCGCGACGAGGCCGAGCACTTCTGCCCCTGGTACTCGAACGACCCGCGCACGATCGCCGTCGCGACCGCCTCGGCGTCCGCGGAGGGATGCGCGAGGATGAAGTCCTTGCCGCCCGTCTCGCCGACGAGACGCGGGTACCCGCGGTAGGCGCCGGCCGCGACGTTCTTGCCGACCGTCTCCCACATGCCGTTGAAGACACCCGGTCGACCCGGTGAAGTGGATCCCGGCGAGGTCCGGGCTTGCGAGCGCGGCGCTCCCGATGGTCGAGCCGGAGCCGTAGACGAGGTTGATGACGCCGTCCGGGAGCCCCGCTGCCTGCAGGAGGCGCAGGTAGTAGTAGGCGGAGAGTGCTGCGGTCGAGGCGGGCTTCCACACGATCGTGCAGCCCATGAGGGCAGGAGTGGAGGACAGGTTCCCGCCGATGCAGCTGAAATTGAAGGGGCTGACCGCGAAGACGAAGCCCTCGAGCGGCCGGTACTCCATCCTGTTCCAGATGCCGGTCGGCGAGTGCGGCTGCTCAGCGTAGACCCGAAGGATGTAGTCGACGTTGTAGCGCCAGAAGTCGCACATCTCGCAGACGGCGTCGATCTCCGCCTGGTGGGACGTCTTCGACTGGTTGAGGATCGTTGCGGCGTTCAGGGTCGAGCGCCACGGGCCGGCGAGGAGCTCCGCCGCGCGGAGGAAGATCGCGGCGCGCTCGTGCCAGGGCATCCGCGACCAGTCGTGGTGCGCGGCGTTCGCGGCGGCGATCGCCTGCTCGACGTGCTCTGGGCCGCCTTTCGCGACGTCCGCGAGCACATGTGACTTCCGATGTGGCTCCACGGCCTCGAAGGTCTCCTTCGTGTGGACGTCCTTCCCGCCGATGATCATCGGGAGCGAGATCCGCTCGTTTTCCATCTGGCGCAGGCGCGCCTGCAGCTCGGCCCGCTCGGGGGTGCCGGGGGCGTAGGAGAGGATGGGCTCGTTGTCGTGGTGGGGCGGGATGAAGAAGCCGTGTGCACTCATGGCGGCGATTCTAGAGTGGTCGCGGTGGCCATCGTCGAGACGCGCTACGCCGTGCCCGGATGGGGCGTGGGCGAGATCTGGCGCGCGAACGGGGTTCTCGTGGAGCACGAGTTCCGCTTCGGAGCACGACGCGCCGGAGCGCGGGTCCGATCCCCTGGTCGAGCGGTTTCGCGCGTTCCTCGCCGGCGCGCCCGTGGACTTCGCGCGACGTCGAGCTCGACCTCGAGTGGGCGACACCGCTCCAGCGGGCGATCGTCGACGCTCTCCGCAGGGTCCCGCGAGGCGAGGTCGTCTCGTACGGCGAGCTCGCCGCGCTCGCGGGACGTCCGCGCGCGCCGCGCGCCGCGGGCGCCGTGTGCTCGGAGAATCGCTTCTCGTTCATCGTCCCCTGCCACCGCGTGGTTTCCGCGACGGGGATCGGTGGCTACGGCGACGCGGGAGTGGACGTCAAGCGGCGGCTCCTCGCCCTCGAGGGAGTGGTCCTCTGATCACGTCCGAGGACGTCCGCGACGAGCTCGCGACGATCGCGCCCGAGCGTGAGTGCGACCGGCTCGCCGAGCTCTCGGCGCTCTTCCACTCCGCGGGAAGCCTGCATCTGCGCGGAGCGGGGGACTGGGGGCTTCACCTCGACCTCGGGAGCGGCGCGGCCGCCCGGCGCGCCTTCGCCCTGCTGCGCGCCTGCGGCATCCGGTCGGAGGTCCGGACGTACCGGCGCAGGGCGTTCGACACCGCGACCCGCTACCAGCTGCACGTCGCGGGCGACGCGGAGACCCTCGCCGTGCTCGTCGCGGCGGGCGTCGTCGACCGGCGACACGCACCGCTCGAGCGTCCTCCGCGGCGCGTGGTCGCGCGGAGCTGCTGCCGCGCCGCCTACCTGCGCGGGGCGTTCCTCGGCGCCGGCTCGCTGTCGCTCGGACGTTCGCCTCACCTCGAGCTGCGCACCGCCTCCGCGGAGTCCGCGGCTCTGCTCGCGCGACTGGCGAAAGCGGAGGGGGTCGAGCTCGCGACCGCGGAGCGACGCGAATCACGCCGTTGCGTACGCCAAGAGCTGGGAGGCGATCGAGTCGCTCCTCGCCGTAATGGGGGCGGCCGAGACGGTGCTCGCGCTCGAGGAGCGCGCCGTGGTGGCCGAGACGCGCTCGCGCGCGAACCGCCTCGCGAACGCCGACCACGCGAACCTCGTGCGGACGAACCGATCGGCGCGGAGGCAGATCGCTGCGATCGGACGCCTCGATCTCGACGCCGTGCCGGACCACCTGCGCGAGGTGGCGGAGCTTCGGCTCCGTCACCCTGACGAGTCGCTGCGCGAGCTCGCCGCGCGCGCCGACCCTCCGCTCACGCGGGTCGCCGTCCATCGGCGCCTGCGACGGCTCGAAGCAGCTCGCCGAATAGACTCGCTCTCGCGGGGAACGGGTACCGAGAAACGGAGGAGCGATGGGAACTCGCGTCGGCATCAACGGATTCGGCCGCATCGGGCGGAACTTCTTCCGCGCTCGGCACGCGCTCGGGTCCGATCTCGAGATCGTCGCGCTGAACGACCTCGGCGACGCGAAGACGATGGCCCACCTCCTGAAGTACGACTCGACGCTCGGCCCGTTCGAGGGCGATGTCGAGCTCGCAGACGGGACGCTCCGCGCCGCCGGCGAGGAGATGCGCATGTTCTCGGAGCGAGATCCCGGCGCGCTGCCCTGGGGCGACCTAGGCGTCGACGTCGTGCTCGAGTCGACCGGCTTCTTCACCGATCGCGCCGGCGCGCAGAAGCATCTCGACGCTGGGGCGAAGAAGGTCGTCATCTCCGCCCCGGCCACGGATCCGGACTTCACGGTGGTGCTCGGCGTCAACGACGATCAGTACGACCCCGACTCGCACCACATCGTCTCGAACGCCTCGTGCACCACGAACTGCGTCGCTCCCCTCGCCAAGGTGTTGCACGACCTCGGCGACATCCAGTCCGGCTTCATGACCACGATCCACGCGTACACGCAGGACCAGAACCTGCAGGACGCGCCGCACAAGGACCTCAGGCGCGCCCGCGCCGCGGCGATCAACCTCGTCCCGACCTCGACGGGCGCCGCGAAGGCGATCGGGCTCGTGCTGCCGGAGCTACAGGGCAAGGTCGACGGCATCTCCGTCCGGGCACCCGTCGCGACGGGGTCGCTCACGGACCTCGTCGTGTCGCTCGGGCGGGAGACGACCGCCGACGAGGTGCAGGCGGCGTACCGCGAGGCGGCGTCCGGCCCGCTCGAGGGCATCCTCCAGTTCTCCGAGGATCCGCTGGTGTCGACCGACATCGTCGGGAACGCGCACTCGTGCATCTACGACAGCGGACTCACGATGGTGCACGGGAGCACGGTGAAGGTATTCGGCTGGTACGACAACGAGTGGGGCTACTCGTGTCGGCTCGTCGACGTGATCGGCAGGCTTCTTCCGTAGTGCACCGCCCGCGCTCCGTCCGCGAGGCTGACGTCGCGGGGAAGCGCGTGCTCGTCCGCGCCGACCTGAACGTCCCCCTCGAGGACGGTCGTGTCGCGGACGACAGCCGGATCCGTGCCTCCCTGCCGACCCTCCGGGACCTCCTCGAGCGCGACGCCGCGCACGTTGCCGTGTGTTCGCACCTCGGAAGGCCGAAAGGACCCGACCCCGCGTTCGCGATGGCGCCGGTCGCGGCGCGTCTGCAGGAGCTCCTGCCCGACCGGCGGATCGAGGTACTCGAGAACACCCGCTTCGATCCGGGAGAGACGAAGAACGATCCCGACTCCGCGCAGCGGCTCGCGGAGGGCAGGGACATCTTCGTGCTCGACGCGTTCGGATCGGCGCATCGGGCACACGCGTCGACCGAGGGCGTGGCGCACGTCCTCCCGGCCTACGCCGGGTTACTGCTCGAGCAGGAGCTCGAGATGCTCGGCCGGTTGCTCGGCGACGTCGAGCGGCCCTTCGTGCTCGTCTCCGGCGGGGCAAAGGTCGACGACAAGCTCGGCGTCCTGACACACCTCGGAGAGCGGGCAGACGCCGTGCTCATCGGAGGAAAGATGGCCGAGGAGCTCCGCGGCGCAAACACCCTCCCGTACGACGCCGTGCTGCCGAGCGACGTCGTCGCGGCGGCCGCATTCGACGCGGATGCCGAGAGCCGCATCGCACCGTACGACGACGTGCCCGAGGGCTGGCTCGGCCTCGACATCGGTCCCGACACGAGCGCCTCGTTCGGCGAGCGCATCCGCGCCGCCCGCACCGTCTTCTGGAACGGCCCGATGGGCGTCTTCGAGTGGCCGCGCTTCGCCGAGGGGACGAAGGCGGTCGCGGAGGCCGTCGCCGACGCGGACGCGTACACGGTCGTCGGAGGCGGCGACTCGGTGCGTGCCATCCAGGAGCTCGGGCTCGCCGAGCGCGTCTCCTGGGTCTCGACCGGCGGCGGCGCCTCGCTGGAGCTCCTCGAGGGCAAGGAGCTCCCGGGCGTCGCCGCGATCCCCGCCGCCTAGCTCAGTCCCGACACGTGGCGCCGGAGGAAGTCGCGCGCCACACCGACGTGCGCGACCTTCTCGTCGACGTCGAACGACGAGTGGCCGGTCTCGTACACGACCACCTCGTGCGGGTGCTCGCGGGCGGCGAGCTTGTCGACGTAGGCCATGGCCTGGCTGTACGGGCAGCGCGAGTCGTTGCGTCCGATGAAGAACAGGAGCGGCGCGCGCACCCCGTCGGCGAAGTTGATCGCGTTCCGATCGCGCATGAGGTCGGGCAGCTCCGCCGGTGTCTTGCCGCCGAGCAGCGCGCGATCGTATGCCTGGAGGACCGGCGACAGCTCCTCGTATCCCGCCTCGTAGTCGCCCACCGGAACTCCGGCGATACCGCACGTCCACAGCTCCGGGTGCTTGCCGGCTTCGAGGAGCGTGACGTATCCGCCCCAGGAGTAGCCGGCGACGACCGCCCGCCCGGGATCGGCGAGGCCGCGGGCGACGAGGTCGCGCAGACCCGCGTTCACGTCCTCGAGCTCCGGGCCGCCGATGTTCCCGACGAGCGTGTCGCGCCACTCACGCCCGTAGCCGATCGAGCCTCGATAGTTCACGAGACCGACGACGAACCCGAGGTCCACGTATGCCTGCACCTCGGGCTGCCAGCGATCCAGATCGAGCCAGGACGGGCCGCCGTGGACGAACATCATCACCGGGAACGGCCCACCGGAATCGGTGGGCGTCACGACGAATCCGTGCACCTGCTGACCGTGCTCGTTGTGGAAGTGCCACGACTCGTACGGGCGCGCCGCGGGTGGTGAATCGCCGAACGAGACGACCTCGGTCCCCGTGTCGTCGAGTGCGAGCCGCCGCCTTCGACCCTGCTCGTGCAGCAGCCAGACGCCGCCGTCGGGCCGCACCCGCGCCTTCGCGATGAAGCCGGGCTCGGTCGCGATCGGGGAGAGCCCGCCCGACTCGAGCTCGTAGCGGTACAGACGGCTCCGGCCCTCGAAGACGTTCACCAGCAGGAGCGCCGACGCGTCGGGGAACCAGTCGGCGACCGAGACCGTGCCGTCGAGGTCGATCTCGAGGTTCGTCCGCTCGCCCGTGGCGAGATCCCAGAGCCCGGGGCGCTCGTCGCCCTCGAGCTCGTGCCGGAACGCGAGGCGTCGGTCTCCCGAGACCGGTGACCAGCAGCGCGCACCGAGCGACATGCCGTCGTCGAGAAGCTCGCCGAGCCGTTCGCCCGTGCGAGGGTCGACGACGCGGAGGGCGGGATGGAGGAGGTCGCCGTGCTCGGCGTGCTCGAGGCAGAGCAACGTGCCGTCCGGCGACAGAGCGCCGCGCAGGAACCCGCCGTCGTCGAGGCCGCCGAGGCCGATCCATTCGGACGAGCGCACGAGCTCCGTGGCCGGCGCGCCCTCGAGCCGAGACGTGCACGGCGAAGCCGTCGCGGTCGGAGATCGCAGCGACGACGATCCCCGGAGCCTGGGCGAGACCGTCACTCCAGCCGTGCGGCACGCCGAGGAGGAACGGCTCCGTGTCGCCACCGTCGAACGGCTGGACGAGCCAGCGCCCCGATTCGTCGCCCGTCTCGTCCTGGAACCAGAGGACGCCTTCACCGTCGAGGGTCGGGACCGCGTCGATCAGCCCGACGGGATCGTCCGTCACCTGGCGGGTCGAGCCACGCTCGAGGTCGAGCGTGTGGATCTGCCAACGCCCGGACTCGTTCGACGCGTACACGGCACGTCCCGGAGCGGCCGGCGACCATTCGGGAAGGTACGAGACGGGCGCTCGGAAGCGCTGCTCCCACGGGGGCGTGGCCATGCGGGGCGAGGCTACCCGAGTAGGATCGCGCCGTGCTCGTCGCCGGGAACTGGAAGATGTTCAAGGGCGCGCACCAGGCGCGGGAGTTTGCGGCCCAGGTCCGCCGGATCGCACCCGAAGGCGTCGACGTCGTCGTCTGTCCGCCATACGTCTCGCTCGAGGCGACGCTGCAAGGCCTCGGCCCGGACAGCGCGACGCGCGTCTTCGCACAGAACGTCCACTGGGAGCTCGAGGGCGCGTTCACGGGCGAGGTGTCGCCGTCGATGCTCCTCGAGCTCGGCGTCTCGGGAGCGATCGTCGGGCACTCCGAGCGGCGCCAGCTGTTCGGCGAGACCGACGAGACCGTGCGTCTCCGGGCGGAGGCTGCGCTCGAGGCGGGACTCCACGTCATCGCCTGCGTCGGTGAGACCGAGGCCGAGCGCGAGGCGGGCGAGACCGAGGCGGTGCTCGAGCGTCAGGCAGCCGGGATCCCGCGTCACGAACGGCTCGTGATCGCCTACGAGCCGGTCTGGGCGATCGGCACGGGCAAGACGGCTACACCGGAGATCGCCCAGGAGGCTCACGCCTTCGTGAAGTCGCTCCACGGAGCGCCGGTGCTCTACGGCGGCTCGGTGAAGCCGGAGAACGCCGCGACGCTGCTGTCGTTGCCCGATGTCGACGGCGCGCTCGTCGGCGGCGCGTCGCTCGACGTCCAGTCGTTCGAGGCGATCTGCCGGGCCGGCGCCGGGGCGACTTGACGCCCGTCTGCCTCGTCATCCTCGACGGCTGGGGGATCGCCCCGCCCGGCCCGGGAAACGCCGTCGAGCTCGCCGACACACCGGTTTTCGACTCGCTCGTCGCCAGGTATCCGCACGACGACGCTGGCGGCGTCGGGCGAGGCCGTTGGCCTTCCTTCCGGACAGATGGGGAACTCGGAGGTCGGCCATCTCACGATCGGGTCGGGGAGGATCCTCGTCCAGGATCTCGCCCGGCTGAACCAGGCGGTCGCCGACGGCTCGTTCGCGCGCAACGAGGTGCTGGCAGACGTCTTCCGCAGGGCTCGCGAGCGAGGCGGCGACGTCCATCTCCTCGGTCTCGTGTCGTACGGGGGCGTCCACTCGCACATCGACCACCTGCGCGCGCTGCTCGCACTCGCGGACAGCGAGGACATGGGTGTGCGCACCTGGATCCATGCCTTCACGGACGGCCGCGACGTCTCGCCCCACGCAGCGGCGAACGACCTCGCCGAGCTTCGGTCGGAGCGAATCGCGACCGTCTGTGGGCGCTACTACGCGATGGATCGCGACAGCCGCTGGGAACGCACCGATCGTGCGCTCGCCGCCATCGTCCGCGGCGAGGGCGACCACGCGAGCGACCCGGTTGGCGCGATCCGTGCGAGCTACGACCGCGGCGTGACTGACGAGTTCGTCGAGCCCGTCGTCCTCGACGACCGGCCGCGGTTGACCGAGAACGACGCCGCGATCTTCTTCAACTTCCGTCCGGATCGCGCGCGCCAGCTGTCCGAGCGCATGCTCGAGGCGGGTTTCGACCTGACGACGATGACCCGCTACCGGGAGGACTTTCCGTTTCCGGTGGCGTTCGAGGATCGGGACGTCCGCAACACACTCGCCGAGGTCCTTGCCGCGCACGACCTGCGCCAGCTCCACGTCGCCGAGACCGAGAAGTACGCGCACGTCACGTACTTCTTCAACGGCGGAGAGGAGGCGGAGTGGCCAGGCGAGACGCGAATCCTCGTTCCCTCGCCGCGCGACGTCGCGAGCTACGACCTGAAGCCGGAGATGTCTGCCGACGAGGTTGCGAGCAGGCTCTGCGAGGAGATCGGCCGCGGCTACGCGTTCGCGGTCGTGAACTTCGCGAACCCTGACATGGTCGGCCACACGGGGTCGATCCCGGCGGTCGTCGCCGCGGTCGAGGCGGCGGACGGGGCTCTCGGCAGGGTCGTCGCGTGCGTCGAGGCGGCCGGTGGTGTCTGCCTGGTGACTGCAGACCACGGCAACGCGGAGCAGATGCTCGAGCCCGACGGGGTCAGCCCACACACCGCGCACACGACGAATCCGGTGCCGCTCGTCGTCACGAGCGAGGGTTTCGAGCTTCCCGAGAGGGGGGAATTGTCCGATCTCGCACCCACCATCCTGGGGATGCTGAACGTGCAGATTCCTGTTGACATGACAGGGGATCGGCTCGCAACGCGTCCGTAACTGCCCCGTTCGAAGCCTTTACAAATCAGCCTCTATACTCGCCGCGCACATGTCCCTGCCACAGCCAGATCTCGGTGTTCTGCGCAAGGCGCAGCGGGGTGACGAGCGCGCTTTCTCGATCATCGTCCGGACATACGAGCAGCCGGTCTACAACTACGTGCTGCGGCTCACCGGTGATCGCAGCCTCTCCGAGGACCTGACACAGGAAGTCTTCCTCCGCGTCTTCCAGGGCCTACCGAGCTTCTCGCTTCGCTCCCGGTTCACGACCTGGCTGTTCCAGGTGACGAAGAACCGCGTGCTCGACGAGCTCCGCTCGATCGAGCGCCGGCCGCGCTCCGTCGTGAACATCGACGACGCCCCGCCGCTCGAGGTGGTCGACGCGCCGGCTGAGCGTGCGGAGACGATCGACGCGGTCTGGCGGGCGGTCGAGGCGCTGAACCCGGACCTGAAGATGGCACTCCTCCTGCGAGACGTCGTGGGCCTCTCGTACACCGAGATCGCCGAGACGCTCGAGGTCACCCTCGCCACGGTGAAGTGGCGGATCTACAAGGCGCGCGAGGAAGTCCAGGTCGCGCTCCATCGCGACGGCGTGGTCATCCCGATCACCGCCGCGCGCTCCGCCAAGAGCCGATAGCCCGCAACTGCCGCCCGTACGATGGCGGCCATGGCTGACCCGGTCGCATTGCTGGCAACGGAGCTCGGTGAGATAGCCGGCACGCCGGTGGCGCTCGAGCGACCATCCGACGCCGAGCACGGGGACTACGCGACGAACGTCGCGCTCCAGCTCGCGGGGTCGCGCAGGCGCCCGCCGCACGAGATCGCCGAGGAGATCGCAGCGGAGGTCGTGGCACGTGGCGTTGTCGAGCGAGCAGAGGTCGCCGGGCCGGGCTTCGTCAACCTCTGGCTTCCGGACGCCTGGATCGCGGCGGCAGTGACCGAGGTCGTTGCGGTGGGCATGGACTTCGGGTCGGGCTCCGCGCACGAGCGAGAGCGGATCCAGGTCGAGATGGTGTCCGCGAATCCGACGGGGCCGGTCACGGTCGCCAGCGCCAGGAACGGCGCGTACGGGGACTCCGTCGCGAGACTCCTCGCGTTCGCCGGGCACGACGTCGAGCGCGAGTACTACTACAACGACGCCGGCGCGCAGATGGAGCGCTTCCGAGCGTCCGTGGACGCCGTTCGTCGTGGTGAGGAGCCGCCCGAAGACGGCTACCACGGTGACTACCTCGGCGAGCTCGCGACGGTCGACGGAGATCCGGTCGCGGTGATGATGCGGCGGATCGAGGAGACGCTGGCGCGCTTTCGCGTCCACTTCGACTCCTGGACGCGCGAGACGGAGGTCGAGGTTGAGATCCCCGAGGCGGTCGCACTCCTCGACACGTTCGAGGACGACGGAGCCGTGTGGGCGCGGACGAGCGTGCACGGCGACGACAAGGATCGCGTGCTCGTGCGCTCGGACGGGGAGCCGACGTACTTCGCCAAGGACGCGGCGTACATGCGGCGGAAGTACGCAGGAGGCTTCGATCGGCTCGTGTACGTCCTCGGCGCGGACCACCACGGTTACGTCGCCCGGCTGCAGGCCCTCGCCGAGATGCTCGGGCATCCCCGCGAGTCGCTCGAGGTGCTCGTTTACCAGCTCGTCCACCTCGTCGAGGGCGGCCAGACGAAGAAGATGTCGAAGCGGCGCGGCGACGTCGTGTTCGTCGACGAGCTGATCGATGCGATCGGCGTGGATGCCGCACGCTGGTACCTCGTCGCGCGCGGCCACGACCAGACGATGGACCTGGACGTCGACCTGGCGCAGGAGCGGACGAACAAGAACCCCGTCTACTACGTCCAGTACGCGCACGCGCGGATCGCGGGGATCCTGCGCAACGCCGACGGGGGGAGTGCGACGCCCGTAGCGCCGACGGCTCTCGCCGTCGAGGAGCGCGAGCTCGTGAAGCGGCTGCTCGAGTTCCCTCAGGTCGCGGCGGAGGCGACCGAGCGACGCGCGCCGCACGCGATCCCCATCTACGCGATTCGCGTCGCCGACGACTTCCACCGCTTCTACCACGTGCACCGTGTTCTCGAGTCCGAGCAGGAAGCGTTCCGGCTCGCGCTCGTCGCCGCGGTGCAGGGAGTGATCGCGCGATGCCTGGATCTCGTCGGAGTGGAGGCGCCGGAACGGATGTAGGATCGGCTGACGTGAGCGAGGTACCCGACAGGAACCTTGCGCTCGAGCTCGTTCGCGTCACCGAGTCGGCCGCCACGTTCGCGTCGCGCTGGATCGGGCGAGGCGACAAGAACGCGGCGGATCAGGCTGCGGTCGATGCGATGCGCCTCATGCTCGGCACCGTCGCGATGCGCGGCATCGTCGTCATCGGCGAGGGGGAGAAGGACGAGGCGCCGATGCTGTTCAACGGCGAGGAGGTCGGCGACGGGTCGGGCGCCGAGGTCGACGTCGCCGTCGACCCGCTCGAAGGCACGCGTCTCACCGCGCTCGGGATGCCGAACGCAATCGCGGTCATCGCGGTATCCGAGCGCGGCACGATGTTCTTCCCGGGCGCGGCGCTGTACATGAACAAGATCGCCGTCGGCCCGGAGGCGGCCGACGCGATCGACATCGACGTGTCGCCGACCGAGAACCTGGAGCGCGTCGCAGAGGCGAAGGGTCGAGCGGTGAACGACCTCACGGTCGTCGTCCTCGAGCGCGAGCGCCACGACGACCTGATCGCCGAGCTCCGCGAAGCGGGCGCGCGCGTGAACCTCATCCGCGACGGCGACGTCGCGCCCGCGATCGCCGCCGCGCAGGCTGGCAGGGGGGTCGACCTGCTCATGGGCATCGGCGGAACGCCGGAAGGCGTGATCTCCGCAGCCGCGATCAAGTGCCTCGGCGGCGCGATGCAGGGAAAGCTGTGGCCGCGGAACGACGAAGAGCGCGCGCGACTGGTCGAGGCCGGTTTCGAGCTCGACCGTGTCCTGACGGCCGACGACCTGGTGCAGGGCGAGGACGTGTTCGTCGCCGCGACGGGGGTCACGAGCGGCGCGCTGCTCCGCGGCGTCCGCGTCGTCGGCGACCGCGTCGAGACCGAGTCGATCGTGATGCGTTCGCGGTCCGGCACGTTCCGCCGCATCGTCGCGTCCCATCCACTGACGAAGATCCAGAGCCTGATGAAAGGAGCGCGCTAGCCATGGGAGTGCAGGAGCTGCACGAGACCGCGAAGGCGATCGTCGCCGACCACAAGGGAATCCTCGCTGCCGACGAGTCCACGGGCACGATCAAGAAGCGCTTCGACTCGATCGGCGTCGAGTCGACCGAGGAGAGTCGACGCGCCTACCGTCAGCTGCTCTTCACCGCTCCGGACATGGAGGATTTCGTCGGGGGCGTGATCCTGTACGACGAGACGATCCGCCAGTCGACCGACGACGGCACGTCGTTCTCCGACCTGCTCGCTGCGAAGGGCGTGATCCCGGGGATCAAGGTGGACACGGGCGCGCAGGACCAGGCCGGCTTCCCCGGCGAGAAGGTCACCGAAGGTCTCGACGGGCTGCGCGCGCGTCTCGAGGAGTACCACGGGCTCGGCGCCCGGTTCGCGAAATGGCGCGCCGTCATCACCATCGGCGACGGGATCCCGTCCGTCGCCTGCATCCGCGCGAACGCGCACGCGCTCGCGCGCTACGCCGCGTTGTGCCAGGAGGCCGGGATCGTCCCGATCGTGGAGCCGGAGGTCCTCATGGACGCGGACAACACGATCGAGCGCTGCTACGACGTGACCTCGCGCACACTCAAGTGGACGTTCCACGAGCTCCTCGTGCAGCGCGTGGATCTCCGCGGGATGCTGTTGAAGCCGAACATGGTGATCTCCGGGAAGCAGTGCCCGAAGCAGGCGCCCGCGTCGGAGATCGCCGAGCTCACGGTGCAGTGCTTCATGACCCACGTTCCGGCGGCCGTGCCCGGGATCGTCTTCCTCTCGGGCGGTCAGTCGGAGGTCGAGGCGACGGAGAACCTGAACGCGATCAACCAGATCGGCGGGCCGTGGCCGCTGTCGTTCTCCTACGGGCGCGCGCTGCAGGCGTCGGCACTCGAGACGTGGGGCGGAGACCCCTCCAGCGTCGAGGCTGCGCAAACCGCATTCGTCCATCGCGCACGCATGAACGCGCTCGCGGCCGCCGGTAAGTGGAACGCCGAGCGGGAGCAACCGGTCGTCGTCTGACCCCGCCGTTCCGCGGCCGCCGGCGGCCGAGCTCGACCCGCTCGAGGAGCACCTTCTCGAGGCGTTGAGGGCACTCGAGTCGAGCGCGGCGCTCCGCGCTGCCCCGGTGGAGGTGGAGGAGCTGTGGCGGGCGCAGGTCGACAGCCGCCAGGCCGACTACGCGGCCCGCTGGCTCCAGCAGCACGGCCGGAGCTTCTACACGATCGGCTCGGCGGGGCACGAGTCGAACGCGGCCGTCGCGCTCGCGCTGCGCGTCGACGACCCGGCGCTCCTGCACTACCGGTCCGGCGCGTTCTATCTGGCGCGGGCGGCGCAGGCCGGCGTCGACGGCATGCGCGACATCATGCTCGGCGTCGTCGCCGCCGCGGTCGAGCCGATCGCCGGCGGACGGCACAAGGTGTTCGGACGCAAGGAGCTCGCGATCCTTCCGATGACGTCCACGATCGCGTCGCATCTCCCGCGTGCGGTCGGCATGGCGCTCGCCGTCGACCGCGCGACACGACTCGGCGTGTCGAGCCCGTGGAAGCCGGACGGGATCGTGCTCTGCTCCTTCGGCGACGCCTCGCTGAACCACGCGACGGCGCAGGCTGCTCTCAACACGAGCGCGCAGATCGCGTTCCAGGGCCTCCCGCTCCCGCTCCTTTATCTCTGCGAGGACAACGGGCTCGGGATCAGCGTGCCGAGCCCCGCAGGATGGGTGGAGTCGGCGCTGACGGCTCGGAAGGAGCTGCGCTACGAGATCGCCTACGGCCACGATCCCGCCGAGGTGCTCGGCACGGCGACCGAGCTCGCGGAGTGGGTGCGCGAGCGGCGGAGACCGGCGGTCCTGCACCTGCGCTGCGTGCGCTACCTCAGCCATGCGGGCGCCGATGCGGAGATGGCGTATCGCACGCCGCAGGCGATCCGCGACGACTACGAGAAGGACCCGATCCTCGGGACGGCGCGCTGGCTCGTCTCCTCCGGCCGCGCGACGGGCGTGGAGCTCGCGGACGACTACCTGGCTGCACGCGACGAGGCGCGCGAGCTCGGGCTCGAGGTCGCGGCGCTTCCGCAGATGACCTCGGCGGAGCAGGTGATGGCGCCCCTGGCCCCCCGCTCGCTCGGCGGTCGTCGCCGAGAAGGCTGCCCGGGTGCGACTCGCCTCGGAGGAGCCGCTGACGCTGGCGCAGGCGATCAACGCCGGGCTCGCCGCGGTCCTCGAGCGGCACCCCAACGCTCTCGTTTTCGGCGAGGACATCGCAGTGAAGGGCGGTGTCTACGGCGTGACGCGCGGGCTGCACGCGCGATTCGGCGCGGGGCGGGTCTTCGACACGCTGCTCGACGAGACCTCGATCCTCGGCCTCGCGCTCGGTGCGGCGGTCGGCGGGTTCCTCCCGATCCCCGAGATCCAGTACCTCGCCTACCTCCACAACGCCGAGGACCAGCTACGCGGCGAGGCGTCGACCCTCCAGTTCTTCTCGCAGCGCGCGTACCGGAACGGCATGGTGATCCGGATCGCTGGCTACGGCTACCAGCGGGGCTTCGGAGGGCATTTCCACAACGACG
Source organism: uncultured Gaiellaceae bacterium (assembly GCA_963845935.1). Taxonomy (GTDB): domain Bacteria; phylum Actinomycetota; class Thermoleophilia; order Gaiellales; family Gaiellaceae; genus GMQP-bins7. Next base: position 25,470 of record CAWJTZ010000015.1, read on the forward strand.
ACGCGGTAGGCGTGCTCCGCGACATCCCCGGCGTCGTCGTCGCCTCGCCGGCGCGGCCCGACGATGCCGCCGCCATGCTCGTGACGTGCGCCGAGTCGGCGCTCGTGGACGGAAGCGTCTGCGTCTTCCTCGAGCCGATCGCGCTGTACCACACGCGCGACGCGATCGAGGAGGGAGACGAGGCATGGGTGGCGCCGCTCAGCGACGAGCACGTCCCCGTGGGCGCAGCGCGAACGGTCGGCGACGGGACCGATCTGACGATCGTCACATGGGCGAACGGCCTGCACCTGTCGGCGAGGGTCGCGCACCGGCTCGCCGAGCAGCAGGGAATCCGCTCGCGCATCGTCGACCTCCGCTGGCTCGCACCGCTGCCCGTCGACGACATCCTCCGCGAGGCCAGCCTGACCGGGCACGTGCTCGTGGTGGACGAGACGCGTCGCACAGGCGGCGTTTCCGAGGGTGTGATCGCCGAGCTCGTGGACGCCGGCTTCGACGGCCGCGTTGCCCGTGTAGCGAGCAAGGACTCCTTCGTACCGCTCGGTGATGCCGCGCGGCTCGTCCTCGTCTCGGAGGACGAGATCGAGGCGGCGGCCCTTCGGCTCGTCGGCTGATTCAGGCCTGCGCCGGGCGAGCCCAGGAGGTGGGCACGTCGGCACCGCCCTCCTCGGACACGCGCGGCCCGAACCGGACGAACGTGGGGTGGGAGGCGATCTTCCCGGCGACGAGTGACTCCCCGCCACGAAACGCCGCCGCCCGCTCGACCAGGGGGGCCGGGGCGACCGCGAGAAGCTCACGGACGTGCGCGAGGTCGGAGGCGGAGATCATCCGCATCAGCACGAGGTTGTCGCACTGCGACACGACGAGCTCGTTCACGCGCTGGGGTCGTTGCGTCGACACGAGCAGGTAGAGGCCGAACTTCCGCCCCTCCGCCGCGATCCGCGCCGCGTAGGCGCTCGCGAGGGCGGTCACCGGGTCGCCGGGCTCGCGTGGACAGACGTTGTGCGCCTCGTCGATGACGATCAGGATCGGCTCCCGGACCGAGCGCCGGCGCCAGAGCGCCGCGAGGACGCTCTCGGCTGCGATCGCCTTCTCGCCCGGCGTCTGCAGCGATCCGAGGTCGACGATCGCGACGCGCGGGCCGCCCGGCTGGACGAGGTCCTGCACCGAGCCGACGTCCCCGCCCGACCAGATCGGCCACCGGTGCAGGCCGAGGTTCCGGATCCGGGCTCCGAGCGCCCGGGTCGCCGGGTCCCGCGCGTCGAGCAGGCGGGAGGCAAGGTCGCCGACACTGGTCGACGCCGACTCGATCCCGCCGTCGAGCAGGTCGACGAGCGCGCCATACTCCTCGCGATCCGCGATCGGATCGAGCCGAAGCACTGCAGCCTGCTCCTCTGCGTCGCAGTCGGTGAACCGCACGTGCAGCCGATCGCTGCCCGCGGCTGCGGTCTTCCGAACGACGAGTCCCTCCGCCGCTTCGCGGTACCTGTCCGCGACGGCAGGTTCCACCCCCTCACGGACCTCGCCCAGCCGGACGAAGTCGGAGTTGGGGTCGAGCACGACGATTCGCAGGTCCGTGTCGAGGATCAGGCGCTCGAGGACGGTGCCGAGGGCGTACGTCTTGCCCGACCCGGACTGGCCGCAGAAGAAGGTGTGCCTGTCGAACCCGCTCGCGTCCAGCGAGACGCGCAACTCCTCTTCGAGAAGCATCACGCCGACGTCGAGCCCGGCGCCGTTCGCCCCGCGTTGGGCCAGATGTCGCGCGACGGCGCTCGTCGTCGCCCGCGTGATCGGAACGTCGTGGAACGGCGTCGACTGAGCGTCGAGCACGACGCCGCCTCCACGAACCACGGCAATCCGGACGTCCGTTGCGCTCGAGGCCGGAAGCGCCGCCGTGAGCTCGGCGCCCTCGATCCACGCGTATCCGAGTTCGTAGACCTGACCCAGATAGCCGTCTCCGATGGAGGCGTACCCGCCGACCTCGATGTCGAGGTCGTGCGCGGAGCGCTGGAAGACGAACCGGCGACCGTCGAGGGACGAGGCCGTGGCCTCGACGGACGCTTCGAGGTCGGCGCGGCTCGGGCTCACGGGACGCCCCTGTGTACGCCCCTCGGACGCAATCTCAGTAGGCGGACTGGTAGCGCGACTTGGCGGAGCGCGCGCTGTACGTCGCGATGTCGGCGGCGAAGCCGAGCGCGACGAGGAGCCAGCCCCACCCGCTCACGTCGTACACCGGTCCCCATGCGATCACGTACGCGAGCGTGGTCCACGGGAGGAAGATCAGACCGAGGAGCGGCCAGATCCAGCTGTCGAACGCGACGTCGACCTTGTTGCCGAAGATCCACCAGAAGAAGAGGGCGACGCGAGGCCCGAGGAAGCCAGCGGTCAGTGCGAGGCAGCACATCAGTGCTCAACCCTTTCGCATGGCCGGGACGCCGTCAAGCGACAACCGTCACTCGTCGTCGGGAGCGTCGTCGTCCGACCGCCGGAAGACCCGCATGAGACCGCCGCGACCCTCCTCGCGCTTCGCCTCACGCTTGGCCTCCTTCTTCTCACGCCGGCCCTCGCTCATCTCCTCCTTCTTCACCTTGGCGTCCGAGTAGGAGTCCTTGACGAGCTTCGAGCCACCCTGCCAGCCGAACACGACGCAGATGAGGAGGATTGCGAAGCCGACGTTGAACGCGGTCGTGATGAGCTGCTGGCCGAGCGAGTACGCGGTCGCCGTCGTCGTGTCCGTGTAGCTCTCGAGTGCGAACGAGTTGAACGCCTGGTTGACGCCGATCCCGCCCGGCGTGAACGAGAGGATGTTCGCGAGCTGGTTCGAGCCGAGCACGCTCATCACGGAGCCGAACGTCACCGGGATGCCGTAGGCGGCGAGGAAGACGACGATGACCATCACCTTCGCGGCGTAGCCGCCCATCTGTGGCAGCAGCACCCACTTCACGTATGCGCGGAGGTCTCGAAGGATCGCTGCGCCTTCGACCGCTCTCGCCCACATCTTCTTGACGAACGCCCAGAAGATGCGGAGGAGGAGCGCGACGAGGAAGATCGCCCCCGCTGCGATTCCGAGGACGAGGACGGGATGGTTCGTGAGCGCGTCCCGCTCGTCGCCGAACTGGAACTCGAACGAACCCGCGACGGCGCTGAAGAGCCAGATGTAGATCAGCGTCCCGATGATGAAGTAGAAGATCTTCTGGACGACATAGCCGCCGAGGACGCCGGGGAACGTCGATCCCTTGACGATCGCGACGTACATGAGGAGCATCACGAACGTGCCCATGTTCGCGGGCACGAAGTTGTTCAGTGCGACACCGGTCGCGTATGCGGCGAGCACCGGCATGTACGTGACGCCGCCGGGGTACGCGTAGCGCAGGATCCCGTACCAGCCGAGTGCGGTGAGCACGGTCTGGAGCCCCTGGAAGAGACAGCCCAGGATGATGTAGCCGATCGAGATCTCGGTGAGCGTGCTCCAGAGCTCCTCGAACCAGCCCCAGACGTCGATCCCGGCCAGATGCAGGAGCGACGAGGACGAGGAGCGTCCCGACGATCCACGCGGCGATCCGGAGCAGCTTGTGCTGCTTGGAATCGGCTTCGGGCGGCGGCGCGACTGCGACGTCGGTCACCGGACGAGCCTAACGTGCGTTGCCGATGGCGGCGGCGAACGGAGGGGCGCCGTAAGCACCCCTCCGCTTCGACGGCGCGCTAGCCGGAGGCCAGCGCCTTCGCCTTGATCGAGTCGAACTCGGCCTGTGTGATCGCGCCGGAGTCGAGGAGGCCCTTCGCCTTCTCGATCTCCCCGGCCGCGCCGCCCGAAACCGATCGGATGTAGTCGTCCTGCTGAGCTTTCTGTTGCTGCATCTGCGCCAGGTTCCTGTCCGCCATCCCGTCGTGGTTGGCGATCAGATAGATCAACACGCCCAGGTACGGCAGGATGATCACGAAGACGATCCACGCGGCCTTCGTGAATCCCGACGCGTCCTTCCGCCGGAAGATGTCCACGAACACCGTGATCAGGATCCAGATCCAGATCACGAACAGGAAGAAGATGAACATCGTCCAGAGGACGTCTAGGAACGGATAGTCAGCTGCGAGCACTCGTTCTCCTTTCGCGGGTCTACGTGAACGTCAGATTCCGAGGATCTGCTTCTTCTTCGCCTCGAACTCCTCCTCGGTGAGGATTCCCTGGTCCTTCAGCTGCGCGAGCTGCGCGAGCTCCGCCGCGTAGTCGGGCTGCGGCGGGTTCCGCGGGCGCCTGCTGCGCGTACGCCTGCTGCTGGGCGGCCATCTGCTCGTCGTACTGGGCCTGGTCCTGCGCGGCGTACTTCTGATCCTGGCGGTGTCGAACCGCACCCGCCGTTCCCGCGACGACCGCCGTTGTCGCGGCCGCGCGAACGAGACCTCCTCTGCGACGCATCATGTCAAGCCTCCTGTGTGGTGTTGGCGGCGGACAGCAGGGCCTCGCGCGCCTCCGTGACGACATCGTGCGGGATCCGGCCGATGGCGACGAGCTCGCCGCCTGCGCCTCGCAGGGCGGACGCGAGCTCGGCTGCCCAGACGTCCTCCCAGAGGAGCATCGCCGCGGACGAGCCCGGCTCGAGGTCCTCGGCAGCGTCCATCAGGTCCTCCTCGCCGAGCAACCCGGTCGCTTCGAGGCCGAGCGCCTCGAGGCCGCGCCGGACCTTCTCGTCGACGTCGCTGAGCTCGAAAGCTGCGACGGAACCATCCTCATCCTTGCCTACGAACGCCAGGTCGATGATCCGGATCGTGTTCGACTCGACGAGCTTGCCAAGTGCCGGCGCGATCTCGCCCGTGAACCGGTTGCCCGGAAACGAGACGATCATGTACTCGACAGGTCCGATCTCTTCCATTTTTTCGCTCCTCCATTTCTGAGCGGCAGTTCTTGGGTAGGAAACCCTATTTCATCTCACGCCGTGGCCGCGCGCACGGCGTAGGATCGCTCGATCGTGGAACCGCCGATCCATGAGTGAGCCGCGTGCGCCTGCGAAGGAGACCGACTCCCGCCCCGAGCGGGCCGGGCTCGTTCTCGCGTCGCTGATCGCCGTCGCGACGGTCGCGAACCTCAACCTGTCGGTTGCGAACGTCGCGATCCCCGAGATCGGCGACGACTTCGACTCGTCGCAGACGATGCTGAACCTCATCGCGGTGGGGTATTCGTTCGGCCTCGCGGCGTCGGTTCTCTGGTTCGGGGCGATCGGCGATCGCTATGGCCGCAAGCTGCTCATCGTCATCGGGATGACGCTCTCGATCCCCGCCTCGCTCCTAGCGGGATTCGCGTGGAGCGACGACGTCCTCTTCGTCGCGCGTGTGGCTGGCGGGCTCTGCGCGGGAATGGCCTATCCGACCACCTTCGCGCTGATCGCCGCCCTCTGGTCGGGACGCAGCCGAACCAAGTCGATCGCTCTGTGGTCTGCCATCGGCGGCGGCTTCGCCGCGCTCGGGCCGCTCGTGAGCGGGATCCTCCTCGAGTACTTCGACTGGGGATCGGTCTTCCTCGTCACCATCCCGCTGGCGATCATCGCGCTCGGGATGGCCGTGTACTTCGTGCCCAGCCACGTCAACGAGGCCACGGAGCCCGTCGACAACCTCGGGGGGATCGTCTCCGTCGTGCTCGTGGGCGCCCTGATCCTCTCGATCAACTTCTGGCCGGTGAACGACATGGAAACGACGTCGCTGGTGTTGTTTGCGATCGCGGTTGTGGCGGCGGTTGCCTTCCTCCTTCGACAGCGGCGCGCGAGCAATCCGCTCTACGACCTCCCGATCGCGGCCAGGCCGACGTTCTGGGTCGCCGCGTGCGCCGGGATCATCGTCTTCGGAACGCTCATGGGAACGGCGTACGTGAGCCAGCAGTACGTGCAGAACGTCCTCGGATACTCGACGGTCGAGGCGGGTGCGGCGATCCTGCCTGCGGCCCTCGCGATGGTGCTGGTCGCTCCACGCTCGGCCAAGCTCGTTGCCGTGCACGGGTCACGGGTCACGCTCCTCTCGGGCTACGTGTTCCTCGTTCTCGCGTTCGTCGGGATGCTGCTCCTCTGGAACGAGGACACGCCGTACTGGCAGATCGCGATCCCGTACATCTTCATCGGGATCGGCGTCGGTCTCGCCGGGAACGCCCGCCTCGAACTCGCTCACCGGCTCGGTGCCCGTGCGGCGCGTCGGCATGGCCTCCGGCACCGCCGATCTCCAGCGCGACCTCGGCGGCGCGCTCATGACCTCGATTCTCGGGGCGGTCCTCACAAGCCACTACGCGTCGGCGATGGCGGACCAGTCCGTGTCGAGCCAGGTCTCGAGCGCGACGGAGGCCCAGCTACAGCTCTCGTTCGCGAGTGCCGAGAACATCGCGGCCGCCACGAGCCCGCAGGACGCGGACGCGATCCTCGCGGCGGCGAAATCGTCGTTCCTGGACGGCGACCAGTGGGCGTACGGCGCCGGCCTTGTCGCGGTGCTCTTGGGCGCGGTGCTCGTCTTCTTCGTCTTCCCGAAGCGCGAGCGCGAGGACGCGCTCCGCGCCTCGTACCACGCCGAGGACACGAGCGCCGCCGCAGGGGCGTAGCGCACCGCTCGGGCGATGCTCGACCTCCTCGCCGCCGAGCTGACACGGGCGGACGGGCGCTCGCTCGTCCTCGTGTTCGGGTGCACGACGCTCGGAGCGGTCCTCTCGCGCTGGCATCTCCGGCTCGTCCTGCCGACGGTCGTCGTCGAGATCGTGCTCGGCATCCTCATCGGGCCCGAGGTGCTCGGCATCGCCACTGTGAACGACTACATCGACTTCATCTCGGATTTCGGTCTTGCGATGCTCTTCTTCTTCGCCGGCATCGAGGTGATCGAGCATCGCGTCCCGACGAACGTGCTGCGCCGCGGAGCGCTGGGCTGGGGCATGTCGCTGGCGATCGGAATGGCGGTCGGGGTCGCTCTCGACCGCGCGGGCGCGGACGTCGAGTGGTGGCTGCTCGCCGTGGCGGTCTCGACCACCTCGCTCGGGACGCTCGTCCCGATCCTGTCGGATGCTGGGCTGCTGCCCACGCCGCTCGGCAGGGCGGTACTCGGCACCGGTGTCGCCGGTGAGTTCTGGCCGATCATCGTCATCTCCGTCTTCCTGACCGGCGTCTACGGCGCAGGGACGGAGTTCGCTCTTCTCGTCCTCTTCGGCGGGCTCATCGCCGGCGCGGCGAAGATCGCGCTGCAGGCACGTCCACCGAGGTTGCTGCGGATCGCGCAGGACACGCTGCACACCACCGGGCAGGCCGGGGTGCGCGCTTCGATCTTCGTCCTCGTGCTGCTCGTGTTCCTCGCCACCGACGCCGGCTTCGAGTTCGTTCTCGGTGCATTCGCGGCCGGAGTCGTCGTCGGCCTCGTGCTCGAATCCCCGGAGGGGAAGGTCGTGCGGATGCGACTCGAAGGGATCGGCTACGGCTTCCTCATCCCCGTCTACTTCGTGGTGACGGGAATGAACTTCGACATCGACAGCCTGCTGACCGCCGAGGGCCTGGCGCTGGGGGCGCTGTTCCTCGGCGTCCTCCTCCTCACACGGGGAACATCGGCGCTGCTGTGGCTGCGAGAGCTCGGACGGCGCGAGACGGCGAGCCTCGCGCTCTTCGGCGCGACGGCGCTGCCCCTGATCGTCGCCATCGTCGGCATCGCGCAGGAGCGGGGTGACATCTCGAAGGCGGTCGCGGCGTCGCTCATCGGCGCCGGGATGATCTCCGTCCTCGTCTACCCGTTCGTCGCGACACGGCTCGCCTCGAACCCCGAGCCGGAGTAGGGTGCTGCCATGGCCACCAGGGCTGCCGACCCGACCGCCGCCTTCTTCGCCGAGCTCGCGACGCGCTCCCACGACCCGCTCCTGCGGAAGGCGAGCGGCGCGACACGGTTCGACATCGTCGACGGTCGCCGCGTACGGCGGTGGTATCTCGACATCGACAAGGGCGACATCTCGGTCGCGACGAAGGCGAGTGGTGAGACGAGCTGCGTCATCCGCGCCGACAAGGCCGTCTTCGACAGGATCGCCGCAGGGAAGCTGAACGCGGTCGCGGCCGTGCTGCGCGGCGACCTGGCGGTCGACGGCGACTGGCGGCTTGCTCGTCCGCCTGCAGCGGCTGTTCCCGAGCCCGCCCCGGCGGAGGCGAAGGTGAACGACGGGCTCGTCAAGATCCTCGACGGCAACACGTTCGTCGTGAGCGACGAGCGCGGCGACATCGAGGCGTCGCTCACGGATCCGACCGGGCTCTTCTCCTTCGACACACGGTTCCTCTCTCGCTGGGTCCTCACCGTGAACGGCGAGCGGTTGAACCCGCTCTCGGTCGACGACCTCCAGTACTTCGAGACGCGCTTCTTCCTCGTCCCCGGGACCGGAACCGTCTACATCGACGCGAAGCTGTCGGTGATCCGGCAGCGCGCGGTGTCGACGGGGTTCCACGAGAAGCTCACGATCCTGAATCACGCGGACAAGGCCGTCTCGCTCGAAGTCCGCGTCGATGCCGGCTGTGACTTCGCCGATCTCTTCGAGGTCAAGGACGCACTCAAGAAGAAGGGCACGTACGCGGCGAAGGCGGAGCGCCGCAAGCTCACGCTCGGCTACGAGCGCGGCCCGTTCTCGCGCGCGACCGAGATCAGCGCGAGTGCTCCCGCGCGCTACGACGACAAGGGTCTCACGTTCAAGGTCAGGATTCCGGCCCACGGCGAGTGGACGACGCACATCGACGTCGTCACGGCGCTGCTCGGCGCCGGGCAGGCGCCGCTCGAGCGCCAGGACCCCGACCGTGTGCTCGCACGGATGCGGCGGAACCTCGACCGCTGGCTGGACGAGGCACCTCGCGTCGAGTCCGACCGGGATCACCTGAGGGCGACGTACCGGCGGAGCCTCGTCGACCTCGCGGCCCTGCGCTTCTCGCCGCCGATCGCCGGCGGCCAGGCGCTTCCGGCGGCTGGGCTTCCATGGTTCATGACGATGTTCGGCCGCGACAGCATCTTCACGAGCCTGCAGGCGCTCCCGTTCACGCCCGAGCTCGCCGCGACGACGCTCCGCGCGCTCGGCGACTGGCAGGGTGTCCGGTCCGACGACTTCCGCGACGAGGACCCCGGGCGGATCCTCCACGAGATGCGCTACGGGGAGATGACGGCGTTCGAGGAGCGCCCGCACTCGCCGTACTACGGGTCGGTCGATGCGACTCCGCTCTATGTCGTGCTGCTCGACGAGTACGAGCGCTGGACCGGCGATCGCGCTCTCGTGCGTGAGCTCGAGGTCGAGGCGCGCGCGGCGCTGAACTGGATCGACGAGTACGCGGACCTCCGGGGCACGGGCTACATCTGGTACCAGCGGCGCAACGAGGAGAGCGGGCTCGAGAACCAGTGCTGGAAGGACTCGTGGGACTCGATCTCGTACCGCGACGGCTCACTGCCGGGCTTCCCACGGGCGACCTGCGAGCTCCAGGGGTACGCGTACGACGCGAAGGTGCGCGGCGCGCGCCTGGCGCGGGAGATCTGGAAGGACGTCGAGCTCGCCGAGCGGCTCGAGCGCGACGCCGCCGATCTCAAGCGCCGGTTCAATCGCGACTACTGGGTCGAGGACGACGAGTACTTCGCGATCGCTCTCGACCAGAACGGGCGCCAGGTCGACGCCCTCTCCTCGAACAACGGCCACCTCCTGTGGAGCGGGATCGTCGACAAGTCGAAGGCGAAGGCGGTGGCGCGCCACCTCCTCGGCCCGCGGCTCTTCTCGGGCTGGGGCGTGCGGACGCTCGCCGCGGGCGAGGCCCGCTACAACCCGATCGGGTACCACACGGGGACGGTCTGGCCCTTCGACAACTCGTTCATCGCCTGGGGGCTCCGCCGGTACGGCTTCAAGGAGGAGGCGGCCGAGATCGCCGCCGGCATCCTCGACGCAGCCGAGTTCTTCGACGGGCGACTGCCCGAGGCGTTCGGCGGCTATCCGCGCAAGCAGACGAAGTACCCGGTCCAGTACCCGACCGCGTGCAGCCCGCAGGCATGGTCGACGGGCACGCCGCTTCTGCTGCTGCGCACGATGCTCGGCCTCGAGCCCCAGGGAGAGCACCTCATCGTCGACCCCGCGCTGCCGAGCGACATCAAACATCTGGAGCTGCTCGACATCCCCGGCCGCTGGGGTCGGATGGACGCGTTCGGCCGCGGCCGCGTCGACGTCCGCCGCTAGTCCGAGCTCACTTCCTTCGTCTCCGGGACGCCCGCGCCCGAGTCGTTCTGCGGTGTGATCGTGATCGCGTGGGGGTTGCCGTCACACGCGACGACGACCGTCGTCGATCCGCTCGGACCGCCGCTCGTCGGGGAGGCGGTGTCGACGGCGATCTCGACCGCGGTCGCGTCCTCGGTCTCCCATGTCACCGTGACAGGGCCGGTCGTCGCCGAGCCGCAGTCGAGGTCGGAGACGTCGAACGACGACACTTTCGCCTCGGCGACCTCCGTCGTCTCCGTCGTCTCGGTCGTGTCGGTGTCGGTCGTGTCCGTCGAAGCCGGACAGCTCGTGTCGTCGATCGTGCCGTCCGTCCGTGTCGTCCCGCACAGCGTCGCCCCATCGAGGTTCGCGTTGCTGATCGTCGCACCCGTGAGATTTGCGCTCGTGAGATCGGCGTCCGAGAGATCCGTGTCGACGATCCGCGCGCTCGTGAGGTTGGCCTCGCTCAGGTCGGCGCCGCTCAGATTCGTCCCCTCGAGGTTCGCGCCCGATAGGAGTGCGCCGGAGAGATCCGCGCCCGAGAGATCCGCCCCGGAAAGGTCGATGTTCGCGCACTGCGTCCCCGCCTCGATGGTGCATCCGTTCACCGACTCGGTGTCCGAGCCGCCGCATCCGACGAGCATGAACGCGACCGCCAAGGTCGTCGCCGCCATCTGCACAGGAACTCTCACGTCACGAACCTCCCCCTCGGCCGCATTGCGGCCCAGATCATGACGGAGTTGCGAGAGGATGTCGCGGTGAGCGCGCGGACCACGACCTTCCTCGTCGACGTCGACGACACGCTGCTCGACAACGACCGGATCCGAGACGACATCGAGCAGCACCTCGACCGTGACTACGGAGCCGATGCGCGCGCCGCGTACTGGGCGATCCAGGAGCGACGCTTCGTGGAGCTCGGGTATCGCGACTACCTGGGCGCGGTGCAGGAGTGGTGGGAGTCGGAGAGCTGGGATCCGCGGCTGCTCGCCGTGTCCGAGTACCTCCTCGAGTACCCGTTCGCCGACCGCCTCTACCCGCATGCGCTCGACGTACTCGCGCGGCTGCGCGATGCGGGCACGACGGTCGTCCTCACGGACGGCGATGCGATCCTCCAGCCGCGGAAGGTCTCGAGCGCGGGTCTGTCGTCAGTCGTCGACGGCGTTCTCGTCTACGTCCACAAGGAGGAAGAGCTCGACGACGTGGAGCGCAGGTATCCCGCCGAGCGGTACGTCCTCGTCGACGACAAGGTGCGGATCCTGGCGGCGGCGAAGCGGCACTGGGGCGACCGCGTGACGACGGTGCTGCCGCTCCAGGGGCAGTTCGCCAACGACGCGGATCTCGTTGCTGCGCACCCGTCCCCCGACCTCACCGTGAACGCGGTCGGCGACCTCCTCGAGCTCGATCTGCTGGAGCTCGTCCGTGTCTAGCGATCGGGAGAAGCAGCTCGCCGCGGAGGCGGCAGCCGAGCTTGTCGCGGACGGAATGCGCGTCGGGCTCGGGACCGGCTCGACGGTTGCGTACCTGCTTCCCGCACTCGCGCGGAGAGGGCTGTCGCTGCGTTGCGTCGCCACCTCTCTCGCGACGGAGGAGGCTGCCCGCGGGCTCGGTCTCACGGTGGAGTCGTTCTCGGGTGCGGATGCGCTCGCACAGCTCGACGTCGCGATCGACGGGGCCGACCAGGTCGCCCCGTCGGGGTGGGTCGTGAAGGGCGGAGGCGCCGCCCACACGCGCGAGAAGGCGGTTGCCGCCGCTGCCTCGCGGTTCGTGGTCATCGTCTCGTCGGACAAGCTCGTCGAGCGGTTGGAGCCGCCGGTGCCGCTCGAGCTCCTCGAGTTCGGCCTCGCGGCGGCGCTCGAGCGCATCGGCTCCGTCGAGCTCCGCGACGCGCCGAGGAGCCCCGACGGAGGCGTCATCGCCGACTACACGGGGCCGGTCGACGATCCGGCGGCGCTTGCGGCACAACTGTCCGCGACGACGGGCGTCGTCGAGCACGGGCTCTTCCCGCCCGACCTCGTCTCGGACGTCATCATCGGTCGCGGAGACGACGTCGACCATCGCCGCCTTCGCTAGCCGCGCTCGCGGCGGCGCTCTTCAGTCCTCGACCCAGAGACGGAAGCCGCCGAGAAACGCGTCCTCGTTGTGCCCGAGCCGGCAGTGCGCCGGGAGCTCGCTGACGTTGCGCGCGTTCCCGCCTCCGAGGACGACGTAGTCCGGCTCGAGCGCGGCGGTGAACTGCGCGATGGCGAAGAGCACCATCTTCGTCCAGCGTTTGTGACCCATTCGCTCGAGTCCTGCCTCGCCGACGTAGTGCTCCCAGACGTCCTTCTTGTAGGCGAGGTTCCCGAGCTCCATCGGTGCGAGGACGCCGTCGAGGATCATCGTCGATCCGAGACCCGTGCCGAGGCCGAGGAACAGCATGCGGCCGCCCGCGTAGCTCCCGAGCGCCTGCATGGTCGCGTCGTTGATGACCCTCGTCGGCTTGCCGAAGGCCTTCTCGAAGTCGAAGCCCGCCCACCCCGTTCCGAGGTTGACGGGGTCGTACACGGGCTTGCCGTCCTTGATCGGCGCCGGGCAGCCGACCGCTACGTGGGTGTAGTCCCAGTCCTTCGTCAGCTCGAGTACGCCGTCGACCATCTCCTGCGCAGTGAGCGTGGGTCCCGAGGCGAAGCGCCTGCGCTCGTCGATGCCGTTCAGGACCGCCTTCACATGGGAGCCGCCGACGTCGACCGCGAGGACGGCCGGGGCCTTCGGCTCGTACGGGTACTTGCGTGGGGTCTCCTCGCTCATGTCGTGGATCCTGCCGCAGCTGCGTCTGCGACGACAAGTGCATTCTCTGTAGAGATCCAGCCGGCCGGAATCGACTGATCGCCGGCACGCAGCCGTCGCAGCGCATCGACCTTGTCGTCGCCCGTGACGAGCCAGAGCGTCTGACGCGCCCGATTCAGCGCCGGGTACGTCAGGGTCATTCGCCTCCGTCCCTGGTACGGGTCGGTGAGCGCGACATCGCGATCATGCACGGTGAGAACCGGATCACCGGGCACGAGCGAGGCCGTGTGCCCGTCGGGGCCGAGGCCCAGATGCACGAGATCGAGTTGGTCGGGGAGGGCGTCTGCATAGATCGCAGCGGCCGCCTCGAGGTCGTCCGCCCAGACCGGCATGGGCCGCACATCAGCCGCACCACCCGGTGGGAGCGCGCGCTGGAGTTGGGTCAGATTGCGGTCGGGATCGTCTTCCGGCGCGATCCGCTCGTCGACCTGGAAGATCGTCACCTTCTCCCAGGGCATGCGACCGTAGAGCGCCTCGAACATCCTCCAGGGGGTACGGCCGCCCGACACGGCGAACGTGAAGCGGTCGCGATTCGCCAGAGCGACGGCTGCAGCGGACGCCACGATCTGCGCGCCGCGCTCGGCGACCGCGTCGGCGTCCGGCAGGATCTCGATCTCGAGTGCCACGTCCGTCACGCCTTCTTCTCGTCGTGGCCCCCGAACTGCTTCCGCATCGCGGAGAGGAGCCGGTTCGCGAAGTCGTCCATGTTCCGGGACGCGAAGCGCGAGTAGAGCGCAGTCGTGAGCACCGGCGCGGGAACCCCTTCCTCGATCGCCGCGATGGACGTCCAGCGCCCTTCGCCGGAGTCCGACACGCGACCCGCGAACTCCTCGAGCGTCGGAGAGTCGTGCAGCGCCGCTGCCGTGAGGTCGAGGAGCCAGGAGCCGACGACGCTGCCGCGACGCCAGACCTCTGCGACCTCCGTGGTGTCGATCTCGAACTCGTACAGCTCGGGCCGCTCGAGCGGTGCGGTCTCGGCATCCATGTCGCGCAGCCGCTTCCCCATATCTGCGTTCGCGATGATGTTCAGTCCTTCGGCGTACGCGGCCATGAGGCCGTACTCGATGCCGTTGTGGACCATCTTCACGAAGTGCCCGGCGCCGTTCGGGCCGCAGTGGTAGTACCCGTGCTCGGCCTGGCTCGGGTCGCCTGTACGACCGGGTGTGCGCGGCGCCGCGTCGATGCCCGGCGCGACCGAGGCGAAGATGGGGGAGAGGCGGTCGACGACCTCGTCCTCGCCGCCGATCATCAGGCAGAAGCCGCGCTCGAATCCCCAGACGCCGCCGCTCGTCCCCACGTCGACGTGGTGGATGCCCTTCTCCCTGAGCGCGTTGGCGTGGCGGATGTCGTCGATGTAATGGGAGTTGCCGCCGTCGATGATCGCGTCGCCGGGCTCGAGCACCTCCGCCAGCGCTGCGATCGTCTTGTCGGTGATGTCGCCGGCTGGGACCATCACCCAGGCCGCGCGCGGCTTCTCGAGCTTGGCGACGAAGTCCGCGAGGGACTCGCTCCCGACCGCGCCGTCGGCCTCGAGCGCCTTCACCGCCTCGGGGGAGACGTCGTAGCCGACGCAGTGGTGGCCGTCGTGCATGAGCCGCCGGACGATCCCGGCGCCCATGCGGCCAAGGCCGACCATTCCGAGCTGCATGGGAGTGTCCGTCGCCATCGCCTAGCTCCTCTCGTCGAGAATGAACCGCTCCACCGCGTGGGCGAAGCCGTCCTCGTCGTTCGTCGTCGTCACGTGTCTCGCCGCCCGCTGCACCTCGCGATGGGCGTTCCCCATCGCGATCGAAAGCCCCGAGTGCGCGAACATGAGAACGTCGTTCGGCATGTCGCCGATAGTCGCTATCTCGTCCGTCGAGATGTCGTAGCGCTCGGCCAGGAACCTGACCACGGCGCCCTTGTTCGCCTGCGGGTGCGTGACGTCCAGGTAGTACGGCTGGGAGCGCGATGCAGCGACGTGCTCGCCGAGCCGCTCGTGGGCCAGGGTCTCCGCCGCGGCGACCGCGTCGTAGTCGTCGCTCACGCCGACGATCTTCGCGACCGCAGCCGCCTCCGTCGAAGTGCTCGACGACGGTCGGCTCGAACTGCACGGTGTGCGACTCACGCGCCACGTGCGGCCCGTCGGCGTCGAGAACCAGCCAGTCGGTGCCGCGGTAGACCCAGACGGAGAGGTCGAACGAGTCGAGGAGCTCGATCGTCGGCGCCACCAGATCCTCGGGGATCGTGCGCTCCTCGACCACCTGCAGGTCGGGCTCGACCACGAGGCCGCCGTTGAACCCGGCCAGCGGGGACGAGATCGCGAGCGGCTCGACGAGCATCTCCATCCCGCGGGGCGGCCGGCCGCTCGTCACCGCGAAGTGGATCCCCGCTTCGTGCAGCTCGTGCACCGCCTCGACGGACCGAGGCGTCAGCACCTTCTCCTTCGTGACGAGCGTCCCGTCGACGTCCGAAAGCAGCAGCTTGATCATTTGAGCGACCGGTAGCGGCGGATGAGCGCGTTCGTCGAGGAGTCGTGCTCGAGCTCGGGCTCCTCGGCGGCGGTCAGCTCCGGGACGATCCGCTGCGCCAGTGCCTTGCCGAGCTCGACGCCCCACTGGTCGAAGGAGTTGATGCTCCAGACGGTGCCCTGGGTGAACACGCTGTGCTCGTAGAGGGCGACGAGCGCGCCGAGGGTGAACGGGGTCAGCCGCTCGGCGAGGAGCACGTTCGACGGGCGGTTGCCCTCGAAGATCCGGTGCGCGACGACGGCGTCCGCAGTCCCCTCGGCGCGCACCTGCTCCTCGGTCTTCCCGAACGCGAGCGCCTCGGCCTGGGCGAAGACGTTCGACATGAGGATGTCGTGGTGCTCGCCGAGCGGGTTGAGCGTCTTCCCGAAGCCGACGAGGTCGACGGGGATGAGCTTCGTCCCCTGGTGGATGAGCTGGTAGAAGCTGTGCTGGCCGTTCGTGCCCGGCTCGCCCCAGAACACGGCGCCGGTCTCGTAGTCGACGTGCGTGCCGTCGAGCGTGACGCTCTTCCCGTTCGACTCCATCGTCAGCTGCTGGAGGTACGCCGGGAAGCGCTTCAGGTACTGGCTGTACGGCATCACGCCGACCGTCTGCGCCCCGAAGAAGTCGCCGTACCAGACGCAGAGCAGGCCCATCAGCGCGGGAAGGTTCTCCTCGAGGGGCGCCTCGCGGAAGTGCTCGTCCATCGCGTGGAAGCCGGCGAGCAACTCGCCGAAGGCCTCGGGGCCGATCGCGAGCATCGTCGAGAGCCCGATGGCGGAGTCCATCGAGTAGCGCCCGCCGACCCAGTCCCAGAAGCCGAACATGTTCGCGGGGTCGATGCCGAACTTCGCGACCTCCTCCGCGTTCGTGGACACGGCGACGAAGTGCTTCGCGATCGCCGCCTCGTCGCCGAGGGCGGCGAGAGCCCACTCGCGCGCCGAGTGCGCGTTGGTCATCGTCTCGAGCGTCGTGAAGGTCTTCGACGAGACGACGAAGAGCGTCTCGTCGGGCGCGAGGTCGCGCGTCGCCTCGACGAAGTCGGTCGAATCGACATTCGAGACGAACCGGAAGGTCAGATCGCGCCGCGTGTAGTAGCGCAGCGCCTCGTACGCCATGACCGGCCCCAGATCGGACCCGCCGATTCCCACGTTGACGACGTTCCGGATCGGCTTGCCCGTGTGCCCCTTCCACTCGCCGGAGCGCACGCGCTCCGAGAACGCGGCCATGCGGTCGAGCGTCTCGTGCACCTCGGCGACGACGTCGACTCCGTCCACGATGAGCGAGCGCTCCCTCGGCATGCGCAGGGCGACATGCAGGACCGAGCGGTTCTCGGTCGTGTTGATCCTCTCGCCGCGGAACATGGCCTCGGTGCGCTCGCGCAGACCCGACTCCTCGGCGAGTTGCCGCAGGAGCGCGAGCGTCTCGTCGGTGACGCGGTTCTTCGAGTAGTCGAGGTAGATCCCGGCGCCCTCGGCGGCAAGTCGCTCCCCACGGGTCGGGTCGGCGGCGAACAGGTCGCGCAGATGCGTGTCGCGGATGTCGTCGTAGTGGCGCTCGAGTGCGATCCAGGCGGCGCGTTCACGCAACGGCGTCATCGGGCGGCGACCGCCCGTGCCACGTCGCTCACTGCATCCGGCGTGAATCCGAACTTCTCGACGAGCTGCTTCAGCGGCGCGGAGGCGCCGAACGTGTTCATGGCGACGATCGCGCCGCCGTCGCCGACGTAGCGGGCCCAGCCGAGCGCCGAGGCCTGCTCGATCGCGACGCGCGCCTTCGCGGTGGGAGGGAGCACCTCGTCGCGGTAGGACTGCGGCTGGCGGTCGAAGAGCTCCGAGCACGGCATCGAGACCACCCGTGCGCCGATCCCGTCCGCAGCGAGGTCGTCGCGAGCTGTGAGTGCGAGACTCACCTCCGAGCCGGTCGCGATGAGGATCACGTCGGGGTCGCCGTCGGTGTCGGCGAGCACGTACGCACCTCGCGCGATCTCGGGCGCCGCCACGACCGAGCGGTCGAGGGTTGGCAGCGCCTGCCGCGAGAGCACGAGCACCGCCGGCTCGTGGTGGAGCTGCATGACGTAGCGCCAGGTCTCGAGGACCTCGTTCGCGTCGGCCGGCCGGAACACGAGGAGGCCCGGCATGGCGCGCAACGACGCGAGCTGCTCGACCGGCTGGTGCGTGGGCCCGTCCTCGCCGACGCCGATCGAGTCGTGCGTGAACACGTGCACGACCGGGATCTCCATGAGCGCCGAGAGCCGGATCGCACCTCGAGCGTAGTCGGAGAAGATGAGGAAACCGGCCCAGAACGGCCGGAGCTTCGAGAGCGCGAGGCCATTCGCGATCGCGGCCGAGGCGAACTCGCGGACGCCGAAGTGGAAGTTGCGGCCCGAGCGGTCCGCGGGCGCGAAGTCTCCGGCTCCGTCGAAGCCGAGATGCGTCTTCGTCGAGGGCGAGAGGTCGGCTGCGCCGCCGACGAGCCAGGGGACGCGCTCCGCGACCGCGTTCAGCACCTGGCCCGAGGAGTCGCGCGTGGCGAGGCCCTTCGCGTCCGCGGGGAACGTGGTGAGCCCCGCGTCCCAGTCCTCGGGAAGCGCTCGGCGCTGCATGCGCTCGATCTCGTCGGCGAGCTCCGGGAAGGCTGCGCGGTATTCCTCGAACCGCGCCTCCCACGCCGCTCGCGCCTCGCGGCCACGGGCGCCGATGCCCTCCGCGAAGTGCTCGACGACACCGTCGGGGACGAGGAACTCGGCGTCCTCGGGCCAGCCGTAGAACCGCTTCGCCTCCTTCACGCCCTCGGGACCGAGCGGCTCTCCGTGCGCCTTCGGTGTGTCCTCGACGGGCGTGCCGTAGCCGATGTGGCTGTGCACGAGGATCAGCGTCGGCCGCTCGTCCTCCGCCTTGAAAACCTGGAATGCGCGCTCGGCCGCCTCGAGGTCGTTCGCGTCGGCGATCGTCGTCACGTTCCAGCCGTACGCGGCGAAGCGCGCCGCGACGTCCTCCGTGAACGTGAGGTCCGTGTGGCCCTCGATCGTGACGCGGTTCGCGTCGTAGATCCAGCAGAGATTCGAGAGGCGCTGGTGCGCCGCGAACGAGGCCGCCTCGGACGCGACGCCTTCCATCATGCAGCCGTCGCCGGCCTGGGCGTACACGTCGAAGTCGAAGAGCGTGAACCCGTCGCGGTTGTAGCGCGCCCCCAGCCACTGGCTCGCGACCGCCATTCCCACCGATGTCGCGACTCCCTGTCCGAGCGGGCCGGACGTCGTCTCGACGCCGCTCGTCCAGCGGTACTCGGGGTGGCCGGGGCACTTCGACCCGAGCTGCCGGAAGCGCTTGAGGTCGTCGAGCGAGACGGCCGGCTCGCCGAGGATCTCGTACTCGGGGTCGACCGATTTGACGCCGGTGAGATACAGCAGCGACCACAGCAACGCGGACGCGTGTCCGGCCGAGAGCACGAAGCGGTCGCGGTTCGGCCAGATCGGGTCGGACGGGTCGAAGCGCAGAAATCGCTGCCAGAGCGTGTACGTGACGGGGGCGATGCCGACCGGCGTTCCCGGATGGCCCGAGTTCGCTGCCTGGATCGCGTCGATGCAGAGCGTTCGGATCGTCGTGATGCAGAGCTCGTCGAGGTCGCGCGTCACGCGGCCGGCTCCCCCTCGAGCAACCCGTGCGTCCACGCGGTCAGTCGTCGCTCGGCAGCCATGGGGCCCTCCAGCCTCCGTAGTCACGAGTGAGGTCGTCCGCCGAGGCCGGGCCCCAGGAGCCGGGCTCGTAGACCTCGACCGGGCTCGGCGAGTCGATGAGCGGTTGCACCACGCGCCACGTCTCCTCGACCGCATCCTGGCGCGTGAAGTGGCTCGCGTCACCGCGCATCGCGGCGGGAAGCAGGACCTCGTACGGCGTCGGTCCCTCGCCGCCGAAGCTCGCGAACTCCATGTCGAGCTGGACCGAGCGGAGGGCTTCTTCGTTCGGCGCCTTCGCCTGCAGCCGGAGGCGCGCGCCGGGGCGCGGGCCGATGCGCAGCACGAGCTGATTCGGCTCCGGGCGAGGAGAGTCGCGCGGGACGAAGCCGAGCCACGGCGTCGTGTTGAAGACGACGCGCACCTCGGTGACCGTCACCGGCATCGCCTTTCCGGCGCGGATGAAGAACGGGACACCGGACCAGCGCCAGTTGTCGATCTCGAGACGAAGCGCGCAGTACGTCTCGGTCTGTGAGTTCGGGGCGACGCCCGCGACGTCGAGATAGCCGTCGTACTGCCCGCGCACGTAGTGCGCCGGGTCGGCCTCGGCCATGGCCATGAGGACGTCTCGCTTGCGGTTGTTGATGACGTCGAGACCGTGTCCCGTCGGCGCCTCCATGGCGACGTAGCTGAGTACCTGCAGAAGGTGGTTCTGGACGACGTCGCGCAGCGCGCCGACCGGGTCGTAGAAGGTGCCGCGGTCCGCGATGTCGAAGTCCTCGCACATCGTGATCTGAACCGACGAGACGAACTGGCGGTTCCAGATCGGCTCGAGGATCGAGTTCGCGAACCGGAGGTAGAGGATGTCCTCGACGGACAGCTTCCCCAGGAAGTGGTCGATCCGGTACAGCTGCGACTCGTCGATGTACTCGTGGAGCTCCTCGTTGAGCGCGTGTGCGGAGGCGAGGTCGTGCCCGAACGGCTTCTCGACGACGACCCGACCGTTCTCGGTCAGACCGGCCCTCGTGAGCCCGCCGACGACGGTGGCGAACAGCGACGGCGGAATCTCGAGGTAGAAGACCGGGCAGACCGTGCCCTCGATCTCCTTCGCGACGCTCTGGTACGTCGCGTCGTCCTTGAAGTCGCCGTGGACGTAGGACAGGCGGCTCATGAGCCGCTCGAACACCTCGTGGTCGATCTCCTCGCCCGTCGCGGCGATCGAGTCGTGGGCGCGCTGGACGAGGTGCTCGCGCGTCCAGTCGTCGAAGGCGACGCCGACGATCGGGCACTCCAGGAGACCGCGGCTCTCGAGCCGGTAGAGCGAGCGAAAGGTCATCACCCGGGCGAGGTCGCCGGTGATCCCGAAGATCACGAGAACGTCGGCAGGCTGCGGCCCGCCGTTCGCCTGCCGGTTCACGCAGGGAGCATTTCAGCTGCGACGGCCCCGATACAAGCGGCCCCGGGTCGATGGCGCGTCAGGGTGGGCGCGGGTGGGATGGCCGTGACGCCCGAGTACGCTTCGGTGAGATCGCCACAGTCGTGCGTCGCAGGCGGAGGAGATGCGAATGACCGAGGTCGAACAGAAGCCGAACGTGCAGGAGCCGACCCTCGTGGCCCCCAACGAGCCCGGTCTCGCGATCGCTGCATCTGCGGAGCCGAAGGACGTTCTCCACTTCACCCCGGCGGAGCGCGCAGCCCGCGGCAAGGCCGCGCGCCAGGAGCTACCACGCTCGGCCCACGGAAGCTGGGAGCCGGCGCCGCATCGCCGCGATCCGATCGAGCTCCTCGAGGAACAGGGGGAGACACGCCTCCCGGAGCTCGTCCCGATCCGCTACGGACGCATGCTCGACTCGCCGTTCGCGTTCTTCCGCGGCGGTGCATACCTGATGGCCGCCGATCTCTCGGCCGGGCCGCGGACGGGTCTTCACGCCCAGCTCTGCGGTGACGCGCACCTCTCGAACTTCGGGATCTTCGCGGCGCCCGACCGGCGCCTCGTCTTCAGCATCAACGATTTCGACGAGACGCTCCCGGGGCCGTTCGAGTGGGACGTGAAGCGGCTCGCGGCGAGCATCGCCGTGGCCGGCCGCGACCTCGGGTTCGACGAGTCGACCCGGCACCTGCTCGTCACCGAGTCCGTGCGCCAGTACCGCGAGGCGATGGCGAGCTTCGCGCCCATGCGCAACCTCGAGGTCTGGTACACGCGCCTCGACGTCGCGCGCATCGAGGAGCGATCTGAGCGGGAACGTCTCCCAGAAGAACCTGAGGCGGCTCCAGAAGGGGATCGAGAAGGCGCGCACGAAGGACGGCATGCGCGCGCTCTCGAAGCTGTGCCGCGCCGTCGACGGCGAGCTTCGAATCGTCGGTCGCCCGCCGCTCGTGACGCCGATCGAGGACGTGTTGCCGGGCGCGGAGCAGCAGCACCTCGAAGACGTCGTGCGGCGGATGATCCGGACGTATCGCCGCTCCCTGCCACGCGATCGGCGCAGGCTGCTCGAGAGCTATCGCTACGTGCACGCGGCCCGGAAGGTCGTCGGCGTCGGAAGCGTCGGCACGCGCGCCTGGATCCTCCTCCTCACGGGGCGAGACAGAACGACCCGCTGTTCCTCCAGTTCAAGGAGGCACAGCCGTCGGTGCTGGAGCCCTTCCTCGGCAGGAGCGAGTTCACGCAGCACGGGCAACGCGTCGTCGAAGGGCAGCGGCTGATGCAGGCGGCGCCCGACATCATGCTCGGCTGGTCGCGAATCCTCACGATCGACGGCCAGGAGAGGGACTTCTACATCCGCCAGCTCTGGGACGCGAAGGGGTCGGCCGAGATCGAGCTGATGGATCTCTCCGGGCTCCAGGCGTACGCGAGGGTCTGCGGCTGGACGCTCGCGCGGGCGCATGCCCGCACCGGTGATCGGATCGCGATCGCCGCGTACCTCGGCGGCGGCAGCGCGTTCGACCGCGCGATGGCGTCGTTCGCGGAGGCGTACGCGGACCAGAACGAGCGCGACTACGCGACGTTGCAGGACGCGGTTGCGTCGGGACGCGTCGTCGCACAGACCGGGATCTGACGCCGAATCGCGTCAGGCTCAGCGACTGAGGGCGGCTTCGATTCGCTCGAGCCGCTCGTTCATCTGCTGCAGCTGCTCCGCTGCCGGTGTGTCCGGATCGGTTGACGTCTCCTCCGGGCGCGACACGAACGTGCTCGTGATCGCGGCGGTTATCACGGTCAGGAAGCCGATCCCCAGGAGCATCACGAGTGCCGCGAGGAGCTGTCCGGTGACATTCGTCGGGACGTTGTCGCCGTACCCGACGGTCGTCACCGTCTGGACGGCCCACCACAGCCCGGACCCGAGGGACGGAAAGTTGTCGTGATCGACGACCGTCATGAGGAGCCCGGCCGCAACGGTTATCGAGGTCGACGCAAACGCGATGACGATGCCCGCGCCACGGGGCGTCGTCGCGCGGGCGATCATCTTGTCGAGTCGACGCTCGAGCCTCGTGTTGTCTCCCATCGACGTGACGTTCGCGCTTTCCCGTGCTGGACCTGCCGTGGCGTGAGAAGTCGCGCCCGTCCGGACCGGCCTTGTGTCGCCATGTCGAGTCAGGTGAGCAGAACGCTGACCGCGTCGATGACGAAGAGCGCGGCGAGCAGCAGAAGTCCGTAGACGGTGATCTGCGGTTGTCGGCGACCGACTTCATCCTGCGCGCCCTCCATGAGCCCGATGACCCGTGTGCCGAGAAGCAGGAAGAGGATCAACGGACCCCAGACGAGGGCGGTCGCGAGCGCGACGTAGACGACGACGAGCTCCGCTTGCTCGGACGTCCCCGATGCCCGAGGTGACGATCGTCGTGGCGGCCAGGCAGGTCAGCACCAGTCGCTTCGGGCCGCCGATTCCGAGGAGGAATCCGGCGACGACGGTCGTGAGGACGCGCAACCGGCTGAGTCGTTCGAGCAGCGCCTCCGTCCGCGCCTTCGAGCGTTCGTTCGCGATTGGGCTTTCGGTCGCACGTGGGGGCCTCCGGTGAACGACGAGGGCCAGGGGGATCAACACGAGCGCGAGCGCGATCTCCAGCGCGGCCCGGAGATCGGGGTGGCTCTCCCGGCTCAGGCCGGTGGCGGCGATCCCGAAGATCACGAGCCCGGCGCAGGTCAGGAGCTGCGCTACGACGAAGCCGGCGCCGAAGCCGAGCGCCTTCAGTCGTCCGGATGGCATCACCGCCAGCGTCGCGGCGAATCCGACCGCGGTGAGGCCTGCCAGGAGACCGTAGAGAACCACTTGAATCGCGGCGTGGAGCATCCCGAGGGGGGCACGTTACGCCAGTGGCGGCTCGGGAACCTGGTCGGTCACCGAGGGCCATGCGATCATCACCTCTTACGGACGTGTCGACGACGGACCATCACTCCGACTATCTGGCCAAGGCGCTCGCTGCCCTCACGCCCGAAGGGCACGAGCGCGTGGACGAACTGCTGGACCAGCTCGCCGCGGTCGTCGGGGACCACGAGGCGGTCGCGCGTTTCGCGGCAGCTCGAAAGACCGAAGCCGACTCGGGCCGGATGGAGGCCCACGCAGGCGACATCCCGGAACGCGCACTGAGCCCGCAGGAGCTGAACATCCTGATACCCGGCTTCAGGACGATCCGAGATCAGGAGCCGCTGGACGACGTCGCGGACTGGGCGAATGCCGTCGTCGCGCTCCTCGAGGACGAAGCCCACCGGAACCCGGCGGGTTGACCCGCGTCGCCGCGTGGCGGCATCACCAGACGTTCACCACGCGCTCGCTTGGCGAATGCTTGCGAAAGCAATAGGCTGGCCGGTGCCCTCAGTACTGGCAACGGGAGGCAGGCGCATGACCCACTCCGACACTGTCGGGATCGGCTCGGTTCCGGGCGGGAACGCACGCGGCGCTGCGAGCCGTCGCGAACGGCTCCGAGGCAGCCTTGAGGTCTGGCGAGCCTCGTGCCTGACGAGGCAGCCCGCGAACGACCCCTGGTCCTCGTTCTCGGCGGCGGCTTCGCCGGGATCGGTGCCGCGCACGAGCTGAAGAAGGCCGACGTCGACGTCGTTCTCGTCGACAAGCACGACTACCACACCTTCCAGCCTTTGCTGTACCAGCTGGCGACAGGCCTGCTCGAGACGACGGCCGTGGGGCACTCGCTCCGCGACCTCGTCAAGGACCAGGACAACGCCACGATCCACAAGGCGCCGATCACCGGGATCGACCTCGAGGCGAAGGAAGTCCGCTTCGACGGTCTCGCGCCCATCACCTACGACTTCCTCGTCTTCGCCCTCGGGGCGCAGGTGAACTTCTTCGGGACGGAGGGCGCCGACGAGCACGCGTTTCCCATGTACACGCTGCCGGACGCGGTCAAGCTCAAGAACCACGTCCTCGAGCGCTGGGAGGCGGCGGACAAGGACAGCGAGCTCGTCGACGACGGTGCGCTGACGGTCGTCGTGGTCGGAGGCGGACCGACCGGCGTCGAGACGGCGGGAGCTCTCGCCGAGCTGTACCGGTCGAACTTCGTCACGGACTATCCGAGCCTCCCGCAGGAGCAGGCCCGCGTCGTCCTCGTCGAGGCCGGCGACGAGATCTTCGCGATGTTCAAGCCGAACCTGCGCGAGTACGCAAAGGAGGCGCTCGAGAAACGGACGGTCGAGGTGATGACCGGCGCACGGGTGCAGTCGGTGTCGCCGACTCGCGTGACGCTCCCACGGGCGACGTGATCTCCGCGCACACGCTCGTCTGGGGCGCAGGGCTCCAGGGCAACAGCCTCGTCCAGTCGCTCGGGATCGAGCTGCAGCGGGGCAACCGGATCGCCGTCGGACCCGACCTCGAGCTTCCCGGGTATCCGGGCGTCTTCGTCGTAGGCGACGTCGCGGCGATAACGGACTCGAAGACGGAGCAGGTGCTGCCGCAGCTCGGCTCGGTCGCGCTGCAGTCGGGCGAGCACGCGGGGGAGACCATCTCCCGCCGCGTCGCGGGCAAGTCGACGAAGCCGTTCGCCTACAAGGACAAGGGCACGATGGCGGCGATCGGCCGCCATGCCGCAGTCGTGCAGATGCTCGGCGGGAAGACGATGAAGGGGCGCAAGGCGCAGTTCGCGTGGCGCACCGTGCACCTCGCGCTCCTCCCGACGAACGAGGACCGTGCGAAGGCGATCGTCGACTGGGCCGGGAGCGAGTTCACACACCAGCGCGTGGGCCGGATCAGCGTCGACGCGGACGAGTAGACCGAGGACCAACCGAGGCGAAGGAGAGGGTGAGCATGACCGAGATCGCAGGCGCCGTCGAACCCGGCGAGATGCGCACGCCGATGCTCTTCGGGCGCTTCCGGACGTGGCTGGCCATGGTCGCGTTCGTGACCATCCTGGCCGGGGTGCTGTTCGGCTACGACCAGGGCGTCATCGCCGGCGCGCTGGGCGGCATGACGGCGAGCTTCGACCTCAGCACGACGATGCAGGAGGTCGTGACGAGCCTGGTCACCCTGGGCGCGCTCGTCGGCGCGCTGCTCGGGGGCGGTCTCGCGGACAGGTTCGGACGGACGCGCACGCTGGTCGTCGCCGGCGTGCTCTTCGCGTTCGGGGCGCTCGGCGAGTCCGTCGCCCAGAGCACGGGAGTCCTGACGGTCTCGAGGTTCGTCGTCGGCTTCGGTGTCGGAATCGCCTCGGTCGCCGGTCCTCTGTATGCGGCCGAGATGGCCCCGAAGCAGGTACGCGGACGGTTCGTCTCGAGCTATCAGCTCGCGATCACCATCGGCATCCTGCTGGCCGACATCGTGGACGCCGCGCTCAGCGACGACGACGCGCTGGCGGCTGATGCTCGGGCTCTCGATCGTGCCCGGCGTCGTGCTGATCGGCGTCGCTGCGATCATGCCGGACTCGCCGCGCTGGCTGATGAAGATGGGGCGGCGAGCCGACGCTCGGAAAGCGCTCGTGAAGACCCAGGGCGGACCGAAGGTCGAGGAGCGTCTCGACGTCATCGCCGACGACCTGACGTCGAACCCGGAGGCAGGCTGGTCGAAGGTCTTCGTCCCCGCGCTTCGCAGGGCGCTCTGGGTCGGCGTCGGTCTGGCCGTCTTCCAGCAGGTCACCGGCATCAATGCCGTGATCTACTACTCCGACAAGATCTTCGCGCTCGCGGGCTTCACCACACCAGAGCAGCAGACGCATGCGACGCTCATCGCGGTCGGGCTGGTGAACGTCCTGGCGACGCTGATCGCGGTCGCGTGGGTCGACCGCTTCGGTCGCAAGCCGCTGCTGTTCGCAGGTCTCATCGGGATGACGGTCGGCCTGGTGGCCATCGCGGGTGCTTTCGCCTTCCTCGACAAGAACCCGACCGAGGGTGGCGGTTCGAGCGTCGTCGGGATCGTCACCCTCATCGCGATGGTGGTCTACATCGCGTCGTTCGCGTTCTCCCTCGGTCCGGTGGTCTGGACGATGATCTCGGAGATCTTCCCGAGCCAGGTGCGCGGCAAGGCGGTCGCAGTTTGCGCCGCGGTCAACTGGGGAGCCGCGTTCATCGTCAGCGCACGTTCCTCTCGTTGGTCGACGCCATCGGCGAAGTCCGCGACGTTCCTCCTGTTCGCCGTGATGTGCGTGATCGCCTTCGTGTGGATCATGGGCAAGGTGCCCGAGACGAAGGGGAAGTCACTGGAGGAGATCCAGGACGCCTGGGCGGAGCACGACGAGGAGCGGAGCGCGCCCAAGGATCCGACGCTCCAGGTCGATCTGGCCTGAGCGGTCTCGACAACACAGAGAAGAGAGAGGTGCGGGCATGAGCGCAACAGAGGCTCCACAGGCGACCAGGACGAAGACGGACGCCGATCCGCAACCGGCCGACGTCCTCGTGATCTTCGGGATCACGGGCGACCTCGCGAAGGTGATGACGTTCCACTCGCTCTACCGACTCGAGCAGCGCGGGCTTCTCGACTGCCCGATCGTCGGTGTGGCGTTCGACGACTGGACGCTCGACCAGCTCGTCCAGCGCGCGCGCGACTCGATCGTCGGCACGGGGGAGAAGCTCGACGAGGAGGTGTTCACTCGCTTCGCGAAGCGGCTCTCGTACCACCACGGCGATTTCACGGACGACGCAACCTACGCCGAGGTCGCGGAGGCGATCGAGGGCATGAAGACCCCCGTCTTCTACCTCGAAGTCCCGCCGTCGCTCTTCGGCACGGTCGTCGGTGGCCTGGCGAAGGCGGGCGTGACGGCAAATGCGAGGGTCGTCGTCGAGAAGCCGTTCGGGCACGACACGGCGTCGGCGCGCGCGCTCGCCGACGAGCTGCACCAGTACATCGACGAGTCCCAGCTGCTCCGCATCGACCACTACCTCGGGAAGATGGGCATCGAGGAGATCCTCTACCTCCGGTTCGCCAACACGATGCTCGAGCCGGTCTGGAACCGGAACTACATCGAGTCGGTCCAGATCACGATGGCCGAGGACTTCGGCGTCGAGGACCGCGGGCACTTCTACGACCCGGTCGGCGCTCTGCGCGACGTGGTCGTCAATCACCTCATGCAGGTGGTCGGCATGACGGCCATGGAGCCGCCCGCCGGAGGCGACGCGAAGACGCTCCAGGATGCGAAGGTCGCGCTGTACAGGGCGATCAGCCCCGCGGATCCCGCGCACTACGTGCGCGGCCAGTACGACGGCTACCTCTCGATCGACGGCGTCGCTCCGGACTCGACCACCGAGACGTACACGGCGCTGCGCCTGGACATCGAGAACTGGCGCTGGTCGGGCGTGCCGTTCTTCATTCGTGCCGGCAAGCGGCTCCCGATGACCCAGACGGAGGTGCGGCTGGTCTTCAAGCGCGCCCCGCGGCTCGGCTTCGCCGCGTTCGACCGACCGGAGCCGAACCAGCTCGTGATCAAGCTCGATCCCACGACGGGCGTCCGGATGGTGCTCGACGCGCATCGAGCGGACACGGCGGGCACGGGTGCCGCTCCGATCCTGTTCGACGTCGAGTTCGCGTCGATGGGTGGTGAGGGCGCCACTCCCTACGAGGTCTTGCTGCACGCGGCGATGGTCGGGGACGCGACCCGCTTCACGAGGCAGGACGGGGTGGACCAGACGTGGCGGATCATGCAGCCGCTCCTCGACGCCCCTCCGCCGGTGCATGTCTACGAGCCAGGGTCGTGGGGCCCGGCCGAAGCCGACGGGCTCGTGAAGGGTCACAGCCGCTGGCACGAGCCCTGGCTCGAGTCGTGAGCAGCGCGACCCAGGCGGAGAGCAAGCAGCGGCAGAGCGCCGCTGCGCCGTCGCCGTTCACCCCGATCGCCGAGTACGCGTTCCTCTCCAACTGCCACACCGGCGCGCTCGTGGCTCCCGACGGCGCGATCGATTGGCTCTGCGTCCCGAGCTTCGACGCGCCGAGTGTCTTCGGGAGCCTCCTCGACCGGGAGGCCGGGTTCTTTCGCTTCGCGCCGTTCGACATCAACCACCCCGCGGCCCGCGCACTACGAGCCCGGCACCAACGTCCTGATCACGACCTGGAAGACGCCGTCGGGCTGGGTCGTCGTGCGCGATGCGCTCACCATGGGGCCGCGGGAAGGCGACGACACGATCACGCCGCACACGCGGCCACCGGCCGACGACGACGCCGACCACCTGCTCGTGCGGACGGTCGAGTGCCTCGAGGGGTCCGTCGAGATCGAGCTCGTCTGCGAGCCGATCTTCGACTACGGGCGAGCGCCGGCCGAGTGGACGCTCGTCGACGGAAGTCGACACGCTGCCGACGCAAAGGGCGCCGACCAGGGGGTGCGGCTCCAGTCGGATCTCGCGCTCGGAATCGAAGGCAGCCGCGTGCGAGCGAGACACACCCTCGAGGCCGGCGACCGGGCGTACTGCGCGCTGTCGTGGGCGGAGGAGCTGGCGGCTCCTGGCGACGTCGCCGATGCCGATGCGCGCATCGAGCCAGGGACGAGCGCTCCCAAAGCGGAGGCGCGATCTGCACAGAGCGCGGCGGCACCGTCGCCGTTCACCCCCATCGCCGACTACGCGTTCCTCTCCGACTGCCACACCGGAGCGCTCGTGGCCCCGGACGGCTCGGTCGACTGGCTGTGCATTCCGCGCTTCGACTCACCCAGCGTGTTCGGGAGCCTCCTCGATCGCGGGGCGGGCACGTTCAGGCTGGCGCCGTTCGCGATCCACCATCCGACGGCGCGCGTGTACGAGCCGGGGACCAATGTCCTCGAGACGACCTGGAAGACGCCGAGCGGGTGGATCGTCGTTCGTACCGCATTGACGATGGGGCCGTGGGATCACGAGGACGAGATCACGCCCCATACTCGCCCGCCGGCCGACGACGACGCCGACCACATGCTCGTCCGCACGGTCGAGTGCCTCGACGGAGACGTCGAGGTCGAGCTCATCTGCGAGCCCGTCTTCGACTATGGCCGCACCGAGGCGGCGTGGACGCTTGCGGACGGCAATCGGCATGTCGCCGACGCGACGGGAGCCGGACAGACGCTCCGCCTCCGGACCGATCTCGCGCTCGGAATCGAGGGCGGCCGCGTACGGGCACGGCACGTCCTGCAGGCCGGGGACAAGGCGTACTGCGCCTTGTCGTGGGCCGAGGCCCTGGCCTGTCCGGAGGACCTCGACGACGCGGAGTCCCGCCTCGCAGCGACCGTGCGCTTCTGGCGCGCGCTGGCTCGGCCGAGCCCGCATGCCCGACCATCGCTGGCGCGATCCCGTACAGCGCTCGGCGCTCGCGATCAAGGGACTGACGTACATGCCGACCGGCGCGACGGTCGCGGCGCTGACGACCTCGCTTCCCGAGACTCCCGGTGGGGAGCGCAACTGGGACTACCGCTACACCTGGATGCGAGACACGACGTTCACGCTCCAGGCGCTGCATTACCTGAACCTGGAGTGGGAGGCGGACGAGTTCATGCAGTTCGTCGCCGATGTCGAGCCGAACGAGGACGGCTCGCTGCAGATCATGTACGGGATCGACGGTCGCCGAGACCTGACGGAGTCGACCCTCGACGAGCTCACGGGCTACGCGGGAGCGCGTCCGGTCAGGATCGGAAACGGCGCCTTCGACCAGCGTCAGAACGACGTCTACGGCGCCGTCCTCGACTCGATCCTCCTCCACACGCGCAGGAGCAAGCGGCTCCCGCGCCGGCTCTGGCCGATCATCCGGGCGCAGGCGGAGTGTGCGACCGCTGTCTGGCAGAACCCGGATCAGGGCATCTGGGAGGCGCGCGGCGCTCCGCAGCATTACGTCTCGTCGAAGCTCATGTGCTGGGTCGCGCTGGATCGGGCGGCGAAGCTCGCCGAGATCCGGGGCGATCCCGAGCTGCAGGAGACGTGGAGCGCGACGGCGGAACAGGTCCGGGCGGACATCCTCGAGCACGGCGTCAGCGACCGCGGCGTCCTCCGTCAGCACTACGCGACCGACTCGCTCGACGCCTCGACGCTCCTGGCGGCGATCTTCGGATTCCTGCCCGGTGACGACGAACGCCTCCGCAACTCGGTGCTCGCGGTCGCGGACGAGCTG
>CAWJTZ010000016.1:0-48146 GCA_963845935.1 uncultured Gaiellaceae bacterium
CTCGGTCGACGTGTACACCTCCGTCGGCGGCGTCGTGAAGCTGTTCGCGCCGAACGTCAAGGTGCTCACGATCCCGGCGATCCCCGGCCCGAGCGGCGGCTCGAACCTCGTGCTCCGCATCGAGACCGCGGAAGCCTCGAAGTGGGCCTACGCTGCCGACAACACGCAGCTGATCTTCGTCCTTCGCCCGGTGGTCGGCGCCAAGCCGACGAAGCGGTCGCAGGCGAACGCAGCTACGGTGCTGAGGTAGAAAGGGTCTAGAGAGGGAATCATGCCGAGCCGCCCGGTACAAGCACTCCTCGCCGTCGAGCCCGGAGTCGACGCCGAAGACGTGAAGGACTCGCTGCCCGGCGGCGGCGAGGACTTCCAGATCGTCGGCGTCGTCACCGGCGCCGACGAGGCGCTGACGTGGCTCCGCGGCGGCGTCGCGGACCTGCTCCTCGTCGCCTGCGCCGGCTATTCGGACCGCGCCCTACTGCTCCTGGACGGAGTGGCCCGTCAGAACCCCGAGCTCAACGTGATGGTGCTCGGGCAAGGGTCGCCCAACGGCTTCCTCAGGCGCGCGTTCGAGGCCGGCGCAGACGACATCGTCATGCTCCCGGCGACGCCGGAGCAGATCCGCTTCGAGATCCACAAGCTCATGGCGCGCAAGACGAGCGTCGAGATCGCCCCGCAGAACGAGCACTCGCGGCTCGTCTGCATCCTCGGCCCGAAGGGCGGGACGGGCAAGACGCTCAGCTCGACGAACCTCTCCGTCTGCCTCGCGCAGCGCGGCGAGCGCGTCGCGCTCATCGACCTCGACCTCCAGTTCGGCGACGTCGCCCTGTGCCTCGGGCTGCCGCCCGAGAAGACGGTCTACGACCTCGCCCAGTCCCCCGGCGCGCTCGACTGGGACAAGCTGGGAGCCTTCATGGCGCACCACTCCTCGGGTGTGCACACGCTCATCGCGCCGCGCCGCCCCGATCAGGCGAGCGCCGTCGGCGCCGAGCTCCTGCGCGAGATCTACTCGATCCTCCGCCAGAACTACGACTGGGTCATCGTCGACACGCCTCCGGGCTTCACCGCCGAGGTGATCACGTCGATCGACCACTCGACCGACATCGTCATGGTCGGGATGCTCGACTCGCTCTCACTGAAGAACACGAAGCTCGGACTCGAGACGCTCGAGCTCATGAAGTACGACACCGACCACATCTACCTCTTGCTCAACCGCGCGCACAGCCGCGTCGGGATCAGCCAGTCGGATGTGGAGGCCGTGCTCGGGCGCACCCCGGACGTGTTCATCCCGTCCGACCGCGAGATCCCGCGCACCGTCAACGAGGGGATTCCCGATCGTCGTCGCCCGCCCGCAGTCCGAGCCGGCAGAGGCCTTCGGCCGCCTGACCGACCTGCTGATGGGCGAGTCCGCCTCCACCGCGCAGCCGGTGCCCGCGATGGCAACGGCCGCAGACACACCCGTCGGCCCAGAACTCGGGCTCCCGCCGTCGGCTCTTCGGACGAAAGGCCTAGATCATGGAACTCCACGAGCGAATCTCGAACCAGCGCGGCCCGGTCAGAGAACAGGAGCCGTTCGCAGAGCTCAAGAACCGCGTGCACATGAGCGTCATCTCGGAGCTCGGCCCGCAGCTCTTCAACATCGCGGTCGACCCGAACGAGTTGCGCGACCGGGTCACGGCGGACGTCCGCCGGCTCCTGAACGACGAGCCCGGCATCGCCCGCGAGGACCGCGAGCGCCTGACGTCGGAGATCCTCGACGACATCCTCGGGTACGGCCCGCTCGAGCGGCTGCTAGGGAAAGAGGGATGTTGGTACGGCCCGCTCGAGCGGCTCCTCGCGGACGACTCGATCACCGAGGTCATGTGCAACGGCCCCGACGACGTCTGGATCGAGCGCGGCGGCAAGCTGTACGAGACGACCGTCCGCTTCACGGACGAGTCGCACCTGCGCCGCATCATCAACAAGATCGTGTCGCAGATCGGCCGGCGCATCGACGAGTC
The DNA here is from genome assembly GCA_963845935.1 of uncultured Gaiellaceae bacterium. GTDB lineage: Bacteria > Actinomycetota > Thermoleophilia > Gaiellales > Gaiellaceae > GMQP-bins7. The sequence goes on from CAWJTZ010000016.1 coordinate 1,998, forward strand.
GTCGCCGATGGTCGACGCCCGCCTCCCGGACGGCTCGCGCGTGAACGCGATCATCGCGCCGCTCTCGCTGTCGGGCCCGCTGCTGACGATCCGGAAGTTCAGCCGCCGGCGCCTCTCGATGGAGGACATGATCAACATCGGCTCGCTCTCCGAGCAGTCGGTCGAGTTCCTGTCCCGCTGCATCGAGGCCCAGTGCAACATGCTGATCTCGGGCGGCACCGGCTCGGGCAAGACGACGCTCCTGAACGCGCTGTCCGCTTCGATCCCGAACAACGAGCGGATCGTCACCATCGAGGACGCCGCCGAGCTCAGCCTTCACCAGCGTCACGTGCTGCGCCTGGAGGCTCGCCCGCCGAACATCGAGGGCGAGGGCCACATCCCGATCCGCGACCTCGTGCGCAACTCACTGCGCATGCGGCCCGACCGGATCATCGTCGGCGAGGTTCGCGGCGCCGAGGCGCTCGACATGCTCCAGGCGATGAACACGGGACACGACGGCTCGCTCTCCACCGTGCACTCGAACTCGCCTCGAGACGGTCTCCACCGCATCGAGACGATGGTGATGATGGCCGGCTACGACCTGCCGCTTCGCGCCATCCGCCAGCACATCGCGGCGGCGCTCGACCTGCTCGTGCACATCGACCGCATGGAGGACGGCTCACGACGCGTCGTCGCCGTCACCGAGGTGCTGCGCATGGAGTCGGACGTCATCCAGCTGCAGGACATCTTCGAGTTCGAGATCGAGGCGGTCGCCCCGGATCGGACGATCACGGGCGGTCTGAAGTCGACCGGCCTCCGCCCCGTCTTCCTCGAGAAGTTCCGCAAGCGCGGCATCGAGCTTCCGCAGACGATGTTCGGCGAGCGCGTGCATTCCCTCGACGAGCGCCGAGGCGCGACGGCGTGAGGATCGGACTGCGGTACGTGCTGGCAAGCGCGGCGGTTGCCGCGCTTGCGCTGCCGACGCTCGCGCTCGGGCAGACGCCGACGCAGACCTCGCTGCGCCGACCCTCAGCGAGTCGACCACGTCCGGGTTCCCGGACAAGGCCTACCTCGTCACGCTCCCGTCGACCAAGGCGCTCAACACGTCGAATGTCGACGTCACGGAGAACGGCCAGCTCGTCACGGGCCTCGGCGTCGCGCCCCCGGGCGGAGACGCCAGCGGCGCGATCCTGCTCGATCGACGCGTCGAACAGCATGAAGGGCGCGCCGATCCAGAACGCCATGGCCGCGTCCCGCGCGTTTCTCGGCGAGCGCAAGAAGGATCTGCCAGTCGCGATCGTCGTGTTCGGCCCCGACGACAGCGTCCTGACCGACTTCACGACGGACAAGGCGCAGCTGGCCGAGGCGGTCTCGAAGACGCCCGAGACGTCCGAGGGCACGCACATCTACGACGCGCTCATCAGCGCCATCGACAAGGCGAAGGACCAGGGCCTCGAGCGGACGACGGTCGTGCTCCTCTCCGACGGGACCGACGTCGGCTCGGATGCCTCCCGCGCCGAGGCGCTGCAGGCCGCCGCCGACGCCAATGTCCGCGTCATCTCCGTCGGTCTCAACTCGCCCCAGTACGACCCGGAGACGCTCAAGAGCCTCGCGAACCGCACGGGCGGCAAGTACGTCGAGTCCGCCACGCCGGCCGAGCTCCAGCCGATCTTCCAGGAGATCGGGCAGCAGCTCTCGAGCGAGTACGAGCTCACGTACCGCTCGCTGCTCCCGCCCCACGTCCCCGCGGCCGTCCTGGTCGCGGTCAAGGGCCTCGCGCCCGCGACCGCGAAGTACACGACCCCGGCGCTCGACCTCGCGCCGCAGGGCACGTTCGAGGAGACCTGGATCGACCAGGTCATCACGTCTCCGTGGCTGATGATCTTCGTGATCGTCGCGGTGCTCGCGCTCATCGCGTTCGCGATCTTCTCCGCGATCGACGTCCGCAACCGCTCGCTCCGGCGCCGCATGGCGCAGTACGTGACGGTCCCGAGCGAGGATGAGTCCCGCCTGCGCCGCGCCGAGGTCGCCTCGATGCTCGCGGACACCGCGCAGCGCACGGTCGGCGGCCAGCGCTGGTGGCAGCGCTTCGAGACGGACGTCGAGCTCGCAGGCTTCAGCCTCTCGGCACTCGCCATCGCCGGCTGGACGATCGTCGGCGGAATCCTCGCGTCGATAGTGGCCGCGATCATCTTCAAGTCGCTGTTGGGCCTCCTCGTCGGCCTGCTGGCCCCGTTCGTGACGCGCTACATCGTGTCCCGCAAGGTCGGGAAGATGCGGAGGGCGTTCGAGGAGCAGCTCGCGGACAACCTCGACGTGCTCGCCGGCGCGATGCGGACCGGCCACTCGACGATGGGCGCGCTCAGCGTCATGATCGACAGCGCGATCGAGCCGTCGAAGTCCGAGTTCCGCCGCGTTCTGCAGGACGAGCAGCTGGGCGTCCCGCTCGACGACGCGCTCATGGTGATGGCGCGCAGGATGGAGAGCTACGACGCCGAGCAGATCGCGCTCGTCATGCGCTTGCAGCGCGAGGCAGGCGGTAACACGGCCGAGGTCCTCGACCGCGTGGCCGAGGTCATCCGCGGCCGCATGGAGCTCCGGCGCCTGGTCGAGGTGCTGACCGCGCAGGCGCGAGATCTCGCGCTGGATCCTGACGGCACTACCGATCTTCGTGCTCCTCGCGCTCATCTTCACCGGCGGTGACTACCTGCAGCCGATGCTCGACTCGCTCGTAGGCAAGATCGCCCTCGTGTTCGGAGGCATCATGGTTCTGATCGGCTCACTGTGGATCAAGCAAATCTCGAAGCTGGACGTCTGACATGGGCATCGGACTGATTGCGGTCGCAGGTGTGCTCCTCCTCGGAGCCGGGATCATGATCCTCGTCTCGAGCCTCGGGAAGGCGAAGGGCTCGTCCGCGACGCTCGACCAGATCCAGACGTACGGCTACGTCGCGGAGTCGACGGGCGGCTCGGAGTCCGAGTCCGCCGCGCGTCGCCCGATCGACTCGGTCGCCGGACGACTGGGCGACTGGATGGCGCGGCGCTCGGACCGGTTCGGCGAGCAGAAGATCCGCGAGAAGCTCGTCTCCGCGGGCATGTACGGCACGACGCCGCGCAAGGTCCTCGGCTACCAGTGCCTCTGCGCGATCGCGTTCTCGCTCCTCGTGCTGTGGCTCGTCCCGGCCGCGGGTGGCTCGCTCATCTTCGCCGTCGTTCTCGCTGTGGCAGCCGGCGCCGGCGGCTGGTTCGCGCCGACGTACTACGTCGAGCTCAAGCGGCGCGAGCGCATGGAGAAGATCGACAAGCAGATGCCGGACATGATCGACCTCCTCGTCGTCACGATCGAGGCCGGTCTCGGAATCCTCGCGTCGATGCGGGTTGCGTCCGAGAGCATGTCCGACCCGCTCGGCCAGGAGCTCCGGCTGACCCTGCAGGAGCAGCGCATGGGCCTCTCGGTGGGTCAGGCGATCGAGAGCCTCGGCCGACGTGCCGACGCCGGGAACATGCGGATCTTCGTCCGCGCGATCACGCAGGGCGAGCGACTCGGCGTCTCGATCGGAACAACGATGCGCAACCTCTCGGTCGAGATGCGCAAGCGGCGTCGGGCGATGGCGGAGGAGCGGGCCCAGAAGATGCCGATCAAGATGCTCTTCCCGCTCATCTTCTTCATCTTCCCGGCACTCTTCATCGTGATCCTGACGCCGATGATCATCGGCATCGTCGACGCACTCGGCTAGGAGACACGCCCGATGGCGACACTGACGCTCCGCCGAGAGGACGGCCGGATCGTCTGCGAACGGGTCGTCGTCGCCGACCGCGCGCACCGGCGCATGCGCGGCCTCCTCGGCCGCAAGTACCTCCGGCAGGGCGAGGGCATGGTCCTCCGGCCGGGCTGGAGCATCCACACCGCGTTCATGCGCTTCCCGATCGACGCCGTCTTCCTGGACGCCGACCAGGTCGTGATCAAGGTCGAGCACGAGGTCGGGCCGTGGCGCACGGTCTCCTGCCGCGGCGCCCGCGAGGTGGTCGAACTGCCCGCAGGCGAGTCGCGCCGGCGCGGGCTCGAGGTCGGCGACCGCGTGGCCTGGGCGTCTCGGAGCGCCGCGGACGCCAGAAACGACCGGGGCAACGTGACGTTCGACGGTGACGACGACGAGCCGCGCGCACGCGTCCTCGTCGCGAGCAGCGATCCTCGCTTCCTCCGCCTCGCCCGCTTCCTTCTCGGAGGACGCGACTTCGAGGTCGAGGAGCTGACCACGCCCGAGCGACTGCCGGAGGCCGTCCTCGAGCCGAGCGTCGACATCGCCGTCCTCGACGGCGCCGACGCGGTCGCAGACGCGTTTCGCACCGCGAACGCCGCGCGCGCGAGGCGCCCCGAGGTGCCGATCGTCATCGCCGCCGACACCGGTGGGAAGAGCCCCGCGGGCGTTCGCGTCTTCGATCGCTGGAACGAGACGGAGGAGCTTCTCGAGGACGTCGAACGGCTCCTGGCCGAGCGCATCCCGGGCCCGGCCCCACCGACACGGGCCTGACAGCGATGAGGGGGTCTCATCCGATGGGCAGGACAGTTGCACTTGTGCGGGAAACCACGAAGATGAGGCGGTAGCCCGCGCATGACGGAATCAGGGACGAACATCGGGTCGGGAGGGCCCTGTCTACCCCTCCCCCGTCCGCTGCCCGCCGGCACGGAGCGCGCTGCCTATCGCGGCCCGGACGAGCGCCTCGTACGGCTCCATGCGTACTTCCTCGAAGGCTGCACCGACGAGATCCGCCCTGTCCTCGAGTCGGTGCTCAGCGACGCGCGACGCGTCCATGCGGGCTACGCGGACGACCAGGTGGGCGACGGGCTCGCGTCCGTCTGGTACGCGGCGACGGCGATCGTGGAGCTGGGCGCGGCACTGGAGCTCGACGAAGCCGACGTCCGTGGCGCGGGCGCCGCGATCGCGGAAGCATGCGCGCTGCCGCTGTCCGCTGCCCGCTATGTCCTCTTTCGCGAGGTCGTCGGCAGCCCACGTCTGTTCGAGCTTCCCCCGCTCGTCGCCATCGAGCTGCAACTTGGACTGCTAATCGGTCTCGACGTCCTCGTCGATGTCACGCTGTGGACGCCGACGGCCACCGGGCTCGACTGCATCGTGACGATGGGCGCGGAGACCCGTCCGAGCCGTCGTGTGCGAGCAGAGGCAAAGGCCACGCTTCGCGGACGCTCGCGACTCTCGCTGCTCGGCGGATCGCAGCTCCGCGCGGCCCCGGTCCTGCGCTTCGGCGAGGCGTACGCGGCAATCGTCGGCCGCCTCGGCTCGGTTGAGCAAAGTGTGGCCGACGCCTACCTCAGCGAGACGGCGGCAGCCCTCAGCCCGGTGATCGAGCGGGAGCGCCTGCTCGAGCACTCGGCAAGCAGGGAGCGCACGCTCATCGCCTCGGCGGAGCGGCGCCTGATGCGCCTCGGCTTCGACCTCCACGACGGGCCGATCCAGGACGTTCTCGCGCTTGCCGCCGACGTCCAGCTCCTCCAAAAGCAGGTCTATCCGTTCATCCTCGAGGACTACCGCGAGCAGGCGCACGGCCGCTTCGACGACCTCTCCGCCAGGCTCGTCGAGCTCGACCGGCAGCTGCGCGAGATCGCACACTCCCTCGAGACGAAGAGCGTCATCTCGCGCCCACTCGGCGAGATCCTCCATCGCGAGGTGGACAGCTTCGCGGAGCGCTCGGGCATCCGCGCCGAGCTCGAGATTCGGGGCGACCCGGACTCGCTCTCGTCCGCGCAGCGAATCACCGTGTTCCGCGCGATCCAGGAGGCGCTCGCGAACGTCCGCGAGCACGCGAGCGCGACGCACGTCTCCGTGCGAGTGCGCGCGCGGCGAAGCGCGATCGAGCTCCAGATCGTGGACGACGGAATGGGCTTCGAGGTCGAGCGCGCCCTTGCCAAGGCCGCCCAGCGCGGCCGCCTCGGGCTCGTCGGCATCGGCGAGCGCGTACGCATGGTCGGAGGAACCTTCGAGCTGCAGAGCCAGCCCGGCGGACCGACGACCCTGAAGCTCACGCTCCCGCGCTGGGAACCGCTGACCACGTAGATACAGCGCGAGTCGTCCGAGAAACAGATGAAGGAGGCCTGCTGGCCTCCTTCATCGCTTCCCCCTACCGCCGCAACCGGTGCCGCCACAACGGTTGCGGATCCTGAGTCAGCTCACGACGTCGAGCGGTGCCCCTTCGCGAGCTGCGAGACGCATTTGCCGAAGGCGTTCGCCTTGTTGGCGTTCGTGCCGTACTTGTCCTTGAACGCCTGAACTCCGAGCGCGCGCTCCGCCTTGCATGCCTTCGCGGCGTTCTTCTCCGCTGACTGGCCCTGAGCCGTCGCGCTATGGCCGGGGTTCTCGGGCTTGCCCTGGTCGGCCGGCGGGGCCGCAAGGGCCGCCGATACCGCAAGGCTGAGGAACGCTATGACGACGATGAGCGTGCGCTTCATGACGGGTCTCGTTTCGACATGGATTTGGCGTCCGACATGGATGAAGACGCGCAAGCTCAGTGCGATCTTGCGCGCCCGGGTGTTAAGAGTTTGTGAGCTGGGTTGCGGAGCGGGCCCCGCCTGACGACCTTTGGAGGGATGGCCGTCACCGAAACCGGCCACCTCGCCTCGCGCGAGGTCGACGACCTCTACCGGCAACACGGCGCAGAGGTCTACCGCTACGCGTATGCGGTGCTCGGAAACCACGCCGACGCCGAGGACGTCACCCAGACGACGTTCCTCAACGCCTACCGCTCGCTCGAGCAGGGCGTGCGGCCACGGAAACCGTCGAACTGGCTGCTCACGATCGCCAGCAACGCGATCAAGCAGCGCTTCCGGCAGGAGCAGGCGCGCCCGCGGACGGTCGAGCTGGACGAGCGGCTCGCAAGCCACGAAGCCGACGACGACGACGAGAGCCCGAGCGTCGGCGAGCTCCTCACCGCTCTCTCGAAGATCCCCCCGCAGCAGCGCCAGGCCATCGTGCTTCGTGAGTTCGAGGGCAGGTCGTACGCCGAGATCGCGGAGATCCTCGGCGTCACGACGGGAGCGCTCGAGACCCTCCTCTTCCGGGCGCGCCGCTCGCTCGCCGAGGAGCTCGAGCACCAGCTGACCTGCACGGACGCCCAGCTCGCTGTCTCGAGGGCAGCCGACGGGCGGCTCGGCCGCAAGGAGCGCCGCCGGCTCAAGGATCACCTTGTCGAGTGCCCGGACTGCGCGCACTTCGCACGCCTGCAGAAGCGTCACAGCAGTGCGCTGCGCGGGCTCCTGTTGATCCCCATCCCGCTGTCGCTCTCGCTGTTCAAGGGGCTCGAGGGTGCCGGCACGGCGAACGCAGCGACGCTGCACCTCGTCCCTGCAACGGGCTCGGCCACGGGAGCGAGCACGGCCACGACCGGTGTCGGTGCGGGTACTGCGACCGGTGTCGGTGTCGGCTCTGGAGGTGCGGCGAGCGGCGGATTTTTCGCCGGCGGCGTGGCGATAAAGGCCGCAGCCGCCGTCGTCGCCGTGACCGTCGCCGGTGGCGCCGCGGTCACCGGCGCGCTGCAGATCACGCAGAGTTCCTCACCGAAGGCGTCGGCGGCCGCTCGCGCGTCCGGACAGCGGCTCGCGCAGGTCGCTCCGCGGGGGGTCAGCGTGCCGGGCAAGGGCGTCGTGCGAGGGAAGCTCTCGGCATCGGGTGCGGTTAAGAAGGTGGCCGCGGCGACGGCGCTCGCCTCGCCGAGGAACAAGGGGATCGACGGCTCGCATGGCACCGCGCTCACGCCGGCGCACATTGCGACGCCCGAGCAGACGACGTCAGCGCCGGAGCACACCACCACGCCCGAGCACACCACGACGCCAGCACCCACGGCCGCACCGCAACAGACGACGACCGCGCCGAAGCCAGCCGCCACGCCCAAGCGCGCGAAGGGCAAGCGGATCGCTGCCGCCAAGCGCAAGAACACGGCGAAGGCCAGCGCGGCGACGACGAAGCCGAAGGCGCCGACTCAGCAGGCTCCCACCGGGAGCACCAACGGTGGCAACGGAAACGGCGCCGACAACGGGAACACGAGCCCGGGCGCGGACGCGCCGGGGAACGGCAGCTCGGCCGGCAAGAAGCCGTAGCGGCCGCCACCTCCCGCCGCACCTCAGGATCACCATTCCACCCCCGTTCGAGGGAGAACTCCTGCGCCGGAACGGCCGATCTCGTTTCCAGGCATGCGATCTCTCGCCGCACTCGCCGTCGCGCTCGCGACAGTTCTCGTGGTCGCGCCGACGGCCGCGCCCGCGCAGTCGGCGAGGGTCGAGCGTCGCGCGACACTCGAGGCGGCCGTCGTGCGCGAACTGAATCACGTCAGGGCGGACGCCGGACTGAAGCCGCTACGGACGTCGCCGAGCCTGCGCACGGCCGCTCGCGGCCATTCCGAAGCGATGCTCGAGCTCGGCTTCTTCAGCCATGCGTCCGCGGACGGGACGGCCTTCAGCGAGCGCATCCGCAGGCACTACACGAACCGCGGGTGGCGAATGTGGTCGGTCGGCGAGGCGCTCCTCGCAAGCCAGGCGAGCACACTGGAACCCCATGCGATCGTCGAAGCCTGGCTCGACTCGCCGCCCCACCGCGCGATCATCCTTTCGCCGACCTGGCGCGAGGCCGGGATCGGAGCGCTCTATGCATCCGACGCGCCGAAGGAGTTCGGCGACACGGAGACGATCGTCGTCACGGCGGACTTCGGCCTGCGCGAGGGGCGACTCAACCCCTCCTGACCGACTCGCCGCTTACGCTGCGAGTGTGAGAATCGGTGTCGACCCGGGATCGATCTCTGTCGCGAACCCGCGATCCCAGGTGACGACCACGTGGCCCTGCTCGTCGATCTGGTCGACGACGCCACGATCGCCGGCGCACAGTCCCGAATCGTCACGGGGATCCTCGACGAGCTCGATCCTCGCCCCGACGGCGACGCCGGCGCGGATCCGTGCTGCGAGAAGTCTTGCCCCTTGTGCGTCCATACGAGGGGTATCGGTTTCGAGGGCCTCGGCCTTTACCCTCCCCGGCCGGGTGACGGCAGGAGACGCCAGCGGGTCGGCGAAGTCGCGTGGGGCCGGCGGATCGCTCCGAACTCGACGGCTTAGGATCGGTCCGTCGGCAGTCATACGAGCGTGAGACGGAGATGACGAGCTCCGACCAGCACGAGAACGACGAAGCCAAGCCCGGCCTCGTCCGTCGCGTCCTGAACCCGGGCCCGAGCGCGGAGAAGCGGCTCGAGGAGCTGCTGGCGCAGCGCCGCACGGAACTCGACGCCCACGCCGCACGCCTCCGCGAGTCGATCGCCGAGCTCGAGCGCCGGGAGGAGCTGCTTCGCGACTCGCGTGCCTCGATCGAGCGAATGCTGCGGCTCGGGACGTCGGATCTCGAGGCGCGCGAAGCTGAGCTCACCGACTTCCTGGTCGGACTCACCGACCGTGAGGCGGCGCTCTCGGCTGCCGAGGAAGACCTCGGGCGCCGCCGTCAGGAGCTCGGCGCGGTCGAGCTGAAGCGCGCGGCCGTGGAGCGGCGCGAGCGTGCGCTCGAGGCGCGGGAGTCCGATCTCGAGCAACGCGAGACCGAGCTCGAGGAGCGAGCCGCGTCGACGGCGGCGTCCGACCCCGGCCCGGTGCTCGTCGAGCTCGTCTTCATGCCCGGCGAGCGATACCGGCTCGTCGACGTCGAGGCGGTCGAGCTCACCAGGGGCTACGCGTTCGACGTCGAGGGCACCACGTACGCCGTGGCACGGATCGGCCGCTCGCCCCTTCCCGGCGACGAGCGGCGGTGCGCCTACCTCGTTCGCGGGCGCGACGGCTTGTCCGAGGCCGGCGGCAACTCGTAGACGCGCGGACGCGGCCCGTCGCCCTCGGCCCTCGCCACCACTTCGAATCGGCGCTCTGCCTGCGCAACGAGGAACTGCGCCACGGCGACGTCGTCCGGCCCGAACCGTCGGAGTCGCATCTCGTAGAGCTCGATCAGGCCCCAGCTACGGCCGCCGACACGGATCGGGAGCATGAGCAGCGCGTTCATGCCGAGGTCGCGGAGGATGAAAGCCTCGGCCGGGTCGACGCCTCCGTCCACGAACGACACCGCGCGGGGCTCCCCGCTGCGAAGCACGTCGGCAGTGAGCGGGAAGTCCTCGATCCGATATGCGGCCTCGTCGCCGAGCGAGACCTCGCGGAGCGCATGCTCGGTCGCGTCGACGATGTATTCCCCGACCACGCGGGAGGCGGAGCAGGCAGTCGCGCCGACCACGAACACGAGCGACTTGCAGAGGCGGTCGAAGACACCGTCCACGGTCTCCTCGTTCTCGATCGCCTTGACGGCTGCCATGGCGTCGGAGAGGACGGCGCCCGAGCTGTCGATCCGACCGCGGCGCCCGCGGTCGGTGGAGGCCGACGTGTCGCTCGCGGCAAGAGAAGGCGCAAGTCCGGCCAGGCTCCGAAACGATGCGATCCGATCCTTCCCGGCGGCTTTGGCCGCATACAGAGCCTGGTCGCCCGCGCGCAGCAGCGTCGTCGGCTTGGCACCGTCGAATGGATACGTCGAGATGCCCGCGGAAATACGCAGCGGGAAGCCCGCGTCCGTGAGACCGTCGGCGAGGAGCGTGCGGATCTGACCGCCGAGCGCCTCCGCAGCGTCCACGCCGGCTCTCGGGAGCATGACGACGAACTCGTCGCCTCCGATGCGCGCGGCCTCCGCCCCATCCGGCAACGCACGCACGAGGACGTCCGCGACCTCGCGGAGCAGGGTGTCGCCGAACTCGTGGCCCGCGCGATCGTTGATCTCCTTGAAGTCGTCGCAGTCGATGACGAGAAGGCTGAGCGCGAGGCGCTGCTCCTGCGCGTCGAGCAGCGCGAGCTCGAGTCGCTCCTCGAAGCCGCGCCGGTTCAGGATCCGCGTCAGCGGATCCGTCGCCGCGCTGAGACGCTCCCGCTGGAGGGAGAACGCCGCGTCGAGTGAGGCCGCGACATGCGCAGCGAGGACTGCCGCCGTGTCGAGGACAGTCGGGTCCACGCGCTCCTCCGCTCGGGTGATGCCGACGAGCGCACCGATGTCTCCAGCGTTCGCGCGCAGCGGCAGCCAGACGACGGACTCAGCAGCGCGCTTGCCGCTCGCGGTCTCGAGATCGAGGACGTGACAGACGACGCTCGGGTCGGTCTGTGTGCGTGCCGCCTCGAGTCGCGGCGCGGAGAGCGGCGGCTGCGACGCCCCGTCGGCGTGCCAGACGGCGAGCTCACGAGCGGCGCCGAGTTCGTCCCAGACCACGAGCTGGCTCGTCTGCACGGGCAGCACCTTCGGGAGCGACGCAGCACCGAGCGCTGCAATGTCCAGTGGATCTCGAAGGCTGCCGAGGTGCACGAACAGACGTGCCAGGGCAGCGAGATCGAGCGTCCTGCTCGCTCGGAGCTCGTCGGCGAACGGGGCGAGCGCACTCGCCAGCGGTCGGAGCGCTTCGGCCGCTTCCTCCGGGAGCGCGCGCTCGGCTTCGACGTTGAGAACGCCGACGATCATGCCTTCGCTCCGCAGCGGAACCGCGAGCTCGGAGAGGACACCCGGGAGCGCGGCGACGTAGTCCGGATCCGCGGTGACGTCGGGCGCGAGCTGCGGGCGACCCAGCCGGATCGACCGGCCCGTGATCCCGTGCTCGATTGTGATGCCGTCGGGAACGACCGCGTAGCCTCGCTGCGCGACGAGCCAGAGCCGTCCGTGCTCGAGGACGAAGACGGACGGCATGACGCCTGCGACCGCGTCGTAGAAGCTGTCGACCGCGGCCTCGATCGAGCGCGCAGGCTCGTCGCGTCTCCAATCGCGCCCGCGGCCTTTTGCGCCGCGGCAGCGAGAAGCGCGACGTCGATCGGGCGCACTACACGTGCAGCCGCAGAGGCACGGTCCATGTCCCGAATATCGGCTTTCGGAGTCCCGTGCTGGAGACTCGCCGGCTACTGCTGGCCGAGATTCTGGTACCAGTCGAGGATCGCGTCGCCCCAGAACAGAGCGACAACGCCGCCGAGCGCGAGGAACGGCCCGAGCGGGATCGACTGCTTGCGCGCGTCCTTGCCGTGCCGCACGAAGAGGATGCCGGCAGGGACGAACGCGACGAAGAACCCGACGAACATCGCGACGATGACCGGGATCCCGAGCCCGGCGCCCAGGAAGGCCGAGAGCTTGACGTCGCCCATGCCGAGCCCGCGAGGGTAGATCAGGACGATCAGGAACAGGACGATCCCGGCGCCGAGCGCACCGAGAATCCATTCGAGGCTCGGATCGTCGATCGTCCGGAGGGCGAGGACGACGACGGCGCCCGGAAGGATGACCTTGTCCGGGATCAGCCTCGTCTCGAAGTCGGTCCGCGTCACGATGACGAGCACCCAGCAGAAGACGGCCGCGGCGACAGCCTCGATCGTGAAACCGAACACGAGGCCACTCGCGCCCCCGAGCACGGCTGTTCCGAGCGCGACGAGCCAGAGGCGGCGCGACCGGGGAACCGACTTCAGGAGCGGATCGTGGAGCGGCGCGTTCGTCGCAAGGCGATCGGCGAGAGGGCTCACGACGAGCCCTGCCAGCAGCCCGACGAGACCGGCGCCCACGTCCACGCCACTCGATTCCCCGACGGAAGACGGCTTCCTGCCGCTCGCGCTTCCCGCAAGCCGTTTCCGAGTGCCGGGCCGACGGGAATCATCCCTTGATCTGGGGTGGAATTTCGCAGCGCGAGGAGTAGGTTGAGATGTAACTGCGGCGGCCCCTGGACGGGGCAGAAGGCGGCACGTGTCAAGGAGAATTAGGCGGCGGCAACTACGAAGCACCTTCGTCTGGGCGTTGTGCCTGGCCACGCTCGTGCTCGTGGCGAGCTTCGCGACGGCGCTCCTGCGCGAGACGCCCGACTACGTCATCGCCACGCTCGTCGTCTGCGCTTTCGTCGCGGCCGCGGTCGGTGTCTACCTCAACCTGCGCGTCAACAGCGCCCACTCGGAGGCCGTCCGTGACCCGCTGACCGGCCTGCCCAACCGCGTCCTGCTCGACGACCGCATCGAGCAAGCGTTCCGTCGCTCGCGAAGGTCGGGCGAGCCCTTCACGCTCATCGCGATCGACCTCGACGGCTTCAAGGAGGTCAACGACGTGCGCGGTCATCGCGCAGGCGACCTCGTGCTGAAGACGCTCGCGCGCCGGTTCGAGGCGGTTCTCCGCGAGGCGGACACCGTCGCCCGCGTCGGTGGCGACGAGTTCGTCGTGCTCTCGATGGGAACGGGCGCAGACGACCGTGCGAGCGCACTCGTCGGGCGTCTGCGCCATGCGTTGCGCAGGCCGTTCAAGGTCGACGGTTCAGCCGTCGAGATCGACGGGAGCATCGGCTGGGCCGTGTTCCCGGACGACGGCGCGACGGCCGAGGATCTCCTCGCGCACGCGGACGGTCAGATGTACGCGACGAAGCGCGACACGAGCGACGAGACGCTGGTGCTCCGCCGCGGCGTCGACGTCGGCGTCGTCCGCGACGTCGAGACGGCGCTCGAGCGGAACGAGCTCCTGGTCGTCTATCAACCCATCATCGACCTCGCGACCGGGAGCCCGCACTCCGCCGAGGCGCTGATCCGGCGGGTGCTGCCCGACGGCGGACTCGTCCCGCCCGCCGAGTTCGTCCCCCACATCGAGCGGACGCCGCTCGTGCGCGAGCTCACCTTCCTCGTCGTCGCAGACGCCCTCGGCTCGGCCGAGCACTGGTCGAAGGCTGGTCACCGGCTGGGTGTCTCGATCAACATCCCGTACCGGCTCCTCGACGACCCGCAGTTCGCCGACGGTCTCGCGTCGATGCTCTCCGCCTACGACCTCTCGACGCAGTCCGTGACGCTGGAGATCGTGCCTGCCGGGCCGGGTGCCGGCGCGCACGTCGACGAGGAGGTGCTCGGCCGCTTCGACGCAATGGGCGTCCGACTCTCCCTTGACGACGCGGGGCGAGCCGCGTCCTTCGCCGCCCTTCGCGTGCTCCCGCTCGACGAGCTGAAGATCGACGTGGGGTTCGTCCACGGCCTCGGCAAGAGCACGGCCGATGCAGCTCTGGTGCGCGGAATCATCGACATCGGCCATGCGCTGGGCCTGAAGGTGGTCGCGGAGGGCGTCGAGACGCGCAACGCGTGGACCGTGCTCACCGACTGGGGCTGCGACTACGCGCAGGGGTTCTACGTCGCGAGCCCGCGGACGTCCGAAGAGCTCGTCCAGTGGCTCGGCGCAAGCTGGCCGGCCGTCGCCTGATCGAGCAGAGAGCCGCTAGCGGACGAGCGCCTGCACCGCGAAGGCGACGCCCACGAGGACGAGGACGGCCCCCAGAGCCATCCTCAAGGTGTTCTCCTTCGCTCGTCCTGTCGCGCGCGCTCCGAGCCAGCCGCCGGGGATTCCTCCGGCGAGGCCGGCGGCGAGGATTCCCCAGTCCACTCCGTGCTCGATCGCATGCGTCCCGAAGCCGGCCACCCCGAGGAGGAAGCCAACGACGAGGTTCGTGCCCGCGGCGCGCCGGATGTCCATCCCGACCGAGCGGATGAGGGCCGGCATGCGCAACGTACCGAGGATGACGCCGACCGCTCCCCCGATCCCGCCGATCAGGAAGGAGAGGCCCACGCCTCGGCCGAGCCGCAGCTTCGTGCGCGGATGCGCTGCGATCGGCCGCAGCGCGATGTCGATACCGCTCCAGACGAGGACCGCTGCGATGACCGCGTACAGCAGCGACTCCGGGACGTCGTCGGCGAGCAGGGAGCCGAGCACGGCGCCCAGGACCGAGGGAAACGCGATCCACGACACCACGCGCCAATCCACCCGTCCCTCCCGCGCATGCCGCAGGCCGCCTGCGCCGGCCGCTGCAGCCGAGATCCCGATGTTCGTTCCGGCGGCGGCGAGCGGGCTGCCCGTGGCGATGACGATGAACGGCAGCCGCAGCGTCCCGAGCACGAGCCCGAGCATCGAGCCCAGGTATCCCGCGACGAATGCTGCAGCGAAGGCTAGGAGGAGCTCCCAGGCCTCCAAAGCGGCTCCTCGCGGCCGTCGGCGGCATTGGCAGCGCGAGCGAGGATGAACAGGAGGTCTGAGAGGCGGTTCAGGTACACGGCCGTCAGTGGATTCACCTGCGCTGCCCCCGCCGCGACGAGCGCCTCCCGTTCGGCTCGCCGGCACACGGTCCGCGCCACGTGCAGCCGCGCTGCCGTCTCGCTACCCCCGGGCAGCACGAAGCTCTTCAGTTCGGGAAGACCCGCGTTGAAGCCGTCACAGTCCTCTTCGAGTCGGTCGATCTGGTCCTGGGTCACGCGGAGCCTGCCCTCGTGCTCGACCGGGACGGAGAGGTCGGCGCCGAGGTCGAACAGCTCGTTCTGGACGCGCAGGAGCACGTCGCGATAGCCGGAGGACATCCGCCTGCGAGGACGACTCCGATCGTCGAGTTGAGCTCGTCCGAGGCTCCGTAGGCCGCAATCCGCTCGTCGAGCTTCGAGACCCGCGATCCGTCGCCGAGGGAGGTCTCCCCCGCGTCGCCTCCGCGCGTATAGATCTTGGTGAGCCGGACGGGCTCGTCGCGAGCGCGCGCCACGTCGTCCCTACGATCGCGTCTCGGTCACGACCGGCTCCTCGCTCACCTGCTGCCCGAGGATCGAGCGGGCGATGACGAGCCGCTGGATCTCGCTCGTGCCCTCGTAGATCTCCGTGATCTTCGCGTCGCGGTAGTAGCGCTCCACGGGAAACTCACGCGTGTAGCCATAGCCGCCGAGGATCTGGATCGCCTCGGCCGTCTGGCGCCTGGCCATCTCCGAGGCAAAGAGTTTCGCCATCGCGCCCTCGGCCGCATGCGGCCTGCCTTCCTGCTTGAGCCACGCCGCGCGATACGTCAGGAGGCGTGCCGCGTCGATCTCCGTCGCCATGTCCGCGAGCTTCCACTGGATCGCCTGGAAGTCGCCGATACGCCTCCCGAACTGCTCGCGGTCGGCGGCGTAGGAGCGGGCGACGTCGTATGCAGCCTGCGCGATCCCGAGCGCCTGGGCGGCGATGCCGATACGTCCGCCGTCGAGCGTCGCCATCGCGACCCGGAACCCCCGCCCCTCCTCGTGGAGCAGGCGGTCGCGATCGACCCGTGCGCCCTCGAGCACGAGGTCCGACGTGGTGGACGAGTGCAGACCGAGCTTCTCCTCCTCGCGTGTGATGCGCACGTGCTCGGCGTCGAGCACGAAGCACGAAACGCCCCGCGCACCCGCGGTTGCCGGATCGGTACGTGCGAACAGCACGAACGTCCCGGCACGCGAGCCGTTCGTGATCCACTGCTTCGCGCCATTCAGCACCCATCCGTCGCCGTCCGCGGCCGCCGTCGTACGCAGCGAGCCCGCGTCGGAGCCGGAGCCGGGCTCGGTGAGCGCGAATGCGCCCAGATGCTCGCCGCGAGCGAGGGGCGGCACGAAGCGGGCGCGCTGCTCGTCCGTCCCGAACGCGAGAAGTGGGAGCGTGGCGGCGCTCGTGTGCACCGCGACCGTCACGCCGACACCGGCATCCGCGCGCGAGAGCTCCTCGAGCACGAGAACGTAGGAGAGGAAGTCCGCGCCCACTCCGCCGTACTCCTCGGGCACGCAGACGCCCAGAAGCCCGAGCTCGGCGAGCTTCGGGATCAGCTCGTCCGGGAAGCGGTGCTCGCGGTCCCAGCCGGCGGCATTCGGCGTGATCTCCGCCTCGGCGAGCTCGCGCGTGAGCGTGCGAATCGCACTGCTGGTCGGCACTCAGCTCGAAATCCATCGCAGCGGACTATAGGTCGCGGTCTCAGCCGTACTCGTAGAAGCCGCGGCCCGACTTCCGGCCGAGCCTGCCGGCCGCGACGTACTGGCGCAGAAGCGGGCACGGCGCGTACTTCGAGTCGCCGAGACCCGCTTGGAGTACCTCCATGATCGAGACGCACGTGTCGAGACCGATGAGGTCCGCCAGCGCGAGCGGCCCCATCGGATGCGCGAACCCGAGCTTCGCGATGGTGTCGATCGCCTCTGCGTCGGCGACTCCCTCCATGAGCGCGTACGCCGCTTCGTTCAGGAAGGGCATGAGGATGCGATTCGAGACGAACCCGGGAAAGTCGTTCGCCTGCGCGGGCGTCTTCCCGAGCTCCTCGGCGAGCGCGACGATGGCCGCCGCGGTCTCGTCGGAGGTCTGCGCCGCGCGGATCACCTCGACGAGCGCGAGCACGGGTACCGGGTTGAAGAAGTGCATCCCGATGACCTTCTCCGGCCGTGCCGTCACGGCGGCGAGTGAAGTGATCGGGATCGACGACGTGTTCGAGGCGAGGATCGCCTCCGCCGGGAGCACGTCGTCCGCGCGGCGGAAGATCGTCTCCTTTACCCCGGCGTCCTCGACGACCGCCTCGATGAGGATGTCCGCGGCGACGATCTCGTCGACGAGGAAGACCCGTCCGAGCGCCTCCGCCGGATCGGTGCCGCCCTTCTCGGCGAGCCTCGCAAGGCTCTTCTCCATCGCCTCGATCGCGCGCTCGCCCGCGCCCGGCACCTCGTCGTGAAGTGAGACCCGCCGACCGGACGCCGCGACGACCTGCGCGATGCCCCCTCCCATCTGGCCGGCGCCAACCACGAGGACGTGCTCGAACCGCACGGCCGGAGTCTAGGTCTACGGCACCGGCGCGCCCGGCAGGTTCGGCCGCTTCCCCCTGCGCAGGCGCAGAAGGGCCCAAAGGAGGACGAGGGCGAGGATGACGATTCCGACGACGACCTTGATCGCGCCGCCACGAGGCTCGCCGCCCGCGGCGACCAGCGGCCCCGGCTCGACGACGCTGCACGCAGAGGCGAGCCAGACGCCCTCGGGCGACTTCGTGAGGAGGAGCCCGACCGCCTTGTTCATCGGCACTTCGACGTCGCAGTCGGTCGCGGACGGCGTCCTCACCTCGACGGACCCGCCCACGTCGCCCTTGATGTGCTGGTCGACGTCGATCGTGAGCAGCTTCACCGGGGCACCCTTCACCTCGCCGGACCGCTCGGCGACGACCCGCCCCACGAGCGCGGCGTCCGACTCGTCCAGGCGCTCCGAGAGCGGGGTGTTGATGCAGACGCAGGCACCCGCAGGCGCGGCGAGCGCGAGCGCGGCGAGCGCGATGAGGACGAGCGCCTTCAGGCCTCGATCAGGAGCGCGTCGCCCTGCCCACCGCCGGAGCAGATCGCCGCCAGCCCGAGCCCTCCGCCGTTTCGCCGCAGGTCGTGCACCATCGTTGCGACGATCCGGCCGCCGGACGCGCCGATGGGATGGCCGAGAGCGACCGCTCCGCCGTTGACGTTCACGATCGCCTCGTCTGCGCCGAGCATTCGCGTCGAGTTCATTCGCGACGGACGAGAACGCCTCGTTGATCTCCACACGCGAGACGTCGTCGATCGACTTCCCGACCTTCGCCAGCGCCCGCTCACCCGCCCGCGCCGGCGTCCGCGCGAGGTAGGCGTAGTCGTCCGCGACGTAGCCCTGCGCGAGGATCCGAGCGAGCGGCTCGAGGCCCCGCCGGACCGCGAATTCCTCGGAGCAGACGACGACGCACGAGGCGCCGTCGTTCACACCCGGTGCATTCCCGGCAGTCGTCGTGCCCTCGCGGTCGAACACGGGCTTGAGCGCGGCCAGCCGTTCCAGCGTGGTGTCCCTGCGCACACCCTCGTCGGCAGTTACATCACCAACCGCCACGATCTCGTCCGCGAACCGTCCCTCGTCCTGCGCAGCGGCGGCGCGCTGGTGGGAGCGAAACGCCCATTCATCCTGGTCCTCGCGCGTGAGGCCGAGCTCCCGCGAGACGAGCGACGCCTGCTCGACCATGTGCAGACCGTCGAACGACGACGTGAGCCCGTCGAACACCATGTGGTCGACCACCTCGCCGTTTCCGAGGCGGTAGCCGAACCGCCCCTTCGGGAGAAGGTATGGCGCGTTCGACATCGACTCCATGCCACCTGTGACGACGAGATCGTGCTCACCCGACCGGATCATCAGGTCGGCGATCTCGATGGCGCGGATGGACGACGCGCAGACCTTGTTGATCGTGTCGGCCGGGACCTCCCTGGGGATCCCGGCGCCCACCGCGGCCTGCCGAGCGGGGGCCTGTCCGACCCCCGCCTGCAGCACCTGACCCATGATCACGTACTCGACCTCGCCCGGATCGGTGCCGGCGCGCTCGAGCGCAGAACGGATCACGATCGAGCCGAGCTCCGTCGCCGGATACGGCGCAAGGCCACCTCCGAGTCGCCCGAACGGGGTACGGACGGCGGACACGATGACCGAGCTGGGCACCAGCGGAGCGTACCGGCGGCGCTCGGGTCGACACCCTCCGGCACGCGTCGTAGGATGTCCGCACCGTGGCCGTCACGGTGAAGCAGCAAACGCCATTCGTCGTGCTCGACGAGGGGGATCGGATCGTCGGGGTCGGTCCCCGTGCCGAGGGCCAGTTCGGCCCTCTCGTCGGGTCGCGCCTCTGGGAGTGTTTTCCGGGCGCCGAGCCGCTCTTCAAGCCGTACTACGACGCCGCCCGCCGCTCAGGCGAGCCACTCGAGTTCGTCCAGTTCTACGACGGCAACGTCGCCCGCGTACGCGCTGTGCCCCGCGGCGACGGCACGCTCGCGCTGGACTGGGAGCACCTTGCGCGCCTCGACACGCTGACGCTCGGCTCCCTCGCCGACACGCTCGAGGAATCGCTCGAACTGCTCGACGAGCAGGGCCCGGAGAGCGCAGCGAGACACCGCGCGGCATGCGCTGCGCCTGATCAAGGGCGGCGTGTGAGCGAGCGCGCGCTCGATGCCCTGAGATCCGCTGCGCCGGACGCCTACTTCGTTCTGGACGACGACGACCGCATCCTCCACGTCTCGAAGGCCTTCCACGACACCCGCGGCCGTGGTGTCGGTCACGTGTTCTGGGACCACCTGCCTCGGGCACGCGAGGTCTACGGTCCGCACTTCGATGAGGCTCGGCGACCGGGTGTCCGGTCGAGACGACGATCTTCTACTCGGGGCGGCTGAAGCGGCTGCTCGTGCTTCCGGGCGGCGACGGGCTCGCCGTCCACGTCGAGAATCTCGCCGAGCTCGACGTCACGTCTCTCGCGACGCTGACGCGGAGCCTGGAGCGGCTCGACGCCGCGCTAGCTGATCGAGCGTACGCGCGACACGATCGACGATCGCGCGCGTCTCTGCGAGCTCTTCCCTGAGCGCCTGAAGCTCGACCGAGTGAGCCGACGCCGCATCGGGCGCCCGCACGAGGTCGCTCACCGTCGTCCCCGTCAGCTCTGCAACGCGTCGGAGTCGCGGCAAGGACGGCGACGTCACACCGCGCTCCCAGCGCGAGACGGTGATCGACTCGACCCCGAGCTCGTCCGCAAGCTGTTTCTGGGTCAGGCCAGCGCTGCGCCTCGCAGTGCGCAGTCGCCCCCCCACTCCGCCGCGATCGTGGGTCCCCAAACTCGGACTTTCATACCAGAGCGGGCGGCCGGATGCGGTCACTCGCGCTGACGCACTGTCAACGACCGCGCAGCCGGATCCGCTTCCCGCACCGTTCGCAGCGTTGGTATCGCTCGGTGAGGAAGAACGGTCGTCGGCTACGAGGCAGGCGATGGCCGAAGAGACGGCAGCGCAGCTTCACTCGTCCGGGCCGACCTTGACGAGCATCTTCCCGATGTTCTCGCCGCGAAGCAGGCCGAGGAAGGCGCGCGGCGCGTTCTCGATGCCCTCGACGATCGTCTCACGATGCCTGAGGCGGCCGTCATGCACCCAGCCGGCGGCCTCGCGTGCGAACTCGCCGAATCGCTCGAAGTGGTCGGTGATGATGTAGCCCTGGATGCGGAGCCGCTTCGTGACGACCATGAACATGTTCCGAGGCCCCGGCGACGGCGCCGCGATCGTTGTAGCGGGAGATCGACCCGCAGGCCACGATCCGGCCATGGTTTCCGAGCGCGCCGATGGCCGCCTCCAGATGGTCGCCTCCGACGTTGTCGAAGTAGATGTCGATCCCGTTCGGAGCGAGCTCGGCGAGAGCGGCGTACGGGCGCTGCTCGTTGTAGTCGAAGGCGTCGTCGAACCCCAGCTCGCGCAGCCACTCGAGCTTCTCCGCCGATCCGGCGCTCCCGATGACGCGGCAGCCGGCGATGCGCGCCATCTGCCCTGCGGCGCTGCCGACGGCGCCTGCTGCGCCGGAGACGAAGACGGTGTCGCCCTCCTTCGGCTCGCCGAGGACGAACAGCCCGTACCAGGCGGTGAAGCCCGGCATGCCGAGGACGCCGAGAGCGGTCGAGATCGGAGCAGCGGCTCGGATCGAGCCTGCGCAAGCGTCGCGCCGTCGGAGAGCGCCCACTCGCGCCAGCCGAGCTGGTGCAGCACCCACTCGCCCTCGCTGTAGCGCGAGTTGCGCGAAACGGCCACCCTTCCGACCGCTCCGCCCGTCATCGCCTCGCCGAGCGTGAACGGCGCGACGTACGACCGCACGTCGTTCATCCGCGGGCGCATGTAGGGATCGACGGAGAAGTACGCGTTGCGGATGAGGACCTGCCCCTCGGCCGGGGCCGGGATCGGCGTCTCCGCCACCTCGAAGAGGTCCTCCCCCGGGAAGCCCTGGGGGCGCGCCACGAGACGGATTTCGCGGCCCACGCCCTCCATGTGGCGATGATACGACCGTGGAGTCGCTGCGAGGGCACCTGCTCGTCGCCGGCCCGGCGCTCGTCGACCCCAACTTCTGGCGGACCGTGGTGCTCGTCGGCGAGCACTCCGAGGAGGGCGCCCTCGGCATCGTGCTGAACCGCTCGTCGGAGACACTCGTCGAGGAAGCACTGCCCGAGCTGACGCTGCTCGCCGACGAGATGGGTGCGGTGTACGTGGGCGGGCCGGTGCAGCCCTCGGCGGTCGTCGTACTCGCCGACTTCGCCGAGCCCGATCGGGCCGACTCGCTCGTCGTGGAGTCCGTCGGCTTCCTTCCGTCCGAGATCGATCCGGACGAGCTGGGCGAGCTTCGACGGGCGCGCGTCTACGTCGGGTACGCGGGCTGGGGGCCCGGCCAGTTGGACGCCGAGCTCGAGGAAGGGCTCGTGGATCGTCGAGCAGGCGCTTCCCGACGACGTCTTCACCGATGACCCGGAGGGGCTCTGGAGCGCCGTGCTCCGCAGGAAGGGCGGCCCGTTCTCCTTGCTCGCGGCGATGCCGCCCGACCCGAGCCGGAACTGACGTGCCTCCGCGGTAGGCTCGGCACCGCGTGGCCGACCTTCGCGCAACCGTCTCGACGCTGCCGCGATCCGCGATCCTCCATGCGGCCGAGAGCCCGCGCATGCAACGCCTCGTGCAGAGCCACGGCAAGCGGGTCGGCGCGGCCCGCTTCGTCGCCGGCGAGACGCTCGACTCGTGCGTCGCGGTGCTGCGGAAGCTCAACGACGACGGCCTGCACGCGAACACGACGCTCCTCGGCGAGGCAATCCCGGACGCCGAGGGCGCCGCCGCCGTCACTGCCGAGTACGAGTCGATCATCGAGCGCCTCGTCGCCGAGAAGCTGAAGGCGAACGTCGCACTCAAGCTCACGCACCTCGGCCTCTCCTTCGACGAGGAGCTCGCGTACGAGAACGTCGAGCACCTGGCACGCCGGGCGGAAGAGCTCGAGACGTTCATCCGCATCGACATGGAGCAGTCGGACTACGTCGAGGTGACGCTGCGCATCTACGAGCGACTCCGCGACGCCGGTCACGACGCCGTCGGCACCGTGCTCCAGTCCTATCTGTACCGAACGCCCGACGACCTGGAGCGCCTGCTCCCGCGATCGCCGAACCTCCGCATCGTCAAGGGCGCATACCTCGAGCCGGCGGCCATCGCCTACCCCGAGAAGGCGGACGTCGACCGCGCGTACGTCGAGCTCGTCGAGCGCGGCCTCCGCGGCGGCGCCTACATCGCAGTGGCGACGCACGACGAGCCGATCATCCGAACGGTTCAGGCGTTCGCGGCGCGCGAGGGCATCTCCCGCGACCGCTTCGAGTTCCAGATGCTGTACGGCGTGCGTCCGGGGCTGCAGCGGTCGATCGCAGCGGAGGGCTACAAGGTGCTCGTCGCGTCGCCGTTCGGCCCCGACTGGTACCCGTACCTCATGCGACGACTCGCCGAGCGTCCGGCGAATCTCGGGTTCTTCCTGAAGAACCTCGTTCGCCGATGAGCTCACTGCCGCCGTCAGCCGACGTCGTGGTCGTCGGCGGTGGGGTCATCGGGACGAGCATCGCGTTCCACCTGGCCGAGGCGGGCGTCGACGTCTGCCTCGTCGAGCGCGACCAGCTCGCGGGCGGTTCGACGAGCCGCGCAGCCGGAGGGATGCGTGCGCAGTTCTCCGACCCGCTCAACATCGCGATCGGCCTGCGCAGCATCGAGGCGTTCGAGCGCTTCGCCGAGCGCCCGGGGCCGAGATCGATCTCCACCAGGTCGGCTACCTGTTCCTGCTCGACCGAGCCGAGGACGTCGCCGCGTTCGAAGCGAGCGTCGCCCTGCAGAACGAGCTCGGTGTCCCGAGCCGGTTCGTCGCGCTCGACGAGGTCGCGGAGCTGTGCCCGCTCGCTGCGCTCGACGGCGTCATCGCCGCCACGTTCTGCCCGCTCGACGGCCACGCGAGCCCGGAGGCCGTCACGCAGGGGTACGCCGGCGGCGTTCGCGCGCACGGCGGCTCGGTGGTCACCGGCTGTGCAGTGACCGGGATCGACCTCGACGGCGCCGAGGTGCAGGCGGTCCAGACGAGCCTCGGCACCGTCGTGACGTCGACGGTGATCTGCGCCGCCGGAGTCTGGTCGCCCGAGATCGCACGGGCCGTGGGGGTCGAGCTCCCCGTGGAGCCCTACCTGCGCGAGGTCGGCTTCACCGGGCCGGCGCCCGGTCTTCCGAACGGCATCCCGTTGACCGTCGACTTCTCGACCGGCTTCTACTTCCACCGCGAGGGCCCGGGGCTGCTGTTCGGGATGGCCGACCCCAAGCAGCCTCCCGGCTTCGAGCGTGTCGACCGACCCCGCGTGGCTCGAGCTCGTCCTCGATGTCGCCGAGCGGCGCTGCCCGGCGCTCCTCGACATGGGCATCGCGGGCGGCTGGAATGGCTACTACGAGGTCACGCCGGACCACAACGCGCTCGTCGGAGAGACGACTGCGCCACAGCGATTCCTGTACGCGACCGGATTCTCCGGCCATGGCTTCCTGCAGGGGCCGGCAATCGGTGAGATCGTGCGCGATCTCGTCCTCGGGCGCGAGGCATTCGTCGACGTCGCGGCGTTGTCCGCCGAGAGGTTCGCCCGGGACGAGAGCCGGCCCGAGCGCAACGTGATCTGAGCTACTCGACACGCTCGGTCGTCCTCTCCTGCAAGGCGCCGTCGCTCGACTCCGCGGCGACGGTCTGTTGCTGCTTTCGAGGGAGAACCCCAGTGAGCGACCACTCGGCGCGTCGTCTACTCTCGTGCGATGCCTCCCGACACGCTCGTCTTCATCCCGGCCTGGAACGAGGAGGAGAACCTTCCCGCCGTCCTCGACGAGCTGCGAGCCGGGCTCGCCCGGGGCCGACGTCCTCGTCGTCGACGACGGGTCGACGGACGGGACGGCGTCCGTCGCGCGTGCGCACGGCGCGGAGGTTCTCTCGTTCGGCGAGAACCGCGGACTGCGGGAGGGGATCGCCGCCGGCTACGCGCACGCCGAGTCGCGCGGCTACGCGTTCACCGGCCGCGTCGACGCCGACGGCCAGCACCCCGTCGACGAGCTCGCCCGCCTGCTCGAGATCGTCCGCAGCGGAGACGCGGACGTCGCGGTCGGGTCGAGGTTCGCAACGGGCGATGGCTATGAGGCGTACCGCTATGAGCCGTCGCGAAGCCGCCGGCTCGGCACCTCCCTCCTGCGCCGGGCGATGGGCGCAGCGCTCGGCCGGCCGTTCCACGACGCCACGAGCGGGATGTACGCCGCGAACCGGCTCGCGCTTCCCGCACTCAGTGCCCGTTACACGAGCGGCGCGCCCGAGGTCGAGTCGCTCCTGCGGCTCCGCGAGGCGGGCCTGCGAGTCGTCGAGGTGCCGGTACATATGCGGGAGCGCGCGAGCGGGGAGTCGAAGCTACGCGGCGGAAAGGCCGTCCGGCTCGTGGTCACGGTCGTCGAGCACGTTGCTCCTGTACGGCGTCTGGCGCCGACTTCGGCGCACGCGGTGACGCGCCTCGTCGCCGTCCTCGGCTACTCCGACGCGGGCGTCCGAACCGGTCTCCATCGCGTCTGCCAGGCACGGATCGCGCGGGCGGAGGAGTAAGCGCGGCCGGACGACGTCGTCCTCTTCACCGGCTGGGCGCGCGGCGGACGGGCGACGAGCGAGGCGGAGCTGATGGCTGCGTCGTGGACGATGCCGAGCCGGCGGCTGCTGGTCGACCGCGGAGCGCGCACGACACTCGGTAACGCGATCGCGGTCGGCCGGGCAGCCCGCCGGCTGGACGCCAGCCGAGGTCGTCGTCGTGACGTCGAGCTGGCACGCGCGCCGCGCGGGCGTCCTGGTGCGGGCGGCGCTCCTCGGCTCGGGGGCGAAGCTGCGCGTGGCGCCGACCGCCGAGACCGCGACCCGTACGACGGGCCTCCGCGAGCTCGCGGCGTGGACGGTCGTCCCGCTCCTTGCACTCGTCGCCGCCCGGACCCGCTAGGTTGCGGGCGATGAGCGTTCGCTGGATCGTCGCGGTCGCCGTCCTCGCCGTCGCCGGAGTCGCCGCCGGCTGCGGCGGGAGCGACGACGAGACGAGACGACGACGAGACTTCCGCACCGCCGAATGGGCGGACGGCTTGTGCGGCGCCGATCAGCGACCTGGAAGGGCGAGCTCAGAGCATCACGAGCCAGTTCACCGACGTCCTCGACTCACGGAGGACGGGCTCCAGAGGGCTGCGGACGATGCGAAGGAAGCCACCGACACGTTCCGCGACGACCTCAAGGGCTCGGCACGCCGGATACGGAGTCGGGCGAGGAGATCAGGACCTCGGTCGACGCGCTCTCGACGACCGTCGAGACCGAGGTCGACCATCGAGACGACGGTCGGCGACGTTTCCAGCCTCGCGGACGTGCCGAGCGCAGTGACGGCGGCCACGGCATCGATCGAGGAGATGGGAACGGCGTTCTCGTCCACGATCACCACGATCAAGGCTGCCGACGCGAGGGCGAGATCAAGAACGCGATCGACAACTCGCCCGACTGCGCGGACATCACGAGCTGAGAGACGACGGGGCCAGGCACTAGAGCCTTGGCCCGTGATCCTCACAACCCTGCGGCCGCCACGTTGCGCTCGACGACCGCCAAGGCATCGCGCGAGCTCGGCCGTCGGGCTGAACTCGACGATCTCCGAGCCGCGCGTACAGCGGCGGCGAGCTCGCCGTTCAGCGGAATCACTACCCGGCGGCGCCTCCACGAACGTCATCGCGCGCTTACTCCCAGTCGCCGGAGGCAAGCGCCGCCTGGCCCCCGTGCGAGCGCGTCGCCCGATGTCGCGACGGTCACGGCCTCGTGAGGAGCCGCGCTTCCTCGAGGTAGTGGTGAACGTGCTGGATGACGACGGAGCCCTCGCCCACCGCCGACGCGACGCGCTTCACCGAGCCCGAGCGGACGTCGCCGATCGCGAAGACGCCCGGAACGTTCGTCGAGTAGTCGTCCTGGCTCGTGGTCACGAAGCCGCGCTCGTCGCGCTCGACCTCCGGCGGGAGCCAGTCGGCGCGCGGCTCGGCGCCGATGAGGATGAAGAGCCCGTCCGCGGGCACGGTCTCGACCCCGTCCCGCCCGCGGAGGGTCAGCCGTCTCGAGCCGCTCCTCGCCGCCCGCGTCGACGACCTGGGCGCTGTCCAGCACGTGGATGTTCGCCTTGCCGTCGATCTCGTCGATGAGGTACCTGGACATGCTCGTTCTCGATGAGCGCTCCTGGCAGAGGAGCGTGACGCTCCTGGCGTAGCGAGACGAGGTGGACCGCCGCCTGACCGGCCGAGTTCGCGCCGCCGACGACGAAGACGCTCTTCGCCCGTGAACTGCCGCGCCTCGGACGGCGACGACCCGTAGAAGACGCCTCTCCCCTCGAGCGCCGCGAGAGCGCGGGAACGTCGAGCCGCCGGTACGAGACTCCCATCGCGAGGATGACGCTCCGCGCCTCGACTCGCGTGCCGCCCGAGATCGAGACGGTACGTGTCCGGCTCGCCGAGCTCGACGTCCTCCACCTCGCGCGTGAGCAGGAACGTCGCACCGAAGACCCATGCCTGCTGGTACGCGCGCTGCGCGAGCTCCGCGCCGCTCAGCCCCCGCGAGAATCCGAGGTAGTTGCGGATCCGCGTGCTCGATCCCGCCTGCCCGCCGATCGACTCGCGCTCGACGACCAGCGCGTCCAAGCCCTCCGACGACGCGTAGACGGCGGCCGCGAGCCCCGCCGGGCCGGCTCCGACGATCACGACGTCGAACGTCCCGGGTGCCTCGAGCTCCGTGGGCATGCGAGTCCCGTGCTGCGCGAGGTCCTCGGCGGCCGGATCGACGAGCGCCGATCCGTCGGGGAGGATCACGACCGGGACGTCCGCACCGCCCTGGCCGCACGACTGCAAGAGCGCCGCGCCCTCGACGGAGTCGCATGCGTGGAACGCGTGCGGCACGCCGTTTCTCGCCAGGAGGTTGCGCAGCTCGTAGCCGCGCGACGACCACGGATCCGCGACGACCGTGAGCTCGCGGCGGCCCGGTGCGTTCTGCCGCCGCCACTCCTGCAGGAACTCCGAGACGAGCCGGTGGAAGAGCTCGTCCGGAGTGCTCCACGGCTTGAGGGCGTAGTAGTCGATGTGGCCGAGCGCCATCGCCGTGCGGATCGCGTCCGCGGTGTCCTCGTCCGCCCAGCCTCCCCAGGGGATGAGCAGCGCGCGCTTCGCGTGCGGGTGGAGGTCGTGGACGCGCTCGAGGAGCTCCTCGCCCTTCAGCTCCTGAGTTCCGCGAGCCGCGAGCACGACCGCGACCGCGGCGTCGTCGTCGCGCAGCGCCTCGAGCTGCTCGAGCGCGGCCTCGGTCGACGGCCCGCAGATCGACCTCGTAGTCGCGCGCGTAGCGCTGAAGCTCGGCGGTGATCCGCTCGAGCGCCTCTCGCGTCCTCGTCGACGGCCAGGATGAGGGGAAGCTCGCTCATCGCTCGGAGACGTAAGCGGCGAGGCGCCACTCGCCGTCGAGGCCCTTGAGCTCGTGCGTGCCCGCGATCCTCGAACTGGAGCCCCGATGCGCCCGCGAGGCCGCGCGTCAGATCGGAGACGAGGATCTCGCCCGGGGCCGCGGCGGCCATGATGCGCGCCGCCTCGTGGACGGCGATGCCGCGCACGTCCGCGCCGACGAGCTCGACCTCTCCGACGTGGACTCCGATCCGGAGCTGGACGCTCGAGCTTCGCGGCATGCCGGTGAGCGCCGCCGCGCAGTGGAGCGCACGCGCCGGGCCCTCGAACGTCGCGAGCATCCCGTCACCGGTCGTGTCGACCTCGCGTCCCGCCGAACCGCTCGAGCTCGCCCCGGACCGCCTCGAAGAGCTCGGAGAGGAGCTGCGCGCCAGCGCGCGTCGCCGAGCTCGGCGGCGAGCGTCGTCGAGTCGACGAGATCCGATGAAGAGCAGCGTCGCGAGCACGCGGCTGTGGATGCCCGTCGGGAAGCCGGCCCATGCACGGAGCCCGGTCCACTCGACCTGGACGCACGGGCTCGTCGCCGACCGTGAAGCCGTCGTGGCCGGGTGGGATGTCGAAGACGTCGCCCGGGCCGAACTCGGCCGACGTGCCGTCGGCGAACTCGGTCCCGAGACGCCCGGAGATGATGAACCCGACGTGCCGCGCCTGGCACCACTCGCCGCCGACGACGGGCTGCATGTGCGTCGACCAGCGCCAGCCCGGCTCGTTGACCATGCGTCCGACGGTGAGATCGCCGAGGTCGACGACTGCACGTCGGACGCCGGGAACTCGATGACCTCGTCGGGCGGTCGAAGCTCTTGCGGAGGACCTCGGCCATCGCGTCTAGCGGGCGCGACACGTGTCGCCGACGTCGGCGATCGCGCGCAGCGCCTGGCGCGAGCGCGATCGGGAGCGTCGCGATGAAGATGGACACGGGGAGTCCGATGAGCAGGACGCCGATCGTCTGCCAGAAGCCCTCGACCTCGAACGCCCAGACGATCGTGCCGATGACCGCGGCGATCATCCCGAAGACCCCGACGAGCGTGGCGATGAACGCCCAGAGCGCGAAGCGTGCCGTAGTGCGTCATGTCCGCACCTCCCAGCGGGTCGGTTGCGTTGAGCGCGAGACTACTCCGCACGCGCGTGGATCGCGCGCACGGCGTCGATCGTGTCCGCCTCCTCGGCGACTTGTCCGGCCGGTAGCCCTTGACGCGCGCGAAGCGCAGCGCCACGCCGCCCGGGTAGCGCGGGCTCGTCTGCACGCCGTCGAACGCGATCTCGACGACGAGCTCCGGGCCGGACGTGGACGACGTGACCCTCGCGTCGCGTCTCGAGCTCGAGCAGGTGCTCGGTCTGCCAGGCGAGCATCTCGTCGGTCATGCCCTTGAAGGTCTTGCCGAGCATCACGAAGCCGCCGGCCGCCGGGTCGCGCGCGCCGAGGTGGAGGTTCGAGAGCTACCCCTGCCGGCGGCCGTGCCCCCACTCGGCGGCGAGCACGACGAGGTCGAGCGTGTGCGCCGGCTTGACCTTGAGCCAGCCGGCCCGCGGCGGCCCGCCTCGTACGGCGCGTCGAGCGACTTTCACCATCACGCCCTCGTGGCCGCGCGCGAGCGCGTCGTCGAGAAACGCCTGCGCCGCCGCCGCGTCGTCGGTCTCGACGCGCGGAACGACGATGCGCCTCGGGAAGCAGCGCCGTCGAGCGCGGCGAGCCGCTCGCTGGCGGGAGCGGTCGATGAGGTCCGCGCCGTCGAGGTGGAGGCAGTCGAAGAAGAACGGCAGCGGAGACGGCGTCCCGGCCGCCGACCGTCTTCGTGCCGAAGCGGCTCATCGTGACCTGGAACGGCTGCGGGCGGCCGTCCGTCGCGGAGCGCGATCGCCTCGCCGTCGAGGACGATCGCTCGACCGGCGAGCTCCGCACGGCGCTCGACGATCTCCGGCACGCGGTCGGTGACGTCGGCGAGGTTGCGCGTGAAGACGCGCACCTCGTCGCCGGCCCGGTGCGCCTGGATCCGCGCGCCGTCGAGCTTCCACTCGAGCCGCGCGGCCGAGCCGGCTCGAGCGCGCTCGCGACGTCGTCGGCGGTCTGCGCCAGCATCGGCTGGACGGCGTGCAGCAGCGTGAGCCGGAACCGCGCGAGCCCGTCTGCGCCGTCCGCGCAGCGCCGCCGCCGCGACGGCTCGCAGGTCGCCCGCGAGCATCACCGCCCGCCGCACGTCGCGCGACCGGAAGCCCGGCCGCCCTCGCGACCGCGTCGGTCATCACGCCTTCGAGCGCGCCCTGCCGGAGCTCGCCGAGGAGCAGGCCCGACGAGGAGCCGCTGCTCGGGCTCGGTCGCGCGCGCGAAGAGCTCGGACGAGCGCCTCGCGGCGCGCAGCCTGCGAGCCCTTGCCGGCGATCGCCTGGAGCCGCGACACGGCCGCGTCGACCTCGAGGAGCTCGAGCGTCGGGTGCGGCCGCGGGCGGCGGGCGCTCCCGCAGCGCCGCCCAGCCGACGCCGACGGTTCCCTGCGGCAGCTCGCCCGAGAGATAGGCGACCGCGACCGCGACCTCGTCCGGAGCTCGCCGCGGCGAGGAGCACTCGCGATCCGCTCGATCTTCTTCAGCCGCGACGACGTCGCCGCGACCTCCAGCCGACGCGGCGCGCGACCTCGTACAGGAGCAGGGCTTGCCCCCTCAGAGCCGGGCGAGCGCGTCCAGCTCGTCACGATCGAGACGCCACGCGCCCGCGGCCGCCGCGTTCGCGCGCACCTGCTCGGGCTTCGTCGCCCCGGCGATGATCGAGCCGACGCCCGGCGTCGACGCCAGCGCGCAGATCGCGAGCTCGTGCAGCGAGTAGCCATGCTCCTCCGCAAAGCACGCGCACGCTTCGACGCGGTCGAAGCGCTCGTCCTCGATCTCGCGTCCCGCCAGCCGTGTCCCGTCCGGCGCGGGCTCGCCTCGCCGGTACTTGCCCGTCAGGAGGCCGCTCGCGAGCGGGAAGTACGGGATGTACGAGACGCCGAGCTCGCGGCAGAGCGGGAGCACGTCCTCGTCGTCGTCGCGCCGGATGACGCTGTAGTGGTTCTGGAGCACCGTGAACCGCGCCGCCGCCGAGCTCGCGCGCGACGCGGTCGGCCTCCGCGAGCTGCGCAGCCGAGAAGTTGGAGCAGCCGATCGCGCGCACCTTCCCGGCGCGCACGAGCTCGTCGAGCGCGCCGAGCGTCTCCGCGATCGGCGTCGACGGGTCGGGCTTGTGGAGGTAGTAGAGATCGACGTGGTCGGTCCGCAGCCGTTCGAGCGACTCGTCGATCGACCGCCGGACGTTCGTCGGCCGACCCGTCGCCGGTCTCCTCGCCCCAGCCGAACTTCGTCGCGAGCACGACCTGGTCGCGGCGTCCCTCGAGGATCTCGCCGAGGTAGCGCTCGCTGTCGCCGCCGTTTCCGTAGACGGCGGCGGTGTCGAAGAACGTGACGCCGACCTCGAGCGCCGCCTCGACGACCGCGCGCGTCGCGTCGAGGTCGATCCGTCCGCCGAAGTTGTTGCAACCGAGGCCGACGCGCGAGACGCGAAGGCCGCTCTCCCCGAGATCGACGAGCTCCACGCGTTCGAGATTAGAGGTCGCCGAGGTCGAGCCGCTGCGGGAGCACGCCTTCGAGCTCGAGCAGGCGGCGCTTGAGGTCGAGCCCGCCGCCGTAGCCGCCGAGACCGTCGGAGGCGACGACGCGATGACACGGGACGACGAGCGGCAACGGGTTCGTGGCCATCATCACGCCGACCTCCCGCGGGTCGTCGACTCCGGCACGAGCGCCCAGCTCGCCGTACGTGACCGTGGTGCCGTACGGGCGCGATCTCGCACAGCGTCTCGAGCACGCGGCGGTGGGTGGGCTCGACGTCCGACCAGTCGAGCGGCACGTCGAACTCCTCGCGCTCTCCGCGCGCGAACTCCACGAGCTGTGCGGCCGCCACGGCTGCGCTCTCGGCGGCCGCGCCGTCGCCGCGCCGCTCGAGCTCGCCTCCCCCCGGAAGACGCACGCGTCGGATGCCGGCGTCCGACGCCTCGATCCCGACGATGCCGATCGGTGTGTCGACGCTCGTGCTCGCCGTCATGCAGCCAGCCTATCGCCGGTCCTGCACGACGCCGCAGGCTCGAGCCGGTAGCCGGCGACCCGGGAATGGGAGCGCGGCAGCGCGGCGACCGAGCCGAGCAGGAGCACGGAGAAGCCGACGAGGAGCCAGAGCGACGCCGTGAAGCTGCCCGTCACGTCACGGACGGCGCCGAGCACGAACGGGCTGAACGCACCGATCGTGTAGCCGAGCCCGAGCATCATCCCGACCAGCGCGCCGACGCGGCGGGCGTCGTGCTCGAGGTCGAGCGGCAACGTCAGGACGAGCGCGAACATGCCGCCGCTCGCGATGCCGAGCGCGACGACCCAGGCGTAGGCCGCCGCCGGGACGAGCACGACGCCGGTCATCGCCGACGAGGAACGTCGTCGCCATGCGCGACGAGCCAGCGCGCCGCGGCCGCCGACGCGGTCCGACAGCCACGGGATGAGCGAACGCCGCCGGGATCGCGACGAGGTTGAGCACCGCGAGCAGGTTCCCGGCCGCTGCGTGCTCCAGCCGCGCTCGACGTAGGAGTCGGGCAGCCAGGCGTTGATGCCGTAGTAGGTCGACGCCATCAGCGCGAAGAGCGCGACGAGGAGCCAGGCGACGCCGGCTCCGCCAGGGCAGGCGCGGCGGGCGCTCGCGGGCGCGCTCGTGCGCCGGATCGTGTCGCGTGAGCACGAGCCAGCACGACCGCGAGCGCCGAGGTGACGAGCGAGAAGACGGCGAGCGACGCACGCCAGCCGCCGTACCACGCGGCGAGCGGTACCGCTATGGCGGCCGACACGCGCCGAGCCGACCTGGATGCCGGTCGTGTAGACGCCGGTGGGCCCGGCGGGACGCACGGGGAAGCGCTCCTTGACCGCGACCGGCACGAGCGCGCCGGCGAGGCCCATCCCGACGCCGACCGGCCAGGTGAAGAGGACGAGGAGCGCCGCGCTCGGCGCCACGGCGCGGGCGAGCCCGAAGACGCCGATGAGCAGCGAGCGACCAGGTGATCGCGGCGCGCGTGCCGACCCGTGGCGCCGAGATATGCGGCCGGCGGCGCGAAGAGCCCCATGCACAGGACGGGGATCGTTCGCGAGCAAGCCCGACGAGCGCATGCGTCGTATCCAGGCTCGTCCTGGATCGTCGGGCAGGAGCGGGCCGATGCCGACGATCTGCGGCCGGAGCGTGAGCGCGACGAAGAAGAGCCCGGCCAGTATCGAGGCCGGCGCATGGATGACCATCTCCCACTCGCGAACCGATGCCGGTGCTAGGCCGCCCCGCCGATCAGCGAGGAGCACAGCGCCCGGTTCCTGGGCGTCGACAGGCTCGCGACGAGTCCGACTCGCATCGCCGAAGGGTGACGCAGTGCGCGACCGCTCAACAGAGTCCCCCACTACTCCGACACGGAAGGCCACCATTGCGGCGCCTTGAACCCGCGACCTCCAGGGTATGAGAGCGTCCGAGGAGGGTCGGCTCACAACGATTCCCCACTGGGGGAGCGGGCGGAGGCGGAGGAGCCGACCGCCGAGGCCGGGAGGCCCGCCCTGGCTGCCGAGGCGAAGTCATGAGGCCACGTAGGCTCGACACGAGGCGGACCCGGCCGGTCATGATCCAAACCGACAGGGCAAGCGAGACAAGGAGGGGAGTCATGAGGATCCTGACCCCGTCACGCGTCATCGCGGCCGCGTCGCTCGCGCTGGCCGCGCTCAGCTTCGGCGTCGCGTACGCGAGTACCGGCAGTGGGAACGGTCCGCCTCAAGGCGCCGGCCCGGCGTGCGTGCACGGCACGGCGCTCCTCGAGCGCAACAAGGCGAACGTCGTTGCGTATTACACGCTGGCGTTCAACCAAAAGAAGCCCGAGGATGCCGTCGCGCTCTACGGCGGCGACAGTACATCCAGCACAATCCGCTCGCGGCGAACGGGTTCCAGGCGTTCATCGACTTCGTGAACTTCTTCACGGCGAGCCGAATGCCCTGTACCCCAACCTCCACATCGACATCAGGCGCGCCGTCGCGGAATGCGACCTCGTCGTAACCCACGGCATCATCGGTGGGCAGGGAACGGAGGACGCCTTCGGCGACCGCGGCAGCAAGGTCGTGGACATTTTCCGGCTCGAAGGAACGGGAAGATCGTCGAGCACTGGGACGTCCTCGCGCAGATATCCGCCACCTCGGCGAACGGCAACCCGGAGGGTAAACCGCTCGTGGACTGCGAACTCGCGGTCGTGGGAGGAGGGCCTGCCGGGCTCGCGGCGGCCCTCCTCGCCGCACGGCACGGTCGCAGCACGATCGTGCTCGACCCGCTCGGGGCGGGCGGCGCCCTCCTGAACCAGGAACGGATCGAGGGCTTCCCCGGCTTTCCCGAGGCGGTGCCGGGCTACGACTCGGCCCGCGCCTTCAGGAGCAGGCGATGGGGGCGGGAGCCGCGCTCGAGCTCGGTGAGGTGACACGCATCGAGTCACGCAACGGCGACTGGGCGCTCCTGACCGACTCGCGCGAGCTCGTCGCGGGCGCCGTTGTCGTCGCCACCGGGACTCGGCCCCGCGAGCTGGGCGTGCCGGGGGAGGATCGGCTCGAGGGCAGGGGTCTGAGCCACTGCGCGAGCTGCGACGGCCCGCTCTACCGGGGAAAGGTGGTCGCGGTGTGCGGAGATGGCGACCACGCGCTCGTCGAGGCGCTCGAGCTCGTGCGCCACGACGTCCGGGTCGTGCTCATGAGCCCGGAGCAGGCGCTCGGCGGGCAGGACACCTACAGGCGCCGCATCGCCGAAACCGGTCAGATCGAGGTCCGGAACGGGACCGTGATCGAGGAGATCCTCGGCGACGGACAGGTCGACGGCGTCCGTGTGCGCGATCTCGCGAGCGGGGAGTCCACGACCGTGCCCGTGGAAGGTGTGTTCGCGTACGCGGGCCGCGTACCGAACACCCGCCTCCTCGAGGGGCTCGTCGTGCTCGACGACGACGGCTCGGTTCCGGCGGACGGCTGGATGCAGACGGAGCTGCCGGGGCTGTTCGCCGCGGGCGACGTGCGGGCGGGCGCCGTCGGCCAGGCGATCGCCGCTGCCGGGGACGGTGCGACCGCGGCGGTCGCCGCGCACCGCTACCTCGCGGACCGCGCGCCGTGAGAGCCTGGCGGCTCTCGGACGCGTTCGGCATCGACCGGCTCGAGCTCCAGGAACGACTCGGCCCCGAACTCGGGCCGGGTGAGGTTCGCGTTCGGGTCCGGGCCGTCTCGCTGAACCACCGCGACGTCCTGGAGGTCGAGCACGGCATCGCCCCACGACCGGTTCGGCTGCCGTTGCAGCCCTGCTCCGACGCTGCGGGCGAGGTCGTCGAGATCGGCGCCGGCGTCTCTCGCGTCCAGCTTGGAGACCGCGTCGTCAGCATCTTCTTCCAGCGCTGGCTCGACGGCAGCGTGCCGCCGCCTGCAGCCCTTGGCACCGTGCTCGCGGGCGGGCTCGACGGCGTGCTCGCCGACGAGGTCGTCCTGCACGAGGACGGCCTCGTTCACAGCCCCGAGCACCTGAGCGACGAGGAGGCGTCGACGCTCGGGTGCGCCGCGGTCACCGCCTGGCATGCGCTCTTCGCGAACGCACGAACGCAGCCGGGCGAGACGATCCTCGTCCAGGGCACGGGCGGAGTGTCGGTCTTCGCGCTGCAGTTCGGGCTGTTGGCCGGGGCGCGCGTTATCGCAACCTCGAGCAGCGACGCGAAGCTCGAGCGCACGCGGTCGCTCGGCGCGTGGAAGACGATCAACTACGTGACGACAGCCGACTGGGCGGACCGCGCGCTCGAGCTCACCGGCGGAGTAGGCGTCGACCACGTGATCGAGGTGGGCGGCTCGTGGACGACGGACCAGTCGATCAAGGCGACACGCCGCGGGGGCACGGTCTCCCTGATCGGCGTCCTCACGGGCCTCGAGGGAAGGGTCGATCCGCACCCGATCAGCGTCAAGGGCATCCGCGTCCAGGGGATCGTCGTCGGGTCGCGCGCGATGTACGAGGACATGACCCGGGCGATCCCTCAGCGGCCTGAAGCCGGTCATCGATCGCGTGTTTCCGTTCGAGGACGCGCGCGAGGCGTTCCGCTACCTCGAGGCGGCAGGCCACGTCGGCAAGGTCGTGATCTCGATCTAGTCGGCGCGCTCCGGTCGACGCGCTCCTTCAGCGCCACTCGTCGATCGAGACCGTTGCCTTCTGCCCCTTGTTCGTGCGGAACTTCGCCCGCATCGGGGAGCCCTGGAAGATGCTGAAGTGCCCGTTCGTCTCGCCGCCGGTGACGACGATGTTGATCCGGTCCGGCTCGAAGACCGGGATCAGCTCGTCGGGCGGCGCCTTCCAGTAGCTCGCGAACGGCTCGACTCCCGCCTCGACCTCCTCGTGGATCAGGTTGAGCATCACGTGGTCCCAGAAGCGCCGCTGCGGGATCTTCGCGTTCTCGTGGATCCAGTGGGCGATCTGCTCCTTCGTCTCGAGGCCGCGCTCGACGAACTCGCGCGCCACGATCGGATCGAGCACGAGCGTGCAGCCCATCCCGGGCTCGAGCCCGCGAGATCATCGCGACGAGCTTCTCCTGCCAGTAGCTCCGCAGGTACTCGGCCCAGACGTTCCCCCAGATATACGACACGGTGACGGCGCTTTCGTCCGGGGCGTAGCCGTACTGCACGTGGAACGGCTCCCAGGGGCTCGCCTCCTCGTTCTCGGCGAACGTGATGCAGTTGTAGGAGAAGTTGTTGCCCTGCGAGCCGGCGTACGTCTCGCCCGGCACCGAGCCGCCCTGGAGGTTCTGGGAGAGGAGCCCGAACGCCCGGCCGATCACGGAGTTCGCGTAGTTGTACGGCCCCATCGCTCCGATGCCGCTGTTC
The DNA here is from genome assembly GCA_963845935.1 of uncultured Gaiellaceae bacterium. Taxonomy (GTDB): domain Bacteria; phylum Actinomycetota; class Thermoleophilia; order Gaiellales; family Gaiellaceae; genus GMQP-bins7. Next base: position 39,064 of record CAWJTZ010000016.1, read on the forward strand.
ATGCCGATCTCGTTGCGGATCGGGCCGTTGACGACGACCATGTTCCCCATCGAGGACATGCTGCTCTGGCGCCCCGTGTCGCCGCTCGAGGCGAGCGCGAGGAGGACGGGGAAGTGCTCGGGTGCGGCGCCCGCCATGACGGCGTTCACCGCGACCTTCTCGACGTCGAAGTGCCAGTACTCCATGCCGATCGTCGGCCGGAGCTTTCCGACCATCTCGTCCCGCGCGTGAGCTCGTTCCCGTGAGCATCCGCTCGACGCGCTCCTCCGTCGGCAGGACGATCGGCAGGAAGTCGGTGTAGCGGCGCTCCCGAAAGTGCGCGTGCATCTCCTCCTCGCTCGACGCCTCGACGTAGCGCGCTGTCGAGCGGTCCCAGTCCTCGCCGCGGAGCTCGTCGGTCGGGATCGGACGGGTGAGCTGGTCGAAGACCTCGGCCATGAACGGCCGGCCGTGCACCGGATCGTCGCCCTCGACGTACTCCCGGAGAACGGCCGGAGCGCGTGTTCATGAGCGGCGTCGGCACGAACGCCTGCCGCGCGCTCGGCATGCCCTGCGTCTTCACGGTGTTGCGCACGAGATGTGCGAACACGTTGAGGTGGACGCCCACGGTCGGGACTCCGTACTTCGACTCGAGATCGACGACGTGGCCGGAGACCTCCGGCGCGCAGCCCGGTCAGGTTCCGACGCCGATGATGGCCGCGTCGCCGTCGGCCTTGATGCGCTCGCAGAGCTCGGGATCGGGGATGTGCTGGTTGCGCCAGCGGACGACCTCGGTCCGGATCTCGGGCCGGTGGTCCTCGAACCAGCCGTGCAGCTGCGCCATGAAGTTGTCCGAGTTCGCGAAGCCGACGTCGACGAGGAAGACCTTCTTCCCCTCGAGCGCGTCGAGGCTCGGCGCCATCCCCTGCGCGTTCACCTTCGGCGGGTATCCCTCTGGGTTCAGGACCCTGAACGTGGCCAAGTCACGCCTCCTTCGACCGGGTTTCGATCCTACCAATGGGTTCGCCTCCTCAGCTCGTCGAGCCCTCGTTGCTCGACGTCGCTGCGTCGCTGATCGCGATCTGCTGCTCGCCCAGGTAGCTGGAGATCAGGAGCTCGCGGTCGGCCTGCAGCACCTCCGCGCGGTCGTGGAGGACGATCTCGCCGTGCGAGAGCACGTACCCGCGGTCTGCGATCTCGAGCGCGAGCTGGACGTGCTGCTCGACGAGCAGCACGCCGCAGCCCGAGTCGAGCGCGTATGGTGGACGACCGGCAGCATGCCTTCGACGATCACGGGCGCGAGCCCGAGCGAGAGCTCGTCGAGGAGGAGCAGGCGGGGCCGACGGGCGAGCCCGCGGGCGACCGCGAGCATCTGCTGCTCGCCGCCCGAGAGGAGCCCGACGCGCCGTGTGCGCAACTCCTCGAGCTTCGGGAAGTACTCGTACGCCGCCTCCTCGTCCGGGCGTCGCCGCGGTAGCCGAGCCGGAAGTGCTCGGCGACCGTCAGGCCGTAGAAGATGCCACGGCCCTCCGGGACGTGCGCGATCCCGAGCCGTGCCCGCTGCGTCGGCGAGACACGCGCGAGGTCTCTTTCGCCGAAAGTGACGCGCCCGCTCATCGGACGGACGAGCCCCGAGATCACTCTCAGGGTCGTCGTCTTGCCGGCGCCGTTGGCGCCGAGCAGCGCGACCACCTCGCCCGGCCCGACGGTCAGGTCGAGGTCGCGGATCACCGCCGCGCGGTCGTAGCCGGCGGTCAGGCCCTCGATGGTCAGCAGCGCGTCGCTCATCGAAGCTCCGCCGCCGGCCCCGAGCTCGGTCGCCGCGCTGCCGAGGTAGGCCGTCGATCACCTGCGGGTCGCGACGGACGACCTCGGGCGTGCCCTGTGCGATCACCTTGCCGAACTCGAGCACGACCACGTAGTCGGAGATCCCGAGCACGAGACCCATGTCGTGGTCGACCAGGAGCATCGGCGTGCCCGCGTCGACGACTGCGCGCAGGCGGCGCGCCAGCTCCTCGCCCTCTCGCGTGTCCAGCCCCGCGGCCGGCTCGTCGAGGCAGAGGAGCCGCGGCTCCGCCGCGAGAGCGCGCGCGATCCCGACGAGCTTGCGCTGGCCCTGGGAGAGGTCCTCCGGCATCGCGTCCGCCACGCTCGAGCCCGAGGAGCTCCAGGGCGGCGTCCGCCGCGCTCCGTGCTCGTGACCGGCCGCGAGAGCGACCTCCTTGATCGTCGCCCAGGCCGAGGGGCGGTAGGAGGCGACCGCCAGGTTCTCGCGCACGCTCAGATCGTCGAACAGCTCGATCGACTGCCAGGTCCTGCGCGAGCCCGCGCTCGGCGCGCGCGGTGCGCGCGCCAGCCCGTCCAGCGCCCGCCCGTCGAGCTCGACCTGCCCGCGGTAGGGGACGAACCCCGAGATGGCGTCGATGAACGTCGTCTTGCCCGCGCCGTTCGGCCCGATCAGCCCGACGAGCTGGCCCTCCCCGACCTTGAGGTCGACCTCGTCGAGCGCGCGCAGGCCGCCGAAGGAGACGGAGATCCCGGTCGCGGAGAGGACGACGGCTGCCCGGCTCGCTCGCCGCGGCGGTCGCGCCGGCGCACGGCCGGCGCGCGACGGGCGCGGCGGGGCCGCGTCTCCGCACGGCCGCCTCGGCCGCGAGCCGTTTCTTCTTCTGCTGCTTCTTCTTCCACCCCGTTCCGGCGATGCCCTCCGGGTTGACGAGCAGCGTGATGATCAGCGCGAAGCCGCCGACGAGCAGCGCCCAGTTGCCGGAGAGGCCGAGCCACTCGTCGAAGGCGTGCGGGAAGCAGGCCCTCCGTCGCCCCGATGCCGGCGATGACCGCGCCCGAGACCATGGTGATGCCGCCGAAGTAGGCGAACGCGATCAGGCCGAGCGCCGTGAGCGCCCCGAAGCGGCTGTAGCTGACCGAGCCGAAGTTGTACGCGTAGAGCGCGCCGGCCATGCCGGCGACGAACGCCGCGATGCCGAAGCCCGCGAGCTTCGTGTTGCGGACGTTGATCCCGGCCGCCGCGGCGGCGCGCTCGTTCGAGCGCACGGCCAGCATCCGCTGGCCGAGGCTCGAGCGCCGCATGTTGGCGACGAGCAGGGCGAGCAGGATCGTCGCCGCGAGGACGAGGAAGCCGAAGACCGGGCTCGGGATCTTGTCGTCGAGGCCCCTGAAGCGACGCGTCGGGAGACAGGTCGAGGCCGCCGAGCTCCGGCTGCTCGACCGGCGATCCCGTCGCCGCCGCCCCAGCGCGCGTTGAGGAAGCCGAACTGCTCGAGCGCGACCGCCGCCGCGAGCGTGACGACGGCGAGGCTGACGCCGCGGACGCGCAGAGCCGAGACGGCGATGAGGAGCCCGACGACCGTCGCCGACGGCCGCTCCGATCAGGAGCGAGATCGGGAACTCCGCCCAGATGCCGCCGACGTCCGTCGTCAGGTGGGACATCGTGAACCCCGCGACGCCGGCGAGCGCGAGCTGCACGACCGAGATCTGGCCGACGAAGCCGACGATGACGACGAGCGAGAGGCAGATGACGACGCCGAGCAGCGAGTTGATCAGGGCCTGCCGGAAGTCGTACGGGAAGACGATCAGCGCGACGACGCCGACGACCGCCGCGATCGCGCTCGGCCGCAGCAGCCGCTCCGGCCGGGGCACGGCCGGGAGCCGCTTCTCGACGAGCTCGCCGCGGCCGGGCAGGCTCGCCCCGCGCAGGAACAGCGCGAGGACGATGACGAGGAAGACGAAGAGCTCGGGCAGCCCGCGGAGCGGCGCGCCGCCGGAGTCGGTCGGGAACCAGCTCTGCGTCCACCAGTAGATGAGGAGCGACTGGATCATGCCGATCGCGAGCCCGGCGAAGCACGCGATGAAGAACGACGTGAAGCCGGCCAGGAGCGCCGCGGCGAGCGCGGGCACGACCTGGAAGGCGAGCGTCTGCGCGTCGAGCGCGATGAGCGGCGCGACGAGGATGCCGAGCCCGCCTGCGACGACGCTCGCGAGCACGGTGTTCGTGATCGCCAGCCGGCTCGGCGAGAGCCCGACGAGCATCGCCGAGACCTCGTTCTCCGACGCGGCCCGCGTCGAGAGGCCGAAGGGCGTCCACCGGTAGAGCGCCGCCAGCACCGCCGCCACGACGATCACGATCCCCGCCAGCAGGAAGCGGTCGATCGGCACGACGCGGTCGAAGATCGTGACCGTGTCGGAGGGGAGGATCGACGGCGCCGACTTCAGGCTGTTGCCGAAGATCACGATCATCGCCGGCACTCCAGGACGAGCAGGAGGCCGAGCGACGCGGCCAGCTTGGCGAGCGGCGCCGTGTTCCGGAGCGGGCGGAAGATCGCCAGTTCGATCAGCGACGCCGAACACGGCCATGCAGACGAGCGTGAGGACGAACGCCGGCACGGTCGAGAGCTGGAAGCCGAAGTAGCCGGTCCTGAACGCCCAGAAGAGGTAGGCGGCGACCATCGCGATCGCGCCCATCGCGACGTTGATGACGCCGGAGCCGCGGTAGATGAGCACGACGCCGAGCGCGATGCTCGCGATCAGCGCGCCCGCACCCAGCCCGAGCGCAGCGAAGAGGATGATGTCGCGCATCGGCTCAGTCGCCTGCGGAGTCGGCGGGCCCGCCGGTGCCGGGCCCGCCGACTCCGCCTTGCAGTACTCGGCTACTTCACTCCGGCGGCTTCAGCCAGCCCGACGCCGCCTTCCACTTGCCCTTGCCCGCGTAGTTGTAGAACTGGGTCTGGTTGCCGCAGGCGGCCGGCTCGCCAGGCGACACCTTGCCGCAGGCGACCTCCGGCGGCCCCAGGACGAGCGGGCCCTTGAACGTCTTGAACGCCGGCGATGATCGTCGCGCGGGGTGAGCTTCGCGTACGGGATCGTGTTCATGATCTTCACGGTCGCGAGCAGCTCCTCCCAGGCGCCCTCGGAGAAGACCCAGAGCATGTCCGGCACGTTCGCCCCGTACTGGAGGCCCTTCTTCAGGTAGAGCTTCGACTGCGGGCCCGGCAGGTTCACGAGCGTCTGCGCGATGCCGTAGGTCCACTTCGGGATGTCGCCGCCCGCGTACGCCGCTCGCGGGAGGAACGTGCAGATCGGCGTCGAGAGGATCGGCTTCGTGTAGTGGATCTGGTCGATCGCCCTCGCGAACGGCACGCACGTCGTGAAGCCGAGCGCGGCGACGATCATGTCGGCCGAGCTCGCCTGCGTCGCCGGCGCCGATCAGGTCGGTCGCCAGCGGCGGCACCGCGATCGTCGTCACCTTCACGCCGACCTGCTCCAAGCCCTTCCGCAAGGCGGCCGCGGCCGTGATCGCGCCCGGGTCGTTCGGATAGACGATGGCGGCGGTCTTCACCTTCGGTAGGAATCGCTTCGTGTACGTGCCGAACGGCCCGAGCACGCTCGTCTGGCTGCCGTTCAGGAAGAAGGCGTTCTTCGCCGTCGGGTCGGCCGGGTTGGCCGTGACGACGCCGACGATCGGGATCGTGCCCTTGACCGTCGCGTAGATCGACTGGTTGCCGACCGTGACGAACCCGAAGATGATCGCCTTCACCGTTGTTGTTGACCATCTGCTGGCCGCAGCGCACGCCTTCCTCCTCGGCCTGCGCCCAGAAGCACTCGCTGAGCCTGAGCGGATGGCCGTGGATGCCGCCGAGCTCCGCGTTGACCATCTTCACTCCGGCTCGGATGACGCTCGTCGCCTGCGGGAAGTTGAAGTTCGGCGGCCCGCCCTGGCCGTTGATGTAGCCGATGGTGACGGGCGAGAGGTTCGCCTTCGCCTTGCCCTTGCCGCCGACGTAGGCCTGGTAGTTGAGGAGCTGAGGCGGCGGGCCGCGCCTCGTCGCGCCGACGGCCGTGGCGATCGCAGTGAGCGCGGCCGCCACGGCGAGAACGACGATCGCGCGTCTCCGTCGGGCGCTCGACGATGGTACGGGACGCATAGCTCCCTCCTTGTGCCTGCACTCGACAGCTGACCGAGGTGTCCGTACGCCTCGCGCTCGTCACTGCACGCGCGGGACTCGCAACGGCACGCAGCGTCGCTCCACCATCGGCTCAGGGCCCGACGTACGATCGGCCGAGCGTAACCCGCTCGTGACGAAACTGTCAACGAAAACTGTCAGCACCACGATCGCCGCTCGAGCACGTCGCGCGAAGATCGGATTGGAGAGCAGGAAGCGGATCTCGTCGGCCCGCTCGTCGTTGAGCGGCTCGTCCGGGAACGAGGCGAGCATCGCCCGGAAGCGCTCGTCGGCGCCCTCGCGGAACTCCCGGTGCGTGAAGATGTAGAGGTCGTCGCGGCGGATGCCCGCGAGCACGCGCTCGCCGCACTCGAGCGGGTCCATCCAGAGCGGCGAGTTCGGCCGCTCCTCGAGCTCGCGCTCGAGCTCGACGTAACCCGAGTCGCCGTATCGCTCCGGCCGCGTCCTGCCGCCCTCGCGGATGTTCGTCTGCACGGGCCCGGGACAGAACGCCGAGACGCCGATGCCGTCGCTCGGCGAGCTCGCTCCGAAGCGCCTCCGAGAGTCCGATCAGCGCCGCCTTGGCCGTGATGTAGATCGCGGCGCCGGGGATCGGGAGGACGCCGGCCATGGACGACGTGTTGACGATGTGCCCGCCCTCGCCGTGCGCGAGCATCCGCGGAAGGAACGTCTGGATCCCGTTGACGACGCCGCCGAGCAGGACGCCCAGGCCCCAGTCCCAGTCGTCGTACCGCGCGAGCGTGACCGGCCCGAGGATGCCCATGCCGGCGTTGTTGCAGAGCACGTGCACGTGGCCGAAGACGCGCTCGGCCTCGTCGGCCGCCCGCGCGAATCCTTCGCGGTCGGTGACGTCCAGCTCGATCGCGTGCACGGGCTCGCCCGGCGAAGTCCGCTCGAGCGCGTCTCGATGTGGTCGCGCCGCAGGTCCGCGATGACGACGTTCATTCCGGCCGCGACGAACGCCGTCGCCATGCCGAGCCCGATGCCGCTGGCGCCGCCGGTGACGAATGCGGTCTTGCCCTCGACCTCCTGCATCAGTCGCCCGGCCAGGACGTCGAGCGCGCGGGCCTTCGCCGCGCGCCGGCCCTCCTCGACCGCGAGCCGGTCCGCGGGCACCGGCTCGTCGGGGAAGGCGGCGAGCGTCTCGTCGAAGATCTCGCGCAGCTCGTCCCGGTGGTCGGGATGCGTGAAGACGTAGAAGTCGTTCTGCCTGATCGCGTCGCAGGACCTTCTCGCCGATCTCGTCCGGGTCCATCCCGGCCTCGTGCAGCCCGGGCAGGATGCGCATGAACTCCGCGTCGGCGGGCGTCACGTCGGTCGAGAGCTCGGCCGGCCGAACGAGGTCGCTCTCGTAGATCTTGCTCTTGACGAGGCCGGGGCAGACCATCGAGACGCCGATCCCGTGCGGCAGCAGGCTCCAGCGCAGCGCGTCCGACAGCCCGTGCACCGCGAACTTCGCGGTCGTGTAGATGCCCGCGCCGGGGCCGGCGACGAACGCGGCCATCGACGCCGTGTTGACGACGTGGCCGCCCTCCCCGTGCGCCTTGATCCGCGGCACGAACGTGACGACGCCGTTGACGACGCCCCCGAGATTGACGCCGAGCACCCAGTCCCAGTCCTGGTACGTCGCCTCGGTGATGTCGTTGAAGAGGTTGATCCCGGCGTTGTTGCACAGCACATGGACGTTGCCCGAGGACGCGCTCGGTCTCGTCGGCCGCGCGCGCGAACGCCTCGCGGTCGGTCACGTCCAGCCGGACTGCGATGGACGGCGTCGCCGAGCTGCGCCGTCGCGCCCTCGAGGTGGTCGGCGCGGATGTCGGCGATCGCCACGCGCATGCCTGCTCCGAGGAACGCCTTGGCCATGCCGAGCCCGACTCCGCTCCCGCCTCCGGTGATGAAGGCGACTTTGCCCTCGACGTCCCGCATGCCTTTCGGGACCTTATAGGCTCGGTCGAGATCGATCCCAGCGTCTAGAGGAGGCCCCATGGCGACGAGGACGGCGACGAGGTGGTGCGGGCGGACGTCGTGGGCAGCTTGCTGCGACCGGAATACCTCCGGCGAGGCGAGGGAGGCCGCGCTGCGCGGGCACGATCGGACGCCGACGAGCTACGCGCACTCGAGGACAGCGCCGTGCTCGAGGCGATCGGACTGCAGGAGGGCGCGGGGATCGAGGCGATCACGGACGGCGAGTACCGGCGGCACGGCTGGATCGCGCTGATCCCGATCGTCGACGATCCGCTCTTCCGCGCGCCCGTGTGCGGGCTTCGAGTTCCTCGACGCCGAGTCGGGCTGGCGCGACCTCTGGAAGACGGGCGCGGGCGAGCCCGCGGACACGTCCGGCCTGCCGCCGCAGGAGCCATTCGTCACGCGTCGCCTCGAGGTCGACCGCGACATCGTCGAGCGACGAGTACGCGTTCCTCAAGGCGAACGCGCACGCGCGCACGAAGTACACGATCCCCGCGCCGAGCTGGCACCGGATCTACTGGCATCCCGAGCACTCGAAGGGCGCGTATCCGACGTCGGACGAGTTCATCGAGGACGTCACTCGCATCCTGCGCGAACACGTCATCGACCGGCTGGTCGAGCTCGGCTGCGACTACATCCAGATCGACGCGCCCAACTACGCGCAGTGGCACATCGACCCGGCCAACCGCGCCGCATTCGAGGAGCACGGGCACGACATGGCGCACGAGCTCGTCGCCGACGCCGAGTTCGACAGCATGGTCTTCGAGGGCTTCACCGGCGTCACGCGCGCGATGCACATGTGCCGCGGCAATGCGCCGGGCGGCATGTGGGCCGCGAGCGGGGGCTACGAGGCGATCTCGAGCGAGGTATTCCCGCGCCTCGACGAACCTCGACCGGCTCCTCCTCGAGTACGACTCGGACCGCGCCGGCACCTTCGCTCCGCTCGCGGACGTCCTCCCGCACCACCAGGTCGTGCTGGGGCTGGTGACGACGAAGGACGGGACGCTCGAGGACCCCGAAGACCTCGTCGCGCGGGTCGAGGAGGCAACGCAGTACGTGCCGCTCGAGCGGCTCGCGATCAGCCCGCAGTGCGGCTTCGCGTCCGGCGCGGTGGGCGTGATGACCGCCGCCGAGCAGGAGGCGAAGCTCAAGCTGATC
>CAWJTZ010000017.1:0-55993 GCA_963845935.1 uncultured Gaiellaceae bacterium
GGCCCCCATCGACGGCGTAGCCATGACCGCGGCCGGCACTGCGAGCGCGGCTGCCCCGAGGCCTGCTCGCTTGAGCATCTGGCGGCGGTCGACGATCATTTCGCGCCGCTGGTCGGCGTCCATGCCCTTCGGCTCTGGAGCGCCGAGGTCTTCTGACTCCACTGAACCCTCCTTTGTTCGTCGACGCGACGACAACGAGGGCGAACCGGCAAGATCCTTCCGGTGCTTCTTCGAGTGTCCAGCTTTATGGTTATCGTATGACGAAAGGCCCAAACGGGCCGCCGCGCTAGTCGTTCTGGTGCTCGAGAACGACCTTCGCCACGAGGCCTCGGCGGTTGTCCATGAGCGCGAACGCTTCCTCGAAACGGTCGGCAGGAAAGCGGTGCGTGACGATCTGGTCGAGGTCGAGAAGCCCGTGTTCGAGCAGTCGGACTCGGTCGACCAGGCGGACGTCGGGTACGAACAGCTCCCGACGACGTCCATGTCGGCGAACATGATCCGGCTCGGGCCGGGATCTCGAGCATCTTCCCCTCGCCCGCGATTCCGAGCAGCACGACCCGACCGCCGGGCCGCACGAGCCGGGTCGCGAGGTCGACTGCCGCCGCGGCCCCGGCCGAACTCTGGAGTACGAGATTCCAGCCCGCCACCCAGCAGCTCGTGAGTGGCTGCCACAGGGTCCGTTCGGCGACGTGCGCCGTCACGTCTGCGCCGAGAGCGCGCGCGAAGGTCAGCTCCTCTTCGCGGACGCCGTACGCGACCAGGGCGCCGGGCGAGTAGAGCTTCGCGAGCGTCACCGCGAGCGAGCCCAGCGTTCCGAGCACCCATGACTCCGCTCATCGTGTCCCCCTGGGCGTGGTCGTCCCCGCTCGAGCCCGCGGAGAACGCAGGCCGCGGGTTCGACGAGCGCGCCGCGGCGAAGGAGACGGTATCGGGGAGCCGGTGCACGACGTGGCGCGGCACGCACACGTACTCGCCGTAGCCGCCCGCTCGCGTGAATCCGATCTGGTCGTAGTTCATGCACAGCTGTGTGTGCCCTCCTTGCAGCGCCGGCACCGGTTGCACGGGATCATGCCCTCGCAGACGACGCGGTCGCCGACCGCGAGGTCGGTGACGCCGTCGCCGAGCTCGGCGACCGTGCCGCTCCAGTCGTGGCCCGGGACGAGTGGGAAGCGACCCAGCGCGGGTCGGTGAGGCCGCCGTGGAGCATCTCGAGATCGGTACGACAGACCCCGGCGACATGACTCCTGACGAGCACTTCGCCCGGACCGGGGCTCGGTGTGTCGAGCTCGACAAGTGCGACCTCGTTCGGCCGCTCGATGAGGACGGCCTTCACGGCTCGACCGTAGCGCCGTCGATGTGGCGGAGCGCCGGATAGAGCGCGCGAAACCTCGGCCTCAGCTCCGCGTAGACGTCCTCCAGGCGGGGTCGGGTTCGACGACCTCTTGTGTTCGCACGGTCGCCTCCACCGCTTCGTGCACGTCGGCGAACACGCCGCCGGCCACGCCGCCGAGCAGCGCCGCACCGAACGCGGAGCCCTCCTCGACGACCGTACGCTCGATCGGGAGCCCGAGGACCGAAGCGCAGATCTCGAGCCAGAACTGCGAGCGGGCGCCGCCGCCCGAGACGCGCGCGCTCGAGACCTCGACCCCGAGACCGCGCAGGAGGTCGAGCGAGTCACGCAGCCCGAAGGCGACCCCTTCCAGCACGGCACGGACGAGCGCTCCCCGATCGTGGCGCAGTTGCAGTCCGATGAACGCGCCGCGCGCGTCGGGGTCGGCGTGCGGCGTCCTCTCCCCCTGCAGGTACGGGAGAAACAGGAGGCCCTCGACCCCCGCCTCCCAGCGCGCGGCCTCGACCAGCAGCCCGTCGAAGGGGACGTCCGGGGCGATCGTGTCGTGGAGCCACTGAAGCGACCCCGCCGCCGAGAGCATGACCCCCATCGCCTGCCAGGCGCCGGGCACCGCGTGACAGAAGACGTGCACGCGTGCACGCGGGTCCGGGCGGTACTCGGGGAGAGCGGCGAAGACGACGCCGGAGGTCCCGAGTACGAGCGAGGCCGGTCCCGGCCCGGTGATCCCGACACCGAGCGCGGCGGACTGTTGATCACCGGCGCCCGCCGCGACCGGGATGCCGGTGGCCGTCTCTCCGGACTCGTCCGGGGACTCGAGAGCGGGCGGGAGCCACTGGTCGGGGATCTCGAGCGCGTCGACGACCTCTCGGCTCCAGCGGCGCCGGGCGACGTCGAAGAACAAGGTGCCCGAGGCGTCGGCGACGTCGATCGCCCACGAGCCGGTGAGCCGGAGGCGCACGTAGTCCTTGGGCAGACAGATTCGCGAGATGCGGGCGTAGCTGTCGGGCTCGTGACGACGAAGCCAGACGACCTTCGGAGCGGTGAAGCCGGGGAGCGCGCGGTTGCCCGTGAGCTCGATCAGCCGTTCGAGGCCGACGCGTGCTTCGATCGCCTCGCACTCCGCGGCGGTGCGCTGGTCGTTCCAGAGGATCGCCGGGCGCACGGCGCGGTCGGTCTCGTCGAGCGCGACGAGCCCGTGCATCTGCCCGGAGAGTCCGATCCCGGCGACCTCGTGGCCGGCGGAGACCTCCGCGAGCGCCGCCTCGGCGGCACGCCACCAGTCTTCGGGATCCTGCTCCGACCATCCCGGCTGCGGCGTGGAAAGCGGATATCCGTGCTCTGCTCGTGCAGCGACTTCGCCCGAGGGCGTGACCGCGAGCGCCTTGACGCCGGTCGTCCCGACGTCGAGCCCAACGGTGACGGTCATCGCCTAGGCGCCGAGCGCGGCGTAGACGAGCTCGTACGCGCGGATCGCGTCCTTCTGCGCCTGTGCCTCGCGGAGCGCCGCGTCGTCGATCTTCGCCGCGACCGAGTCGATGAAGCGCCACTGCAGCACGCTCCGGCGCACGGCCTCGACGGCGTCCTCGGTGTACGGGTAGAGGTCGAAGCCCAGCCGCTCGCCGTTGTCTCCGTACCCGGCGCGGCGCAGCTCGACCGCGAGCTCGAGCGTCTCCATGAACGCGGTGGCGCCGACCATGTTGTCGTCGTCGAAGGTCCCCCAGCCGGAGTTCGCGTGCTGGTGGCCGAGAAGTCCCTCGGCGGCGAGCAGCGCAGCGTACTCGGCGAGCGACTCGCCGTTCATCAGCAGGTGCTGCCAGTCCATATTCACCTTGACGCTCGTGATCCCGCGCGTCCGCAGGGTGTGGATGACGTGCAGCGTCATCCCGATGTTGCGCATGAGGATCTTCATCGCCGGCTCGGAGTTCTTGTGCTCGAGGAAGAGGGTGACGCCCGTTCTCCTGGCAACGCGTCGCGATCTCTCCGACGCCGTCGAGGAAGCGCGCCCACGCGTCCTGGTACGGCGTCTGGAACGGGTAGTTGTAGCCCTCGACGCCGGGCCACAGGATCATCTGCGCGCTCACCGACGCCGCGAAGTCCGCCGCGCGGAGCCCCTCTGCGAGCGCCACGTCGCGCACGGAGTCGTCCGGCGACGAGAGGCCACCTCGGCCGAAGAGCGGGTTCAGATGTGTCCCCGTGGCGACGGCGTAGATGCCGTGGCCGTCGAGCGCCGCGCGGACCTCGTCGAGATTGTCCTCCGAGAGCTCCTGCGGGTAGTGGAACTCGTAGTCGTCCATGAGATCGCCGAGCCCGGCGACCGCGCGCGACACCTTCGCGGCGGTCGACTCACCCGCGTGCTCGGGCCGGTACCCGCCCGGGACGAACCGCGTCACCATGGGTCCGAGCGCCCAGATTCCGAGCGAGGTCTTCATGCGCGCGCCTCCTGCGTGGTGGGGGTCATGTCGCCCTTGCGGGCGGCTTAGTATCTCGCACGGGATCGGGGCAAGCCGACGAAGGAGGGCGTGTGAGCGCGGACGGGATTCGCGAGATCGGAGTCGGGATGCTCGGGTACGCCTTCATGGGCAAGGCGCACTCGAACGGCTTCAGGAAGATCGGGTACATGACCTGGCCCCCGCCGCTCCGGCCGCGGCTGGTCGCGATCGCGGGGCGCGACGAGCAGGCCGTCGGCGAGGCAGCGGGGCGCTACGGCTTCGAGCGGTGGACGACGGACTGGCGGGACGTCGTCGCGGACCCGGAGATCGGACTCTTCGACAACCTCGGTCCGAACGCGCTCCACGCCGAGCCCACGATCCTCGCCGCCGAGGCGGGCAAGCATGTCGTCTGCGAGAAGCCGCTCGGACGCACGGCCGAGGAGAGCTTCGAGATCTGGGAGCGCGTCGCCGCGACCGGGGTCAAGCACCTGTGCGCGTTCAACTACCGGTTCGTCCCTGCCGTGCGCCTCGCGCGCGAGCTGATCGACGCGGGCGAGCTCGGCGAGATCCGCCACTTCCGCGGGCGCTACCTCCAGGACTGGGGCGACACCGACGCGGAGGTGTGGCGCTTCGATCGCGGCGGAGGCCGGCTCGGGCGCGCTCGGAGACCTCGCGGCGCACGTCATCGATCTGGCGCGCTACCTCGTGGGCGAGATCGACGAGGTCGGCGGCTTCCTCAGCACATTCGTCGCGAACCGCGAGGTCGACGACGCGGTCGAGGCGACCGTGCGCTTCGCGAACGGCGCCGTCGGCACGCTCGAGGCGACGCGGCTCGCGCTCGGTCGGCGGAATTCGTTCCAGTGGGAGATCAACGGGACGAAGGGCTCGCTCGCGTTCGACATGGAGCGGCTGAACGAGCTCCAGGTCTTCAAGACGGGCGATCCCCGCACACGCGGGTTCACGAACGTGCTCGTCTCGGAGGCGATCCATCCGTTCTGGGAGCACTGGTGGCCGCCAGGCCACATCGTCGGCTGGGGCGACACGTTCGTCCACGAACTCCACCACTTCCTGGCCGCGATCGCCGACGACTCAGAGGTCGCGCCGCACGGGGCGACCTTCGAGGACGGCTACCGCGCGGCCGAGGTGTGCGACGCGATCGTCCGGTCCGGCGAATCCGGTAGGCGGGAGGAGGTCGTATATCGGACGCCGTGACGCATTGACCAGCACCCGATTCGTACTAGAGTCTCCCCGCAGGCACCCCCGTCAAGGAGGATTTGCAGTGAAAGCAGTTTCTCGTAGGTCAGCGACGCTCCTCGTCGGAGTCGCCGCGGCCGCAGTTGCCGTCATGGTCGTCGCGAGCGGTGCGACCGCACGTACGGCTCAGACAGGCAGCGTATGCGTGCTCCTGCCCGATACGGTCTCGTCGGTCCGCTGGGAGCAGTTCGACAAGCCGGCGTTTATCAAGGCATTCAAGAAGGTAGGCATTCCGGCGACGGTCGTGAACGCTCTCAACTCGCCGCAGAAGCAGCTTGCGCAGGCCGAGCAGTGCATCTCCGCCGGCGCGAAGGTCGGCATCATCACGTCGCTCGACACGGGCACCTCGATCGCCATCCAGAAGAAGTTCACCGCGGTCGGGGGCAAGACGATCGACTACGACCGGCAGATCATCGGCGGCACCGGCTCCGTCTATATCTCGTTCGACAACCCAGGCGTGGGTCGCCAGCAGGCGCTCGGCGTTCTCGCCGGCATGAAGAAAAACGGGACGTACAACGCGAACGGCACGGTCGCGCAGCTCTGGGGCGGCCCGACCGACGCGAACGCGTTCGCGTTCAAGAGCGGTAACGACGCTGTCCTGAACCCGCTCTTCAAGGCGAAGAAGCTCAAGAGGGGCCCGGCGAAGTTCGTGCCCGGGTGGCTCGCCGAGAAGGCCCAGCCGCTCTTCGAGCAGATGCTCCTTCAGACGAACAACAACATCCAGGGCATCATCGCCGCGAACGACAACATCGCCGGTGCGGTCGTCGCGACGCTGAAGGCGAAGGGCCTCAAGCCGATCCCGCTGTCCGGGCAGGACGCATCGGCGGCGGGCGTGCAGAACATCATCTCCGGCTGGCAGACGATGACCGTCTACAAGTACGTGCCGGACGAGGCGAACGCCGCCGCCGCCGCCGCGATCGCCCTTTACAAGGGCAAGAAGCCGGCGGTGAACGCCAAGTCGAAGGGGAAGCCGGCATTCCTCATCCCCACGTACTCGATCACTAAGGCGAACTACACGCGTCTGTTCCGCGACCGGTTCCTCAAGCGGAGCGAGGTGTGCACCCCCCAGTACAAGCAGTACTGCAAGTAGCCGTGTAATCGGTGGAGGCGCGTCCGCGCCTCCACCGATCTCTCGCAGGGCCAGCCACTCGTGAGCGACACACCACTCCTCGAGCTCCGCGACCTCTCGAAGACGTTCGGGTCCGTGCAAGCCCTCACGGACGTCGACTTCGAGGTCCGCGACGGTGAGGTGATGGCGCTCGTCGGGGACAACGGCGCCGGGAAGTCGACGCTCATCAAGTGCATCGCCGGGATCCACGGCTACGACTCGGGCGAGATCTTGTTCGGCGGCGAGGAAGTCCACATCCACGGGCCGAAGGACGCGGCGAAGCTCGGGATCGAGGTCGTCTACCAGGATCTCGCGCTCTGCGACAACCTCGACGTCGTCCAGAACATGTACCTGGGCCGGGAGATCCGGGACTTCCTCTACCGGCTCAAGGAGCCGGCGATGGAGCAGCGTTCGGCGGAGACGCTCAAGGGCCTTCGCGTCACCACGATCAAGTCCATCCGTCAGACGGTCGCGACCCTCTCGGGTGGGCAGCGCCAGTCGGTCGCAGTCGCGCGCGCGGTGATGTGGAACTCGAAGCTCGTCATTCTCGACGAGCCGACGGCCGCGCTCGGCGTGGCGCAGACCGAGCAGGTACTGGAACTCGTGAGGCGCCTGGCCGAGCAGGGGCTCGCCGTCATCCTCATCTCGCACAACCTGCACGACATCTTCGAGACGGCGACCCGGATCACGGTCCTGCGCCTGGGCCGCAACGTCGGTATCTACGAGCGAGCGACGACCACGCAGCAGGAGGTCGTCCAGGCGATCACCGCCGGCATTCCCACCAAGGTCTCCGGCATCGCCGAGACGGACCCGCAGGTCGTCGCATGACGACCGTCGACGTCGCCGCACCTGATCTCGGCCCGCAGGACGTCGAGGAGCAGGAGAGTCTCTGGCAGCGAGCAGCCGGCAACGTCCGATCCGGCAATCTTGGCGTCCTCCCGGTCGTCCTGGCGGAGCTCGGGATCGTCGTGTACTTCGCCTTCACCGCGACGAACTTCTTCACGGCGCCGAACTTCGTCAACGTCATCCTCCAGATGGCCGGGACGACGATGATCGCGTACGGCGTGGTCTTCGTCCTTCTCCTCGGCGAGATCGACCTCTCTATCGGCTACGTGAGCGGCATCTGTGCGGTAGCCGTGGCCGAGTTCCAGCTTTCCGGCTCCGGGCACGACTTCTCAGGATGGATAGCTGTCCTGCTCGGGCTCGGGATCGTCGCCCTCATCGGCCTCGGTCAGGGCACGATCGTGGCCAAGGTCGGCGTTCCGTCGTTCGTCGTCACCTTGGCCGGACTCCTCATCTTCCAGGGAGTGATCCTCAAGGTCCTTCAGTCGAGTGACACGATCCTCATCGACGACAACTGGGTCAACTACACGGCGACGTACTACTTCTCCGCCAATGTTGGCTGGCTGATCGCCGCTCTCATCACCGGTGGCTTCGCCTTAGTCACGCTCTTCGGAGCCTTGGGCCAGCGAAGAGCCGGTCTCTCGGCCAACGTCGGGATGGCGGTCGCCAAGTTCGCCGGTGTCGCGATCGCGAGCTTCGGGACGGTGGCGATCTGCAATCACGCCCAGAGGCCGACCGCATGCGCTGAGGGCACGCCACTCACGCAGAACTGCTACCAGCCGCTCGGGCTGCCGCTCGCGGGGTTCCTCATGGTCGTCTTTCTCGTCGGCTTGACGTACCTCGCAAAGCGCACGGTGTTCGGCCGCCA
Source organism: uncultured Gaiellaceae bacterium (assembly GCA_963845935.1). Classification (GTDB taxonomy): domain Bacteria; phylum Actinomycetota; class Thermoleophilia; order Gaiellales; family Gaiellaceae; genus GMQP-bins7. Next base: position 7,854 of record CAWJTZ010000017.1, read on the forward strand.
CGTCTATGCCGTCGGTGGAAACGCCGAGGCCGCGAGGCGCTCCGGCGTCAACGTCGCACGCGTCCGCATCATCGTGTTCATCATCTCCTCAGTGATGGCCGGCGTCGGCGGGATCATTTTCGCGGCGCGGCTCCAGTCCGTGAACCTCAACCAGGGCGGCGGGACACTGTTGCTGGATGCGATCTCGGCCGCTGTGATCGGCGGGGTCAGCCTGTTCGGCGGGCGCGGAGAAGTCCGCGGAGCACTTCTCGGCTCGCTCGTGATCGCCACGATTGCCAACGGTCTCAACATCGGCGGCTACAGCACGGGGACGATCTACGTGGTGACCGGGATCATCCTGCTCCTGGCGGTCACGCTCGACACGGTCGCCACACGGCTGCAGCAGCGCTCGGGCCGCTAGTCGACGTCGGCGATTCGATCGACCGCAAGGTTCGTGCGGACGATCTCGCGACCGTCGGGGAATCGGACGCGTAGCTCCTTGACGCGCGCCACCGTCCCCAGGCCGAAGTGCACTCTCGGGTCCTCGGATGAGAGGTAGCTCGAGCCTGCGTGCACCTCGCGGACGAGCTTCCGCCCGTCGGCGAGCGTCGCCGTCACGACCGCTCCCGGCGAGAATGTGCGGAGACGCACCTCCAGCCAGTGGCGCTTCGCCGCATCGTTTCGCAGCAGGATCAGCCTCCCGCCGATCGAGTTGACCGCGACGTCGAGGTCGCCGTCGTTGTCGTAGTCCGCCGCCGCGAGGCCTCTGCCGTTTACCGCGGGCGTGCGCGCGAGCCACGGGGCCTCGACGGACGCGAAGTGCGGCTGCTTGCCCGGCCCGGACATGTTCTCGAGGATCTGCACGCGTCGGGCGTCCTTCGCGAGGTTCACGACGGGGATCGCGCCGTTCGCCAGGACGAGGTCGAGATCGCCGTCCAGGTCCAGGTCGGCCCAGGACACGCCCCACCCGGCCGGGTGCGAGCCGACTGCAGCCGCGAACTCGGGGCGCGCATCGGCGAACGACGGGCCCTTCGCCGCCCTGAGACTCCGGTAGGCGGCATGCAGCTGGTCGCGCGAGTTCGTGACGAAGATGTCGGTCCGTCCGTCGCCTGTGAAGTCCTGTGCCGCGATTCCCATGCCCGCGTTCGGGTCGGCGACGTTCTCGCGTTTTGCGACGTCCTCGAGGCGGAAGCCGAGGTGCTCGGGATCGGCGTCGGCGCCGCCTTTCAGCGAGACGTTCTCGTAGAGCTGGTTGGGATCGGCGTCGTTCGCGACGTAGAGGTCGAGACGCCCGTCGTGGTTGAAGTCCGTGAAGATCGCTCCGAGCCCGTGCGCGATCTTCGTCCTCTCGATACCCGCGGGTCGAGCGACCTCTCGGAACGTCGAGTGCCCGTTCTCGTCAGTGCCTTGGTTCAGGTAGAGGAGATCGCGGACGGGTGCGTGGTCGGACGGGAAGCCGGCTGCGCCGTCGACGACGATGTTCGGATCGGTATACGACGAGACGAAGAGATCCGGCCGCCCGTCACTGTTGACGTCGCCGACAACGGCCGCCGAGTGCCAGCCATTCGCGTTGATGCCCGCTCTGACTGCGCCTTCGGTGAACGTCCCGTCCCCGTTGTTCCAGAGCAGCGCGTCGATGGAATCCGTCGCGACGTTGTACCCGGCGCTGGTCACGTAGAGATCGGTGCGACCGTCGAGGTTGAAGTCGGCCGCCACGCAACCGTCTCCGCGAATGGGGAGGTTGGCGGCGGCGCGCGACGACACGTCCACGAACCGGCCTCCGACGTTGTGGTAGAGCGCGGTTCGGGGGAGGCCACCCTGGGCCTCCGAGGGAACGATGTCGACGTCCGCGTGCGAGTTGACGACGAAGAGGTCGAGCCAGCCGTCGTAGTCGTAGTCCAGCCAGCAGAGCCCGCCACCCATCATCGCCGTCACGTCGTTCGAGACGCCGAAGTGGAACGCGTCCTGCGTGAAGCGCAGCCCGGCCTTGTCGGCGACGTTCTCCAGCGAGATCCCCCCGAGGGCAGTGGGGCCGCCCGCCGTCGGTGCGGGTGCGGTGGGCGCCGGGACGCCACCTCCGGACGAGCCCACGACGACATAGCGTCCCTTTTCGAGCGCGAGCTCGAGCGTCCGCCTGAAGGGCGTCGCCTCGTGCCGGCTGACGACCTGGGCCGCGTCCTGCGCATACGTCGACGCCACCATCGTCCCCTCGATGCGGGCAACGACGGTCGGCGGGCCCTGGTACGCGCCGCGGCGCAGTCTGAGCTGCACACGCTCCAGCTGATAGCTCGCCGCGACGACCGGCCGTCCTGCGGAGCTCCCGATGCGCTCCCACAACGAGGCGAGCCACGGCCCGCTGGCGCCGGCGGTGGCCCGCTCGAGGTCTCGGGTGCGTAGCGCGTCGGACTCTGCGCGGAGGTCGACGACGATGTCGCGGGCGATCGTCTGCGCAGAGCCCTCGTCGATGCCGGCGACGCCGCCGGAGTCGACGACCGTGATCGCCGGAAGCCCTTGCACGTCCGCTGAGGCCGACGCGAGTCTGTCCTCCGGACGAGCCGGGATTCCGGCGGCCACGACCAGGCCGGCGTACGCGAGCGCGCCGACGAGAGCCGCGGTTCCCACGACGAGTCGCCTCGGGCGACGCCCGGACAACGTCGGTCGTCTCGCGCCGACGAGCATGTAGACGCCTCGCCCCGCGCACACGAGGGCGAGTGCGGTCAGCACGGCGACCTTCGTGGCGAACTCGGTCGTCTGCGGCGCGATCAGCAGGGTCGCGAGCAGCCCGACCCCGACCGCGTAGGCGAGGCGGCCGGTCCGCCCATCGGGAATCGTCTTCGGATCGGTGATCATGAAGAAGAGGAAGATCAGAATCTCGGGCGAGGTCACGAGCAGCCACCAGAAGTCCCACCCCGTGATCGGCCCGACGTGCCAGCGCGCGGTCATCGAGTGCCCGCTCACGGCGAGCAGGGCCATCCCGGCGGCGAAGGTGAGCCAGAAGCCGACAGCGATCGCGAGCAGCCGTAGCCGCGTCAGGATCGCGATGCCGCCCACGACGATGACGCACAGGGCCAGCGCCATCCACGGCGACATCGGTCCCCACCAGAAGTCGAGCGGATCCGCGCGGAACTTCCCGAGGGCGAGGAAGCACACAACGAGACCGAAGTTCGACGGGTTGAAGACGTGTCGTCCGTGGACGCGGAGCACGTGCTTCGAGAGCAGGGCGATCGCCGCCGTCCCGGCGAAGATCCAGGCGCCGTGCAGACTCCACCAGTCTCCGTGCTCCGTCCCGGGGACGCGGAGGATGAAAGCCACACCGTTTCCGGTGAGCAGCGCGCTCGCCGGCCACATGAGGACCTGGTGGCGGAAGAACGCGATGCCGACCTCGAGCACGGCGCAGGTCCCGAGCGCGACGAGGATCTGGGCGATCGACAGGTTGAAGCCGAACGCAGTCTGTCCGAGGACCTGCAACATGACGATCACCGCGGCGAGATGAAGGCGCGGGTCACGGACCGTCGGCAGCAGAACGGGGTACTGCCTTCCCCGGATCGTCAGCGACGGCCGGCCGGCCACAGCAGGCGCGCTCATCGGACGGTCATGGTACTTCGCGTCGGACGGAAGGGGAGCCCTTGCGCGCCGGGCGGGAAAGCCGTCCTCAGCGGGACTTCTTGTGGTGAACTACGGCGTTCGTGGAGAGCATCGAGACCCGCTACGACAGGGCCATCGCGCGACTGCAGGACGCGGCGCAGCCGGAACGTCCGGCTCCCCCCGAGTTCGCGGCGTACCTCGACAAGGTCCGGCGGCACGCGTACCGGATCACGGACGAGGACATCGAGGCGCTGACGCGCGCGGGCTACTCAGACGACGCCGTCTTCGAGCTGACGGTCGCGGCTGCCGTCGCTGCCGGGCTCGAGCGGCGTGATGCGGGACTCCGGGTGCTGCCGTGAGGCTGCAGAGCCTCGACAGCGGTCACGAGCCGGGGGAAGCGACGGTTCTCGATGTGATTCGCGAGCGCCGCGGCGCCGAGCCTCCGGATGTCCTGAAGACGCTGCACTACCGGCCCGAGATCTTCGGGCGGCCGTACTCCGAGGTACTCGACCTCGCGATGCGCGGCCCGTCGGACTGGAGCATTGGCGAGCGCGAGCTGTTCGCCGCGTTCGTCTCCTCCCTGAACCAGTGCCCGTTCTGAACGGAGTCCCACGGCGCGGTCGCGTCGTACGCGCTCGGTGAGGAGGTGTGGGAGGCGGTGAGGAGCGACTGGCGCAGCGCGCCGGTCGAACCGAGCCTGCGTGCCACGCTCGGGTTCCTCGAGAAGCTCACGCTCCGTCCGGACGAACTGAGCGAGGCGGACGCCGAGGCCGTGCTCTCCGAAGGCGTCACGGTGAGCGCGCTCGTCGACGCCATCCACGTCGCAGCACTCTTCTCGATGATCGTGCGGCTCGCCGACTCATTCGGCTGGCACGTGCCGACACGTGAGGCGTTCGCGGCACGTGCGGGCGCGAGCCTCGACTCGGGCTACACGCTGCTGACGCCCGAGGACGTCGGCGGCTGACTCGTGGACGCCGTCCGGCTGACACCGACCCGCGTCCATCGCTTCTATCGCGGCGGTGCGCTCATCGCAGAGCTGCGCGGCGAGCGGGCCGAGGACGGGTTCTTCCCGGAGGAGTGGATCGGATCCGTCACTCCTGCGAACAACCCGGGCGGCGCGGACCCCGAGGAAGGCCTGTCGCGACTCGCCGACGGACGCCTGCTCCGCGACGCCGTCGCGGCCGATCCGGTCGCCTGGCTCGGCGAGGAGCACGTCGCGCGCTTCGGCACGTCGACGGGCGTCCTGGTCAAGCTGCTCGACGCAGGCGAGCGCCTCCCGGTGCACGCGCATCCCGATCGCGCGTTCGCGCGTCGCGCGTTCGACTCCCCTTTCGGCAAGACCGAGGCCTGGCTCGTGCTGCGCACGCGCCAGGAGGAGGCAGACGTGTGGGTCGGTCTGCGCGAGGACGTCGAGCCCGATCGCTTCCTCGAGTGGATCCGGGCACAGGACGTCGATCGGCTGCTCGGCTCGCTGAACCGCGTCTCGCGTTCGCGCAGGGGACGTCGTCTACGTTCCGGCGGGTGTTCCCCATGCTCTCGGCGCCGGGCTCCTGATCGCGGAGGTTCAGGAGCCAACGGACTTCTCGCTCCTCTGCGAGTGGCGAGACTTCCCGATCGAGCCCGAGGACAGCCACCTGGGTCTCGGGTGGGACGTGGCCGTGGGCGCGCTCGACCTCGGCGCGCACTCGCCGATCCGCTCGCTGCCACCCGAGTCGCGAGCCTTCTTCGAGGTCGGACCAGCGAGTCGAGGCGAGCGGGCGCTTCGCCGTGCTCCTCGTCGTCGAGGGCCAGGGCACGATCGACGGCGTCGCGGCCGGTCCGGGCGCTGCGCTCGCGATACCTGCCGCGACCGCTGGGCTGCACGTCGAGGGGGAGCTAGGCGTGCTCCGCTTCCTCGCACCCGACCCTGCGGCCTAACCCGGCTCGTCGAAGAACGGCGCTCCCGGCCGCGCATAGCGTCGCGCCACGTCGAGGTCGAGCTCCGCGCCGTTCCCCGGGTGGTCCGGCAGCGTCACATATCCGTCCTCTATCACCGGCCCCGCCGGTCGTCAGCGTACGTCGCGACGCTCGCCGATGCGTCAAGATCGCACCGTGAGACTCGAGGCCGCGCTTGCCGTCGTCCGCTTCGTGGTCGAGAACGCCGGTGCGCCCGTCTCGGTGTTCGCGGCGGACGGTCACGGTGAGATCGTCGCGGCCGCGACGATGGACGGGGCGGCCCCCGACACGCGGCTCAACGCCCAGCGGAAGGCCTATACGGCGGCGCGCAGCGACGCCACCTCCACGGCCGAGCTCGCGGCCAAGGCACGCGCGGACGCCGCCGAGCGGGCGAGCTTCGATCCCAACTTCACGTTCTTCCAGGGCGGGGTCGCCGCTTTCGAGGACGGCTTGCGGGTGGGAGCGGTCGGAGTGAGCGGCCTTCCGGGACCGGAGGACGACGCGCTCGCGCGCAAGGCACTCGAGGCAGCCGGTCTCTCGGCGTCCGGTGAGCGGGACGCGGACGGACGCGCTGCGGGTGGTGACCTCGCTCTGGCTACCCTCTCGCCGACCACAACGGAGTCCGAGGAGGATCATGAGAAAACGCACCCTTGCAGTCCTGCTCGCCGTGACCGTCGCTGCCGCTCGTGGCGGCGCCGGCTCTCGCGGTGACGAAGATCACGGGCACCGTCGGGCCCGGCTTCACGATCAGCATGAAGAAGCCGACCAAGGCGGGGAAGTACACGCTGGTCGTGAGCGACAAGTCCTAGATCCACAACTTCCATCTCACGGGCCCGGGCGTGAACGTGAAGACGAGCGTCGGGCCACGGGATCGAAGACGTTCAAGATCACGCTCAAGAAGGGCAAGTACACGTTCGTCTGCGACCCGCACGCGTCGACGATGAACGGGTCCTTCACCATCAAGTAGGTCGCGAGAGCCTCGAGCGCCGGCCGGCAGCGGTCGCGCTCGAGGCGTCACGCCAGCGCGGAGAGATCCAGCGGCTCGATCGACGCCGTCGGAGATTCGCCAGCCGGCGAGCTCGTCCGTCCGTACCGTGTAGATGAGGTACGGCCGACCCGCCCACAGTCCGACGTTCTCGACGTCGGTCCGCGACGGGCGTGGCGGCGACGAGATGTGTGAGTGGAACACCGCAAGCTCGTAGCCCTCGTCCTCCAGGAACCACGTATCGGGCGGCGACGTCCAGCTCGAAGCGGTACGGCGAGTTGGCCGCGTTGCGGCCCGGGACGTACCGCTCGGCGACGCCGTCCTTCGAAACCACGACGCCGCACGCCTCATTGGGTGACTCCGCCCTCGCATGCTCCGCCAGCGCGTCGCGCACGGCGGCCGGGACTACCACCAGACGGAGCGCCCCATCGAGGTTTCGACGTCGTCGGCGTCCCAGAAGTCCGCGGACAGGTACTTCCAGCCACCGTCCGCGAGGACGCACACGACGACACCCTCGTCGAGCTCCTCCGCCAGCGTCAGCGCCGCATGGATCACCGCACCGGACGAGACCCCGCCGAGGACGCCTTCGCGATCGAGCAGGAGGCGCAGCCCGGCGACGGCCTCGGCGTTCGTGACGAGGAGCTTCCGGTCGAGCTTCGAGACGTCGAGGATCGGAGGCACGTACCCGTCCTCGAGGGAGCGGAGGCCCATGACCTCGTCGCCGGGCAGCGGCTCGGCGGCCGCGACGACGATGTCTGGGAACGACTCGCGGAGCCGCTCGCCGGCACCCATCAGCGTCCCGCCGGTCCCGAGCCCGGCCACGAAGACGTCGACGCGGTCGAGGGCGGCCGCGATCTCGGAGCCCGTGCCGTCGTAGTGCGCCCGCGGGTTCGCCTCGTTCGCGTACTGGAACGGCATGAAGTACGACGGGTCGGCCTCGGCGAGCTCGAGCGCGAGCCGCACTGCGCCGTTCGACCCCTCCTCGCCGGGCGATTCGACGACCGTTGCGCCGTAGAGTCGAAGGAGGCGACGCCTCTCGGCACGTCACGTTCGACGGGACGACGCAGGTCAGCGGATGGCCGCGCAGCCGCGCGGCGAGCGCGAGCGCGATGCCGGTGTTCCCGCTCGTCGGCTCGAGGAGGCGGCGTCCGGGCTCGAGCTCGCCCGATGCCACGGCAGCATCGAGCATCGCCTTCGCGACCCGATCCTTGATCGAGCCGCTCGGGTTCTGTCCCTCGAGCTTTGCGAACAGACGAACGGACGGCTTCGGCGAGAGCCGTGGCAGCTCGACGATCGGGGTCGACCCGACGAGGTCGAGGAGCGACGAGGCGACGCGGTGCGCGAGCCCGGGCTCAGACCCCATCCCCGCCCGCCATCGCCGGGAGGAGTATGAGCTGGTCGCCGTCGTGCACCTCGGTGTCCAGCCCCTCGCGGGTACGGACGTCCTCGCCGCCGACGTAGACGTTCACGAACGGCGCGAGCTCCCCGTCCTGCAGGAGCTGCGACGCGAGCGGCGGGTAGCGCTCGACGAGATCGTCGATCACCTCTGCGACGGTCGAGCCCTCGGCCTCGAGCTCGCGCGCTCCTCCGACCTCCGCCCGCAGCGTCGGCGGGATGCGGACGGCCGGCATCAGAGGTGCACCGGCGCGTTGCAGAACTCGACGTAGTCGACGTACTCCGTGATCGACGGGCTGTCGCCGCAGACCGGGCAGTCGGGGTTGCGGCGCACGGTGACCTCGTCGAGCGTCGTGCCGAGAGCGTCGAACAGCAACAGCCGGCCGGCGAGCGAGTCTCCGCGATCGAGGATGAGCTTGAGCGTCTCGTTCGCCTGGATCGAGCCGATGATCCCGGGCAGGACGCCGAGGACGCCGCCCTCGGCGCAGCTCGGGGCGAGCTCGGGAGGCGGCGGCTGGGGGAAGAGGCAGCGGTAGCAAGGCCCGGCGCCTGGCGCGAAGACGGTGACCTGCCCCTCGAAGCGGAAGATCGACCCGTGGACGACTGGGATTCCGCTCCAGACCGATGCGTCGTTCACGAGGTAGCGCGTCGGGAAGTTGTCGGCGCCGTCGACGATGACGTCCCAGCCCTCGGCCAGGATCCGGTCCACGTTCTCCGAAGTGAGGCGCTCCTGGAACGGCACCACAGTCACGTCGGGGTTGAGCGCCTCGAGCGTCCTCTTGGCGGACGCGACCTTCGGCTCCCCGAGCCGGTCGGTCGAGTGCACGACCTGGCGCTGCAGGTTCGACTCGTCGACCACGTCCGCGTCGATGATCCCGAGCGTTCCGACGCCGGCCGCCGCGAGGTAGAGCGACGCGGGCGATCCGAGCCCGCCGGCTCCGACGAGGAGGACGCGTGCGTCGAGCAGGCGCTGCTGGCCCTCCTCTCCGACCTCGGGGATCAGCAGGTGCCGGCTGTACCGCGAGCGCTGCTCGGGCGAGAGGACGCGCGGAATCGTGGTCTCGAAGCCGTTCCGCTTCCAGTCGGAGAAGCCGCCGGCAAGGTTCACGACGTTCTCGTAGCCGAGTTCCTCGAGCACCTTCGCGGCGAATGCCGAGCGCGATCCTGCCGAGCAGTAGACGACGAGTGGGCGCGCCTTGTCGGGCACGAGGCCCTCGATGCGCTGCTCGAGGCGCCCGCGGCCCGTGTAGATCGCGCCGGGGATGTGCCCCTCCTCCCACTCGTCGGGCTCGCGGACGTCGACGAAGAGCGAGCCGTCCGACGACTCGAGGCGCTCCTGCGCCTCGATGGACGAGATCTCGTCGATCTCGGTCCTGACCTGTGCCAGCAGCTCGCGATACGTCGCCATTACTTTCGGAACTATAGCTTTGGCGCCCTGGCTATCGTCCTGCGGTGCCCGCGCAGCGTCGTGTCGCGCTCCTCGTCGCTGCCGTCGCCGTAGCCGCCGTCGCGGTCGTCGCCGCTGCGATCCTCTCGTCGGACGGCGGCTCGGCCGGTACGGAGGCGACCACGACTGCGCCCGGGCTGCGCGAGGGAAGGCCTCCGCTCTCGTTCGCGCTCGGCTTCCGCATGGATCCCGAAGCGCGACTCGTAGCACGCGGAGCCGACCTCTATCGGCGCGGCAAGCTCGGCGAATCCCTCGTCGTCTTCGGTCTGGGCGATTCGCTCGAGGCGAAGGTCGGCGCGGCGTTCGCCGAGTGGCCGAACGGCACGCTCGACCGGCTCGAGCAACTCTCGAAGCTCTACCCGGAGGTTGCCGTCGTCCAGCTCCACCTCGGCCTCGCGCGACTGTGGGCGAACGAGGGCGACCCGCTCGAGGCCTGGCGCGCCGTCCTCGACTCCGAGCCGGACACGCCGTACGCCATCGTCGCCGGAAACCTCCTCCATCCCGATCTTCCCCGCGGGTTGCCCGCGTTCATCCCCTCGTTCGCCGCGTCGGACGCGATCGCCGGCCTGCCCCCGGCCCGGCAGTTGGCCGCCCTGCGCGCGGCGGCGGCCCACGGCGGCATGAGGGAGCGGCTCCTGTACGGCGTCGGGCTCCAGCGGGTCGGACGCCCGGTGTCCGCCGCGCGCGCGTTCGACGAGGCCGCGCGCCGCTATCCGAACGACGTCGAGGCGCAGGTGGCCGGCGCCGTGGGAGCGTTCGACAAGGACGCGCCCGCGAGGGCGTTCGGCCGGCTCGGCCCCCTCACGCGCACGTTTCCGGACGAGCCGACGGTGCGCTTCCATCTCGGCGTTCTCCTCCTCTGGACCGGCCGGGTGGAGGGCGCCGAGCGCCAGTTCCGTCTCGCCGCGAAGGCGCAGCCGGACTCACCGCTGGCGCGCGAGGCGAAGCGCTACCTCGCGACGATCCGCCGGGCTCGCTCGTGAGCCGCGCCGAGCGGGTCTTTGACGACCGCCGCAGCTGTAACTACCGTGTGACGGCCGACGAGGAAGGGGGGCGGTCTGGCCGCTGACGATACGCAGGGCGCTACCACTCGAACGCCGATCGAGGAGATCCTCGCCAGCGACGAGGGCCAGCGGCTGCTCGAGAGCGGGTACCGAACGGGCCAAGTCGATGCAGACGAGCTCGCGCTCGCGCTCGACGAGCTCGAGCTGGAGCCCGCGCAGCTCGACGACTTCTACGCCGCGCTCGAGGAGGCGCAGATCGCGGTCGTCCATGCCGACGCCGACGAGGCGGAGCCCGCGGTCGAGCCCGAGCCGGAGATCACGACCGACTCCCTGCAGCTCTTCCTCAAGGACATCGGCAAGGTCCCGCTGCTGACGGCGGCGCAGGAGGTCGAGCTGGCGAAGCGCATCGAGCGCGGCGAGCACGCCGCGAAGCAGGCCATGGTGGAGGCGAACCTTCGCCTCGTCGTCTCGATCGCCAAGCGATACCGCAACCAGGGCCTGCCGTTCCTCGACCTCATCCAGGAGGGCACGATCGGTCTCGTCCGCGCCGCCGAGAAGTTCGACTACCGCAAGGGCTTCAAGTTCTCGACGTACGCGACGTGGTGGATCCGGCAGGCGGTCGCGCGCGCGATCGCGGACAAGGGCCGGACGATCCGGATGCCCGTGCACGTCGTCGAGAAGCTCAACCGGATCATGCGCTCCGAGCGCAAGCTCCGCGCCGAGCTCGGTCGGGAGCCTGCGATCGACGAGATCGCGCGCGACGTCGAGATGACGACGGACGAGGTCGAGCAGATTCGTCGTAGCGCGCAGGTGCCGGTCTCGCTCGAGAAGCCCGTCGGCGACGACGACGAGTCCGAGTTCGGCCACTTCCTCGCCGACGAGACGGCCCCGCTCCCGGACGAGCTCGCCGAGACGACGCTGCAGCGTGAGGCGCTCCGCTCGATCCTGGACCACCTCTCGGAGCGGGAGCGCATGGTGCTCGAGCTGCGGTACGGGCTCGACGGTCGCCAGCCGCGAACGCTCGACGAGGTGGGACGCGCATTCAACGTCACGCGCGAGCGCATCCGGCAGATCGAGCACCAGGGGCTGAAGAAGCTCCGCGCGCTCGCCGATGCCCAGCGCGTCCGCGACGTCGCCTAGCGGTACCCTGCCGACCGGCTCCGCATAGACTGCGCGGCCGTGACGCCGTCGCCCGACGAGCTCCGCGACTCGCTCGCCGAGCTGATCTCCATCCCCTCCGTGAGCGCCGATTCGGCGCACGCCGCAGACATCACCGCTGCCGCGGAGTGGGTCGCCGCGCGCATCCGAGACGGCGGTGGGACGGCCGAGCTCGTACCCTGGGGCACGAGGCCGCTCGTCGTCGGCGAGTTCACCGCGTCGGAGCGCCCCGAGGCTGCTCCTACGGTCCTCTGCTACGCGCACTTCGACGTCCAGCCGCCGGACCCGCTCGAGCTCTGGGAGTCCTCTCCTTTCGAGCTGACGCAGAGAGACGGCCGGCTCTACGCGCGCGGCGTCGCCGACGACAAGGGGAACCTCTTCGTGCTCGTCGAGGCCGTCAGGCAGCTCACAGCCGCCGGCGAGCTGCCGGTCAACGTCCGCCTCGCCTTCGACGGCGAGGAGGAGGTCGGGGGCGACTCGATCGTCGAATGGGTCGCTGCCGACACCGGTCGTGCGGATGCCGCTCTGATCCTCGACGGCGGGATGATCCGTCGAGGGCAGCCCGCATTCGCCGTGGCGGTCCGCGGGATGCTCTACTTCCACCTCCATGTCCGCACGGGGACGACGGACATGCACTCCGGGATGTTCGGTGCGGCGGCACTCAACGCGACACACGCGCTGGCGGCCGCACTGTCGGGCGTTCTCCCACGGCCTGACGGGCGCCTCCCCGACGACCTCCGCGTCGGCGCGACGCCGCCCTCCGACGAGGAGCTCATGGCATGGGCTCAGCTGCCTTCGGGCGACGACCAGCTGTCCCACTACGGCGCCGTCCCGATCGGGCCGGGCGCGGCCGAGGAGTTCTACCTCCGCACCTTCGCGGACACGGCGCTCGACGTGAACGGGATCGCCGCCGGCTCGCCCGATCTCGTGAAGACCGTGCTCCCCGTGAACGCGCGCGCGAACGTCTCGATCCGCCTCGCTCCGGGACAGGATCCCGACACCATCCATGCCGCCTTCGAGCGTCTCCTGCGCCAGGGGCTGCCCGTCGGCGCGGAGCTCGAGATCGAGGTTCGGAATCGTGCTCGCCCGGCTCTGACGCCGACCGACGCGCCGGCGATCCAGCTCGTCGCGGGAGGCTTTCGAAAAGGTCGTCGGTGCCCGTCCGCTCCTCGTGCGATCCGGCGGGACGCTCCCGATCTATGCCGGGCTCGTCGACCGCGGGCTTCCGACACTCGCCACCGGATTCGGTATCGAGAGCGAATGCAACGTGCACGCGCCCAACGAGAACGTGCCGGAGGACACCATCGAGCTCGGTGTGGCGACCATGCGCGAGGTCTTCGTCCGGCTCGGAGAGCTTGGCGGCTAGAGCGGCCTTCTCGGGCCCGCTCGCAGAAGAGCTGGCGACCGATGTCCTGGAGCGGTTCCTGCGCTACGTCCGCGTGGACACTCAGGGGGCGTACCGCGTCACCGAGAGGCCGAGCACGCAGAAGCAGCTCGACCTCTCGCGCATGCTCGTCGACGAGCTTCGGGGGATCGGGCTCGCCGACGCGGAGCTGAACGACGGCCACTCCGTTTTCGCAACGCTCCCGGGCACGTCCGACGCTCCCGTCATCGGGCTGATCGCGCACGTCGACACGACTCCCGACGTGACCGGTGCAGGTGTGTCGCCGATCGTGCACGAGGCATGGGGCGGCGAGCCGATCAGGCTCCCGGGCGACGCGCGACAGGTTCTCGAGCCCGCAGCGCTTCCTGCGCTCGCCGCGCGCGTCGGCCACGACATCGTCACGAGTGACGGGACGACGCTCCTCGGCGCCGACGACAAGGCCGGGATCGCGGAGATCATGGCCGCCGTCGCGTACCTGGCTCGCAACGCGGACCGTCCTCGGGCGCCGATCCGGGTCGCATTCACGGTGGACGAAGAGGTCGGCCGCGGCGCGGAGGAGTTCGACCTCGAGACGTTCGGCGCGGACGTCGCCTACACGCTCGACGGCTCGGACCTCGGCGAGCTCGAGGTCGAGACGTTTTCCGCTGCGTCCGTGCGCGTCACGATCCGCGGCCTGTCCGTCCACCCCGGTACGGCGAAGGACAAGCTCGTGAATGCGGTCAAGCTCGCGTCCGAGCTCGTACTGTCCGTTCCGGCGGGCCGGCTGTCGCCGGAGACCACCGAGGGTCGCGAGGGGTACGTCCATCCTCATCGGATCTCGGGCTCGACCGAGGAGGCCATCGTCGACTTCATCGCCCGCGATCACGACGACGAGCTCCTCGCCTCGCACGTCGAGCTTCTTCGTGGGCTCGCCGCGGAGGTCGAGGAGCGCGAGCCACGTGCCAAGGTCGACGTCGAGGTGCGCCACTCATATCGCAACATGCGTCCCTTCATCGAGGAGAACCCCCGTGTGGTCGAAGCAGCGCTCGAGGCCATTCGGCGGGCCGGCGTCGAGCCGCGGCTGGCGATCACGCGGGGCGGTACGGACGGCGCCGTGCTGTCGGCGCAGGGGCTCCCGACCCCGAACCTCTTCACCGGCGGGCAGGAGTACCACTCGGTGCGCGAGTGGGCGAGCGTGCAGGACATGGCCGCCGCGGCCGCGACGATCGTCGAGCTCGCAGGCGTCTGGGCCGAATCGGCCGAGTAGCAGGCGCCACCCAGCCGTGGCTAGTCTGGCCGGGTGGCGAGGCTCGTCGGTATCAACCACGTCGCCGTCCAGGTCGGGCGACCTGGACGAGATGCTCGCGTTTCTCGCGAGGCTCGTCGACGACCTCCAGCTTCGCGGTACGAGCGGCGGGATGGCGTTCGTCGACCTGGGAGACCAGTTCGTCGCGCTCGAGCGCGTTGCCGAGCCCGTGCCCGCGGGGCACTACGGGCTCGTCGTCGACGACCAGAACGAGGTCGTCCGCCGTGCGCGTGACGCGGGGGCCCGCATGATCGGGGGCCACGACTTCCTCGACCCGTGGGGCAATCACTGGCAGGTCGTCGACTACCGCGACGTCCAGTTCGCGAAGACCGACCGCGTGCTCGAAGGCATGGGCCTGGACGGCCTCGAGAAGTCCGACCGCGCGCTGGCCGAGCTTCGAGCGAAGGGCCTCGGGGACTAGACGGCGTGGCCCGATCCGTCGTCGTCACGGGTGCGTCGTCGGGGATCGGGCTCGCATCGGCTCGGCGGCTCGCGCGTGCGGGGTGGCGCGTCTACGGCGGGGTTCGCAGCGACGCCGACGCCGACGGACTGCGTGAGCACGGCATCGAGCCGCTCGCTCTCGACGTGACGGATGCGGCCGAGATCCACGAAGCGGCTGCGGCCGTCGGGCCGGAGCTGGACGCGCTCGTCGACAACGCCGGCATCGCGATCGCGGCGCCGCTCGAGCTCGTCCCCCTCGACGAGCTCCGGCGCCAGCTCGAGGTGAACGTCGTCGGGCAGGTGGCGGTCCTCCAGGCGTTTCTTCCCGCGCTGCGCCGATCCCGAGGACGCGTGGTGCTCATGGGCTCGATCGGCGGCCGGAGCGCGCTTCCGTTCCTCGGTCCATACGCGGCCTCGAAGCACGCGCTGGAGGCCCTCGCGGACGTCCTGCGCGTCGAGCTTCGGCCGTGGGACATCAGCGTCTCCATCGTCGAGCCGGCGAGCGTGAAGACGGCGATCTGGACGAAGGGCGCCACGCAGGCGGACGTCATGCGCGCCGGGATCTCACCCGAGGCCGACGCGCTGTACGCGGAGCGGATGGGGCGGTTCAGGGCCGTCGCGCTGAAGCGGGGCCCGGGCATCGACGCCAACGTGGTGGCAAAGGCGGTCGAGCACGCGCTCACCGCCTCTCGTCCGAGGGCGCGCTACGTCGTCGGGCGGGACGCGCATCTCCGCGCGTGGATCGAGCGGCTCCCGCCGCGTCTACGTGACCGTGTGCTGGAGAAGGCGCTGACTGGCTAACGCGGTCGCGTGTCGTGCACGCCGCAGCCGAGCCATTCGTGGCCGAAGCGGCGCATCTCGTGAACGACGGGGAGCAGCGCGCGGCCTTTCTCCGTCAACGCGTACTCGACACGCGGAGGTGACTCCGGGTAGCTCTGCCGGGCAACGATCTCCTCTGTCTCGAGCCAGCGCAGGCGCTCGGCGAGCGTCCGCGGGCTGATTCCTGCGCACGAGCGCTCGAGCTCCGTGAAGCGGCGTGGCCCCTCGGAGAGATCGTGGACGATGAGCACCGTCCACTTCGACCCGACGATCTCGGCTGCGCCCGCGACCGAGCAGGTCGGCGCTGCGTGGACGGGGAGCATCGTGCGCGCGGTCACGAGCTGATTGTACGGTCGACTGGGCGACCTGGGTTCCGAGCGACGTAGACGGAGGTCGTGAGGGTCCGGCTGACCTTCCCTCCGAAGTCGCGCTCGGCGATCGCCGCGATTTCGTCGAGGAGCCGTTCGCGGGAGTCCTCGTCCAGTACCTGAATCGGGGAGAACGTCGAGTAGAGCGCCCGGATGCCGCCGGTGTCCCAGGTGGCGTCCCACCGGACGAGCTCGTGAGCGAGCGCCTCGAAGCCGGACTTCGAGAGCGCATCCATGCGTGCGTCGACATCGAGCGCGAACGCCGGACGCCCCGGCCCCGAGCCTGCCGACGGGCTCCGTGGCACGTCCGCGAGCAGCGGATCGATGGCGGTCATGAATGCGTCCTTCCTCTGGCCGTCGCCGAACAGCGTCCACCACATCGACCAGAAGCCTCCGGGCCGCAAAGCGGTAGCGACCTTCTCGAGGCCGGCGTCCTCGTCGATCCAGTGGAAGCACGATGCCGCGACGGCGAGGTCGAATCGGTCCGCCTCGAGCTCCGCGTCCTCGAGCGCCTCGACGCGAACATCAACCCGATGGCTGAACTCCGTCCTCAGATGGCCCGCCAGCGACCGGGTCCGGCTCGATGGCGACAAGCGGGTTGGCTCCGAGTTCGAGGAGGCGTCGTGTCGCCTGTCCCGTCCCCGGTCCGATCTCGAGCACGGTCGAGCCTGCCCGCAACGCGCAGCGGCCGACAAGGAGCTCGTAGACCCGCTCCGCATGCCCAGGACGGGCGGAGTCGTACACCACAGGATTCGAGCCGAAAAGGTGTCGGCCCTCGGATCGTGCGATGCGCCTCCGCATGTCAGTCCCAGGGAGGGGCGTTGTGCACCCAGCGGCCGCCGACCATCGTCGCGACGACCTCGACCGTCTCGAGCTCGTCCGGCGGGCACTCGAGCGGATCGCGCGAGAGCACGACCAGGTCGGCGAGGTAGCCGGGGAGAAGCTTGCCGCGACGGCGCTCGTCGTGCGAGAGCCAGGCCGGGGTGACGGTCGACGCAACGAGCGCCTGCTCGATCGTCAGGCATTGCTCCGGATGCCACGCCGGTCGGCCGTCGATCGTCCGCAGGACGCCGGCGCGAACGCCTGCGAGCGGATCGAGCTCCTCGACCGGCGCGTCGGAGCCGTTCGCGACGAGCGCGCCGGACTCCCACAGCGAGCGGAACGCGTACGCACCGTCGACCCGCTCTGGCCAGAACCGCTCCGCGAGGTCGCGATCCGAGGGCGCGTGGCTGAACTGGACCGAGCAGGCGACTCCCAATGCGGCGAAGCGGTTGACGTCCTCCGGCGCCAGGCACTGGGCGTGCTCGACGCGATGCCGCAGGCCGAGGGGAGCCCACAGGTCGCGCGTCGACTCGAACGCGTCGAGCGCTTCCCGGTTCGCCCGGTCGCCGATCGCGTGCACTCCCACGGGCCAGCCGAGGCGGACACCCTCGCGGATCACCTCGGCAAGCTGCTCGCCGCTGGTGATGACGACGCCCGACCCGTCGAGCATCCAGGCGGTCTGCGAGCCGAGCGTCCCGTCCATGAACGCCTTCAGGTAGCCGATGCGGAGGAAGTCGTCGCCGAGGCCCGAGCGCACGGTCAGGGCCTCGAGTTCGGACAGGCGCTCGTACGGCACGGACTGCCACACCCGCAGCGTGAGCCCGTCGCGCTCGGCGACCCGCTGGAAGATGCGCGGCGCGCCCAGCCACCCGTCCTTGTCGTGGATCGCGACGACGCCGCGGCTCGCGGCGATGCGGAGACCCTCGCGCGTGGCGTCGACGAACTCGTCCTCGGGAGGCATCGCGTACCGTCCGCGGAACTGCCACGCGGACTCTTCCCGCAGGATCCCGGTCGGCTCACCGCTCGCGTCCCGCTCGACCACACCACCGTCCACCTGGAGGTCGTCGACAGCTCGGCCTAGTGCCGCCGTGTTGAGCCAGGCCGAGTGGTAGTCCTTCGAGAAGAGAAGGGCGGGCACGTCGCCGGTCACCGCATCGAGGGCGGCAGCCGTCGGCTGCTCCTCCCACTCCGCCGAGCGCCAGCCTGTCCCGCGGATCCACGTGCCGTGCCGCGGATGCGCCCGTACGAGCTCGAGCGCCTCCGCGAGACCCGAGACGCCCTCCAGCCTCACGTCTCGCCGAGAGAGCGACCACGTCGGGAAGTGCACGTGCGAGTCCGTGAACCCGGGCAGCACGCAGCGGCCTCCGAGATCGACGACGTCCGGGCTCGGCAGCGCCGTCTCGTGCGTGCCGACGCCCCCGGCAACGCGGTCGGCGGCGATCGCGAGGGCCCGCGCCGTCGGCAGCGCCGGATCCATCGTGCGGATGACGCCGTTCTCGAGGATCATGCGCGGCGACTGTACCGACCGAAAGGAGCCGGAATGCCGCTCGCGCACGTGGCTGTCAACGTGACCGACTTCGAGGCTGCGAAGGCGTTCTACCTGGGAGCGCTGGAGCCGCTCGGCTATCGCGTCGTGTACGAGGAGCCCGGGACGCTGGCGTACCTGGCGGACGCGCGCGGCCTCGACTTCGGGATCGGACGTCGCGCGCCGGTCGGCGGCGCGCACGTCGCGTTCGATTGCGAGGACCGCGCCGGGGTCGACGCGTTCTACGTCGCGGCCATCGCCGCAGGAGGTACGGACAACGGCGCCCCCGGCCTGCGCCCGCAGTACGCGCCGGACTACTACGCCGCCTACGTCCTCGATCCCGACGGCAACAACATCGAGGCCGTCTGCCACGGGGCACCGTAGGAGCAGCGACCTAGACTTCGACGGTGCCCTGGGAGCCGCTGACCGACGAGCAGCTCGAGATCCGCGAGCTCGTGCGCACGCTGGCACGCGACCGGATCGCTCCGCGCGCAGCCGAGATCGACGAGTCGCACGAGTTCCCGTGGGACGTCGTCGAGCTCTACCGCGAGCACGGGATCTTCGGCCTCCTCTTCGACGAGGTGGCCGGTGGCACGGGGACGGGGACGCTCCTCGCGCTCGTCGCGATCGAGGAGGTCTCCAAGGTCTGCGCGACGAGCGGGCTCATCCTCGCGGTGCAGGAGCTCGGGTCGCTCGGGCTGAAGCTCGCGGGAAACGAGGAGCAGAGGGCACGGTTCCTTCCCTTGCTCGCCTCAGGGGAGGTGCTTGCCGCGTACGCGCTGACCGAGGCGGGGTCGGGCTCCGACTCCGCCGCGATGCTCACGACCGCCCGGCGTGACGGCGACGACTACGTGCTCGACGGCTCGAAGCGCTTCATCACGAACGCCGCCGTCGCGGGGCTGTACACGGTGTTCGCGAAGACCGACCCCGATGCCGGCCACGCCGGCATCTCCGCGTTCGTCGTCGAGTCGGACACGCCCGGGTTCGAGGTTGCGCGGCTCGAGCCGAAGATGGGCATCGCCGGATCGACGACAGGCGAGCTGATCTTCGACGGAGCGCGCGTTCCGGCGGCGAACCGTCTCGGCGAGGAGGGCGAGGGGTTCCGGATCGCCATGCGCATCCTCGACCGCTCCCGTCCCGGCGTCGCCGCGCAGGGGCTCGGCATCGCGCAGGGCGCGACCGACTACGCGCTCGAGTACGCGCGGACGCGGGAGACGATGGGCAAGCCGATCGCAGAGCACCAGCTCGTCGCGGGCAAGCTCGCGGACATGGAGACGCGCTGCGAGGCCGCACGCGGGCTTCTCTACCGCTTCGGGCGCATGGTCGACGAGGGCGCCGACGACGCCGAGCTGACGAAGGCCTCGGCGATGGCGAAGCTCTACTGCACCGACACGGCCATGGAGGTCACGACCGAGGCGGTGCAGATCCTCGGCGGCTATGGCTACATCCGCGAGTACCCGGTCGAGCGCATGATGCGCGACGCGAAGATCACGCAGATCTACGAGGGCACGAACGAGATCCAGCGCCTCGTCATCGCGCGCGAGATGCTGAAGGAGTCGCGCGCCTTCCTCCTCGCCGGCGTCGGCTGACGCTACGGAGCACAGAAGCGGTTGCGCGGTGTCTTGCCGTTCCAGGTGAACCCCGCCGCGACGGCGCGCGTCACCGAGACCGTGTAGCAGCCGCGCCCACCTGGAACGAGGAGACGCGCCTTGCCGGACGCTCCGGTCGTCGTCCGGCCGCGGGCGACGCGCCGGTCGTCGACGCGCGCCACGAGCGTGAGCGCCGCCCGGGACACCGGCCTGCCGGCCCCGTCGACGGTCGCGAGGGCTATCTGCACGCCACGGGCGGTCCCACGGAACGTCACCGCTGCGACGCGCAGCGTCGCCGGCTGCACGACGACCGCCGCCGAGGCGGCGAGTGAGGTCCCGGCTGCCGCGGTCACGGTTCCTGCTCCGAGCAGCCGTCCTGCCCTGAACGTCACGACACCGCCCTCCCGACGAACGAACGTTCCGAGCGCCGCTGGCGACACGCTCCACTTCACACCGGCGGGAACCGCGTTTCCGAACGCGTCCGTCGGTGCAGCCGTGAACCGCGTCTCACCGCGGGCTCGCAGCTCGCGCCGGCTCGGTGTCACGGCGATCCGGGCGGCCGGCCCGGCTGCGATGGTCAGCTCGGTCGTGGCCTGGGTCGTTCCGGGCGAGGCAGCCGTCAGCAGGGCGCTCCCGGCACGCGTGTCACGGTAGTAGAAGACCACACCAGAGCCCGGCGAGAGGGGAAGGCCCAGGGTGCTCGTCCACGGCCCGGCCGGGCTTGCGGAGAACGCGCCGGCCTGGGAGCTCGAGCGCAGCGTCACGGTGACGGGCCGCGAGACCGCGGACGCGAGCGACAACGACAGCGGCGGAGACGGCACCCCGGCGACCAGCGACGGCGGCGCTCCGCCGATCGTGAGCGTCGACTTGCGCCCACGAACGGAAGGAACGCCACGCCTCGTTGTGCCTTGCTTCGGCGAGGTCGACTGCGCAGAGCGTCTCGCCTGGCCCACAGGCTCCGGTCGCCTGGCTTTCGGGGTCGACGACG
This sequence comes from uncultured Gaiellaceae bacterium, assembly GCA_963845935.1. Lineage (GTDB taxonomy): Bacteria > Actinomycetota > Thermoleophilia > Gaiellales > Gaiellaceae > GMQP-bins7. The sequence goes on from CAWJTZ010000017.1 coordinate 28,563, forward strand.
CCGGCCGAGTCGCGGATCGCGGTAGCGAGCCGGTCGAGGAGCTGACCCGTCTGCGCCGCGAAGTCGGCATTCGAGGCCCCGGTCGTGTTGCGAGGCGCCCACGCAAATCCCCAGTGGTCACGCGGCTGTGCCGTCGTCGCACTGAAGAAGCGGAGCGCGTCCACCTGCGCGGCCAGGTACGCGGCCATCTGCTCGGCCGGGACCATCGTCCAGCCCCATGCGGTCTCCCGCGGCCAGGCTCCGTTCGCGAGCGGGCTATAGGCGTCGCGGAGGAACGTGCGTGCGGTCTCGATCTCCGGCGGACCTGCGGTTGCCAGGACGAGCTCGTGCTGCAGGTAGTCGTTGAGGTACTCGCGCCGGACGGCCGTCGGCTCGCCCGGGACGGCGTGGGCGCGAAGGTCTCCGTAGACCTCCTGCGACCAGTCGCTCGCGTATCTCGCCATGTCCGCCCAGAAGGCCGAGTCGGCGAACCAGGCCTGGAGCGTGTTCTGGTAGACGGAGACGTCGGTCGTTCGCTGTCCGAATCCGACGGAGAGCACGGCTCCGCGGGTCGGCCGCGCGCCGTCGCCGTCGTACAGGCCGCGCAGGAGCTCACGGACGTTCGCGCGCGCGTTGCCGTCGCCGCGGCGGACCGCGGTCGTGAGCTCGTTCAGCATCCAACTGTCGCCGCGCGCGACGTCGTAGCCGGCCTCGGCCATGCGCTGACGTGCCGTCACGCCGGCTGCGTACCACGACGATCCCGTGCTCGCGACCCAGCGGCTCCAGGTCGTGAAGTGGATCTCCGCCAGCGCGTGGAAGTTCGGCCCGAGCGCGCGGATGCGTGACGCCTGCTCGCGCCGGAACTGCGTCTTGTCGGCGACGATCGGCGGAACGGAGACGTAGTACTCGGCACACGGCGAGGCCGCCGCAGCCAGCTTCGTCGCCAGCCGCAGCCAGTCGGACGCCGCATAGAAGACAGCGCGCAGCGGGCGGCACGCGGGAGCCTGGGCGCTTGCGCGCGGCGGCCCCGGCTGGTCCGAGACGAGAGACTTCCAGAGGTTCGCAGTTGCAGCCGGCTCGAGCGACGGGACCGGGGCGTCCGCGGTAGGCCTCTCCGCCGCCGTGCCGACGCTCGCGCCGCCGGCGAGGGAGACGAGGACGAGTATCGAGGCGACGCAGAGGCTCGAACGCACGGTGGTTGACCGTAGCGGCGGTCTGTGAGGGCCTGGTAAACCCGAGAGGACAGTCGTCCTGCCCTCTCGGGTTCGAGGCTGGAACTAGCCTCGGCCGCAGTGCACGAGCTCGTTGAGGCAGCCCTCGACGAGCTTGCGCAGCGCGCCCGGGTTCCAGGCGTTCACGAAGTCGGCGTGCGCGCTGTAGACGCCGCCCGAGGCGAGCGAGAAGCCCTCACCGCCGTGGGTCGCGTAGCGGTAGATCTGTGTGATCTGTGGCAGCGCGACAGGATGCGTCGAAGGGCAGCCAGCACGCGTCGCGTACGCCATGTGGCTCTTGTGGTCGGCGCTGTCGAGTCTCCGTCCGTCCCAGCACTCCGGGAACCGGATGTGGAGCCGGAGGAACGACCCGCGTGTGTCGGGACAGGTGGGAACCTCGGTCGAGCGGTCGACGCCAGACGCGACACCACAGCTCCAGAACGTGACGCGCATGCCCTGCGGGCTCGTCGCCTTCGCGTCGCCGGCGATCATGCGCAGGTTGTTCGGAAACGTGTTCACGTCGGCGAGCGTGCCGCGGCGGTAGTAGACGGTGGCCGCGACCGGCAGGATCTCGGTCGTGTCCTGATAGAGCGCCGGGACCCAGTACGCAGCTGTGTCGTCTCGCCGCATGCACGTCGTCCCGCCCGAGCGAAGCGACCCGAACGAAGAGAACGCATCGGTCGAGCGATTGCCGACGAACGTGTGCTCGTGCGAGGCACCCGGCTTGCCCGGATAGACGATCGGGTCGTCCGGCGCCTGGTGCGAGTAGCGGCAGTTCTCGACGAAGTTGACGCCGACGAGATCGGCGCGTGAGATCGCGGCGCGCTCGTCTGCGGACTTCGGCTTGCCGCCCGCCAGGGCGGCCGGTCCGAGCACCGCGGCAACCACGAGTGCCACGGCTCCGAGCGCGATCAGTACGACACCTCTCATTGCAGGTCCCTCCCTCGACGATGGTCTTGCTCCATCCAGCCACCGAGCGGTTCGGGTTCTGAGGGCACCCTGTTACGGAGCCGTAAGCGTTTTGTGCGGGTTGCCCCGCCGCAGCGCAATCCCGGTGAGCGCCTCACGGACGATCCGATCGGCGACGAGCGAGGTGACGTCCGCTGTACCGATGGCGGTGGGGAGGACCTCGACGACGTCGAGACCTACGAGTTCGAGCCGGCGTGCGATCTCGCGGCATGCCCAGAGGAGGTCGACCGAGGTCATCCCGCCCGGCTCCGGCGTCCCCGTTCCCGGCGCGACGGAGGGGTCGAGCACGTCGACGTCGACGGTGAGGAAGACCGGCCCGTCGCCCACCGCGGCGACGGTGCGCTCGACGACGTCGCGAATGCCGAGGTCGCGGACGTCGTGCATGAAGAACGACGTGATGCTCTCCTCGCGCTGCCACGCGAACTCGGCTTCGCCCGGCCAGTAGCCGCGCAGCCCGATCTGCACGTACCGTGCCCCCGTTACGTGCCCGTCCCGGACGAGGCGGTACATCGGCGTCCCGTGCGAGAGCTCGACCCCGAACACCTCGGAACCGGTGTCCGTGTGCGTGTCGAAGTGGACGAGGCCGACCGGGCCGTGACGGGCTGCGACTGCACGCACGTTCGGCTCCGTGATCGAGTGGTCGCCGCCGAGGATGACCGGGATCCCTCCCGCTGCAACCACCTGCCCGGCGGTGCGCTCGATCTCCGTGTGTGTCCGGACGGGGTCGGCCGGCACGACCGCAGCGTCCCCGAAGTCCACGATCCGGAGCTCCGCGAACGCGTCCACCTTCGCCTCGAGGTGCGGTCCAGGCGGACAGCTTGCCGCTCGGATCGCACGCGGGCCGAAGCGCGTCCCCGGTCGATCGGAGACGAGGTCGTCGGTCGGTGCGCCCACGACTGCGACGTCGACCCCGGCCAGCTCGGCGGGATCCTGCGTGTACGGCATTCCCGCGTAGGTGAGGAGGCCTGCGTAGTCGGGTTTGTCGGGGAGGCCGAGCTCACGCCAACGCTCGAGCGGGTCGATCACGGGGGCGATTATCCCGGAGGGGTCGCCGGCGGGTAGCGCGTCCGGATGTCGTCGACGAACGCCGCGAGCAGGTTCGCGACGTCGCGATCACGTATCTCGAGGACGTTCTCCGCATTCCGCTCTCCCGAGCGGGAGAGGTTGAAGCTGCCCACGAAGGACGTGTCGTCGGCGACGACGACCTTCGCATGCATGTAGTCGTGCACCGCCTCGGGTGTCCACGGAACGGAGGTCTTTCCGCTCCACGGCGCGCCTTCGAGGACGTTACGGAGGAGCGGGATCTTCCATTCGCTCACTCCGTTCGTCTTCCACTGGCCGAAGACCTGGTCGACCTGCGTGTCGTCGATCACCCCGGCGAGGTCGCAGCGCTGTTCCTTCACGATCTCGACGAGCGTCGCGAGGATCGGGCCGGAGGTGAGCACGGGCGACGCGATCCGGATCCGCTCCTGCGCCTTGCCGAGGTTCTTCGCGATTCGGTGCGAGAGCGCCTCGCCATGCTCGGGACAGAACCAGGCGCGGACGCGCGCGTCGCCGAGGTCGGCCGGTCGCGGGTCGACCTTGCCGGTGCCCGCGACGTCCCCGCGGTCCCAGAGCTGCTCGAAGGCCAGCGTGTACCCGTAGGCGATCTCCGGTGACTCCAGCGTGACGATGACGTTCTCCTGACGCGACCACGAGTCGTCCGTCCAGTTCGTCGAGCCGCCCCACACCGCTCTGCCGTCGCGGACGACGAACTTGTGGTGCATGAGGTCGGGGACGCCGGCAATGCCACGGGTCGCGACGGGCAGGGCCTCGATCGCGGCCGGGGTGGTCTCCGGCGGCGGCGGCACCGGGATCGGGCCGGGGTGGGTGAGGTTGTACAGGAGTCGCACCGCGACTCCGCGCTGCACGGCGGCCAGCAGCGAGGCAAGGACGAGCGCGCCAGCGTCCGTCTCGAAGCGGACGTCGTAGAGCGCGATGTCGAGCGATCGCTGTGCCTGCGAGAGGAAGCCGGCGATGCCACGCGCGACGTCGGCGGGGCGCTGGCCGCCGTCGGTGAGGGTCTGGATCGCAATGGCCATCGAGACAGGCTATGTCCCGGCACGGGACGAAGAGCAAGGGCGACGTTGCATCCGGCCAAGGGATCGCTGTTCTTCGGGACGTACTTCTGCGCGCAACTCGTCGCCGACTCGTACATGCACATGGGCCTGCTCGAGATGGAGGTCTTCCCCCCGAACGGTTACAGCCCCGCGGCCTTCGACATGGACGGTACCGACCGGCTGCCATTGGTCAAGCCCGCGGCGCTCAAGTCCGCGATCTTCGTCAAATGGGATCGTCCGACCGGAAGCGGCCAGCCGTGTCCGCCCGCGTGACGCCCGGCTAGGCGGCCCGTCAGCCGGTGTGCGTGGCCGCGCGGAGCGCGGCCTTGTGGGCGCGCTTGGCGGCCTGATACTCAGCGAGGTCGTCGGGCGAGTTGATCTTCCCGAGGCAGGGATGCTCGGGCACGAGCTCCTGCGCAGCCTCGACGCCGTAGTGGAGGGCGAGCACCGAACCGAAGCCCGTGATCTTCATCGCGCCGAAGCCGGGGAGCGCGCCGATGCGCTTGCGGAGATCCGACGCATCGGTGGCTTCCGTCCAGATCCGCTCCGCCTGGCCGCCGTACTCGTCGGCGACGACCGCGCACAGCTCCTGGACCCGACGCGCCATCGCCCGCGGGAACCGGTGGATGGCCGGCCGCTCGCGGAACACGTTCTCGAGCGTCTCGGGGTCCATCGCCGCGATCGAAGCGGCGTCGAGGGTGCCTATCCGCTGCCTCAGACGCAGGGGCCCGGAGAACGCCTGCTGGACGGTCACCTGCTGGTCGATCGCGAACCCGATGAGGAGCGCGAGCGGCTCGGATGCGATGAGCCGGTTCGCCTCGTCCGAGTCCGTGAAGTAGAGCGCAGCCGGCACGGCTCCGATAGTAGACCGTCAGATCGTCTCCGCGATGCGCTCGGCGATCGCAGCGGTCGTCAGGTTCGTGTTCGCGCGCGGGATCGTGGGCATGACCGACGCGTCGGCGACGAGCAAGCCCTCGATGCCGAGGACGCGGCAGTCGGAGTCGACCACCTGGCCGATGGCGCACGTTCCCGCAGGGTGGAAGTACCCCCTCACCGTCGACCGCACGTACTCCTCGGGTGCGGCCGTGCCCGGGCGTCGCTCCGCGGCGAGGAGCTCGGCGAGCGGGCTCGTCGCAGCGAGCTCCCGCGCGAGCTCGAGCCCTTCGAGGATCGGAGGTCCAGTCGGCGGGATTCGAGAGGAAGCCACGCTCGACGTGCGGGAGCTCGGTCGGATCCGCGGAGCGCAGCGTGACACGGCCGTGCGACGACGGCTTCATGAGGAAAACCATGACGTTCGCCTCGTACTCCCCCGGCTCGTCGCTCGCCGCGATCCAGGTGACGAGGTGGAGATCCCATGCGTCTGCCGGGCAGCCGCTGCTCGCGGCCTTCAGCAGCGCGTGCGGCGCGAAGAGCTCCCCGTCGCGAGCCCGACGCTCCGTGTCGTCCCGTAGCTCGCCCGACGGCGCCCACGCGACGTTGACGCCACAGTGGTCGAGGAGCCGTTCGCCCACGGGGAGATCGAGCACCACGGGAATCCCATGCCGGTTCAGCTCGACGTGCAGGCCGATTCCGGAGCGAAGGAGGATCGCCGGCGAGAAGTACGAGCCGGCGGCGAGGATGACGGCGCCGGCTTCGTGGAAGCGCCCCTCCGCGTCGACGACGCCGACCGCGCGGCCTTCGCGCAGGAGGACACGATCGACGAGCGTGTCGGGCAGCACCGTCAGGTTCGGCCGCGCGCGGCAACCGTCGAGATACGCGAGCGCCGCGTTCCAGCGTGCTCCGTCGACGACGTTCGCCGGGAACGAGCCTGCGCCGACCGGCCGGTCGAGGTCGTCCAGGTCGTCGAGGATCGGGTAGCCGAGCGCGTGTGCCGCCTCGACGAAGGCGACGTGGAAGGGACTGGGCTCACTCGTGTTCGTAGGCCCCGTCCGCAGCATCGCCCGCGCTCGATCGAGGAAGGGGCCGAGGCTCTCGTGTGTCCAGCCGGAGCCCCACTCGTCGTAGTCCGCGGACGTGCCCTGCACCGCCATGCACGCGTTCACGGACGACGAGCCTCCGAGGACCTTCCCGCCGAGTGTCCTCCCGTCCGCGGCCCCGGCTCCCCAGAGGTGCGTCGGCGCCGTCGTGCGTGCGTCGAGGATTTCCGACGGCCAACGGCCCTCGTTCAGCGGTCCGTAGTCGGGGCCGGCCTCGACCAGGCAGACGCTCCGGTCCGGCTTCTCGCTCAGTCGGGACGCGAGTACGCACCCTGCCGTTCCGCCACCCACGACGACGACGTCGAAGCGCACGGGCCGAGGATACGGCGAGGGCGGTACCCTCAATGCGTGAGCCCGCTGGATGTCCTCTCCACGTCGACGCGGGCGTGGTTCGAGCGCGCCTTCGAGGGGCCGACGCCCGCGCAAGCACTCGGCTGGCCGGCGATCGCGAAGGGCGGGAACGTCCTCATCCAGGCACCGACCGGCTCCGGGAAGACGCTCGCTGCCTTCCTCATCGGCCTCGACCGCCTGAACGAGACGCCAGGCGAGGGGCTGCGACTGCTCTACGTCTCCCCGCTCAAGGCACTCAACTACGACATCGAGCGGAACCTCCGCGGCCCGCTCGCGGGGCTCGACTCGAAGCTGCGGGTGGCCGTGCGGACGGGGGACACGCCGGCCGAGGAGCGCCGTCGCATGCTCCGGACCCCGCCCGACATCCTCATCACGACGCCCGAGTCGCTCTTCCTGCTGCTGACCTCACAGGCGCGCGAGACGTTGCGCGGCGTGGAGACGGTGATCCTCGACGAGGTGCACGCCGTCGCGGGCACGAAACGCGGTGCGCACCTCGCGCTCTCGATGGAGCGCTTGGAACGCCTCGCCGACAACCCGTTCCAGCGGATCGGGCTGTCGGCGACGCAGCGTCCGCTGGAGGAGATCGGCCGGTTCGTCGCGGGCACCGGCCGCGAGATCGAGCTCGTCGACGCGGGTGTCCGCAAGGAGCTCGACCTCCAGGTCGTCGTCCCCGTCGAGGACATGCGCGAGCTCGGCTCGACCGCCGAGCTCTCGGTGCCGCCGCTCGCGGACGGCGTCGAGATGGGCGTCGGCGTCGAGCGCTCGAGCCGCTCGATCTGGCCGTCGATCTACCCGGCGATCCTCGAGCTCGTGCGGGCGCACCGCTCGACGATCGTCTTCGTCAACAACCGCCGGCTCGCCGAGAGGCTCGCGCTGCGGATCAACGAGCTCGCCGAGGAGGAGATCGCCCGGGCGCACCACGGGTCGCTCGCGCGGGAGCAGCGGCTCGTCGTCGAGGAGCTCCTGAAGGCGGGGAAGATCCCGTGTCTCGTCGCGACCTCGTCGCTCGAGCTCGGCATCGACATGGGCGCGGTCGACCTCGTCATCCAGGTCGAGAGCCCGAAGTCGGTCGCGCGAGGCCTCCAGCGCGTCGGCCGGGCGGGGCACGACCTCCACTCGGTCTCGAAGGGTCGGATCTTCCCGAAGTTCCGTGCCGACCTCCTCGAGTCCGCCGTCGTCGCCCGGGCGATGCGGGCCGGGCGAGATCGAGGAGACGCGCATCCCGCGGAACCCGCTCGACGTGCTCGCGCAGCAGATCGTCGCGATCTGCGCCGACGAGGAGGTCGCGGTCGACGAGCTCCACGAGCTCGCGCGCCGTGCCTATCCCTTCGCGGATCTTTCGCGGGCGCAGCTCGAGAACGTCCTCGACATGCTCGCCGGGCGCTATCCGTCCGACGAGTTCGCGGAGCTCCGTCCGCGGATCGTGTGGGATCGGACCGCAGGGACCGTCCGCGGGCGAACGGGTGCGCGGCGGCTCGCGGTCACGAACGCGGGGACGATCCCGGACCGCGGACTGTTCGGCGTCTTCCTCGCCGACGGCGGCGGCCGGGTGGGCGAGCTCGACGAGGAGATGGTGTACGAGGCGCGCGAGGGCCAGACGTTCCTGCTCGGCGCGTCGACCTGGCGGATCGAGGAGATCACGCGGGATCGTGTGCTCGTCTCGCCTGCGCCGGGAGTCCCCGGGATCGCTCCGTTCTGGAAGGGCGAGGGGATCGGGCGCCCAGCCGAGCTGGGCGAGCGCATCGGCGCGACCTCGCGCGAGCTCTCCGCGCTCGCCGACGCCGCGGCGATCGAGCGGGTCGAGGGCGAGTACGGGCTCGATGCACTGGCAGCGCGCAACCTCGTCACGTTCCTCCGGGAGCAGGAGGCCGCGACGGGTGTCGTTCCCTCCGACCGCACGATCGTCGTCGAGCGCTTCCGGGACGAGATCGGCGACTGGCGCGTCTGCATCCTCTCGCCGTTCGGCGGCCGCGTGCACGCGCCGTGGGCGATGGCGCTGCGTGCGCGTCTCCGCGACGCGCTCGACCTCGACGTGCAGTCGCTCTGGTCGGACGACGGGATCGCCTTGCACTTCCCCGATGCAGACGTGGCCGCCACCGCTTGCCGATCTCCTGCTCGAGCCGGACGAGATCGAGGACCTACTCCTCGGCGAGCTCGCGCAGTCGGCGCTGTACGGCGCGCGCTTCCGGGAGAACGCGGCGCGGGCGCTGCTCATCCCGCGCCGCCGGCCGGGCCAGCGCACACCGCTCTGGCAGCAGCGGCTGAAGGCGCAGGGCCTCCTGCAGGTCGCACGCCGCTATCCGCAGTTCCCGATCGTGCTCGAGACGTACCGCGAGGTGCTCCAGGACGTCTTCGACCTGCCCGCGCTCCACGGCATCCTGCGCGGGATCCAGACGCGCTCGCTCGCGGTCGCCGAGGTCGAGACCGTGTCGGCGTCGCCCTTCGCCTCGTCGCTCCTCTTCGACTACGTCGCGACGTACATGTACGAGGACGACACGCCTCCCGAGGAGCGACGGGCGCAGGCACTCTCCCTCGACCGCGACCTCCTCCGCGAGCTCATGGGCATCGAGGAGCTGCGCGAGCTCCTCGATCTCGGCGCGATCGAGCAGGTCGAGACCTCGCTGCGACCGACGCCCCGCAACGTCGACGAGCTGCACGACCTGCTGCGGCGCGGCAGGCCCGCTCCTCGACGGCGAGTACGACCGCGGATTCGCGGAGACGCTCCTGCGCGAGCGGCGTGCGATCCGCGCTCGGCTCGAGGATGCCGAGCTGCTCGTCGCCGTCGAGGATGCAGGGCTCGTACGCGACGCGTTCGGCGTCGTACCTCCCGGCGGCGTGCCGCAGGTGTTCCTCGAGTCGATCGAAGATGCGCTCCGCGTCGTGCTGCGGCGCCACGCGAAGACGCACGGGCCGTTCACGACCGCCGAGGTTGCGGTGCGGTACCTCCTCGATCCGGCGCGCATCGACGACGAGCTGGCGGCGCTGGAGCGCGACGACGAGCTCGTGCGGGGAGAGCTCCGTCCGGGCGGCACGGAGCGCGAGTGGTGCGATCCGGACGTTCTCCGCCGGATCCGACGCGCGACGCTGGCGGTTCTCCGGCGCGAGGTGGAGCCGGCGGAGCAGGCCGCCTTCGGGCGCTTCCTTCCTGCCTGGCACGGAATCGGGCGGCGACAAGGTCTCCGCGAGGCGCTCGTCCCCCTCCAGGGCGTGCCGCTTCCCGCGACGCTCTGGGAGAGCGACGTGCTCCCGCGGCGCGTGCCGACGTTCCGCCCGGCGGACCTGGACGTGCTGTGCGCGTCCGGGGAGGTGGTCTGGGTCGGCGCGGGCCTCGACCGCGTCGCCCTGTACTTCAGGGAAGACGCGGCGCTGCTCGGGCCTCCATCGTCGGAGGCGGCTCCGGAGGGCGACGTCGGAGTCGCGATTCGCGCTGCGCTCGCCGAGCGCGCGCTCTTCTGGACCGACCTCGTGCTCGCGACCGGACTCTCCGCCGAGGACGTGCTCACGGGGCTCTGGGAGCTCGTGTGGGCGGGAGAGGTGACGAACGACTCGTGGGCGCCGCTACGCGCATCGCGACGCTACGAGCTGCCGCGACCGGATCGCGCGGGACGGCGCTTCGCGCGTACGCGCCGGACGACCGCGTCACCGACACAGGGCAGGTGGTCGCTCGCGTCGGCGCTGTTCGCCGAGACCGCCGATCGGAGGGCGCTCGCAGAGCTCCTCCTCGAGCGCCAGGGGATCGTCACGCGCGACGGCGTTCGCGGGGAGGGGATCCGGGGCGGGTACGGCGCCGTGTATGCGGAGCTGAAGGCGCTGGAGACGCTCGGCGGGTGCCAGCGCGGTTACTTCGTCGAGGGGCTCGGTGGTGCGCAGTTCGCCCTCCCGGGTGCGGTCGAGCGGCTCCGTGAGCTGCGGTCCGGTCGTGGGGGAGACGAGCCCGAGACGCTCGTGCTCGCAGCCGCCGACCCGGCTCAGCCGTACGGCGCAGCGCTTCCCTGGCCTCGCCGCTCCGGCGCGCGAGCGGCGCGGGTCGCAGGGGCGTGGGTCGTGCTGCTCGACGGTGAGGCTGCGCTCTTCGTCGAGCGAGGCGGCCGCTCGCTCGTCCCGCTGCGAGAGCCGGATCCGGTGTGGCTCAGGCCCGCGCTCGCGGCACTCGTCGCCCACGTGAAGGCGGGCGGCGCGAAGCGCCTCGCGGTCGAGCGGTTCGACGGTATCGCCGTCGCGGAGACGGACGCCATGGGCCTGCTCGTCGAGGCCGGCTTCCTCGCCGGCCCGCGCAGAGCCGTCCTGCGCCCGTAGCGGGAGGCAGGAGAGGGCGTTCGCAACGCGTACCCGGAGGCGTGGCCGTACGCGCCCCTCACCTCTACCCGCTCCTCCGCGGCTTCGTCCTCGGATCGTTCGTCCTGCTCGGTCGCGAGCTCGAGGAGGGCGTCGAGCTGCCGTTCGCGTTCGAGGAGCACGTCGAGCGGCGCGGGCCGTCGCTGTACGAGCTCCGGCCCCTCGTGCGCTCCTTCATCGAGGAGCGCGAACCCGTGCTGCGCTCGCGAGAGGACGCTCGGCTCGCCGTCGAGGAGCTCCGGCGCGAGCCCGCGGCCGCGCTGTTCGCGCAAGCTCACGCAGGACGGCGGGCGAGCGAGGACGAGGCGCTCTTCCGCACCGTTCTCCTCGGGCTTCTGATCTCGACCGCAGAGGCGTGTGGCGGCTTCGACTGGGACGACGAGGCTTTCGACAAGGCGTATTCGGAGCTCGAGGGGTCCCTGCTACGGGGAGCGCCGCAAGTACGTCGCGGTCGCCCCGCTCGTCGGCCTGTCGCTCGCAAAGCCGGTCGAGCTCGCGCACGGTCTCTCGGTTCGGCTGTTCGTGAACGGCGAGCTCGCGACGCACTGGCCGGAGTCGCGCGGCCTGCTGCCGAGGGACTTCGGACGCGAGCCCGATCGCACGGTGATGGTCGAGCTCCGACGCGAGCTCGACGCCGGCCAGTCCGCGCCCGACGCCGCCGCCGAGATCGCGGACGCCGTGAGCGCCCTGCGGCTGACGACCGCCGCCGCCGTCGCCGCCGGGCCGGTCCTCTTCGAGACGCTCGACGGGCGTCCGTTCGGCATCCAGCCGGTGCTTCCGATCGCAGCGACCCAGCCGCCGGGCGAATCGTCGCGCCTCGACACCTTTCGAACGCCGATCGCGGTCCACGTCCTCGAGACGCTCGGGGATGCCGACGGTGATCCCGAGCTCTCAGAGGCGCTCGATCGGTGGGAGCTCTCCCTCTTCCAGAGTGAGCCGTTTCGGTCCGAACAGCTGCGGGCCGCGCTCGCATCGCTCCTCGGAGACACCTGGCCGATGCGCTCCTGTGTCCTCCTTGGAGAGGACGCCCGCGCGCGAGAGGAGTTGTACGGAGAGCTCACCGCCCTCGCCGCGGGCGAGGCTGCGACGACGACCTCGATCGACGTCGCGCGGCGCGCCGTCGTGGCGGTCCTCCGTTCCCGCGATCGCGACCGGCTGGTCCACGACCTCGATCGCGAACTGCTCGGGCTCGACCGTCCGGCACGACACGCCGTCGCCGTCTAGATCGACGGCGCGGGCCGCCGCGGCCGGGTTCCAGGGGCCTCAGGAAGTGCCGGCGAAGTCCACGTCCTTCGTCTCGACCGTCCCCGCGGCCCGTCCCGGCGCTGCGTGGTTCGTCCAGTACAGGTTCGTGTGCGCGATGACCTTGTCCGGCGGCGGTGCTCCCCAGGCCGTCTGGTCCTCGGTCGTGTGGGCGTCGCTGACGAGGGTCGCGTCGTACCCCCTGACGATCGCGCCGTGGAGGGTCGAGCGAATGCACTCGTCGGTCTGGGCGCCGGCGATGACGAGCCGCCCGACTCCGAGGTCCGACAGCACGCTCTCGAGGACCGTGTCCTCGAAAGCATCGGCGTAGCTCTTGTCGACGAGCGGCTCCGCAGCATCCGGAGTCAGCTCGGGGACGATCCGCCAGTCGTCGCTGCCCTTCTCGAGGCCCTCGCTCGAGTGCTGCACCCAGACGACGGGCACCTCCTCCTCCCGCGCCTGCTCGACGAGGCTGCCGACGTTCGCGACGACCGCGTCGCGCTCGTGAGCTCCCCCGACGACGCCGTTCTGGACGTCGACGACGAGCAGTGCGGTGTTCGGCCGGTTCTGGAGTGTGGTCATGGCTCCCCTTTCTCGTGCTGGACTCGGTAGCACCACGGTACGTACCCGCCGCCATGGCGTGACGAACACTCGCCGATCCGACACGGACACGGCGCGAAGCCGTGACCCCTCTGCGACGGGACCCGCTCTACCGTGGACCGGGATGGACGAGTCGAGGGCGATCCTCGAACGGCTCGAGCGCATCGAGGCGCTCGACCGCGAGGGTGCCGCTCCCCGGGAGCTCATCGCCGAGCTTCGAGCGCTCCTGGGTGAGGCCGAGTCGTGGGCTCGGGCGGACGGAGGCGAGGCTGGAGCGCGGGCCGTCGAGGATCTTCGGGCAGCGCTCGACACCGCGCACGCGCCCTGAGCAGTTGCCTCGCCGCCGGCTTGTCACGCGTCTCCGAACCCTCCGACTGCGTGACATGATCGCCGTGTGATCTCCCACTGGGACGACGCGCGCAGCTGGCGCGGCGAGAAGGGCCACATCGCCGGCACGTGGTCGAGCCTTACCGGACGCGAGTCGCGCACGGTGGGCGCGAAACGGATCCAGGTCGACCCGGGCATGTGGTCGACCCCGCTCCATCTCGAGGGCGCCGAGGAGGAGATCTTCTACGTCCTGGCCGGCTCGGGCGTCTCGGTGCAGTTGGAAGGCGAGGGCGACCCCGTCGGCTACGCGGCCGGAGCGGGGGACTGCCTCGTGCACCGCGCGCTCGAGAACGCGCACACGCTGCAGGCCGGGCCTGACGGACTGGACGTGCTCGCTTTCGGGCAGCGCACCCTGGCGAACGGCATCACCTGGCTTCCGCGGGCCGGGGTGGCGTGGCTCGGGGAGACCTGGGCGCCGGTCGGCGCGGAGGAGGATCATCCGTGGGCCCGCGAGGCCGCCGCCGGCCCGCCCGAGGTGGCTTCGCTCTCACCTCGACCGTCGCACATCGTCCATGTCCCCGACCTCGAGGCCCATGAGCGCGACGGCGCGACGGTCGGCCGTCGTGTGAGGTTTCCGGGACGTGAGGCCGGAGCCGCGAGCACGGGCATCCGTTACGCCGAGGTCTTTCCCGGGAAGCTGAACGCCCCGCCGCACTGCCACACGCTCGAGGAGGAGATCTTCGTCGTCCTCGAGGGCGACGGCCAGCTCCTCCTGTGGGAGGAGAACGGCGTCGAGGAGCACGAGGTGCGCGCGGGCTCGGTGGTCCTCCGGCCGCCTGCCACGGGTGTGGCCCACGCGTTCAGAGGAGGTGCCGCCGGCATGACGCTCCTGATGTACGGACCGCGTGAGCCGGGCGAGGTCTGCTACTACCCGCGGTCCGGCAAGGTGTACTTCATCGGGCTCGAGCTCATCGTGCGACTGGGCGAGCAACTTGACTACTGGGAAGGCGAGGACTGAAACTCGTGCGCAAGAGCGGAGATCCGCCAGCGCGGACTTTCCGCTCGCTCGGAAGACCCCTGAAGGCGGCCGCCTCGTGGCCGCGTGCTCACGTTTCAATCGGTCGCGGCCTGAAGGAATCTCGGCAGAGGGCGGGAAGGTGACGCGGTCATGGCGCTGTCACGCCTGCTGCCGCGGCTCCAGCCGCGCCCCGAGCCCGTCCCGGACGAGCCGGTCGCCCAGGAACCCGCCGTCGTCGCCGAGCCCGCATTTCAGCTCCGCGCTGTTCCCGTGTCCGCTGCCGAGCCCGCACCCGCCGCTGAAGGCGCGCTGATGGCGAACGTCATCGCCCTCGCGAATCAGAAGGGCGGCGTCGCGAAGACGACGACGACGCTCAACCTCGGCGTCGCGCTCCATGAGAAGGGGAGCCGTGTCCTCATCATCGACCTCGACCCGCAGGGGAACCTCACGATGAGCCAGGGGATGAACCCCGACGCCATCGAGCGCTCGATGTTCGACGTCCTCGTCCACCGTGTCCCGATCTCGGACGTGATCAAGACGGTCGAGGTGGACATCGCGGTCGCGTCGATCGACCTCGCCGGCGCCGAACTCGCGCTCTCCGCGCTCATCGGGCGCGAGCGAGCGCTCGACAAAGCGCTCGTCGAGGTGCGCGACCGCTACGACTACATCCTCATCGACACGCCTCCGTCGCTCGGCCTGCTGACCATCAACGCGTTCGTCGCGGCCGATGGCGTGATCGTCCCGGTGCAGTGCGAGTACCTCTCGTTGCGCGGTCTCGTCCAGCTCGAGAACACCCTTGCGATGGTGCGCGAGAATCTCAACCCGCGCGTGCATGTTCAGGGCATCGTTCCGACCATGTACGACGGCCGGACGCTGCACGCACGTGAGGCGATCGAGATCCTCGAAGAGCACTTCGGTGACCTCATCTACAACACGAGGATCCGCAAGACCGTGCGCTACGCAGAAGCTCCGGTGAAGGGGAACTCCGTCCTCAAGTACGACCCGTCCGGGCCGGCGGCACAGGCCTACCGCGACCTCGCGAAGGAGGTGCTCGATGGCGCGAAAGCGCGCGACGATGCGTGAGGGCCCGCTGGCCGAGCTCTTCCGCAAGACCGAGGCCGCGCAGCGGGCGCAGAGCGAGCCCGAGGCATCCGAGCCGCCGAGCGCCGCCGAGGAGGCCGCGCTCGACCCACGCGCACAGGCCGCCCTTGACGAGACCGTCGAGCACGTCCCCGACTTCGCGAAGGAGCCGGAGGCGGTGTCGCCGGTATCCGAGGCAGCGCCCGTCGTCGCGCCCGAGGACGAGGTCCCAACCGAGGCTGCGGCCTCGCGTGCCGCGGCGCGGTACTTCCAGACGATGCTCGAACCGGCTCCCCGACTGCACCGCGTCCCTCCGCCGAAGGGCGCCGCGTACATCGCCGCGATCCGCGTCGTCGGCGTCGGCGGCGCGGGACTCAACGCAATCCACCGCATGATGGACGCCGGGATCGCGCAGGTCGACTTCGTCGCCGTGAACACCGACCGCCAGGCGCTCGCGATCTCCGACGCGCCGACCAAGATCGCGATCGGGGAGGGTCTCACGCAGGGGCTGGGCTCTGGCGCCGACCCAGGGGTCGGGCGAGCCGCGGCCGAGGAAGCGATGGACCAGCTGCGAGCCGCGCTCCGAGGCTCGGACATGGTCTTCGTCACGGCGGGAGAGGGAGGCGGCACCGGCACCGGCGCTGCGCCGGTCGTCGCCCGCATCGCCCGGGAGCTCGGGGCGTTGACGGTCGGGATCGTGACCACGCCGTTCCGGTTCGAGGGAACACGTCGCCGCGCAGCGGCCGAGAGCGGCGTGGACGAGCTTCGCGCCGCCTGCGACACCGTCATCGTCATCCCGAACGACCGCCTGCTCGAGGTGCTCGACCGCTCGACCTCGATGGTCGACGCGTTCAAGATCGCCGACGACGTCCTGCGCCAGGGCGTGCAGGGGATCTGCGACCTCATCACCATGCCGGGCCTCATCAACCTCGACTTCGCGGACGTGCGAACCGTCATGCAGGATGCGGGCTCGGCCCTGATGGGCATCGGCTACGCGACCGGGCAGAATCGCGCCCGCGAGGCCGCGGAACGCGCTCTCGGCTCGCCGCTCATCGACGCGGAGATCGTCCGCGCGCGAGGCATCCTCCTCTCGATCTCGGGCGGCGACGACCTGTCGCTCGTCGAGGTGAACGAGGCCGCCGAGGTCGTGCGCCAGACCGCCACCGACGAGACCAACATCATCTTCGGCGCCACTGTCGATCCACGGCTCACCGGCCAGGTCTGGGTGACGGTGGTCGCGACAGGGCTCGGCGGGATGCGCCGTCGCGCCGGCGGGCCCGTGTTCGAAGTGACTCCACAGCAGGGCCGCTCCGGCGATCCCGAGCTGCCGTCCTTCCTCAATACCGGATAGCGCTCGGACCGCAGTACGGTTTCCGGATGCGAGGCGCTATCGCTGCCGGCCATCCGCTGACGGCCGAGGCCGGTGCCCGCGTGTTGCGCGACGGTGGGAACGCGGTCGATGCGCTACTCGGCGGCGCCTTCACGGCGTTCGTCACGGAAGGGCCGCTCACCGGACCGGCGGGCGGCGGGTTCGCGCTCGTCCATGAGCCGAACGGGAAGACGACGACACTCGACTGCTTCTTCGGGGTGCCCGTACGGCGCCTCGGGGAGATGGAGGAGCTCGTCATCGACTTCGGCGACGCAGGCACGCAGGTCTTCCACATCGGGGACGGGTCGGTCGCGGTGCCCGGGCTGCTCGCAGGACTCGAGGAGGTGCACAGCCGCTTCGCGACGCGCGCGTGGAGCGAGCTCGTCGATCCGGCCGTTGCCCTCGCCCGCGAGGGATTTACCCGCGACGAGCAGCGCACGACGCTGCACGCGATCCTCGAAGGGATCCTGGAGCGCGACGAGGGAGGCCGTCGCATCTACGGCAACCCGGCGCGGGTCGATACTGCCGACGCGTGCGCGACCCTCGAACGCGTCCGCGACGCGGGTGCCTCGATGGTTGCGGAGCTCCTTCCCGAGTACGCCGACGATCTCCGTGCCTACCGCGTCGTCGAGACGACTCCGCTCGACGTCCCCGTCCTCGGGCGGACGATTCGCTCGACGCCGTCGCAGGGCGGGGCGGTCGTCCAGCGCATCCTCGAGCTGCTCGCCGCCACGGGCGAGCCCACGCTGGAGGACGAGGCGCGCGCCGTCGCGGAGGCCTACGGTCCGCTCGGCTCGGGGCCGCTCCCGGGGACGACTCACATCTCCGTCGTCGACGGCGACGGGCTCGCCGCAGCGCTCTCGTCCACACTCGGGTCCGGATCGGGAATGTTCCGCGGCGGTACACAGCTCAACAACATGCTCGGCGAGCTCGACGTCATCGGGACCGACGAGAAGGCACCCGGCGACAGGCTGGCGAGCATGATGACGCCGACGATCGCGCTCGACGCCGGGCGGCCGCAGCTCGTGATCGGAAGCGCAGGTTCCGTGCGGCTCGCCGGCGCGATTGCGCAGGTGACGTGGCGGTTCCTACGCGGAACGCACGTCGCGGACGCGATCCGCGGGCCGCGTCTCCACGTCGAGGGCACGACGCTCCACCTCGAGGGAGGGTGGCCCGACGAGGCGGTTGCAGCGCTGCCGCCGACCTGGGACGTCAATCGCTGGGACGACCTGAATCTCTTCTTCGGTGGCGTCCAGGCGGTCGAGCAGACGGCCGAGCTCACGTTCGAGGCTGCCGGCGACCCGCGTCGCGGCGGGCTGGGGATCGTCGTCGCGTGACCACGGTTCGACGCGCGACCCCTCACGACGCGCACGCGCTCGTCGAGCTGGCCGAGAGCGTCGGGCGTGAGGACGGACGCTGGATCCTCGGGACGGGTCCCTGGCGAGCCCCGGCGGACGAGCGCAGGTACCTGCGCTCGGTGGAGCGCCATCCCGACGCCGCGGTGTTCGTCGCCGAGGACGGCAGCAGCATCGTCGGCCGACTCTCGCTCTCACGGGATCCACATCCCGCGAGCAAGCACGTGGCCGACCTCGGGCTCATGGTCGCGGCGAGTCACCGGCGGCAGGGAGTCGGAACGCTGCTCCTGGAGCAGGCCGTCGTTTGGGCACGCGAGTGCGGCGTGCGGAAGCTCGAGCTCCACGTCTTCCCGTGGAACGAGCCGGCTCTCGGCCTCTACGAGGCGTTCGGTTTCGTCCGCGAGGGCTATCGGAAGCGTCACTACGAGCGCGGCGACGAGCTCGTCGACGCCATCCTGATGGCGTACTTCGTCGAGGACGCCTAGAGCAGCTAACGCTGAGCGTCGCTGCGCTGCTGCACGGCGAGCACTGCGAGCGCCCTGTAGGCCATCCAGCCGCGTGCCCAGGCGCCGCGTCGGCCGCACAGGAGGAGGATCACGTCGAGGGGCCGCAGCATCGCCGTGGCCCTACGGATCGCCCGCGCGGAGTGGGACGACACGCGCGCCACCCGCGACGGCTTCCTGCGCCGGCTCGGGCTCGGGCTCCGTGACCGGTCTCGTCTCCGCAGCGCGCTCCATCTCCTCCGCGACGCTCTCCATCGCGTGAAGGCTCTCGCGCAGATCGGCGAGGAGATCGTCGTCGTGGGCGGCTGTCTCGGACGGGGCCTCCGACGTGTCCGGTGTGGTGGTTTGCTCGCCGCGGTGCGCTCGCGGCACGGCATCGTCCAGGCGCGCCTCGAGCGAGCGCAGCGCGACGGGCCAGAGGGTCTTCGCTCGCGCGAGCTCGCTGGCGAGCCCCGCAACCTGTTGGTCGAGCGCCTCGAGTCGGGCGCCGAGCTCCGCGGCGCTTCGCTCGCGCACCTCGGACGCCTCGCGAGATGCGGCCTCACCGCGGTCCATCCTGCCCACGAGCGAGGTCAGGGTGGCCGACGTCTGCTCGACGCGGGCCGAGAGCTCCTCCATCGCCGCAGGCCCGGCGTCCGGGAGAACGGAAAGCGCCTCGCGAATATCGTCGACGACGGTCTCGATGCGGCCGCTCGACTCCGTGAAGAGCCGATGCAGCGCTGCGAGCTCGTGTTCCTTGCCGGCGAGAGAGGCGGTCGCACGCTCGACACCCCCTGCGAGCGCGTCGATGCGTTCGGACAGGCGCGTGACCGTGTCGTCGGTCTCGGCGAGCCTCTCGTCGAGGCGCTCCTCGCTGACACCCGCATGCAGTCCCGCAAGTGCCTCGACCCGGGAGCGAAGCGTCGCGAGCATCGTCGCGGAGCTCGTCCGACGGCGGCTGCGGCTCGGCCGCACGGCGCTCGAGCTCGACTCTCAGCGCGGCGAGCTCTAGTCGCCTGCGCCTCGAGGCGAGCCCTCGTCTCGTCCGCGCTCGATGCGAAGTCCTCGAGCTGGCGCACCAGGGTCGGGCTGCCGTCGACGGGCGGGGGCGGGGTGTCGGGCGAGTCGAGCCGCTTACGGATCGCGGCGAGCTCGCCCTCGCGCCCGGCGAGCCCGGCTGCCGTCGTGGAGACGGTTGCGGAGACGGTCTCGAGACGCTGGCCGAGCAGCCCGATCTTCGCGGCGAGCTCGTCGAGCTGCTTCGAGCTTCCCTGCTTCCCGTGGTCGCCGGCCAGCGCTGCGACGGACTGTTGAAGCTCCTGGATGACGCGCGGGTCGACCGAGGCCGCTGCGGCGCCACCCTGTGCGGCCAGTGCGCGGATCGCCTCGTCACGCGCCTCGAGATCGCGACGGAGGCTTGCGATCTCCCCGTCCTTCTTCGCCATCGCGGACGCCGTCGTGGCGACAGTCGCGGCGAGGGTGTCGACGCGCTCGCCGAGGACGTCGATCCGCGTTGCGAAGCGGGCTTCCTGCTTCGCGTCGGTTTTAGAGGACGACAACACGGCCCGTCGCGCGTTCTCTCGACGCGAGCACCACTCGGTACGGCGAACCCGCGGGCATCCTCTAGACGCCTATCGGAGCCGGGGGCCGCAGGCTCGCTCACCCGACTCAGGGACTCGCAGCCGGGTGGCTAGAGGCCGGCGTGCCAGTCGAGCACGAAGGACCGCTGCTCGAGCGTCTGCGGGCAGCCGGGGCCGCGCGCCTCGGTGATGCGACGGAGCGACGCGCCCGGGTCGGCGCCATGACGCACGAGCCAGCTGCCCACGACGACGCCGGTTCGCCCGCAACCGGCCCAGCAGTGCACGAAGACGAGGCCGCCGGCGTCGAGCTCGGCGTCGATCTCGTCCAGGATGGCGACGAGTCCGTCGCGCGTCGGAACGGAGAAGTCGCGGATCGGCATGTTGAGATAGCGGCACCGGTGGCTCGACGAGGGACGCGTACGGGTCGAGCTCGCCGTCCTGCGTGAGGTCGAGGAAGAGGGTGACACCTGCCTTCACCAGGTCACGGACCTCCGCCGGGGCGTTCTCCGGCCCCCACGCGCACGGGTGGCGTCCTGCGATGAGCCGACCCTGCTCGATGACGGTCGGCGGGCGCATGTCGCGGAAGTGTGCCGACCGCTCCGGTACCCGTCCGAGGGGACCGTCTCAAACGGCAACGAGCCTGTGCCGATAGCGGTGGCATGGCGTCGTCCCACACCTCGGCGAACGAGCTTCGCGATGGCGCGCTCCTCCTCGCGCGGGAGCTGGGCGTGGACTCCGGAGCGTGGTACGTACGCGTGCTCGAAGAGGAGCAGAAGGAGGGCGTCGAGGCGGACCTCGGTGCTCTCGTCCGCGTCTACTGGGAGCTCCAGCGCCTGACCGGGCGCGCCGATCTCAGGGACACCTGGCGCTCGCTCGCCGACCAGCTCTGGTCGGGCGAAGCGGCATAGAACGGCTCGAAATCACCCTTCGGAAGGCCTTCCGACCACGGCAGTAAGCTGGCCTACCCGTGGCCGCACCGCCCTTCGTCCACCTGCACGTCCACTCGGAGTACTCGATCCTCGACGGGGCGTGTCGGATTCCCGGGCTCGTCGCGAAGGCTGCGCGCCTCGAGATGCCCGCCGTGTCCCTCACGGACCACGGCTCGCTCGCCGGCGCGGTCGAGCTCTACCGCGAGGCCCGCACATCGGGGGTCAAGCCGATCATCGGCTGCGAGGTCTACGTCGCCGACGACCGGCACGCGCAGACGAAGGGCTACGCGCACCTCACGCTTCTCGCCGAGTCGAACGAGGGTTACGCGAACCTGATCAAGCTCTCGTCGCTCGGCTACCTCGAGGGCTACTACTACAAGCCGCGCGTCGACTGGGAGCTTCTCGAGCGCCACGCGAAGGGGATCGTCGCGCTCTCCGGATGCCTCTCGGGCCGGGTGTCGAGGGCGCTCTCGGAGGGACGGCCGAAGGACGCACGCACGGATCTCGACCGCCTCGTCCAGATCTTCGGGCGCGACTCGACCTACGTGGAGCTCCAGAATGCCGGGCTCGCCGAGCAGCAGCAGGTGAACCCCGAGCTGATCGCACTCGCCGCCGAGACGGGGCTCCCGCTCGTCGCCACGGGTGACGTGCACTACCTCGACGCCGACGACGCGTTCGCGCACGAGGCGCTCCTCTGCATCCAGTCGGGCGACACCCTCAAGAACCCGGCGCACTGGAGGTTCGACACGAACGAGTTCTTCTTCAAGACGCCCGAGGAGATGGCCGGCGACTTCCCCGGCCTCGAGGACGCGCATGGCGCGCACGCTCGAGGTGGCCGAGCGCTGCAACGTCGAGCTCGAGCTCGGGCCGGATCCTGCTGCCGACGTTCCCCGTGCCCGAGGGCCGGGACGCGTTCGACTACCTCGTCGAGCTCTGCGAGCAGGGCCTCGCTCGAGCGCTACGGGAAGGCGACACCCGAGCTGACCGAGCGCCTCCGCTTCGAGCTGAAGACGATCAAGGAGATGGGCTTCGCGGACTACTTCCTCATCGTCTGGGACTTCATCCACTTCGCGAAGCAGAACGGCGTCAGCGTCGGCCCGGGCCGCGGCTCGGCTGCCGGGCTCGCTCGCCGCGTACTGCCTCGAGATCACCGACGTCGACCCGATGCGCTACGGGCTCCTCTTCGAGCGCTTCCTGAACCCGGCGCGCAAGGACCTGCCGGACATGGACATCGACTTCTCCGTCGCCGGGCGCGACCGCGTCATCAACTACGTCGCCGAGAAGTACGGCCGCGACCGCGTCGCGCAGATCATCACGTTCTCGACGATGGCCGCCCGCGCGGCGATCCGCGACGCCGGCCGCGTGCTCGACATCCCGTACGGCGTCGTCGACCGCATCGCGAAGCTCGTCCCGGAAGGGCCCGGCCAGACGCTCGAGGCCGCGCATGAAGCCCGGCGCCGAGCTCCGGCAGGCCGTCGACTCGGATCCCGTCGCGAAGGAGATCGTCGACCTCGCGCGGCCGCTCGAGGGGCTCACGCGCGCCGACTCGATCCACGCGGCCGGCGTCGTGATCGGCGCGCAGCCGCTGATCGAGGTCGTCCCGCTCCAGCAGAAGGGCTCGGACCAGGAGGTCGTGACGCAGGTCGGGATGCACGACGTCGTCGAGCTCGGCCTGCTCAAGATGGACTTCCTCGGCCTGCGCAACCTCGACGTCATCGACAAGGCGGTCGATCTGGTCGGCGGCGTCGACATCGGCACGCTCCCGCTCGACGACGCGCAGACCTACGCGATGCTCGCGCGAGGCGACTCGACCGGCGTGTTCCAGTTCGAGTCGTCGGGCATGCGCGAGGCCCTCCGCTCAGGTGAAGCCGACCGAGTTCGAGGACCTCATCGCGCTCGTCGCGCTCTACCGGCCGGGCCCGATGGGCTACATCCCGATGTACGCCGCGCGGAAGAACGGGCGCGAGCAGGTCTCGTTCGCCGACCCGCGCCTCGAGGCGATCACCGGGCAGACGTACGCGATCTGCATCTACCAGGAGCAGTACATGCAGATCGCGAAGGAGCTCGCCGGCTTCTCGCCCGCCGAGGCGGAGACACTGCGCAAGGCGATCGGCAAGAAGATCCACGCGCTGATGGCGTCGCTCAAGGATCAAGTTCCTCGAGGGATGCGCGGAGAACGACGTGGCGCCGGCGGTCGCGCAGCAGCTCTGGAAGGACATGGAGTCGTCCCAGGACTACTCGTTCAACAAGGCGCACGCGGCCTGCTACGCGCTCATCGCCTACCGCACGGCGTGGCTCAAGGCCAACCACCCGAAGGAGTACATGGCCGCGCTCATCTCCTCGGTGATGAACACGAAGGACCGCGTGCCCTTCTACGTCAACGCGTGCCGCGAGATGGGCATCGACGTGCTGCCGCCGGACGTGAACTCGTCGCAGCAGGACTTCGCGGTCGTCGGAGGCGTCATCCACTTCGGGCTGAACGCGGTGAAGAACGTCGGTGAGGCAGCCGCGGAGGCGATCGTCCGCGTGCGGGCCGAGGGCGGTCCGTTCGAGTCGATCTGGGAGTTCACCGAGCGCGTCGACCCGCAGGTCCTGAACAAGCGCGCGCTCGAGTCGCTCGTCAAGTGCGGCGCGCTCGACTCGACCGGCGCGACGCGGATGGGCATGCTCGCCGCGCTCGACGCCGCGCTCGGGCACGGGCAGAGGATCTCGGCCGACCGGCTCGCGGGCCAGGCGTCGATCTTCGACGGCGCGTTCGGCGAGGCCGAGGAGCCGATGGAGGCGCAGCATCCGCCGCTCGCGGCACGGAGTTCGACGAGCGGGAGCTGCTCCGGCTCGAGAAGGAGACGCTCGGCCTCTACGTCTCCGAGCATCCGCTCGAGCGCGTTCGCGCCGAGCTCCGGCGCAAGACCGACTGCGCGCTCACGGACCTCGAGCGCCGGCGCGACGGCGAGTTCGTCACGGTCGGCGGGATCGTCTCGGGGCTCAAGCAGGTGACGACGAAGCGGGGCGAGCCGATGGTCTTCGTGACGCTCGACGACCCGACGGGGAGCGCCGAGGTCGTCGTCTTCAACTCGACCTACGCGGCTGCGCGCGAGCTCCTCGAGGCGGACCGCATCCTCGTCGTGAAGGGACGCGTCGACCACAAGCAGGCGGGGGAGACGAAGCTCGTCGCGAGCGAGGTGAGCGCGTTCGAGTCGGCGCTCGTCCGGCGCGAGGTCCGGCTGCGGATCGACGCGCGCCAGGCACCCGCGGGGCTCATCCGCGAGCTCGCGACGCTCGTCTCCGACTTCCCCGGAGACGCTCCCGTCTACGTCGCGCTCGAGACGTCGCTCGGCGAGCGCACGCTCGCGCTCGGGCCGGAGTACCGCGTGAAGCCGGACGCCGACTTCTTCGCCGAGGTCCGCGCGCTGCTCGGCGAGGCCGCCATCGCCTGAGCACGTCCTGCCGCGTCACTGAACACCTTCTGAGCACACGCGATCCCTCGTTCGAGGGACCTGTCTCACCCGACCGAGGGGCGCTGCAGCATCCGTCGATGTGACCTACTGAGACCCGCGCATCTCTGCGTCCACTCTCAACTGCGGAAAGGAGTGCATGCGCATGTTCAAGTGGCACGTTCGCTGGACGAGGCTTCTGATCGCTCTCTCGAGCATCGCGGCGTTCGTCATCGCGTCGGGTGCAGGCTGGCGCTGGAGCTAGACCGCTCCGGTTCGACTCGACGGCGACTCACCAGATGCCCGATCGCCTTACAACCCGGCTACCCGCCCCGGCTTCGGCTCCTGATCGCGGCCGCGCTCGCGCTCGCGACCCCGGTCGTGGCCGGGGCGATGGTGAGCATCGCTCGACCCTCCCGGGCCGCAGAGGGTCTGGCCGTCGCGCTCTTCTTGGGGCTGGCGCTCCTCGCCGAGTTGAAGCCGGTCCCGCTCGAGGAGGACAACCTCAGCACCGTCTCCCTCGCCTTCGTCTTCATCCTCGCCGCGGTCATCCTCTTCGGCTGGGGAGGCCGTGATCATCGCCGCGGGGAGTGCCCTCGCGGCACAGCTTGTGGACGAAAGCCGCTGCCGTACGGTCTTCAACACCGCCGTGTACTCCCTCTCTGCGTTCGCTGCCGCGCTCCCGGTGTTCCTCTTCGGCGCTGCGGCGGACGATCCGCTCACGATTACGTTCTCCGCCCTCCTCGGGGCGCGGCCTTCGTCGTTGTCAACTTCGCGTTCATCTCGTTGGCGATCTCCTTCCATCAGCGGATGCCGGTGCTCCCGCTCCTCAAGGAGGAGCTCCGGCTCGTCGGACCTGCCTTCGCGATCCAGGCCTTCCTCGCCGCGCTCGCGGCTGCGCTGTGGGCGACGGACGCACGGCTCCTCGTGCTCATGGCAGGCCCGCTCTTCACCGTGACCCTGTACCAGCGCTCCTCGCTGGCATCCAGACGTGCGACCCGCGACGCGCACACGGACAGCCTCACGTTGATCGGCAACAACCGCGCCTACGAGCTCGGGCTCGCGACGGCGCTCGACGCCGCTGCCGAGAACGGCGCGAACCTGAGCCTATGCCTCGTCGACGTGGACGATTTCAAGCGGATCAACGACACGTACGGTCATCCCCTCGGCGACCAGGTGCTCGTCGAGATCGCCCGGCTCCTCGGATGCGCGACCGACTGCGTCGGGACATTCCGCTTCGGCGGTGACGAGTTCGCCGTGGTTCTCGCGTGTGGGGAGACGAAAGCGCGTAGTCACGTCGAGGCGCTCTACCAGCGCATGTCGGCGGCGCGCTTCTCCCACGGTGCCGCCGCCACGGTGAGCGTGGGCGTCGCGACGTACCCGGGCAGGCGCAGGATCTCGCGAGCCTCGAGCGTGCCGCGGACAGCGCGCTGTACTGGGCGAAGCAGAACGGCAAGAATCGTTACTGCACGTTCAGCCCCGTGATCGCCGAGGCGTACAGCCCGGCGGAGCTCGAGCGACGCGCCGAGCATCAGGCGCGGCTGCGAGCAGCGGAGAACCTCATTCGCGTGGTCGATGCGAAGGACGAGTACACCGGCGCGCACTCGGAGCGCGTCGCGCTCCTCGTCGAGGCGATCGCGCGGAGGCTCGAGGTCGACGAGAAGCAGGTTGAGCAGCTCAAGCTTGCAGGGCGGCTCCACGACCTCGGGAAGATCGCGATCCCCGATCGCGTGCTGCAGAAGCCCAGCGCCTTGACCCCGCACGAGGAACGCCAGCTCGCACACCACCCCGAGCTCGGGGCGTCGCTCCTCGACGGGATGGACATCCGCCCGGTCGACGTCTGGATCCGGCACCACCACGAGCACTGGGACGGGTCGGGCTACCCCTTCGGCCTGGAGGGCGAGGAGATCCCGTTCGGGTCGCGCGTGATCCTCGTGGCCGACGCATACGACGCGATGACGACGGAGCGGAGTTATCGCGAGGCGGCGCACCCGTGGGACGCGCTTCTCGAGCTACGCCGTCAGGCCGGCGTTCAGTTCGACCCGAGCGTCGTCGTAGCGCTCGAGGCGCATCTCGAGGACATGGGGCTGGTCGCGCCGCTCGAGGGCGGCGAGGTCGTCCTGCTCCATCGACGCGTCGCGTAGGCAGATCCGTGGCGCTCGCTCTCCCCGTTCTCGTCGCGGTCGTCCTGGGGCTCGCTCTCGGCGGTCGGCTCGGCAACCTCGCACAGATCGAGCTCAGCTCGAGCTGGCTCTTCTTCGCCGCGATCGGACTCCAGATCGTGGCGTTTCCGCTCGAGGCGGCTCCCTGGCGCACGCCCGAGACACTCGCGAAGGTGCTCTGGGTGGCGTCGTACGGACTGCTCGTAGTCGCGGCGACTCTCAACCGTCGCATCGCGGGCGTGCCGATCGTCGCGGTCGGCATGGCGCTCAACCTCGTCGACAGTCCTCGCGAATCGCGGGACGATGCCCGTGCGCCTCGCGGCGATGCACGATGCCGGACGGATCGACGCGGTTCAGGCCAACTCGACTGCGATGAGCGATCCGAGCTTGCCGTGGCTCGTCGACCGCTGGGCGGCACCCGACTGGATCCCACTGGCGAACGTGTTCTCCGTCGGCGACGTCGTCATCGCCTTCGGCGCCGTCGTGATCGTGCTCGCCGGCATGGGCGTGCGTATCCCTCGCGTACCCGCCCGGAGCGACGCGCGGGTCTGGCGAGCGGCGCGTCTAGCTGTGCGCGTCGCGGCGAGCCGCTCGCCGACGCACGAGAGCACCTTCAGCGCGATGGACGGCATCGTCTCGACGACCGTGCGGAACCGACGGTCGGTGATCACGAGGACATCGACGGGCGAGGTCGCCGTCACCGTGGCCGTCCGCGGGCTGTCCGTGATCAGGGCGATCTCCCCGAACCAGTCGCCGGCCTTGAGCTCGGCGACCTTCTTCCCCGACTTCGTCACCTGAGCGGTTCCCTCGACCAGCACGAAGAACTCCTTGGCGGTCCGGCCCTCGCGGGTGAGGACGGTTCCCTCACGGATGTCGAGCTCGTCTGCGGTCTTGGCGAGCTCGCGCAGCTCGCTCTTCGAGCAGCCGGCGAAC
>CAWJTZ010000018.1:0-23359 GCA_963845935.1 uncultured Gaiellaceae bacterium
ATCGCTGCCGCACGGCGCATCGTTTCGACTCTACTGCCGCGCCGGGGTCGACACGAGGCCCCGTGGGCCCGGCCCGCGGCGATGGTCAGGTGGCGGAGCGCTCGAACGCCAGGCAGGCGTCTCGGGCCGCGTTCGCGACCTCGAGCTGCTCCTCCGACGGCTCCGCCGTGGAGAGATGGCGCTGCAGCTCGAATCCCGGACGCGACAGCACCTGCGCGAGCGGGTGCTCGGGGTTCCTGGCAACCCACGAGAAAACCTCGACAGAGCCGCCGATCGCGCCGGCGGTGCCTACGAGACGCGTGAGGCCCCGAGTACCGGCAGGCGCCTTCGCCGCGACCACGTTCACCGCGAGTGAGGACGCGACCATCGGAGCGATCAGCTGCGATCCGCAGCGCGGATGCTCCTTCGGCGCGGGGATACCGCCGTTCTCGTACGTCCCGATGGAGATGTGCTCGGCGCCGTGGTAGGCGGCGAGCTGGGGGCCGCGCAGGGCGAGGGCGGCCGGGAGGAAGGCGACGCCCGCAGCCGCGAGCTCCCTCGTCCCCGCCGACAGTCTCGAGCGACGGAGGGCCCGCGCGGCGACCGCGGTCCCGAGGATGGCGGCGAGCACACTCGGCTTCTCGAACGGGAAACGAGCCTGCGGCAGCGCGCGGCGCACCGTCGGCAGGAGCGCGAACGCCTCGGCGAGGATGATCGGGCCCCGGAGGATCGGCATCTTCCGGCGCGCGACCGGAGCGAGGTGCGGCTTGTGCCCGGACGCAACGTGCAGCGTCCCTTCTTCGTCTCGGACGGCGCAGCCCCACGCCGTCGGACCGTGGACGAGCACGCCGTTCTGGAGCGCCATGCCTCCGAGCCGTACGGTGTCCTCGGGCACGTTCAGACCTTACCGACGACCGCGCGCAGCTCTTCCTGGAGCAGGTCGGAGGCCGGTCCACGACCGAGCGCGTGTCCATCGACCTCGACGAGCGGCATCACCTCGCGCACCGACGAGGACGTGAACGCCTCCTCCGCGCCCAGCAGCTCGGACAGTGGGTACGCGCCCTCCTCGACTCTGAGGCCGCACCCTGGTGCGAGCTCGACCAAGGCGGCGCGCGTCACGCCCGCGAGGATCCCGAGGTCGAGGCTCGGCGTGAAGAGGGTCTCTCCCACGCGCCACCAGACGTTCGTCACGGTTCCTTCGAGGACGACGCCGTCGGCATCGACGAAGAGCGCCTCGTCGACGCCGCGTCTGCGGGCCTCGGCCTCCGCAGCCATGTTCACCGCATAACTCGTCGACTTGACGCCGGGAAGCAGCCACGGTGCGGATGCGCGGACGCCGAGGAGCGAGACCGCAGTGGCACCGCGCTCGCGGGTCGCATCGATCCAATCGGGCACCGTGCTCAGGAGCGCGAGCGCGGAGGGGAGACCTCCGGCGGGCCCCGCGGTCCAGACGAGCCGCAGAGACGCGTCCCCGCGGTCCGCCTTCGGAAGAACGAGCCCCACGAGCACCTGCAGTCGTCGTCGCTCCACGGCGGGGAGCCCGATGCTCGCGGCGGAAGCGGTGAGCCGGTCGAGGTGCGCCTCGAGGGCGAAGGGCCGCCCGCCGTAGACCCGAAGCGTCTCGAAGGCCGCCCGGCCGCGGAGCAGCCCCTCGTCGTCGGCGCGAATGACCGGCTCGGTCGGGTCGACCAGGCCACGGCCGGTGACGGCCAGTGCGAGCGTGGTCACGAGAGCGCCGCCTCGGGCATGCGCGAGCCTGCTGCCTCGAGCAGCGGCGAGGCCTTCGTCCACGACTCCTCGACCTCCGCGCTCGGGTCGGAGTCCCAGACGACGCCACCGCCGACCCACAGGTGGATCGACCCCTCGGCGATCGCGAACGTACGGATGGTGAGCGCGAGATCGACGTCGCCGTTGCCGTGGACACGGCCGATCGCGCCCATCGACGCGCCGCGGCCGACGGGCTCGAGCTCCGCGATCAGATCGACCGCCGCGATCTTAGGAGCGCCCGTAACCGAGCCTCCGGGGAAGGTCGCCTCGAGAATCTCTCGCAGCCCGGCGCCGGGCCGGAGCGTCCCCTCGACCGTCGAGACCATGTGCTCGACGCCCGCCAGCGCCTGCGTCTCCATCAGCTCGGGCCAGTGGATGGAACCGGCCTCGCACACACGCGAGAGATCGTTGCGTTCGAGATCGACGATCATGACGTGCTCGGCCGCGTCCTTCGCCGAGTCGCGGAGCTCGGCGGCCGCACCGCGCGGCCGCGTTCCCTTGATCGGCCTGGTGCTGAGGCGGTCTCCCCGCCGCGAGAGGAAGAGCTCGGGGGACGCGGAGATCACACTCCAGGTGTCGGTGACGAAAGGTCTCGGCTGCAGCGGCCGGAGCACCCGGAGGCGCCTGGCCAGCTCGCGCGGATCGCCGGAGAACGGCGCCCGGAGATGCTGCACGAGGTTTACCTGGTAGACGTCGCCCCGGGCGATCGCGGTACGCACCTCCTCGACGGCCGCGCCGTACTCGGCCCCCGTCCACGTCCGCTCCCAGGGTCCGATCCCGTAGGAACCTCGCGACCCGCTCCCGGCGTCGGCCCCCACGCGGCACGCGGCCAGCGGAAGCGGGCGGCACGGCTCCGGCGGCGGCGGCGTCGGTGCCGCGCCGAATCGCCTCCGAGAGCCCGTACCCCAGATACAGCTCCGCGACGAGGCCGTCGCTCTCGGGGCCGAAGAACCCTCTGTCCGTGAGCCAGCCCTCGATGCGCGCGAAGGCGCCGTGCGGCTCGTACACCTCGAGCAGCTCAGGCACGCGCCACCTCGACGAGATCGCCGAACGCAGCGCCCGGATCGTCGCTCCAGAAGACCGCGCTGCCGGCCACGAGCAGGTCGGCGCCCGCCTCGCGCGCAGCATGGACGGTCTCCCGGTTGATCCCTCCGTCGACCTGAACACGGACCTCCACGGGCAGAGCGGCGCGGAGCTCCGCGATGCGCCCGAGAGCCCCGTCCATGAATGCCTGACCCGAGTAGCCCGGATGGATCGACATGCAGAGCACGAGATCCACTCCCTCGGAGGCGGCTACGGCGTCGGACACGACTGTCTCGGGGTTGAACGCCACACCGACGCCGAGCCCGAGCGAACGCGCGGCGGCCACGGCGCGCGCTGGGTCGTCGGACGCCTCGACGTGGAACGTGACGCTGTCTCCCCCGGCGCGTGCGATGGCCTCGAAGTGCCGCTCGGGCTCCGTGACCATGAGATGGCAGTCGAGCTTTGCGCCCCAGCCACGGACGAACGGCGAGATGGACGCGAGCACGATCGGCCCGACGGTGACCTCGGGGATGAAGTGGCCGTCGCCGACGTCGAAGTGGAAGACTTTGGCTCCCGCGCCGTGCAGGGTCTCGAGCTGCGCGCCGAGACGGGAGAAGTCGGACGCATAGATCGACGGCTCGATCTCGACCGCGTCCGCCCACTCGCTCCAGCTCATCGCACGCAACCTAGCGAGCGGGACAACGCCTACTGCGGCTCGCGCCAGCCGCCGTGGCGCCGTGCGAGGTTCCCCGCCCGCCTCGGCCCCCACGTGCCGCGGCGGTACTTCTCGACGCCGGGTGGCTGATCGAGGAGCGGCTGCACGATCCGCCACGTCTCCTCGATGACGTCCCAGCGCGGGAAGAGCGACGTGTCGCCGTGCAGCGCGTCCGTGAGCAGCCGCTCGTACGGTCCGGGCGGCTTCCCGAGCTCCTCGATGAAAGAGACGTCGAGCGAGACCTCTCGCGTGTCCTCCTTGCCGGGTGTCTTGGCGAAGAGCGCGATGGTCATCCCCGCATCCCGTCCGATCCGGAAGACGATGTCGTCGGATCCGGGGCACGCCAGACGGTGCGTGCCGTAGCGGAGCTCGGGCACGTGCTGCAGGCGGACGACGATCTCCGTCGCGTTCACGGGCATGCCCTTCCCGGCACGCACGAAGATCGGCACGCCGGACCAGCGCCAGTTCTCGATCATCGAGTCGAAGGCCGACGAACGTC
The DNA here is from genome assembly GCA_963845935.1 of uncultured Gaiellaceae bacterium. Lineage (GTDB taxonomy): Bacteria > Actinomycetota > Thermoleophilia > Gaiellales > Gaiellaceae > GMQP-bins7. Next base: position 3,984 of record CAWJTZ010000018.1, read on the forward strand.
TCGGTGTCGGAACCCGGCTGGACGCCATCGATCTTGTCGTAACCCTGGTACTGACCGCGCACCGCGTGCGTCGGGTCGACGGACGGCATCGAGCGGAACACGTCGAGCCGGTGGCGCGAGACCGCGTCGTCGTCGCCGGCCGGAGGCTCCATCGTCACGAGCGCAAGCACCTGCAGGAGGTGGTTCTGAACGACGTCGCGGAGTGCGCCGACCCTGTCGTAGAAAGCCCCCCGGCCTTCGACCCCGAAGTCCTCGGCCATCGTGACCTGGATGGAGTCGACGTGCTCGCGGCTCCAGACCGGCTCGAACAGGGCGTTGGAGAACCGCAGGAACATGATGTCCTGTACGGGCTCCTTGCCGAGGAAGTGGTCGATGCGGTAGAGGCGCTCCTCCGGCACGAGCGCGGTCAGGCGCCGGTTCAGGTCGCGCGCCGAGACGAGGTCGGTCCCGAAGGGCTTCTCCACGACGAGGCGCGCCTTGTCCAGGAGGCCCGCGCGAGCGAGGTGCTCCGAGCTCTCGAGGAAGGCCGCCGGAGGGATGGCGAGGTAGAAGACCGGGCACTGCGCCTTCCCGAGTGCTTTCTCGAGCTGCTCGTAGACGGCGTCGTCCATCGCGTCGCCGCCCACGTACGTGAGTCGCGAGAGGAAGGTGTCGAGGACGCGGCGGTCGAGGCCGTCGCCCTTCGCCGCCTCGATCGCGGACCGCGCGTGTTCGCGCATCTCGTCCTCGCGCAGCGGACGCCGCCCGACTCCGATGACCGGACAGGTGAGGATCCCCTGCTCGACGAGGTCGTAGAGCGCGGGCAGGGTCTTCGTCCGCGCAAGGTCGCCGGTGATCCCGAAGACGACGAGGGCGTCGGCGACCTCAGTCATGGCCGAGAAGCGAGTGGGCGACGGAGCGGAGCATGTCGACGCCGAGCTCGAGGTCGTCGACGCGAATCCGCTCGTTCGCGGAGTGCACGAGCTTCGTCGCCTCCTCGAGATCCATGTGCCGCATCGGGAAGAAGCCGTAGGCGACCGTTCCGAACGTCTGCCGCAGGTAGTGGCTGTCGGTGAACCCGGGACACGCCATCGGCGCGAGACGCGCTCCGGGCTCTATCTGCGCGGTGAAGCGATCGAGCGCCGCCCAGAGCGGTGTGTCGAGCGGCGAGCGAGTGCCACCGACGGCCTCGGAGAACTCGAGGTCGTAGGCGCCGTCTCCGAGCGCGGCTCGGATGAGGGGCTCGACATCGGCCGGCGTCGTCTCGGGCAGCAGCCGGCAGTCCACCGTGATCTCGCACTGCGCGGGGACGACGTTCCGCTGGTGGGAGGCGTCGATCATCGTCGGCGACAGCGTGAACGCGAGGAGAGGCTCGACGAGCGCGGGGAGCATCGGATGGAGGGCCGCGGTACGTTCGAGCGCCTCCTCGAGCGGCGGCGCCTCTCCGAGGAGCGCCTCGAGCAGGCCCCTCGCCTCCGGGATCAGTTCGCGGGGCGGCTCGTAGGCGCCCAGTGCCTCGAGGTAGCGCGCCGACTTGACGAGCGCGTTGTCCGCGATGCCGGGCATCGAGGCATGCCCGCTCCGCCCGTAGACCCGTACGGTGAACGGCGCGGACATCTTCTCCGCGGTTGCGCACAGGTAGACGGGCGTATCTCGGACGAGGAGACGCTCCCCCGCGCCCTCGTTGACCGCGTAGTCGCACCGGACCGCATCGGGATGCTCGTCACAGAGCCACACGAGCCCGTAGCCGTCGTCGCCGCCCACCTCCTCGTCGGCGGTGGCGATGAAGAGCAGGTCCCCGGCCGGCTCGAATCCCTCGCGCACGAGCGAGGCGAACGCGACGGCTCCGGCGGCGACCTGGTCCTTCATGTCGAGTGCGCCGCGTCCCCAGACCTCGTCGTCGACGAGTTCGCCCGACCACGGGTCGCGATCCCACTCGGCCGGATCCGCGAGCACTGTGTCGGTGTGGCAGAGGAAGGCAAGCGACGGCCCGTCCCCGCCCTCGATCCGCGCGACGAGGCTTGCCCGCTCCGGAACTCGCGCGTAAAGCTCGGCCTCGACACCGCTGCGCCCCAGGTAGTCGCGCAGCAACTCGGCCGCCTGCGTCTCGTTCCCCGGCGGGTTGACCGTGTCGAGCCGGAGGAGCGCCTGGAGGAGCGTGGTGACCTCGTCCCGTAGCGTCATCGGGGCGGCAGCATACTTCCCGCGTGTCCGACCTCTTCTCGGAAGCCGCGCGGGAACGCCAGGCCGAGAATGCCCCGCTGGCCGTTCGGCTGCGCCCGTCGCGGCTCGAGGAGCTCGTCGGTCAGCAGCACGTGCTCGCGCCCGGCTCGGCGCTCAGACTGGCGATCGAGGAGGACCGTCCTCCGTCGATGATCCTGTTCGGGCCCCCGGGGACCGGGAAGACGACGATCGCGCGGATCGTGGCGGAGCGGACGGGAGCCGTGTTCGAGGAGATCTCGGCCGTCTCGGCTCGCGTCGACGACGTACGTGCCGTGATCGCACGTGCCCGCGACCGACTGGGCGGCAATGGCGTTCGGACGATCCTCTTCATCGACGAGATCCATCGCTTCAACAAGGCCCAGCAGGACTCGGTGCTGCACGCGGTGGAGGACGGCCTCGTAACGCTCATCGGGGCGACGACAGAGAACCCCTACTTCGAGGTGAACTCGGCGCTCCTGTCACGGTGCACGGTGATCGAGCTGACGGCGCTCTCGGACGACGAGCTCGTCGTGATCCTCGAGCGCGGGGCGGCGGCGCTCGACGCGGAAGCGCCGCGAGCTGCCGTCGAGCTTCTGGCGAAGCGCGCGGGTGGAGACGCGCGGGCGGCGCTCCAGATCCTCGAGCTCGCCGCTGCCACCGCCGCGGCGGAAGGGGGGCCACTAACGGAGGAGCACGTGCTCGACGCCTCGCGGAAGCGGCCGCTGCTGTACGACCGCAAGGGCGACCAGCACTACGACTTCGCCTCCGCGTTCATCAAGTCGATGCGCGGTGGCGACGCGGATGCGTCGGTGTACTACCTCGCCGCAATGCTCGAGGCGGGCGAGGATCCTCGCTTCGTGGCGCGCCGTATGGTGATCCTCGCTTCCGAGGACGTCGGAAACGCGGATCCGAATGCCCTCGTGGTCGCGGTCGCGGCGGCACAGGCACTCGAGCACGTTGGTCTGCCGGAGGCCCAGCTCAACCTCGCACAGGCAGCCATCTACCTCGCTCGGGCGCCGAAGTCGAACGCGTCGGCAGTCGCCATCTGGGAGGCGCGGCGGGACGTCCGTGAGCACGGGAACGCCCGACCTCCTGCGATGCTCCGCTCGACGGGACACAAGACGGCCGCGAAAGCGCGGGGCCACGGCCAGGACTACATGTATCCGCACGACGACCCCGGCGGATTCGACGTCTCGTACCTCCCGGAGGAGCTGCGCGGGCGGCGGTACTATCGGCCGTCCGGAACGGGAGAGGAGCAGGCGGATGGCGGTGAGGACAGGTGACGCAGCACCCGAGTTCGACCTCGCGATAGGCGCCGGCGAGCGCGTGCGGCTGTCCGACTTCCGCGGCCGCTCGAACGTCCTCCTCGTCTTCCACCCGTTCGCCTTCACCCAGGTGTGCGAGGACGAGGCCCGCGACCTGCAGGAGAACCTGCCCGCGTTCCGCGACGCAGGCACCGAGATCGTCTTCGTCTCCTGCGACTCCGCGCCGGCACGCCAGGCATGGAAGAAGGAGCTCGGCGCCGAGTACGCCTTCGCGTCGGACTTCTGGCCGCACGGGGCGGCAGCGAAGGCGTACGGCGTCTTCGACGAGGCGACCGGAGCGCCACACCGCGGGACCTTCCTCATCGACCGCGAAGGCATCGTCGTCTGGTCGCTCGTGAAGGAGGGCGACGAGTACCGGGCGGAGATGGTCCCGGACTCGCTCGACTCGCTCGGCGCCACCGCGTGACGCTCACCGTCCACGAGTGGGGCGACCCGGGAGACCCGCGGGTGGTCTGCCTGCACGGCGTGCGGAACCACGGCCTGCACTTCGCACCGCTCGCTGCCGAGCTGCCGGGCCATCACGTGATCGGCCTCGACCTGCTCGGTCACGGACACTCGCCGTGGGAGCCGCCCTGGGACATCGGAGCGCACCTCGATGCGATCGTCCAGACGGTGGGCGCACGCGAGTCGGTGCTCGTCGGCCACTCCTTCGGCGGACGTCTCGCGTTCGAGCTCGCCGCGCGCGCGCCGAAGCTCGTTCCGAAGCTCGTCCTCCTCGACCCGGCTGTCCTGCTCCCCGGTCACGTCGCGCTCGCCGCCGCAGAGAACGCACGCTCCGACAAGTCGTACGTCTCGTTCGACGAGCTGATCGAGCGCCGCTACGACGAGAGCCAGCTCAACTTCGCCCCGCGCGAGCTCGTCGTCGAGGACCTCGCATCGCACGTCGAGACCGGCGACGACGGGCGCGTCCGCTACCGCTATTGCCAGTCCGCAGTCGTCGCCGCATATGGTGCGATGGCATCACGGCCGCCCGATTTCGCCGACGTGCGAGTTCCGACGCTGCTCGTCCTCGGCGAGCGCTCGTACCTCCCGTACGACCACCTCATGGAGGCCCACCGTGCGGCTCTGGGCGATCTCCTCGAGGTGGTCGTCGTCCCGGGTGGGCACACGGTGCTGTGGGACGCACTCGAGGAGACGGCCGAGGCGATAGCCGACTTCCTGGAGCGTTAGCCGCACATCTCGGAGGCGACCGCGCCGTAGATCGCAACGCACTGCTCGAGAGACGGGACGTCGACCCACTCGACCTCGGTGTGCAGCCCGTCGCCGTGCGGCCCGAACAGCACGGTCGGAATCCCGGCTGCGGCGAGGAGCGCCGAATCGGCCCAGAACGGCACGCCGACGACCTCCGGCTCGGACCCGAGGATCGGCGCGGCACAGCGACGGACGGTGGTGACGACCTCCGCGTCCTCGTCGATCGCGAACGGCTCGCGGGACGCGAGCGAGCGCACGCGGCCCTCGAACTCGGGGTCGGCCGAGGCCGCCTCGTCGAGGATGGCCTGGATCTCCTCGACTGCGCGCTCGACGGTCTCGCCGGGGATCGTCCGCCGCTCGGCCTGGACGACGCAGCGCGCCGGGTAGCTCGAGTACTCCTGCCCGCCTTCGATCAGCGACGCGTGTGCGCTCCCGCTCCCGAGAAACGCATCCGAGGGGCTCGCCCGTAGCCGGCGATCGAGCTCGCCGATGCCGGTGAGGACACGACCCATCTTCGCAATCGCGTCGATTCCGAGCTGCGGACGTGATCCGTGCGCTGCGCGGCCGATCGTCTCGACCTCGAGATGCACGAAGCCGCGATGCGCGACGGCGACCTTCATGTCCGTCGGCTCCGTGACGATCGCGGCGTCCGCGCGCAGGGAGGCGGCGACGGCCTCGGTGCCGACGCTCGCGAACTCCTCGTCGGAGACTGCGGTAACGACGACGTCCCCGCGCAAACCCCGGCCGTTCGCGTCGGCGGCCGCAAGCATGCACGCCGCGAGGCTGCCCTTCATGTCGTGCGCCCCACGCCCGTACAGTCGGTCGCCCTCCAGCCTCGCGCTGAACGGATCGGTCACCCCGACCACGCCGACGGTGTCCATGTGCGCGTTGAGCATCAACGAGGAGCCGTCCCCACTCCCGCGAGCGATCGCCACGACGTTCGGCCGCCCCGGTGCAGCCTCCGACAGCGTCGTGTCGAGCCCCGCGCGTTCGCACCACTCCGCGACGAAGCGTGCGAGCTCGGCCTCTCCGGAGCCGCCGAGCCCGAGCTCGGGGTTGATCGACTCGATCGCGACGAGCTGACGCGTCAGCTCGACGACTGCGCTCACGGCCTAGGCGACGTACTCGTCGGCGATCGCGAGAGTCTCGTCGAGGATCGCGAGACCCTCGTCGACCTCGCCGCGCGTGACCGTCAGCGGCGGCACGACCATGATCACGTTCCAGTGCGTCATGAGGTAGAGACCGCGCTCGAGCGACGCCTTCGCGAGCCGAGCGACGGGCGCAGCGGCGTCGCCCGCGGCGTTGAACGGGACGAGCATCTCGCGCGTCTCACGACTCTTCACGAGCTCGATCCCCCAGAAGCAGCCGAGCCCACGAACCTCGCCGATCGACGGATGGCGCGCCGCAAGACCGCGCAGGCCCTCGCCCAGGTACGCGCCGACCTCGGCGGCGTTCTCGACGACGCCCTCCTCCTGGAACGCCTCGATCGACGCGACCGCCGAGGCGCACGCGAGCGGGTGTCCGGCGTACGTGAGGCCGCCGGGGAAGAACCTGCTGCGCACCCACTCCTTCAGGTGCTCGCGAATGATCATCGCGCCGAGCGGGACGTAGCCCGAGTTGATGCCCTTCGCGACGGTGATGATGTCCGGCACGACGTCCCAGTTCTCGCAGGCGAACCAGCGCCCCGTGCGACCGAACCCGGCCATGACCTCGTCGAGAATCAGCAGGATCCCGTGCCGGTCGCAGACCTCGCGGACGGCCTGGAGGTAGCCGGGCGGCGGCGGGATGACCCCGTTCGTCCCGGTGACCGTCTCGAGGATGACCGCGGCGACCGTGTGCGCGCCCTCGTACTCGAGGATCTCCTCGAGGTGTGGCGCGCCCGTGCAGACCGGGCACGGATCGGGATGACCGGCCGGGCAGCGGTACGTGTACGGATCGAGCATGCGCACGACGCCGCCCATCCCCGGCTCGTTCGGCCATCGACGCGGATCGCCGGTGAGCACGATCGATCCGTGGGTCGCTCCGTGGTACGAGCGGTAGCGCGCGATGATCTTGTGACGGCCGGTCGAGAGCCTGGCGAGCTTGATCGCGTTCTCGTTCGCTTCCGCGCCCGAATTGGTGAAGAACGACATGCAGAGGTCGCCCGGCGTGACCTCCTCGAGCAGCCTGCCGAGCCGCGAGCGCGACTCCGAGGCCATGGGCGGACCGATGGTGCAGAGCCGATCGGCCTGCTCCTTGATCGCCGCGATGATCTTCGGGTGCTGATGCCCGATGTTGACGTTGACCAGCTGGGACGCGAAGTCCAGGTACCGCTTTCCCTCGTAGTCCCAGAAATGTCGTCCCTCGGCACCCGCGACCGCGATCGGGTTGATCGCATCCTGCGTCGACCACGAGTAGAGGACGTACTCTTTCGCGTCCTCGACGATCTGCGCGCCGAGATTCGGGTTGGCTTCGACGATGGCCATCCGCTGCGATCCTAGCGCTGGATGCAGTTGCGCCGAGGCGCTCTAGAGACCACGATCTCCCCATGAGCATCGTCGACCCGACGTTCGCGGCGGAGAGGCGCCTCCTCGAGCGCGAGGACGCGCTCGCGGGCATTTCCCGCGCATTCGCAGAGGCTCAGGGCGGTCATGGGCGAGTCGTGCTCGTAGGCGGAGAGGCGGGGGTCGGAAAGACGGCCCTCCTTCGTCGCTTCTGCGAGGACGTCGCGGGGCGCGCGCGCATCCTGCGTGGGCGCATGTGACCCACTCTTTACGCCACGACCCCTCGGCCCTCTCCTGGATGTCTCGCATGCCACAGGTGGTGCGCTCTTCGACCTGGTCCACAGGGGTGCAATCCCCTATCGAGTCGCGGAGGCTCTCATGGAGGAGCATCGCATCCTCGGCGACCGTCCTCGTCCTCGAGGACATGCATTGGGCCGACGAAGCGACGCTCGACGTCTTTCGGCTCATCGCTCGACGAGTCGAGGACGCCCCCGCGCTCGTGGTCGCGACCTATCGCGACGACCAGCTCGATCCCGCGCACCCGTTCCGCGTCGTCCTCGGAGGTCTTGCGACTGTCACCGCCATCCGGCGCCTGCGCCTCGAGCCGCTCTCGCACGCTGCTGTTGCGGAGCTCGCCGAGCCGTACGGTGCCGATCCCGGCGATCTCTATCGCATGACATCCGGGAATCCGTTCTTCGTGACCGAAGTGCTTGCCGGCGACACCGACGAGATCCCGGAGTCGGTCCGCGACGCCGTGTTGGCTCGCACGGCCACGCTCAGCTCCGGCGCGCGGGCCGTCGTCGAGGCGGTATCGGTGGCTCCGACGGGAGCCGAGGCCTGGCTCATCGAGGCGCTGGCAGGACCGACGAACGGAGAGCTCGCCGAGTGTCTGGGCTCTGGTGTGCTCACGGACACACGTGACGTCGTCCGTTTTCGACACGAGCTCGCGCGGCTGACGATCGAGGAGTCGCTCACGACCGACCGTCGAGTCTCGTTCCACATTCGCGCGCTGACGGCCATGGAGGCACGCTCGACCTTTCACGACCTCGCTCGACTCGCTCACCACGCCGACGCAGCGGGTGACGGCGGCGCGGTGCTCCGGTTCGCCCCTGAGGCGGCTGTCCGGGCGTCCTCGTTGGGCGCCCACCGCGAAGCGGCGGCTCAGTTCCGCCGTGCGCTCGGGTATGCGGACGACTTGCCGCTCGGCGAGCGTGCCGCGCTCCTCGAGCGCTACTCCCACGAGTGCTATCTCACCGACGAGGGCGACGAAGCGGTCGGCGCGCTACGGGCAGCAGTCGCCTGCTATAGGGAGCTCGGAGATACTCGCCGCGAGGGGGCGACCCTGAGCTCTCTCGCCAGCATTCTCTGGTGTCCCGGGAGAGGCAGCGAAGCACGGGAGGTCGGCGTTCAGGCCGTCGAGTTGCTCGAGCGGCTCGAGCCCGGCCCCGAGCTCGTCGGTGCCTGCGGGACGCTCGGGTTCCTCAACGAGAGGAACGCTGACTTCGAGACCTCGTACCGCTGGGAAGATCGGGCCGCCACCCTTGCCAGGGAGCTCGAGCTCGACCAGATCTGGGCTCGGATCGGCGCAGGGTTCCGGCGCGTTCGCGCCGGTAATCCCGGTGGCGTAGAGGCAGTCGAGCGAGGTATCGCGGTGTTCCGACAGAGTGGTCGCGAGGAGGACGCGGTCGATGCGACCGTCGGCCTCGTCTTCGCACTCAACTACCGCTGCCCTCACACTGTCGCTGCTCGCTGGATCGAAGAGGCCGTCGATCAGGCACGGAGCAACGGTCTCGAGCTCTCCCACCTGTACGGCCTCGCCCACCGCGCACGCCTCCAGCTCGATCGCGGTGAATGGACGAACGCCGCCACCTCGGCCGAGCTCGTACTCGGAGAAAGGTTCGTCTCGACATTCCCCCGAACGCTTGCGCTCGTCGTGCTCGCGCTGGTCCGAACGCGCCGCGGCGATCCGGGCGCTGGACCGCTCCTCGACGAGGCACTGAGCCTCTCCGCGCCAACCGGGGAGCTGCCACGGATCGCGCCGGTCGCTGCCGCGAGAGCCGAGTCCGCCCTGCTGGCAGGCAAGCCCGAGGCTGTTGCACAGGAAACGGCAACGGCCTTTCAGCTTGCGCTCAAGCGTGGCGTGCCGTGGGCGATCGGCGAGCTTGCCGTCGTCCGGCGGCGCGCTGGGATCGACGACGTGGTCGACGACGCCACGGCCGAGCCGCACAAGCTTCAGCTCTCGGGTGACTGGCGAGGCGCAGCCGAACTCTGGGGTGAGCTGGGCTGTCCGTACGAGGCGGCTCTCGCGCTCGCCGACTCGGGCGACCTCGATGCACTTCGAGTTGCATACGACGAACTGCGCGGCCTGGACGCCCGCCCGGCGGCAGAAATCGTCGCCCGGCGACTACGCAAGCACGGTGTCCGCGGCATTCCGCGAGGGCCCCGACGTACGACTCGCGAGAGCGCTGGGGGGCTGACCACCCGCGAGACCGAGGTCCTAGTGCTGGTCGCGGACGGTCTCCGAAACGGAGAGATCGCCGAGCGACTCTTCCTCTCGCGGCGCACCGTCGACCACCACGTCTCGACCGTACTCCGAAAGCTCGACGCACGCACCCGCGGGGAGGCCGTCGCGGCCGCACAGCGCGCAGACCTGATCCAAGCACGGTAGGGAGCACCCCAATCTAGGCATTCCTTCCGATGTGGAGACGGAAGTCTCGGACGTACCCTCGAGCGTGGTTGCTAGTCGACCGCGGGAGGGAGCGGTGGAGACGTACGTAGTGGTGCGACGGCATGCATGGCGGACACACCCGGACGCAGTGGAAGCGGTGGCGCGCGCGACCGTCGAGGCGGCCCGGCTTTCCGGAATCGTCGCCTGGGCGCAAAGCTATGTGGTCGAGGAGACCGACGGCTCCATCGGCTCCATCTGTGTCTACGAGGCCGTGAGCCCAGAGGCGGTTCGGCATCACTCGGACGCGGCCGAACTTCCCGTCGACGAGATCGTGAAGGTCGCCGACACCATCGTCCTGCGACCGGACTCCGCCGCGACTGCGGCTTGACAGAGGGGAGACAGAAGCATGAGCACTCGAAGAAGACTGTTGGTTGCCGGGGTGGCCTTGGTGGCGATGATCGTGCCGCTCGCCGCCAGCGCCGCGCCTCCTGCGACGCAGCCGGGAGCACCAGAATTGCTCACAACATTGCCGGGCGGAGCTGCTTCCGGGAGTGCGATCGGCCCGGGAGGCGATCTGTACGTCCCACAGCCCGCAGCAGGTCAGATCTGGCGGATCGACCCGCGAACGGGCGAGAAGACGCTCTACGCCAGCGGGCTACCACAGCGGTTTGCTGGATTGCCGTTCGGCGGCGTCATGGATGTCGCGTTCTATGGGTCGACGGCGTATGCCCTCGTGACCGTCGTCGAACCGGGTCTGGTCGCGTGCGATCCCGATCTGATCGGGATCTACCGCATCGACGGGCCCTCGAGTTCGACACTCGTCGCGGACATCGGCACGTTCGCCTGCAACAACCCTCCACCGACGGCCTTCGCCCTGCCGACCGGCGTGCAGTATGCGCTCGAACCGTTCCGCGGCGGCTTCCTCGTCACCGACGGACATCACAACCGCGTGTATAGCGTCTCGCTGGACGGAACCGTCACGCAGATGCTCCAGTTCGGAGACATCGTCCCGACAGGGCTCGCGGTGCGCGGAAACACGATCTACATGGCGGAAGCCGGCCCGGTTCCCCACGTGTCGCAGAGCGGGAAGATCGTATCGTTCGAGCCCGGTTCGTCCACAGCGACCGACGTCGCGTCCGGCGCTCGGCTCGCCGTGGACGTAGAGATCGGCCGTGGGCGCACGTTGTTCGCGCTCTCGCAGGGATTCTTCCCCTGCACCGACCCGAGCTGCGCAGGCATGCCGGCCGACCATGACACCGGAGCGCTCATGCGGGCGAACGCGAACGGCACGATGACGACGATCGCCGACAAACTCGATCAGCCGTCATCCCTCGAGATCATCGGGAACACCGCGTATGTGGTCACCCTCGACGGGGAGATCTGGAATATCGACAGCATCGCCGGTCCGCCGTACGGCGGCTGACCTCTGGTATTGCGCGGTGGCGCCGGACAAGGGGGAAGGTGTCCGGCGCCTCCGCGCGTCTGACGTCTAGCGGCGTGCGGCGGGCAGGAGCTCCTGCCCGAACGCGGCCCGCTCGACGAACTCACCGACACCGGGCTCGGCGACGAGCTCTCCACCCTCGACGAGGACGTTCCCGCGGAGGAACACGATCTCGGGCGAGCCCGTGACCTCGGTACCCTCGTAGAGGTTGTAGTCGGTCTTCGAGTGCTGCGTGTCGGCCGTGATGAGGTGCCGCTTCTCCGGGTCGAAGATGACGATGTCCGCGTCCGACCCGGGCGCGATCGTGCCCTTGCGGGGATAGAGGCCGAAGAGCTTCGCCGGATTCGTGGCGAGGAGCTCCACCATCCGGTTCAGCGAGATACGCCCGGCGCGCACGCCGAACTCGTGGATCATGTGCAGCCGGTTCTCGAGGCCCGGCCCGCCGTTCGGGATCTTCGAGAAGTCGTCCTTGCCCATCGACTTCTGACCGTCCCAGAGGAAGGCGCAGTGGTCGGTCGAGACGGCCGAGAGGATGTCCGACCTGACCGCGTGCCAGAGGACGTCCTGGTTCTCGATCGCCCGAGGTGGCGGCGTGTAGACGTACTTCGCGCCCTCGAAGTCCGGGCGCTCGAGGTACGTGTAGTCGATGAAGAAGTACTGGGTGCACGTCTCGCCCCAGACGTCCCAGCCCTGCTCGCGGGCACGAGCGATCGGCTCGACCGCCTCGCGGCAGGAGACGTGGACGACGTAGAGCGGAGCGCCCGCGACACGCGCGAGCTGGATCGCGCGGTTGGTGGCCTCGCCCTCGGTCTCCGGCGGACGCGTGAGCGCGTGGTAGTGCGGAGCCGTGTTCCCGGCGGCCAGCGCCTGCTTCACGAGGACGTCGATCGCGTCGCCGTTCTCGGCGTGCACCATCACGAGCGCGCCCGTCTCGGCGGCGACCTCCATCGTCCGGAAGAGCGTCTCGTCGTCGACCATGAGCGCGCCCTTGTAGGCCATGAAGAGCTTGTATGACGTGATTCCCTGGGCGGGCAGGCCCGCGAGTTCCTCCAGGGAGCCGCCCTCGCGCAGGTCGGTGACGGCGATGTGGTACCCCATGTCGATCAGCTGCTTGCCCTCGCGCTTCGCGTGCCAGTCGGAGAGCGCATCTGCGAACGACTGGCCCGGCGTCTGGATGCAGAAGTCCACGTGGCACGTCGTGCCTCCGAAGGCGGCTGCGGTCTGACCCGAGGTCACGTCGTCGATCGTCACCGTCCCGCCGAACGGCATGTCGAGATGGGTGTGCGGGTCGACACAGCCGGGGAGGACGTATTTCCCGGACGCGTCGACGACCCGGTCGGCGGCGACGTCGAGCGACTCGCCGATCATCGAGATCCGCTCCCCGTCGACGTAGACGTCGCCGACGTAGTCGTCGGCGGCCGTGATGATCCGTCCGCCCTTGATCAGTGTCGACACGTCATCTCACCTCCGTCGAGAGCGCTCCGGGCCGGCCGCAGCCGGCCCGGAGCCGTGCTTCTGTGATTACTTGCCGGCCGCCTTCAGGACGACGACCTTCCTCTTGAAGCCCTTGCCGTAGACGTCCAGACCCTGCTTCCTCAGGTTCGCCACCGCCTTCTTCGCGAGGTCGGCCCGGTAGGACGCCTTGGATGCCGGGTTCTTGATGACCTTGAAGTCGAGCGAGATCTTCGCGGTCTTCGCATAGTCGACCGGGTTCATGACGCCGATCCCGAGCTTGTTCGGCCAGATGAGCGCGTTGACCTCGTTCATCTGCCAGCGCTGGTGCCCCTTCGGCAGCGCGGTGCCCTGCGAGACCACGATGTTCGTGCACTCCACGTAGTGGTCGCGGCAGTAGATCCAGCCCTTGAACGTCGCCTCGAGGAACTTCACCGCCGTCGCCTGGTTCGCCTTGCTCTTGATCCAGTCGCCGCGGACGAAGATCCCGTCCTGGAGCATGCCCGTGCCGAGGTCGGAGTACTTGAACACCTTGAGATCGTTCATCGTGTAGAGCTTGCCGGTCGCCGGATTCTTCGTCTCCAGGACCTGGGCGAGCTCGTTGTACGTCATCGCCGACGCGGCGTCGATCTCGTGCTTCAGGAACGCGACCATGTCGAACTGCTGCTGCACGAGGGTCACGTCCTTGTCCGGATCCATGCCGTTCTTCACGAGCGCGGCGCGCTGCTCGAACTCGTTTCCGAAGATCCAGACACCGAACTTCTTGCCGCGCATCTGCTGGAAGTTGTTGATCCCGTCCTTCTTCCAGGTGACCTCGGTCGTTCCCGACCTCGTGTAGACCTGGGCGATGTTGACGAGATCGTTCCCCTGGTCACGGTTTGCGAGCAGGCTCGGGAGCCAGTTGACCCCGAACTCCGCCTGATTGGAGAGAACGGTCTGCTCGTTCACGATCGTCGGGCCGCCGACCTTGAGATTGACGTCGAGTCCGGCGTCCTTGTAGTAACCCTTCGCCTTTGCCGCGTAGTAGCCGGCGAACTGGGACTGGGTCACCCACTTGAGCTGGATCGTCACCTTCTTGAGCTTCGGGCTCGACGAGCCCGCTATCGCAAAGCTCGTCACCGACAAGGCGGCCACCACGACAAGCGCGGCTCCCGCCAGATACCACCTGCGTCGCTTCACATGCCCTCCTTTGCTCGCGGTCACGGCGAGACCGAGACCGGATCTCCTGCCACTGTCATGCCCTCCGCCCCACGGACGGATGCCACCGAAGCGCGTATCTCTCGGCGAGCGCGACCGCACCGTAGAACGCGATCCCCATCAGACTCGCGACGAGAATCGCTGCCCACGATACGCTGTACCGCGAGAGGTTGACGGCGCTCAGGACGACGATCCCCAGCGCGTCCAAGGACCCTCCGAAGTAGTCGCCCACGACGGCGCCGATCATCGCAAGCACGCTCGCCACCTTCAAGGCGGTGAAGACGTACGGGAGCGAGCTCGGTATCCGGACTCGGCGGAACACCTCGCGCTGTGGTGCCGCGTAGGAGCGCATGAGCTCGATGGACTCCGGATCGACCGAGGTCAGGCCCCGGAGCGTGTTCACGAGCACCGGGAAGAAGCACAGAACCGCCGCGATCGTGACCTTCGACCAGGGGCTGAGGAGCCCGAACCACGCGTTCGTGATCGGCGCGAAGGCGATGATCGGGATCGCGTTCGCGGCGATCATGTACGGCATCAACGCGTTGCCGAAGGGGCGCCACCGTGCGAGGACGAGCGCCACCAGGATCGCCGTCCCGCTGCCGAGGACGAAGCCGCCGAATGCCTCCTTGAACGTGATCCACGCCCCGCGCAGGAGCTCGTCACGCTCGTCGACGAGCGCCTGCACGACGTCGGAGAATCTCGGCAGGAGGAACTCCTCGACACCGAGCACGTCGGGGAGGAGCCACTGCCAGGCTGCAAGCCCGAGGCCGAAGACCACCACGGCCGGTAGCCAGTAGCGGATCTGCTCGCCGAGACGGCGTGACGTGGGAGGACCGGACGCAGTGGTGCTCACGTCGTGTCGGCCTCCGCCGCCAGCACTTCTTCGACTTCGTCGGCACCGATCGCATGGAGTGACTCCCGAACCTGAGTCACGAGCTCGAAGAACCGCGGCTGCTCCCGGGTCGTCGCCGACCGGGGCTGCGGCAGGTCCACCTCGACGACGCTCGCGACACGACCCGGGCGGGGGGACATGACGACCGTCCGTGTCGACAGGAACACCGCCTCGGAGATCGAGTGCGTCACGAAGATCACGGTCGACCCGGTCTCCGCCCAGATTCGGAGCAGCTCCATGTTGAGGCGCTCGCGTGTCATCTCGTCGAGTGCGCCGAACGGCTCGTCCATGAGCAGGAGCTCCGGCGAGAACGACAGCGCCCGCGCAATCGAGACCCGCTGCTGCATCCCGCCCGACAGCTGCCACGGGTAGTGCTTCTCGAAGCCGGCGAGCTCGACGAGGTCGATCATCTCGCTGACACGCGCGGCGCGCCTCGCGCGGTCCCAGCCGAGCATCTCGAGCGGCAGCGAGATGTTCTTCGCCACCGTCCGCCAGTCGTAGAGCACCGGCGCCTGGAAGACGATGCCGTAGTCGCGGTCGAGACGCGCACGCCGCGCCGGCTTCCCGTTCACGGTCACATCGCCCGACGACGGCTCGATGATGTCTCCGACGATCCGCAGCAGCGTGGACTTTCCGCAGCCGGATGGCCCGATCAGCGAGACGAACTCGCCGCGATCGACCTCGAGGTCGATCCCCTGGAGTGCGGTGACTCCGCCGCCCTTGCCGAAGACCTTCGAGAGGCCCTTGATCGAGACGACCGAAGCGCGTGCACTCATACGAGCCGCTCCGGAGCGCGGTGTACGACGACCTTCTCCGCGAAGAGCACGACGAGGAAGAAGGCGACGCCGAGCGCAGCGGCATAGAGGTTCGTCGCCCAGAGGTCCGTCGGCTCGAGCGCGTAGTACTGGTTGAAGTTCAGAATCGCGCCGCCGAGGCCGTTGGTGATCGAGGCCGTCTGCTCGGCGATGATCGCTCCCACGACGCTCGCGGTGGCGGCGATCTTCAGGGCGGTGAAGATGTACGGGAGCGCCGACGGGACTCGAAGCTTCCAGAGGATCGTCCACCCGCGCGCCGCGTATGAGTGCATCAGCTCGAGCGCCGTGGGATCGACGGACCTCAAGCCTCGGATCGTGTTCATGGTGACCGGGAAGAACGTCAGGTATGCGGCGATGACCGATACGCGCATCCAGTCGGGAGGAGGCGACCCGCCGACCGAGACGCTTCCGAGACCGCGGACGACGATCGGGGCGAGCGCCAGGATGGGAATCGTCTGAGAAGCGACGACGTACGGCATGACGCCACGGCGCAGGACGTCGAACTGCATCAACACCACTCCGAGGACGAATCCGACTACGGCTCCGAAGGCAAATCCCACCGCTGCCGACTTCGCCGTGAACAGTGCCGCGCGGAGCAGGTACAGCCACAGGTCGTCACCGGTCGAGGTCGGCTCTGCGAGTTGGAGGAGGATCGTGTGGACGTGTGGGAGCGTCAAGTCGTCGACGCGGAACGGCCTTGTCCAGCCCGTCCTCTCCCAGAGCCACTTGTAGCCCTCCCAGAGCGCCCACAAGCCTCCGAGCACGAGCACGAACACGAGACACCGGTTCAGAATCCTGCGCGCGACCACCGCAGGAATCTGTCACACGGTCACGCCTGCTGCACGCCGTTACGGGCCACACTAGGCTCCCGCCGTGGCAGTCGATCCGAAGCGAGCCGTCGACGAACTGAAGCAGCTACGCGAGCTCACCGGGGACGACGACGGCGCCCAGCGGGTCGCGTGGACGGACACGTGGAAGCGCGCTCGTGAATGGCTTCGAGAGCGCACGGTCGAGACGGCAGCCCATGAGTCGATCGACGCCGCCGGCAACCAGTGGTTCACGCTTCAGGGCGAGTCCCAGCGCGCGGTCCTCATCGGCGGTCACATCGACTCGGTTCCGAACGGCGGCTGGCTCGACGGGTCCCTCAACCTCGTCGCCGGCGCCGAAGTACTGCGGCGGATCGCCGCTCAGGGCACGCCGCCGGTCACGGTTCGCCTCGTCAACTGGGCCGACGAGGAGGGCGCGCGGTTCGGGCGCAGCCTCTTCGGATCGAGCGCGGCCGCAGGCTCGATGTCGGACCAGGACGAGCTGCGCGGGCTCACGGACCGCGACGGAGTTCCGCTGCCCGATGCTCTCGCAGCTCACGGCGTCGACCTCGACTCGGCGCTCGCGGCGCGGAGGGAACTCGACTCGGCAGCCGCGTACGTCGAGCTGCACATCGAACAAGGTCCGGTGCTCGAGAGCCTCGGGCTTCCCCTCGGAGTCGTGCTCGGGACCTTCGGTGTCGAGCGGCATCGCATCACTTGGCGTGGGCAAGCGGCGCACGCCGGCTCGACGCCGATGGACAAGCGCCGCGACGCGCTCGCCGGAGCGGCGAAGCTCGCGCTCGAGATCCGTGACATCGCCCGGCGGACCGGAGGAGGCGCCGTCTGCACCTCGGGCGGAGTCGTCTGCGAGCCGGGCATCGTGACCTCGGTCGTCGAGACCGCGGAGCAGCTTCTCGATCAGCGCGACCTGAGCGCACAGCGGCTTGCGGCGATGCTCAGCGAGGCGAAGGCGGCGAGTGAGCGCTTCGCTGCCGAGGAGTCGATCGACGTCGCCTGGGAGCGCATCTGGTCGATCGAGCCGATCCTGTTCGACGACACGTTGATCGGCTTCGCGGAGGAGGCGATCCAGGAAGTGGACGGAACGGTCCACCGCCTCCCCTCCGGACCGCTGCACGACGCCGCCGAGGTCTCGCGCGCGGGCGTCCCGACGGTGATGCTCTTCGTCCAGAGCCTCCGCGGCCTGTCGCACACGAAGCTCGAGGACACGCGGGAGGAGCACCTCGAGCTCGCCGTTTCCGCGCTCGACCGGCTCGTGTCGAAGACGATCGCCTGGGTCGCGGGCGGCGGCGGCCGCTGACCCGCTCGACAGGCGGAATCGCGGCCGGGCTCGCGGTCGGCGGCTGCCTCACGTGGAACGTCTCGAACGTCGGCGCAGCCGCCGATCCTCTTGCCGAGCACTACGGCGTCTCGGTCGCCGCGGTGGGCCTGCTCACCACCGCCCTGTTCGTGACACACCTCGCCGTCCAGCTTCCGGCCGGCCGTGGAGCGGACCGGTTCGGATCCCGGACCGTCGCGCTGCTGGCAGTGCTCGCCGGCGTGCTCGGGAATCTCGTCCTGCTCCTGGACACCGAGTTCGAGCTCGCTCTCCTCGGCCGCGCCATCGTCGGCATTGGCTCGGGCGCAGCCTTCGTCGCCGGGCTCGACCTCGTACGCGCCGGAGGCGGCGGAGCCGCACTGCGGGGCGCCTACGGCGGTGCGACGATGGCCGGGGGTGGACTCGCGCTCATGATCGTGCCGCCCCTCACGGACGCGACGAGCTGGAGAGCGGCGTACTGGACGGCCGCGGTGCTCGCCGTCCTCGCCGCACTCCCCACGCTCGCCGCCGGAGGCCTTCCCCGGATCGGGCACGCCGGCGCCTGGCTGCTCGGCGATCGGTCGTTGCTTCCGATCGGGCTCCTGCAGGCAGCGACGTTCGGCCTTGCGGTCGTCGCCGGAAACTGGGTCGTACCGCTCCTGGAACGGCAGGGCGTGAGCTCGACTGCCGCCGGACTGGCGGGCGGGCTCGTCCTCTTCGTCGGCATCGTCACCCGGCCTGCAGGAGGGATCCTCGCCGGGCGGGTCAGCGGCCGCCTCCTCGTCGCAGCCTCTCTCGTCGGCATCTCGGCGGGAGCGCTCTTGCTCGCTGTGGGAGGGTCGCTAGCGCTCTCGACGCTCGGCGCTTTCGTGCTCGGCCTGATGGCCGGTCTGCCTTTCGCGGTGATCTTCGCGGCGGCGCAACGCCTGCGCCCCGATGCGCCGGGAGCGGCGATCGCCCTTGTCAACGCCTGCGCCGTGCTGACGATCCTGGTCGGCACGCCGCTCGCGGGTCTCGCGTTCGAGCTGCCGGGCGACGGCCGGATCGCGTTTGCCGTGATCGCAGCGCTCGCGGCCGCCGCGCTGCTTCCGCTGCGCGCGACGCGCATCTAGGCTCGATAATCGCGCTTTCCGAACGAGCGAAGGAGAAACCGCGATGGCTCTGAGCTTCGGCGTCACCGTCCTCCCCGACCCCCCGTCCAGCCGGTTCCTCGAGCTGATCCGGCACGCCGAGGCGAACGGCTTCCAGTACGGCTGGACCTACGACTCGCATGTTCTGTGGCAGGAGTCGTTCCCGCTGCTGACGATGGCGGTGCAGGCGACATCCACGATGAAGTTCGGGCATTGCGTGACCAACCCCGGCACGCGCGAGCCCACGGTCCTCGCGAGCGGCTACGCGACGCTGCACGACATCTCGGACGGCCGGATGGTGATGGGCATCGGCCGCGGCGACTCGGCGCGCCGCTACATCGGCCAGCAGCCCGTACGCGTGGCGGAGTTCGAGCGTCGGTGCAAGATGATCAAGGACTTCATGAACGGCCGCGAGGTCGACTGGAACGAGAAGCAGCTGAAGCTCGCGTGGGTCCGCCCCGAGCTACCGGAGATCCCGAT
>CAWJTZ010000019.1:0-145364 GCA_963845935.1 uncultured Gaiellaceae bacterium
CGGGATCGAACCGATGACCTCCGGCTTGCAAAGCCGGCGCTCTCCCAGCTGAGCTAACGCCCCGGGCGACGCTCAGTGTAGAGGCGTCACTGGCCGGGCGGGCCGCCCCGCAGGCCGCGGTGCTCGAGGGCGCGAAGGCTGTCGCCGAAGCCGTGGTCCTTCGTCGCTTCTCGCGTCTCGCGCTCGAGCCTGCGCAGGCGTTCGTCGAGCTCGTCCATCTCGGCACGGTTCGGAATCGCGGGGCCGATGTCGACCGGGCCGGAGAGCGCCCGCTCGGCGAGGGACGCCTCACGACTCGCGAGGTCTGCGCTCCGGGCGGCGAGCTCGGCCTGGGTGCGCGCGAACGCCTTCTCGGCCTCGTGCAGAGCCGCCAGGCGCTCCTCGATGTGCTTGAGGCGCTCCTCGGGTGTCTCGGCGGCGCTGGCGAGACGACGGGCGAGGTCGGACTCCATCTTCATGAGCGCGGCCTCGCGCGCCGTGAGCTCACGGTCGCGGCGGCTCAGCTCGTGCGCATGCGCCGCGAGCCCGACCTGCGCGTGGTCGAGCGCCCGGTCGTCGGCTCTCGTCGCGCGGCCCGAGTCCCGCCGCACGCGGCCGATTGCGTCCGCGAGCTCGCGCTCGCGCGCCTCGACGGCCGCGACGCGTTCCGTCAGCTCCGTTCGGAGCCGACCCAGCTCCTGCTCGGCGGCGATGCGGATCGCGTGCAAGCGCTCCTGCTCGCCCTCGATCGAGACGGGCTCGTCCTTCTGCCTACCGAAGAGGGCCACGCTTCGATGATATGCGCGGGCCGGCCGAACTCCTGCTTCGGGACTACGCTGCGCGCTCGAGGCGCTCTTCGGCGCGAGCGCGGCGAACGATCTCTTCGCGCTCCCCGAAGCGGAGGCGGGCCTTCTCGACTCGAAGCGACTGCCACAGCTCCTGGAGGCGCGTGTCGAGGTCCTTGAGTTGGCTCTGCACGCTTGTGTCGAGGCCATCGGCAAGGTGCTGCCAGAGTTCCTGGCGCTCCTCGGAGATGCGCTCGATCTCTGTATGGATCTGGTCCGGTGTCATGCCGATTGAAACGCGAGTACCCCTTTCGGCATTCCCCGAATCCTCAGTCGTATCCGAGCTCGGCAAGCCGATCCTCGTCCAGCCCGAAGTAGTGCGCCAGCTCGTGGAGCACGGTGACGCGGATCTCGTCGCGGAGCTCTTCGGGATCCGGGAAGGACTCCTCGAGCGGGATCCGATAGATCGAGATCGTGTCCGGTGGCATCCCGGCCATGTCGCCGCGCTCGGGGAGCGGGATTCCGTGGTACAGGCCGAAGAGATCGGGGTCTTCGGGGTTCTCGGCCTCGACTACGACGGCCACGTTGGTGAGAGCGGCCGCGAGGTGGGGAGGGAGTTCGTCGAGTGCTGCGCGAACGTGGTCGTCGAACGTCACCGGATAACGAGCGCCATGAGCGCTTTCTGCGTGTGGAGCCTGTTCTCGGCCTGCTCCCAGGCCAGGCAGCGCGCGCCGTAGAGGACCTCGGCGCTGATCTCCTCGCCGACGTGGGCCGGGAGGCAGTGCATCGCAACGGCGTCGTCGTCCGCCAGCGCGAGGAGCGCGTCGTCGATCCGATACGGCTCGAGGTCGCGCAGCCGGCGGTCACGGTCCTCGTCCTGGCCCATGCTCACCCAGACGTCGGTGTAGAGCGCATGCGCACCGCGGGCCGCATCCCGCGGGTCGTTCGTGAGCGTGACGCTCCCGCCGTTCGCGCGAGCATCGTCGGAGGAGCCCGCCACGAACGCCGGACTCGGTTCGTAGCCGGGCGGCGTGGCGGCGACGAAGTCCATGCCGAACCGCGCCGCGATTCGCATGAGCGAGTGGCAGACGTTGTTGCCGTCGCCGACGTACGCGATACGGATTCCCGCGAGAGTCCCGAATCGCTCGCGCAGCGTCATCGCGTCGGCAAGCGCCTGGAGCGGATGCGTCTCGTCCGTCAACCCGTTGATGACCGGGATCGACGCATGCTCGGCGAACTCCTCGACCTCCTCTTGCTCGAACGTCCTGATCATGAGCGCCGAGAGGAACCGGGAGAGCACGAGTGCGGTGTCGCGGAACGACTCGCCCCGTGCGAGCTGCAGCTCCGCGGCGGGGAGGAAGAGCGCCATTCCGCCGAGCTCCGCGATCCCGACCTCGAATGCGACGCGGGTCCGGGTCGACGGCTTGTGGAAGATGAGGCCGATCGTGCGACCGGGAAGAACGCGCAGCTCCGGGCGACGGGCGCGCTCGGCCTTCAGCTCGTCGGCGAGGTCGAGGAGCGTCGCGAGCTCCTCACTCGACCAACCTGCGATGCGCGTGAAGCTCCTGCCCTTCAGCTCGACTGGGACGCCTGCCATTCGAGAATGCTACGGGTGGCGCTAGAGTCGGGCGCATGTCTACCTTCGCCTCCAAGCTCAACGAGCAGATCGGATACGAGTTCGCGGCGTCCCAGCAGTACATCGCTGTCGCCGTCCACTACGACTCCCAGTCACTCCCGCAGCTCGCGGCGCACTTCTACCGCCAGGCCGTCGAGGAGCGGAATCACGCGATGATGATGGTGCAGTACCTCCTCGACGCCGACAAGGACGTCTTGACGCCTGGCATCGACGCGCCGCAGACGGACTTCTCGGACGTGGTTGCGCCGGTCGCCCTTGCGCTCGACCAGGAGAAGAGGGTCACGCAGCAGATCGTCGAGCTCGTGAAGCTCGCGCGCGACGAGGGCGAGCTCGTCGGCGAGCAGTTCCTGCACTGGTTCCTGCAGGAGCAGCGGGAGGAAGTGGCGTCGATGACGGATCTCCTCGCGGTGGTCGAGCGTGGCAAGGACAACCTGCTCACGGTCGAGGAGAACCTGAGCCGTTCGGCAGGTGGCGAGAACCCGCTCGAGGCCGGTGCGCCTCCCGCGGCCGGCGGCGCGCTCTAGCAGCCGGTGCACGAGATCAGGCTGCGAACGGCGCGGCGAAGCCACGTCGTCGACATCACGCGCGACGTGCGTGACGCCGTCGCCGGTGAGACCGGAGCAGCCGTCGTCGTCTATGTCCCGCACACCACCGCCGGCGTGACGATCAACGAGCATGCCGACCCCGCCGTGGCGCGCGATTTCGAGTCGGCACTCGAGCGAATGGTCGAGGACGGCTGGCCGTGGCAGCACATCGAGCCCGGTGAGGAGAACGCCCCGACGCACGTCCGCGCCGCCCTCATGGGGCCGAGCGTCGTGGTCCCGCTACGCGAGGACGGATCGCTCGCGCTCGGGACGTGGCAGGGGATCTTCTTCTGCGAGTTCGACGGGCCACGCGAGCGATCGGTCTACGTCTCGATCCTGGGCTGACGGCGGGCACTTCGAGTGATCGAGGTCCACGGGCTCACCAAGCGCTACGGCTCGACCGTCGCGGTCCAGGATCTCTCGTTCACGGTCACGGCCGGGCGGGTCACCGGCTTTCTCGGCCCGAACGGTGCCGGGAAGTCGACGACGATGCGGGTCATTCTCGGGCTCGTTCGGCCGACCGCCGGGACGACGACGGTCCTCGGCCGTCCGTACCGCGAGCTCGACAGGCCGGAGAAGCGCGTCGGTGCACTCCTCGAGACGTTCGACGCGCATCCGGGTCGCTCGGGCCGTAATCACCTGCGCGTCCTTGCGCTCGCGGGGGGCATTCCCAGGTCCCGCGTCGACGAGGTGCTCGCGCTCGTCGAGCTCGGGCAGGCCGGACGGCGCCGTGTGAAGGGCTATTCCCTGGGGATGCGCCAGCGCCTGGGGCTCGCCGCGGCCCTGCTCGGAGATCCGGAGGTGCTCGTCCTCGACGAGCCGGCGAACGGCCTCGATCCGCAGGGCATCCGCTGGCTCCGGGACTTTCTGCGCTCGCTCGCGGCGGAGGGTCGCACGATCCTCGTCTCGAGCCACGTCCTCGCCGAGGTTGCGCAGACCGTCGACGACGTCGTGATCATCCATCGCGGCAGGCTGGTGCGGCAGGCGACGATCGCCGAGGTCGAGGCGCTGGCGGCGAGGGCGACGTTGGTGCGCTCGCCGGATGCGCCGCGGCTCGTCTCCTTGCTCGCCGGAGAAGGGGTCGAGGCGACCGCCGTCGGCGAGGACCGGGTCACGGCCCACGCTCCGACGGAACGAGTCGGCGAGATCGCCGCAGCCCACGGCGTCGTCCTGCACGAGCTCACGGCCGAGCGCGCGTCGCTCGAGGAGGTCTTCCTCGAGCTGACCGGCGAGCCGGGCGAGCGGGGCGGATGATGCGCCTCTACGCAGCCGAGCTGCTGAAGCTCAGGACCCTCCGCGGGCCCTGGGGGTTCCTGATCGTCGCGATCGGCCTCGCCGCGCTCTTCACGGCAGGGAGCATCGGCGGGGCGACGGAGGCGGCCCGGCTCGAGGAGCGGTACCAGTTCCGGCTCATCCTGGACATGGCCTTCCCGACGGGGATCCTCTCGCTGCTCCTCGGGATCATCCTCTTCACCAACGAGTTCCGCCACGGCACGATCGCGCGGACGCTGCTCGCCGTTCCGCGACGCTGGCGGCTCGTCGTCACGAAGCTCGTCACGGGAGCGACGTCGGGCACGGTGCTGGAGCTCGTGGCGCTCGGCACGTCGCTGGTGATGGCGGTGATCTGGCTGAGCGCCCTCGACGTTCCGCTCGAGGGGCGGGACATCGCCGACGGCGCGGCGCGATCGCTCGTCGCTGTCGTTCTCGCCGGGGTCCTCGGGGCGGCGCTCGGCGGCGCCGTGCACTCGCAGGTCGGGGCGCTCGTCGGCGCTCTCGTCTGGATGTTCGTCGTCGAGCCCCTGTGCTGGGTCCTCCTCGGCCTGGTCTCCTGGGACGGGGTCGCCGAGTACCTGCCGGCCGCTTCCCTCGGCGGCATCATCGACACCGAGGACCAGGGCCTTCCGTTCGCGGGCTCGGTCGGGATGACGATCGCGTGGATCGGTCTCCTGTTCGTCCTCGCGCTGCTCCGCACGGGACGTCGGGACATCACCTGAGTTCGCGCGTCTAGGCTGGCCGCATGGCTGCGCCCGTACGGAAGGGGGAGGAGCTCGAGCTCCACATCGACTCGCTCGCATATGGCGGCAACGGCGTGGGCCGCCACGACGGGTTCGTCGTGTTCGCTCGCGGCGGCCTGCCCGGCGATACGGTGCTCGCCCGCGTGACGAAGGTGAAGCGCGGCTTCGCGGAGGGCGTCGTCACGCAGCTCGTGACGCCGAGCGACGGTCGCGTCGAGGCGCCGTGCCGGCACTTCGGTGTCTGCGGCGGCTGCCGGTTCCAGGATCTGGCCTACGACGTCCAGCTCGCCGAGAAGGAGCGGCAGGTGCGCGACGCCCTCGTTCGGATCGGGAGGTTCGCAGAGCCGCCTCTCGACCCGATCGTGCCCGCCGAGGCGCAGTTCGGCTATCGGAACAAGCTCGAGTACTCGTTCACGGCCGGCGAGGACGGCGTCGACCTCGGCTTCCATCGCGCGGGGCGCTGGGACGAGGTCGTGGGGATCGAGGAGTGCCTCCTCACGACCGACCTCGGCAACGCGATCCGGCTCGCCGTCCGCGACTGGGCGCGCGAGGAGCAGCTCGAGCCGTACGACCAGGAGGTCGGCTCCGGGTACCTGCGCCACCTCGTCGTGCGCGAGGGGCGCAACACGGGCCAGGCGATGGCGGTGCTCGTCACCGCACCAGGCGAGCGGTTCGAGGCGGGGTACTTCGTCGACGTCCTGCGCCGCTTTCCCGAAGTGCGCTCGATCCACTGGGCCATCAACGACACGCCGGCCGAGCAGACGAACCTTCCGACGAAGCTCCTGTGGGGAGAGGACGCGATCGAGGAGGAGCTCCTCGGCCTGCGGTTCCGCGTCCGCCCGTCGGCGTTCCTGCAGACGAACACCGGAATGGCTGCTCGTCTCTACGAGCTCGCCCGCGAGTTCGCGGGCCTGACCGGAGACGAGAACGTGTTCGACCTGTACTGCGGGACGGGCACGATCGGCCTCGCACTCGCCGCGAGTGCCCGCTCCGTCTGGGGCCTCGAGATCTCGGAGGAGTCCGTCGCGTGCGCGATCGAGAACGCTGCGCTGAACGGGATCGAGAACGCGCACTTCTTCGCCGGCAACGTCGGCCAGACGATCGAGGAGCTCCGCGAAGAGGCGGGCAGCCCGGACGTCGTGATCGTCGATCCCCCGCGAGCCGGGCTCGTGGGCAAGGCACTGCGACGCACCGGAGAGCTAGAGGCGCCGCGGATCGTCTACGTCTCCTGCAACCCGACCACGCTCGCGTCGGATCTCCAGGTCCTGCGCGACGAGTACGGCTACATCCTCGCGCGCTGTCGCCCGGTCGACATGTTCCCGCACACGCCGCACGTCGAGTCCGTCTCCGTCCTCAACCGGCCTCGCTAGGCCCGGCTCGGGCGCGCCTGGCGTTCCGCCAGAGCAGGTCGGCGTTCGGCAGCACGAAGCCGAGGCAGATGGCCGGGAGCGCGGGAAGCCCCGCCACGCCGTCCCACGCCCAGACGAGCACGAGCGTTCCCGCGAGGCAGGCGCTCATCGTCAGCCAGGTCGCGGCCACTCTGAGACGGAAGCGGTCGGCTGCGGCGAGGAAGAGGGAGAAGAAGATGACGTCCGGCGGGCCGAGGCTCACCGTCGCCGTCTCGCCTGGCGTCGAGAAACCGACCGCGACACGTTCGAAGATCCCCGGGCGCTCCTCGACGACGTACTCGGTCGGACCGGCGGCCACCGACCAGATGTCCACCCATGGCACGAGCAGCGCGACGAGCGCGATCCACCACAGCTCCTCGAACAACGTGAGGAAGCAGAAGCCGACGAGCGCGTAGCAGGCAAGCTTCGCGACGTTGGCGACGGAATCGACGCCGGCGAGCGAGAGGACGAGCGCAAGGGCACCCGCCGCGAGCGCCAGCAGCAGGAGTCGTGTCGTCTCGGCTCGAGCGAGCGGGAGTGCGAGCCAGATGGCTGCGGCGAATGCCGGGAAGACGACGACGGCGTGGAAGACGACGTCGACTCCGGAGGGAAGGCCCGGCAGATGCCGCGCCACTGCGCCGTAGACGGCGAGGGCGACGAGGAGTCCGGCGAGCGCCGCCGCGCGGCGCCGGCTCAATATGGCGGCTGCTCCGCCCACCAGGGGCCGAGCGCCTTGAAGGCGTTCCAGAAGGCGGTCTTCGCAGGCGCCTCGTCGAGTGCCTCGTCGATGTCCGGTGTGACGAGCGCCTCGATCGTCGGCGTGAAGCGCTGGAGCAGCCCCACCGGGTCGGCGTCGAGCTGCTCCGAGAGCGGGAACTCGAGGTCGTTCACGAAGTCGACGGTACGCCCGCCCATCGTCACGACGAGCGTCGGCTGGACGATGTGGAGCTCCCGCGTGAGCCAGGAGGCGGCGTCCGCGGGATCCTCGGTTCCGAACTTCAGGCAGTTCGTGCCGTACACGGCGAGCGGGTCGACGTGGAGGCGCTGGAGCGACTTGAGCACAGCCTGTCCGGACCGGCCGAAGAAGGCGACGCCCTCCTGGATCTCCGAAGGCTGCGGGGAGAACTTGAGCAGCATGACGTCGGCCAGAGGGTGACCCGAGCCGAGGACCGGGACACGCAGCTCGTCCCCCGCCCGCGCGAGCTCGTCACCGAGCGTGTTGATCTCGGAGATTGCCTTCTTGAGATACCGCTCGTAGATCTCGTCGGTGGGCACGGAGGCGGGCACGGAGTCTCAACCACCTTCTCTGTCAGAGAACCCTTTCCTTGACCTGAGCGACCCACTTCAGGGACTGCAGGTAGGCGAGGGACTTCGGTCGGCGCAGGATCTCTGCCGTGCGAAGCGAGAGCAGGAACTCCTCGGGCCCGTCGAATCGTCGCATCCGGACAGCCCCGGTCCCCAGCCCCTGGAGCACGTGGGAATCCGATCCGGCGCCCTGCAGGAGCCTGTACTTCCGCGCGAAGCGCAGCGCCTCGTCGTTGAAGGAGTCGCGGAGGAGCCGCGCGTTGTAGACCTCGAGGACGTCGATCTCCGCCAGGTGGCGATGGAGCGTCGCCGGGTCGGGTATCGAGTGCATGCGATCGAACGGGTGAGGCACGTAGACGAGGCCGCCCTGCTCGCGAATCGCGGCGAGGGTCTCGGCGAAGGTCATACCTCTCGGGATCTCCTCCTCGAGGAAGAGACCGATCACCTCGCCCTGGTTGTCGGTCTTCACTTCCTCGCCGCGGATGACGATCAGATCGCGGTCGCTCGCCAGCTCGGCTGCTTCGAGCGCGCCGCCGAAGACGTTGTGGTCGGTGACCGCGATCCCGCCGAGCCCTGTCGCCACGCGCGTGATCCACGAGCTCCCCGGCCGGAATCGAGCAGTCGTGCGACCAGTCCGTGTGCATGTGCAGGTCGATCGTGATCCAGTCGCGGTCGGCGAGCGGGTCCTCGTCCGCGCTGGCGCGCGGGCGTCGCTTCCGCGTCAGCCCAGCGTAGAGCTCGTCGAGCTCTTCGGCGACCGCGTCGAAGCTCTGCCTCTCGGCGTGCTCTCGCGCACTGGCGCCCTCCTCCGACCGCAGTGCCGCGTCACGCGCGAGCCGGTCGACCGCGTCCGCCACGTCGGTCGCAGGCGCTGCGCCGACGATCGCTGCGCCGGACGCCGCCGCCTCGAGGGCGAGGCGCTCCTCGCCACCGGGCGCCGCGGCGAAGATCGCAGCGGCCGAGAGCGCGTCGATCCGCTGCTGGGTGCTGCGAACGGCGCGGACGCGCACGCGTCCTCGAACCGCTCGCGGCACCGCGGGCCGGAACCCGAGCGGCTTCGTGTGGAGGAGTACGGCCTCCCAGTCGGGCAGGTCGTGGAGCAGTCGCAGGAGCGCTCGTGTCGTCGAGCGTCCCGACGGCTCCAGCTCGAGCGCGATGACGTCTTTCTTGACCCCGGCGTGGAAGGTCGCGATGTCCACGCCGAGCGGAACGAGGCGGTACTCGCCCTGGAACCGCTCGCTCGCTGCCTCGGCGGTGACCTGCGACGTCGCGAGGAGCGCGTCGACCCGTGCGCGAAGGCGATCACGGCGTGACCGTCGCGCCGGGTAGACCAGCCGGTCAATGGAGAAGAACGTCGCCGCCGTCAGGGCGCTGGTCGACGTGAGAGCGAGGTAGGAGAGACTCGGCAGTCCGGGCTCGAAGCCGTGCACGACGTCGAACCGACCCTTCGTCAGTGCGAGCCGGAGGTTGGCCCGCACCGCGACCGGCACCCCCATGTTCGTGCGCCGCGAGAGCGGGATCGACGGGCCGACTGCGATGACCTCGGCGTCGGCGCCGCGCTGGAGAGCTCGCCGGCCGGCGAGCAGGTCGCGCCCGCGGGACGAGGGCGCGAGGATCGTCACGTCGTGGCCGCAGGCCCTCAGCGCCTTCGCGGTCCCGTCCACGTGCGCGTTGACCTCGTGCGGCTGCGACCACGCGAAGGGCGTGACGAAGCAGATGCGCAGGCTCACCGGTTGGAAGTTACAAGTTGTGACCAGACCGGATCGCTCCGGGCTCGCCATGCCGTCGTAGCACGAGCCGTTCCCCAGGCCGCAGCTCGACCGCCAGTCCCTCGCGCGACCGTGTCGCGACGACCTCGACTCCGTCGAGCTCGGCGATCCTGCGCTCGCCGCCATCGAGCGCTCCGGCTGCCGTGAAGCGCTGCAACACCGGGACGAGCAGGTACGCCAGGCCGGCGAGGATCCACAGGACAGCGATGAGCCGCTCGAGCCCTTCGCCGGAGTCGTCGCGCGAGATCGCAACGTACGAAACGACAGCGGCGACGCTCGCCAGCGCCCCCGCGACCCACGCGAGGCGAACGATGGCGCGCGAGCGCGCAAGCAGCCGGGCGGTCACGGCGATCAGCGCTGCCAGGAGCGCGAGGATCCCTGCCCATCCCCATTGCCAGACGTCACCTTCGCCGTCGAGGACGAAGGCCCAGATCGAGTACGCGATCGACGCGAAGGCCGGCACCGCGATGCCGACCGCCGACCAGCCGAGCACGCGTTCACCCGTCTCCGCGAGCGCGAGGCCGGCGACGAGCGTCGAACCGGCGAGCAGGGCGGCCGCGAGCGTGCCGAGGATCCGGCCGTCCGTATCCGAGAAGTCGCCGCGGAGCACGGCGACGAGTGCAACGAGCGCGGCGGCGACGAGGATCGCCGCCGCGCCGATCCAGAAGATCCGGCTGAGCCGGACCCGCGTCACGCCTTCGCAGCCGCCTTCTTCTTGGCGAACGCGTTCTTGACGATGAACCGCTCGATGTCCTCGCGTGCCTCGTCGTCGCGGATCTGCTTGGGCGGCGACTTCATCAGGTAGGCGCTCGGCGCCTCGAGCGAGCCTGCGATGCCGTTGTTCAGCGCGAGCTTGGCGAGGCGGACGGCGTCGATCACGATGCCTGCCGAGTTCGGCGAGTCCCAGACCTCGAGCTTGAGCTCGACGTTGAGCGGCACGTCGCCGAACGACGAGCCCTCCATGCGGATGTATGCCCATTTGCGATCCGTGAGCCACGGAACGTAGTCGGACGGTCCCACGTGGACGTTCCTGTCGCCGATGTCGTAGTCGAGCATCGACGTGACCGCGTTCGTCTTCGAGATCTTCTTCGACTCGAGGCGCTCGCGCTCGAGCATGTTGAGGAAGTCGGAGTTGCCGCCGACGTTCAGCTGCATCGTCTTGTCGAGGTGCACGCCGCGGTCGCCGAAGAGCGTCGTGAGAACGCGGTGCGTGATCGTGGCTCCGACCTGCGACTTGATGTCGTCGCCGATGATCGGGCAGCCGGCCTCCTCGAAGCGCTTCTGCCAGTACGGCTCGCGCGCGATGAAGACGGGCATGCAGTTCACCATCGCGACTCCGGCTTCCAGGATCTGCTCGGCGTACCACTTGGTCGCGGCCTCGGAGCCGACGGGAAGATAGTTGACAACGACGTCCGTGCCGGTGTCCTTCAGGATCTTCACCACGTCGTCCGTCTGTCCGGGCGACTTCTCGACGACCTGCGAGAGGTACTTGCCGATGCCGTCGTGCGTCATGCCGCGGGAGACCTTGACTCCGGTCTTCGGGACGTCCGCGAACTTGATCGTGTCGTTGGGATGCGCCCAGATGGCGTCGGCGAGATCGACGCCGACCTTGCCCTTCACGACGTCGAACGCAGCTGTGAACTCGATGTCCGAGATGTGATAGCCGCCGAGGTCGACGTGCATGAGTCCGGGCACGGCGTCCTCGGGCTTCGCGTCCTTGTAGTACTCGACTCCCTGCAGGAGCGAGTTGGCGCAGTTGCCCACGCCGATGATCGCGACGCGCACCTTGTCCTGCGCGCGCGCGCCGTTCTTCGAGCCGTTCGTCGAGGCCATGAGTGTCCTTCCCTTTCGATTGCTCCGAGCCGGGACGCCTAGACCGTCGGCGAGCGCGGCGAGGATGACGTCGTTCGCGTTGGAGTCGCGCCGCGACGCCTCCGCATGGATCTCGTCCTTCAGCTCCTGCGGGATGCGGAGGAGCAGCACGGGGCTGCCGCCGGCGAGCACCTTGCGGCGGCGGCCGGACGGGGCGTAGGGGACGTCGAACTCGTCGGCGAGGATGCCGGCGGCGACGTCGTTGACGTTGGAGTGCCGGCGCGCAGTCTCGCGGACGAGCGCCTCCTTCAACGGAGCGGGCATCCTGACCAGGATGCCCGTCCTCTTCTCTGAAGTGCTAGCAGACAAACTGCTAGCACTCTAGCGCATTACGACGCGTTACGCCCGCAGCGCGCGGACGAGATCCCACTTGCCCATCTTCGAGCGGCCGCGGATGTGGCGCTTCTTCGCCAGCTCGTACAGCTGCTCACGCGTTCGGTCCTCCAGCGCATGTCCGGCACGTCCGCTGCGCGAGCGGGCCTTCGCCGCCTGCTTGCCGAGGTCGCGCCTCGTTGCCTCGGGGAGATGCGCGAGCGTGCGCTCGCTCTTCGCAGCGCGTTGAGCCTTCTGGATGTTCCGCTGGGCGGCTCGAACCTGCTTCTCGGTCGCCATGAGACACCCACCTCCTCGTCGTCGCTTGCACGAGGGAGGTACCCGGCTAGCCGATCTCGACACCTCCGGACTGCTCGGCGAGTTCGCGCAACTGGCGCCGCACGAAGAGCATCCGCTGGATCACCGTGATCCAGACGATCGCCGCCAGCAGGTAGATCGGCCACTGCAGCAAGCCCCACGGGGCAAGAAAGAGGCCGATCGAGAGCAGCACCACGCGCTCGACGCGCGAGCCGAACCCGACGTCGCCGCGAAGGCCGAGCGCCTCTGCCTTCGCCCGCGTGTAGGAGACGAGGAAGGAGCCGATCACCGCGGCGAACGTCGCGACGAGCGCAATCTCGTTGCCGTCGCGCATGAACACGAGGCCGATCGCCGTGAGCATTGCCGCCTCGCCGAGACGGTCGAAGGTCGAGTCGAGGAACGCACCGAACACCGTCCCCTTGCTCGCCGCGCGCGCGAGCGCGCCGTCCAGGATGTCCGCGACCGAGCCGACGACGAACAGCGCCCCGCCGAGCCAGAAGAAGAGCTTCTCGTTGCGCTCCTCGAAGCCCACGAGAACCGCTCCGGCAAGGCAGAGCGAAACGCCGGCGAGAGTCAGCATGTCCGGTGTCAGCTTCGTCTTCGCGACCCCGCGCATCGAGCGCTGCAGGATCACGCGAGCAGCCTGCGTGTACTCCTGCTTGACGCGGTCCAGCTGGCTGACCCGCGGCTCGGCGGGTTGCTGGTCGGTCACGCGTGCCGGAGGCGGAGCAGCCGGGTCCGGCTGAGCACCAGCCCGGTCAGCAGCGCGAGCGCGAACCCCGCCACGACGTCGAGCCAGTAGTGATTGCCGGTCGAGATGACCGCGAATCCGACCCAGAGCGGCCAGGCGAGCCACAGCGCCTTCGCGAGCTTCGAGCGAACGACGCCGAACATGACGATCCCGACGATGAGCGCATCCATCGAGTGGAGGCTGGGCATCGCGGCGTACGGGTTCGAGGCAAAGGCGATCAGCCCGCTGTCGTGGTTGATCGACGAGTACTGGCTCAGCGTGTCGACGAACCCCCACTCCGGGAACATCCGCGGCGGCGCGGTCGGGACGAGGATGTAGCCGATCAGGCCGACGAGGTTGGCGATGATCAGCCAGTTCCGGAAGCCCGCGAAGCGCTCGTGGTGGCGGAAGTAGACCCACAGCAGGGTCGCGCCGACGACCGCGAACTGCGAGAGCCAGTACGTGTACGACGTCAGCGTGACGAGGATCGTCGAGCTGTCGACGAAGCGCTGCACCGTCGGCTCGAAGAGCGCACCGAGGTGCTGTTGGGTGCGGATGACCCACTCGCCGTTGTGGAACGCACTCGCAACATCGCGGTCGGCTTCGCCGCGGACTACCTGGTACGCGACGTAGAAGCCCATCCAGATCACGAACTGGAGGGCCAGATGTGCCCACCCCCGTGGCAGGCGTCGCGTTGTCTCTCCGGCAAGCGTCGACACGGCTGTTCGATTCTAACGAGGTTCCCTGTCGAGACGTTCCCGCAGGTGTCTCGTCACAAACGGCGGCCGGAATCAGCTGTGCTGATCGAGCGACCATGCAGGCCGACTTGAGCTGATGGTCGCGCAACGGGCACGATCAACCCGTGGCTGCGCGGCATGACGTGCGGGTCTGGCTTGCCCTCGTGACGGTGTACGTCGTCTGGGGGTCGACGTTCATCGCCCTCGCGATCGTGATTCGCGACCTGCCGCCGTTCCTCGCGATGTCGGTTCGCCATCTCGTCGCGGGGAGCGTTCTGCTCGCGTTCGCGCTCCCGCGGGGCGATCGGGCGGGCGATCGCATCGGCCGCCCGCAGATCGTCGCCGCGTTCGTCTTCGGAGGTCTCCTGTTCGTGACCGGCCACGGATCGCTGGCCTGGGCACAGCAGACGGTTCCGGCCGGCGTGGCTGCGCTGCTCGTCGGGACGATCCCGATCTGGATGGCGCTGTTCGACCGAGCCGCGTTCGGGAAACGGCTGCCTGGGGCCGCGTACATCGGAATCGCGGTCGGGTTCGCCGGTCTCGCATTCCTCTTCGATCCGTTCGGCGAGGGCTCGGTCGACCGGGTCGGCGCCCTCGTGATCGTCCTCGGTGCGATGTGCTGGGCCGTCGGCTCCCTCTACTCGCGCGGCGCGCCGTTGCCGAAGCGACCGCTCGTCTCGGCCGGGCTCGCGTCTCTGTGCGGCGGGATCCTCCTCGCCGGCTATTCGCTCGTGTCGGGCGAGATCGGCGACGCCGACTGGACGACGGACGCACTCCTGGCACTCGCCTACCTCATCGTGGTCGGAAGCTTCGTCGGCTTCACGGCATACGTCTGGCTCCTTCGCGTCGCGCCGATCTCGCTGGTCTCGACGTACGCCTACGTGAACCCGATCGTCGCGGTTGCGCTCGGCTGGCTCATCCTCGGAGAGGAGATCACCGCGCAGATGGCCGTCGCCGGGGCGGCCGTGCTCGTATCGGTGGCCGTGATCGTGCGCTCCGGCGGAACGAGCCTCGAGCCGGGACGTGGTCTGTTCGCGCGTCAGCCCCCGATCGCACCGCCGGCGGCGACCGAGCCGACCGCCTAGCTCAGCCCCCGATGTAGGACATCTCGACCTTGCGGAGCGCGCTCGTGTCTGCGGTGCGGATCTCCGAGTAGCGGTCGGTGCGCCGCGTCCAGACGGCGCGAATCGTCTCGTCGAGCTCGTCCCCCGACCCGGAGCGGAGCAGCGCGCGCAGGTCGTGTCCCCGCACGGCGAAGAGGCAGGTGTAGAGCTTCCCGTCGGCCGAGATCCGAGCGCGCGTGCAGTCGCCGCAGAACGGCTGGGTGACGGAGGCGATGACGCCGATCTCGCCGGCGCCGTCGAGGTAGCGGTAGCGCTCTGCGACCTCGCCCCGGTAGGCCGCCTCGAGAGGCTCGAGCGGGAACTCGGCGCCGATGGTCGAGACGATCTCGGCGGCGGGGACGACGTCGTCGAGCCTCCAGCCGTTCGTCGCGCCCGACGTCCATGAACTCGATGAAGCGGACGGTGTGTCCCGTTCCCCGGAAGCGTCGGGCGATGTCGAGCATGGAGCCCTCGTTCAGGCCGCGCTTGACGACGACGTTCACCTTGACGGGGAGTCCGGCGGCCGCGGCGGCGTCGATTCCCGCGAGCACCCGCGCGACCGGGAAGTCGACGTCGTTCATCGCCCGGAAGACCTCGTCGTCGAGCGAGTCGAGGCTCACCGTGATCCGGGTGAGGCCGGCGTCGGCAAGTGCCTGCGCCTTCTGTGCGAGGAGCGCGGCGTTCGTCGTCAGGGTGACGTCGAGTCCGTCGTCGAGCGCGGCGAGCGCGGCGACGAGGTGCTCGAGATCGCGGCGCAGCAGCGGCTCGCCTCCGGTGATCCGCAGCTTGCGCACGCCGAGCTCGACGAAGACCCGAGCGACGCGTTCGATCTCCTCGAACGTGAGGAGCTCCCGCCGCGGGAGGAAGCGGTGGTCGTGCCCGAAGACCTCCTTGGGCATGCAGTAGACGCAGCGGAAGTTGCAGCGGTCGGTGACCGAGATGCGCAGGTCGCGTACCGGGCGACCGAGTGTGTCGACGACTCCCATCGCCGGGAGAGCGTAGAGAATCAGCGCGGTGCGCCGGCCCGGCCCCCTCCTCGCCCTCGTCGGCGTCACCGCGATCTGGGGCGTCACGTTCGTCCAGGTGCAGAACGCGATCGCGCTGTACCCGCTCTTCGCGTTCCTCGCCGTCCGGTTCGCGATCTCGAGCCTCGTCCTCGCGCCGTTCGCGGTCGGGTCGCTGCGCCGGTTGCCGCGTCGGGGATACGTCGTCGGCGTCGGCGTCGGCGCGCTGCTCGCCACCGCATACGGCTTCCAGACGGCCGGCCTCGAGCTCACGACCGTGGCCAGCACCGGCTTCATCACCGGCCTCTACGTCGTGTTCACGCCACTGCTCGCGCTCGCCTTCTTCGGAACGTCCGTGCCGCGCGCGCTGTGGCTCGGGATCGGGCTCGCCGTCGTCGGACTTCTGTTTCTGAACGGCGTTCCCGGCGGATCCACGCTCGGGAACGCACTCGTTCTCGCGAACGCCGTCTTCCAGGCGCTGCAGATCACCGCCATGGAGCGCTACGCGCCGCGGTACGACGCGCGCGCGCTGACGTTCCTGCAGATGGCGACCTCGGCCGCGGCATTCATCGCGATTGCCCTGTCGCGCGGCGAGCTCGAGATGCCTCACGGCTCGACGGTCTGGGGCGCGCTCGTCGTCACCGGAGTGTTTGCAGGCGCGCTCGGCTACTTCATCGCGACCTGGGTGCAGGCGCGGACGACGGCTGCCAGAGCGGCTCTCGTGTTCACCCTCGAGGCGCCGTTCGCCGCGCTTGCCGGCGTCCTGCTCGCCGACGAGGTGCTCGGCTGGGCGGGCTGGATCGGCTGCGGAGTCATGATGGCCGCGATCCTCGTGGCGGAGCCCGCCGCGTCGGCGACACTTCGCCGGCTTTCGCGCCGAGGAGCCGTCGCCGCGTGACGCCGATCCTTCTCGGGTGCCTCTCGGCGTTTCTCTTCGGGGCGATGACGGTGCTCGTCCGCATCGCACTCGGAACCGGCGTCTCGCCGCTCGCCGGGACGCTGTTCACGATCTTCCCTGCCTGCATGGTCACCGGAGTCGTGGCGGTGGCGCACGGCGAGTGGAACGTCGCGAGCGCGTGGCCCTTCGTCCTGGCCGGCCTGCTCGCGCCCGGGGCGGCGCAGATCCTGTTCACCTTCGCGGTACGTGACGCCGGCGCCTCGCGCACGTCGGTCACGGTCGGGACGGCCCCGCTGTTCGCCGTCGCCACGGCGCTCGTCTTTCTCGACGAGCCGCTCGTCGCCGGGCTCGTGCTGGGTGCGGCGCTGATCGTGACGGGCGGCATCGTCCTCGCCAGTGACCGATCGACGCCGGAGCACTTCAAGCGGATCGGCCTCGTCTACGCGCTGATCGGGACGGCTGCCTTCGCAAGCCGCGACACGCTGGTGCGGTGGCTGATCGACGACGCAACCGACGTCGACCCGACGCTGGCTGCGTTCACGGCGATGCTGACGGGCACGATCGTCGCGCTCGCGTTCGCGCTCGCGACGCGGACGAAGCTCACGGCGACCGCGGCGCGCGCGTTCGTCCCCGCCGCCCTCTGCTACGGGCTCTCCTACGTCTTCCTCTTCGAGGCGTTCGCGCGTGGACGTGTGTCGGTCGTCTCGCCGATCGTCGCGACGGAGTCGCTCTGGGGCGTGACGCTCTCCTGGCTCGTCCTGCAGCGGTCGGAGCACGTCGGCAGAAAGCTCTTCATGGGCGCCGCGCTCGTCGTGGCCGGCGGCGTCCTCATCGGCGTCTACCGCTAGCCGGGCTCTCTCTCGATCGCGTCGAGCCGCTGCTCGATCCGCCCGAGCATCTCGACGAGCTCCTCGTGGCGGTCGGCGTCGTGCCCGAGGCGCCTCTGCTGGTAGCCGACGAACGACGCCGTGATGACGGCAGTCGACATCGAGACGGTGGCCACGCTCGCGAACATGACGAAGACCGCGATGAAGCGACCGCCGCTCGTAGCGGGAACGACATCGCCGTACCCGATCGTGGTCACCGTGGTCGCGGCCCACCACGCCGCGTCGCCGAGGTTGTCGAAGCTGTTCGGGCTGAACAGCTCGACCGCGGCAGTCCCGACGGCACCGACGATGAACATCACGGCGACGAGCAGCGGGATGATCCGGCCGGAGATCACTGCGCGATTGAGCCGCGCGAGATTCCGGTCGCTCAGGAGGCGAGCGGGCATCCCGTGTGTGTTCTCCGGTCTTCGCTCGTATTCCTGCGCAGGGATCGGCTATTCAGGGATCTGCTACGGTGAGGCTCAGGTTTTCGGTACATCGACCAACTCACACAAGGAGCAGCACATGGCAAAGACCATCGGAATCGACCTCGGGACGACCAACTCGTGCATGGCAGTCCTCGAAGGATCCGAGCCCACCGTCATCCCGAACGCCGAGGGCGGACGCACGACTCCGTCCGTCGTCGCCTTCGGGCGTGACGGGCAGCGGCTCGTCGGCGCTCCGGCGAAGCGCCAGCAGGTCACGAATCCGCAGAACACGGTGTTCTCGATCAAGCGCTTCATGGGGCGCAAGTTCGACGAGGTCTCCGAGGAGATGAAGATCGTCCCGTACGACGTCGCCAAGGGCCCGAACGACGACGTCCGCGTGACGGCAGACGGCGAGGAGTACGCGCCGCAGGAGATCTCGGCGATGATCCTCCAGAAGCTCAAGGCAGACGCCGAGGCCTACCTCGGCGAGTCGGTGACGGACGCCGTCGTCACCGTCCCGGCCTACTTCAACAACGCTCAGCGCGAGGCGACGAAGGACGCCGGCAAGATCGCCGGCCTCAACGTGCTTCGCATCATCAACGAGCCCACGGCGGCAGCTCTCGCGTACGGGCTCGACAAGGAGGGCGCCGAGCACACGATCCTCGTGTTCGACCTCGGCGGCGGGACGTTCGACGTCTCCGTCCTCGAGCTCGGCGAGGGCGTCTACCACGTCAAGGCGACCAACGGGGACAACCACCTCGGCGGCGACAACTTCGACAAGGCGATCGTCGACTGGATGATCGCCGAGTTCAAGCGCGACCAGGGCATCGACCTGGGTCAGGACCCGATGGCACTGCAGCGCCTCTACGAGGCAGGCGAGAAGGCCAAGATCGAGCTGTCGTCGACGATGACGACGCAGATCAACCTGCCGTTCATCACGGCGACGCCCGAAGGCCCGAAGCACCTCGACCTCCAGCTGACGCGCGCGAAGCTCGACGAGCTCACGCACGAGCTCCTGGAGCGCACGGTCGGCCCGACGAAGCAGGCGCTGGCGGATGCCGGGCTCACCGCCTCGGACATCGAGCACGTCGTGCTCGTCGGTGGCATGACCCGCATGCCCGCCGTCCAGGCGAAGGTGAAGGAGCTCATCGGCAAGGACCCGCACAAGGGCGTCAACCCCGACGAGGTCGTCGCCGTGGGCGCCGCGATCCAGGCGGGCGTGCTCAAGGGCGAGGTGAAGGACGTCCTCCTGCTCGACGTCACACCGCTCTCGCTCGGCATCGAGACCAAGGGCGGCGTGTTCACGAGGCTCATCGATCGCAACACGACGATCCCGACCCGCAAGTCGGAGACGTTCACGACGGCCGAGGACAACCAGCCGTCGGTCGAGATCCACGTCGCGCAGGGCGAGTCCGAGATGGTCTCGTTCAACAAGACCCTGGGCAAGTTCCAGCTGGTCGGCATTCCGCCGGCGCCTCGGGGGATGCCGCAGGTCGACGTCTCCTTCGACATCGACGCGAACGGGATCATCAACGTGTCCGCGAAGGACCTCGGCACCGGGAACGAGCAGCAGATCCGCATCGAGGGCGGCTCGGGCCTGTCCGAGGACGAGGTCGACCGCATGGTCAAGGACGCCGAGACGCACGCCGGCGAGGCGCATCGGATGCGTGAGCTCGCGGACGCCCGCAATGCCGGTGAGCAGCTCGCCTACCAGACGGAGCGCACGCTCTCGGAGCACCGCGACAAGCTCCCGGAGAGCGACGCGGCGACGATCGAGGGGCGGATCATGGAGCTCCGCCAGGCGCTCGAGAGCTCGGATCTCGCCGAGATCCAGGCGAAGACGTCGGCCCTCGAGGACGCCTCGCGCGGGCTCGCCGACGTTCTCTATGCGCAGGCGCAGGCTCAGGCGAGTTCCCAGCCGTCCGATAACGGCGGCGGTTCGCCCGACGAGGAGGTCGTCGAGGACGCCGACTACGAGGTCATCGACGAAGAGGAAGCGACGAAGTCGTGAGCGACGAGCTCACCGAGGCGGAGATCGAGGAGCCGGAGCCCGAGGCTCCGGCTCCCGCCGATCCTGCCGCGACACTCGCAGCGGAGCGAGACGAGTACCTCGCGCTCGCCCAGCGCGTGCAGGCGGACTTCGAGAACTACCGCAAGCGTGCCGTGCGCGACCAGGAGCGGCTCGTCGCGCATGCGCACGAACGGCTCGTTCGGGAGCTCCTCCCGATCCTGGACGACCTCGAGCGCGCGCTCGGGGCGGCCGAGCAGCACGAGGAGGCGAGGGTGATCGAGGGCGTCAAGCTCGTCGAGCAGTCGCTGCGCTCTGCGCTCGCGAAGGAGGGCCTCGTCGAGATCTCGACCGACGGACCGTTCGATCCGCACGTCCACGAGGCGCTTCTCACGCAGCCGAGCGACGCGGGGGCCGGCTCGGTGCTGGAGGTGGTCCAGCGCGGCTACCGGCTCGGTGACCGCGTCGTGCGCCCCGCGAGGGTGATCGTCTCCGAATGACGAGGAGCCCGTACGAGATCCTCGGCGTCCCGAAGAACGCGACCGACGACGAGATCAAGAAGGCGTACCGCAAGCTCGCGCGCCAGTACCACCCCGACGCGAATCCCGGCGACGCGGCCGCCGAGGAGCACTTCAAGGAGGTGCAGGGCGCGTACGACGTGCTGTCCGACGCGGAGAAGCGGAGTGCCTATGACGCGTTCGGCCAGGCGGGCGCTCGCGGCGGCTTCCCCGGCGGCGCCGACATGGGCGGTGCGCGCTTCGAGGAGTTCGACCTCTCGAACCTCGGCGACCTGCTCGGGGGGATGTTCGGAGGCGGCGGTCGCCGCTCCGCGAGCCGGCAGCCGATTCGCGGCAACGATCTCGAGGCGCACGTCCGGATCTCGTTCGAGGACTCGCTCAAGGGCGTGCAGGTCCGCGTTCCAGTGGAGGCCGAGACCGCGTGCTCGGTCTGTCACGGCACCGGCGCGGAGCCCGGAAGCGCCCCGGTCACGTGCCCCCAGTGCGGGGGACGCGGCGTCGTGTCGGATTCGCAGGGCCTGTTCGCGTTCTCCCAGCCCTGCCCGCGCTGCCGCGGCAACGGGACGATCATCGAGAAGCCGTGCAGGAACTGCCGCGGGAGCGGGCGTGAGCGGACGACGAAGCGGTACTCGGTGAAGATCCCGGCCGGAGCGAAGAGCGGTACCCGAGTCCGGCTCAAGGGCAAGGGCGAGGCGGGATACAACGCAGGCCCTGCAGGCGACCTCTTCGTGGTCGTCGACGTCGAGCCGTCCCAGCTGTACGAGCGGCGCGGCTCCGATCTCGTCCTGGACGTGCCGGTGACCTTCGCCGAGGCGGCGCTCGGCGCATCGGTCGAGATCCCGACCCCGGATGGCCCGGTCTCCCTCAAGGTTCCGAGCGGCACCGAGGGCGGGAAGCTCCTGCGCGTGAAGGGACGTGGTGTGCCGCACCTCAAGGGCTCCGGGCGTGGAGATCTGCTCGCGCGCGTGAGCGTGAGCGTCCCGAAGAAGCTCTCGAAGGCGGAGAAGGAAGCCCTCGAGGGCTTCCGGAAGGTCTCCCGCGAGAACCCGCGCGAGGTGTTCAGCGCGTGAACGCGTCCGTGCGCACGCGCTGGACCAGCGGTCGTGGTGCTGGCGAGCCTCTACGTCGGGTTCAACCTCGTCGAGCTCGTCGCGGGCGTCGGAGGCTGGCCGCAGATCGTCGGGCTCCCGCTGGGCCTTGCGGTCGTCGCCTACGGGGTCGCGCGTCTGCTCGGCTGGGAGGGGATCGACCGCTGATGCCCGACCGGCCCAGATACATGATCTCGGTCGCGGCCGACCTCGTCGGCATGCATCCCCAGACCCTGCGCATGTACGAGACGAAGGGGCTCGTCCACCCGGGCCGGACGCCGGGCGGAACGCGGCTCTACTCCGAGAACGACCTGGAGCGGCTGCGGCTGATCCAGCGTCTCACGACCGAGCTCGGCCTGAACCTCGCCGGTGTCGAGCAAGTCCTGCGGATGCAGGACGAGCTCAATCGAACACGTGCCCGCATGCAGCGGCTCGAGCGCGAGCTGCGAGCAGAGATCGCCGAGGTGCACCGGTCGTACCGGCGCGACGTCGTCCTGTATCGACCCGCGCAGCACCCCGCACCGAGGAGCTGACATGGACTTCCAGAAGCTGACGCTCAAGAGCCAGGAGGCGATCGCCGCCGCGCAGGAGCTCGCGCGGCGCGCGGGCAACCCCGAGCTCACCCCCGACCACCTGACACTAGCGCTCCTCGACCAGGAGCTCCCCCGCACTCTCGTCGACCGTGCCGGCTACGGCGCCGCGACTCTCCGCGCCGATGCCGAGACGCGAATCGACCAGCTGCCCACCGTCTCCGGCGGTGGCGCTCAGCCGCAGGCGTCGGCGCGCCTCACCCGCGTGCTCGACGCGGCGTTCGACGAGATGCGGGAGCTCGGAGACGAGTTCGTCTCGGTCGAGCACCTCCTGCTCGCGCTGGACGTCGTGCCCCGCGACGCGCTGGTGCAGGCACTCGAGGGTGTGCGCGGCGGCCAGAAGGTGACGTCGCAGGATCCCGAGGGCTCGTACCAGGCGCTCGAGAAGTACGGCCGCGACCTGACGGCGCTCGCCGAGTCCGGGAAGCTCGATCCCGTCATCGGCCGCGACGAGGAGATCAGGCGCGTCATCCAGGTGCTGTCGCGGCGCACGAAGAACAACCCGGTGCTCATCGGCGACCCGGGCGTCGGCAAGACGGCGATCGTCGAGGGCCTCGCCCAGCGCATCGTCGCCGGTGACGTGCCCGACGGCCTCAAGGGCAAGCGCGTGTGGGCGCTCGACGTCGGCGCGCTCCTTGCCGGAGCGAAGTACCGCGGCGAGTTCGAGGAGAGGCTCAAGGCCGTTCTCGCCGAGATCGAGAACGCCGCCGGTGAGATCGTCCTCTTCATCGACGAGCTGCACACGATCGTCGGGGCCGGAGCGGCGGAGGGCGCAGTCGATGCGGCGAACCTGCTCAAGCCGATGCTGGCCCGCGGTGAGCTGCGCGCTGTGGGTGCGACCACGCTCGACGAGTACCGCAAGCACATCGAAAAGGACGCAGCGCTCGAGCGCCGGTTCCAGCCGATCGTCGTCGGCCAGCCGTCGGTCGCCGACACGATCGCGATCCTGCGCGGGCTCAAGGAGCGCTACGAGGCGCACCATGGCGTGGAGATCCGCGACTCGGCACTCGTCGCCGCGGCCGTGCTCTCCGACCGTTACATCACGGACCGCTACCTCCCCGACAAGGCGATCGACCTCGTCGACGAGTCGGGGTCGCGATTGCGTATGGAGATCGACTCGTCTCCGGTCGAGCTCGACGAGGCCGACCGCCGCGTGCGGCAGCTCGAGATAGAGCTGGCGGCGATGGCGAACGAGACGGATGCCCGACGCGAGCCGGTCGAGCGCGAGCTCGCCGACGCAAAGGCGGTCCGGGACGAGCTCGCGGCACGCTGGTCGCGCGAGAAGGAGTCGCTGCAGCGCGTCGCGGACATCAAGCGTCAGATCGACGACCTCCGCATGGAGGCCGAGCGCGAGGAGCGGGCGGGCAACCTCGCGCGCGTCGCCGAGATCCGCTACGGCGCCCTGCCGGAGCTCGAGAAGGAGCTCACAGAGCGAGAGCAGCGTACGGAGACCCCGATGGTGAAGGAGGAGGTCGACGAGGACGACATCGCAGCCGTCGTCTCGACGTGGACGGGGATTCCCGTGTCGCGACTGCTCGAGGGCGAGGTCGAGAAGCTCATCCACATGGAAGAGCGCCTCCACGGGCGGGTCGTCGGCCAGGACCAGGCGGTCGAGGCGGTCGCGAACGCGCTCCGCCGCGCACGGTCGGGTCTCCAGGATCCGAACCGGCCCATCGGCTCGTTCATCTTTCTCGGGCCGACGGGCGTCGGGAAGACCGAGCTCGCGCGCGCCCTCGCCGAGTTCATGTTCGACGACGAGCGCGCCATGGTCCGGCTCGACATGTCCGAGTACCAGGAGCGGCACACCGTCGCCCGTCTGCTCGGAGCTCCGCCCGGGTACGTCGGGTACGAGGAGGGCGGGCAGCTCACGGAGGCGGTGCGCCGCCGGCCGTACACGGTCGTCCTCCTCGACGAGATCGAGAAGGCGCACACCGAGGTGTTCGACGTCCTGCTCCAGCTGCTCGACGACGGGAGACTGACCGACGGCCAGGGCCGGACGGTCGACTTCCGGAACACCGTGATCATCATGACCTCGAACATCCGCTCGCCGAACGATCTTCGCGACCGCTTCCGGCCGGAGTTCCTGAACCGCGTCGACGAGGTCGTCGTGTTCGAGGCTCTGAGCCGCGAGCAGCTCTCGGAGATCGTCGAGCTGCAGCTCGCACGGCTGCGCGAGCGGCTGGCGGAGCGGCGGATCGAGCTCGACGTCACGGACGCGGCGAAGGAGCTGCTCGCCGAGGAGGGCTGGGATCCGGCATACGGCGC
This sequence comes from uncultured Gaiellaceae bacterium, assembly GCA_963845935.1. Classification (GTDB taxonomy): domain Bacteria; phylum Actinomycetota; class Thermoleophilia; order Gaiellales; family Gaiellaceae; genus GMQP-bins7. The sequence goes on from CAWJTZ010000019.1 coordinate 24,199, forward strand.
GCGCCCGCTCAAGCGGGCGATCCAGCGCCTCGTCGAGAACCCGCTCGCGCTGCGCCTGCTCGAGGGCGACTTCGCCGAAGGCGAGGTCGTGCGGGTGGATGCGGACGACGGTGAGCTCGTCTTCGAGAAGACAGCGGCCGCCGAGCCGGCGGCCGCTGTCTGACCTCTCCTGTCAGCGTCGCTAGGGCTGCAGCTCGAGGTTGACGGTGCCGCCCTTGCCGTCGCAGATCGTCCTGAGCTGAAGGGCTCCGCGTGCGATCTCACTCAATCATCGGAATCGCAGTCGCCGCACTCGTCGCAGTTCCCACGGCCTTCGGCGAGGGCCGTCTCGCCGGCTCGCCCGAGCAGGACGCCGTTGCCTACTTCTACGCCAACGAGCGAGCGACGCTCGCGACACAGCCGCTGACCGTCGCCAGCAGGCCCGACTCGCACGAAGTCGATCCGGCGTCGGGGTACATGGATGCCGGCGAGCGAGCGGCGCGGATCTCGCAGCCTCCGAGCGAGACGGTGTTCCCTACCGGCGACGACCACGTCATTGTCCGATCGCCCGAGTCGCCGACCGTGACCGCTTCGGGACCTGACGTCGAGTGGCCGCGGGTCGGCATCGGCTTCGGCATCGGGATCGCTCTGGCCGTCGTCCTCGGGCTCTCGCTCAAGGCGACGCGGCCCCGCAACCTGGCTCACTGATCCGGGTCACTCACTCGGCCCGACCGACCGCGACCGCCCCGCCCGGGCCGGTCGCGGCGTGTGCGGGGTAGGTTCCGGCGGTGGCCGGGTCGCCGCCGTACCGCAAGAGCGTCTGGCGGAGAGCGCTGAACGCGGCCGTCAGGCCGCTTGCGAAGGCGGGTCTCACGGGACCGCGGACGCACCTCCTCACCGTCCCGGGCCGTACGTCGGGCACCGCCTGGTCGACGCCGGTCTCGATCGTCCGGATCGGCGGCGACCGCTGGCTCGTCGCGCCGTACGGCAACCGGAACTGGGTCAAGAACGCGCGCGCGGCGGGGTGGGTCGAGCTTCGGCGAGGTCGCCGCAGCGAGCGCCTCGGAGTCGAGGAGCTAGCGCCCGCGGACGCCGTGCCCGTGTTGCGGGAGTACTACCGCGCCGGGCGTGTGACGCGGCCGTTCTTCGCAGTCACGCTCGACTCGTCACCCGAGGAGTGGCTGGCGGACGCACCGATGCATCCCGTGTTCCTCCTCGTGCCGTACCCGTCGTAGGATCAGCCCATGGCAGATGTCCTGCTCGTCGCTGCGACGGACATCGAGCTCGGCGACCTGCCCGGCCTGGCGTGCGGGGTCGGCCCCGTCGAGGCGGCAGCCGCGACGGCACGGCGCCTGGCCTCCGATCCACCCTCTGCCGTCGTGCACGTGGGGATCGCGGGTGGACACGGGATCACGCCCGGTGGGCTCGTGATCGGAAGTGAGTCCGTCTACGTCGATCTCTCCGCGGAGATCCCGGTGGTCGATCGCGTCCAGCCCGACGCGCAGCTGCTCGCGAGTGTGCGCGAGGCGCTCCCGAACGCCCTCGTCCTGCCCATCGGGACGAGCGGCGCGGTCGGTGGGATCGCCGGCGGCGACGTCCGCGTCGAGGCGATGGAGGGCTTCGGAGTCCTGCGTGCCTGTGAGCTCGCCGGCGTGCCCGCCGTCGAGATCCGCGCCATCTCGAACGAGCTGGCCGAGGGCGACCGCTCGCGCTGGCGCATCGGTCGCGCCCTCGATGCCCTCGCTGACGTGCTCCCGGGCGTTCTCGAAGCGGCAGCGAAGTAGCCTCCCGGCGCATGGCCGCCAGAGCGAAGCGCGAGGAGCGACCGCTCCCGCCACCCTTGCCGCCGGCGCGGCGGACGGTGGGGCAGCTCGTCGGCGAGGCGATCCGGGCGTACGGCGCTCGCTTCTGGCAGGGACTCGTCCTCGGCATTCCCGTCGTCGCCGCTAACGCTCTCGTCTGGCAGCGCTCCTCCCACGACTTCGGGATCGTGGTGCTCCCGGCCACCGCCTTGCTGATCTCCGTGAGCTACGTGCTCGCGGTCGGTCACGTCAACGGCGTCTCCGTTCGGTCGCGAAGAGGCGCGCTCGCGTACGGCGTCGCGGTGCTGATCTTCCTTCCGGTCCCGGTCCTCGTCGCCGTCTTCATCCTCCCGGGCCTCGTCTGGCTCTCCCTGTTCGGCCTCACGGTTCCGGCGGTGCTCGTCGAGGGGCTGGGCGTACGAGCGGCGTTTCGCCGCGGCTTTGCTCTCGCGCGGGTCGACTTCGTCCACGTCCTCGGCGGCCTCGCCACGCTCGCACTCGTCGTGATCATCTCGCAGTTCAGCCTCTACTTCGTGCTCCGTGAGTACGCGGACAACACGCGGATGATCGCGGCCGCTCTGGCAGCGCTGGTCGTCTCGCCCGTCGTGTTCCTCGGAAGTGCGCTGCTCTACGTCGACCAGGAGGCTCGTCTAGGCTCGCGCGAGGAGCGACGAGAGGAGTGAGATGCCGACCTACCTGATGCTGACGACCCTCACCGAGAAGGGCGTCCAGACCCTCCACGCCAATCCGGCTCGGCTCACGGAGGTCAACCGCGACGTCGAGGAGATGGGCGCCAAGGTGCTCCACCAGTGGGCGGCGCTCGGTGCGTACGACTTCGTGAACATCGTCGAGGCCCCGGACGACATGACCATCGCGAAGGTGTCGATCGCGCTCGGCGCGCGCGGGAGCGCGAAGCTCGAGTCGCTGCCGCTGATCCCGGTCGACGACTTCCTCGCGAGCCTCGACTAGCCCTGGAGGCGGCGCCACGCGCCGCCGTTTGGGGCGGGAAATGAGCGGGTAAGCACAAGCGGCACTGGTGGCCGCTGTGACCTTTGACGGGGTCGGCAAGGTCTACGCCGACGGAACACGCGCCGTGTCGGGAATGGATCTCGAGATCCGCGACGGCGAGTTCATGGTGCTCGTCGGACCGTCGGGCTGCGGCAAGACGACCGCGCTCCGCATGGTGGCCGGCCTCGAGAGCATCAGCGAGGGCGTGCTTCGCATCGGCGAGCGCACCGTCAATCACATGCCGGCGCGCGACCGCGACATCGCCATGGTCTTCCAGAGCTACGCGCTCTACCCGCACCTCACCGTCTACGACAACATCGCCTTCGGCCTCCGGCTGAGGAAGGCGCCGAAGAAGGAGATCGACCAGCGGGTCCGCGAGGCGGCGCACGTCCTCGGGCTCACCGAGTTCCTCGAGCGCAAGCCCCGGGCTCTCTCCGGCGGTCAGCGCCAGCGGGTGGCCATGGGGCGCGCCATCGTGCGCCAGCCCCAGGCCTACCTCATGGACGAGCCCCTCTCGAACCTCGACGCCAAGCTGCGGGTGCACATGCGCGCCGAGATCGCGAGCCTGCAGAACGAGCTCGGCGTCACGACGATCTACGTCACGCACGACCAGGTCGAGGCGATGACGATGGGCGACCGCGTCGCGGTCATGCGGAAGGGGGAGCTGCAGCAGGTCGCTCCGCCGCAGGAGCTGTACGAGCGCCCGGTGAACCTCTTCGTCGGCGGCTTCATCGGCTCGCCCGCGATGAATCTCGCGGAGGCCACGATCGTGCGCGACAACGGGCGACTCGCGGTGGAGATCGGCGAACACACGCTCACGCTCAGTCCCGAGCTCGTCGCGTTCCGTCCGAAGCTCGAGTCGTACGTCGACAAGCGCGTCGTCGTCGGCATCCGCCCCGAGAACCTCGAGGACGCCGCGCTCGAGCCCGACACACCGGACGATCAACGCCTGCGAGGCGTGGTCGTGCTTCGCGAGCCGCTCGGCTCGGAGATCGTCGCCCACTTCACGGTGGACGCGCCGCCCGCGTTGACGGAGGACGTCCGCGAGCTCGCGCGGGACGTCGGTCAGGAGAGCGCGGTCAAGACGGCGGTCGCCGAGGGCGAGCACGAGACGGTCATGGTCGGTCGCTTCGGGCCGCGCTCGCGCATCAAGAGCGGCGACGCGGTGGACGTTGCCGTGGAGACCGGCGCGCTCCACTTCTTCGATCTGGACTCGGGACTCGGGATCTACGGGAACACGGACAACGGCACTCGGGCAACGGAGCCCACGAAGCGGGAAGGAGTGGAGGAATGAGAAACCGATGGCTCGTATTCGCGCTGATCGTCGCCGCACTCGCCGTCGTCGCCGCGGGATGCGGTGGCGGTGACGACAACGGCGGTAGTTCGGCGCAGGGAAGCGAGGACGTCACGGGCGACATCTCGGCCATGGCGATCTGGGGCGGCGAGGAGCAAGCTTCGTTCCAGGCCGTCATCGACGGGTTCAACGAGCTCTATCCCAACGTCAACGTCAAGTACACGTCGGGCGGCGACAACCTCGCCCCCCTGCTGTCGACCGCGGTCCAGGGCGGGAACCCGCCCGACATCGCCTGTATCGGCCAGCCCGGTCTCATGAAGAGCCTCGCCGAGCAGGGCGCGATCCAGCCGATCGACGACCTGCACGACAAGATCGTCGAGAACTTCGGCCAGTCGGTCGCGGACGTCGGCTCCGTCGACGGCAAGCAGTACGCGGTTCTGTTCAAGGGCTCGAACAAGTCGACCATCTGGTACAACGCCGCCGACTTCGAGGAGGCCGGCGTCGATCCGCCGGAGACCTGGGAGGACCTCACCGCAGCCGCCGACACGCTGAAGGCAGCCGGCATCACCCCGTACTCGGTGGGCGTCGACGTGGGCTGGCCGATCAGCGACCTGTTCGAGAACGTCTACATCCGCCAGGCGGGCGTGGAGAAGTACGACCAGCTCACGAACCACGAGATCCCGTGGACGGATCAGTCGGTCAAGGACGCATTGACGACCATGCAGGACATCGTCGGCGATTCGGCCGACCTGGCCGGCGGGACCGACGGCGCGCTCCAGACCGACATGCCGGCGTCCGTCGCGAAGGTGTTCAACGACTCCCCGGAGGCGGCGATGGTCGTCATCGGCGACTTCGCCCCGGGCGTCGTGACCGACAACCCGCTCGAGCCGGTGACGGGCTACAACGTGTTCACGTTCCCGTCGATCAACGGCTCCGGCCCAGTCGTCGTCGGTAGCGGCGACCTGTGCGTGAACTTCAAGACGAGCGAGGCCGCGACGGCCTTCCTCGACTACCTGACGACTCCCGATGCCGCGGAGATCTGGGCTGCTCGCGGCGGGTTCTCGTCACCGAACAAGAACGTCGACGACTCGGTCTACCCGGACGACCTCGCGCGGGCGAACGCAACTGGGCTCGCCAATGCGGAGGAGTTCCGGTTCGACATGTCCGACCTGCAGCCGTCCGCGTTCGGCGGCACCCCTGGGGCCGGCCTGTTCAAGGCGTTCACGGACTTCGTGGCGAAGCCCGACGACGTCGACGGAATCACGCAGCAGATGGAGACGGACGCGAAGAAGGCGTTCAACAACTAGGCGTCAGAGCTCTGCTGTGAGCGAATCCGCATCAACGGTGGAAGCCCCCGCACGGGGGCTTCCACCGACGAACGGCGAGCCCGGCTTCTTCCAGAAGTACGGCGTCGCGATCATCTTTCTCGCGCCGACGCTCGTGCTGCTGGGGGTTTGGGTCGTCTACCCGACGATCCGCACGATCATCCGGAGCTTCTACGGGAGGGACGGGAGCGAGTTCGTCGGTCTCGACAACTACCAGACGCTCTTCACGGACGACACGCTCGTCACGGCGATCAAGAACAACTTCCTCTGGCTCCTGATCGTGCCGGCATTCGTGACCGCGATCGGACTCGTGTTCGCAGTCCTGCTCGAGCGGATCCGGTTCTCGGTTGCCTTCAAGGTGGTCGTGTTCATGCCGATGGCGATCTCGCTGTTCGCGGCGGGAGTGATCTGGCGGCTCATGTACGAGAAGGACCCGAGCCAGGGGACGATCAACGCCGGTATCGCGATCGTGAAGGACGCGGTCTCGCCCTCGGGCGTCCTGTCCGCGGCGCTGCCGTCGACCGAGGCGCTCGAGGAGCAGCCGAACGGGAGCCTCGTCCTCAAGCAGCCACTCGCGGCCGGCGACGTCGCGCAGCTGGGCCTGACCGGTATCCGCACCTCGGACGTCCCCGCCGACGCGGTGCAGGCAGTGGTTCCCGAGCCGCTCTCGGGCGGGATCACCGGCGTCGTCTGGAGAGACTTCAAGCCGGGTGGAGGAACGCCCGGGGAGGTCGAACCGGAGGAGGTCGGCCTGCCGGGGATCACCGTCGAGCTGCGAAGCGAGGGCGGCGGGCGGGTGGCATCGGCGCAGACCGAGCCCGACGGAAGGTTCGCGTTCGACGACGTCGCGGCGGGCACCTATCGAGCTGCCATCGGGGCCGACACGTTCTCACAGCCCTACGCGGGCATGTCGTGGCTCGGCCCGAGCCTCATCACGCCCGCGATCATGATCGCCTACATCTGGGTCTGGGCCGGCTTCTCGATGGTCGTGATCGCCGCCGGCCTCGCGGCGATCCCGCGAGATCTCCTCGAGGCCGCGCGCACGGACGGCGCAAGCGAGTGGCAGGTCTTCCGGCGGGTCACCATCCCACTCCTCGCGCCCGTCCTCACCGTCGTCTTCGTGACGATGCTGATCTACGTCCTCAAGGTCTTCGACATCGTGATCGCGGTCGCGCCCGGATCTGTCCAGGACGACGCCAATGTGATCGCGCTCGCCATGTGGCGAACGTCGTTCGGCGGCGTCAACGACTTCGGCCTCGGGTCGGCGATCGCGGTGTTCCTGTTCCTGCTCGTCGTGCCGATCCTCGTTCTCAACGTCCGGCGGTTCCGGAGGGAGGTCTGATGTCCACGGCAACCGAAGTCGTCGACGCGCGCGTCGGCGCGCCGGTCGAGATCTCCGAGCCGACGTCGGCGAAGGTCGTCCGCTTCCTGGCGAAGACCCCCGTCTACCTCGTCCTCGCCCTGATCGGGCTGTTCTGGCTCGTCCCGACCATCAGCCTCTTCTTCACCTCGCTGCTCCAGCCGTCGGCGATCGGGACGACCGGCTGGTGGGAGATCCTCTCGAGCCCGAGTCTGGCGACGCTCGACAACTACCGGGAGATCCTCGACAACGATGCGATCACATCGGCGATCTGGACGACGTTGTGGATCTCGCTCGGCGCCACGTTCCTTCCGATCGCCGTCGCCTCCCTCGCGGCCTATGCGTTCGCGTGGCTCGAGTTCCCGGGCCGCGACTGGCTCTTCGTCGTCGTCGTCGCCCTGCTCGTCGTGCCCATCCAGATGGCGCTGATCCCGATCTTCTCGCTGTACAACGACCTCGGGCTCTTCGACACGATCCCGGGCCTCGTCCTCTTCCACACGGCCTTCGGTCTGCCGTTCGCGATCTTCCTGCTCAGGAACTTCTTCATCGGGATCCCCCGCGACCTGCTCGAAGCGGCCCGCATCGACGGTGCCTCGGAGTTCCGGATCTTCTTCAAGGTGATCCTGCCCCTCGGCCTTCCGGCGATCGCGTCCCTCGCGATCTTCCAGTTCCTCTGGGTCTGGAACGACCTGCTCGTCGCGCTCACGTTCGCGCGTGACACGCAGCCGATCACGGTCGCGATCTTCTCCCAGATGCGCCAGTTCAGCTCCAACGTCGAGCTCATCGCCCCCGCGGCCTTCATCTCGCTCGCGATTCCCCTCGTCGTCTTCTTCGCCTTTCAGCGCTACTTCGTCCAGGGGCTCCTGGCGGGGAGCGTCAAGTAGGGACGTTCAAGGGACGTGGGGGTAATCGAGTGCGCACATCGGAAACCACCGGTGGGCGGATTCCGATCGCGCGGGGATTCTTGAAGGCGGCTGCTGCGTAGCAGCGGCGTTACAGAGCGTTGAACCCCGTATCGCGCGGGCGAACCGTGAGCGGGCTCGAAGGGAGGCCGGGCTGCGGGTCGAGGTTGAACTCGCGAGGCGCGACGTCGTTCGGCGTCTCCGGATGGTTCAGCGCAGCGAGGAGCTGGATGTGCCCGCGTCCGGTGCCGAGCTCCCACTGCCCTCCGCCGTACGCCCCGATGCCGTTCGCCTCGCAGTGGTCATAGGCTGCGAAGAGGCGTTCGACGGATCCGAACCGTGACGGCTTGACGTTGACGGTCAGCGGCTTCCAGGGAAGCGCCTCGATGTCCTCGACCGAGTGGATGATCGCGTCCCAGGTCACGCGATCCCGGTGCGGTTCGAGCACCGGGATCGTCTCGTCCGTGAGGCCGGGGTCCTCGAGCCAGGCGTCGGGTAGGCCCTCGGCGACACGGCGATACAGGACAGGATCGGGAGGAGTGTCGACGGTCGTGCCACGGTACTGGCCCTTGAAGTCAATCGAGTCGATGGCGCCGGACTCCGCGAGCTCGGCGATCAGCTCCTCCGTCCAGGCCGAGTTCGCGTCGAGCTTGAACCGCAGTCCCGGGTAGAGAGCCAGCCACTCGCGGAACCGCGTGGTAGACGGCGGATCCCCGAGTCCTCCCGACACGACGAAGGACACGGGCCGAGCCTCCCGGCCGAGCGCAGCGCCGAGGGCGGTTCCCGCCTGCCTCAGGGCGAGGTCGAGGGCGGCGCTCTCGAATCCCCAGCGGCGGTAGTCGTGGTACGCATGCTGGGCGGGCTCGGCGTCGAAAAGCGGGAGGGTCGCGAGGTGCTCCGAGAACGAGTGCAGCGTCCACGAGCCTGCGAGAGGCAGGTCCGGCCCGCGCTCCTGGAGCCTGTCGTGTTCCTCGCCGTGGTACGTCACGTCCTCGCCGACGCCCTCTTCGCCACCTCCGTGGAGGCGAACGAGCGTGGTCTTGCGAAGGAACTCCGGTCGCGCCTGCAGCGACAGGAGGTCGAGCTCGTAGCTCTCGATGCTCAGCGGAAGTTCGCGGACGTCGTCGTACAGGCTCACAGGCCGGCCAACGCTACCGACACCTCGCCGGCGAGCCGCGCGTTCGCGACCGCGAGCGCGCGGTTGACCTCGCGTGTGCGCCCGTCCGAGCGCTCGTGCAGCCGGGCGAGCACGAACGGCGTGACTTCCTGTCCCGTCACGCCGTGCGCGGCGGCGTCGGCGACCGCCTCCTCGATCAGGTCGTCGACGTCGATGCTCTCGGGCGGAGGGTTCGCGAGAAGCAGTCCGCAGGCACCGAGGCTCCAGTGGGCCACGGCGATCCGCGCTGCCGTGGCCACGTCATCGACGCGTTGCGTCACGGGCGGTCCGCCGCCGGCCGTGTAGAAGAGCGGAAGCGTGTCGGTCCGGTAGCCGAGCACGGGGATCCCGAGGGTCTCGAGGTGCTCGATCGTCGCCGGAATGTCGAGGAGCGACTTCGCGCCTGAGCTCACGACGAGCACGGGTGCGGTCACGAGCGCGACGAGATCGGCGGAGACGTCGGGAGGCGACGGATACCCACGGTGGACTCCGCCGATGCCGCCTGTTCCGAGGACTCGGATCCCGACCGTACGCGCGACGCCGAGAACGCCGCCGACGGTGGTCGCGCCGACGTCGCCGGCGACCGCGCACGCCGCCAAGTCGCGCGGGCCGAGCTTGCGCGCGTTCGAGTCGAAGCGCCCGAGCTCGGCGTCGCTGAGCCCCACTCGGATCCGTCCGTCGACGACGCCGATCGTCGCGGGGGTCGCGCCTGCCTCCCGCACAGCGGATTCCATGGCGGTCCCCACCTCGAGTCCGTCCGGAGCCGGAAAGCCGTGCGCGACGATCGTCGTCTCGAGGGCGACGACCGCGCGTCCCTCGTCGAGCGCGGCGCGGACCTCGGCCGAGATCTCGATGAGCTCGTTCACCCGGCGGACGGTATCGGCATCGCCCCCAGCTGCCGGACGCAGCGGGCGGCGGCCTCGAGGGCCAGGTCAGGCCCGCCGACGATCCAGCCTGCCGCGAGCGCATCGCCTGCACCCGTCGAGTCGACCACGTCGGCCTTCACGGCCTCGCGCTCGTCGCCGTCGAACGAGCAGCCGCGCGCCCCGCGCTTGAGGATCCACACCGCATCGACCAGAGACCGGCCGACAAGGCGCTCTTCGTCCTCGTTGGCGAACACGACGTCGGGCGCGATCGCGCGAACCGCTTCGCTGAACGCCTCCTCGCCACTGTCGCGAATCGCGCTCCAGGACGACAGGTCGACGCTGATGCGGGCGCCGTGCATGCGCGCGATCTCGACGGCGCGAAGCGCCGCGTGGCGTACGGGATCGGCCATGAGGGCGTACCCGGACACGTGGAGGTGGTCGCACGCGAGCCATGCGGGCTCGAGATCCTGCGCTGCGAGCTCGCGTGCGGTTCCGCGGTCCGATGCCATCGAGCGCTCCCCGGATGGCGATACGAGCGAGCAGATCGTCCCGTTGCGCCCGCACACCGGCCCCTCGATCTCGACCCCGAGTGCCGCGAGCTTCTCGCGGGCCAGCGCTCCCGCCTCATCGGCTCCCGTCCGGCCGACGAAGCGCGCGCCGACACCGAGCGTCGCAGCCCAGGCGGCGACGTTCGCCGCCTGCCCGCCCGGCCGGACGCGGATGTCGGCGTCCACGTCGCCGCCGGCCGCCACCGGTCCGGCAAGTCGCACGACGACGTCGAGCGTCAGATCTCCGATCGTGCAGACGAGCATCCCGAGGGGGATCGTAAGATCCGACCGTGGAAGGCGGCGAGCGGAGGCGGGGGACACGGACGTTCCTCCTAGGAGGGCTCGTCGGCGCGTCCGCCGCCGTCGCCGCGGTGAATCGCCGTCGACGGGCGCAACGCCGGCGAGGCAGGCCGCGCGGGCTCGCTGCCTTCGAGAGCGCCCCGTGTTACCTCGAGCTTCTGGAACGCGAGCGCGATCCGGGCCAGTCTTCCGCCCCGTAGGGCGCTAGCCTTCCCGCCCACTGTGCCGATCTACGAGTACCGGTGCCCGAACGGCCACACGTTCGAGCTCTTCCAGAAGATGAGCGATGCGCCCGCCGAGACGTGCCCGACGTGCGGCGCCGGACCCGTCGAGAAGCTGCTCTTCCCGGTCGCGGTCCACTTCAAGGGCTCCGGGTTCTACTCGACCGACTACGGCTCAGGGAAGACGAAGGCGAAGGAGAGCGAGACGTCCTCGTCCAACGAGAAGCCGAAGGACAAGCCTGCCGAGAAGTCGTCGTCGGACTCGAAGCCGAAGCCGGCGTCCGACTCGGGGAGCTAGCGCTTCGTGCAACCGGCGCCGTAGAGCGTCCCCTTGGGGGGCGGGAGGGGCGCCGACTGGCCGAGCCACATCGAGATCACCGACACGTTGTCCTCCGAGCCGACGAGGACAGACTCGCCGCCGAGCGAGCTCGGCTCGCCGCCGAGGCGGCAGCGCAGCGAGCCCGACGAGCGGAACCGGATCCAGCCGAGCTGGGCCAGCTCCCACGCCGACAGATCCGTCGCGAGCGGCGAAGCGAGCTCGTCCCCCATGAAGGGAAGCCGTAGGAAGGTGCCGAAGCTCGCGACCTTGCTCCCGACGGCATCGGCCACGATCTGCTGGCGGTTCCCGCGAGTGACGTCCGAGTCGGACGGGTCGAGCTGGTTCGTGCGAATGCGCGAGTAGACGAGAGCCCGCCGCCCGTCCATGTGCTGCTGCCCCTTCTCGAACCGCCAGCCCTTCCAGTTGCGGCAGCGGGCAGGCTTGTACGGGCAGTCGAACGGCTTCGAGAGAATCGGCTTGGGGACCGTCACGTCGATGCCGCCGATCGCGTCGATCAGCTCCTCGAAGCCATCGAAGTCGACGACGACGACGTGGTCGACCGCCAGGCCCGTCAGCGCCTTGACGGTCGCCAGCGTCAGCGCGGGGCCGCCGACCTGGTTGGCGGCGTTGATCTTGGACGTCCCGTAGCCGGGGATCTCTACGCGGAGGTCTCGCGGGATCGAGAGGTAGGAGATGCGGTGTGTGTCGGGGTCGAGATGCAGCAGCATCAACGAGTCGGACCGGTGCGCGTCCGCTCGCGCAGCCCCACGACCGCGTCCTCCGTCGGTGCCGATCACGAGGACGGTCGTCGGCTCGGAGAGGATCGAGCGGTCTCGCTTCGCGAGCTGTGCCTGCGCCTTGCGCGGGAGCCGCGCGTTGGCCTTGTCCACACCGCTCGAGAACGAGCGGAAGCCGAGCGCGCCCCAGAGCACGGCGAGCACGAGGAGGCCCACGACACCGAGCACGGCCCAGAGCCACCAGCGGCGGCGCCTGGGGGCTCCCGGCGTGCGCGACGGCTGCGTCGAGGGGCGCGCTGGAGACTGGAGAGGGACCTTGCCCTTCTTGCGGCCGCCGCGATACAGCCGGTAGGGCTTCGTTCCCTCGGCCATGCGGGCCGTTATGGTAGCCCCCGCCGTGGAGGCTTCCGCCGTCCCGACGAGTCGCTGATGCCGCTCGCGGTCTGCGCCACGCCGATCGGGAATCTGAGCGACGTCACGCTGCGCGTGCTCGACGAGCTTCGCGCCGCCGACCTGATTCTGTGCGAGGACACGCGGCGCACGCGCGTCCTCCTCGACAGGCACGGCGTCTCGTCGAGGCTTCTCAGCTACCAACGGCACAACGAGGCGGCCCGTACCGCGCAGGTCCTCGAGCGCCTACGGTCGGGCGAGAGAGTCGCGCTCGTCTCGGACGCCGGGCTTCCCGGCGTGAACGACCCGGGCGGACGCCTGATCGCGGGAGCCGTTGCCGAGGGGATCGACGTCACGGTCCTTCCAGGGCCCTCTGCGGTCGAGACCGCGCTCGTCGTGAGCGGTCTCGCCGCCGATCGTTTCCAGTTCGTCGGGTACCTCCCGCGGCGCGCGGCCGAGCTGCGGTCGCTCGGCGCGGAGCTTCGGTCGTGGGCGGGAGCGGTCGTCGCGTTCGAGTCCCCCCGCCGCCTGCCGGCGTCGCTGCACGTGCTCGCGGAGGAGCTGCCGCGGCGCCCGGCCGCCGTGTGCCGAGAGCTCACGAAGCGCTTCGAGGAGGTCGTGCGTGGACCGCTCGAGGAGCTGGCTGCGAGGTTCGCCGAGCCGCCCCGCGGGGAGATCACACTCGTCCTCGGAGCATGGTCGCCGCCGACGTCGAACGCCGCCGAGGACGCTGCTCGGGCCGCGGTCGCCGAGCTCGTCGAGGCCGGGGCAGGTCGGCGCGTCGCCGCTGACGTCGTCTCGCGCCTGACCGGGACGTCCCGCAACGAGCTCTACCGCGGGTCTCTGTAACAAGAGAGTCACAGTGCGTTGCCGCCCGCGCGGTCTCGCGGTACCGTCGATCCATGTTCGCTCGACGGACAACGCGGTGGGCGACTGGCCTCGGCGTCGCGCTCGTCTGGGCGCTCGCAACGGGACCGTCGTCGTTCGCGTGGACATGGCCGGCGGACGGCCCGGTGCTCCGTGGCTTCTCGGTTGGCGCGGACGCGTACGCCGCCGGTCAGCATCGCGGGATCGACGTGGCGCTCGAGGGATCTGCTCCGATTCGCGCTCCGGTCGCGGGAGAGGTGACGTTCGCCGGCGCCGTTCCGACGAACGGCCTGACGGTGACGATCGCCGTCCGCGACGCGAAGGTCTCGCTCACCCACCTGGGCACGCTGCACGTCCGCCGCGGCGACGTCGTCTCGGAGGACGACGTCCTTGCCGAGCCTGGCCCAACAGGCGAGGCCGAGCACGGCGCTCCGTACGTCCACCTGGGCGTCCGCGTCGGCCCCGCCGAGTCCTACGTCGACCCGCTCACCCTCCTTCCGCCTCGGCGCGCCTCCCTCCCTCCCTCGGCGCCCGAGGCGCCGCCCGCACCACACCCTGCACCGGAGCCCTCCCCGCCTCCGTCGGCCGTGCCCGAGAGCCCCGCGGCGGTCACGCCGCCCGCCGCTCCCGCTCCCGGGTCGGTCGACGAAGCCGGGGCCGGGCCGACCGCAGATGCGCCGCCAGGCTCGACCACGAGCGCGACTGACGAGACAGGGGGCGGCGTCGAAATCGGCTCGCTGCGGGTGCGAGGTACGGCGCGCCCCATGATGCGCTCGAACCGCCTCGCGGCAATCGCGTCGCCGGCCGGAGCGACGGCGAGGGCGCACGAGCGCGGACGCGCACCGTTCGTCGTCGTTCGCCGCCCGTCTCCCCGCCGTGCGGTGCCGTCGTCGGTGCGCGGCCCGAGGGCGGCCGTCTCGCGGGAACCGCGGACTCCGGCGTCCGCGGTTCCGGTTCGACCGGGCGACGACCACCGGGGCACCCGCGCGCTCGAGCCACGCGGAGACGGTTCGGCCGAACGCCGACCGCCGCTGGGCCGTCCTCGCCGTGGTCGTCGCCGCACTGGTCGCAGCAGCGGCCGCGTGCACCCTCGGAGCCCGGCGGGTCGCGCCAAAGGGACTCCCTATCATTGGCGCCCGTGAACGGGCCGGAAACTCCGAGGAAGATCTTGGTCGCCGTGGCGTGGCCGTATGCCAGCGGCCTCCGGCACATCGGCCATGTCGCAGGCTTCGGCGTCCCGTCGGACACGTTCGCGCGCTATCACCGGCTCCGCGGGAACGACGTCCTGATGGTCAGCGGAACGGACGAACACGGCACGCCGGTCATGGTCGCGGCGGACGCGGCGGGCGAGTCACCGCGTGAGACCGCAGACCGTTTCAACGCGTTCATTCGCGAGGACCTGCGCGCGCTCGGGCTCTCGTACGACCTGTTCACACGCACGACCACGCGAAACCACTACCGCGTCACTCAGGATCTCTTCCGCACGCTCTACGCGAACGGCTACGTCGTCGAGCGGGAGACTCTCGGCGCGTTCTCCGCATCCACGGGCCACACCCTCCCCGATCGGTACATCGAGGGCACGTGTCCGATCTGCGGCTTCGCGAACGCACGCGGCGACCAGTGCGACAACTGCGGCAACCAGCTCGATCCGATCGACCTGATCGAGCCGCGCTCGCGAATCGACGGGACCCCGCCGGTCTTTCGCGAGACGAAGCACCTCTTCCTCGATCTCCCCGCGTTCAAGGACGAGCTCACGCGCTGGATCTCCGGCCAGACGGACTGGCGGCAGAACGTCCGGAGGTTCTCGTTGAACTTCGTGCAGGAGCTCAAGCCGCGGCCGATCACTCGGGACCTCGACTGGGGCGTTCCGATCCCGGTCGAGGGGTACGAGGATCGCGACGACAAGCGGATCTACGTCTGGTTCGACGCCGTCATCGGCTACCTCTCGGCATCGATCGAGTGGGCGGTGAATCGCGGGACGCCTGATGCGTGGCGCGAGTGGTGGCAGGACCCGGCCGCCGAGCACACGTACTTCATGGGGAAGGACAACATCGTCTTCCACACGGTGATCTGGCCGAGCATGCTGATCGGCTACGGCGAGGGCGGCGACTACGGCGCGGGGCGCGGGGCGTTGAAGCTCCCGGACAACGTCGCGTCGAGCGAGTTCCTGACGATGGAGGGCAAGAAGTTCAGCGCGAGCCGCGGCGTTCAGATTCTCGTCCGCGACTTCCTGAGCCGCTACGACCCCGACGCGCTTCGCTACTTCCTCACCGTCGCCGGGCCCGAGACGCAGGACACCGACTTCACGTGGACCGAGTTCGTCCGACGCAACAACGACGAGCTCGTGGCGACCTGGGGCAACCTCGTCAACCGCACGCTGCAGAGCGCCTACAAGAACTTCGGCGAGGTCCCGACGCCCGGGGCTCTCACGGCCGAGGACGAGGCGCTGTTGCGCGAGGTCGAGCAGGGGTTCGACACCGTCGGCTCGCTCATCGAGGCAGCACGGTTCCGAAGTGCGGTCCAGGAGACGATGCGGCTCGCCGGCCTCGGGAACCAGTACGTGGCGGAGCAGGCGCCCTGGGCGAAGCTCGAGGACGAGCGCGAGCGGGCAGGGACGATCCTGTACGTCGCCCTTCGCGTCGTCGACAGCATCAAGACCTGCTCGCGCCGTTTCTGCCGTTCTCGGCGCAGCGGCTGCACGAGCTGCTCGGCTACGACGATGTCATCGCCGGAGACCTCGAGTTCCGCACCGTGGACGAGGACGGCGCCGGGCACGTGGTGCTCACGGGCGACTACGGGTCGTGGGCAGGCCGGTGGGAGGCCAGCGCGCTCCCCGCCGCGCAGTCTCTCCGTGAACCGGCACCGCTCTTCGCGAAGCTCGACGCCGAGGTCGTCGTCGCGGAGGAGCTCGCCCGAATGGAATCCGACGCCGGAAGTGACTGACGCGCACGCGCACCTCGATGCGTGCGACGAGCCTGTCGACACGCTCGTCGAACGCGCACGCGAGGCGGGCGTCACGCGGATCGTCACCATCGGCACCAGCATCGAGTCGAGTCGCGCCGCGCTCGAGGCAGCCGAACACCACTTCGGCGTATACGCGGCCCTCGGCATCCATCCCCACGAGGCGGCCGAGCCGGAGGCTGCTCGGCTCGACGAGCTTCGAGAGCTGCTTCGACATCCGAAGGTGGTCGCGGTAGGGGAGACGGGCCTCGACACGGTCCGTGGCTTCGCGACGCCGGCGCAGCAGCGCCGGCTCTTCGACGCGCATCTCGGGCTCGCGGACGAGCTGAAGCTGCCCGTCGTCGTCCACAACCGCGAGGCCGACGACGAGGCGGCAGCCGCGCTCGCTCCGTTCGCCGGAACGGTGGTCCTCCACTGCTTCTCCTCACCGGCGCTCGTCGGAGTCGCCGTCGACCGGGGGTACTACGTGTCCTTCGCGGGCAATGCGACCTACCCGAAGGCTTCGGATCTGCGTGACGCAGTTGCAGCGATCCCGGCCGACAGGCTTCTCGTCGAGACGGACAGCCCGTACCTCTCGCCGCAACCCGTGCGCGGGACGTCGAACGAGCCGGCCAACGTCATCCACACGGTCCGGGCGCTCGCCGAAGCGCGTGGCGAGGAGCCCGCAGACCTCGCGGCCCGCACGCATGCGAATGCAGCGCTCGCGTTCGGGCTGAGGTGACCGTCGAGCCCAAGAAGTCGCTGGGACAGCACTTCCTCGTCGACGAGAACATCCTCGGGGTGATCGACCGGATGAGTGACCTTCGCGCAACCGACGTGGTGCTCGAGGTCGGTCCCGGGCTCGGAGTCCTGACCCGCTACCTCGCCGACCGCGTGACCCTCGTCCACTCGATCGAGCTCGACCGGTCGCTCGAGCCCGTACTGCGGGACGCGCTCGACGGGCATGCGAACGTCCGTCTGCTCTGGGACGACGCGCTGCGCGTCGACGTGGGCGAGCTTCGACCGCCCCCCACGAAGCTGATCGCCAACCTGCCGTACAACATCGCGACGCCGCTCGTCATGGAGACTCTCGAACACGCGACCTCGGTCGAGCTGTGGTGCGTCATGGTCCAGCGCGAGGTCGCGGATCGCTTCTTCGCCGCACCCCGGACGAAGGCGTATGGCGCCGTGTCGGTTCTCGTCCAGCTTTCGGCGCGAAAGACCGACTTCCACCGCGTTCCGCCGACGGTGTTTCGCCCGAAGCCGCGGGTGGAGTCCGCGCTCGTCGCCTTCGAGCGCGAGACCACGGCGCCGATCGAAGACGTCCGACCCGTCGTCGAGGGGGCGTTCGGGCATCGGCGCAAGACGGCGGCGAACGCGCTCGCACAGGCGGGCGTTGCGACACGGAGCCAGGTCGAAGAGGCGCTGGCATCGCTCGGGAGGCTTCCGACCGTGCGGGCCGAGGAGCTGACGCCGTCGGAGTTCGTGGAGCTGGCCGGGGCACTGCGGTGAGGTCGGCGCGCGCGTTCGCGAAGATCAACCTCGCTCTCGTCGTCGGAGCGCCGCGCGACGGAAAGCACGACGTCGCGACCGTCCTGCAGCTGATCGACCTGCACGACACGATCGCCATCGAGGCCGCGGAGACGCTGGTCGTCGAAGGGTTCGCCGAGGACACGATCGTCCGCGACGCCGTCGAGGCACTCGCGAGAGCGGCGGGCTGCGAGCCGCGCTGGCGCGTCGGTATCGAGAAGCGGATTCCGGTTGCTGCCGGCCTCGGTGGAGGGAGCAGCGATGCGGCGACCGCCCTCACGCTCGCGAACGAGTCGCTCGACGAGCCACTCGCTCCCGATGACTTGCACCTGGTAGCGGCCCGCGTCGGCGCGGACGTGCCGTTCTTCCTCGTCGGCGGAGCGCAGCTCGGGACGGACGACGGGACGGTGCTCGAGCGGCTCGAGTTGCCGACCGACTACTCGCTGGTCCTCGTCGTCCCGACCGGAGTGACGAAGACGTCGACGGGCGACGTCTACCGCGCGTTCGACGCCCGCGGCGGTGCAGACGGGTTCGCGCGGCGCGAAGCCGCACTGGCGGACGCGCTCGCCGCGGTCACGACGCCGTACGACCTCACGAGACTTCCGCACAACGACCTCGCCTCGTCGCCACTCGCGTCGGAGCTCGAGGCTGCCGGGGCGTTCCGTGCGGACGTCACCGGCGCAGGTCCCGCGGTGTACGGGCTATTCGAGGAGCACGCGACCGCGATTCGGGCCGCCGAGGCCCTCTCGGATGCCGGCGAGTCGTTCGTCGTGCGTCCCATCGAGGCGGGCGACCGATCGTGAGTGGCAAGATGGCCGGGCTGTTGGGGCGTGGCCAAGTGGTAAGGCAACGGGTTTTGGTCCCGTGATCCCAGGTTCGAATCCTGGCGCCCCAGCCTCCGTGGCGGCGAACGGTGAGAGGACGCTCGGAGCCGTCGTGATGGCGGCCGGACTCGGCACGCGGATGCGCTCCGACGTCCCCAAGCACCTGCATCCGATCCTCGGTCGCCGGATGGTCGACTGGGTGCTCGCCTCGTCCCGGGGACTCGGCGTGGATCCGATCGTCGTCGTCGCGGCGCCTGCGACGGCCGCCGCCTTCGACGGGATCGAGGTTGCGGTACAGGAGGTGCCGCGCGGGACGGGTGACGCGGTGCGCTGCGCACGCGCCGCTCTCGAGGGCCGTGCCGACGACGTCCTCGTGCTCTCCGGGGACACGCCGCTGCTCACCGCTCGGCTCCTCCGCGAGCTCGTCGACACCCACCGGCGGAACGACGCGGCGGCAACGGTGCTCTCGTTCGAGCCGGACGATCCGAAGCAGTACGGGCGCGTGCTACGAGCGGGCGACGGGACGCTCGCTGCAATCGTGGAATATCGGGACGCAACGGACGAGCAGAGAGCCGTCCGTGAGGTCAACTCGTCCATCTACGTGTTCCGGGCAGCTAGCTTGTGGCCGGTGCTCGACCGGCTCAGGCCGCAGAACGCGCAGGGCGAGCTCTACCTGACCGACTCGGTCGGCATCCTCGCAGCCGAGGGTGGACGGGTCGCGGTGCACAAGGGAGGAGATCCGGTGGAGACCGAGGGTGTGAACACGCGAGTCGAGCTGGCTGCAGCCGGCGCGGCGCTGCGCGACCGGATCAACGAGGAGCACATGCTCGCCGGCGTCACGATCGTCGATCCCGCGAGCACGTGGATCGACGCCGAGGTCACGCTCGAGGCCGACGCGGTCATCCACCCCTTCACGGTGCTCCGCGGCGCCTCGCGCATCGCGGCACGGGCGGAGGTCGGACCGCACGCGGTCGTCGTCGACTCGACGATCGGCGAGGACGCGCTCGTCGGCCCCTTCTGCTACCTGCGCCCGGGCACCGTCCTCGAGGCCGGGGCGAAGGCGGGCACGTTCGTCGAGCTGAAGAACTCACGCATCGGCGAGCGGACGAAAGTGCCGCATCTCTCCTACCTTGGCGACGCCGACGTCGGGTCCGACACGAACGTCGCCGCCGGGAACATCACCGCCAATCAGGACCACACGCGTGTCAAGGACCGCACGACGATCGGCAGCAACGTCAGGACGGGTGTCGACAATACGTTCGTCGCCCCCGTGTCGATCGGCGACGACGCATGGATTGCAGCCGGCTCCGTGATCACAGAGGATGTACCTGCGGGCGCCCTGGCGATCGCCCGGGCGAAGCAGCTGAACAAGGAAGGGCGCGGTGGAAAGCGGGACGATTGAGCAGTCGCTGCCCGGGCTGGAGGGGATGACACCTCAGCCCGAGCTCGAGGTCGGCCGCGCGATCGCGATCGCGCCCCAGAAGCGACTGATGCTGTTCTCGGGTCGCTCGAACCCCGACCTCGCGCAGCGGATCGCCGAGCAGCTCGGAATCGAGCTCGGGCACGTCAAGCTCAAGACGTTCGCGAACGGCGAGACCTACTGCCGGTACGAGGAGTCGGTCCGGGGTGCGGACATGTTCATCGTCCAGTCGGCGTGCGATCCGGTCGACAGAAACCTCATGGAGCTCCTGATCATGATCAACGCGGCGCGTCTCGCCTCCGCGAAGCGGATCACGGCGGTCATCCCGTGGTACTTCTACGCGCGGCAGGACAAGAAGTCGCGGCCGCGTGAGCCGATCACGGCCCGCCTCGTCGCCGACATGCTGCAGTCGGCGGGCGCGGATCGCGTGCTCACGATGGATCTCCATGCCGGCCAGGTACAGGGCTTCTTCCACATCCCCGTGGACCACATGACGGCGATCCCGCTCTTCGCCCAGTACGTGCGCGACCTCAACCTCAAGCAGCCGATCGCCGCGGTCTCTCCGGACACGGGGCGCACGAAGCTCGCCGGCAAGTTCGCCGAGATGATCGGCGGCGACCTCGTCGTCCTGAACAAGGAGCGGCCCGAGCAGCAGGTCGCACGCGTCACCACCGTCATCGGCGAGGTCGAGGAGAAGATCGTCGTGATGACGGACGACATCGTCGATACGGCCGGGACGCTGGTCGCGGGCGCCACCGCGCTCAAGGAGGCAGGAGCGCTGACGGTCTACGCGTGCGCGACGCACGGTCTCTTCAACGGCCCCGCGCTCGAGCGCATCGCGGAGAGCGAGATCGACCGACTCATCGTCACCGACACCGTCGCGATCGATCCATTGACCAAGCCCGACAACGTCGAGGTGCTCACGGTCGCCGGGATCCTCGCCGAGACCATCCAGAACGTCTTCTCAGACGACTCGGTGTCGGCGATCTTCGCGGGCGAGAACCAGCTCTTCTGACTCGCCTGGCCTAGGCGCCGGCGGGGCGCCCTCCTAGGTGGCCGGACCCCGCGCTGCTACCGACGGCAGAGTCCGCGCTCGGCTGCAGTCGAACGTTCTCGCCGTCAGAGAGCGGCATGTACGAGACGGAAGTGGTTTCGGTGGGTGCCGGTGCGGGGATACAGGCCCGAACTCGCGAGAAGGGAGGGTCTCACCATGAAAACGTTCATCGCTGCGCTCGCGGTCGGTGCGCTCGCATTCCTCGGAGGCGCGTCGGCGGCGAGCTCTGCTTCACCGTCGCTGCAGCACTACATGATCGGCTTCGGCCACTCGCCGAACGCCGCCGACACCGCGCTCGTGAAGGGCCACGGCGGGACGGTTCGCCACTCGTTCGGGTCGATCGACGTGCTCGCCGTCGACCTGCCATCGGATCAGGTCAACGACGTCAAGAAAGGCGCGGGCGTGAGCTACGTCGAGGCGGACCCGGTGCGGAAGCCGCTCAGCCTCAGCGGCGACCTGCTGGCGTTCGAGTATCCGGCGACAGCCACGAACGGTCTCTACGGCCTCGTCGCGACGCATGCTGTCGAGGCGCAGGCAGAGGGCTACACGGGCAAAGGGGTCAGGGCATGCGTTGCGGACACCGGCCTCGACACGACGCACCCGGACATCGCACCGAACTTCGTCGCGGGCTACAACGTCTTCAATCCCAGTAAGACGGTCGACGTCTTCGAGCTCGGCGTCGCCACGACCGAGACGCATGCCACCCACGTCTCCGGAATCGTGCTCGGTGCGGTCAACGGCGTAGGAATCCACGGTGTCGCACCGGAGGCGAGGCTGTACGAGGCACGCGTGCTCGGCACGCAGCCCGACGGAGTGACCGTCGAGGGCGAGACGAGCCAGGTGATGGCGGGCGTGCAGTGGCTCGCCGATCAGGGCTGCAAGGTGATCAACATGAGCCTCGGCGGTGGCGACCGCTCGCAGTCCGAGGAGGCGCTGTACAACCAGATCCGGAAGGACGGCACGCTGATCGTCGTCGCCTCCGGCAACGACGCGGCAAACCATCCCTCGTTCCCCGGCGGGTACCAGAGCGTCGTCACCGTCGGCGCGGTCGATCGGAACAACGCGCTCGCGTCGTTCTCGAACACCGGTGCCCAGCTCGACCTCGTCGCTCCCGGCGTCGACAACCTCTCGTCGTTCCCGGCAGACCAGGGACGCGACGCGTTCGTGAACGCCGGCGGCCCGGACATCTCGGGGCTGCCCCTCGAGTTCGCGGGCGCGACGCCGACGGCCGGCCTCACGGGCCCGCTCGTGAAGTGTGCGCTCGCCCAGACGCCCTCCGACTGCGGAACAGCGCCGCCGGCGGGCTTCATCGCGCTCATCCAGCGAGGCACCGTCACCTTCGAGCAGAAGGTGCAGAGCGCAATGGCTGCGGGTGCCGCCGCGGCCATCATCTACAACAACCCGGCGAACGGGCCGGGCAACTTCAACGGCACGCTGACCGACCCGACGAACGGCGGCACACCGTGGATCCCGGCGGTCTCGCTCTCGCAGACCGACGGCGAGGCTCTCGCTGCCGCGCCGCCCGCCACGGCGACGGTCTTCAACATCGCCATGGCCTGGAACTTCCTCAGCGGCACGTCCATGGCGACGCCGCATGTCTCGGGTGTCGCAGCTCTGGTCTACGGGAAGGACCCGAACCTCACGCCGGACGAGGTCGAGGCGATCCTCGAGCGGACTGCGACGGATCTCGGCGTTCCGAACCACGACACGACGTACGGGTGGGGCCTCGTGAACGCGCAGGCGGCCCTCGCGGCGACGCCGTAGCTCGGAGCAACCTGTCGAGAAACGAGGGGCCTGCAGCGAGCAAGGCCCCTCGTTTCTCGCCGTCCATCATCGCCTCGAGTTTCCCGGGAGCGTGCCAGGCAGTCTCTTTCTCGGACTCGCCAAAAGCGTCTCGTGCTCGCCTGATTACTCGATGCGATCGGCAGGATCGGTAGCGCCGAGTTGCGCCCGAGCAGCTGGTTCTTCGTCTGCGGTTAGATCTCGGAGGGAGCGGGTAAGTGTCGCGGCAAGCAATCAGGCGCGACGCTGGAGGGTCGGCCCACCCGACGAGCGCTGCCGGGGGGAGAGCACGTCTTTCGGGGTCGACGGAGAGGCGTCGCGCCTGCCCCCCGCCCCGCAGAACCGGCTCACGGACGGCGGTCGTCGCTACAATCCGCCGCCGTGTCCGGAGACAGGTTGAAGCTCGAAGTGCGCGAGCGCGAGGATCTCGGCTCGCGTCGCACCCGTCGTCTGCGCTCGCAGGGGCTCATCCCTGGGGTCCTGTACGGCAAGGGTCACACGCGTCCGATCGTCGTCCCCGAGCGCGAGCTGCGGGCGGCGATGACCGGCGCGTCGGGGCTGCACGCGATCCTCGACGTCGTCATCGAGGGGCAGAAGACCGTCCATCCGTCGATCCTCGCCGACTACCAGCAGGATCCGATTCGCGGGACGATCTCGCACATCGATCTCCGTGAGGTGCGGCTCGACCAGCCGATCCACGCGACGGTCGCCATCCAGCTCGTCGGCGAGGCCGCCGGCGTGAAGACCGGCGGGATGATCTCCCTCGTCACGCGCGAGGTTCAGGTCGAGGCGCTGCCCGGCGACGTTCCCGAGCACATCGACGTCGACGTCACGAGCATGGAGGTCGGCGACGTCCTCCGCCTGGCCGACATCCCGTCGATCGGGAACGTGACGCTCCTGGACGACCCGCAGGAGACGGTGATCGCGACCGTCTCGGTACCGCGTGGCTTCGCCGAGCTCGAGGAGGCCGAGGCTGCCGAGGCGGCGGAGGCGGCCGAGGGCGAAGAGGGCGAGGCCGGCGAGCCGGCGGCAGCGGAGTCCTCGGACTCCGACGAGAGCTCCGAGCCCGAGGAGTAGCCGTGCGCCTCTTCCGTCGGGGCGAGTCGGCCTCGACGCTCGACCTGCTCGTGGCAGGTCTCGGCAACCCGGGTCCGCGTCATGCGCGCGACCGACACAACGTCGGCTGGATGGTGGTCGACGAGCTGGCCCGACGCCACGATGCGTCGTTCAAGTCGAAGTTCAACGGCCGTCTCGCGGACGTGCGCATCGACGGTCAGCGAGTCGCGCTTCTGAAGCCGGAGACGTACATGAACGAGTCCGGTCGCTCGATCTCCGCCGCCATGCGCTTCTACAAGGCGCCCGCGGAGGCGGTGCTCGTGCTCCACGACGACGTCGACCTCGAATTCGGACGCTTGCAGGCGCGCGAGGGTGGAGGGCTCGGGGGGCACAACGGCTTGCGTTCGATCGCGCAGGCGCTCGGCGACCCCGGATTCCTGCGGCTCAGAATCGGCGTCGGACGCCCCGAGCGCGGCGATCCGCGCGACGTCGCCGACTTCGTGCTCGCGCCGTTCGAGCTGCACGAGGACAGTGACGCGGTCGTCGCGCGGGCGGGCGATGCGGTCGAGCTGGTCGTGAGCGAGGGCCTCGAGGAAGCGCAGCGGCGCTTCAACGAGCGTTAGCGCCACCCGGCTACGATCACCCCGCGGGATGCGGATCCCGCCAGCCGCATGGACCACGCAGTCTCCCCGCTTGCCGGCCTCGTCGATGCGCTCGCCGCGAGCGACCGCTTCCGCGCGTTCGCGAACGACTTCCCGACGAACGCGCGTGTCTCCGAGCCGGCGCTCCCGCTCGTCCTCGCGACGCTGCACGTGGACCTCGGTCGCGCGCTCGTCTGCCTGCTCGCGGAGGACGAGGAGGCGCGCGACGTCGCCGAGGCCGTCGCCTGGTACCTCGACGCCGATCAGCGTAGCGCTGCTCCCGAGCCGCGGCGTGCACGCAGGGTCCGGGCTCGAGCCGCCCGCTCACCTCGTCGGCGAGCGCGCGCGGGCGCTCGACGTCCACGCGCGCGGCGGGCTCGTCTGCGTCTCCGCCCGCGCGCTCGCGGAAGGGATCCCGCCGGCCTCGGCGAGGCCCGATGTCGTGCTCCTGTCGAAGGCGCGCGGCACCGGGCTCGACGAGCTCGTCGAGTCGCTCGCGCTCGCGGGGTACGAGCGAGTCGAGCGGGTGGAGGAGAGAGGCCAGATCGCGGTGCGCGGAGGGCTCGTCGACGTCTTCCCGAGCACCGGCCGCGAGCCGCTTCGGGTCGAGTTCTTCGGGGACGAGCTCGAGCAGATCCGTGCCTTCTCGCCCTTCACGCAGCGAGCGCTGCATGCGATCGAGGAGGCGTCGATCTTCCCGGCTCGCGAACGGGCGCACCTCGACCCCGAGCTCGCCGCCCTGTACGAGGAGGAGGGCGAGGACGATCTCGTGCCCGCTGCTCGACACGGCGCCGGACGTCGTGTGGCAGTTCGACGACGTCGCGCGAGTGTGGGAGGAGGAAGGGCTCGCCGCGCCCGACGTGGCCGGCGCCGCCCGCCTCGATGCGCTTCCCCGTTCGCAGCAGCACGTGTTCGAGGCACAGCGCCCGGCGATCGCCGCCCGAGGCCTCGCCGAGGCGGAGAACGAGCTCGCGACGATGGTCCGCCACGGTCGCCGCGTGCTCGTGACCTTCCCGCACCAGGGCGAGGCGCTGCGAACGCAGCGGCTCCTGCGCAAGGTCGATGCGCACGTGGTCGACCGGATCGACGAGCTCGCCCCGGATCCGTCGCTCACCTTCGTCGTCAGCCCGGCCCGTCGCGGCTTCGTCTGGCGCGACCTCGAGATCGCGCTCCTGCCCGACGCGCAGGTCTTCCGGAAGCGGCCACCGCGGGCCGACGCGCGCCTCGGTCGGGCGCTGCAGTCGTTCGCCGACCTCCGCGTCGGCGACTACGTCGTCCACGAGGACCACGGGGTCGGGCGTCTCCTCGGCTTCGAGACGAAGGACGTCGCGGGCGTCACCCGCGACTACCTCTTCCTCGCCTTCAAGGGCGAGGACCGCCTCTACGTCCCGCACGAGCAGATCGCGAAGGTCTCGCGCTACATCGGCGCGGATGCGAAGGCGCCGGCGCTGTCGAAGCTCGGTGGGAAGGCGTGGCAGAACCTCAAGAGCCGCGCACGGGAGTCGGTGCGCGAGCTCGCGGGCGAGCTCCTCGCCCTCTACGCCCAGCGCCGCCAGGCGCCGGGGCACGCGCTCGACCTCACGAACGACTGGTTCGAGCGGCTCGAGAGCTCGTTCCCGTACCGCGAGACGGACGACCAGCTCCAGGCGATCGAGGCGGTCAAGGAGGATCTCGAGTCGGAACGGCCGATGGATCGCCTCGTCTGCGGCGACGTCGGCTTCGGGAAGACCGAGGTTGCCGTGCGCGCCGCCTTCGGTGTCGCGCTCAACGGCAGACAGACGCTCGTCCTCTGCCCGACGACGATTCTCGCCGAGCAGCACTGGAACACGTTCCGCGAGCGGTATCGCGACTTCCCGGTGCGGGTGGACATGGTGTCGCGGTTTCGCAGTCGGGCCGACCAGAAGCAGATCCTCGCGGACTTCCAGGACGGGAAGGTCGACGTGCTCGTCGGGACGCATCGCGTCCTCTCGCGGGACGTCATCCCGAAGAACCTCGGGCTCGTCGTCCTCGACGAGGAGCAGCGGTTCGGTGTCTCGCAGAAGGAGCTCCTGCGCTCCCTCAGGCTCGAGGTGGACGTGCTCGCGCTGTCCGCGACGCCCATTCCGCGGACGCTCCACATGTCGCTCTCGGGACTTCGCGACATCTCGATCATCGAGACGCCGCCGTCCGGGCGCCGGCCGGTCCGGACCACGGTCGGCGAGTACGACGACGACCTGATCAAGCAGGCGCTCGAGCGCGAGCACGCGCGCGGGGGCCAGGCGTTCTACCTCCACAACCGGGTCGAGTCGATCGACGAGGCGCGGCAGAAGCTCGAGGAGCTGTGTCCCGGGCTGCGGTTTCTCGTCGCGCACGGCCAGATGTCGGAGAAGGAGCTCGAGGAGCGCATGCACGCGTTTCTCGCAGGCGACGCGGACGTCCTCGTCTCGACGACCATCATCGAGTCGGGCATCGACATCCCGCAGGCGAACACGCTCGTCGTCGAGCGCGCCGATGCGCTCGGTCTCGCCCAGCTGTACCAGATCCGCGGGCGGGTCGGCCGCTCCGACGTCCTCGCGTACGCATACCTCTTCTATCCGGATGCCTCCGAGCTGACGCCCGAGGCACGCGCGCGCCTCGCGACGCTCGCCGACCACACCGAGCTGGGATCCGGCTTCCAGATCGCGATGCGCGATCTCGAGATCCGTGGCGCGGGTGACCTCCTCGGCCCCGAGCAGTCCGGTCACGTCGCGGCGCTGGGGTTCGAGCTCTACGTCGAGATGCTCGACGAGGCGGTCGCCGAGCTCACGGGCCGCAGGCGCATGGCCGCGCGGCCCGTGCGCGTCGACGCGCGCGTCGACGCGTTCGTTCCCGCCGCGTACGTGTCTGCCGAGGCACTCAAGATCGACCTCCATCGCCGCATCGCGCTGGCCGAGGACGAGGACGAGCTGCGGGAGCTCGTCTCGGCGACCGAGGATCGCTACGGCCCGCTCCCGGAGCCAGTCGAGAACCTCTTCGCGATCCAGGAGGCCAAGCTGAAGCTCGCCCGCCTCGGCGCCGACTACCTCGTCTACCGAGGAGGCCGCGTGACGGTCGGCCCGCTCGCGCTCGGCTCCGTGGAGGTCAGGGCGCTCGTCGCGGTCGCACCCACCCTCGTGTACTCGACGCAGAAGCGAGAGGTGTCCCTGCGCGTCGACTCGCTGAAGGCTGCGCTCGAGCTGCCCGATGCTATCGTCGAGGCCCGCGTTGCCGCTTAGCTGCGGCCTTTCTCGTGGCCGCCCGCCGATGACGCTCCTGCATCTGAACAGTCCTGAACCCGTGCCTAACACCGCCTCGGCTATAAGGGACGAGCTCCGATGACCTCTGCACGCCTCATCCTCGGCCTGCTCGTCGCCTCGCTCGCGCTCGTCGCGACAGCGTGTGGCGGCGGGTCCGACAGCGTCCCGACGGGCTCCGTGGCCGTCGTGAACGGGACGGACATCTCGAAGGCGGAGCTCCAGGAGTACATGGAGCTCTCGAAGAAGGGGTACGAGCGGACGAACCAGGCGTTTCCGAAGGCCGGAACGCCGGAGTACCAGAGCGTCCAGGCGCGCAACCTCGCCTACCTCGTCCAGCTCGTGCAGCTCCAGCAGGCCGCCGAGGATCTCGGCGTGAAGGTCACGGACGCGGACGTCGACAAGCTCGAGAACCAGACGATCAAGACCAAGTTCGACGGCGACCGCGCCGAGTACGAGAAGGCGCTGAAGAAGGCGGGCTACACGGCCGAGCAGTACCGGCGCACCGCCTACACGTATGCGGTGCTCTCGTCCAAGATCTTCGATGCGGTCACGAAGGACGTCGAGGTGACCGACCAGGAGATCCTCGACTACTACACCGCGAACCAGACCCAGTACGGCACGCCGGAGTCGCGCGTCGTCCGGCACATCCTCATCCAGGAGAAGAACAAGGACGGGTCCACGGACTTCGCCGCCAGCAAGAAGAAGGCCGACGAGGTGTACGCGCAGCTGGAGGGGGGAGCCGACTTCGCCACCCTGGCGAAGCAGCTCTCGGCCGACCCCGGCAGCGCGAAGGTCGGCGGCAAGCTGACGATCACGCGCGGGCAGACCGTGCCCGAGTTCGACAAGGCGGCGTTCGAGCTCGATACGAACGAGCTCTCGAAGCCGGTCAAGACGACCTACGGCTACCACATCATCGAGCCCCTCTCGGCCATCAAGGACGCGAAGGTCCAGCCGTTCGACAAGGTGAAGCCCGCGATCAGGACCACGCTCCTGCAGCAGAAGCGCAACGAGGCGATCCAGTCGTGGGTCGAGGACCAGAAGAAGGACTACGAGGGCAAGGTCAGCTACGCGGCGGGGTACGAGCCGCCGGCGGTGCCCGAAGCTCCCACCGAGACCCAGTAGGGTCTCGCCGATGAGCCTGGCGGAGGCGCTTCTCGACCTCCAGGAGCTCACCCGGCAGCTGCGCCGGGAGTGTCCCTGGGATCGCGAGCAGACGGAACGCACGATCGTTCCGCACACCGTCGAGGAGGCCTACGAGGTCGCCGATGCCGCTCTGGTCGACGACCCGAAAGCGTTGCACGGAGAGCTCGGCGACCTCCTCTTCCAGGTCTATTTCCTGTCGCTCCTGCTCGACGAGCGTGGCGAGGGGGACCTCGAGTCCGTCGCTCGCGACGTACACGCGAAGCTCGTGCGACGCCATCCGCACGTCTTCGGAGACGTCGACGCGCGTACCCCGGGGCGTGTCCGCGAGCGCTGGGAGGCGGTCAAGACCGAGCAGGAGGGGCGCGAGGGCATCTTCCACGACGTGCCGGAGGCGCTTCCGGCGTTGCTCCAGGCACGGAAGGTGCAGCGCCGTGCAGCTGCGGTCGGCTACGACTGGCCCGACCTCTCCGGTCCGCTCGCGAAGGTTCGCGAGGAGCTCGGCGAGCTCGAGGAAGCGATGACGCGGGCCGGGACGCCGGCGCCCGAGACCGAGCCCGACGCTGCGGTTGCGAGCGAGCTCGGTGACCTCCTCTTCACGATCGTCAACGTCGCCAGACGGTCGAACGTCGATCCCGAGCTCGCGCTGCGCTCGACGACGCGACGGTTCAGGGATCGCGTGGAGCTCGCCGCCGAGCTCGCAGGCGCCGCGGGAGACGACTGGCGTGCCCTCGACCTTGCGACGCAGGACGCCTACTACGACCGCGCGAAGGAGTCGCTCGCATGACCGCGATCGCACGCGTCCATGCGCGCCAACTCCTCGACTCGCGCGGGAATCCGACGCTCGAGGTGGACGTCGTGCTCGAGTCCGGCGCCCTCGGACGCGCGGCTGTTCCCTCCGGCGCCTCGACCGGCGAGCACGAGGCGGTCGAGCTGCGCGACGGCGACCCGACCGTGTACCTCGGCAAGGGCGTGCTCGGGGCCGTCGCCAACGTGAATGGCGAGATCGCCGACGCGGTCGCCGGGCTCGACGCGAGCGACCAGCGCGCTCTCGACTCGATCCTGATCGAGCTCGACGGCACGCCGACGAAGAGCCGGCTCGGCGCGAACGCGATTCTGGGCTGCTCCCTCGCCGCGGCCAAGGCTGCGGCTGCGGACGCCGGCCTGCCGCTCTTCCGCTGGCTCGGCGGCGACGAGGCTCGGACCCTGCCGGTGCCGCTCATGAACGTGATCAACGGCGGTGTTCACGCGCAGAATCGGCTCGACCTGCAGGAGTTCATGCTCGTTCCGGCGGGCGCCGAGACGTTCTCGGAGGCTCTTCGCGTCGGCGCCGAGGTGTTCCACGCTTTGAAGGCGGTCCTCCATGAACGGAGCCTGGCGACGGGTGTCGGCGACGAGGGCGGCTTCGCCCCCGATCTCGAGTCGACGTCGGCGGCGATCGACGCGGTCCTCGAGGCGGCCGGGCGCGCCGGGCACCGCGACCGCGTGGCGATCGCGCTCGATCCCGCGGCCAGCGAGGTGTATCGCCAAGGCGCCTACCACCTGCCAGGCGAAGGTCGCACGCTGACGCCGCCGGAGATGGTCGAGTTCTACGCCGGGCTGGCGGATCGCTTCCCGCTCGTCTCGATCGAGGACGGTCTCGACGAGAACGCTTGGGCGGACTGGCGCGAGTTGACGAAGACTCTCGGCGATCGCGTGCAGCTCGTCGGCGACGACCTGTTCGTGACGAACGTCGACTTCCTCCGACGCGGCGTGGAGGAGGGCGTGGCGAACGCGATCCTGGTGAAGGTCAACCAGATCGGCACGTTGACCGAGTCGCTCGACGTCATCGAGATGGCGCGCGCCGCCGGCTATGCGACGGTCATCTCGCACCGGTCGGGCGAGACGGAGGACACGACGATCGCGGACCTGGCGGTCGCGGTCAACGCCGGCCAGATCAAGACCGGAGCGCCGTCACGCACCGATCGCGTCGCGAAGTACAACCAGCTCCTCCGGATCGAGGAAGAGCTCGGCGATGCAGCGACGTACCCGGGCTGGACCGCCTTCGGGTCGCGTAGCTAGCCTGCCCGCGTGTCCTTTCAGGAGCGCAAGACGAAGATCGTCGCGACCATCGGCCCCGCGTCGAACGACGAGCGGACGCTGGCGGCGCTCGTCGAGGCGGGCATGGACGGCGTCCGCCTGAACTTCTCGCACGGCACGCACGCCGACCACGAGCTGAGCGCACGCCGTGCTCGCGCGGTCCAGGCCGAGGCCGGACGGCCGCTCGCGCTCATCGCCGACCTGCAGGGGCCGAAGATCCGCATCGGCGACCTCGAAGCGCCGCGCGAGCTCCAGGTCGGCGAGGCCGTCGTCGTCGCGGGCGAGGAGCAGTGCGGTAAGGACGATCTGCCGGTCGCGCCGGACGTCCTCGGCGCCGTCCTCGAGGCGGGCGACGAGATCCTCATCGACGACGGGCACGTCCGGCTCCGGGTCGAGCGCATGCAGGACGCCAGGGCACTCTGCGAGGTCGTGACCGGCGGGCTCGTCGAGCCGCACAAGGGCGTGAACGTCCCGGGAGTGCCGCTGCCGGTCCCGTCGGTGACCGAGAAGGACCTCGCCGACCTCGACTTCGCACTCGGGCTCGATGTGGACTATGTCGCCCTGTCGTTCGTCCGCTCGCACACCGATGTCGCGGCGCTCAAGTCGAAGATCGAGGCTGCGGGCTCGCAGGCCTGGGTGATCGCGAAGATCGAGCTGAAGGAGGCGGTGGTCCAGCTCGAGTCCATCCTCGACGTGACCGACGCCGTGATGATCGCGCGCGGCGATCTCGGCGTGGAGATCGGCGCTGCCGAAGTGCCTCTCCTGCAGAAGCAGATCATCCTCGGGGCGCTCGAACGCGGGAAGCCGGCGATCACGGCTACGCAGATGCTCGAGTCGATGATCCACCGCCCCGAGCCGACGCGGGCAGAGGCGTCCGACGTCGCCAACGCGATACTCGACGGCAGTTCGGCGCTGATGCTCTCCGCCGAGACCGCCGTCGGCGAGTATCCGATCGAGGCCGTCGACACCATGGCGCGCATCGCGCGTGCGGTCGAGCCGAGCCTCGGATACCGCCACCAGCTTCCGTCCGCGCTCGAGGAGCCGACCGTCGGGCGCGCCATGTCGAACGCCGCCTGCGATCTCGCGGAGGCACTCGGCGCGAAGGCGATCCTCGTGCCGACGTTCACCGGCCGAACGGCGTCGGCGGTCGCACGTCTCCGGCCGCGCCGCCCGGTCGTCGCCCTCACGCACGTGGCCGCTTCGCGGCAGCACATGGCGATCGAATGGGGCGTCACCCCGCTCGAGATCCCCGAGGTCACGGACGTCGAGGAGCTCTGGCAGATCTCGATCTCGACAGCACGCGAGGCGGGCGTCGTCGCGGCCGGCGACCGCGTCGTCCTCACCGCGGGCACCGCCGTGAACATTCCCGGCTCCACCAACGTGATCAAGGTCGACGTCGCCTGAAGGCAGGGGTCGTCGTGCCCACGCCGAACGTGGCGTCGTGGCGGGGAGGGCCAACGAGAAGGCGCCGGCGGGGAAACGTGCCGGGCGTCCCCGGATCGGTCGGCGGCGACTCCGACTGCTGTGGGCGGTCGCGATCGTCGGGATCTCCGTCTACCTCTACTATCGCCCGATCTCCTCGTACCTCGAGACACGGAACGACCTGACGTCGAGCCACAGCGACGTCGAGTCCCTGCGCCTCGTCAAGGCCGAGCTCGAGCTGCGGCTCGTGAACTCGACGAGCGTCGACTCGATCGAGCGCGAGGCGCGCCGCATCGGATACGTGCGGCCCGGAGAGCGGCTCTTCGTCGTGAAGGGTATTCCCGCATGGCGCAAGGCGCGCACCGCAGGTCGCTAGCGCCGCCCTAGTCTTCCCCCATGGACGATCACGACGTCGTCGCCGGCCAGCTCGGCCGAGCTCCACGCGCGTTCCGGCGCGTGGTCGGGAGGTGCCCGTACGGGCTGCCGGCCGTCACCGAGCAGGCGCCGTACGACCGCCGCGGTGACCCGTTTCCGACGACCTACTACGTGACGTGCCCCCACCTCGTCTCCGCGATCGCGCGGCTCGAGGCTGCGGGAGGCGTCGAACGTTGGAGCAGGGCAGCTGCAAGCGACGACGCGCTGGGAGCGTCGCTCGAACGGGCGACTGCGGAGCAGCGGATCGTCCGTCGCGAGCTTGCCGCCGGCGAACTCGGCTCGGACGACGGGACGTCGCTCGACCTGGGGATCGGAGGCTCGCGCTCGCAGGAGCACCTGAAGTGCCTCCACGCTCACGTCGCCTTCTCCCTCGCGCGACCCGGCTACGAGCTCGGCGAGCGGATTCTCGCGGAGGTCGTCGATCCGTGGCCGACCGATCGCTGCTGCTCCGAGCCGCTCGGCGCGGGCGACTAGTGTCCGCGCTCGTGTCGGCCGACCTCGCGAGCATCAGGCTCGAATGGGAGCACGCCTATCGGGATCTCGAGGAGGTCGCTCGCGACCCTGCAGCTGCGGATCGCGTGCGGAGCCAGCTCGACGTCGTGACGGCCGAGCTCAGGCGACGGGTCGGAGGCGCTTTCACGATCGGCGAGCTTGCGGGCGAGTACGCGCTCGCGGACGTCTGGGCGCGCTACGTGCTCGCCGAGCACGGCGTTCCCGACTGGCCGCGCACGCTGACTCTCGTCGAGGGCGCTGCGTTCTACCTCTACGCTCGCGGTGCGGTCGACTACCTGCCGTGACGATGCTCGAATCACCGCGTCGCTCGGCCCGTTCGCGTCGCACGCGTCGAGAAACGATCGGACGCGTCGTGCTCGCCGTGGCGGCGCTGACGCTCGCCTTCCTCCTCGGGATCGCATTCGCTCGCGCGCTCGACGAGCGCCCGAAGTCGAGCGGGACGGAGACGATCGTCCGCACGCTGACGCCGCTGCCCCAGGACGCTCCGGGCCGGACGGTGACGGTGACCGTCACCGCGACGACCCCCTAGCTCGCTACATCTCTTCGGACGCCTCGAGCAGGCCGGCGAGGATGATCCCGACGGCACAGGCGAGGCTGATCCAGATGCCGATGCCCCGGCCGGCGAAGAAGAAGCTGTCCGGTATCGAGATCACGCGCACGAGCACGAGGATGGTCGCGATCGAGCCGATGCCGATCGCGACGAGGCTCTCCGGCACGGACGCGGGCATGCTGATCCCGAACTCGCGCAGGACGATGACGAGCACGGCGGCGAGCCCCAGGAACAGCACGACCTTCCCGATGGTGCCGGTGTGCCAACCGATGACCGAGACGGTCGTTCCGTTGCCGTCGCCCGAGTACCAGCCCGTCAGCGCGGAGAGCGCAAGCAGCAGCCCGAACAGGAAGGTGAGGCGTCCTCCCATGCCGGAGAGCTCTCCGGGGCCGGGGAACGACATGCGACCACGTCCTCTCGGGCGTTCCATCGCGGGAAGCATATGACCTCGTCCCGACGGGGCAAGGCGGGACAAGGCCGCACGCGGGTGAATCTCCTTCCTAGAATTCCCTCCGTGGCCCAACCGGCACCCTCGCTCCCGGAGCGGAACATCGTCGACGACGAGCCCCCGCTCGACCCCGATGCGGTCTCACGCTCCTACCGCCACCACCGTGCCCGCCGGGAGGCGAGGGCGAAGAGACACCGCGCGAAGCGCTGGGCGAGCGTTCGCTTCTGGCTCGTCCTCGTGCTGGTGCTCGTCGTCACGGCCGTGATCGCGGCGCGGACTCTCGGCGAGATCGAACGCGTCTTCGGCATCTAGGTGACCGGCACCACGGCCGGGGATCCGCCCGGGAGCTTCGCGCTCGGCGCGCTGGTCTTCGGCGCCGGGATCGGCGCGCTGGCGACCGAGATCACGGCCTCGAGACTGCTCGCGCCGTACTTCGGGTCGTCGACCATCGTGTGGGCGAACCTCATCGGGATCGTCCTCGGCGCGCTCGCGCTCGGTTACTGGCTCGGCGGCCGACTCGCCGACCGACGCCCCGAGCCGCGACTGCTCGGCTCGATCGTTCTCGCTTCCGCCGTGTTCGTCGCGATCATCCCGTTCGCGGCGAAGCCGTTCCTCGACTTCACCGTCGACGGCCTCGACACCGCCTCCGCCGGCGCCGTCATCGGCAGCTTTCTCGCTGTCCTGCTTCTCTGCGCCCCGCCGGTCGTGCTGCTCGGGATGGTCTCGCCCTTCGCGATCCGCCTCGCGGTCTCCTCGATCGCGACCGCCGGCGCCGTCGCGGGCCGCCTGTACGCACTGTCGACCGCCGGGTCTCTTCTCGGAACGTTTCTCCCGGCGCTCGTCCTCATCCCGGCGATCGGGACCCAGCGCACGTTCCTCGTCGTCGCGGTGCTCCTCGCGGCCTCTTCCTGCTTCCTGCTCGGCACGCGCTACCTCGTCGCGCCTGCGCTCCTGGCGGCGCTCCTGCTCGTGCCCCCGGGGGCGATCAAGGCGGAGGACGGCCTGATCCACGAGGAGACGTCGTACTACCAGTACATCTCCGTCGTCGATCGCCCGGACGGGCGACGGCTGCTCCATCTGAACGAAGGAGTCGCCGTGCACTCGCTGTGGCGTCCCGACTCGGTTCTGACCGGCGGCGAGTGGGACACGTACCTTGCGCTTCCGCCGGTCGTCGGGCCGCCCGCTCGAGCGGGTCGCGATACTCGGTAACGCCGGTGGGACAACCTCCCGTGCGTTCGGTGTCTACTACCCGGACGCGAACGATCGACGGCGTCGAACTCGACCCGGCGGTGAGCCGGGTCGGCCGCCGGTACTTCGGGATGGCCGAGAACCCACGCCTGACCGTGCACGACGCCGATGCCCGGCCGTTCCTCCGCTCGACGGACGAGCGCTACGACCTCATCGTCGTCGACGCGTACCGACAGCCGTACGTGCCCTTCTATCTCGCGACCCGCGAGTTCTTCCGGCTCGTGCGGGCCCACCTGCGTCCCGGCGGCATCGTCGCTCTGAACGTCGCGGCCGTGCCCGACGACAAGCGGCTCGCCGAGGCGGTCGGAGGGACATTGGCAGCGGACTTCCCACAGGTTCTCGAGTGGCCCGCGCTCCGCTTCAACACGATCATCCTCGGCTTTACGGAGCCTCTCACGCACGACGGAGCTGCGGCGTCGGCTCGCGTCGGGACCTCCGGAGCTGGCCTCGCTGCGTGCCCTGCTCGCACGCGAGGCTCGCCCCGTGCAGGTGGCGAGCCGGCCGTGGACGGACGACCGTGCGCCGGTCGAGTGGCTGACCGACCGCATGATCGTTTCGTACGCGGCCGAAGGCGGGAAGCTGGAGGAGGACTACCTGCCGACGAGGCCGACGCCGTGATCACCATCGCCCGGCGAGACGGCCGCCCTCTGCGCATCGGCCACCGCGGCGCGCGCGCGCTCGCGCCCGAGAACACGCTGGCATCGTTTCGCGCTGCAGTCGAGGCGGGTGTCGACGTGATCGAGTTCGACGTGATCAGACACGCCGGCACGCTCGTCGTCGCACACGCGAGCGAGGACGTCGGGCCGAACACGCCGAGCCTCGACGAGGCGCTGCGCTTCTTCGTGGACGAGGCGCCTGCGATCGGCGCCCACCTCGACCTCAAGCTGACGAAGTGCGAGGACCAGGTCGTGGAAGCGCTGCGCCGCCACGGCCTCGTCGGGCGGAGCTTCGTGAGCTCGTACTACCTGTCGACGGCGCGTGCGATCGCGGCACACGACGCCGACGTCCGTACCGGCCTCACGATTCCGCGGCGGGCGTTCCGGATCACCGACACGGGTCGCAGCGCACCGATCGCGCGTGTCGGCCTGCGCGTCCTGCGCTGGTTGACGCCGATCCTCGTGCGCCCGCTGCTCGCCCTCACCCGTGCGTCCGACCTCGTGCCCCATCACTCGCTC
The DNA here is from genome assembly GCA_963845935.1 of uncultured Gaiellaceae bacterium. Taxonomy (GTDB): domain Bacteria; phylum Actinomycetota; class Thermoleophilia; order Gaiellales; family Gaiellaceae; genus GMQP-bins7. The sequence continues at coordinate 60,784 of CAWJTZ010000019.1, forward strand.
GTGACGTCGGGCTGCGTCCGGGCCGCACACGCGCGAGGGGCGGCAGTCGTGACGTGGACCGTGGACGATCCGGTCGAGCTCGCCCGCGTCGAACGGGCCGGAGTCGACGCGGTCGTTACGAACGATCCACGCATATTTGCGTCGGCAACCGTGTCTACACTTCCAGCGTGACCCGGTCGGCTCGCATGCTGGGCGCGGGAATTCTGGCCGCCTGCGCTCTCCTTGGATTTGCAGCAGCTTTCGGGCTATCCGCGACGGCGGGCGCCGGTACGGCGCAGACGACCGAGCCGCCCACGACAGCGCCTCCGACCGAGCCGCCGCCGACCGAGCCGCCTGTCCAGCCCCCCGCAACCGCGCCGATCGCTTTCGGCGTGAGCGTCGGTGGCGTGACGGTGGGTGGGCTCATGCCCTACCAGGCGCGCAAAGCCGTCGAGCGACAGTACGCCCGACACCTCGACCTCGTCGTAGACGAGACGAAGACAGTCGACCTCGTACCGGCTGCCCTCGGCGCGCGCGCGAACTTCTCGAAGGCGATTCGTCGTGCGCGCTTCGCCCGTCCGGGTGCGGTCGTCCCGCTGGACGTCGCCGTCTCGCAGGCGCGCGTTCGGGGCTACGTCGACGGTCTTGGTGGCCGTGTCGACCGGGAGGCACGTGACGCGCGAATCGCGCTCGAGGGGACGAAACCCCACGCGGTGAAGTCGCAGGAGGGCCGGCAACTGAAGCGTCTGGCCGCAGGTCGCTCGATCCGAACCGCGCTCGCGACGAACAGCCGTGCACCGATCCGTCTCGGCTTCGAGATCACGAAGCCGAAGGTTCAGACGGCTGAGCTCGACGAGGCTGTCGTCATCCTTCGCGGCTCGAACAAGCTCCTCTACTTCGACGACGCGAAGTTCGTGCGCTGGTTCGGCGTCGCGACCGGCCAGTCCGCGTACCCGACGCCGGTCGGCGACTTCGAGATCGTGAACATGCAGCGAAATCCGTGGTGGTATCCGCCGCCGTCGCCGTGGGCGAAGGACTCGGAGCCCGTCCCACCCGGTCCCGGGAATCCACTCGGCACACGCTGGATGGGGCTGTCCACGCCCTACGTCGGCATCCACGGCACGCCGGACTCCGCATCGATCGGCTACTCGGCCTCGCACGGGTGCATCCGCATGCGCATCCCGGACGCCGAATGGCTGTTCCAGCACGTGGAGATCGGGACGCCGGTCTTCATCGTCAACAAGTAGCGGTGGGGTATCGCGCTCGGCTCGTGGCCCAGGGCGTGGCCATCGGCCTCGTGGCGCTGCTCTTCGTCCTCCTCGCCTGGTCGCTTCTGCACGACGAGGGCGGCGATCTCTCCAAGCAGGCGAACCGGGGCGATCGCCCGGCCGCGCCAGACTTCACGCTCGAGCGTCTCGATCATGACGGCGCTCTGCAGCTCTCCTCGCTGCGCGGCAAGGTCGTCGTCCTCAACGCCTGGGCGTCATGGTGTGGGCCGTGCAAGGAGGAGGCTCCGTTCCTCGAGCAGGTCTGGCGATCGAACCGCGATCGGGGAGTGGTCGTGGTCGGCGTCGACGCCAAGGACTTTCGCGCAGACGCCCGCCGGTTCGCCGACCGCTTCGGGCTCACTTTCCCGCTCGTCTACGACGGGCCGGGCGATGCGATCGGCGCGTATGGCATCACCGGCTTCCCGGAGACGTTCGTGATCGACCGTGAGGGTCGTGTCGTCCGCGCGTTCGCCGGGGCCGTGAGCGGGGCGGAGGAACGCGCAGAGCTACGCAGCGCGATCGCGGGTGCGGTCTCGTGATCCAGCTCGCCGTCTTCGCGGCTCTCGGCGCGCTCGTCGCGACAGGGGCGGCGGCGGGCGCGCCTCCGAACGCGGCCGACCTCGAGTCGGAGATCGTCTGCCCGGTCTGCGAGACCACCCTCGACCAGTCGAATGCGCCCATCGCAGAGCGGATGAAGACATTCATCCGCACGCGGATCGCGGCGGGCGACTCCGAGCAGGAGATCAAGGCGGCGCTCGTCGCCGAGTTCGGCGACGAGGTGCTCGCCGAGCCGCCGGGCGGCGGCTTCGGCCTGCTCGCCTGGGTCCTTCCGCTCGCGGCGCTCGCCGTCGGCGCGATCGCGGTGGCGTTCCTCGTGTGGACCTGGACAAGGAGGCGCGGTCCCGAGGTTGCCGACGAGGCCGAGCCACTCGATCCGCAGCTCGAGCGCCTCGTCGACGAGGAGCTCGCCCGGTTCGACACGTGAGCTGGACCTCGATCCCGGTCGCGTTCTTCGCCGGGATGGTCTCGTTCCTCGCACCCTGCGTCCTTCCGCTCGTCCCCGCGTACCTGTCGGCGGTCTCCGCCGTCGATGCGGACCAGCTCGGCGAGCGTGGCACTGCGCGGCGCGTCGTCACGGGCAGTGTCCCGTTCGTCGTCGGGTTCACGGCGTTCTTCGTGCTCCTCGGGGTCGGTGCTGCTCTCGTCGGCGGCCGGATCCTCGGCGACCAGTTCCTGCTCGAGCGGATCGCCGGGTTCGTGCTCGTCGTCTTCGGGCTCGCGTTCATGGGGCTCCTGCCGTGGCCCGAGCGGCTCGTCGGCGCCGGCCTTCTCCAGGAGGCACGTGGCCGCGGCTCGCGGGTCCTCCTCGGCGGTGCCTTCGCCGTGTGTGCCGCTCCCTGCATCGGGCCGGTGCTCGCTGCGATCCTCGTTCTCGCGGGCTCGTCCGACACGGCGCTGCAGGGAGCGGCTCTCCTCGGTGTGTACTCGCTCGGGCTCGCCGTCCCCTTCGTGCTCGCCGCGGCTCTGTTCACGCGTGCGATGTCGGCCTTTCGTTGGCTGCGCGACCACTACCGGGTGATCCAGTTCGGTGGCGGGGCGCTCATGGTCGCGCTGGGCCTGCTGCTCTTCTTCGAGAGGTTCTACGTGCTCCGCGTGTACCTGAACCGCTTCCTCGAGCGGCTCGGACTCGAGCCGGCGTTCTGATCAGACGCGCGGAGCGGGCAGCTCGAGCAATCCGGTGGCGACGAGCGCACGCGCGCTTGCGACGCCTTCGAGCACGCCGGCGACATCGACGCCTCGGTGCTCAGGCGCGTACGGGCCGAGCCGCCTCGCCGCTTTCTCGAGCTGACGCTCGCAGCCGGGGCGGTTGCCGTGCTCGGCGTGGAGCCACGCGACGGCCACATGGACGAGGCCCTGCAGGAAATCGCGCTCCGCGGAGGGCGCCTCGCGCCACTCGTCCTCGAGCTCCTCGTGGGCGTCGAAGTACGCGCCGGCGCGGATCAGCTCCAACCCACGGGCCAGGCTCATGGCGCTTGATTATCCGCGTCCGCGGGGGGTGCTAGTGTCGGGCGCGTGGCGACGATCCTGCTGGCTGGGGTCGATCTCTTCTTCCGGGGGAAACTCGAGGGCCTGCTTCCCGCGCACCGGCTCGTGACGAGCGACAGCGTGGCAGCGCCCGATCTCGTGATCGCGGACATCGCGAGGGTGGAGCCGGAAGAAGTCGTCGATGCATGGCCGGACATCCCGATCCTGGGATACACGAACCACACGGACAAGTCGGGCCTACAGCGCGCCCATGCGGCGGGTTTCGACCAGGTGATCGTGAAGTCGGCGCTCGTCGAGCGCGCGCCGCAGTTGGTCGCCGAGCTCAGCGGTTCTGGTGTGTCGGATACCGCGTAGCCGACGGCGACGACGCGGCTAGACTCGCGCGCGTGACGTACATCATCTCCGAGCCCTGTATCGACATCAAAGACCGCTCGTGCGTCGACGTCTGCCCGGTCGACTGCATCCACGAGTTCGAGCGGATCCTGATCATCGATCCGGAGGAGTGCATCGACTGCGGAGCATGTGAGCCGGAGTGCCCGGTGGAGGCGATCTTCCCCGAGGACGCGCTCCCGGACAAGTGGAACGCGTTCGTGGAGATCAACTACGCGTTCCCCGACCCGGCGAAGATCAACGCACTCGTGAACACGTACGCCACCGAGCACAACGTGCAGAACGAGCCGCTCGAGTAGCGTCTACTCGGGCTGGAGATAGGCGCACGGGCGCGGGTCGCCCGGCAGTGGAGACGGCGCGATCTTCGTCACGCGGTAGCGCTTCTCGCCGTCCTCGACCTCCGTGCCCGGCCGCGGGGGATCACCGGCGCGTTCGACGAGCGTGTACCCGGCGGGCGACCAGACGAAGAAGAGGAAGCCGCTCCTCCCGTTTCCCTCCACAGCTCCGATCCTAGCGATGGACAGCTACGGGGGGTACCACGATCCGGATCGTGGAGCCGCGCGGCAGCCGCACTTCCGAGCTGAAGCGGCCGTTGAGCGTCGCCGCGCGCTCGGCGAGCGCCTCGAGTACCGCAGCACGCCTCTCCGGGGGGCCGTCGTCGGAGACGACGAGCTCGACACCGCCTGCGTCCGTGGCGTGCATCGAGATCTCGATGCGTGTCAGCGCGCCGCGCTTCACCGCCTGCTCGGTCGCGTCACGGAGTACCTGGTAGAGGGCGGTGGCGGCGTTCTCGCCGAGCTCGACAGCGGCTTCGAGGTCGAGGTCGATCTCGATCTCATGGCGTGCTGCGATCCGACGCGCCAACGCCGCGGCGGCGGACGCGAAGCCGAGCTGGTGGAGCACACGCGGTTCCAGGTCGTCGCAGAGTTGCCGGAGGTCGCGTGCTGCCTCGCGAGCGATCTCGAGGCCACGAGCGAACACCTCGCGCGCCTGCCCGGCCTCACCCCGGTCGAGGTCGGCGAGCCCGGCGTCGAGCATCTGCGCGATCGCGGAGAGCTGTTGGACGGGGCCGTCGTGGATGAGCTCGGCGACGCGACGACGCTCCTCCTGCTCGGAGAGCATGCGCTCCGCGAGGAGTGCTCGCTCCGCGTCGTCGGACGTCAATCGATCATCGCCTCGCGGAGCGCGATTGCGACCGCCTGTGTGCGCGTGTCGGCTTCGAGCTTCGCGAGGATGTGCCGTACGTGGCTCTTCACGGTCTCCTGGCTGATGAAGAGCTTCGCGGCGACGTCCGCGTTGGACATGCCGTCGGCGAGCAGCTGGAGGATCTCGCGCTCGCGCGGGGTGAGGATGTCGGACTGCCCCTGGCCCGCGACGAACTCCGCCATGAGCCCGGGGTCGACGAAGGTCTCGCCCGCCGCGACCTTCTCGATCGCACGCACGAGCGTCTCGTGCGGCGCCTCCTTGAGGATGTACCCACGCGCACCCGACTCGAGCCCTCGCTGGAGGAGCGAGCGCTCGCCGTACGCCGTGAAGATGAGGACTCCCGTCTCGGGCGCGCGTGCGAGAACCTGCTCGGTCGCCTCGAGCCCGTCCATGTCGGGCATGCGGAGATCCATGATCACGACGTCCGGGCGCCGACGCTCGGCCAGTGCGACTGCGGACGCGCCGTCGGCCGCCTCGCCGATCACCCGGATCTGCGGCGAGCGGGAGAGTGCGAGGCGGAGCCCCTCGCGAACGACCTCATGGTCATCCGCGATGAGACAGGTGATCTCATCGGCCATTGGGGCGATTCTACGGCGCGGACCTGCGTGATCCTGCTCGGCCGTCACAAGATCGACGAAGTTCGAGTGGACTCCGTCGGTTGCGAAGTCCCCTGAAGCGCGCTCCCGAACACGAGCGCGTCGGCTCCGCCTACACGGCCAGCGCGAGCTGTCGCGGCTCCGGGTCGAGCTGCCTCCGCCGGGTCGGTCGCGCCGAGTCGCGGGCCGCGCGGACCGGTGCGACGATCGACCGTGCGACCGCAGCGGGCAGGTACGCCCGCGTGCCGAACAGCGCCTCGTACCGTTCGACCTGGTCCGGCCAATCGCGCGCGAGCGCTGCGAGGAAGTGCTCGCGCACGCCCGGCCGAAGGTGGACGGCACTCGCCCAGATCGTGCGTGCGCCGGCCTTGCGCGCCGCACCGACGACGGCATGCAGCTGCTCCTCGCCGTCGGAGATCCCGGGCAGGATCGGCGCCAGCCCGACGCCGACGTCGATGCCGGCGTCGGCGAGCACGCGGATCGCGCGCAGCCTGCTCGCCGGCGGCGCCGTGCCCGGCTCGGTCGTCCGCCAGACGCGGTCGTCGAGAGTGGGCAGGGAGAGGTAGACGCTCACGGGCACCTCGCGAGCTGCGTCGACGAGGAGGTCGACATCGCGCACGACGAGCGGGCCGCGAGTCACGATCGAGAATCCCGTGCCCGACGCGACGAGCTCGGCGAGGCACGCGCGCGTCAGACGGAACCGACCCTCCGCCGGCTGGTAGGGATCGGTCGCAGTGCCGAGCGCGACCTCCTCCCGCTGCCACGACCGGCGCGTGAGCTCCCGCCGCAGGACCTCGGCGACGTTCGACTTCACGCGGATCGAGCGACCGTAGCGGTCGTCCGACGGCCGGTCGGCGCGCTGCTCGAAGTGCCTCACGTAGCAGAACGTGCAGCGGTGCACGCAACCCATGTACGGGTTGAGCGACCACTTGAACGGCATCCCGCGGACCTGCGTCAGCGCCGACCTGCATGGTTCGATCCTGTACTCGGCCCGCATCGAGCGAGGATAGAACATACGTTCGATCGAGGCAAGGCTCTATTGTCCCTCGCCATGGACGAGCTCGGCGACGGCATTCTCCGCGTCACGCTGCCGCTCCCGACGCGGCCGGGACACGTGCACACCTACCTGCTGCCGGGCGAGGGCGGCTGGACGATCGTGGACACGGGGATCGGGCTCCCGGACGCCAAGGCGTCGTGGGCGCTCGAGCTCGGGCAGGCAGGCGGACGTGTGGCGACCGTGTTCGTGACCCACTTCCATCCGGACCACGTCGGGGCAGCGGCAGACCTGCACGAGTTGACTGGCGCGCCGGTCGTCCAGGGAGTGCTCGACTACGCGCAGTGCGAGCTCGTGTGGGGGAACCCGGCCTGGTCGGAGCGGCTCGTCGACTGGTTCCGTCTCCAGGGCGCGCCGGACGACGTGACCGAGGAGCTCGTGGGCCAGGGGTCCATGTACCGGCCGTTCGTCCGGTACCAGCGCGACCCGCACCTCGTCGAGGCCGGCGAGCACGTCGACGGATGGGAGCTCGTCGCCGCGCCCGGCCACGCCGATGGCCAGCTGTGTCTCATTCGTGACGGCGTGCTCGTCGCCGCCGACCATCTCCTCGCCCGCATCACGCCGACGGTCGGGCTCTGGCCGGCGAGCCGTCCCGATCCGCTGGGCGACTACCTCGCCGCGCTCGACCGGACGATCGAGCTCGATCCGAGGATCGCGCTGCCCGGTCACGGGGACCCGATCGAGGATCCAGCGGGCCGTGCGCGCGAGCTGAAGATGCACCACCGCATACGTCTGGCCGAGGCGGCCGCGGCTCTCGGAGGCGAGCCGCAGTCCGGGTACCAGGCGTCGTTCGCGCTCTTCGGCTCCGATCTCCCGGCGGCGGGGCGGCGCTTCGCGATCGCCGAGACGCTCTCGCATCTCGAGCGGCTCGTGCTCGAGGGGGCGGCAGTGCGGCACGAGGTCGACGGGGCGGTTACCTATACTGCCGCCTGATCAACGTGGGCGACGACTACCCGCCAAGTACCGGCGCCCCTGACGGGGCGTGACTGTCTTTCTCGACATCCTGATCGTGCTCCTCCTCGTGCTGGGGAGCGCGCTCTTTGTCTCGGCCGAGTACGCCCTCATCACGGCGCGCCGCGTACGCCTCGAGGAGAAGGCGGCGGGCGGCGGGCGCGGCGCGAAGACGGCGCTCCGCCTCATGGACGAGCCGGTCCGGTTCATCGGCCTCATCCAGGTCGGCATCACCGTGTTCGCCATCCTCATCGGCGCCGTCGGGGAGCCTTTGCTCTCCGACTTCTTCGAGCCACCGTTCTCCGCTGGCATCGCGTTCGCGATCGCGTTCGCGATCCTCACGTACCTGTCGGTCGTGCTGGGCGAGCTGGTCCCGAAGGCGGTCGCCCTGCAACGGGCGGAGCGCATTGCGATCGTCCTCTCGGTTCCGCTCGACGCGGCGGCGCGCGTGGCGCGTCCAATCGTCTGGCTCCTCCAGGTGTCGGCGAACGCCGTGCTCAAGCTCCTGCGCGTGAAGCCGGCGCCGGCCGGGATGATCGCCTACACGCGCGAGGACATCCGGCACTCCGTCGCCGCGGCCGAGGATCACGGCGAGCTCGAGGAGGCCGAGGAGGAGATGCTCTACAAGGTCTTCGACTTCGCGTCGAAGGAGGTGTCGGCGGTCATGGTTCCGCGCCCAGACGTCGTGGCGATCTCCGTCGAGATGCCGCCCGAGGAGGCGCTGCGCGCTGTCGTCGACTCGCCCTATACGCGGTACCCGGTGTACCGCGGCTCGCTCGACGACGTCGTCGGCATCCTCCACGTCCGCGACCTGTTCGGTGCGATCCACGACCGCGGGATCGCCTCGGTCGAGCTCGAGTCGATCGTGCGGCCGACCTACGTCGTGCCGGAGACGAAGGACCTCGCGGCGCTGCTCGCCGACTTCCGCCGCGAGAAGCAGCACCTGGCGATCGTCATCGACGAGTACGGCGACGTCGAGGGCATCGTCACGCTCGAGGACCTGCTCGAGGAGATCGTCGGCGACATCGAGGACGAGTTCGACCTGCCGGACACGTCGATCGAGCGGATCGACGAGACGCACATCCGGATCGACGGCACGTACACGATCGACGACTTCAACGAGGAGTTCGACACCGAGCTGGAGCAGGAGGACTTCAACACGATGGCCGGCCTCGTGTTCGGAGAGCTCGGTCGTGCACCCGAGGTCGGCGACGAGGTACGGGCCGACGGGCTCGTCCTCCGCGTGGTCGAGATCGACGGGTCGCGGATCATGAAGCTCGAGGTCGAGTTCGGCGTGGACGACGAGACGCCGACCGACGAGCCAGCGGCTGCATAGGTTTTCCGCATGACCACCGCCGGTGGATCCGCATTCCGGCACCGCGACTTCGCGCTCTTCTGGGTGTCGCTCGTGTCCGAGGCGCTCGCGCTGCAGATGGCGGTCGTCGCCATCGGCTGGCAGGTGTACTCGATCTCCGGGAGTGCGCTCGATCTCGGGCTCATCGGCCTCGCGGAGTTCCTTCCGTTGCTGCTGCTCGCGCTCCCGGCCGGGCACCTGGCGGACCGGCTGCCCCGACGGAACCTCCTCACCGTCATGGCGTCGTCGAACGCCGTCGTGCTGGGGGGCCTCCTCGCCGTGACCGTTGCGGACAGCGGGCACGTGTGGCCGTTCTTCGCCCTCGCGTTCGTCCAGGGGATCGGAAGCGCGATCGGCGCGCCGGCCGGCCGTGCGCTGACGCCGTCGCTCGTGCCGCAGGAGATCCTCGTCAGCGCTCTCGCCCAGCGCTCGATCGCGTTCCAGGGCTCCGCGGTCGTCGGGCCGGCGATCGGAGGCATCCTCTTCGCGATCCAGCCGGAGCTCGTCTACGTCGTCGCGATCGGGCTCTCGATCGTCGGGCTCGGGTGCATCCTCGCGATGCGCAGCGGCCGGGCGCCCGCATCGGAGGGGATCGTCGGTCTCGACGAGGTCCTCGCTGGGGTTCGCCTGATCCGGCGCACGAACGTGCTTCTGGGGGCGATCTCGCTCGACCTGTTCGCGGTGCTCCTCGGCGGCGCCGTCGCGCTCCTTCCGATCTTCGCGAAGGACATCCTCGGGGTCGGCCCGACAGGGCTCGGCTTCCTCCGTGCCGCTCCCGCGGTCGGCTCGCTGCTGTGCGCGCTCGTGATCACCCGCTATCCGATCCAGCGGCGCGCCGGGCCGATGCTCCTCGTGGTCGTCGCGGGGTTCGGCGTCTGCATGATCGCCTTCGGCCTCTCCAAGACGATGTGGCTGTCGATGCTCGCGCTCGCGCTGGGGGCCGCGTTCGACACGGTGAGCGTCGTCCTGCGCTCGACGATCCTCCCGCTCGTGACGCCCGACGAGCTGCGCGGACGCGTGACCGCGGTGGAGATGGTCTTCATCAGCGCGTCGAACGAGCTCGGGGCGTTCGAGTCCGGCGTCGCGGCCGCGCTCATCGGTGCGGTGCCGGCGGTCGTGCTCGGGGGCGCTGCGACCATCGTCGTCGCGGCCGCCTGGTGGAAGCTCTTTCCCGCGCTCGCCCGCGTCGACCGGCTGGACGAGCTGCGGCCGGTCAGCGTCTCGCCGAGCTGAGCAGCCGGCCCGCGCCGGCGTTGCGGATCGACGCGTCGACGAGCTCGATCGGATGGAGAGCCGGCAGCGGTCGCTTCGCACGAAGCAGCGCGGCGGAGATCTGGACGAGGCAGCCGGGGTTCGCGCTCGCGTACGCCTGCGCGCCGGTCGCGAGCACGTGCGCCGCCTTGCGGTCGCCGAGATCTCGGGCCGCCTCCGCCTGGACGACGTTGTAGATCCCGGCCGATCCGCAGCAGAGGTCCTGCTCCGCCGGCTCGACCACGTCGAGCCCCGGGATCCGGCCGAGCGACGTCCGCGACGCGAGCGGGAGCTTCTGGGCGTGCCGGAGGTGGCACGAGTCCTGTAGCGCGAGCCGTCATGGGGAGCGGGTGCCTCGATGCTCGCGGACTGCGTCTCGCCGAGGAGCTCGCCGACGTCGCGCACCTTGGCGGAGAACGCCTCGGCGCGCTCGTCGCCCAGGAGCCAGCCGAGCTCCTTCAGATGCGAGCCGCAGCCCGACGTATTCACGACGATGGCGTCGACGTTGACGAACGCGCCGATCAACCGTCGCGCGAACGCCTTGCCTTCCTCGAGCCGGCCCGCATGAACGGACAGCGCCCCGCAGCAGCCCTGCGGCGGCGCGACGACCTCGAAGCCGTCGGCGGCGAGCACGCGCGCGGTCGCGGCGTTGACGTCGGGGAAGACGGCGCTCTGGACGCAGCCCGTGAGGAGCCCGACGCGTGCGCGCCGTGGGCCCTCCGCGGGGGTCACGGTCGGCACGTCTCCGTGGCCCCGCCAGCGCGGCGCGATCTCGCTCAGGGGACGCAACCGCCTCGGCAGCGGCGCATGGCGGCCGAGCGGGGCGAGCCGGAGCGCCGCGCGCATGCGGCGCGGATACGGGAGCAGGCGGAAGAGGAGCCCCCGGACGAGTCGGTCTCCGAACGGACGCTCGAGCTCGTCCTCGACAGCGGCGCGCGTGGACTCGATCAGGCGGTCGTAGCGCACGCCCGACGGACACGAGGAGAGGCACGCCATGCAGCCGAGGCAGCGGTCGAAGTGCTGCGACACGGTCGCGTTCAGCGCGATCGTCCCGTCGAGACGAGCGTCCATGAGATGGATGCGCCCGCGCGGCGAGTCCATCTCCTCGCGCCACAGCACGTACGTCGGGCACGTCGGGAGGCAGAACCCGCAGTGGACGCAGTCCGAGGTGTACTCGCGGATCACGCGGCGAGCACTCCCCCCGGGTCGAGCTCGGCGGCTATCCGGTCGACGAGAGGCCGCCAGGCGGCGGTCGCGTCCGACGAGGCGACACTCGTCGCCGAGTAGGCGACGCCGGCAGCGGGGCGGACCACTGCCTCGGTGAGACCGGCGAGCGTGCTCGCGAGCTCTCCCGGCGCGAACCTGAGCACACCGCGCCGCGGTCGCCTGGCGCGACCGCGAATCGTCCCAGGCCGACGACGTCCGCCTCGGCTCCGCCGACGAGCGAGTGCGCTGCGGCCACCTGGGCCGCGACGGCGCGCTCGGAGCCCTCGAAGAGCACGGCGACGCGGCCGGGATGGAGGACGTCGAGCGCGCTCGGCTGGAGCTGCGAGCGGAGGAGCGCGGCGACGTCGCGTGCGGCGTCGGAGGTCTCGACCAAGAGCGTCCGGGCCGCTTTCGGGAGCGGGTGCAGGCGGAAGCTGGCGCGTGCGATGAACGCCAGTCGGCCCTCGGATCCGCACACGAGCCGTGCGAGGTCGTAGCCCGCGACGTTCTTGACGACCTTGCCGCCCGCGTTCGCGACCGTGCCGTCGCCCAGGACGAGTGTGACGCCGAGGACGAGGTCCCGCGGTGCGCCGAACCGATGTCGCAGCGGACCCGAGACGTTCCGGGCGAGGAGCGCGCCGACGGTCGGGTCGCCCGGCGGGTCGAGCGAGAGCCGCTGGCCGGCGTCCGCGAGGACCTCTCGAAGCTCCGAGAGCCGAACGCCGCTCTCGACCGTGCACGTGAGATCGCCGGGGTCGTGCTCCAGCACGCGCGTGAGTCCGTCGGTCGTCAGGTCGACGCCGATACGAATCCGCCGTCCTTCCGCATTCGCGGCCGCGAGGGCCGACGAAGCCTGCTCGATGCTAGAGACGCTCGGCAACGCCGATCCTCTCGAGGGCGTGCATCCGGTACGGGCCCGGCACCTCGCCGCACAGGCGCGGCGTCGGGATCACCTTGCCCGGGTTGCAGATCCCGAGCGGGTCGAACGCGCGACGGAGCCGGTCGAAGACGCGGAGGTCCCGCTCGGAGAACATCCGGGGCATCGAGCAGGCCTTGTCCATGCCGACGCCGTGCTCTCCCGTCAGCGAGCCGCCCGCGTCGAGGCATGCGTCGAGGATCGCCTCGGCGAGCTCTCGCGCCCGTTCCGTCTCGCCGGCGGTCGAGTCGTAGAGCACGAGAGGGTGGAGGTTGCCGTCGCCCGCGTGGAAGACGTTGCCGACCAGGAGGCCGTGCTCCTGGGACAGCTCCTCGATCCGGCGAAGGACCTCCGGAAGCCGCGTTCGCGGGACGACGCCGTCCTGGACGTAGTAGTCGGTGGCCACGCGGCCCATGGCTGCGAACGCCGACTTCCGCCCCTTCCAGAGGCGCGCTCGGTCGGCGTCGCTCGTCGCAGCGCGGATCTCGAACGCACCGCACTCGGCACAGATCCGCTCGATCTCCGCCGCGTCGTCCTCCACCTGCTCGACGACGCCGTCGAGCTCGACGAGCAGCACGGCGCCGGCGCCCGCCGGATACCCCGGCGAGACGGCGCGCTCGGCGGCCTCGAGCGTGAGCCGGTCCATCATCTCGATTGCCGACGGCATGACGCCGGCTGCCACGATCCCGGAAACCGCGGCACCCGCGGCGTCCATCGTGTGGAAGCCCGCGAGCAGCGTCAGGATCGTCTGCGGCGTTCGAACGAGGCGGAGCGTGATGCTGGTGACCACACCGAGCGTTCCCTCGGAGCCGACGATCGCGCCGAGGAGGTCGGGTCCGTCCGGGTCGAGCGCCTTTCCGCCCAGCTCGACGACCTCTCCGTCGGGCAGGACGAACGTCAGCCCGGTGACGTGATGTGTCGTGAAGCCGTACTTCAAGCAGTGCGCGCCGCCGGAATTCTCGGCGACGTTCCCGCCGATCGTGCACACCTGCTGGCTCGACGGATCGGGCGCGTAGAAGAAGCCTTCGCCTGCCACGGCGCGCGTGACGTCGAGGTTCGCGACGCCCGGCTCGACGACGATCCGCTGACCGTCGAGGTCGATCTCCAGGATCCGGTTCATCCGTGCCAGCGAGACGACTACCCCGCCCGCCATGGGCGTCGCTCCACCGGACAGGCCGGTGCCGGCGCCACGGGCGACGAAGGGCACGCGGTCTCGTGTGCATGCCCGAAGCGCGGTCTGGACATCCTCCGTCGAGCCCGGAAGGACGACAAGCTCCGGCACAGCGCGGTGCCCGGTCAGACCGTCGCACTCGTAGACGCGGAGCTGCTCGGGCTCGGTGACGACATGCTCGGAGCCGAGCGCCGCCTTCAGCTCGGCGACGAGGGAGGCGGGCAGGCTCACATGGCGAGCCTAGCTCCGGCATGACGTGCGAGTAGGCGGCGCGGCCCGCGCGCTGTCGAAGTAGGTTTCTCGGATGCTTCCGATCGAGCTCCCCGGGAAGATCGTCTGCGTCGGCCTCAACTACCGCGACCACGCGGAGGAGCAGGGCGCCGAGCTACCGAAGGCGCCGCTCCTCTTCGCAAAGTGGACGACGTCGCTCATCGGGCCGGGAGAGCCGATCGTGATCCCGTCGATCGTCACGAAGGCGGACTACGAGGCGGAGCTCGGCGTCGTCATCGGAGAGCGCGTACGGGGCGTGTCGAAGGAAAACGCCTTCGAAGCCGTGCGCGGCTACCTCTGCGCGAACGACGTCAGTGCACGGGATCTCCAGTTCTCGGACGGCCAGTGGACGCGCGGGAAGTCCCCGGACACGTTCTGTCCGGTCGGGCCCATGACGCCGCGCGACGAGATCGCGGACCCCCACGCGCTCGGTATCCGCGCGATCGTGAGCGGTGAGGTGCTGCAGGACTCGACCACGGCGAACCTCATCTTCGGGGTCGACGACGTCATCGCGTACGTGTCGCAGACCACGACCCTCGAGCCCGGCGACCTCATCCTCACGGGGACGCCGGCGGGCGTCGGCGTCTTCCGCGACCCGCAGCGCCTGCTGCAGCCGGGTGACGAGGTGACGATCGAGATCGACGGTCTGACGTCGATCACGAACCCGGTCGTCGCCGGCTGACGCTCGACCTCGTTTGCCTTAGAAGTCGATCCGCATGACGAAGCGCCGCGGCGTTGGGTGACCGACCTCCGCGTACCCGGCCGCCTCGAACGCGCTACGGCTGCCGACGTGCAGCTCGCCCCAGGTGATCTCCCGGCCGGGCGTCGTGAGCATCGGGTAGCCCTCGACCGCACGAGCGCCGCGCTCCCGTGCGAATTCGGCTGCGGCGCGTGCAAGGGCGCGGCTGATGCCGCGACGGCGGAATCCGGAGCGGGTGACGAAGCAGGTGACGGCCCAGACGCTGTCGTCGGACTTGTCCTCGTCCCTGCCTTCCCACGGGACGCGCATCTTCAGCGCGAGCCGTGGGTGGTTCGAGCGCGGCTCGACGGCGCACCACCCGACGGGCTCGCGGTCGAGGTAGGCGACAAGTCCGCAGGTCGTCGTCGCCCTCGGGTGGCCGCACTCGGTCTGAGCGCGGAGCCTGTGTCCGAGCTCCTCGGCGCCGACGGAGGCCCAGGACTCGCCGGGCCCCATCTTGAACCGCTGGCACTGGCACCGGTGCGGATCTCCGCGCGTGCCGAAGACCGCCTGGATGTCCTCCCAGCTCGACTCGTTGGCGGGGACGATCGTGAGCTCGGGCGTCGATGGAGCGGCGCTCATGCCGGAAACCGTAGTCGGCGGCAAGGGACAGGTTTCGGGTCGCGCGCCTCGCGGTAGGGTGCCGCACGACGCGAAGGAGGCGACATGGCAGACGTGCTGCTCTTCCACCATGCTCAGGGTCAGACCCCAGGGTTCCACGCATTCGCCGAAGACCTGCGACAGGCGGGTCACACGGTCCACACCCCCGATCTCTTCGACGGCCGCACGTTCGGCTCGATCGACGAGGGCCTCGCGTACGTCGGTGAGACCGGCGGCTTCGGCGACGCGATCGAGCGGGGGGTCCGCACGGCCGACGGTCTCCCGAACGAGCTCGTCTACGGGGGCTTCTCGCTCGGCGTGCTGCCGGCGCAGAAGCTCGCGCAGACGCGTGCCGGCGCACGGGGGGCGCTGCTGTTCTATTCCGCAGTGCCGAGCTCGGAGTTCGGGTCGTCGTGGCCGGCGGAGCTCCCCGTGCAGGTGCACGGAATGGATGCCGACCCGTTCTTCGTCGACGAGGGCGACATCGAGGCCGCGCGTGAGATCGTCGAGTCGGCCGACGACGGCGAGCTCTTCCTCTATCCGGGCGACCAGCACTACTTCGCGGACAGCAGCCTGCCGAGCTACGACGCGGGCGCGACGAAGCTGCTGACCGAGCGAGTGCTCGCGTTTCTCGAGCGCGTGGGCTGAATCACCGAGTCGCGGAGTACGAGAGCTGGGTTGGCCGACGGACCGGGTTAGGGTCGCACGCGTGAAGGTCACGGCCGAGGCTGCACGGCGCTTTCTCGTCGCGCGCCACGCGCTCGCGCCTGCCCGTGCGCTCGAGGGAGGAGAGAGCGCCGTGCTCGAGGTCTTCCGCCGGCTCGGCTCGATCCAGTTCGACCCTCTCGCCGTCGCCGGTCGGACCCACGACCTCGTCCTGCACGCGCGCGTGGCCGACTACGACCCCGCCTGGTGCGACGACCTGTACGAGCGCCGGGAGATCTTCGAGGCGTACAACAAGGGCCTCTCGTTCGTCCCGGCCGGCGAGTTCCCGTGGTATCGCGCGAGGTTGAGCCGAAGCTGGCAGGACGTCCTCGACGAGAACACGGACGTGGCCGAGCGGGTGCTCGAGCGGATCCGCGCCGAGGGGCCGCTGTCGGTGAACGACTTCGAGCGCGCGCAGGGGCCGACCACCGACTGGTTCGGGATGCCGACCAACACGGTCCGGGCCGTGCTCGACGCGTACACGCTGACGGGCGTCCTCGGCCTGGCGCGCCGCGACGGCAACCGCCGGTACTACGACCTTCTCGAGCAGACTTCTGCCAGCCGACCTTCTCGCGCGCGACGTCTCAACCGTGGAGCAGTTCCGACACAGGCTCCTCTCGCGCTACCGCGCCCACGGCCTCCTCGGAGTTGCGGGGCCGGACATCTTCGGTGGCCTCGGCACGGCCAAGCCGGATCGGAGATTTCCGGGGTATCCGGGAAGGACCGCGCTGCGCGAGGAGCTGATCGCCGACGGCGAGCTCGTTGCGGTGGAGGTCGAAGGCGTGCGCGGGAAGCGCTACGTGCTCGCGGACGAGGTCGGGCTGCTCGAGGATCCGCCGGAGCCGCCGCCCTCGGTCGCCTTTCTGCCTCCGTTCGACGCGTTGGTGTGGGACCGCCCTCTGCTCGGGTCGCTCTTCGACTTCGACTACGTCTGGGAGCTGTTCATCCCGCCCGCCAAGCGCCGGTGGGGCTGGTACGTCCTGCCGATGCTCTTTCGCGACCGGCTCGTCGGCAGGATCGAGCCGCGCATCGACCGCGAGACCGGTCAGGTGCAGGTGCTCGACCTGTGGTGGGAGGACGGATTCGCACCGCGCCGGGCCGAGGGTTTCGTCGACGCGATGCGGGACGCGCTCCGCGCCTACCTCCGCTTTGCGGGCGTCACTCGCCTCGCGTGGCCCCCGCACCTCGCGCGGGAGAAGCGGCTCTTTCTGGCGCGTCCGTAGAGCCCCAGACGCGGTCGAGGGCGCGCTCACGCGCAGGGCGCCCTCGACGCCTCGAGTTGCCGTGACCGGGGGTAGCTAGGAGACGGAGAGCGCGCGCTCGAGGGCGGCGCGGTCGTGCTGACCGCCGTGCGTGGCGAGCACGTGCTCGACCGGCTTCTGCAGCAGTGGAGACAAGCCCGCGACGACGTCTTCACGCCTCGCGCCTGGTCCTGCAGCCACCGCTCATTGATCTCGAGTCCGTTTCCGGTACTCGGCGGTGTCAGGCCGCGGCGTGTACACGGGCACACCGAGCCGCTCGACCAGGCCACGGGAGTCGCGCTCGTGCCACGGGCAGGTGAGCACGATTGCGGTCTCTCGCTCGGCCGCAATGCTCTCGAGCTCACCGGGCGGGGCATCGGGTCGAACAGCAACAGGCGCACACCGTCGTCGATCGCGTAGGAGGAGACGTTCTGATCCCACGGCTCGCCGGACCGCCGGTCCGGATGCGGTGCCTTCCAGTGCCACCGCCCTGGCGCCAGGTCGTGCACGACCCGTAATGCACCCGGCGCCCTCGATCAGGAGAACCCGAAGAGCGGCGGTATCACCACCACCACCGCGGCGGTCCAGAGAGCGAACACGGGCAGGTAGGAGGTCTGCCAGCGCTCGAGCCGGCTGAACGTGCTTCGCCCCCTGAGGAATCGGGCGGACAGCCAGGCAGCACCGGCCAGGTTCACGAGCAGGACGATGTTCAGCCCCAATGCAACCGTCCGGTTCGGTGTGAAGCCGACATCGCCGATCCGGGCGACCATCGCGCCGAGTACCACCAGGTCGAGAACGAGCGCGCTGGCGACGGCGACCAGCTGGATCCCGTCCATCCAATCGCGCGACGTGGACGGCGCTCGCGCGGACAGGCCGTACAGGACGAGCGCCAGGACGACCACCAGAAGGGCGTCGAAGATGCTGACGAGCTCCCGATCGAACGTGTCGCCGAGCCCTGTGATGGCGTAGACGACGGCGGCACAGGCCAGCATCACGGCGAACAGCGGCGTGAAGAGCATCGTGAGCACCGGCGCCATGTTCTCGACGACCTGTTGCTTCGACTCGACGAGCCATGCGGCAACGACGACGGCACCCGCCGCCCCCGACGGCAGGACCCATTCCGCGACCCGGTCGACGTCGACGCCCGTCGGCTGGAGGATCCCACCGGTCAGTGCCATCAGCACGCCGCCCCCGAGCGCGATGAGCACGTAGTAGATGAACCACTCGCCGGTGAAGCGAACGAAATCCATGCGCCGCTGGTGCGATCGGATCGTCCCGCCCATGTACGGGTACGCGACGGCGAACCACAGCACCACCGGCAGATGGAGGGCGACGAGCATCTCGGTGGCCGAGTCCGCGTCGTACGGATAGACGTTGACCACGACGGCCGCGACGGCGAACGGCGCCGCCGTCAGCACCCATCCCCGGAGGGCGAGCTGCCGTCGATGGGCGAAGTACGCAGCCAGGAAGGGCAGAACGACCAGGCTGAGATCCCGAACGAACCAGGTCGGGTCCCCGCCCTCGTCGTCGGGGAAGCCGGCGGCAAGGCGCGCCACCTGGATGGTCACGGCCGCAGCCGCGGCGAACAGGAGGGCCTCGAGCCAGCCGCTCGCAGCGCGCGCAGGCTCGTCGTCGGATGCCAGCAACTGCTTCCAGAGCCGGTCGCTGTGCTCGCGTGCGAACTCGCGGGACAGGGCGTCGAGGTCGCCCATCCGCTTCACGGCGATCAGGAACCCCTCGTCGGGCGTGAGGCCGGCGTGGGTCAGGTCGGCGATCTGGTGACGGAGATGATCCTCGAGCTCGTCGACGTCCTGGCCGTTGAGCGCCGGCGACACGTGCGACGTAGGCCCGCCACTCGGAGATCTGCGACTCGACGCTCTCCATCACGCCTCCCCGGCTGCTGCCAGCATCCCGCTGGAACCCGGCCAGACGTCGTTCAGCGCCCGGGTGACGGCGACCCACTGCCGGTGCTGCTCGGCGAGTGCTGCTCGTCCGTCGTCGGTGATCATGTAGTACTGGCGACGACGGCCTTCCGGTGGCGTCCGCCACTCCGTGGTCACGTATCCGAGCCGGCGGAGGCGATGGAGGAGCGGGTAGAGCATGCCGTCGGTCCACTCGAGGTCGCCCCCGGAGAGCGCCCGTACTCGCTTGAGGATGGCGTACCCGTAGCTCTCGCCGTCCGCCAGGAGCGCGAGCACGAGCGGTGTCGCCGAGGCCGCTACGAGATCCTTGTCGATGTGCATTCCAGCTCCATGGCTAAGGGTGCCATGCATAGAAGCACAAGGTACAAAGAGGAGCAAGCGTGGTTGCGCGAGCCCACGGAACGCGAGAGACTGCGCGCCCATGTGTTGCTTCGTCGGTGCACTCGCGATCATCGGGCCACGCTTCGTGCTGGCCGTCGTCTGGATCTTCGGCGACAAGGTCGACCTCGCGTTCGGCTCGGCGCTCTGGCCGCTCCTCGGCTTGATCTTCCTGCCGTGGACGACCCTCGCGTACGTGATCGCCTGGCAGCCGGGCGGCATCCACGGAAACTGGGACATCCTCCTCATCGCGCTCGGCGTGACGCTCGACATCGTGACGTACATGCATCGCTTTGCTGCGAAGTCCGTGCGTTCCTCGCCGGGGTACTAGGCCGAGCTTCGTCGGGACGCGGAGCCGGCGTTACCCGCCGTGCCATTCCGCCGCCGACAGCGCGTACTCGACATCGCCGTGCTCGTCACCGGAGATCGGGTACGGCCATGGCTGGTGGAACGTCCTGACGTAGCGCAACCCGGCCTTCTCCATGACGCGTCGGGAAGCGACGTTGACGACCATCGTCGTCGCGTGGACCCGCTGAACGCCGAGCTCGAGGAAGCCCTTCTCGATCAAGGCCCGTGACCCTTCGGTCGCGTAGCCCTTGCCCCAGGCAGAGCGGCGCAGCCGGTACCCCAGCTCGACCTCACCTGGATCGTCCCCGTGCTCCGGCCGGAAGTGGAACCACCCGACGAACGCTTCCGTCGATCGCTCGATGACTGCCCAGAAGCCGTAACCGGCGTAACGCTCGTAGTACTCGAGGTACGCGGGCAGGATCTCGGTCTCGATCTCCCGGCGCGATGTCGGTAGACCCCCGGTGATGAAGTGCATCACCTCGGGATCGCTGTCGAGCTCGACGAGGAGGTCCGCGTCGTTCGCCGTGAAGCGACGCAGGGTAAGACGCTCCGTCTCGAGGAAGACGTGCATCGCTGCATGCTGCCGCAGCTCGGAACCACTCGCCGCCGTCGGTGCGTCTTGCAGCTGCCTGCAGGTGGATAGCATCCGCGATGCCCGAAGCTCACCCTCACGGCGAATCGAAGGATCGGAGAGAGCATGACGCCGGAAGGTCCGAACAGCGAGTCCGCGTCAGCGAGCATCACCCGGCGGATCGAGGAGCTGGCGGACTGGAGAGGAGAGACCCTCGCCCGTGTGCGCCAGCTGATCCACGAGGCCGACCCCGAGGTCGTCGAGGAGTGGAAGTGGGCGAAAGCGTCCTCTCCGGGAACTCCGGTCTGGTCCCACGAGGGAGGCATCTGTACGGGCGAGACCTACAAGCAGGTCGTCAAGCTGACCTTCTTTCGCGGAGCCTCCCTCGAGGACCCGAAGAAGCTCTTCAACTCCAGTCTGGAAGGGAACACGCGCCGCGCGATCGACCTCCACGAAGGGGAGATGATCGACGATGCGGCCTTCAAGCGGCTCATCCGCGCGGCGGTAGCGGCCAACGCCGAAGCGCGCGCTCAACGGCCGACGAAGAAGAACTGAGCGCCAACCTCGCCTCCAGTCTCGTGCGCCCGAGAAAGGCCCCGAGACGATGCTGGGGATCGAGCTCGATCGCGGCTCCTGGTTCCTGACCGTGAGGGTCTCGCCACTGTTCAGCGCGCGCGGATCCGAGTAGGGTCCTCGCTGTGTTCGGGTTCGCAGCACGCACGAAGGCCGTGACCGGGCGGATCCAAGCGCTCGCGCAGCTCAACCTCGAACTGGCGAAGGCCGAGGGAAAGCAGAAGGCGACCGCGCTCGGCGTGGCGGGTGCGCTGGGAGCGGTGGCAGTGGTTCTCGTCGTCTATGGGATCGGGTTCGCGTTCGCCACGGCGGCGGCGGGTCTCAGTGAGGCGCTCCCGTTGTGGCTGTCTCTGTTGATCGTGACGGTGGTCATCCTCGCGCTCGCCGCGATCGCGGGACTCCTCGCCAGGCGCTCCGCTCGCAAGGCGTCACCCCCGAAGCCGACTCAAGCGATCGAGGAAGCCCAGCAGACGGTGGAGGCGTTGCGAAGCCATGTCTGAACGCACGGCCGACACGATCCGCCAGGAGATCGCAGCCGAGCGCCAGGCACTCGACGAGGATCTCTCGAAGCTTCAGTCCGACATTCGCTCGCTGGCGGTGTTCGTCGCGGCCGGGCTCGTCGTGGTCGGCCTGGTCACCTGGCGCCGGGGTAAGCGCCAAGGCGCCGAGGCCGTCTGGAAGCTCGTGAAGTAGTCCGCCGACACGCGTTCGCGTGTCCGGGAATGGCCATCGCGGGTCTCGGCGACGAGATGCAAGCGATGGTGCCCGTAGGGTTTGGCGATCCGGTCGCGCGCGCGTGCCTACGGGCTCATCTGGTCCATCTGCGACATCGATCCGGCTCCCGGAATCGTCAGCGTCGGGATGACATCCGGGGCCACCAGCATGAGCACCCCGAGAACGAGGAGCAGAGCCGCCGTTCCGTACGTCGCAACGCGACGCGAGGGAATCAGCTTTTCGAAGGCAATGATGCCGGCGACGACCGCCATCCAGACGACGCTCATCACGCCGAGCGCAAAGAGCGACGCCATGAAGGCCCAGCAGCAACCGACGCACCAGGCGCCGTGCCGGGCTCCCATCTCGAGGGCGCCCGACAGTCCGTCTCTCCAGCTGCCGAGAAGGAACCCGAGCGGAGTACGGCACTTTCCGAGGCAGACGTCCTTGAGTGGGGTCAGCTCGTATGCCGCAGCGACGAGAAGCGTGGCGCCGGCGACCCAACGCCCCGCGTTGTCCCAGGCGAGCACGTCACCGAACAGCCGTCCGCCGATCCTCGCGAGCGCGTACGCCATGAGTCCGACGGCGCTCCACACCAGGAGGTACCCGGAGGCGAACAGGAGCGGGGCGCCGAGAGCACGCGTGTGCTTCAGCTTCGAGTAGAGCGCAACGGTCGGCGCGACCGAAGGGAACATCATCGCGGCCATCATCACGACCCACACGCCGAGGAACCATCCGACTGTCCCAAGCTCCGTCCACGGGCCGCCGTCCATGTCCTGCATCTCGCGCGCCGTCCACCACCAGCCGATCGCGGCGAGCGCCAGGAGCAACGCGATGAGCCCCAGCCGGGTGCGCGCCGCGGCGTAGGCGGGGGAGAGGTCGCCCTGATCCAGAGCTTGCTCGTGCGCGGTGGCGGTCACGTTCTCAGGCGGCCCAGGAGAACGCCGAGGAGAGCCCCGTCTTCCCTTCGTACTCGATCCCGAACGCGTTGATCTTCGAGCGCTTCGCTTCTGCAGCGGTCAGCTCGGAGCCGACGGGATGGAAGATCCCGCTGAGCCTCGCGGGCTCGCCCGTCTCGACACCGAACGGGACGATGTCCTCGATCTCGAAATCGATCGCGTCGCCGATGCGAACGCTATGGCTGAGTCCGTCCTCCATGACCTCGATCGGAGCGCGCTCGACTCCGAGCACCTCGCCGATGAGTGGTGCGAGGCCGGCCATGGGGCCACCCATCTGGCCGCCGAAGACTCCCGTGAGCTTCTCCATCTGCTCGTCCGAGGTACCGTCGTCGACGAACATGCCGAGGCGCCAGTTGCCCTCGGTCATGACCTTGGGCGTGTCCGCGATCACGGCGAGCGTGCGCCCGCTCACGTCCGTCCCCTCGATCTCGCCCGCGCGGATGTCGAAGACCAGCGTGACGCGGCAGTAGTCGTACGTCGCGCCGTGGTCGAACGAGAGGTTGCACGGGCACATGAGCTCGCAGGAGCAGGTTTCGAAGTAGGTCCCCTCGATGCTCCAAGACATGCCGTCCTCCCTTCACGGAGTGGGCGAAAGGTCGATTCTTCGCCTCTCGGACCGGCATGTCAACCGTCAAGGCTGGGACTCGTACCGCGATGCTGCCGGCGGATGACCGAGGGGACGGCGGACTAGCTGCGGAAGCGTCGCAGAAACCGCAGCTGGCGCTCGAGGTTCGGTGCGGCGTCGGGGCGTCGGCCGACCGCGACCATGAACGAAGCGGCCACCCACGAGGCGTAGACCGGGACGGCCCGTTGGAGGATCTCCTCGTCGTACGGCCCGTAGGCGTCGGCGGCGGTCCGAGCTTCCGGCTCCGGATGGCCCGAGCGGTCGCTCAGGACGAGCGCGGCGAGGTCGTATTCGCGGGGGCCGCGGCACGCCGTCTCGAGGTCGTGCCATACGGGCCCGGTAGCCGTTTGGATGCAGTTGAAGAGGTGGGCGTCGCCGTGCAGCGCCTGACCGGCGGGCAGCTCGCGCGAGGCGAGCTCGCAGAGAAGCTCGACGTCCGGAGAGGGTGGAAACGGCGCGAGCATCGCTCGCACCTCCTCCGCCCGGCCGGCAACGGGAAGCTCGCCGTCGTAGTCCGCGAGCGAGTCATGGATCGTGCGGAGCCTGCGGCCAGCGGCGACCGGATCGACCTTGCCGGCCCGCACGAGGTAGCTCCAGAAGACGATCGTGTGACCGTCGCGGCGATGTGGCCCGGGCGGAAGCAGATCGCTCGGCCGGACGACCGGAGCGCCGGCGCGAGCCGCGTGACTGGCAACGCGGAGCTCCCGTTCGACGTCTGCCGGATCGACGCCGGGAGCGCCGCTGGTCACGCGCGCGACGACCGGCGACGGCCACAGATGCACGAGCACGTGCCACGCTTGCCCCAGTACGACGGGCTTGTCACAGCGCACGCCGTGAGCGTCGGCGACGGCCACCGCAGCATCGACTGCTGTCGCCCTCACCCGCGAGACACTAGTCGCGCGAGCAGTGACCCCTCGCGGAGTCGGACGCGACCCGGTGCTAGCGTCGCGGGTCGTGCGTGTCGAGCAGGTGGACTTCATTTCGATGCCGACACGGGACCCTGCCCGGGCAGTCGCCTGGTACAGCGGCGTACTGGGACTGCCTGCGAGCAACGTCACCGAGGGCGAGGTGGAAACGCCGAACCTGACCCTCAGCTTCTGGGCGCCCGAGCGTGACGACCTACCGTCGTCGCGAACCAGGCCGGCGTCGGCATCCGGGTAGCGGACGTCGCTGCAGCGAGGGCTGAGCTCGAAGCAAGAGGCGTCGAGTTCGTCGCCGAGACGTGGGACTCGGGCGTATGCCACTTCGCGGCGTTTCGCGACCCGGACGGCAACACCGTCATCCTCCACCGCCGCTACGCACCCAGGATCCCGCGCCGGAAGCGGTGAGTCCGCTGCGCAAGCCCTAGCCGAGCAGTCGGAAGTAGCGGGCGATGGGCAAGAGGGTGAAACCCGTCTCGTCGTAGAGCGCCCGAGCGGGCGCGTGGCCGGGATCGCCGCCGGTCTCGACGACCGCAATGTCCATTCCACGTCGTCTCAGGTGATCGACGGCGAACTCGGTCAGCCGGGCGCCGATGCCGCGCCCTTGGTAGTCAGGATCGACGCCGATGATTTCGATGACGCCCATGCGCTCGTGGAAGGCGTTCAGTGCGACGGCAACGAATCCGACCGGACGGGCGTCCACGATCGCGACGAAGGCATCGCGCTCTTCGTTCGTGCAGATCGATCGAACGGTGTCGGCTTGGCCCTTTCTCCAGTCGGGATGCAGTCGGAGGAAGATCTCCTCGCCCAAGACCTCCTGGAGCGAGGCGAAGACGGGCTCCCAGGCGCGAAGCGAGAAGGCGACGACAGCTTCGAGGTCGTCATCGGCGAGCTCGCGGATCTCGATCCCGTCATCCGTCATCGATGTCCCTGAGCCCGTGCCGGGAGCCTTCATTCGTCGGGTGGCAACTCGAAGCGGGCGATGACTCCCTGGTCGCCGCTCTGGGGGACCGGGCGCTCGGGATGCCGTGTCGCCACCCAGGCGACTCCGCGCTCCGGGTAGGCGACGACATCCGGGAACCGCTTGGTCGAGATGCCGATCATCCGCACCGGCTCGTCCGTGAGGTTCGAAAACGTGTGCAGCCCGTCCGGGCCTTCCGGGAAGTAGACGACGTCGCCGGGTGACAGCTCCTCCGCACCCTGCGGGGTGCGGACGGTCGGCCTCCCGCTGAGAATGAAGAACATCTCCTCGACGCCGTAGTGCATGTGCAGCGGAGTGTCCGGAGACCGAGGCAGATACTCGATCAGCGACGCTCCGAGCTGGTCGGTCCCGAACGGGTGCCCGAACCAGCGAACGCGGTTGACATCGTCGTTCACCTCGTCCCAGGGGTCGTCCTCCAGAAAGTTCAGGCGGCGCATCGACACCTCCGAGTCCGTCGGGTCACTAGAGATAGATCATGCTGGACGTCCCAGCGAGTGGGCTCGACGCCTCGGCAGTAGGATCGGCCGGGGTGAGCGAGGTGGTTGTCGTCACCGGGTCGTCGAGCGGTATCGGCCGGGCGGTCGCGGAGCGGTTTGCTCGCGATGGCGCCCGGGTGATCGTCAACTCGTCGCGCTCGGTCGAGGCGGGCGAGATGCTCGCGCAGTCGCTCCCCGAGGCCGTGTACGTGCAAGGTGACGTCTCCCGCGAGGACGACGCACGACGGGTGGTCGCGACCGCGCTGGAGCGATTCGGACGCCTCGATGTCGTCGTCAACAACGCGGGTACGACGAGACGCATCCCGTTCGCTGATCTCGAGGCCGTCGACGACGAGCTGTGGCGACGGATCCTGGACGTGAACCTGATGGGGCCCTGGTACGTCAGCCGTACCGCCGCGCCCGCCTTGCGCGAGGCGAAGGGGGCGATCATCAACGTGGGATCGGTCGCCGGGATCATCGCCGGCGGCAGCTCGCTCCCGTACGCCGTCTCGAAGGCGGCGCTGCATCACCTCACGCGAACCCTTGCGCAGGCGCTGGCTCCCGAGGTGCGGGTGAACGCGGTCGCGCCCGGGCTGGTGGAGACGCCCTGGACGGCGGGATGGGAGGCGAACGAGGCGATCGTGGCCCGGACTCCCCTCGGTCGCGCCGGGACGCCCGAGGACATCGCGGATGCCGTCGTCTCCCTCGCTCGCGCGCCGTTCGCGACGGGCCAGATCGTCGTTGTCGACGGCGGGCTGACTCTCACCTGAAGGCGTTCTTCGACCCGACTGGCTCCGAGAGTCGGCCCGGGTCTCGACCCGTTACCCGATCCGCTCCGCCAGCCCGGGATGAGACGAGGCCGGCATGCGCGAGTGCGCGCGTTTGTCCCTTGAGCTTCTGGCGCCGGGCCAGGGGCGGCCAGTGCCGCGCTTATGACCGGATCGCCAGGTGTCCAGTCTAGGTTTGCGTAGGGAAGGGGTCTCTAGGCAGGACATCCGGAGCGATCCGAATCAGACGCTTGCCGAGATTCTCGCCGCGGTACAGCCCTGCGATCGAACCCGGTGCCTGCTCGATTCCGTCGAGGATGTCCTCTCGATAGCGGATCTGTCCGTTGCGCACCCAGCTCTCGAGTTCTCGCAGTGCCTCGGGACTGCGCTGGACATGGTCAAAGATGAGAAAACCCTGCATTCGCGCGCGTTTGACGAGAAGATGACGCTCGACCCGTGGTCCCTGGGG
This sequence comes from uncultured Gaiellaceae bacterium, assembly GCA_963845935.1. Lineage (GTDB taxonomy): Bacteria > Actinomycetota > Thermoleophilia > Gaiellales > Gaiellaceae > GMQP-bins7. The sequence goes on from CAWJTZ010000019.1 coordinate 87,428, forward strand.
TGGCGGATCCCAGCTCGCGATGGACGCCGTGCCGCAGATGACCACCCGTGCTCCGACATTGAGACGTCGCATGACGGAATCGCTGATAGGGCCGGCCGTGTTGTCGAAGTAGACATCGACGCCCTCAGGGCAGGCAGCATCGAGTGCTGACTCGAAATCGTCAGCCCTGTAATCGACGGCGGAGTCGTAGCGGAACTCCTCGCGACACACACGCACCTTGTCAGGCCCGCCGGCAATGCCGACGGTACGGCACCCCTTGATCTTGGCGATTTGACCGACGCATGACCCGACCGCTCCCGCTGCCGTCGACACGACCACGGTCTCGCCCGCCTTGGGCTGGCCGATCTCCAGGAGGGCGAAATAGGCGGTCAGACCATTGAGGCCGAGGACGCCAAGCGATGTCGAGATGGGCAAGCCTGAGCCGCCGACCTTGCGCTCGATCGCCTCGGCGTCCACCACGGCGTAGTCCTGCCAGCCGAACATGCCAGTCACGTACTCGCCCGGGTGGAAATCAGAACTTCGCGACTCTTCGACGCGCCCGACGGCTAGCGAGCGCATGACCGCACCAAGCGCTACAGGCTCGGAATAGTTGGCGACCGCGCTGACCCAACCGCGCATCGCGGGATCCACCGACAGGTAGATATTGCGCACCAGAACCTGGCCATCCGACGGGTCCGGCACAGGCGCCTCGACAATCTCGAAGTGCTCCGCCTGGGGAATGCCGGACGGCCTGGACTTCAGTCTGACCTGCCGGTTCACTCGCTGATGCATAGCCAGTACCCCGGTGCACTCTAGTGCTCGCGTCGTGCCGCGCATGATGGCGACCCGTTGAAAAGGCGCGACACGCTGCGCTTGCCTCGGGCGACGGCTCGCCTCGATGCGCGATTGTGCCCTCGCTCGACGCACGCTCCGATCCTTCAGCGGCCGCTACGAAAGCGACGGCGGCGTATAGCGTTCGACGATGCCGACGAATCGATCGGCGCCGCCGATGACGGTGACGCCCGTCCTCTTCTATCCCGATGTGCGAGCGGCCGTCGCCTGGCTCGAGTCGGCGCTCGGATTCGAGGAGCGGGTGCGCATCGGAGACTCGCACCGCGCGCAACTCGGCTTCGGCCGTGACGCGGCCGTCGTCGTAGCGGATGTCGGAGGCGACCGAGCCGCGCCGAGCGGCAAGGGCGTGACCCACCTCGTGAAGCTCCGAGTCCCCGACGTCGACGCCGCCTTCGATCGTGCGCGAGCGCAGGGAGCGAAGGTCGTCGAGGAGCCGACGACGTGGGAGTACGGCGAGCGCTCGGGTGTCCTCGAGGATCCCGCCGGTCACCGCTGGGAGCTGACGCAGACGGTCCGGGACGTGGCGCCCGAGGAGTGGGGCGGCGTCACGGTCTCGCCCTGGTGAAGCCGGTCAGTCGCCGGTGCCGGCCCCGCGGAAGTGCTCGATCGTGGCGCGAATGCCATCGGCGAGCGGCGTGGGCGTGGTCGGGCCGATGAGGCGCTCCAGCAGCCGCCCTTCGAGCGCCTCGGGGAACGGCAGCTGGCCCTCCTCCCAGAACACCCTGCCCGCGACCGCCGGAGCGGCCGACTCGATCGCGTCGACGACCTCTTGCATCGTCGACGACACGCCCGGGAAGTTCGCGACGTGCGCGCCGTCGGTCGCAGCGCGAGCCGCGAGCGCGAATGCCCGACCGACATCGGGTGCGAAGTCGTACTGCGCTGTTCCGCCGTACGCGATCGTGTAGCCCTCGCCGCGCGCAGCGGCCTCCATGGCGAGCGACGGCCCCGAGGTGAGCCCCTGGTCGCGACCAGGCCCGTACACGATGTACGGGCGAATACCGATCGAGGCGACGTCGTCGTCGTTCCAGTAGACGCGGGCCGTGCCCTCGTTCGCGAGCTTGAACACCCCGTACAGCGTCGACGGCTCGGTACCGCCCGACTCGGGTGCGGGGGAGTGGTCGGAGACGTTGTAGACCGCCGTCGAGCTCGCGTACGCGACGCCGCGGATGCGGTTGAGCCGGGCCTTGATCGCCTCGAAGACGACGACCGTCCCGTGCACGTTGACACGCGCGCCGCGCTCCGGATCCGAACGCACGAACGGGACCTGCATCGCCGCGAGGTGGACGACGTTCGTGATGCCGTGGTCGTCGAGTACGGCAGAGACCGCCGCGGCGTCGGTGATGTCGCCTTCCACGAGCGTGACGTGCGCGCGCTCCTCGGCAGTGAGCACGAGCTGGAGTCGCGCGTCGTCGGAGCCGAGGTCGAACCCGACCGGGTCCTCGCCGAGGCCGACGAGCGCCTTCAGCGTCCACGCGCCGAGGCAGCCGAGAGCACCCGTGACGAGCGTGCGTTCAGCCAAGCGGCGCGTCCTGGTAGACGGTCACGGACTCGGTGTAGAAGTCGATCGCGGCGCGTCCCTGCTCGTGCGGCCCCCAGGCCGAGCCCTTGAGGCCGCCGAACGGCACGTGCACGTCGGCGCCCGCGGTCTGCGAGTTGACGTGGACGATCCCGGCCTGGATCTCGCTCGTGAAGCGCTGTGTCTCGCGCAGGTCGCGCGTGAAGATGCCCGCGGAGAGACCGAACGGGACCGCGTTCGCGCGCTCGATGGCCTCGTCGAAGGTCGTGTAGCTGTACAACGAGGTCACCGGACCGAAGACCTCCTCGCAGGAGAGCTCGGCGTCGTCGGCGAGCCCCTCGAAGACGGTGGGCGCGATGAGGAACCCGTCGTCGTCTGCCCGCGCGCCGCCGGTAAGCACCGTGCCTCCGTCGCCGCGCGCGCGCTCGATCGCCCCGAGGATGTCCGCCATCGCGCTCTCGTTCACGACCGGGCCGACCTCGACTTCGGCGTCGGTCGGATCGCCGACCTTGCCGGACGCCACGCGGGCGAGCAGCTTGTCGCGGAAGCTCTCGTACACCGAGTTCTCGACGAGGATCCGCCTCGTTGCGGTGCACTTCTGGCCGGCCGACCAGAACGCGCCTGCGTATGCCGCTTCGACCGCGCGGTCGAGCTCCGCCGACGCGGACACGATCAGCGGGTTGTGTCCGCCGAGCTCGAGCTGGACGCGGCAGTTCCGCGCCGTCGCCTCGTCTCGCACCGACCGACCGACCGGGACCGAGCCGGTGAACGAGATCGCCCGCACGCCCGCGTTCGAGACGATCTCCGCACCGACCTTCGAGCCGGCGCCGGTGAGGACGTTGAGCACTCCGGCCGGCAGCCCGGCCTCGGCGAAGCACTCGGCGACGTGGAGGCCGGTTCGCGGCGCCTCGTAGCCGAGCTTGAGGACGAGCGTGTTGCCGTAGATGAGCGCCGGCGCGAGCTTCCAGACCGGGATCGCGATCGGGAAGTTCCAGGGCGTGATGAGCCCGACGACTCCGAGTGGACGACGCAGCGTGTAGAGGCGCTGGTCCGCGACGGACGGCTCGTACATCTCCCCGATCGGCCGCCAGGACTCGCCGGCCGCGTACCGCAGAATCTGCGCGGCCCGCAGCGTCTCCATGCGCGCCTCGCGGATCGGCTTGCCCATCTCTGCAGTCATGTCCTGCGCAACCTGCTCGGCGCGCGCCTCGATGGCCGCGGCCGCCTTCGTGAAGTAGGCGGCGCGTGTCGGTGCGGGGGTGGACGACCACCCGGGAAACGCCCCGCTCGCGGCTTCGACCGCCGCGCGTGCGTCGTCGGCGTCGGATGCCGGGTAGACGCCCGTGACCACGGACGGCCGCCAGGGGCTCCGCTTCTCGTACGTGTCTCCGGCCGCGCTCTCGCGCCACTCGCCGCCGATGTAGTTCCGTGCGGGGGCGCCGGTCAGGGTCTCGGTCATGAGTCGGGCTCCTTCTGGATCAGCTCGGAGGCGCGCACGACGGGGTTGACGAGCGTGCCGATCTGCGGGACCTGGATCTCGACGAAGTGTCCGGGTAGCAGCGTGAAGTTGTCGGGCGGAACCAGGCCGGTCCCGGTCAGGAGAACGCTCCCCGGCGGCACGGGGTTGTCGATCAAGAGCCACTCGACGAGCTCCGTGTACGAGCGCCGCATCGTCGAGGTGAACGACTCGCCCTCGAAGACGATGCGACCCCACTCGTCGGTCACGCGCAACGTGAGGTGGAAGTCGTGCTCGGGGTGCTCCGGGACGAAGACCGCCGGTCCGAACGAGCACGCTCCCGCGTAGATCTTCGCCTGGGGGAGGTAGAGGGGATTCGCTCCCTCGATGTCGCGCGACGAGACGTCGTTACCGATCGTGTATCCCGCGATCCGGCCGTTCGTGCCGAGGACGACGCCGATCTCGGGCTCCGGGACGTTCCAGGCCGAGTCGTCGCGGATTCCGATCGGACGTCCCGGAGCGACGGTTCGGCGCATGGCCGGCGTCCTTCATGAAGAGCTCGGGACGCGGCGCGTCGTACACCATCGTGTACACGTCCTTGACGGCGCTCTCCTCGACGCGCGCATCGCGCGAGCGCTCGTAGGTCACGCCTGCGCACCAGATCTCCGGCGCGGCGAGCGGCGTCAACAGCTCGTACGGCTCGGGCAGCTGCATCGAGTCGAGCTCGAGGGGAGTGATCCGCGTGCCGTCGCCCAGAACGATGCGCCCGTCCTCGACCGTGCCTTGCTCGACGCCGTTCGGCCCTCGAACGCGGATGTAGAGGGCCACCTAGTAGACCGCCCGGCCGCCGGAGATGTCGAAGGTGGCGCCGGTGGAGAACGAGCACTCCTCGCTCGCGAGCCAGCAGATCAGCGCTGCGACCTCCTCGGGCTCGCCCATGCGCCCCATCGGGATGCGCTCCACCATGTAGCCGATGTGCTCGTCGCTTATCCCGTCGAGGATCGGCGTCTCGATCACGGCGGGCGCTACGCAGTTGACGATCACTCCTGTGCGCGCGAGGTCCTTGCCGATCGCCTTCGTCATCGCGATCACCGCGGCCTTCGACGCCGAGTAGGCGCCCGCCATGGGGTTTCCCTCCTTGCCCGCGATGGAAGCGACGTTGACGATGCGCCCGTAACCGCGCTCGACCATGCCCGGGATGACGGCACGGTTGCAGAAGAACACGCCGTCGGCGTTGATGCCCATCACGCGACGCCACTCCTCGTCCGTCACGTCGACGGTCGCGAGCGACGCTCCCGGAACGCCGGCAGAGCAAACGAGGACGTCGATGGGACCGAGCTCACGCTGCGCGTCCGCGACCGCGCGGTCGACGTCGGCTGAACGCGAGACGTCGCCCGCGAGCGAGAGCACGCCCTCGGGCGCCTTCGCATGGAGGTCGAGCGAGGCGACGCGCGCGCCCTCGTCGCGCAGGCGGCTTGCCACGGCGGCGCCGATGCCGCTCGACGCGCCGGTGACGAGTGCCACCTTTCCAGAGAACCGCTCCGCGTTGCCCATGACTCGGGCACAAGCCTAGAGTCTCGACGGAGTGCCCTTCGATCCGACCCGCGACTACCCGCTCGGCGCCCGCCGCCCGGATCTCGTAAGGACGCCTGCCGGCGTCCTGCTCGCCGACGTCACACTCGAGGCGATCCGGCACGGGCTGCTCGGCGCCGACGAGATCCGCGCCACGCCGGAGACGCTCCGGCTGCAGGCCGAGGTCGCGCACGCCGCCGGTCGAACGCAGCTCGGCGAGAACCTCGAACGCGCAGCGGAGCTCGCCACGGTGCCGGACGACCTTCTGCTGGAGATCTACACCGCGCTGCGCCCGGGGCGCGCCACCGCCGAGGAGCTCGAGCAGTGGGCCGTCCGGCTCGACGGCTTCGGAGCGTCGAAGACGGCGGCGTTCGTTCGAGAGGCGGCGCTCGCGTACGCCGATCGCGGGTTGCTCGCGCATGCCTAGCCGGCGCTTCTCCTCGCGCGCGACGCGCGACCTTCACCTCGAGCAGCTCGTCTCGCCGCTTCCCGAGCTCGGGCTCGTGGCGGCGAACGGGCCGGGTGATCCCGAGCCCGAGCTCGTCGTCGAGGACGGCGTCGTCACGCGCATGGACGGCCGCGACGCGTCCGACTTCGACGTGATCGACCGGTTCGTCGTTGCACACGGGCTCGATCTCGAGATCGCGCCCGAGGCGATGTCGATGGACGAGCTGGCGATCGCGCGGATGCTCGTCGACGTCGACGTCCCGCGCGCCGAGCTCGTTCGAGTCTCGCGCGGGCTCACGCCTGCGAAGCTCGCGCGCGTCATCGGCCTGCTCGATCCCGTCGAGCTGATGCTCGCCCTGAAGAAGCTCCGCGCGCGTCGCGCTCCCGGGAACCAGGCGCACGTCACGAACCTCAAGGAGAGCCCAGCGCTGCTCGCGGCCGATGCGGCGGAAGCGGCCCGACGTGGCTTCGCGGAGATCGAGACGACGGTCGGCGTCGCGCGCTACGCGCCGCTCAACGCCATCGCACTCCTCGTCGGCTCGCAGACCGGTCGGTCGGGGGTCATGACGCAGTGCGCGGTCGAGGAGCGCCGCAACCTGGAGCTCGCCATTCGCGGCCTCGTCACGTACGCCGAGACGCTGTCCGTCTACGGGACGGAGCCCGTCTTCGTGGACGGCGACGACACGCCGTGGTCGAAGGCGTTCCTCGGTGCGGCGTATGCCTCCCGCGGCGTGAAGGTCCGCTTCACCTCGGGTACCGGGTCCGAGGCGCTCATGGGCTACGCGCAGGGGATGTCGATGCTCTATCTCGAGGCGCGTTGTCTCGCAGTCGTTCGCGCAGCAGGCTCGCAGGGCGTGCAGAACGGGTCGATCTCGTGCGTCGCGCTCGTCCTGTCCGTGCCCGGCGGGACGCGGGCGATCCTCGGCGAGAACGTCCTCGCGGCGTGGCTCGATCTCGAGGTCGCCTCCGGCAACGACGCGATCGCCTCGCACTCCGAGATCCGCAAGACGGCGAAGCTGATGGGCCAGTTCCTGCCCGGAACCGACTTCGTCACGTCCGGCTACTCCGTCATGCCGCGCCACGACAACACGTTCGGGGGCGGCAACTTCGACGCGGACGATCTCGACGAGTGGCTGACGATCCAGCGCGACTGGCAGGTCGACGCCGGCATCGAGCCCGTTTCGGAGGACGAGCTCCTGCGTGTCCGCGAGCGCGCGGCTCGCGCCGTCCAGGCGGTCTTCGCCGAGCTCTCGCTGCCGGCGATCTCGGACGAGGAGGTCGCACTGGCGACAACGGGCTACGACGCACGCGAGATGCCGGACCGCGACCGCGCGGCTGACGTCGGCGCCGCCGACGAGCTTCTCGCGACGCGGCGCCTCCGGGCTCGACGTCGCACTCGCGCTCGACCGCAACGGATTCGCCGACGTCGCGGAGGCGGTGCTCGGGATGCAGCGGCAACGCCTCTCCGGGGACTATCTGCAGACGTCGGCCGTGATCGGGGCGGACGGAGTCGTGCGCTCGGCGGTCAACGATCCCAACGAGTACTCCGGCCCAGGGACCGGCTACCGGCTCGAGGGCGAGCGCTGGGAGCTGCTCCAGGCGCTGCCGCAGGTGGTCTCTCCCGAGGACCTGATGGGGGAGACGGCCGACGGCGACGCGATCGTGACCGAGAGAGGAATCGCGGCCAAGGGGGACGAGCCGGCCGAGGTCGTGGTCGCCGTCGGCCCGGCCTTCGCGGGCTCGATCCGCCGGACGATCGCGGACCTCGACCATCGCGCCGTGCTCGACGCGGTCTGCGACGGGATTCGCGAGGGTGGAGGCGTGCCCCGGCTCGTACGCGTCCGGCGCGTCGCCGATGTCGCGTTCATCGCGCACGACGGCGCCATGCTCTCGGGCTCGGGCGTCGCGATCGGCCTGCAGTCGAAGGGAACGGCGGTGATCCACCGCGCCGACCTGCAGCCGCTCGACAACCTCGAGCTCTTCGGCATGTCGCCGCTGTACACGCTCGAGTCGTATCGCGCCATGGGGGGGAACGCGGCCGGCTACGCGCTCGGCAAGAGGGTGGGGCCGGTGCCGACGCAGCTCGACAACTTCGCGCGCGCGAAGCTCATCGTGCGCACGACGCTGCTCCACGCGCGCGAGACCCAGGCGATCGTTCCGGGCGGCGCGCCGATCGAGCTCGAGCTCGTCGTGGCGCCAGTGGCGTAGCCCGCGCTACCCCTGTTGCTTCCCCGCGATTCCCCAGTGCTTCGGGGAGACCCCCTCGATGATCACCTGGATGTGCTCCACGGCAGCTCCGCTCGACTCGTGCAGCGCATTCGTGAGTGCCTCGATCATCTTCGGCACCGATTCCTCGGTGACCCGCTTGTCGTACAGCTTCACCTCGATGACTGGCATTGCGGCCTCCTTGTTCGTGGTGGCGCGATCCTACGGCGACGGCGCGCGGCGGCATCTGGTCGACCGGCCACGGCTTGCCGGCGAGCCCCCAGTTCTTCGGGTTGTGCCCCTCGACGATCACCCAGGTGTGCTCCTTCAGTCCGGGGTGCGTCGCCTCGCCGAGCGCGTCCGTCAGCTTCTCGATGAGCGCCGCGCTCGTCTCGTCGCTCATGCGGTAGTCGAACAGCTCGACTCTGATCAGCGGCATCGCAGCTCCTTCCCGTTAGGTTTCGAGTCATGCCGGAGCGTCTCCAGCACTGCGGGTTGATCGTCGCCGATCTCGAGCGGTCGCGACGCTTCTACGGCGGAGCGCTCGGGCTCGAGGAAGTGCCGCGGCCTCACAACTTCCGCTTCGAGGGCGCATGGTTCCAGGTGGGCGACGACCAGCTCCATCTCCTCGTGCAGAGCGAGACGACGAGCCGGGCCGGCGGCGCCGATCCCGGCCCCAGCGCGGCAGTCGGCCTCGCGAATCACATCGCGATCGAGATCGACGATCTCGAGCAGTGCGCGCGCGCGGCTGGACGAGCACGACGTCCCGCTCATCGGCGGCCCGATGCCGCGCGGCGACGGCTACGAGCAGGTGTTCATGCGCGATCCCGACGGCTACGTGATCGAGCTCTTCCAGTTCACCGGCGCCGATCAGTCGGACGCGCCGCTGCGCGAGGCGATCAGAGAGTAGAGGCCGCGATCCGACCTTCGTCGTCCATCCCGACTATCGTGCGGACGGGCGTCCTTCGCTGCGAACCGCGGCAAATCCGTTCCCAGGCCCTCGGCGGGACGCTGCTTCGGGCACGGCTACCATCGCGGGCATCGACCGGTGCCGCGCACCCGACAGAGAGGACGCGCCGTATGAGCAACAACAAGCGCCAGCAGACGATGGCGAAGATCCAACGCGAACGCGCGGTCAAGGAGAAGCGAGAGCGAAAGCTCGAGAAGAAGCAGCTCAGAGCGGAGGAGCGCAAGGCACGAGCTGCGGGACTACCGCTTCCGGGCGACGAGCTCGCAGAGGGCGACGATCTTCCCGTCGAGGACGATGTTCCGCGCGGCGAAGACCTTCCCGCGGGCGAGGTTCTCCCCGCCTCCGAGCGGGACGTAGCCTGAGTCGACTCAGGCGCGCTCTTCGATCCGCATCAAGCCGATAGAGACGATCGTCCGGTACTGCGGGAACGCGTGGTGGCCGGCCTGCAGGAGGTACTGGTCCGCGTCCTGCATGCGCCGATAGACGTACAAGGGGACCTTCACCGACCGCTCGCAGTCCTCCTTCGTGCACTCGCACGCGAGCTCGACGAGTCCCTGCGCATCGGCCTTCGCGGACGAGCTTGCTGCAGTTCTCGAATTCGCCTGCCTGCGCGCGACGCGGTGCGCGCTCCCGTCCTGCTGAACAGCCGAGTCCTCGCTAGCCGATGTGGCCATGGCGCCTCTCTCCGATCGTGAACGGACGAGGAGGGCGCAGGCGGCGCCGTCGGCATTCGTTCGGTGTCGTCTCAGTGTACGGATCGGGTGCGGGCGGCTCCTGCTGCTACCCTGCGGGTACGGACGGCGCCGTCGTCCCGTGAGGTTTGACTTCTTCGGTTCCTCCTGTGGGTCGAGGTAGACGGATCTCGACCACGTAACAACAGAGGAGTTGAATCGAATATGCAGTCCTTTTCCGAGCTCGGCGTGTCCGCGCGCATCGTGCGCAGCCTCGCTGAGCGCGCCATTCAGAGTCCCTTCCCGATCCAGGGGCACGTCATCCCGGACGCCCTCGCCGGACGCGACGTCCTGGCCAAGGCTCCGACGGGTTCCGGGAAGACCATCGCCTTCGCGATCCCGCTCGTCGAGCGGCTCGATCCCGGCGATGCGCGACCCGCGGCGCTCGTTCTCGTCCCCACGCGCGAGCTCGCCTCGCAGGTCGCGGTCGAGATCGCCTCACTTGCCTCGAAGGGCGTCGAGGTCGCAACGGTCTACGGGGGCGTCCCGATACATACCCAGGCGAAGCGCGCGCGACGCGCCCACGTCATCGTTGCGACCCCGGGCCGCCTGAACGATCTACTCGAGCGCAAGGCGATCTCGCTCGAGGGCGTGCGGACCCTCGTTCTCGACGAGGCCGACCGCATGCTCGACATGGGCTTCAAGCCACAGGTCGACCGCATCGTGCGGCAGCTTCCGCGCGAGCGGCAGACGATGTTCTTCTCCGCGACGCTCGACGCGAGCGTCGGTGAGCTCGCGCAGGCGTACACCTCGAACGCCGTACGTTGCGAGGCCGCTCCGAGAGCCGAGGACGACGGCGACGTCGAGCATCGCTTCATCTCGGTGAAGCCCGACGACAAGATCGCGACACTCGCTGGCCTCCTGCAGGAGGATCGAGGCCTCGCGCTCGTGTTCGTGCGCACCCGCCGGGGCGCCGACCGACTCGTGAAGAAGCTCGCGTTCCACCAGATCGACGCCGTCGCGCTCCACGGCGACCTCAGCCAGGGGCAGCGCGAGCGGGCGCTCCGACGCTTCGAGTCGGGCCACGCGACGACGCTCGTCGCGACGGACGTTGCCGCGCGCGGCCTCGACCTCGTCGACATCACGCACGTCATCAACTTCGACCCGCCCGCCGAGCACTCGGGTTATGTCCACCGCGTCGGCCGCACGGGGCGTGCCGGCAGAACGGGTACCGGCATCACGCTCGTCCTGCCCGATCAGCAGGCTGACGTCAGCCGTGTCGCTCGGCTGGCCGGACACACCGAGCAGTTCGCATCCGGCGGGATGACGGTGGCGCCGCCGCGGCGCGTCTATTCGTCGCGTCGCGGCCGGTCGAAGTGGGGCACACCGGCCCCGCGCCGCAAGATCTGAGCTACGCCTTCGCGGCCGCGAGCTGGTCGTCGATCCAGGCGTCGGCTTCGGCCTGGTCGAGCCCTCGGGTCACGCTGATCTCGCCGGTGAGGAGCTCGCGCGCCTTCAGGTGGAGAGCTCGCTCGCTCGTGGAGAGCTTCGTCGGCGTCCCGTTCGTGGTCTTGCCCTGCTCTCGGCGCACGCCGTCGCGCACGATCTCCGCGAGCTCGAGCGGATCGCCGCTGCGCAGCTTCTCCTGCGCCTGCTGAACACGCTTGGACCAGATCTCGTCGCTGACGACGCTCGGCTCGCGGAGCGCCTTCTGGACCTTCTTCAGGTCGGACTCGGTTGCCGGCGGCCGCAGTTGCTCCTCCGCGCGCGAGATGGGGAGCGTGACCGAGAGGTCGTTCCCGAGCTCGACGACGACGACGTCTTCCTCGACTCCGAGGATGACGCGCTTCTCCCTCTTGGAGACCCGTCCCACCCCATGTGGGGGATAGGCCACGACAGTGCCGACCTTCAGCTCCACGCCACCAGCCTACAGCGCGGCAGGTGGTCGCAGCGCGCGCGGAGTCAGTGCTCGAGGCCGACGACGAGCTCGCGCTCGCCGCCGCGCCACGTCTGCGAGAGGGAGCCAAGCCGTTCGAGGAGGGCCAGGATCCTCGGGTTGTCGCCGCAGACCGTCGCGACGAGCTCGGTGATGCCCGCGGCGCGCGCGTCGGCGGCGAGCTCCCCCGCGAGGGTCGAGCCGATCCCGCGGCTCTGGTGTGCGTCGGCGATTGCGAAGGCGATCTCCGCGGACGTCCCCGTCCGGACGAGCCGGGCGATCCCGATCGGCTGAGGATCCCCGTCCACGTAGCCCACCAGGACGTGGTGCTCGTGGTCGACACGGGCGAGGTTTGCGAGCTCGATCTCGGAGAGCCGCGGCTTGGCGCCGCAGAACCGTCGCTGGCGCGAGCGCTCGCCGAGTCGCTCGAACAGCGCGGACACCGTTGCGGTGTCGCCGTTTCGCAGCGCTCGGATGGTCACCCCGTCGACGAAGCGTGTGTGCATACGAAGATGATCAACGCCCGGCATGGCCCAGGACTTCCCCGCGACGGGCCATCTTGTTGACATGGCCCGAGCGGGCCATCACACTCACGGGCCATGGAGCAGGAGATCCGGTTCTGCGAGCTCGACGGCCGCCGCATCGCGTACGCGACGGCCGGAGCGGGACCGCTCCTCCTCTTCGCAGCACGCTGGGTCTCGCACCTCGAGGAGGAGTGGGACGACCCGCAGGCGCGCGCGTTCTTCGAGGACCTCGCGCAGGCGCATCGCGTCGTCCGCTACGACCGGCTCGGCGCCGGATTGTCCGACCGCGACCTCCCGGCCCCGCCGACGACGGAGTCGGAGATGCGCGCCCTCGGGACCGTGCTCGAAGCGTGCCGCGAAGAGACGGCGACGATCTTCTCATGCTCGTGCGCCGGCCTCGCGACGGTGCGGTTCGCGAGCGCTGCGCCGGAGCGTGTGGACAAGCTCGTGTTCTTCGGCGGCTACGTCTCGCGGCGCGACGTGCCGGAGGTGACGCGCGGCTCGCTCGTCGAGTTCACGCGGCTGAACTGGACGCTCGCCGCGCAGATGTTCTCAGGGCTCCTCGTCCCGCATGCGAGTGGCGACGAGATCGCCGCGGTCGGGCGCCATCTCCGGCGGGCTGCGGACGCCAAGGCCGCCGCGGCGTTCCTCGAGCTCGAGCTGACCGCCGACGCGAGGCCGTACCTCTCCCGCGTCACGATGCCGTCGCTCGTGCTCCACCGGCGCGGCGACCGGACGGTGCCGATCGGTCACGGCCGCGAGCTCGCCTCGCTGCTCCCGAACGCGCGGTTCGTGGCGCTGGGCGGCGACGCGCACCTGCCGTGGCTCGACGACCAGCGCGACCTCCAACGCGCGCTCGCCGGTTTCCTCGACGACGCCCCGGCGACCGCCTCGAACGGCGCATCGCCCCTCAGTCGGCGCGAGGCCGAGGTGCTGCGCCTCGTCGCTGCCGGGCTGTCGAACCGCGAGATCGCGTCGTCGCTCGTCCTCAGCGAGCACACGGTCCATCGCCACGTCGCAAACATCCTGCACAAGCTCACGCAGTCCTCACGCGCGGCCGCTGCGGCGCAGGCGACGCGGCTCGGCTACATCTAGAGCCTGAGCTAGCCCGCGTCGGGCAGCGAGGCGAAGAGGTCGACGGGCACGCCGTCCGGATCGCGGAGCTGCGCATAGCGCTGGCCCCAGAACGCATCCCAAGGCTCCTTCTCGGCGTCGAAGCCCTCGGCCTTCGCGCGCGCCCAGAGCTCGTCCACCTCGGCCGGGCTCGAGCACTCGAAAGCGAGCGCGAGCTGATTCCCGACCTCGCGCGTCCAGTCGGGGCGGAAGCTCCTCACCACGGACTCCTCGTCGAGCATGAACCGGGTGCCGCTCGCAAGCGTCGCCTCGATGTGGCCCTCTCCCTCGTCGGGGAGGTCCACGCCGAGGAGGCGGTAGAAGGCGATCGAGCGCCCGAGATCGGACGCGACGATGCCGATCGCGTTCAGGTCTGGCACTCAGCCACCCTAGCTCGCTGCGCCATACTCGGCGCGTGCATGCCCCCCGTCTCACCCCGGTCGGAGTGGTTCGCTCGCCGCTAGGGAATCGGGCGGATGCGCCGCGGCAGGGTGGCGAGGGCGCACCGGATGCCGTCATCCTCATCGAGTCGTCCGTCGGAGCCGCTCTCGAGGGAGTGCAGGCGGGCGACGAGCTCCTCGTGCTCACGTGGCTGCACGAGGCGGACCGGACGACCCTGCAGGTTCATCCGCGCGATGACGACACGCGCCCCCTCACCGGCGTGTTCGCGACCCGCTCCTCGGATCGGCCGAACCCGATCGGCATCCACCGCGTCACCGTGCATGCTGTCGACGAGCTCCGACTCGACGTCGGTCCGCTCGAGGCGATCGACGGGACTCCGGTCGTCGACCTCAAGCCGGTGCTGCGCGGCGAGCGCTAGGCGAGGCCCTGACTGTGGCGCCGCTGATCGTCCTGCTGCGAGGCGTCAACCTCGTCACGCGCAACCGTGTCTCCATGCCCGTGCTGCGCCAGGCACTCGCGGACGCCGGCTACGAGGACGTTCGGACGTACGTGCAGAGCGGCAACGTCGTGCTCACCACGAGACGCGCACCGCCCCGGGTAGCGAAGGAGGTGGCGACGGTCATCCACGAGCGCTTCGGCCTCGACATCGCAGTCGTCGTCCGCACCCGTGCCGAGCTCTCCGACGGTCATCGACCGCAACCCGCTCGGGCGCCGTCGTCACGGACCCCAAGCGCTGCCAGGTCACGTTCCTCGACGGAGAGCCCGATCGTGCGGCGCTCGAGAAGCTCGAGGCGGCGGCCGCCGACGGCGAGGTCGTCGAGCACGTGGGACGCGAGATCTACACCTGGCACCCGTCCGGGATGGGACGGTCGAAGCTCGCGCGCCTTCTGTCCGGCAAGGCGGTGGGTGTCACGGCCACCTCCCGGAACTGGGCCACCGTGACGGCCCTCCTCGCCCTCGCGAACGAGGACTAGCCCCGACGTCTATGCGGCGTCGTCCGTCGGCCCGTCGACACGCCGCCAGACGTGACCGCGATCCCAGGACGACTGCTCGAGCTCGCTCGGAGAGGGCGTCGCGAAGCTGAGGTGGTCGACGAGTGTCTCGATCGACCGTAGGGAGGCGTTCCTGCTGTCGCGGATCTCCCGCTCGCGATGCTCGACGAGTGCACCGGTCACGGCCTCGACGACCTGGGCCGACGAGAACGGTCGCCGCACCTCGACGATCGGGACGCGGCGCTCTTCGAGGATGCGCTCGGACGTCTCGTCGCCCGTGGGCAGGACGACGACGTCCGGCCGATGCTCGCGGGCGAGCTCGACCGCCTCGGCGCCGTCACCCGTCTGGGCGACGACGGCGAATCCGGCGTCCTCGAGCGCGAGTCGGAGGTCGGCCCGAACCGTCGGGTCCTCCTCCAGGGTGAGCACGGATGGAGCTATGGCGTGCACTGGTTCTTCCTCCTTCGGATTCGGGTACCACGGAAACGAAAAGGCCACGGGCGTACCGCCCGCGGCCTCGTTGCCGGATCGGTCGTTCAACGGACGGCCGATACGACGATGGTACCGACGTCGAACGACGCCACCGCGCGGGTACCGGATCGTCACCGGATCCCTACCGGCCGGTCGCCTTCGGCGGCGTTGTTAGCGGTCCGCGTGCAGCGAGTCGCCGAGGTCGCCGAGAACGAGGTCGCGCTCGGAATCGGGCACGTGGTCACGTAGCACCGGTGCGAGCGCCTCGACGAAGGTCATCCCGCCCTCGGAGTAGAGCTCGTGCTCGACTCCGCGGTTGACGACGACGACGTCACCCGCACCCAGGGACTTCGTCTCGTCGCCGACAGTCATCGTGACGTCGCCGTCCACGATCCACATGACCTGCTCGGCGGTCGGGTGTGCGTGCCGGGCGACCCGCGTCCCCGCGGCGTACTCGACATGACAGATCATCACCTGCTCGCCGCCGATCGCGTGGATCGCCACACCAGGGAAGAGGGTGTGGCGATCCACGCCGTTCCACGTCTTGAAGGGAGAGGTCAGGCCGGGACCTCGAACCGCATCCCGCCCGAGGAGACCGTGTTCACCGACAGCTCCTCGTCGAACACGACCTTCTTGCCCTCGCGCCTCGGCTCCGCTTTCGCCTCGAGTGCGCGGAGGACGCGCTCGGGCGTGATCGGCAGCTCGGTGACCCAGACACCCACCGCGTCGTAGACCGCGGCGGCGATCGCGGGCGGCTGCGGGTTGTTCGCCATCTCGCCGATCCCCTTCGCGCCGTACGGCCCGTCGGCGGAGGGGTTCTCGATCATGATCGTGTCGATCTGCGGCATGTCCTCCATCGCAGGTGCGAGGTAGGACCCGAACGACCCGCCGCGGTGGTCGACCGAGGGGTAGTACGGGTAGCAGTTCTCGAGGACACCGAGCCCGAGGCCCATCATCGCGCCGCCCTCGATCTGGCCCTCGACGTGGGACGGGTTCAGCGCGCGGCCCACGTCGTAGCACTGCTGCAGCCGCATCACGCGCACCTCGCCGGTCTCGTCGTCGACCTCGACCTCCGCCGAGCACGCGGCGTACGAGATCGCGGAGTGGGGCGGGAGGTCGACCTCGCCCGTCTCCGGGTCGATGATCGCCGCGTACGGCTTGAGCTGGGCGCCCGTGCCGGTGATCAGCTCGCCGTGTCCCCACGTCGCCGCCGCAGCGACGTCGCCGACCGAGAGCTTCGTCTGCGGCGCGCCTTTCGCGAGCACCTCGCCGTCGACGATCTCGAGGTCGGCGGGGTCGATCTCCATCTCCTTGCCGGCGATCTCGAGGATCTTCTGCTTCACCTGGAGCGCCGCCTTCTCGGCCGCCTTCCCGGCGACGAAGGTCGCGCGCGAGGCGAACGTCCCGGTGCAGACCGGCGACGAATCGGTGTTCGAGTTGTCGTACGTGATCCAGTCGTACGGGACGCCGATCGTCTCGGCGACGATCTGCGACTGGATCGTCTTCGAACCGTTGCCGATGTCGGCAGTGCCCGCGAAGACGTCGACGCGACCGTCGGGCTTGACCTTGATCCAGCACTGCGACGGATCGCCGTTCTGGTTCATGCCGGTCGGGTACTCGATCGCCGCGATCCCGCGGCCGGTGTGCCTGGCCATCAGTGACCCTCCGTTGATCCGACCTGGCCGACGAGATGCTCTGGGAGCAGCTCGCCGGTCCTGGGCTCGTTGGTCATCGTGCGGTAGTCGGCAGGCAGCTCGTGGCCGGTCGCGTCCGCGATCGCCTTGAGCGTGTCGATCATCGACGGATCGGTGTACGCCACTCCGTTCGGGGACGTGTCGCCGATCCGGTTCGCGTTCTTCAGGCGGATCTCGACGGGGTCGAGCCCCAGCTCCCTAGCGACCCGGCTCAGGTGCGTCTCGACCGCGAACGAGACCGACGTCACGCCGAAGCCGCGCATCGCGGTCGTCGGCGTGCGGTTCGTGAACACGACGTAGCCGTCGAAGTGCAGGTTCGGGATCGAGTACGCGCCGGTGTGGTGGAACGAGTGCTTCGTCAGGCCGTACGGCGAAAAGCGTGCGTAGGCACCGGAGTCGTGGAGCGTCAGCATCTTCTGGCCGAGGATCCAGCCGTCCTTCGTCATCGCCGTGGCGAGCTCCATGTGCCACGGCGCCCGGGTCGACGAGCAGAGGAACTCCTCCTCCCGGGTCCAGCGCCACTTCACCGGGCGGTTGGCCTTGAGGACGAGGAGGCACGTCATCGTCTCCGTCGCCGTGTCGACCTTGCCCCCGAAGCCCCCGCCCGTCGTTCCGCCGACGAGCTTGAACCTGTTCAGCGGCTGCTGCAGGTGCGCTGCGACCACGCCGAGCGAGAAGTAGAGCGCCTGCGTGCAGGAGTAGATCGTGAGCCGCCCGTCGGGCTCGGGCACCACCTGGCAGACCTGAGTCTCGATCGGCGCGTGCTCGATGGCGGCGGGGCGGTACACGCCCTGCACGATCGTGTCCGCGGTCTCGAATGCCCAGTCGATGTCGCCCTTGCGGATCTGGCGGCGGTCCATCTCGCCCTCGAAGTGGGGGTACCAGTTGCCCCAGTGATGGATCTTGGGCGCGTCGGAGTCGAAGGCTGCGCGGACGTCGAGGAGGGCGGGCCGCTCGTCGAACGCGACCTCGATGGCGTCGACCGCCTCTGCTGCGAGCTGCTCACTCTCGGCGGCGACCAGCGCGATCGGCTGGCCGAGGTAGCGCACCTCGTCCTTCGCGAGCAGCGGCTCGTCTGCCGGGATGCCGAGTGCCGAGAGGTGCCCGTATTCGAGCAGCGGCACGTCCTTCCACGTGATGACCGCGTGCACGCCGGGCATCGACTCGGCCTTCGACGTGTCCAGCTTCGTTATCGCGGCGTGGTGCAGCGGGCGAGCGTAGCGCCTTCGCCCACAGCGTCCCGGGCACGCGCACGTCGTCGACGTACGTCGTACGACCCGTGACGTGCGCGACGCCGTCGTAGCGTGGAACTCGCGCACCGACGACCTTCATTCCGCACCTCCAGTCGCCATCGTCGTGTACTTCCCGACGGCCGTGGTTGTCAGGTCGAAGGAGTCGCCGCGCGCCGCCGCCGCGACGGCGTCGATGATCTTGGAGTACCCGGTGCACCGGCAGACATGGCCGCCGAGCGCCTCCTGGATCGCCTCGTGGTCGTCCGTGCCGCCGCGGTCGATGTACGCCTGGGCGGCGATCATCATCCCGGACGTGCAGAAGCCGCATTGGGCGGCGTAGTGGTGGACGAACGCCTGCTGGACGGGCGAGAGGTGCCCCGGCTCGCCGAGGCCTTCGACCGTCGTGATCCGGGCGCCGTCGACGTAACCCACCGGGAGGATGCACGAGCGTCGCGGCTCGCCGTCGACGAGGACGGTGCACGAGCCGCATCCGCCTTGATGGCACCCGGCCTTCGGGCCGGTGATGCCGAGGTCGTCACGCAGGACGTCGAGGAGCGGCGTCAGCTCCGAGCCGCCGACTTCGTGGGCGATGCCGTTCACCGTGAAGTTCATGCGGACTCCTTCAGCTCGTCGAGGACACGGCGCACGAGCACGGGGAGTACCTTCGATCGGTACCAGGCCGAGGCGAGCGCGTCGTCGTGCGGCGAGACGTCGTTCAGCGCAGCCGCGGCGTCGCCGCCCTCGGCCGAGGGGAGCCGCTGGCCGTGAGAGCCGGCACCCGTGGCCGCGAGCCGGACCGCCCCGTCCGTGGCGCGCGCGCCCGAGACCGAGAGCGCCGTGTAGTCGTGCGTGTGGGGGCGGTCGAGGCCGGCGTACGCTCCCGCCGCGGGCGACTCGTAGCTGACGCTGAGGAGGAGGCGGCCGCCACGCTTCGGGAGGAAGTCCTCGAGCGGCTCCTCGGTGACCTCGCCGTCGGCGGCCGACCGGGCCGTGGCGCCGACGCGCGATGAACGCTCCCTGCAGGTCACCGCGCGGTGCCTCGTAGCCCTCGCCGGCGCACACGTTCCCGCCGACGGTGCCTTGCGAGCGGATCTCGAGATCGGCGACGTTCGCAGCGCACGGGCCGAGCGGCGCGGGGAGGTCGACGAGGTCCTGCACCGGAGTCGTCGCCCCGATCGTGACGCGCGAGCCGTCGTTGGTCACGCCCGAAAGGCCGGCGCGTCCGAGAAGCAGCGCCTTCCCGGGCTGCAGCTTTCTGTACGTCAGGTCCGGGACGACGATCGTCCCGCCACCCACCACGACGACGTCCGTGCCGTCGCCGAACGCCGCGATCGCCTCCTCCTCGGAGGCCGGCGTGAAGACTTCGGTTGCGGCGTCGGACGCCACGCTCGCTATCGCCATCACCCACCCTTCCCGGTCGCGAGATCAGTGCGCCGAGTCTAATCCGGCGGCGGCGCATCGTGGATCCAGTGCCGTCGCTGCACCGAGGCCGGAGGCGGGAGCCACTCGGCGTGGCCGTGCCCCGGCTCCTGTGTCTCGCTCGTGAAGCGGTGCTCGACCCGTAACCCGGGACCCGGGACGCTTCCTTCCGCGAGCCGCGCCACCACGCGGCCGTCCTCGATGCGCGCAGGGCAGTGATATCCCGTTGGCCGCGCCGTTCACCGCGACGGCGACGACGGTTCCACTACGCTGAATCCGTGAGCTTTCGCACGATCGACGAGCTGGAGGGCGCCCTCCGTGGGGCGGACTACCTGCCCGATCGCGGCCTCGCGACGGCGCTTTTCCTCGCGCTCGCGCTCGAGAAGCCAGTGCTGCTCGAGGGCGAGGCCGGAGTCGGCAAGACCGAGGCTGCGAAGGCGCTCGCGACCGCGCTCGACGCACGCCTGATCCGGCTCCAGTGCTACGAGGGCCTCGACGTCTCGCATGCCGTCTACGAGTGGAACTACCCGCGCCAGCTCCTCCACATCCGCGCCGCGCAGGAGGGCTCGGTGTCGGAGGAGGAGCTCTTCGGGCCCGAGTTCCTCATCCGCCGTCCGCTACTCGAGGCGATCGACTCCGACGGGCCGGTCGTGCTCCTCATCGACGAGATCGACCGCGCCGACGAGGAGTTCGAGGCCTTCCTGCTCGAGGTGCTCTCGGACTTCCAGATCACGATCCCCGAGCTCGGGACCATTCGCGCACGGCGGCGACCCGCGGTCATCCTCACCTCGAACCGCACCCGCGAGCTCCACGACGCGTTGAAGCGGCGCGCGCTCTTCCACTGGATCGGGCACCCCTCGATCGAGCGCGAGGTGGAGATCGTGATGCTGCGCGTGCCCGGCATCCCGGAGCGGCTCGCGAAGGAAGCTGCCGCGTTCGTTCGTGGCCTCCGTGCGCTCGATCTCGCCAAGCCGCCCGGTGTCGCGGAGACGATCGACTGGGCGCAGGCGCTCGCGGCCCTCGGCCGTGAGGAGATCGACGCCGAGGTGGTGGAGCAGACCCTCGGCTCGGTGCTGAAGTACCGCGAGGACATCGAGACCGTGCGCGACGAGACGCTCGTGGGCCTCATCGAAGAGGCCCGCGCCACGGCGAACCGCTAGGCGCATGCAGGGAGCCGCGATCGTCCGGCACGTCGTGACCTTCGGGCGCGTCCTGCGCGAGGTCGGGATCGAGGTCGGGCCGGGCCGCGTGGAGGATGCTGTCATCGGCCTCGGCGCGGTCGACTTGACGCGGCAGGACGACGTCTACTTCACGCTCCGCCAGACCCTCGTCTCGAGGCACGACGAGCTCGAGCTCTTCGACCGGGCGTTCGTCGCCTGGTTCCTCCGCGGTCCGATCGCGCCACTCGTCCGTCAGAAGCAGACACGCCAATTCGCGGACCGGGTCGCGCGCGACACGCTCGAGGCCGGAGCCGACGAAGGGGACGAGGCCGATCCGTCGACCCCACACGAGCTCGGAGCATCCGGTCACGAGCTGCTCCGGGAGAAGGACTTCGCCGAGATGACACCGGAGGAGTTCGAGCGCGTGCGGAGGCTCATGGCCGCGATCGCGAGGACGCGGCCGCGACGGCAGTCCCGGCGGCGCACTCCAGACACGCGTGGCGACCGGCTCGACCTCCGCCGCCTCTGCCGGAGCTCGCTGCGGTCGGGAGGCGAGCCGATCGAGCAGCCCTGGAAGGGACGCAAGACCGTCCCGAGGAAGCTCGTCGTTCTCTGCGACATCTCGGGCTCGATGGATGCCTACGCGCGGGCGCTCCTCTTCTACCTGCACGCGATCGTCGGCTCGGGCAGCGGCGTCGAGGCGTTCGCCTTCGGGACGCGGCTGACGCGGCTCACGCCGGACCTCGCCACGCGCGATCCCGAAGCGGCGCTCGCGCGGGCGAACGAGATCGCGGTCGACTGGGGCAGCGGAACGCGAATCGGCGGCTCGCTCGCCGAGTTCAACGCGATCTACGGGCGCCGCGCGCTCTCCCGGGGCGCGGTCGTCGTCATCGTCTCCGACGGCTGGGAGCGGGACGACCCGGATCTCGTCGGCCGCGAGATGGCGAAGCTCGCTCGCGCCGCGTACGCGGTCGTTTGGGTCAATCCACTGAAGGGCAATCCGGAGTACCAGCCGCTCGCCGGCGGAATGCGGGCGGCGCTCCCGTTCGTTGACCGGTTCCTGCCCGGCCATAATCTCCGGAGTCTCGAAGAGCTCGGCGCGGTGCTGGCCGGCATCGAAAGGAGGCATGCAGCGTGAAAGAGATCCTTCCCGAGATCGATCGCTGGAAGGAGGACGGCGAGAAGGTCGTCGTCGCGACCGTCGTCGCGACGCGCCGCTCGGCGCCACGGCCCATCGGGGCGAGCCTCGCGATCTCCGAGTCGGGGAAGATGTGCGGCTCGGTGTCCGGCGGCTGTGTCGAGAGCGACGTCTTCGAGAACGCCCAGGAGGTCCTCGCGACGGGCGAGCCCAAGCTGCTCTCGTACGGCATCGACGACGATGTCGCCTGGAGCGTCGGCCTGCCCTGCGGCGGCGAGATCGACGTCTTCCTCGAGCGAGTCGAGTGAGCCTCATCCACCGACTCGCGGAGCTCCGCGAGTCCGAGGAGCGCGGAATCCTCTTCACCGCGATCGACGGCGAGGATGCCGGCACGAAGGTGCTCGTCCTCGAGTCCGGCGGGAGGGTCGGGGAGGGCCTCGACGAGGCGGTCGGGCAGTTCGACGAGCTCATCCGGCGCGGGCGGAACACGCTCGTGACCCTGGACGACGGCACGAAGGTGTTCGCGGAGTGGTACGGACCGCCGCCGCGGCTGTTCGTTTACGGCGCCGTCGACACGGCTGAGGCGATGTGCCGCGCCGCCAAGCTCCTGGGGTGGCACGCAATCGTCGCCGACGCCCGCGCGAAGTTCGCGACGCACGAGCGGATCCCGTCGGCGGACGAGCTGATCGTGGAGTGGCCGCAGGAGGCGATCGCCCAGGTGCGGCCCGACCATCAGACCGCGATCGTGGTCCTGACGCACGACGACAAGTTCGACGAGCCGGCGCTCATCGGCGCGCTCGAGACGGATGCGTTCTACATCGGGGCACTCGGATCGCGTCGAAATCAGGAGCGCCGCAAGGAGCGGCTGCTCGAGGCCGGCGTCCCGGAGGAGGCGCTGGACCGGATCAACGGCCCGTGCGGCCTCGACATCGGAGCCGACACGCAGGAGGAGACCGCGCTCTCGATCATGTCCGAGATCCTCGCGGTGCGTGCGCAGCGCGAGGGCGGCTTTCTGCGGGACGCGAAGAAGCGCATTCACGCCGAGGTTGAATAGCCATCGCGCGGGTCGCCTGGCTGTCACTCGCACCCGTCAAGTCGCTGCGGCTGACGTCGGTCGACGCGATCGAGCTCGAGCTCACCGGCGTCCGTGGCGACCGCCGCTACTACCTGGTCGACGACGAGGGTGCGCTCCTCAACGCGAAGCGCGTGCCGACGCTGCTGGCCGTTCGCGCCGAGGCGGACGACGGGCGCCTGGAGCTGCACTTTCCCGACGGTCAGGACGTGATCGGAGACGTGAAGCTCGGAGAGCGCATCGTGACGAGCTTCTTCGGTAGGCCGGTCGAGGGCCGATTGGTCGAGGGGCCGTGGACCGACGCGCTGACCGCCTACGTCGGCCGGCCGCTACGGCTCGCTCGAACGGAACACGAGGGTGACGGAGTGGATCGCGGGCGGCTGGCGGGAGCCACGCTCGTCTCGACCGCGTCACTCGACGCGCTGAGAGTCGCCGCTGCCGAGGATCAGGCCGTCGACGGACGCCGCTTTCGCATGACGATCGGCATCGACGGCGTCGAGCCGCATGCAGAGGACACCTGGATCGGAGGGCGCGTGAACCTAGGCCGCGCGACGGTGGCGGTGCGCGAGCACGTGGGTCGCTGCGCCGTGACGACGCTCGACCCCGACAGCGGGATCCGAAGCCTCGACACGCTCGGCACGATCGCGGCGTACCGCGGCGACGTCCCGACGCGGGAGCCGCTTCCGTTCGGCGTGTGGTGCGAGGTGGTCGCACCCGGACGCGTCACGGTCGGGGATCCGATCGAGCTCGCCGAGCCGTAGCGTCGTGCCGACGGCGATCGTCACCGGAGCGGCGCGCGGGATCGGTGAGGCCATCGCACGCCGGCTCCACGCCGGCGGGTACCAGGATGCGGCGTATATCACCGGCGCGACCTTCGACGCCAACGGAGGCGTGCTGATGCGGTGAGCGCCGTCACGGCCCCGGCTGCGGCGTATTAGAGTCGCTCCGATCCATTCCGCCACGAAAGGGGGCACGGTGACGAGCACCGAGACAGGCCTCGGCATCGAGGCGAAGTCGGACGCGATCTACGAGCTCGTCGAAGAAGGGTCGAAAGTCGAGCGGGTTGCGACCGGCTTCACGTTCACGGAAGGGCCGATCTGGCATCCGAGGGAGCACCACCTCCTCTTCTCGGACATGCCGGGGGACGTGCGGCGCAAGTACACGCCGGACGGCACGGTCGTCGAGGTGAGGAACTTCTCGAACAAGTGCAACGGCATGACGTACGACGCCGACCTCAACCTGCTCGTGTGCGAGCACATCACGAGCTCGCTGATCCGCGAGAACACGGACGGGACGCGCGAGATCATCGCGCAGGAGTTCGAGGGTGAGGAGCTGAACAGCCCGAACGACGTCCTCGTCCACTCGAGCGGCGCGATCTACTTCTCCGACCCGTGGTACGGACGCTTTCCCGGCTTCGGCCACCCGCGTCAGCGGCGACTCGGGTTCCAGGGCGTGTATCGGATCGGACCGGGAGGCGGCGACCTCGAGCTGATCGTCGACAAGGACGAGTTCGACATGCCGAACGGCCTGTGCTTCTCGCCGGACGAGTCGCTTCTGTACATCAACGACACGCCGCGGGCGCACATCAAGGTCTGGGACGCGGACGCGGACGGGAACATCTCGAACGGCCGGATGTTCTTCGAGGGCGTCGGCTCGGGCGTCATCGAGGAGGGCATCCCGGACGGCATGAAGTGCGACGAGCGCGGGAACATCTGGGTCACCGGGCCGGGCGGCGTCTGGGTCATCTCGTCCTCGGGTGAGCACCTCGGCACGATCCTCGTCCCCGAGAACACCGGGAACATGACGTGGGGCGGAGAGGACTGGCACACGCTCTACATCCCGAGCTCCACCTCTCTCTACTCGATCCGAACCATCGTCGGCCCGCGGCGCGAGCCGTACATGGGCTAAGGAGGCGATACATGAACGACGAAGGGCTGAGCCTGGATGCGAATCGCTGCGTACTGCTCATCCAGGACATGCAGAACGACGTGATGGTGGAAGGCGGTGCGTGGGCCGAGACCGGAGCGCCCGAGCACGCGAAGGAGCAGAACGTCGTCGAGAACATCAAGGGTCTGGCGGCCGCCTGCCGCAGCAAGGGCGTGCCCGTGATCCACGTCCACTACATCGTCGAGGACGGCGCTCCGGGGCTGAAGCTGAACGCAGGGCTCTTCCAGGGCGTCAAGGACACAAGCGGGCTCGTTCGCGGCTCCTGGGGTGCGGCGCCCGCCGACGGGCTCGAGGCCCAGGACGGCGACTTCGTCGTCGAGAAGATGCGCATGAACGCCTGGGAGGGAACGAGGCTCGAGAGCCTGCTCAAGGGTTTCGACCGCGACACCGTCATCGTCACGGGCGCCTGGACGAACATGTCCGTCGAGCACACGGCCCGTACGGGCGCGGACAAGGGCTACTACATGGTGGTCCCCGAAGACGGCTGCTCGACGATGAACGCCGACTGGCACAACGCGTCGATCAACTACGCGTTGCAGAACGTCTCGACCGTTACCACCTGCGCGGCGGTGACGGAAGCGCTCGCCGGCGTCACAGCCGGCGTGTAACCGGCGCGGAGGAGGGTGGCCATGGTCTGCGGCCTACGGTCACCCTCCTGGCCATCCACCTCGTCGAGACGCTACGGCGCTTCCGCGTGCCAGCGGTCCTGGTAGTCCTCGCGAACGGGCGCGAAGACGTCCAGCACGACCGCTCCCTCCGGCCCGCAGTAGGCCGAATGCTCGACGCCGCCGGGGAGCACGTACGCCTCGAACGGCCCCAGCTCGTGCGCGATCCCGTCGACGACGAGTGCCTGCATGCCCTCGAGGACGATCCCGAGCTGCTCGTGCGGATGACTGTGCGCCGGCACGGTGGCTCCCGACTCGAACCGGATCAGGTTCAGCATCGCGTCCTTTCCGAAGAGCGGGCGACCGGTGACTCCTGTGATGAGCTCGAAGGCGCGAACCTCGTCGAGCTGGACGAACTGCGGCTCCATGCGGCTCGATTATCGTTGCCAGCGTGACCGCGGTCGAGGTTCCACTGCTCCGGCGCCAGGCCTACGTGGGCGGTTCGTGGGTCGACGCCGACTCGGGCGAGACCTTTCCCGTCGTGAATCCGGCAACCGGCGAGACGCTCGCCGAGGTTCCGCGCATGGGCGCCACCGAGACGCGGCGCGCGCTCGCCGCGGCGGAGCGCGCGCTGCCCGAGTGGAAGGCGCGAACCGCGAAGGACCGGGCGCGAACCCTGCGCCGGCTCGCCGACCTGATGCTGGAGCGTGAGGAAGACCTCGCTCGCCTCATGGTTCTCGAGCAGGGCAAGCCGCTCGCCGAGGCGCGCGTCGAGGTCGCATACGCCGCGTCCTTCTACGAGTGGTTCGGCGAGGAGGCGAAGCGCGTCTACGGCGACACGATCCCGACGCCGTGGCCCGGCAAGCGGATCCACGTCACGAAGGAGCCGGTCGGCGTGACGGCGGGGATCACCCCCTGGAACTTCCCCGCGGCGATGCCGACGCGCAAGTCCGCGCCGGCGCTCGCGGCGGGCTGCACGATGGTGTTGAAGCCCGCCGAGCAGACGCCGCTCTGCGCGCTCGCGGTGGCAGCGCTCGCCGAGGAGGCGGGCGTCCCCGGCGGCGTGTTCTCGGTCGTGACGGGCGATGCCGAGGACGCTCCCCTCATCGGTGGCGAGATGACGTCGAACCCCGCCGTGCGCAAGCTCGGTTTCACCGGGTCGACGGAGGTCGGGAAGCTCCTCATGGCGCAATGCGCTCCGGGCCTCAAGAGGATCTCGCTCGAACTGGGCGGGAACGCGCCGTTCGTCGTCTTCGACGACGCCGATCTCGAAGAGGCGGTCTCGGGTGCGATCACGTGCAAGTTCCGCAACTCCGGGCAGACCTGCATCTCCGCGAACCGGATGCTCGTGCAGGCGGGCATCTACGACGACTTCCTCACGGCGTTCACGGAGGCGGTGCGCGAGCTCAAGGTCGCCGACGGCTTCGCGGACGGCGTCAACGTCGGGCCGCTCATCGACGAACCGGCGATCGAGAAGGTCGAGCGACACGTCTCCGATGCGGCGGACTGCGGGGCCGAACTCCTCGTCGGCGGCGAGCGGATCGAGGGGCAGTTCTTCCAGCCGACGGTGCTCGTCGACGTCACCGCCGACATGGCGATGAGCTCGGAGGAGACGTTCGGGCCCGTCGCGGGCATCGCGCGCTTCGACTCCGAGGACGAGGCAGTCCGGATCGCGAACGACACGCCCTACGGGCTCGCGGCGTACTTCTACTCGCAGGGCCTCGGGCGGGTGCACCGCGTCGCGGAGGCGCTCGAGTACGGCATCGTCGGGATCAACACGGGGCTCATCTCGACCGAGGTCGCGCCGTTCGGGGGCGTCAAGGAGTCCGGGATGGGTCGGGAGGGCTCGTCGTACGGGATCGACGAGTGGCTCGAGCTCAAGTACTGGGCGCTGGGGATCGGAGGGCGATGATCGTCGAGCTCCGCGACTACCACGTGACCACCGGGAAACTGCCCGAGCTCGTGCGTCTGTACGAAACCGAGGGTGCGGCGATCCAGCAGGAGATACTCGGTCGGTTCGTGGGCGCGTTCACGACGGACGTCGGCGAGCTGTCCACCTACACGCACGTGTGGGCGTACGAAGACTTCGCCGATCGGGACGAGCGCCGCGCCCGGCTCGCGGCGGACGAGCGGTGGAAGCCCTTCCTCGCGAAGATCCAGCCGCTGATCCACACCCAGCGGAACCGGATCATGATCCCGACGTCGTTCTCGCCGCTGCGCTGATGGGCGCGCTCGACGGCAAGGTCGCGATCGTCACCGGCGGCGCGCAGGGCATCGGCGCTGCGATCGTCGCCGGGCTCGAGAGGGAGGGCGCAGAGGTCGTGGTCGCAGACCTGGAGCCTCCCGAGGGCGGGATCCAGGCCGACGTCTCGTCCGAGGCCGACGTCCGGCGCATGGTCGGGCACGCGCTCGAGCGAAACGGTCGCATCGACATCCTCATCAACAACGCCGGTCTCTACGCCTCGCTCGAGATGCGCGCGTTCACCGAGATCCCGCTCGACGAATGGAAGCTCGTGATGGACGTCAACGTCGCGTCGATGTTCCTGACCTGCCGCGCGGTCGTCCCGGTCATGCGCGAGCAGGGTGGAGGGAAGATCGTGAACATCTCGTCCGGCACGCCGTTCCGCGGCGTGCCGTTCCTCCTCCACTACGTGACCTCGAAGGGCGCCATCGTCGCGCTGACGCGGGCGCTCGCGAAGGAAGTGGGGAAGGACTCGATCCACGTCAACTGCGTCGCACCCGGCTTCACCATGACCGAGGGCGTCACGTCGCATCCCGAGGTGGTCGAGAAGCTCCGGGACGTCTCGATCGCGTCGCGGACGATCCAGCGCGACCAGGTACCGGAGGACGTCGTCGGCGCGGTCGTGTTCCTGTGCACGCCGGCTGCCGACTTCGTCACCGGCCAGACGATGGTCATCGACGGCGGCCAGTACTTCCATTGATCTTCGCGCTGTCCACGTCGTCGCACGACGGCGCGCGGTACCGCATCGAGCACGACCTCGACGACGGGTCGCGGCTCGTCTGGGAGCTGCTCGACGAGCCGCCGCACGACGCGCTCGTCGCGAAGGAGGTCACGGTCGGCGACGGGTGGGTCGCGCGACTCGACCGCGTCGACTTCCCTCCCGGTGGCGTCGCGCACCGACACGTCCATCCGGGGCCCGGGATCCGCTTCCTGTTGCACGGCGAGCTGACGATCGACCGCGGCGACGCAGGCGCACACACGCATCGCGGTCGCGAGCCCTGGTTCGAGGGTGCCGACGACCCCGTGCTCGCGACTGCCTCGACGACGGAGGACACGGCGTTCGTGCGGGTTCTGCTCCTGCCGGGCGAGTGGGCCGGGAAACGGACGATCCGCTACGTCGATCCCGGCGACGAGGACAAGCCGCGGCTCCAGCGCGCGACGGTGCTCTCGGAGGAGCCACTCGACCTGTGAGGACCGGCGGACGGATCCTCGTCGACCAGCTCGAGCTGAACGGCGCCGATCTCGCCTTCTGCCTGCCGGGCGAGAGCTACCTGCCGGTCCTCGACGCGCTCTACGACTCGCCCATCCGTCTCGTGACCTGCCGGCACGAACAGGGCGCGGCGAACGCGGCCGAGGCGTACGGGAAGCTCACCGGACGCCCCGGGATCTGCCTCGTGACGCGCGGCCCCGGCGCGACGCAGGCGGCGGTCGGCGTGCACACGGCGAAGCAGGACTCGTCGCCGATGCTTCTCCTCGTGGGGCAGGTGCCGCGCGCGTTCCGCGGGCGGGAGGCGTGGCAGGAGCTCGACTACGCGCAGGTGTTCGGCGGCATCGCGAAGGCGGCGTGGGAGATCGACGGCGCGGAGCGGATCCCCGAGCACATGGCCGAGGCGTATCGCGATCGCGATCTCCGGAAGGCCGGGTCCCGTCGTCCTCGCACTGCCCGAGGACGTGCTCGCCGAGCAGGCGGACGTTGCGGACGGGGCGCGCGTCGAGGCACCGCGGGTCGCGCCCGCCGCAGACGAGATGGCGCGGCTGCGCGAGCTTCTTGCGGCGGCCGAGCGTCCTCTCGTCGTCGTCGGCGAGGGAGGCTGGACGGCCGAGACGAGCCGCGACGTGCAGGCGTTCTGCGAGGCGAACGCACTCCCGGTCGCATGCGCGTTCCGCTGTCAGGACTACGTCGACAACCGCTCGCCGAGCTACGTGGGGGTGCTCGGCGTGGCGATGGACGAGGCGATCGCCGCGCGGCTGCGCGACGCGGACCTCGTGCTGGCGATCGGCGGGCGCCTCGGCGAGGTGCCGACGCGCCGGTACTCCCTGCTCGAAGCGCCCGATCCTCGGCAGACGCTCGTCCACATCCATCCCGACCCGACCGAACTCGGGCGCGTCTACGTCCCGGACCTCGCGATCGCGGCGACGCTGCCGGAGGCGGCGGCCGCGCTACGAGCGCTCGAGCCCGTCGAGCCGCGCTGGCAGGGGTGGACGGCAGGCGCCCGCGGCGAGTACGAGGCGAACCTCGTCCACGAGCCGATGGAGGGCGACGTCGACCTGGGCGAGATCCAGGCGTTCCTGCGCGCGCGCCTTCCGGGTGACGCGGTGCAGACGTGCGGGGCGGGGAACTTCACCGTCTGGGCGCACCGCTTCGCCCGGTTCACGGAGTTCGGGACGCAGGCGTGTCCGCGCTCGGGCTCCATGGGGTACGGGCTGCCGGCAGCCGTCGCGGCACAGCTCGTCCATCCCGACCGCGTCGTCGTCTGCTTCACGGGCGACGGCGACTTCGTCATGAGCTCGCCCGAGCTTGCGACGGCGGTGCAGTACGGCCTCCCGATCGTCGTCCTGCTCGTGAACAACGGCATGTACGCGACCATCCGGATGCACCAGGAGCGCGCGTACCCGCGCCGCGTGATCGGCACCGATCTCTCCAACCCCGACTTCCCCGCGCTCGCGCGCGCGTACGGGGCGCACGCCGAGCGCGTCGAGCGGACGGAGGACTTCGAAGGCGCATTCGAGCGCGCGCTCGCATCCGGCAAGCCGGCGGTGCTCGAGCTGCCCGTCGACCCTGAGAGGATCAGCCCGCGCGTGAAACTGAGCGATCTGAGAGGAGAGGCATGAGCCGTGAGGAGATCCGCGTCGACGGGCTCGCCGAGCCGATCTCGCATTTCACCGATGCCGTGCGTGCAGGAGGGTTCCTGCACGTCTCCGGGATCGTGGCCGTCGACGGCGCCGGCCGGCTCGTGGGTGGCGACGACGTCGTCGCGCAGACGCGACAGGTCCTCGACACCATGCGCAGCGTGCTCGCCGCGGGCGGGTGCGGCTTCGAGGACGTCGTGAAGGTCACGATCTTCCTCACCGACATCGACGATCGCCCGAAGATCAACCCGCTGCGCCAGGAGGTGTTCGGGGCGACCCGGCCGGCGTCCACACTCGTCGAGGTGCCGCGGCTCGCCGTCAATGGCGCGAAGGTCGAGATCGAGTGCGTGGCGCTCGTTCCGTGACGGCGGACCCCTTCAACGCGTTCATCACGCAGATCGAGCCCGGGCCGGCCGGAGACGGGCCACTCGCGGGCCGGACCCTCGCGGTCAAGGACCTCATCGACACGGCGGGAATCCGGACGACGTACGGCTCGGGTCTCTACCGCGACCACGTCCCGGACCGCACACGCGTCTGTTGTCCAGCGGCTCGTCGACGCCGGCGCGGTCGTCGTCGGCAAGACGAATCTGCCCGAGTTCGCGTGGGGAGTCCTCGGGACGAACGAGTTCCACGGAACGTGTCTCAACCCGACTCATCCGGGGAAGACGACGGGCGGCTCGTCGGCCGGCTCCGCCGCGGCGCTCGCCGCCGGTCTCTGCGAGCTCGCGCTGGGCACGGACACCGGCGCCTCCGTCCGGCTGCCGGCCGCCGCCTGCGAGGTCGTGGGCCTGAAGTCGCAGTGGGGGCTGATCCCGAAGGACGGCGTGTTCCCGCTCGTGCCGATGCTCGACACGGTCGGGCCGATGGCGAGGAGCGTCGAGGACGTCGCGCTCATGTGGTCGCTCATGACCGGGCGGCCGGTCCCCGAGCCGCGCCTCGCCGGTCTGACCATCGGTCTCCTCCGGCAACCGCCCGAGATCGGCGACGGCCGCGAGACCGAGCGCTCGGACGCCGCCGAGGCGTGGGTCTCGGATCTCGAGCGCCTCGGCGCACAGGTCGTCGAGGCGCGCGTTCCGGATGCGATCGCGAACACGTGGCCGCAGTTCCAGCACGAGGCGCTCCAGTCCCATGCCGCCACATATCCGAGCCGCGCCGACGAGTACGGCGAGCTCATGCAGAAGAAGCTCGGCGCTGCGCTGCGGGCGACGCCTGAGCGAGATCGGCGCGGCCTACCGGGCAATCGAGGAGTGGCGGAGATACGAACCCGACGTCGACCTGTACGTGAGTCCGTGCTACGCGGTCGAGCTCCCGGACGCCGAGGTCGACGAGCTCGAGGTGCGGCTCCCGCTCACCTCGTTCCTGCGCTGGGTCAACCTCACGGGCTGGGCGGGGCTCGCGATCGCGAACATGCAGCTCATCGCGCCGCGCGACGAGGTCGTGCTCGCGGCCGGCCTCGCCTGGGAGCGCAGGTAGAGCGTGGAATTCAGGATCCTCGGGCCCCTCGAGGTTTGGGACGGGGATCGCCAGCTATCCGTGCGCGGCTCGAAGCAGCGCGCGCTGCTGGCCATCCTCGTGCTGCACGCGAACGGGGTCGTGTCCACGGACCGACTCATCGACCTGCTGTGGGGCGACGACCGGCTCGACTCGACGGCGCTTCGGGTGCGCGTGTCGCAGCTCCGGAAGGCACTCGGCGTGGGCGGTGCGGCGATCGTCACCCAGACACCCGGTTACGTGCTCAGGGCGGCCGACGAGGAGCTCGACCTGCGCCGGTTCGAGCAGCTCGTGGCTCGGTCCGTCGGTGCGCCGCCGGAATCCGCTGTCGAGCACCTGAAGGAGGCACTGGCGCTCTGGCGGGGTGCCCCGCTCGAGGAGTTCTCCTACGAGGACTTCGCGCAGACCGCGATCGCCCGACTCGAGGAGATGCATCTCGATGCGCTCGAGCGACGGATCGACGCCGACCTCGCTCTCGGACGTCACCGCGACGTGATTCCCGAGCTCGAGGCGCTCGCACGGGAGCATCCGCTCCGCGACGGGCCGACGCGGCAGCTCATGCTCGCGTACTACCGTGCGGGGCGTCAGGCCGATGCGCTCGAGACGTTCCGCGCGAGTCGCGCGAGACTCGTCGACGACCTCGGCCTCGAGCCGACACCCGCCCTGCAGGAGCTCGAGCGGGCGATTCTCCATCACGATCCATCCCTCAGCCTCGAGCCACCCGCATCGCCCGAGCGCTCGATCCTCGTCGCCCCGCTCGATCCGGCGCGTTATCACGATCTCCTAGGGATCGCCGAGCCGCTCGCCGCCCGTCCTCGTCGTGAGCTCATTCTGGCTCAGCTGATCTCCTCGGCCGGGGATCTTCCAGCCGCGAGCGCCCTCTCGCGCGAGCGCCGAGAGTCGTTGCACGAGCGCGGAGTGTCTGCGCGCTCCGCCGCATTCACGAGCCAGCTCCCAGGATCGGACCTCGTCCGGATCGCGAGCGAGCAGGATGTCGATTTGCTGCTCATGGAGGCTCCTGATGCGCTTCTTGACGACCCCGTCGTGCAGGCCGTGCTGGCCGCCGCACCGTGTGACGTCGGCATCCTTGCGCCGCGTGAGGCTGCTCGCAGGGACGGGCCCGTGCTCGTGCCGTTCACCGGAGCGGATCACGACTGGTCAGCGGTCGAGATCGCCGCCTGGATCGCGCGGAGCCTCGGTGCCCGTCTGCAGCTCGCGGGACCGATCGAGGAGGGGCGCGATGCGAGTCGGCTTCTCGCTCGCGCTTCACTCGCCGTGCAGCGCGCGCTGGGCGTGGAGGCGGAGCCCGCGCTCGTCGCTCCCGGCGCGGAAGGTCTCATCTCCGTCGCCGGGGAGGCCGCGCTGGCGGTGGTCGGGCTCCCGGGCGGATGGCGTCGCGACGGGCTCGGCACGGTGCGGCACGCGCTGGTCCGCGAGGCAGGCCCTCCGGTGCTGATCGTTCGCCGTGGCCTGCGGCCGGGCGGACTGACCCCACCGGAGGGCCTGACACGCTTCACCTGGTCGATCGCCGTCCGCTGACGCGAACAGCAGCGGCTACCGCACCTTCTTCCACGTGCCCGCGAATATCGCGATGCGATCGGGGCACCGGTCGGCGAGCTTCGTGAGCCTCAGCGTCGAGCCTGCGATCGACCAGCGATAGCGTCCGCTCCAGCTGTCGACCCAGCCGCATGGAGGCACTGCGCCGATGGTCATCTTCGCGCCGCCGACCTTCCAGTCCGTGTACCAGTCGGGATAGCCCGCATTGGGCGTCACCGACGGAGGCGTGTAGTCCGGCCCGAAGTAGCCGACCTGCCTGCCCGCTCCGTCGACGACGATCGTGACCTTCGTGGTCGGGAAGTCCCGGCCCGTCTTGAGCCAGTCGGCGTGTGGGACGGTCTTGCTCCAGCGCCCGACGAGCGCGCTCGGCAATGCCGTCCGGTCTCGCGACGCAGCGAGACCCGATGCGGCCGCGGTTGAAAGCGTCAGCATGGTGAGGAATACGACGGTGAGTGTGAGACCGGTTCTCATGTCATACCCCTCAGTCGCCGCCGATGGGCAGCGGGTGGATCGTTCCCTCGATGTGGATGGCCGGGAATCCCCCGAACGCCGGGATGTCCTGGCTGCAGTCGAGGCTGCCGATGCCGTTCTTCTTCCCCCAGGTCTTCGCATCGGTGACGGTGCCGACCGGTGCGGGGTAGTAGACCGTTATCGAGAAGTACGAAAGCACATGGTGCTGGTCCTGATCGACACGCCAGCCGGTGGCGCCGCCCCCACGCGTGACCTTGACCGCGAACGTCTCGTTCCCATCGCAGTCGAGCGGAACGACCTGCTCGAGAAGCTCGAGGCCCTTGCCGTTCGGCACGTTCGCAGTCGCCGGGGCTGCCGTGATCACAGCCGCGAGAGAGACGGCGAGCACGAGGATGAACCGCTTCATGAGTCTCCTCCCTTCCTGCGTTGACGGGAGGACGATCGTCGGGAGGCGTGTCGTGCAGGTAACCGTGTGTAACGAGCGCTAGCGCCGAGCCCAGGGAGGCGGATCGCCCGTGCGGCACTCGATCGTGTCGCGGCCGAGCGGTACCGACGACGTGAAGTACCCGCCGAAGGCCTGCTCAACCTCGGGAAGGGTCGCGTGCGTCCGCATCGTCAGGCCGTTCGCAGTCTTCGTCACGCGCCGGAGGTAGTTGGGCGCAACGGCATTGCGGTTGGCGTCCAGAAGGATGGGGCCGTTCGGAGCGTCGAGCTCGGTGCGCGCGAGTCTCGCCTGGAACTCCTCCTGATCGCCCGAGAGATCGCCCTCGACGGCCTCGAGGCTCTCGAGGACTGCCTCCATCGCGTTCGTGTGGGCGATCGGGAATCCGCTCGAGGCGAGCGCCGCGTATTCGGGGAACGTCGTCGAGAACTCCCTCACGTATCGCCGCCACGCCCGCTGGCCGGGCGATGGCGTCCCGGCGAGCCCGGGCACGTTCTCGCCGTAGACCACCCCGACGAAGCGGTTCGCCTGACTCCCGATCACCTCGAGGTTGGACGACAGGATCCCGCCGACGACTTCCTCCGCGAGGTTGCCCCGGAGACCGGGCAGTGCATTCACGAAGCCGAGCGTGTTCAGGGCGAACCCGGCTGCGACATAGCCGTCGACGTTCTGCGGCAGCTGCGCGTAGTACGAGGGCGAGGTCTGTTGCGAGGGCGGAACCCACACCTGCTCGACTGTCCCTCCGAGCGCGCAGAACTCGGCGACGAACCCGGCGACCTGCGTGTAGTCGAACGACTGGTCGTCCGCGACCGTGACCGCTTTCCTCCAACCCAGGTCGTGGAAGGCATAGGCGCCGACCCCGGCCATGAGCTGGGCGCCGTCAGGGGCGAACCTGAAGAGGTTCGGCACCGGATCGTGCAGCGTCAGAGCCTGCGCCGGAGACGTCGCGACGAAAGTGACGTCGGGTCGACTCCGCGCGTACTCCTTGATCGCCAGTCCCTCGCCGATGTATCCGGGGCCGATCAGGACGTCGACGCCGACCTGCTCGACGAGGCGCCGGGTCTCGGCGAGCGCCGTCTCGCCCGTCTGGTCACCGCAGCCGAAGAAGAGCCGGACGGACTTGCCAGCGACCGTCGCGTCTGCAACTCCGTCGGTCGGCCTCGGGCCTGCGAGCGTCGCGCCCCGACGGAGGAGCGGAAGCTCGGCTCCCGCGATCGACGGCTCCGAGGTGAGGCCGTAGAACCCCTCGCAGACCGTGACGAGTCCGATCCTCACTTCGCCGGAGTCCGCGGAACCAGCGATCGAGGCGCTCGTCGAGACGACCCACACGGCGTCCTCTCCTGTTGCGACGTCGACCGGGTCGCCGTCGACGTCGATCGTCTCCGTGACCTCGACCGTCTGCGGATCGACCCGGGAGATGGTGCCGTCGAACGTGTTCGCGACCCACACGGAGCCGAACCCGACCGCGACGCCGGACGCGCCAGCGCCGACGGCCACAGTGTCGGTGACCGAGCCAGTAGCGGGATCGACTCGCGACACCGTGTCGGCGACCTGGCTAGAGACCCAGACGCCGCGCTCGCCGACGGCAACGTCCTTCGGGGCAAACGGCAGGGGGACAGTGGCGGTCAGTTCGCCGCTCGAAGAGTCGATGCGCCATAGCGTGCGGTCGAGCGGATCGCCGATCACCCACACCGCGCCTTCCGCCACTGCCACGCTCGAGAAGTACGCGTCGGACCCCTCGTCGGCCGGTGGGGCGATGAAGCGCGGCTTCGCGAGCGCAGCAGTGACGACGTCCAGGCGACTCACGCTCCTGTCCGCTCCGGCGAGCCAGACATCAGGCTCGTCCGCGCCGATGGCAGCCGATCCCTGGGAGAAGCCGCCGCTCGGGCCGATGACGTTCTCCTCGCGTCCGGTCGCCCCGTCGATCACGGTGATGTTCGCGTCCTGTGGGCCGTTCACGACGAAGGCGCGCGTGGACGTGACTGCCAGATCGGTGGGCTCGCCGTGAGCGGAGGTCTTCAGCGACACGAGGTTCGTGTGCGGATCGATCCGCCAGACGGTGCCGTCGCCGCGGTTGGTGACCCACACACCGGTCGGCGCGACGGCGACCGCGTTCGGCTCGTTGCCCACCTGGATCGTCTCCGACGATTCGTTGGTCGCTGGGTCAATGCGCACGAGCCGGCCGCTCGTCGTGGGAGCACTCGCAGGCGTCTCCTGCGTAAGCACGTAGGCGAGAAGTCCGGCGGCAAGGAGAGCGAGGACGACGGCTGCCACGGCGAGCGGCCAACGCCTCGCGCGCGACTCCTCGATGCCGAGTGCGTCACGCGCGTCTGCGACGAACTCGACGCAGCTCGGGTAGCGGGCGGCGGGGTCCTTGTCGAGCGCCCGACGCATGACTCCCTCGAGTCCGGGTGGCGCAGGCGGTGGCGGCTCCTCGAGGTGGGCGAAGAGAACGGCGGCCTCGGAACCGCGGTGAAAGGGGGGCCGACCCGTCAGGCACTCGTAGAGGAGGCAGGCGAGCGAGTACTGGTCGGCGCGTCCGTCGACGTCCTTCCCCTCGATCTGTTCGGGCGCGACGTACGCGGGCGTTCCGAGAGAGACGCCGGCGTCGAAGCCGGGCGCCTGCTCCGAGAGTCGCCGGGAGAGCCCGAAGTCCGCGAGATAGACATGGCCCCTGCGGTCGAGCAGCACATTCGACGGCTTCACGTCGCGGTGTACGAGACCTTGCCCATGCGCGGCGTCGAGTGCGTCAGCGATCTGCGCGCAGATCGTGACCGCCCGGCGAGGGTCCAGCTTCTGCTCGTCAGCGAGCAGCAGCTTCAGATCGCCGCCGTCTGCCAGACGCATGACGAGGTAGAACTGCCCGTCGACCTCGCCGGCGTCATGGATCGGGATGACGTTCGGATGCTCGAGTGACGCCGCCTGCT
Source organism: uncultured Gaiellaceae bacterium (assembly GCA_963845935.1). Classification (GTDB taxonomy): domain Bacteria; phylum Actinomycetota; class Thermoleophilia; order Gaiellales; family Gaiellaceae; genus GMQP-bins7. The sequence continues at coordinate 124,781 of CAWJTZ010000019.1, forward strand.
CCGTCTCGCTCAGGAAGCGCTCGCGGAAACGGTCATCGGTCGCGTATTCGGGCGCGAGGAGCTTCAGCGCGACGTCCCGCTTCAGCCGAGGGTCGTACGCCCCATAGACGACGCCCATGCCCCCGCGACCGACGACCGCCTCGAGGCGGTAGTCGAGGAGCTCGGAGCCGACGCGTGGGTCCGAGCCGACAGGCATGGGTTCGTAGCGTACGTCGCGAATTGGCGGCCTCCAAACGATCTCTCGGAGACGAGGATCGCGCCGTCCGGTAACGACGACGTAACGCCGCGTCGGCTCGAGGTACCGAGGTGGCAGACCTGGTCGCAGCATCGGCTCCCCGTTGAAAGCGCTCGACGGCACTGGTACGTTCGCTCCCGCTGGTGGCCGAGCGAATCCGCGCCTGGGGAGTCGTCGGGACCGTGGCGCGCGGCGCCGCGGTCGCCGTCGTCGTGTTCGCCTTCCTGTACGTCCTCGTGATCGCGAACCCACCACCGGAGGTGGGGGGCAGCTGGCGGACGACCAACACGGGATCCGCCCTGGACGATCCGAGCTCGTTCCTCGAGACCATCCTCGACGGGCTCACGTTCGCCGGGCTCCTGTTCATCGTCGCGAGCGGCTTCTCGCTCATCTTCGGGCTCATGCGCGTCGTGAACATGGCCTACGGCGCCTTCTATCTCCTCGGTGGCTACATCGCCTACGAGGTGCAGCAGCGGATGACGGGCTCCGGGATCTTCCTTTCCGGACAGGATGTGAACACGTGGGAGTGGGTGGTGCCATGGCTCGTCGCGATGGCGTGCATCGCCGTGTTCGGGCTCGCCGTGCAGCAGCTCCTGCTGCGCTGGAACCAGGGCCAGGACCTCCGCCAGGCTCTCATCACGATCGCCGTGTCCGTGATCGTCGCCGACCAGGTCATCGCGCACTTTCCGCGCACCGTTCCGCTCGGGACGCAGAAGTACGGGGGCAACGCGGTCACGATCTCCTGGCCCGGGTGGACGAACCGTCTCGTCGACCTCCACATCGGCGGTGTCCACTACTCGCTCGCGCGGCTCGTGATGCTCGGGCTCGGGGTCTCCGTCGGCATCGTCCTCTGGCTCTGGCTGCAGAAGACGCGCACCGGGATGGTGATCCGCGCCGGCGTCGACGACCGCCAGATGACCTCGGCGATCGGGATCAACATCCAATGGACCTTCGCGATCGCGTTCCTCGTCGGCTCGGCGCTCGCGGCCTTCGGAGCTGTCGTCAGTGGCTCGCAATCCTCGGTCGCCCAGGGCCAGGACGGCCAGTGGCTCCTCTATGCACTCGTGGTCGTGATCATCGGCGGCATGGGATCGCTCGCCGGCGCGGCCGTCGGCGCCGTGCTGTACGGACTCGTGTTCTCGTTCGCCGTGGCGTACCTTCCGATCACCGGCAACGACTGCTGCCAGCAGTACTCCGTCGTCCTCACGTTCGCGCTCATGGCGCTGGTGCTCGCGTTCCGCCCCCAGGGACTGTTCGGGAGGGTCGCGTGAGCCTCGAACGCACGAAGGTCGCCACCGAGCGCCTCATCGGCGTCGCCGCGCTCGTGCTCGCGATCCTCGCGCCGGCGATCTTCAGCTCGTTCTGGCTCAACTCGATCCTCACCCAGGCGCTCATCCTCGGGATCGGCGCCGCGAGCCTCATCTTCCTCTCGGCCTACGGCGGGATGATCTCGCTCGCCCAGACGGGACTCATGGGGATCGCGGGCTACGCGCTCGCGAACATGGTCACGCAGCGGGTTCCGGGCGGCGAGACGAAGGGCCTCCTCCTCGGCTGGGACCCGACACTCGGGCTCGTCGCGGCGATCCTGCTCACCGTCGCGATCGGGGTCGTCTTCGGCGCCGTCGCGTCGCGGAGCTACGGCATCTACTTCCTGATGCTGACCCTGACGTACACGGTGATCGCCTTCCTCTTCGTGGGCTCGGTCACGCTCATCGGCGGCTTCTCGCCGGTCGCCGGGGTCGATCAGTACACGCCGGGGTTCATCGGGAACATCGTCGAGGACCGGCAGCGCCTCTACTACATCGCGCTGATCTCGGCCGTGTTCGTGTACCTGTTGATCCGGTACGTCGTCCGCACGCCGTTCGGCATCTCCTTCCAGGGCATCCGCGACGAGCCCACCCGCATGGCGTCGCTCGGCTACAACGTCGCGCTCCACCGGACGCTCGCGTTCGGGATCGGTGCCTTCGTCGCCGCGATCGGCGGTGTCCTCTACGCCTGGTGGTTCGGGCAGCTCTCCCCGACCACGATGGGCCTCGACGCCGCCATCCAGCTGCTCGTCATCGCGGTCATCGGCGGGCTGCGGCGGATCGAGGGCGCCTGGATCGGCGCGATCGCGTTCCTCGCGATCAACAACGAGATCACCAACCGGATCCCGTCGCTCGGGCCTGCCCGTGATCGGGGGGACGTTCAACACGGTGATCGGATTCATCTTCCTCGCGATCGTCATCGTCTCGCCCGACGGCTTGATGGGCCTCTGGGACCGCATCTGGGATGCGGCGCGACGGCGCGGCGGCCCACCGCGAGAGGTCGAGGGCGGGGAGGCGACCGTCGGGGTTACGACGTCATGAGGAAGTGGAACCGCTCGTCGACTTGGCGTAGGCTCCCGTTCGGCGTAGCAAGCTCCAGCGTTTCTGGCGTGCAGGCACGAGAGGAGAGACTATGAAGGTAGGGAAGTGGAAGCTCCTGCTTCCGCTCGCTGTTCTGGCGGTCGTCGCACTGATCGGCACCTCGGGTGCTCTCGCCAAGTCGGCGCAGAGCAGCGACGTGAAGGTCGCGATCATGACCGACTGCAAGGGCGCGTTCGCGTTCGGCTACGAGGTCGACACGGCGGGAACGATCGCCGCGTTCTCCCAGTACGCCGGCGCCAAGCCGAAGAACAAGAAGAAGCCGTCCGCCGGGATGACCGGTGGCAGCGCGGGTGGGAAGAAGCTCAACATCGTCGGCATCGGCTGCGGCGACGAGACCCCGGCTCTCGCACTCAAGGAGACGAGGCGTCTCATGGTGCAGCTCGGTGGCGAGGTCATGATCGGCCCGCTGTCGGGTGACGAGGCCGTCTCGATCGCCAACTGGGCGAAGCAGAACCCGTCGAAGACGGTGATCATCGGCACCGCCGGGTCGCAGGATCCGACGATGCAGATCGCACCGAAGAACCTCTTCCGCTACCACGGTGACGGCGCTCAGTGGAACGCCGGCCTCGGGGAGATCGTCTACAAGAAGCTCGGCTGGCGAACGGCCGCGCTGATCGGTGACGACTACAGCTTCCCGTGGACATCCGCAGCCGGCATCGTCGCCGACTTCTGCGGCATCGGCGGCAAGATCACGAAGCGCGTGTGGACGCCGCCAGCGGGCGGCGACTACGCGCCGTTCATCCGACAGCTGCCGGCACCCGACAAGGTGGACGGCTACTTCTGGCTCGTCGGAGGCGCGAACACGAGCGCTGCGCTCACCGCGTTCGAGCAGGCCTACGGTCCGGTCAACGCGAAGCAGCACTCGGGCAACCTGTTCCTGTACTTCCTGGGTGCGAACACGTCGGTGGCCCCGCGGCTCGTCGGCGCGTACATGGGTGGCTTCGGCACGTTCCAGACGGGCGGGCTGAAGACCAAGCAGGCAATCCAGTACGTGAAGAACTCGAGCAAGTGGTTCGTCGGTCAGAACGTGAACGACGGGTTCTTCTACAACTACTGGAACGCCGCCTGGGCGCTCGTCCAGGGTCTGAACAAGTCGGGCGGTCGCACCGGCGCGGCGCTGCAGGCAGCGCTGCCTCGGACGCTCCGGCCGGGCTTCCAGGTCGCCAACAAGGGCATCCTGAAGCTCGACAGCCGGCGTCAGGCGATTCAGGACCAGTATCCGCTCCAGATCACGAAGGCGTCGGGATCCGGATCGGTGACGACGACGATCGCGGGCTACGTCCCGAACGTCGACCAGACGTTCGGCGGCTACTTCGGCCCGAACAAGCCGGCGCCGGGACGGAACTATCCGCCCTGCGTCAAGAGGAAGCTGCCCTGGCAGGGCAAGATCAAGGTCGTCAAGAACGGCGTCATCACGAACCAGGTCATCAAGTAGGTCGGTGACCGAAGCAGCACTCGTCCGTCGAGAACGCCGCGCCGACCCTCCGCTTGCGGGGGGTCGGCCGGCGTTTCGGCGGGTTGCTCGCATGCGACGGCGTGAACCTCGACGTCGCCCAGGGCGAGCGGCGCGCGATCCTCGGCCCGAACGGCGCCGGGCAAGACGACCCTCTTCAACGTCATCTGCGGCGACCTCCCGGCGTCGAGCGGCACGGTCGAGCTCTTCGGCGAGGACGTCACGAAGCGTCCGGCGCGGTACCGGGCGAAGCTCGGTCTCGCACGCACCTACCAGCAGTCCCGCCTCTTCAACGGGCTGACCGTCGAGGACTCGATCTACCTCTCGATCGTTGGGGTCGAGGGCGGTCGGCTGCGTCCCGTGCTCCTCCCCGGGCGCGAGAAGGCGATCCGGGAGCGCGCGAAGGAGGCGGCCAACCGCGTCGCCATCTCGAACAAGCTCGACGAGCTCGTCGGGAACCTCTCGCACGGCGAGCACCGGCAGGTCGCGATCGCGATGGCCCTCGCCGCGGAGCCGAAGGCATTCATGCTCGACGAGCCGGCATCGGGGCTGTCGCGGGGCGAGCGCCAGCTCCTCACCGAGCTCCTGCTCGGCCTCGACCGCGACATCACGCTCATCCTCATCGAGCACGACATGGACATCGCGCTCACCGTCGCCGAGCAGGTGACGATGATGCACGACGGGCGGGTGATCGTCGAAGGAACGCCCGCCGAGATCCGCGCGAACGAGACGGTGCACGACCTCTACCTCGGGCGCGGCTACGCGAGTGAGTGAGCCGGCCCCCGCTGTCGAGACCGACGCGGCGCCGCTGCTCGAGATCAGCGGACTGAACGCGTTCTACGGGAGCGCGCAGGCGCTCGAGGACGTCACCTTCACGATGGGCCGCGAGTCGGTGGCCATCGTCGGCCGCAACGGCATGGGGAAGACGACGCTGTGCAACGCGATCATGGGCATCTCGCCGCCCAGCGCCGAGGGCTCGATCCGCTTCCAGGGTGACGAGCTGGTCGGCGTCGCCTCGCACAAGATCGCCCGGCGCGGCATCGGCTACGTGCCCCAGGGACGGCGTCTGTTTCCCTCCCTCACCGTCGACCAGCACCTGCGCATCGCCGCTCGCGGAGCGTCCGGCGCCGGTGGTCGCGAGTGGACACGCGACCGCGTCTACGAGCTCTTCCCGCGGCTCGCCGAGCGCAAGTCCAACGGCGGCGCGCAGCTGTCGGGCGGTGAGCAGCAGATGCTCGCGATCGGACGCGCACTCGTGACGAACCCGACGATGCTCGTCATGGACGAGCCGTCGGAGGGCCTCGCGCCGGCCGTCATCGAGGGACTCATCGAGACGTTCAAGCACCTCGAGGAGGAGGGTCTCGCGATCCTCCTGATCGAGCAGAACCTCGGCGTCGCGACCGCGCTCGCGGAACGCCAGCTCGTGATGATCGGCGGGCAGCATCGCCGCGGAGACGACGGCCGCACAGCTCGGCGGCGACCCCGACCTGCAGCGCCGGTACCTCGGCGTCGAGCCACTCGCTCACTAGTCTTCGCGGGCCGTGCCTCGTTCGTTCGCCCTCCTCGTCGTGCTTGCCGCTGCCGTGACGGCGCTCGCCGGCTGCGGTGGAGGCGACAACGGGTCGGACTCGGACATCGCGTTCGTGTCGAGCCGGGACGGCGAGTACGCGATCTTCACGATGAGCGCCGACGGCAAGGGCGAGCACCGGCTGACGCCTCGCGAGGGCGACGCGCCCGAGGGCGAGTCCGTGTTCCTGCAGATCGATCCCGCCTGGTCTCCCGACGCGACGAAGATCGCATTCGTCAGCGCGCGCACTGGGGCTCCGCACGTCTACGTGATGAACGCGGACGGCACCGGGACGAAGGAGCTCACGTCGGGAGACAAGGCGAGCGACACGCACCCGACGTGGTCACCCGACGGCGCCTCGATCGCGTTCGCCCGTGACGGCGACATCTACGTCATGGGCGCGGACGGATCGAATCCGAAGCGCATCTCGGACATCAACGCGCAGGAGTCCGACCCCGCCTGGTCCCCGGACGGCGACTGGATCGCGTACATCAGGCGGACGCCGGGCACGCCCATGCAGAATCTCTGGGTCATGCACCCGGACGGGACGGGCCGGCGAGCACTGACCAAGCAGGCCGGACGCGCGTTCACGCCCTCGTGGTCACCGGACAGCGCACGGATCGTGTTCAGCATGAATCGCGACGAGACCGTGTTCGAGCTCTTCACGATCGGCGTCGACGGAAAGCAGCTGCGCAGCGTCGTGCCGACGGCGGGGGACAACTTCGAGCCGGCCTGGTCTCCGGACGGAGAACGGATCGCCTACCAGGAGGACGGCGCCATCTTCACCGTCGAGCTTGGCGGAGGCGACCTGAAGCGGCTGACGGATCAGGCGAACAACGACTCGCAACCGGCCTGGAACCCGCAGCCTGCCAACGAGACGCAGTGATGCAGGCGGTCCGCTCGATCCGCTGAGGCTACGGCTCCGGGATCCCGAGGTCGGGCGGCCGGTCGTCGCCGCGGCCCTCGACGAGGTCGGGCGCCTGCTCTGCGAGCAGACGGAGCACGAGCTCGGCACGTCGCACCCGCTCGCGTCCGAGCTTCACGGCGAGGTCCTCCAGGTGGAGCCCGGACGGGTAGATGTTCGGCGCGTTCCTCAGTCCGAGCTTCACGTAGACGGGCGCCGCGAGCCGCACGATCTCGGGCACCTCGTAGTAGCGGACGAATCCGCCCTGGTCGTCGGGTACCTCGACGTAGACGTCCAGCGGCGCCGTGCACGCCGCTCGCAGCTCCCCGAGCTCCGAGGCCGAGAGGTCGGTCGCGACGTTGATCGTCGTCGCGCCGAGTCCCTCGAGCGCGCGTGCGGTCGCCGGGTTCGCGCACGGGAGCAGCACCGACGTCTTGAGCACGAGCGAAGCGGGGAGCTCGCCCTGCCGCCGCAGCTCGCCGAGCTCGCCCAGGACTCCCAGGTCGGCGACGAGGAACGAGCGGATGCCGAGCGCGAGGCCGCGCCGCACCTCGGCGATCGAGTCGTCGATGCCGGCGCCACCGCGCGCCACGCCGCCGGCCGCAGCCGTCGCGAGTGACTGGCCGCCGGTATCCCATGCGCCCCGCGGTCCGAGGAAGAGCGAGACTTCGACCCCCGCGTCGGATCCCAGCGCGGCCATCTCCCGGATCTCCCCGTCGGTCAGCATCATCACGCCGCTGCCCTGCGAGACGCGCCGTACCGGGACGGACCGTCGCTCTGCCTCTTCGAGCACGGCGGCCAGCACCCGCGGCCCCTCGACCGACGGGATCTCGATCCGGTAGCGCAGGCCGTCGGCGAAGCGGGCGTCGCTCATCTGCGCGAGACCCTACTCATCCAGCCCAGAACGTCTCGAAGGCGTCCGGATCGGTCGGGAGCGCGAGGACGCTCCGCACGAGGCCGCCCTGGATGTAGAACAGCAGCACCTGCTCGAGCTCGAGCGAGCGGCCGTGGCGCGTGCCGCGCGCGCGGTACAGGGCCGCGGCGCGGTCCTCGCTCGCCAGCACGTCGATGAGCTCCGACCCGTATGTGCCGTCCGTCTCCTTCGGAAGCTTCGTGAGGAAGCGGAAGATCGCCTCACGTCCCTCGTACGCGCCGGCCATGATCCCGCGCCCGGGAACCGACCAGACCGCGTCGTCGGCGAAGAGCCCGCGCAGGGCGAGCCCCTCCTTGCGCGCGAACGCGTCGAAGATCCGGCGGACGATCGCCGCGTTCTCAGCCGCGGCCACGGTCCGCCTCCCAGCGGTTGATCAGACCGTCGACGTGCCTTCGCTGCGCGTCGGTGAACGGCGCGATCGCGACCAGCCGCCGCACCTCGTCGCGGGTCGTCGTTCCGAATCGCGGCCTCGAGGTGCTCGCGCTGTGGTGTCGGCTGGCGGAGCTGTCTGCGCAGCCAGCGGCGGAGGCTCACGGCGGCCTGGTCCGTCACGCGGATCAGGCTATCGCGCTCCGGACGTCAGTCCTCGGTGCTCTCGTCCGTCTCGTCGACGGACTGCGGCCTCGCTCGGCGCAGATTCCTGATCCTCGTCGGCGAGGCTGTACGCGCTCAGGCGGTTCGACAGTCCTGCCATCCAGCTCACCTCGCCGGCCTCGTCGCCCGGCTCTGCGGGCTCCGTGGGACGCTTCTTCTTGCCTTCGGGCTCGGCGGGAGGACGACGCGGCGTCGGCGGCTTGCGCTCGCGCGTGAACTCGTCGTCGTCGCGGCGGATGGGGAACGCCGTGGTGGGCGGGAAGTAGAGCCCGGCGGCCGCGGCGTTCGACACCGTGCCCTCCGGCTTCGCGCTCGTCGGTACCTGCAGCGATGCGGCTGGCGCAGGCGTCACCGGCGCCTGGGGAGCGGGCGGGCGGCGGTGCCGGCCTGAGCTCGGGCGGGAGGTTCGGATCGATGACGAAGTCGGGGAGCGGACCGAGGTCCTCTTCTTCTTCCGGCTCGAGCGCAGGACTGGATCGGCGCCGGAGGCACGTCGTTCGACGGTTGCGATCCGGGTTCGACGACGAAATCCGGCAGCGGGCCGAGGTCCGGCTCCGGCTCGGGCTCGGGGAAGACGACGGGCGCGGCCGCGTCTGCCTCGCCGACGACATAGTCGGGCAGCGACGCCGGCTCGGGTTCCGGGACGACCGAGAACTCGGGCTTGTGCTCCGGCTCGGGCTCCGGTGCGATCGCCGCCTGCGACTCGGGGACGACGACGAGACTCGGCGCGTCGGGCTCGGGCAGCGGTGTTTGCTCCGGCTCGGAAGTGGGCTGCACCGCCGCCGCCATCGGCTCCGGTTCGATTCCGGGCTCCGGGCTCGGCTCGGGCTCGGGCACGACGTCGACCACCAACTCCGGCATGGGCTCGGGCACGACGTCGACGACGGGGTCGGGTTCCGGCTCGGTGGGGACGAGGGCCTCCGCGACAGGCTCGGGCTCGGCGGGGGCGACCGGCTCCGGCGGGGCAACCGGTTCGGGCTCGACGACCGGAACGACTTCGGCGACCGGCACGGGCTCTGGCTCGGGCAGCGCGACCGGCTCCGGCGGCGCAACCGGCTCGGGCTCGACGACAGGAGCGACCTCGGCGACCGGCACGGGCTCCGGCTCGGGCAGTGCGACAGGCTCCGGGGGCGCGATCGGCTCGGGCTCGACGACAGGGGCGACCTCGGCAACCGGCTCGGGCGGCGCGACAGGCTCCGGGGGCGCGATCGGCTCGGGCTCGACGACAGGGGCGACCTCGGCAACCGGCACGGGCTCGGGTTCCGGCTCCGCCATCGGCGTCTCCGGCTCGACGAGGGCGGCCGGCTCCGGCTCGAAGGCCGGAGCAGCCTCGGCAACGGGCTCCGGCTGCGGCTCCACGACCGGAAGTGCTTCGGCTTCCGGCTCCGGAGCGGGCGCGGGTGCGATCGCCGGCGCCGCGATCGGCTCGGGCGCAGCGACGGGCTCCGCCGGTCAGTTGACGGCTCGGGCACGAACGCGACCGCCGGGGGAACCTCGAGCCCGCGGTCGACGCGTGGCGCGAACTCGGAGTCGATCGGGGGCGGGAGCGGCGCCGTGGCCTCCATCTCGGGCTCGGACGTCGGGGGGAGCTCCCAGAGCGGCCGGCCGGCGAGCGGCCGCTCGCGCAGGGCGTGGCGGCTCACCTTCCAGCTGGTCATGGGCAGCTCTTCGACGAAGACGATCTCGCGAGGCACCTGCTGGTCGGGCAGCGTCAGCGCCACGTACTGGCGGAGCTCGGCCTCGAGCTGCTCCGAGCCGTCCGCGCCTGCCCTGGGCGCGACGAAGGCGCGGACGAACTGGCCACCGCGCTGCAGGTCTCTGATGCCGACGACCGCGGCCGCGGCGATCGCGGGATGGCCGGCGAGCACGCGCTCGACGTCGAACGGGCCGAACGTCCTGCCGCTCGACGTGATCACGTCCTCGGCACGACCCACGAACGTGAAGACACCCTCCTCGTCGACGTGCGCGACGTCGCCCGTGAGGTACCAGTCCCCGAGGAATGCCGACTTCGTCTCTTCGGGCAGCTCCCAGTAGCCGGCGAAGAGCGTCGGCGGCCGGCCGCGCACCGCGAGGTCGCCCTCGATGCCCGGCGGCAGCTCGTTGCCCTGGTCGTCGATGATCGCGACGTGGTGGCCGGGAAGCGCACGGCCGATCGTGCCCGGCTGAGGTGCGCCGTCGGCGAGATTGGCGACGACGATGTTCGTCTCCGCCTGCCCGTAGCCGTCGTAGATCGTCATGCCCCAGCGCTCCTCGAAGACCGCGACGACCTCGGGGTCGAGGAAGTCGCCGGTGGCGACGAGGCGTCGCAGGCGGGGTGACCGGAAGCGCTCGAGCTTCGGGTGCGCTGCGAGTGCCGCGTACTCGCCCGGTGACTGGCAGAGGATGCTGGGGCCGAGCCGGAAGAGCAGATCGAGACGCTCGTCGACGTCGAATTCGCCCTCGTGAAGGACGACCTCGGCGCCGCGCGACCACGGCCCGAAGACGGTGTTCCACATCGTCAGCGCGGAGGCGGCGTCGGTCGTGCACCACACGGCGTCGCCGCGCCCGACGTCCAGCCAGTGCTCTGCCTGGACACGTGTCGCGAAGCGGCGCCGTGCGTGTACGCGACGTCCTTCCGTGTCCCTCCGACTCCGGACGTGGAGACGATGAATGCGAGGTCGCGCGACGCGGTGTCGTGCGTCGCGGCGTCCGGGACGTCCTTCGAGTTCCGCTTCAGCCCCTCCTCGTAGAGGTGGACGTCGGGCGTGAACCCCATCTGCGCGATCGTCGGCTCGAGCGACTGCGCGCCGACGACGAGCGCGGCGTCGGTCGACGAGACCACGCGCTCGAGCACCGAGGCGGTGACGTTCGGCATGCACGGCACGACGACGGCGCCCGCCTTGAGCGTCCCGAGCACGATCTCGAGCCAGTCGACGGTCGTCCCTGCGACCACCAGCACGCGGTCGCCGGGGTTGATGCCCGGCCTCTCGCAGGGTCGTGGCCCACACGGCGGCGCCGTCCGCGATCTCGAGGAAGTTCTTGTGCTCGATCACGCCTTCCTTGCCGAGCGACGTCAGCGCGCGGCGCTTCGGGTCCCGCGCGAGCGCCTCGACCACGTCGCGCGTGAAGTTGAAGCGGTCCGGGATCTGCCAGCGGCCGTCCACGAGGGCGGGGCGGAGGGCGAGCTCGAGCGGCGACAGGGCAACGTCGCTGTCGCGCCCACGGCGCCGGCCGATGCGTAGACCTTTCACGGCTTATCCATTATCGACCCGAATTCGCGATAGTTGAACCGAATTCGTCGATTGTGGCGCACCGCTAGGTCAGCCCGAGTTCCACGGCGAAGGGCGCGTCCGGCGGGAAGCTGCTCTGGGAGCCGGAATCCGCCCGATTCCTCGAGGGCGGCGATGCGTTGCTCGAGCGGTGGATGTGTGTCGAAGAGACTCGAGAGCGCGAGCACGCCGCGGCGCTCGGATCCACTCTGCTCGTCGGGCTCTCGACCCACAGGTGCGGCGACGGACGCGTCTGCATAGGCGACCGTCGTCGTGTCGAGCTGGAGCCGGCGAAGCGCGAGCGCCATGGCCTCGGCGTCGTTGAGGATCTCGGCCGATCCCGCGTCGGCGAGGAACTCCCTGCGCCGCGAGAGGCTCAGCTTGAGGAGAAGCGCGGCGTACGGAGCGAGCAGGAGGCCGACGACTGCGAGCACGATCATGATCGCGCCACCGCCGCGCCGTGAGCGGCCGCCGCCGTAGAGCAGCATGCGGAATCCGATGTCCGCGATCAGGGCGATGACGCCAGCGAAGATCGTCGCCATGGTCATGAGGTAGGTGTCGCGGTTCCTCACGTGCGAGATCTCGTGACCGAGCACTGCCTCGAGCTCGCGCTTTGGCATCGTGCGCAGTAGGCCGGTCGTCACCCCGAGGTAGCTCGTCTGCGGCCGGATCCCGGCGGCGAAGGCATTGGGCGCGGGGTCGTCCACGATCCGGAGCTCCGGGAGTCACCGGCAGACCCGCGGCGATCGAGACGTTCTCGACGATGCGTCGCAACGGTCGCAGCTGCTCAGGTCCGATCTCCTGCGCGCCCGTCATTCGGGCGACCATGCGTCGCGAGGAGACGATTGCGAAGATCGCGTACAGCCCGGAGCCGATGAGGGCGCGCCACTCCCAGCCTGAGGTCGAGCACGGCGCCGATGAGGCCGGCCACGACGCCGAGCAGCAGCACGAAGCCGAAGACCACGATCGCCGCTCTTGAGGCGGTTCCGACGGATCTGTTGCTGCAGCGTCACGTCGAGGGCGTGAACGACGACCTCGGGCACCGCAACGTCGCCCTCGGCGGCGAAGAACTCCTTCTCGCGGAACCCGAGCGGCCGTGCGACGAGCACCCACGGCAGGCTCTGGATGCCGGTGTTGTAGTGCATGACGGTCGTGTTGTAGTAGCGCCGCGCCGCGCTGATCTTGTCCTCCGTGTCCGTCAGCTCGTCCTGCAGGCGGAGGAAGTTCTCGGAGGCGCGGAGCTCCGGGTAGGCCTCGGCGACCGCGAACAGACGGCCGAGGGCGGCGGTCAGGAGCTCGTTCGCCTCTCCCGCGGAGGCCGGGGTCCCGGCCTGCTGGAGCGCAGAACGCGCCTTGGCCACCTCCTCGAAGACGCCGCGCTCGTGCGCCGCATAGCCGCGCACCGCCTCGACGAGGTTCGGGATGAGGTCGGCGCGGCGCTGGAGCTGGACGTCGATGTTCGCCCACCCGGTGCCCGCCTCGTTCCGCAGGCGGACGAGCCGGTTGTAGCCGACGGCGACGAGGACGAGGACGATCGCGAGGACGCCGAGCGCAATCCAGAGCCAGAGCATCTACAGCTCGAGTGCGCGGGCGAGCGCACGGCCGCCGCCCGTGAGCACGGGTCTCCCGTGGGAGACGAGCACGCGGCGCACCGGGAGGTCGAGCAGCGGCCGCAACGACGCGGCGAGATCCCGGTGGGTCTTGGACGAGGGCAGCCACGACTCCGGGCACATGCGCGCGCCGCCCTTTCCGTCCGCGATCAGGACGTCGCCCGGGACGAGCGCCGAGTGCTCGGGGATCCAGTACACGACCTCGGCCGCCCGAGCCGTCCGGTGCGCCTCGAGACCACCCGGCAACGGATCGTCCGGGCCGAACGTGTCGGTGACCGTTCCGGCTCGACGGGCGATCGCCGCCTTGCCGGCCGACGGCGCCCATATGCGGGCGTCGTACCGCTCGCGCATCTCGGCGGCGCTGCGCGCGTGCCAGAACACCGTGATGAAGACGTGAACCGGCCCCTTCTGCCGCTTGACGTCGCGGTCGAGCGCTTTCCAGAACTTCGCGGTGTCGTCTGAGGGGACGAGTGGATCGATGAGGACCACGCCGTCCTCCGTCTCGACGTAGACGCAGCCGACGTCCTCGTTCCACTCCTCGTGGAACGCCGTCCAGCGCCACAGGCCCGGTGCGATTTCGAGGACGTCCATCGGGTGTGAGACTTTAGATCGAACCGAAAGCGCCGGGACGACGTATCGTCGTGTCGAACGACGAAGGAGGATCGGAATGACACGAATGCGCATGGGCGCCGTGATCGGTCTCGCGGCTCTCGCCGTCGCGCTCGCAGGCTGCGGCGGCAGTGACGACGACGCCTCCGGCACCACCACCGAGACGACGACCACGAGCGAGACCACCACGGACACCACGGCGACGTCGGGCAACACGCTCACCGCGACCGTCGGGCCCGGCTTCGATATCAGCCTCACCGGCGCGGACGGCGCAGCCGTCTCGACGCTCCCCGCCGGCGACTACACCATCGAGGTGGACGATCAGTCCGACGCCCACAACTTCCACCTCACCGGCCCGGGCGTCGACGAGACGACCGACGTCGGCGGCACCGGGACCGACACGTGGACGGTGACCCTGGAGGCGGGCTCCTACCACTTCCAGTGCGATCCGCACGCGAGCACGATGAACGGTGACTTCGAGGTCACCGGCTAAGGGGACGCCGCCACTGCGACCGCGAAGCGGTCGCGCTTCGGGGATCTACCGCGCGTCCGGAAACTCGCGCTCTCGAGTTTCCGGACTGCGCACCAAGCCGCCTAGAGAGACGTCGCCGTGCCGGTCTCGGCCGAGCGGAAGAGCGCTTCGATCGTGCGTGCCTGGCCGAGCGCGTCCTCGCGACCGAGGAGCAACGGAGCCTCGCCGGCGATCGCGTCGGCGAGGTTCTCGAGCTCGAGCCTGTACGAGTCGACCGCATCGAGCTCGACGCGCTCGACCCCCCCGTCGCGGCGGATCTCGATCACCGGGACGTTGCAGTGCCAGGGGTCGTCCAGGAACAGCGACCCCTCCGTCCCGATCACCTCGAGCTCGTCGCGGTTCGGGAGGCACGTCCCGCAGTCGAAGAGCGCGTGCACGTCTCCCGCGAAGCGCATCGCTCCGGTGAACACCCAGTCCGTCCCACTCGGCCCGATGTACGCCTGGCCGGAGACGCTGTGCGGCTCCCCGGCGAGAAGGCGCGAGCCGCTCACGCAGTAGCAGCCGACGTCCATGAGGCTGCCCCCGTCGACGTCGGTGCGAAGGCGGATGTTCTCCGTGTCGTAGAGCGAGTAGCTGAACGCCGAGCGGACGATGCGGATCTCGCCGACGGTGCCGCTCCTTGCGAGCTCGACGAGCTTCGCGGTCTGCGGGTTGTGCCGGTACATGAATGCCTCGGTGAGGAGGCGGCCCGTCCGCTCGGCGGCGTCGTATGCGGCCTCGACGTCCTCCGGCCGCTTGCTGAACGGCTTCTCGCAGATGACGTGCTTGCCGGCCTCGACGGAGCGGATCGACCACTCGCGGTGCATCGTGTTCGGCAGGGAGATGTAGACCGCGTCGATGTCCGGGTCATCGAGCAGCGCCTCGTACGAGCCGTACGCGTGCTCGATCTCCCACTGCTTCGCGTAAGCCTCGGCGCGTGCCTGATCGCGGCTAGCGACCGCGACGAGGTCCACCTTCTCCGACGCGCGCGCGCCCGGGATCACCTTCCGGTTGATGTCGGCGGTCGACAGGAGCCCGAGCCTCATTCGTCCTCCATTCGCTGTCCGGCGGCCGCCAGCACATGCGGGGGTGGCTGCGGGGGATCGTCGGTTCCGGCGCCGCTCGCCGTCACGGCTCGATCGATCTCGGTCAGCACGTCGGGCGACAGCTCGAGCTCGGGTGCGCCCGCCCAACCGTCGACGTGGCGCGGGAGCCGGGCGCCCACGATCGCTGCGGTCACCCCGGTCTGTGCGAGGGCCCAGGCGACGGACAGCTCGGGGAGCGTCGCGCCGAGGGCGGCGGCGATGGGCCGGAGTCTCTCCACGAGATCGAGGTTTCGTCCGAGTGCGGGCTCGCCGAACTGCGGAGACCCGCGACGCCAGTCACTCGTGTCGAGCTGGGCGATCCGGTCGCGATCGAAGCTGCCGGTGAGGAGGCCCGAGGCCATCGGTGAGTAGACGATCGCGCCGGTTCCTTGCTCGGCAGCCCAGGGAAGCACCGTCGTGCGCGCTCCTCGGGTCAGGAGAGACAGCGGAGGCTGGACCGAGGCGACGTGGCTCAGCGCTTCGCAGCGACCGAGTTGGTCGACGTCGAAGTTCGCGACTCCGATCCACCGCGCCTTCCCTTGCTCGACGAGCTCGACCATCGCCGCCCAGGAGTCCTCGAGCTCGGTTCCCGTCATCCAGTCGGGCCAGTGGAACTGGTACAGGTCGATCCGCTCCACGCCGAGCCTGCGCAGGCTCCGCTCGCACTCGTCTCGGATCGACTCGGGGCGAAGATCGTTCTCGATCACGCCGTCCGGGCGTCCCTCCCAGCGCCGTCCGCACTTCGTGAAGACGAATACGTCCTCGCCGGCGCGGTAGGGGGCGAGCGCGCGTCCGACGACCTCCTCCGAATGGCCGAGTCCGTACACGGCGGCGGTGTCGATCCAGTTGACCCCCAGCTCCACGGCGTGCCGGATCGCGGCGACCGATTCGTCGTCGTCGACCGAGCCCCAGCCGAAGCGCCACGGCCCTCCGATCGCCCAGGCGCCGAAGCCCACCCTCGAGATCTCCGGGCCGGTGGTGCCGAGGCGCCGCAGCTTCATGTGAGCGACCGCCCTTCGGCGTCGAGGTAGTCGCGCCACGATCGACTCGGCGTCCACCCGAGCATCCGCTCGGCCTTCGCCGTCGAGATCGCCGAGGCGTCCTCGCGGTCCAGCGGCCTGAACTCGATCGTCTTCGCCCCGTAGTGGGTCGTCACCGTCTCCACCAGGGGATGCCCTCCGATCGTGTCCGGCGAGGCGATGTAGAAGACCTCGTGCCCCGGGAGGTCGGTCTCGATGACGAGGACGACCGCGTCGCACAGGTCGTACACGTCGACGTACGAGCAGTAGTTCTCGATCAGGACGGACGGATCCCGGACGATCGGCCCGAGGTTACGCTCGTAACTCCCCTCGTCCTGGACCCAGCACGGGCGGATCGACGTGCAGCGCATGTCGCTGCGCTCGACGGCTCGATCGCAGAGGAGCTCGCCGAACCACTTGGCGGTCGCATACGGATCCTGCGGCCGAACAGGATGCTCCTCGTCGACGGGGAGGTAGTCGGGCTCGAACGGGCGCTGGGCGAAGATGAATCCCGGGACCGTCTCGCTCGAGAAGTTCACGAACCGCCGCGCGCCCGCGACGATCGCTGCCTCGAGCGTGTTGAACGTGCTCAGCATGTTGTTGCCGAAGACCACGTGGGGCGGGTTGTGGATCGGCTGTGGGATCGCAGCCGTGTGCACCACGACGTCGCAGCCTCGCGCGAGCGAGTAGGCCGATCCCGCGTCGGTGAGGTCGGCCTGCCAGTAGTCGTTCGGCTCGCCGGGCGCAATGCGGTCCCAGGTGGGGATGCCGAGGTCGGTCGCGCGAACGTCGAAGCCCGCCTCCGCCAATCGGGGGCAGAGGGCGCGGCCGACCTTCCCACGGGCTCCGGTGACGAGGACCCGCATCGTCAGAGGTACGTCACCGCGTCCTCGACGACCGCGGACTTGCCGCGGAGGAAATCGAGGTCGCAGCCTTCGTTGGCCTGCAGGACGTGGTCCACGTGGAGCTGGCGGTATCCGCGCTCGTCCTTGCGCGGGGGCGGCTCCCACCGTGAACGGCGCGCCTCGAGCTCGGCAGGATCGACGACGAGGTCGAGGCGCCGCCCCGACACGTCCAGACGGATCAGGTCGCCGTCCTGCACGAGCGCGAGTGGCCCGCCGACGGCCGACTCGGGAGCCACATGGAGGACGACCGCACCGTATGACGTGCCGCTCATTCGGGCATCCGAGATCCGCACCAGGTCGCTGACGCCCTTCTTGAGGAGCTTCGCCGGGATCGGCAGGTGTCCCCATTCGGGCATGCCGGGCGCTCCGATCGGCCCCGCGTTGCGTAGCACCATCACACTCGACGCGTCGCACGGAAGCTCGGGGTCGTCGACGCGGGCGGCGAGATCGTGGATGTCCTCGAACACGATCGCGCGACCCTCGTGCTGGAGGAGCCGCGGATCCGCGGCGGTGATCTTCATCACCGCACCGTCCGGGCAGAGGCTGCCGCGAAGCACGACGAGCGCACCGCCGGCGTCGAGGGGCTTGTCTGCGGTCCGGATGACCTCGGAGCCGATGATCTCTGCGTCGGCGATGTTCTCGCGGACCGTGAGTCCGCTGACGGTCATCGCGTCGAGGTGGAGCAGATCCGTGATCTGCGCCATCACGGCGGGGACCCCACCGGCGTAGAAGAAGTCCTCCATGAGGAAGCGCCCGGCGGGCTTGATGTCCACCAGCCATGGCGTCGTCGCGCACAGCTCGTCGAACAGCTGGAGCGGGAGGTCGACGCCGACTCGCCCGGCGTACGCGATGAGGTGAAGGATCGCGTTGGTCGAGCCGGAGATCGCGTGCAGCACGCGGATCGCATTCTCGAGAGCCTCTCGGGTGAGGATGTCCGAGGGCTTGAGATCGCGCTCGACGAGTTCCACGATCTGCCGTCCGGCGGCCTCGGCGAGGTGGCGGCGGCGAGAGTCCACCGCCGGAATGGCGGCACCGCCCGGAAGAGTAAGCCCCAGCGCCTCGGTCACGCAGGCCATCGTCGAGGCCGTCCCCATGGTCATGCAATGGCCGTTCGAGCGGGACATCGAGTTCTCGATCTCCGTCCACTCCTCTGCGGTGATTCGTCCCGCGCGCAGCTCCTCGTGGTAGTGCCAGCAGTCGCTGCACGACCCGATCTCGACCCCGCGCCAACGACCGTTCAGCATCGGCCCACCGGTGACGACGATCGCGGGGATGTCGGCGCTCGCGGCGCCCATGATGCTCGCGGGGTTCGTCTTGTCACACCCCGTGAGGAGCACCACGCCGTCGAGCGGATACGCCCTGATCGACTCCTCGACGTCCATCGCCATGAGGTTCCGGTAGAGCATCGTCGTCGGCTTCATCAACGATTCACCGAGCGACAGCACCGGAAACTCGACCGGGAAGCCGCCTGCCTGGAGGACGCCGCGCTTCACGGATTCTGCGAGCCCGCGCAGGTGGATGTTGCAGTTGACGAGCTCGCTCCAGCTGTTGCAGATCCCGATGACCGGGCGCCCGCGGAACGTCTCGTCGGTCACGCCGGTCGATTTCAGCCACGAGCGATGGAGGAACCCGTCGAGGTCGCGACGCTCGAACCATTCGGCGCTGCGGAGGCCTCCGTTACGTCCTTTCGGGGGGATGTTCCTCACGCGTCGCTCCTCGGAGTGGGGGACCCTAGAAGGCGTATCATATGATGATTGATGCTTCAGGGCTCATCTTCACGGTCCACGGCGATGCCTAGGATCCTCGCATGCGGCGGGCGGCGTCCGTGACGCGAACTCTCACGTACCCGCGGCGCGGATTGCACGGAGAGGTCGTGCACCTCATCGGCCTTCAGATCATGAGCGGAGAGCTGAAGCCGGGCGATCCGCTGCCTCCGGAGGACGAGCTCATCACCAATTTCGCGGTCAGCCGCACCGTGTTGCGCGAGGCGGTGCGCGTGCTCGCGGCGAAGGGACTCGTGGAGGCGCGGCCCAAGACCGGGACGCGTGTTCGGCCTCGCGCCGAATGGAACATCCTCGATCCCGACGTCCTCAGCTGGCGTGCCGAGGCGTCGAACGACAGCCGGTTGTACGAGGAGACGACCGAAGTGCGGCTCGCGATCGAGCCGCTCGCCGCGCGCCTGGCGGCGACGAGGGCGACCGCGGACGAGACCGCCGGGATCGTCGAGGCATACACCGAGATGGAGAGCGGGGTCGACGATCAGGTGGCATACCTCGCTGCCGACCTTCGCTTCCACGACCGGATCCTCGCCGCGTCCCACAACGAGCTGCTCGGTCACCTCGGTGTCGTCCTTCGCGCGGTGCTCCGCACGACCTTCGAGCTCACGACGACGCCGCGGCGCTCACGCCGGAGGGCGCTCCCCCTGCACAAGGCGATCATCGACAACATCGCGGCGGGGGACGAGGACGGTGCGGAGGCAGCGGCGCAGACGCTCATCGCCGACACCGCGGCGGACATCCGCCGTATCGCCCGCCGGGGCGAGGGGCGCTCGAAGCGCGGCACCTAGAGCTCGAACGTCTCAAAACGTGCCGGTACGGCGACGTGGAGCCTTCCGGCTGCGGCATCGACGACCGTGCCCGGCGGGACCGTGTTTCCACGAAACCCGTCCCAGTGGTACGGCACGAGCCGCGACGTCTCGAGATCGAGCGCGAGCTCCACTGCCTCCGCGGCGTCCATGTTCCCGACGATCCCTCGCGACTCTCGCTCGGGGTCGCGGCCGTTTATCGGGAGCAGCGCCACGCCGACGCGGAGAGGCTTCAGTGCGGCCGAGAGCTCCGACGTCACGATCGTGTCGCCGGCGTGGTAGATCCTCGGCGCGGAGTCGAGGACGTACCCGACGAAGCGGGGGCGACCCCCGATCGCGCTGCCGTCGCCATACGCATCGTCCATCGTCACTCCATGGAACGCGGGCACGACATCGACGTTCAGGCCGCCGATGTCGATCCTGTCGTGAGGGTTCACGGCCACGACCCGGTCTTCGGGTACGAGCTGCTCGACGAGCGGTACGACCGCTTCCGGCAGGACGACGCGTGCCGTAGGCGACCGCTCGAGGATCACGCCGAGCAGCGGAAGATCGAGATGGTCGAAGTGCTCGTGCGTGATCAGGACCGCTGCGACATCATCGGCGGCAAGTCCGAGAGGCGGCGGTGCGATGAGCCGGTCCTCGTGCGGTGTCGCCCACGGGTCGACGACGAAGCTCGTCTCTCCGATGTCGATCCGGAATCCCGCCTGGCCGAGCCACGTCAGTCGCACCTTGTGCTGCGCCGATCGGGCCGGGTCACGCACTCCCGAGACCTCGAGCGAATCGAACAATCGTATGATATGAATGAAGCGAGGAGCACCCTCCTTGTTGGGCCTGCAGCCGTGGCCGCTCCGGTGTCTCTCCGGCGCCGGAGCGGTTTTCGGCATCAACGCGAGCCACGCGCTTGCGTGCCCTCACAGG
>CAWJTZ010000020.1:0-28741 GCA_963845935.1 uncultured Gaiellaceae bacterium
AGCCAGATCACATAACAGCGCCGCCGATCACCGCCCCGGTCTGCGAATCGCCGTACCGAAGAGCTCGGCGTCGCGCACGGGCGTCCCGCACTCCTCGCACTCGACCGCGAATGCGGACGCGATAGGCGCCTCGCAGGCCGGACAGCGGTGCCGCAGTTCGCCTCCGCACTGCGGGCACGCGGCGGGCAAACCGTCCTCGTCGCCGAGGAAGTAGCGGAGGGTATGACCACAGGTCAGGCAGAACGCCGACCCAGTCGCCGAGCGTCTTCCGACGCTCCTCCTGGATCCAGTTTCGCTTCGGCTTGGCCACCGCCGACCACTGTAAAGTGGCGGCCAAGCCCCAGCGGACGCGGGAGACGACTGCGTCAGGGCCGTACGCCGAAGCAGAGCCCGTGGGCTCGCTCCAGGAAGTGAAGGAGGTCGGGCTCGACCGGGAGGACCTGCTCGGGATCTACCGCAGCATGCTTCTCACGCGCGGACTGGAGGAGCGCGGTCACATCCTCTACAAGCAGGGAAAGATCCCCGGCTCCTTCTACACGGGCCGCGGAAACGAAGCCGCCGCCGTCGGTGTCGCGACTGCGATGGCTCCCAACGACGTCGGTACGCCCCTGCACCGCGACATGGGAGTCCATGTCGTGCGCGGCATGGAGCCCTGGCGCGTCTTCGCCCAGTACATGGGCCGGGAGGACGGGCCGACCCGGGGCCGCGACGGAAACGTGCACATGGCGATGCCCGAGCTCGGCCTGCACACGATGGTGTCGCACCTCCCGGCGATGCTCCCGGTCGCGGCCGGAATGGCGCTCGCATTCAAGATCCGGGCCGACAAGCGCGTTGCGATCGGGTGGTTCGGCGAGGGGTCAGCCGGGCGGGGAGACGCCCACGAGGCGATGAACTTCGCCGGCGTCCGCCAGCTGCCGATGGTCTTCGTCTGCGACAACAACCAGTGGGCCTACTCGACGCCCACCTACCTCTCCTATCCGGTCGAGCACATCGCCGACCGCGCGGCCGCATACGGGTTCGAGGGGGTCGTGGTCGACGGGACCGACGTGCTCGCGGTCTACCGCGAGGCGAAGCGTGCGATCGAGAAGGCGCGCGAGGGAGGCGGCCCGACGCTGCTCGAGTGCCTGACGCTCCGCATGGAGGGCCATGCCGTCCACGACGACGCCTTCTACGTGCCGAAGGAGATGTTCGAGAAATGGGCTGCCTACGACCCCATCGAGCGGTACCGAACGTGGCTGTACGACAACGCCGAGTTGACGGAGGACGAAGAGAGCGAGTTGACCTCCGTGGTCAAGCGCCTGCTGAACGACGCGCTCGACCGGGCCGAGGCGTCCCCGCAGCCCGACCCCGGGACGCTCGAGGGCAGTGTGTTCGCATCGGTCGAGGACCTCGACACGCCCCACCACAAATAGCCATGGCCGAGATGACGTACATCCAGGCGATCTCGGACGCGCTGCGGCTCGAGATGCGGCGCGACCCGCGGGTCTTCATCCTCGGCGAGGACGTCGGCGTCTACGGCGGGGCCTTCAAGGTCTCGCTCGGATTCCAGGAGGAGTTCGGCCCGTGGCGTGTGATCGACACGCCGCTCTCGGAGACGGCGATCGTCGGCGGCGCCACCGGCGCGGCTTTGATGGGCCTTCGCCCCGTTGCCGAGATGCAGTTCGCCGACTTCATCTCGTGCGCGTGGGATCACCTCGTGACGGTGGCGTCAAAGCAGTTCTTCCGCGCGCGGACGCCCGTGCCGATCGTCGTGCGGCTGCCGTCGGGCGGCGGATTCTCCGGGGGGCCGTTCCACTCGCAGAACCCGGAGACCTCCTTCGCGCACATCCCCGGGCTGAAGATCGTGTGCCCGGCGACGCCACACGATGCGAAGGGCCTCCTCGCGATGTCGATCGAGGACCCGAACCCCGTCCTGTTCTTCGAGCACAAGCACCTCTATCGGCGGATCAAGGGCGACGTGCCGGACGACCGGTACACCGTGCCGTTCGGCCAGGCGCGCGTCCACCGCGAGGGCGACGACGCAACGATCGTGACGTGGGGCGCGATGGTCCACACCGCGGCCGAGGCAGCCGACGAGCTCGCGAAGGAGGGCTTCGAGGCCGAGGTACTCGACCTGCGGACCCTCATCCCGTGGGACAAGGAACGCGTCCTCGAGGGAGTGGAGCGCTGCTCGAAGGTGCTCGTCCTCCACGAGGACACCCGCACGGCCGGCTTCGGTGCCGAGATCGCGGCGACGATCGCTGAGCAGGCGTTCGAGCATCTGGACGCACCGGTCGTGCGCGTCACGGCCCCGGACATGCCCGTGCCGTTTGCGCCGCCGCTCGAGAAGGCATACATCCCACAGGCCGTAGACGTCGCCAACGCCCTGAGAGAGCTCGCCGCCTACTAGGAGGAATCGTGTCGACGGGAACGCAGACCGAGGTCGTGATGCCCCAGATGGGCGTGTCCGTCTCCGAGGGCACGGTCACCAAATGGCTCAAGCAGGTCGGGGACGCGATCGGCCGCGACGAGCCGCTTCTCGAGATCTCGACCGACAAGGTCGACACGGAGGTTCCGAGCCCGGGCGAGGGAGTCGTCGGCGAGATCCTGGTCCAGGAAGGTGAGACCGTCGAGGTCGGGACCGTCCTCGCACGCATCGCTCCCGCAGGCGCCGCAGTCGCTCCCGCCGAGCCCGTTCCCGCCGAGCCCGTTCCCGCGGCCGTCCCCGAGACGCCTCCTCTCTCCGAGTCCGTCGCATCCGTCCCCGAGGCGCCGCCCGTCTCGGAGCCCACCGCGGCCGCGCCCGAGCCGGACCTCACTCCTCCCATCGCAGCCCCGGCGGCGCCGGCCGAGCCCGCTCCCGCACCGGCTGCCACGGCCACCGCTTCAGCGGCCGGAAACGGTAGGACGTTCGTCTCGCCCGTCGTGGCGCGGATCGCGGCCGAGCACGGGATCGATCCGTCGGTCGTTCCCGGAACGGGCACCGGAGGCCGCGTGACGAAGAAGGACATCCTCGGTTTCATCGAGTCGGGCGCCGCAGCGCCACCGCCGCCCGCCCCCGAGCCTCCCGCCGCGGCGACTGCGCCTCCGGCAGAGCCCGTGGCCGCGACGCCGGAGCCGGCTCCAGCCGCGCCTGCTCCAGCCGCGACGCCCCCCGCGGCAGCCGCACCGCCGCCTGCCGCAGCCGCGCCACCTGCCGCTGCGCCTCCGCCACCTGCCGTAACCCCCGTCACTCCGACTCCGCCGACGCCTCCCCCGGCAGCGCCAGCACCTGCGCCAGTGCCCGTCGCCGGAGACGCCGCGCTCACGCCGGGCGAGGAGCTGTTGCCGATGACCGCAATGCGGCGGGGCGTGATGGAGCACATGCGCCGCTCGTTGGACACGGCAGCGCACGTGACGAGCGCGATCGAGGTGGACATGGCGCGCGTCGTCGCGCTCCGAGCGAAGCTCAAGCCCGAGCTCGCAGCGCAGAAGGTGAACCTCACCTACCTCGCGTTCATCGCGCGGGCGACCGTGGACACGATCCACGACTACCCGTGGATCAACGGTGAACTGCGTGGGCAGAGCATCGTCACGCGTCCGTACGTCAACGTCGGGATCGCCGTCGCGCTCGACGACGGCAAGGGCCTCATCGTGCCCGTCATCCGCAACGCACAGGACCTCAACCTGACCGGGACCGCCCGCGCGATCCAGGACCTCGCGGAACGGGCACGGACGAAGAAGCTCCTTCCCGACGACGTCCAGGGCGGGACGTTCACGATCACGAACCCGGGGAGCTTCGGCACGTTCCACGGGACGCCGATCATCAACCAGCCTCAGTCCGCGATCCTCGGCACCTATGCCCTCGTGAAACGGCCGTGGGTCATCCAGGACGATCTCGGCAACGACGTCATCGCCATCAGGCCGCTCATGAACCTCACCCTCACGTACGACCACCGCCTCGTCGACGGCGCGTACGCGGGGATGTTCCTTCGGGACCTCCGCCACCGGCTCGAGAGCTGGGACGAGGCCGCGTACTAGGCGGGGGACGATGGAGCCACTTCAGGGAAGCTGCCTCTGCGGAGGCGTCCGTTTCGAGGTGACGGAGCCGTTCAGCCGCGTCTCTCAGTGCCACTGCACCTTCTGCAAGGGCATCTCCGGCGGCTACGGGACCGTGAGCGGCCGCTCGAACACGGATGCGATCAACGTCCTCGAGGGCCGGCAGCTCCTCACGTCGTACACGCCGGAAGGGGGCAGCGCGAAGTCGTTCTGCTCCATCTGCGGATCGAACCTCTTCGGAGGCGGGTGGCCGGAGTTCGAGACCTCGAGCGTCCGGCTCAGCGCCTTCGGTCCCGAGTACGACCGCAAGCCCGAGGCGCACACGTTCGTCCGCTCGGTGGCCGCGTGGGAGATCCTGCCCGACGACGGCCTGCCGCGGTTCGACGAGCGCGCGACCTGAGATGTCACAGCGGATCGTCCCGTTCATCGGATACGAGGACGCCGTGGCCGCGATCGCCTGGCTCGACCGCGCCTTCGGATTCGAGGAGAACCGCGGCGAGCGCATCGAGGCGGAAGGGGTCGTCATGCACGCGGAGCTCGGGCTGGCGGGAGCGACGATCTATGTCTCGACGCCGGCCGGCTACGCGAGCCCCGCGCGGCTTCGCGAGGCCTCGGAGCTCGCGCGTCGCGCGTACGACAATCCGTGGGTGATCGACGGCCACTTCGTGGAGGTGGACGACGTCGAGACTCACTGCGAACGCGCGCGCGCAGAGGGCACGACGATCCTCCGTGACCTCGAGGAGCCCGGGGTCGGCTTCCGCATCTATACCGCCGAGGACCCCGAGGGCCACCGCTGGATGTTCGGGCAGCGGCTGTGAGCAACGATCTCGTCCGGCTGAAGATCGTGTCCTCCGAGCTCGAAGCCGAGATGCTTCGAGGCTTGCTCGAGGACGAAGACATCCACTCGATGTACCGCCCGACCGACGTGGCCGCCGCGTCGTTCGACGGTTGGAGCCCGGGGGGTGCCCGCGAGGTACTCGTCGCCGCGGCCGACCTGGAACGGGCGCGGGAGCTAACGGCCGGGAAGTAGCCTGCAGCGGTGAGCCGCGGCGCGTACCTGATGAACCTCGGCCTCGTTCGGTACGACGAGGCTTCCGAGCTCCAGCGGGCGCTCGCCGGCGCCGTCTCGCAGCGCGCGATCCCGGAGACGGTCGTCTTTCTCGAGCACCCACCTGTCGTCACGATCGGGCGCCGAACGGAGACGGCAAGCGAGCTGCACATCCCGGATGGCACGGAGGTCGAGATCGCCGAGACGGACCGCGGCGGCAAGTCGACGTTCCACGGCCCCGGACAGCTCGTCTGCTACCCGATCCTCGATCTCACGAACCACGGCAAGGACGTCAAGCGCTACGTGCGCGAGCTCGAGCAGGCGCTCATCGGGACACTCGCGGCCTTCGAGCTGGACGCAGTGCGCTACGACGGACTCACCGGCGTGTGGATGCCGCCAAAGGGCGGGCAAGGCCCGCGCAAGGTCGCTTCGATCGGAGTGCACGTCTCGCGCTGGGTGACCACGCACGGGTATGCGCTGAACGTCGATCTCGATCCCGCCCCGTTCACCGAGTGGATCACGGCGTGCGGGCTCGAGGACGCCCAGTTCACGACGATGGCCCGCGAACTCGGTAGAGCGGTCTCGGTCGAGGACGTCCGTCCGGCGGCGGTCGAGGCAATCGCCGAGGTCTTCGGCCTCGCGTTCGAGACTCTTCCCGGCGAGGAGACTGGGCTGTGGACGCAGCCCATCCACGCCGCGCTCGCAGCGCGCTAGTCGGCGCGCGGAACCGAGTGCTCTGCGTGCTCGCGCGCCTGCTCGTCGAGTAGCTGCTCCGCCTTGAGCAGATGGCCGCGTGCGGCCCACGCGTGCGCCGTGCCGCGCGGGACCACGCCGCCGCGGAAGTGCTCGGCGGCCACGCGGCAGTGCTCGAGCGCCTGCTCGAGCTCGACGGCGGCTTTCTCGTAGAGGCGGGCGGTGGACTGTAGGGCGTCGCTCACGGCGGAAAGCCGTCCGGGCATGGGACCGGGAGATCCTCTGCAAAACGGGCGTAGGCGACGCTCGGCTCCGACGTCTCCTCCTCGACCGCGGCGCCGTACCTTGCCGCGGTGTCGTTCACGAGGTAGCGGACACCCCGACCCTTCGTGCGCGCTCCGACGCCGGCGACGACGCAGGGGCCGTCTCCCGCGCCGACGAACACATGCTCGGTCCACGCCGGACAGTGGACGAAGTCCCATGGGCGGAGCGGTCGCTCCTCACCCTCGACGATGAGCAGGCACTCACCGGCCAGGACGAGGAAGTCCTCCTGGGCACCCTCGCCGTGGTACATGCAGTTCGGCTCGCCGGGCTGCAGGATCCCTATCCCGAAGCCGAGATCGGCGAACCGCGCAACTCCCTCGAACGACGTGTAGACGCCCATGCCGTCGCTCTGGAACCAGCGGGCGTCGCACGCGTTGAG
Source organism: uncultured Gaiellaceae bacterium (assembly GCA_963845935.1). Taxonomy (GTDB): domain Bacteria; phylum Actinomycetota; class Thermoleophilia; order Gaiellales; family Gaiellaceae; genus GMQP-bins7. The sequence goes on from CAWJTZ010000020.1 coordinate 6,462, forward strand.
CACGAACCAGCCCTCGCCGGTCGGGACCGCGCCGTGCTCCGTCCTCTCGAGAGGGGCCTCGGGAACCACGGTCTCTAGACTAATCCCGATGCAAAGGTCGCTCCCCGTGGCGGATCGTCCGCGGCGCCCCGAGTGGATGAAGGTGCGCGCGCCGAGCGCCAACTCCCGCTACTTCGAGGTGAAAGGCCTCATGCGGGAGGGCGGCCTGCACACGATCTGCGAGGAAGCGCGCTGCCCGAACATCGGCGAGTGCTGGGGGCGTGGGACGGCGACGTTCCAGATCCTCGGTGACACCTGCACGCGGGCGTGCCGATACTGCTACGTCCACTCGGGGAAGCCGGACGGCCCGCCGGATCCGCTCGAGCCGCTTCGACTCGCGCAGGCAGCGGCGCAGATGAAGCTGTCGCATGTCGTCGTCACCTCGGTCGATCGCGACGACCTCGCCGACCGCGGGGCAGGGCACTACGCCGCGACGATCCGCGCCATCAAGCGCAAGCTGCCGGCGGCGAAGGTCGAGATCCTCACGCCCGACTTCCTCGGGGTCGAGGAGGAAGCGCTCGCGACCGTCCTCGCCGCACGGCCCGAAGTGTTCAACCACAACATCGAGACGGTGCGGCGGCTCCACGCCCGCATGCGCGGCGCCAAGGCGAGCTACGACAAGGCGCTCTGGCTGCTCGAGCGCGCGAAGGAGGTCGCCGACTACCCGGTGCTCACGAAGTCGGGGATCATCGTCGGGCTCGGCGAGACGAACGACGAGGTCGTCGAAACGATGCGCGACCTCCGGGCTCACGGCGTCGACGTCGTGACCATCGGCCAGTACCTGCAGCCCTCGCCGAAACACGCGACGATCGACCGCTGGGTGCACCCTGACGAGTTCCGCTGGTTCCGCGAGCAGGGGGAGGAACTCGGGTTCGGCTCGGTCTTCTCGGGCCCGCTCGTGCGCTCGTCGTATCGGGCGGACGAGCAGCGCCACGCGGCCGAGACCGGCCGCGGCGCCGTCGCCTACTGAGCGAACGGCTCCTTGCCTCACGGGGTGCGATCGACCATGCTCCGGTTCTCACGACGTCTACCAGGGGAGAGGGAGATGCGGATACGCACCAGTGCTGCCGCGCTGGCAGCCGCGCTGATCGCGATCCTCGTCGGCGCGACCGGCGCCGGAGCGATCACCAACGGCCAGCCCGACGGAGACAACCACCCGTACGTCGGCGTGATGGTCGGAGTCAACTTCACGGACGGTCTCGCCTGGCTCTGCACCGGCTCCTTGCTGGACGGGGACAGTTTCCTGACCGCCGGCCACTGCACCCATGGAGCGGAGGCGATCTTCGTCTGGTTCGATCAGACCTTGCAGGAGCCGATACCGGTCGCAACCGCCGACGCGATCGGCGTCGGCGTGACGAACCCGGACTTCTGCGAAGCGTGCGCGAACGGGCTGCCCGGGTTCGCCCGCCGGGATGTCGGCGTCGTGCAGTTCATCGCGACTCCGGGCGACATCCCCACCGAGCATGTGAGCCTGCCCGTCGCGGGCACCGTGGACACGCTCAAGAACAAGACGGCGATCGACTACGTCGGCTACGGCGTCACGTTCCAGGCTCAGATCCCAGGGAGCCAGCTCCCACAGCCACCGCCCTTCTACCGCTGGGACGGGCTCGGCACGCGAATGTTCGCTCAGGGCGAGACCGTCTCCGGGAACTTCAAGCACAGTGCCGAGTTCATGAAGCTCACGATGAACGCAGGGGGCGGCTCGGGTGGAACCTGCTTCGGCGACTCGGGCGGTCCGAACCTCCTGGGAGGCACCGACACCGTTCTCGCCGTCAACTCGTACACGCCCAACTCGAGTTGCACTGGAGTCGCCTACTCACAGCGAATCGACGTTCCCGACGTCCTGACGTGGGTCAATTCATTCGTGAACTGACGGATCCGTAGATCGGGCGAGATGGGGTCGGCACGTCAGCCGGCCCCTCTCATTTATCGGTACTGGCGGGGATGGCCCGAAAGCATCAGTCGTGCGGCTTCGCCATGGCGTGGAAGTCGAGCGCGTCGTCGAGGATCGCCTCGTCCACGCCGGCTTCGCGCGCGACCTCGCGCAGCGGACGGCCCGAAGCCGTCGCCTTCTTCACGATCTCGGTCGCCTTGTCGTAGCCGATGTACGGGTTGAGGGCGGTCGCTGCTGACAGGGTGCTCTCGGCGTACTGCTCGTTGCGCTCGCGGTTGGCCTCGATGCCGTCGACGCACTTCTCGGAGAGCAGCCGCGACGCCGCCGCGAGCAGCTCGATCGAATCGAGCAGGTTCCTCGCCATGAGCGGGATGTAGACGTTGAGCTCGAAATGCCCGCCCATGCCGCCGACGGTGATCGCGGTGTCGTTCCCGATGACCTGCGCAGCGACCTGGGTCACGACCTCGGGGATGACCGGGTTCACCTTCCCGGGCATGATCGAGCTCCCCTTCTGCAGCTCGGGGAGGAAGATCTCCGCGAGCCCCGCGCGCGGACCTGAGCCCATGAGCCTCAGGTCGTTCGCGATCTTCGTGAGCGAGACGGCGACGACCTTGAGAGCGCCGGATGCCTCGACGAGGCCGTCGCGCGCCGCCTGCGCCTCGAAGTGGTCGGCGGGCGCAGAGATCGTGAGACCCGAGTCGCGCGCGAGGTATTCGCGCACGCGGGCGGCGAACTCGGGATGCGTGTTGAGTCCTGTTCCGGTCGCGGTTCCACCGAGCGGAATCTGACCGAGGCGGGGCATCGCGTCCTGCACGCGGGCGATTCCCTGCCGGATCTGGGCCGCGTAGCCGGCGAACTCCTGGCCGAGCGTGACCGGGACCGCATCCATCAGGTGCGTGCGCCCCGACTTCACGACGTCGTCGAACTCGGCGGCCTTCCGCTCGAGCGAGCCCGCGAGTGCTTCCAGGGCCGGCAGAAGGTCGCTCGCGAGCTCGCCGAGCGCCGCGAGGTGCACGGCGGACGGGAACACGTCGTTCGACGACTGGCCCATGTTCACGTGGTCGTTCGGGTGGACGTCGTCGCCTGCGAGCGTCGCGATCACCTCGTTCGCGTTCATGTTCGAGCTCGTCCCCGAACCGGTCTGGAAGACGTCGATCGGGAACTGGTCGTCGAATTCGCCCGCGGCGATGCGGTCTCCCGCACCGGCGATGCGGTCGGCGAGCTCGCGATCGAGCAGTCCGAGGTCGGCATTCGCCCGGGCGCCGGCGGCCTTGATGCGCCCCAGCCAGCGCGCGACCGGGGCCGGAATCGGCTCACCGGAGACCGGGAAGTTCCCGATCGCCTTCTCCGTCTCGGCGCCCCACAGAGTCTCGTGCACCGTCTCCGCCACGAGCGCGAGTGTAGCTCCGCCCCGTCAGACTGCCCCGATGGACGTCGCGGCGGCGCAATCGCGCTGGAGCCCCTCCGGCACGTATCTGAACACCGCGTCGTACGGGCTTCCTCCGACGGCGGCATGGGACGCGCTCCAGGCCGCGCTCGAGGACTGGCGCCACGGACGGACGAGCTGGGAGCACTGGGGAGTCCCCGGTGAGGAGGCTCGGGGGTCGTTCGCCAGGCTCGTCGGAGTTCCCGTCGAGAACGTCGCGATCGCGGCCAACGTCTCGACGCTGCTCGGGATGGTCGCGGCGTCGGTCGCCGACGGCGCCTGCGTCCTCGCTCCGGACATCGAGTTCACGTCCGTGCTCTTCCCGTTCATGGCTCAGAAGCACCGCGGCGTGAGCGTCCGGCTCGTCCCGGCGGCCGAGCTCGCCGGCGAGATCGGGCCGGACGTCGACGTCGTCGCGTTCAGCGCCGTGCAGATGGCGACGGGCGAGGTCGCCGACCTCGCCGAGATCGCATCCGCCGCTCGCACGCACGACGTGATGACCGTGGTGGACGCGACGCAGGCCGTTGGCTGGCTCCCGTTCGACGCGGCGCCGTTCGACGTCGTCGCCGCGCACGCCTACAAGTGGATGCTCTCGCCGCGCGGCACGGCGTTCATGGCCGATCCGGCCAGAGCGCCTCGAGACGGTCGTTCCGCACGCAGCCGGCTGGTACGCGGGCGAGGATCCGCTCGCGACGTTCTTCGGCGCCGCCGCTACGCCTCGCAGACGAGCGCGCGCAGGCTCGACACGTCGCCCGCCTGGTTCATGTGGGTCGGCACGGCGCCTGCTCTCGCGACGATCGAGGAGATCGGTGTCGACGCGATCCACGAGCACGACGTCGGCCTCGCGAACCGGTTCCGAGCCGGCCTCGGTCTCGAGCCCGGCAACTCGGCGATCGTGTTCTGCGACATCGAGGACGCGGCGGAGAAGCTCGAGCGCGCCGGGATTCGCGCCGCGGTCCGAGGCGGGAGGCTCCGCACCTCGTGGCACGTCTACAACACGACCGCCGACGTGGACCGGACGCTCGACGTGCTCTCAGGCTGAGCGGCCCGCCTCGAGCAGCTCGTCCCAGGTCGGCAGCTTGACGCGCGGGCGTCCCTGCGGCTCGCCCCGCGAGCGCTCGAGCAGGTCGATCGCCTCCCAGCCCGCGTACGTCACGACGCCGACGTCGCGTTCCACGAGCAGCTCGTCGATCGTCCCCCCGAACGCGCGGGCAGCCGTCCGTCGCGCGCATCCTCCAGGAGGTGCTCGACGGTGTCCGTCGCATCCTTCTTGTTCGTCCCGATAACGCCAGTCGGACCGCGCTTGATCCACCCCGCGCAGTACACACCGGCGACCGCCACGCCGTCCGCTCGGAGCACGCGACCGCCGTCGTTCGGGATCGTGCCGGTGCGCTCGTCGTACGGAACGTCCGGCAGCGCGACGCCTCGATAGCCGACGCTGCGGAACACGACCCCGCATGGGATCACCTCGCGCTCGTCCGTCGCGACCGCCCGAACGCTTCCGCTTCCGTCGGGCTCGAGCCGGTTGAGCGCGACCTCGACCGCCTCGACGCGCTCGTCGCCCGTGAATCGCGACCGGAGAGACACGGAACCGGAGCCTGATGGACTTCGGCTTGCCGGCCGGCTCGCGCCCCGCGAATCCCCGGAGGATCTCCATGTTCCGCTGCACGACGTTCGAGGCGGCCTCGAGCTCCGCCTCGCTGGCCGGATCGAGGTCGAGCTCCCTCGGGTCGACGAGCACGTCCGCACCGGCGAGATCCCCGAGCTCGCCGAGTTCGGTCGAAGTCCACGCGGCCTGCACCGGTCCGCGTCGCCCGAGGACGACGACCTCACGAATTCCCGACGCCACGATCGCGGCTATCGCCGCGTCCGTCGTGTCGGTGGGCGCGAGCTCTTCGGGGGTCAACGCGAGCATGCGGGCGACGTCGAGCGCGACGTTCCCGTTCCCGATCACGACCGCGCGCTCGTGCGAGAGGTCGAAGGCGAGCTGCTGGTGGTCGGGGTGGCCGTTGTACCAGGCGACGAGCTCGGTAGCGGCCCACGAGCCCGGAAGGTCCTCGCCGGGGATGCCGAGCCGCCTGTCCGACTGCGAGCCGACCGCATAGAGCACGGCGTCGTAGAGGCCAGCGAGCTCGTCGTGGTCGACGTCGCGGCCGACCTCGACGTTGCCGAGGAAGCGGAAGCCCGGTCGCACGGCGATCTTCTCGAAGGCCCGGGAGACCGTCTTCAGCTGTGGATGGTCGGGGGCGACACCGAGCCGGACGAGGCCCCAAGGCGTCGGTAGGCGCTCGATCATGTCGACCTCGACGCGCGGATCCTCGCTCGCAAGCAGGGCGCCGGCGGCGTAGAAAGCCGCCGGCCCCGAGCCCACGATCGCGACGCGGAGGTCAGTCATGGCGCGTCATGCTACGACCGCCTCCGGCACCACGACGTGAGAGCATCACGGCGATGTCGAAGGGCCTCATCGGACGGATCGTGGCCATCGTCGCGGTGGCCTTCCTCGTCGTCGTCGTCGCGGTGCTCGGGAAGATGTGGTGGGACAGCCGGCTCCCGGACACGTACAACGTCATGACCTACGGCACCCACGACTACGGCGGCGGGCCGGAGCCGCCTAACCACGAGGGCCACGACGCGGGAGCCGGGACGAGCGTCGCCGACCTGCACGGCCCGAGTAGCGGCACACCCGATGCGCGCTTCGAGCTGACTGCGCGGGCCGCAGACATCCGCCTCTCGAGCGGCCGAGTCGTCCACGCGCTGACCTTCAACGGGACGTCCCCCGGTCCGGAGCTGCGCGTGCGGCAGGGCGACCTCGTCGAGGTCGTGCTGCGCAACGCCGACATCGACGAGGGCGTCACCATCCACTGGCACGGGATCGACGTGCCGAACGCCGAGGACGGGGTCGCAGGCGTCACGCAGAACGCCGTCCTGCCGGGTGAGAGCTACACGTACCGATTTCGGGCCGAGCAGGTCGGGACGTTCTGGTACCACACGCATCAGGTCTCCTCGAAGGAGGTCAAGCGCGGCCTGTTCGGCGTCGTCGTCATCGAGCCGCGTGAGCAGCAGCCCGGCGTCGACACCGCATTGGCAGTCGCACACGTTCGACGGCATTCCGACGCTGAACGGCGACGAGGGCGGCGGGAGGAGGAAGGTGTCGGCGGGGACGCCCGTCCGTCTGCGCCTCGTCAACACCGACAGCTTCGAGCAGACGTTCACGATCTCGGGGACGCCGTTCCGAGTGCTCGCGATCGACGGGACCGACCTCCACGGGCCTGGTGAGCTCGAGAACGTCGCGTTACCGGTCGCGGCCGGCGGTCGCATCGACGTCGGCTACGTGCAGCCTTCGAACGGTGTGCGCGTCGCGATCGAGGGCACGGATACGGCGATCGCGCTTCGGCCCGAGCGGCGGGCCGGCGCCGGACGAGGCGCGACCGACGAGCGACTTCGACCCGCTGACGTACGGCACGCCGGCGCCGACGCCGTTCGACGCCCGATCCGCCTTCGACCGTCGCTTCGAGATGACGATCACGCGCAAGCCGGGCTTCTTCGACGGCTCGCCCGGGCTGCAGTGGGCAATCAACGGCGGCATCTACCCGGACGTGCCCGTGTTCGTCGTCGAGGAGGGCGACCTCGTCGAGGTCACGATCACGAACGACTCCGACGGCATCCACCCGATGCATCTGCACGGCCACCACGTGCTCGTCCTGAGCCGCGACGGACAACCGTCGACGGGCAGCCCGTGGTGGTCGGACACGTTGAACATCCAGCCCGGCGAGAGCTACGTCGTCGCGTTCCGCGCGGACAACCCGGGGATCTGGATGGACCACTGCCACAACCTCACGCACGCGTCACAGGGACTGACGATGCACGTCGCGTATGCAGGCGTCAGCACGCCGTTCCTCGTCGGCGACGATCCCGGCAACGCGCCCGAGTAGCGCTCGGCCTACGTCGCTGCGGCTTCCGCAGGCGGCGCGGCCGTGCCCGTCTTGCGCCGCTGCCACTCGTCCCACGAGATCCAGCTCGACAGCGCAAGGATCAGCATCGCGTTGATCGGATGCAGGAACCCGACCGGGAACGGCAGCTCGAACCCGATCCACGCGAGCCAGAGCTGGATGAAGAGCAGGAGGAAGAGCAGGCCGTGGCGACCGAGCCGCCACTTTCCGATGCCGGCGGCGATCCCGATGAGCATGAAGATCAGGCCGAGGAGGATCACGAGGTATCCGAAGCCGGCGTGGAAGCCGAAGCCGTCCATGAAGGTGTCGTCGTCGATCGTCGCACCCTCGTCGTCGAGCTTGTTCGCGGCGTAGAACGCCCCGTAGCCCGCCAGCCCGATCTGCACCACGATCGCCGCGGTGAGGATCATCGACCACGCCCAGTAAACAGTCCTCACGGTGTCCTCCCGTTCGTTGACGGGCGCGAGCTTATGCCACGGCTAGGACGAACTCAAGAGGAGACGCGACGTGCGCGTCAGTGCGAGCAGCCGTCGCCGCAGCCGCCCACCTGCGTGCCCTCGGGCAGCTCCTCGCCCTCGTCCACCTGGAAGGAGTGGCCGCAGCCGCACGAGGAGACGGCGTTCGGGTTGTCGATCTTGAAGCCCGACTCCTGGATCGAGTTCAGGAAGTCGATGGTCGTGCCGCGCAGGTACGGCGCGGAGTACGGGTCGACGACGACCGGGATGCCCTCGAGCGAGAGCTCGACGTCACCCTCGGCCGCGCCGGAGTCGAAGCCGAGGCCGTACTGGAAGCCCGAGCACCCGCCGCCCTGGATCGCGACCCGGAGAACGAGGGTCTCGGCGTCGTCCTCCTCCGCCATGAGCTCCCGGATCTTCGACGCCGCGACGGGAGTCAGCGAGATGAGGATGTCGGTGGGATGCTCGACGGTGGCCATGGGCTCATGGTAGCGGACGGGGTACCGGGCGTCGGCACCGAGATTGTGACACTCGTATCGCTCATTCTGTGCGGGTTTGCCGAACCCTTCGTGCGCCGGAAGGGGGAGTGCTAGGCTCGCCCCCAGTCCCGACGTCCGGGGGTCATCGCTGCTTTCGAACTGGCTGCCCTTCCTCTTCTACGCGCTGTTCGCGGCAGCCATCCCGGCGACCATGATCGCGGGATCGTTCCTCGTCCCGCGCCGCCCCGTGGCGCGCACGAAGCAGCGCATGCTGCCCTTCGAGTCCGGCGTGTCCGAGGGTGCGCCGAGCCGTGAGCGCCGGTTCACCGTCAGCTTCTACCTGACGGCGATCCTCTTCATCCTCTTCGACATCGAGATCGTCTACCTCTATCCGCTGGCCGTGCAGCTCGAGGCGCTCGGCTGGTTCGGGATCGGGGAGCTCCTCGTCTTCGTCGCGATCCTCGGCGTCGCCTACGTCTACGTGTGGCGGAAGGGTGCGCTCAACTGGCGCTGAAGCGGGAACTGCCGGTCGTGAGTGACCGCCCGCTCGCAAGGGCGGGGCTCCAGTCCGAGCGGGTGCTGATGCCCGACGCCGGGCCGGGAGTCTTCGAGCGCGAGGTGCAGGAGATCGAGGACGCCCTCCTTCTGACGACGGTCGAGAAGGCCGTCGCCTGGGCTCAGACGAACGCGATGTGGCCGGACACCTTCGGCCTCGCATGCTGCGCGATCGAGATGATGTCGATCGTCTCGTCGCGCTACGACATCGCACGCTTCGGCATGGAGCGATTCTCGTCCTCGCCGAGGCAGGCCGACCTGCTCATCGTCTCTGGCCGTGTCACGCACAAGATGGCCGCGCCGCTTCGCCAGGTGTACGACCAGATGCTGGAGCCGAAGTGGGTCATCGCAATGGGTGCGTGCGCGAGCTCCGGCGGGATGTTCAACAACTACACGATTCTCCAGGGCGTCGACAAGATCGTCCCCGTCGACATCCACGTGCCCGGCTGCCCGCCGCGGCCCGAGGCGCTGATGGAGGGCATCATCCGGCTCCACGAGAAGATCCGCGGCGGCGTCCCGCCCGCCTACGAGATCCGCGGAGTGGCCGAGTGAGCGCTTACGCCGGAGTTCCGGGCGTCGTGGAGACGCGCGAGATTCTCGACGAGGTGACGCTGGTCGTGGACCCGGCGCGGCTGGTCGAGGCGTGCACGGCGCTGCGCGACGAGCACCGCTTCAACGTCCTCTCCGACATCGCCGCAGCGGACTACCTCGGCTGGGGCGAGCAGGAGGTCGTGGGCTACATCGGCACGGCTTCGGGGCGCGACATCAACGATCCCGGCTCGCGCGGGCTCGCGCGCATCCCCGATCCGAAGCCGAAGCGCTTCTCGGTCTCGTACCACCTCGTCCGCGTCGCCGAGGACCCGGCTCGCCTGCGCGTGCAGGTGTGGCTCGACGACGGCGAGTCGGTCGCGAGCCTGATCGAGGTCTGGCCCGCCGCCGACTGGTTCGAACGCGAGGCGTGGGACATGTTCGGCATCCGCTTCGACGGGCACGCGAACCTCGTCCGGATCCTCATGCCCGAGGACTGGGAGGGGTTCCCGCTGCGCAAGGACTATCCGCTGGGCGGCGAGCCCGTCCGCTTCTCGGACGAGGACTGATGAGCGTCATGCCGTCCACCAGGGTCTACGAGGGGACTCGCATTCCGAGACCGGTGCCGACGATCCTCGAGGTCGATCCGGAGAAGCACCGCCTGGAGGACATCCTCCGCGTCAACTTCGGCCCCAACCATCCCTCGACGCACGGCGTGCTCCGCTTGGTGGTCGACCTCGACGGCGAGACGGTGGCCGGCATCCGCGCGGTCATCGGGTATCTGCACACCGGCTTCGAGAAGAACATGGAGCACAAGTCGTGGTGGAAGTCGGTGACCTACGCACCGCGGATCGACTACGTCTCCTTCCACGCCAACGAGCTCCTGTACGTCCTCGCGATCGAGAAGCTGCTCGGACTCGAGACGCCTCGCCGCGCGGTCTGGGCGCGAATGGCGCTCGCCGAACTGAACCGGATCCACTCACACCTGGTCTGGCTCGGGACGTCGGCGCTCGAGCTGGGGGCGATCTCGCTCTTCTGGTACTGCTTCGACGACCGCGACCAGATCCTCGACCTCTTCGAGATGGCGGGCGGAACGCGGATGCACACGCGCTACGTCCAGGTCGGCGGCATCGCGGAGGACCTCCCTCCCGGGTTCGCCGACGAGGCGCGGAGGTTCTGCCGGACGATGCCGAAGTCGGTCGACGAGTACGAGGCGATCCTCGACCGCAACGCGATCTGGCTCGAGCGCACCGTGGGCGTCGGGCTCCTGTCCGCCGACGATGCGCTCGCCCTCGGGCAGTCGGGGCCGATGCTCCGCTCGACCGGAGTCGACTGGGACCTGCGGCGCAACATGCCGTACCTCGCCTACGACGAGGTCGAGTTCGACGTCCCCGTCTACGGCGGCGGCGACGTCTACGACCGGTACCGCGTGCACATGGACGAGATGCGCGAGTCCGTCCGCATCCTCAGCCAGTGCCTGGACCGGCTCGACGAGACGGAGGGCGAGCCGTGGATCGCGGACGACCGCAAGGTCGTGCTGCCGCCGCGGCACGAGCTCCACACGTCGATGGAGTCGCTCATCCACCACTTCAAGATCGTCACGGAGGGCTTCACAGTCCCCGAGGGGGAGGTGTACGTCGCGATCGAGTCGCCTCGCGGCGAGGCGGGGTGCTACCTCGTCTCGGACGGAGGCGCGCGACCGTGGCGCGTGAAGTTCCGAGCGCCGAGCTTCGCGGCGCTGCAGGCGACCGCGACGATCGTGCAGGAGCTCCTCATCGCGGACCTGATCGCCGCGGGCGGCTCGCTCGACCCCGTCATGGGGGACGCTGACCGATGAGCATCTCCTCCGAGGTCCAGAAGCTGAAGAAGCGGTATCCCGACTCGCTGTCGGCCGTGATGCCCGCGCTCCGGCTCGCACAGGAGGAGAACGGCGGCTGGCTGTCGCCGGAGGCGATCCGCGAGGTCGCCGACGAGCTCGATCTCACGCCCGCGTACTGCCTCTCCATCGCGTCCTTCTACGACCAGTACTACCTCGAGCCCGTGGGACGAACGCGCGTCGAGGTCTGCACGAACGTCTCGTGCGGGCTCGCCGGAGCGCAGCAGGTGGTCGAGGCCTTCGAACGCGAGCTCGGCGTCGCGGCCGGCTCGACGTCGGACGACGGCGCGTTCACACTCGGCACGATCGAGTGCCTCGGCGGCTGCGGCTGGGCGACCGTGGTCGCGATCGACAACCGGCACCGCCTGCGCGTGCAGGCCGACGACGTTGCCGGGATCGTCGAGGAGCTCCGTGCCTGAGTACCCGAGCATCGTCTTCGGCGGAACCACCGACGGCGGCGCCGTGACCGACATCGGCGAGTACCAGCAGGCGGGCGGCTTCGAGGCCCTGCGCAAGGCGCGCGCAATGGCGCCGGACGACGTGATCGCCGAGCTCGACGCATCGGGCCTGCGCGGCCGCGGCGGCGCCTTCTTCCCGACCGGCCGGAAGTGGTCGTTCGTGCCGAAGCCCGAGCAGCTCGAGAAGCCGCACTACCTCGTGGTCAACGCGGACGAGTCGGAGCCCGGGTCGTTCAAGGACCGGGAGATCATGCTGCGCGTGCCCTTCCGCTTCCTCGAGGGCTGTCTCATCGCCGCGCACGGGATCCAGTCGCAGCACGTCTTCGTCTACATCCGAGGCGAGTACGAGCGCGAGTTCGAGATCCTGCGCGATGCGCTCGAGGCAATCCGCAAGGCCGACCTCCTCGGGGGGGTCACGGTCGTGATCCACCGCGGCGCCGGCGCCTACATCTGCGGCGAGGAGACTGCGCTCCTCGAGTCGCTCGAGGGCAAGCGCGGGCAGCCGCGGACGAAGCCGCCGTTCCCGGCGATCGCTGGCCTCTACGCGGCGCCGACCGCGGTCAACAACGTCGAGTCGATCACCACCGTGACGCCGGTGCTCGAGATGGGCGGTGCGGAGTACGCGAAGCTCGGCGTCGAGAACTCGTCCGGGACGCGCGTCTTCTCGCTGTCCGGCGACGTCGCGAACCCCGGCAACTACGAGCTGCCACACGGGATCTCGATGCGGGAGCTCGTCTACGACATCGGCGGCGGCGTCCCGAACGGCCGCGAGCTGAAGGCGATCATCCCCGGCGGCTCGTCGACCTCGGTGCTCACCGCAGCGGACATCGACGTGAAGATGGACTTCACGTCGCTCGTCGCGGCCGGCACGTCGATCGGCTCGGCCGGCGTCATCGTCATCGACGACCGCTGCTGCATGGTGCAGCTCGGGATCCGCGTCTCGCAGTTCTACGAGCACGAGTCGTGCGGGAAGTGCACGCCGTGCCGCGTCGGCACGAAGTGGGTCACGCAGATCCTCCAGAAGATCGAGGACGGCCGCGCCGCGCAGGCCGACCTCGACCTGCTCCTCTCGGTCTGCGACCGGATCATGGGCAAGTGCCTCTGCCCGCTCGGCGACTCCGACGCGATCGCCGTCCTCAGCTACGTCGACAAGTTCCGCGACGAGTACCAGGCGCACATCGACCTCGGACGCTGCCCCTTCGACGGCGAGTCGTCCCTCGAGGGGATCCTCGCCCCGGCCGACCAGCACGCCCACCACGGACACGCGCATGTCTGAGCTCGTCTCCGTCACCGTCGACGACCGCAACGTCGCCGTGCCGAAGGGCATGGGGCTCGTCGAGGCCGCCCAGGCCGCAGGCATCGAGATTCCCGTGTTCTGCTACGAGCCGCGCCTCGGTCCACCGGTGGGTGCATGCCGCATGTGCCTGGTCGAGATCGAGGGCATCCCCAAGCTCCAGGCCGCATGCACGCTCACCGTCGCGCCGGACATGGTGATCAAGACGAGCGCGACGTCGGAGAAGGCGGCGGAGGGCCAGGAGGCGACGCTCGAATTCATTCTCGTGAACCACCCGCTCGACTGCCCGGTCTGCGACAAGGGCGGCGAGTGCCCGCTCCAGGACCTGACCTTCCGTCATGGACCCGGCAACACCCGGATGACCTTCCAGAAGCACACGGTCGACAAGCCGATCCCCGTGTCGCCGCTCATCGCGCTCGACCGCGAGCGCTGCATCCTCTGCTATCGCTGCACGCGCTTCTCGGAAGACGTCGCCGAGGACGGGCAGCTCATCGCGCGCAACCGCGGAGCGCTCACCGAGATAGCGACCTTCGAGGACGAGCCCTATCGCTCACCGTTCTCCGGGAACGTCGTCGAGCTGTGCCCCGTGGGCGCGCTCACCTCGACGCTGTACCGCTTCGACGCGCGGCCGTGGGACATCCAGAACGTCCCGACCGTTTGCACGGGCTGCGCCGTCGGCTGCAACACGTCGGCGACGATCCGCGAGGGCAAGGTCAGGCGCATCCTCTCCCGGAACCACCCGGAGGTCGACCAGGGCTGGCTCTGCGACAAGGGGCGCTTCTCCTACCCACATCTCCGTGCGGAGGACCGCATCACGACGCCGCTCCGCCGCGGGCGAAAGGGGCTCCAGGAGATCACGTGGGACGACGCCCTCGACGAGGCCGAGTCGATGCTCCGCGAGGCGAACGGCTCGATCGTGACGGCGTTCTCGGGATCCGAGACGACAGAGGTCGCCTACGCGCTCGGGCGACTACTGCGCCGCGGCCTCGACGCGCACTCGGCCGTGCTCCCCGAGGCGACGTCGGACGTGCTCGAGGCGTTCCGCCTCCCGCTGAGCGGGATCGCGCAGGCCGAGCTCGTCGTGGTGGTCGGTGACGACCCGGTCGTCGAGCGGGCGCCGATCGTCGACCTCTGGATCAGGGAGGCGCGGAGGCATGGAGCCGAGGTCGTCGTCTGCTCGCCGACCGGCACGGAGAAGACCGCGCCGGGCTCGGGCGCCGAGCTCTGCCGTGAGCTCGCCCGGAGCCGCGGCGCACTCGCCAAGAAGCTACGCGCGTCGGAGCGTGCCGTTCTCATCTGGTCGGGCCCCGGCGGCGGGGGCGGTGCGCGCATCGCGGAGCTCGCACACGAGCTCGGATTCGAGGACAAGCCCGGCTGCGGCGCGTTCCACCTCCCGCGCGCCTCCAACCCTCGAGGGGTCGCGCTCGGCTGGGCGATTGCGGCCGACGCGGACGAGACGAACCCGGAGCCGATCGAGCTCCTCATCGTGTCCGGCGACGACGCCGCGTCGAACAGCGACGTACGCGTGCTGGCCGAGCGGGCGAACCGCGTGCTCGTGCTCACGATGTTCCACGAGCTGGCGGCGGGCTGGGCTGACCTGATCCTGCCCGCGACGGCAGCGCTCGAGCGCGACGGCACGTCGATGAACCTCGAAGGGCGTGTCCAGCGCGTTCGACGCGCGGTACTGCCGCCGTGCCCCGACGAGCTCGCCTGGATCTCCAAGCTCGCTGCGCGCTTCGACGTCGCCGTGCCGGCTCACGCGGCCGGCGTCTACGCCGAACTTGCCGCCGGCCTCTTCCGCGATCTGACTCTCGACGAGCTCGGAGCGCACGCACCGCTTCCGGCACGGCAGGGCTACGTCGCTCCGCCTCCCGCGACGTCCTCGGAGCCCGCCGAGAGCACGAACGGCGGACTTCGGCTGCATCGCTACACCCCACTCTTCTCGGGGCCTGCCCTCGAACGCGTGCCGGAGCTCGGCTTCCAGCGCCCGGGCCGCGACGTCGAGCTCTCGTCTGCCGACGCGGAGAGCCGTGGGATCGCCGACGGTGATCACGTGCTCGTGCGCTCGAACGGGACGTCCGTCGAGCTCCGGGCTCGCGTCAACCGCAAGCTCATCGACGGCGTCGTGCGGGTCGCAGACGAGCACGCTGGAGATCTCCATCCGACCATCGAGGTCGCGAAGCCGTGACGCAGTCCGTCGACTGGTGGGTGAGCCTCATCCAGGCGTTCATCGTGATCAATCTCGTGATGGTCACCTTCGCGTATCTCACGCTCGCCGAGCGCAAGATCATGGGGCGGATGCAGCTGCGCTACGGCCCGAACCGCGCGGGCTTCAAGGGGAGCCTGCAGCCGATCGCCGACCTGCTGAAGCTGTTGAACAAGGAGAGCTTCCAGCCGACCGAGGCAATCGACTGGGCGTTCGTCGTCGGGCCGTTTCTCGCCGCGTTCACTGCCCTCGTGACGTTCTCCGTGATCCCGTACGGGCCCGGCTGGACGGTCGGCGGGGTGTACATCCCGGGCCAGGTCGCAGACCTCGACATCGCGCTGATCCTCATCTTCGCGGTCGGCTCCCTCGGGGTGTACGGCTTCATCCTCGGCGGCTGGTCGTCCGACTCGAAGTACGCCCTCCTCGGCTCGATGCGGACCTGCGCACAGCTGGTGTCGTACGAGGTCTCGCTCGCCCTCTCGGTCCTCGGAGTCGTGATCATGGCCGGCACGCTCTCGCTGACGAACATCGTGTCCGCCCAGTCCGACACGATCTGGTACGCGGTCCCGCAGATCGTCGGCCTGATCGTGTTCCTCTTCGCGGGGACCGCCGAGACGGCCCGAGCTCCGTTCGACCTCCCCGAGGCGGAGCAGGAGCTCGTCGCCGGGTACCACACGGAGTACGGCGGGATGCGTTACGGCCTCTACGCCATGTCCGAGTACGTCAACCTGATCACGCTCTCGGCGTTGTGCGTGACCCTCTTCCTCGGCGGTTGGCACGGCCCGGGCTGGGACGGGGCGACGTGGGCCGGGCCGCTGTGGTTCATCGGCAAGCTGATCCTTCTCCTGTTCGTGTTCATCTGGATGCGGACGACGCTTCCTCGCCTGCGCTACGACCAGCTGATGCGCTTCGGCTGGAAGGTGCTCCTCCCCGTCGCGACCGTCAACGCCGTCGTGACCGCCATCCTGGTGGTGGCGCTCTAGTGGCCCAGCCGTTCTCGACGCTGAAGGGCTTCGGTGTCACGTTCCGGCAGATCTTCCGGAAGCCGATCACCCAGCAGTACCCGGAGTACAAGCGCCCCGTCTATCCGCGCTTCCGTGGCCGCCATCGCCTGCACACGCACGAGAACGGCCTCGAGAAATGCGTCGGCTGCTCGCTGTGCGCCGCCGCGTGCCCGGCGGACTGCATCCGGGTCGTCGCCGAGGAGAACACGGCCGAGAACCGCGTGTCCGCCGGCGAGCGCTACGCGCGCATCTACGAGATCAACATGAGCCGCTGCATCTTCTGCGGCTACTGCGAGCTCGCGTGCCCGTTCGATGCGATCACGCTCGGGAACGAGTTCGAGATCGCGGAATACTCGCGCGACGACCTCATCTACACGAAGGACATGCTCCTCGCCGAGCCGATCAAGCGCGTGCCGGTCGCCGATCCGGGCCTCTTCGACACGCCCGAGCCGGCGTACAAGACGTCGAGCTGATGGGGCTCATGGAACACACCGACACCGCGGCTGCAAAGCAGCCGCCTTCAGCGATCTTGCGCGAGCAGAGTCCGCATTCGCGGAGTCTGCTCTGCGCCATGTGATGGGGAACGTCCTCGTCTGGATCATCTGGTTCGTCGCCGCAGCTGCGTGCCTCGGGACCGGGATCTCGGTCGTCACCATGACCAACCCGTTCTACTCGGCGCTCTCGCTCATCGGGAACCTCGCGTCGCTCGCGGTCCTGTATCTGCTCCTGTCGGCGGAGTTCCTCGCGGCGGCCCAGGTGCTCGTCTATGCCGGCGCGGTGATGGTGATGTTCCTGTTCGTCGTCGCCTACCTCGGCGGGCGAGCGGACGCGCCATGGGCGGGCGGGCCACGCCTCCTGCGCGGGGCGGCCGTCGTCGCTGCGGCCGCGCTCCTCGTGGAGATCGTCGTCGTCCTCGGACTCGCGTGGGGCGACAACCTCACCGATCCGGCCGAGATCTCCGCCACGTTCGGCGACCCGGGGCAGATCGGCGAGGCGTTCCTCACCGACCATCTCCTCGCTTTCGAGATCACCTCGATCGTGCTGCTCGTGGCGGCCATCGGCGGGGTCGTGCTCGGGACGACACCGGAGAAGGAAGAGGAGGTCGCGTAGGTGGACGGGCCGGACGTCGGCTGGTACCTGATCGTCGCCGCGGCCCTGTTCGGGATCGGGGCGCTCGGCGTCATGCTCCGGCGCAGCCCGCTCATCGTGCTGCTCTCGCTCGAGATCATGCTGAACGCGGCGAGCCTCACTCTGATCGCGTTCGCGCGACAGCAGGGCAACCTCGACGGTCAGATCTTCGCCCTCGCGGTCATGGCGGTCGCCGCCGCAGAGGTCGCGATCGGGCTCGGCCTCATCGTCGCAATGGCGCGCCGGCGGGTGCCCCTCGACGTCGACCAGGCGAGCGCGCTCCGCGGATGATCGAGGTCGGCGGCTGGATCTGTCTGCTCGCGCCGCTCGCTGGCGCGCTCGCGATCACACTGGCCGGAGTGCGGATCTCCCGGCGCACGGCGGGTTGGATCTCGACGCTGACGACCTTCCTTGCGTTCGGAGGTGCGCTCGTCGCGTTTGTCGGGCTGTGGGCGGCCGACCCCGGGGACCGCGAGGAGCTCTCGACGGCGTACACGTGGCTTGCGTCGGGCAACTTCGACGTGGGTTTCCAGATCCTGCTCGACCCGCTCTCGAGCACGATGATGCTCGTCGTCTCCGGCGTCGGCGGACTCATCGTCTGGTACTCGATGGGCTACATGCACGGCGACGACGAGGAGCGTCGCTACTTCGCCTACATGTCGCTCTTCGTCTTCTCGATGCTGCTGCTCGTCGAGGCCGGGAACTTCCTGCTCCTCCTCGTCGGCTGGGGGCTCGTCGGCCTCGCGTCGTACCTCCTGATCGGGTTCTGGCACCACAAGCCCGAGGCGGTCGCGGCCGCGAAGAAGGCGTTCGTGATGAATGCGATCGGCGACGCCACGTTCGCGCTCGCGTGCGTGCTCCTCATCTGGCAAACGGGCACGCTCGAGTTCTTCGGGGTCTTCGAGCAGGTGGACGGCATCCCATCGACGATGGTCACGCTGATCGCGCTCGGGCTGCTCGGCGGCGCGGTCGCGAAGTCGGCGCAGCTTCCGCTCCAGACCTGGCTCCCGGACGCGATGGAAGGCCCGACGCCGGTCTCGGCCCTGATCCACGCGGCGACGATGGTCACCGCAGGCGTCTACCTGCTCGTCCGCGCGCATCCCGTCTTCGAGGCCGCCCCGGACGTCCAACACCTCGCTGCCGGGCTCGGTGCGGCGACGCTCCTGGTCGCGGGAGCCATCGCGCTCGTGCAGTGGGACATCAAGCGCGTGATCGCGTACTCGACGATGTCGCAGATCGGATACATGTTCATGGCGGCGGGGATCGGCGCGTACGGGTACGCGATGTTCCACCTCATGACACACGCCTTCTTCAAGGCGCTGCTGTTCATGTCGGCCGGCCTCGTCATCCACCACCTGGACGGCGAGCAGGACATCCGGCGGATGGGAGGCCTCAAGGAGGTCATGCCGAGGACGCATGTCGCGTTTCTCGTCGGCATCCTCGCCCTCGTGGGGATCCCGCCGTTCGCGGGGTTCTGGTCGAAGGACGGGATCATCTCGTCGGCGCTCGCGACGGGAGGCGCGTTCGGCTACACGCTGTACGTCGCCGCACTCGTCGGCGCTCTCTTCACGGGCATGTACGCGTTCCGCCTCTACTACACGGTGTTCCGTGGCAGTCAGAGCGAGTTCGCCGCTTCGCACGCACACGCGGGCCACGGCGAGGGGCCGCTCTCGATGCTCCTGCCGGTTGGCGTCCTCACCGTGCTCTCGACGATCGGGGGGCTGCTCGTCATCCCAGGCGTCTGGCAGCCGTTCACGGACTGGATCGGGGAGACGGCGGAAGCGCTCGTCGAGCCTACGACGGCCCAGGACTACGGCACGAGCGCGATCGCGGTCACGCTCGGCCTGGTCGGGCTCTACCTCGCCCGGCGCGCGTTCTACGCAGACCGACAGCTCGTCACGAGCCCCGGCGCTTGGCGCGTCCTCGAGCACAAGCTCTACTTCGACGAAGCGTACGACGCGCTCTTCTACAGGCCTGCGGCGGCGCTCTCGGTTGCGCTGCGACGCAACGTGGAGGAGCCGCTCGTCGAGCGCTCTCTCGACGAGATCGGCGCCGGGACGATCCAGGTCGGCGGTGAGGTGGGTCGGATCCAGTCCGGGCTGCTCCGCAGCTACGCCGTCGCCGTGGCGTTCGCGGTCGCCGTGCTCATCGTCGTCTTCGTAGCGGTGCGCTGAGCTTTGCTCACGACCGCTCTCATCGTCTTCCCGATCGCTGCGGCGCTCGTGGTCGCGATCCTCCCGCTGCCACGCGGGACGACGGCCGGTCTCGCATTTCTCGCAGCGCTCATCGAGGTCGGGCTCTGGATCTTGGCCGCGTCCCAGTACGACTTCGACGAGGGCGGGCTCCAGCTCGCCAAGTCGCACGAGTGGGTCGAGAGCCTCGGGATCTCGTACTCGGTCGGCTTCTACGGCTACTCGCTCTGGCTGGCCGGCGCCGCGGTGATCGTGTTCGCGGCCGCGATCGGCTACGCCGTTTGGGTCGGCCGCGACCGCCCACGCGCCTACCACGCCCTGATGCTCTTCCTCACCGGCGCGGTCATCGCGACGTTCGCGGCGCAGGACCTGCTCCTCTTCTACGTCTCGTTCGAGGCCATGCTCATCCCGCTCTACGTCCTCGTCGGCGTCTGGGGCGGCGAGCGGCGGCAGGCGGCGACCGTGACGTTCGTCATCTACACGATGGCCGGCTCGCTGCTCATGCTCGTCTCGGTCGTCGCTTTCGGCGTCACGCAGGGCACGTTCTCGCTGACCGAGTCGGGGACGAGCGACAACGTGTGGATCTTTCTCGGCTTCGCGGTCGCATTCGCCGTCAAGGCCCCGCTCTTCCCGTTCCACGGCTGGCTACCGCTCACGTACCGCCAGGCACCGGTCGAGGTCGCGGCGGTCCTCTCGGCGGTGGTCTCGAAGACCGCGATCTACGGCTTCCTCCGCATCGGGATCCCCAAGTTCCCCGACCCGGCCGACGACCTTTCCGGACTCATCCTGGTCCTCGCGGGCGCAGGCCTCGTCTACGGCTCCGTTCTCGCGTTCCGCGCGCCCGACCTGCGCGGCGTCATCGCGTACTCCTCGATGGCGCAGATGGGGCTGATCACGCTCGGGGTCTTCGCGTTCGACGACCTCGGGATCGACGGCGCGATCCTCCAGTCGGTCGCACACGGGCTCATCTCGGCCGCGATGTTCCTCCTCGTCGGCATGGTCGAGAGACGCTGCGGCACCGGTGAGCTGGACGAGCTCGGCGGCATGGCGAGGGGTCGGCCGACGCTTGCGACGATCGTCCTCGTCGGGGGGATGATCGCGCTCGCGGTCCCCGGGTCGGCGACGTTCGCCGGGGAGTTCCTGATCATGGCCGGGGTCTACGACCAGGGCTGGGGCTACTCGGTCGTCGTGGCGCTCGGCGTCGTGCTCGCGGCGATGTACACGCTGCGCCTGATCTCGGCGATCCTGCACGTGAAGCCCGGCCGCGCGGTGCGTGAGGAGGCTCTCGACCTCCGCGCGGGCGAGCTCGGACTCGTCATCCCTCTGCTCCTCGTCGTCCTGGGCCTCTCGATCTGGCCGGCACTCGTCAGCGAGAGCTCGTTCACGGGTGCGGACGCGACGGTTTCCCGGTCACTGAAGGACACCCCGTGATCGCCGCGATCGACACGCCCTCGGTCGACTGGCTCGCGCTCTCGCCGACGATCGCGCTGCTCGCCGCCGCGGGAGTGGCGCTCCTCTCCGCCCTGCTCCCGAGTGGATGCGCAAGGGCGTTTCTGCCGTTGCGGCCATCGCGGGCTTCGTCGTCGCGGCCGGGCTCGCGGTGTACGTGTTCGACGAGAGCGCAACGCCGGAGGTGCTGCTCGACGGGTCGATGACCCGCGACCAGCTCGCGGCGATGGCGCAGGCGATCCTCGGAGCGACCGGCGCGACGGTCGTCCTTGCGTCCTGGGGAGAGCGGCGGCGCACGAATCACGCCGAGTACTACGCCTTGCTCGCAACCGCCGGCGCCGGGATGGCGTTCTTCGTGAGCGCGGACAACCTCATGACGCTCTTCCTCGGCCTCGAGTGGTTCTCGCTCTGCCTCTACATCCTCGTCGCCATCGACTCGGAGCGAGAGACGTCGCTCGAGGCGGGCCTGAAGTACCTCATCGTCGGCGGCTTCGGCTCGGCGGTGCTCCTCTTCGGCTCGGCACTGGTCTACGGAGCGACGTCCGAGCTCTCGTTCGGCGCGATCGGGTCGGCGGAGCCGACGAGCGACGCCTTCCTCTTCGCCGGCCTCGCGATGATCCTCGCCGGGCTCGCCTTCAAGGTCTCGGCCGCACCGTTCCACATGTGGACGCCAGACGTGTACCAGGGTGCTCCGACCTCGGTCACCGCCTTCATGGCTGCGGCCACGAAGACTGCGGCCCTCGTCGCAATGCTTCGCGTGCTCGTCACCGCGTTCCCGGACCAGGCGGATGTGTGGACGATCGCCGTCGCCGTGCTTGCCGCGATCTCGCTCGCGTGGGGGAATCTCGGGGCGCTGGCCCAGCGCGACCTCAAGCGCATGCTCGCGTACTCGTCGATCTCGCACGCCGGCTTCATGCTCATGGCGATATCCGCGTACTCGGAACGTGGCGGCGAAGCGCTCCTCTACTACCTGATCCCGTACTCCGCGATGTCGGTCGGCGCGTTCGCCGTGATCGCCGCACGTGAGCGCGAGCTGCAGGCGCCGGTCACGCTCGACTCGCTCGCCGGGATGGGCTGGGAGCGGCCGTACCACGGCATCGCGCTGTGGACGTTCATGCTCGGCATGGCCGGCTTCCCGCTGACCGGCGGGATCTTCGGGAAGCTGTTCGTGTTCTCCGCGGCCTACGACGCAGGCGAGTGGTGGCTCGTGATCATCGGAGTAGTCGCGACGGCCGTCTCGCTCGGGTACTACCTCAACGTCGTGCGCTGGCTCTACATGCGCTCGGGCGCGGAGCTCCGGCTCGCCGTCGCCGGCGGGTCGCCTCCGCGTGACTCCGCGCTCGGCGT
>CAWJTZ010000021.1:0-25180 GCA_963845935.1 uncultured Gaiellaceae bacterium
GTACCAGCAGGCGGGCGGCTTCGAGGCGCTCGCGAAAGGCGCGCGCGGAGGAACCGCAGGCGGTCATCGAGGCGATCACGACGCGGCGAACCTGCGCGGGCGCGGCGGAGCCGTCTTCCCGACCGGGCGCAAGTGGTCGTTCGTCCCGAAGCCGGAGCAGCTCGGGAAACCGCATTACCTCGTCGTCAACGCCGACGAGTCGAGCCGGAACGTTCAAGGACCGCGAGATCATGCTCCGCGTCCCGTTCCGCTTCCTCGAGGGCTGCCTCATCGCCGCGCACGGGATCCAGTCGGAGCACGTCTTCGTCTACATCCGGGGCGAGTACGAGCGCGAGTTCGAGGTCGTGCGCGACTCGCTCGAGGCGATCCGCAAGGCCGACCCCTGGGCGGCGTCACCGTCGTGATCCACCGCGGCGCGGGCGCGTACATCTGCGGCGAGGAGACGGCGCTCCTCGAGTCGCTCGAGGGGAAGCGCGGGCAGCCGCGGACAAAGCCTCCGTTCCCCGCGATCGCGGGCCTGTACGCCGCGCCGACCGCCGTCAACAACGTCGAGTCCATCACGACGGTCACGCCGGTGCTCGAGATGGGCGGGGCGGAGTACGCGAAGCTCGGCGTCGAGAACTCGTCGGGCACGCGCGTCTTCTCACTGTCGGGCGACGTCGCGAACCCCGGCAACTACGAGCTGCCGCACGGGATCTCGATGCGCGAGCTCGTCTACGACATCGGCGGCGGCGTGCCGAACGGCCGCGAGCTGAAGGCGATCATCCCCGGCGGCTCGTCCACCTCCGTCCTCACCGCGGCAGACATCGACGTGAAGATGGACTTCACGTCACTCGTCGAGGCCGGCTCGTCGTTCGGGTCTGCCGGCGTGATCGTGATCGACGACCGCTGCTGCATGGTGCAGCTCGGCATCCGCGTCTCGCAGTTCTACGAGCACGAGTCGTGCGGGAGGTGCACGCCGTGCCGCGTCGGGACGAAGTGGGTCACGCAGATCCTCCAGAAGATCGAGGACGGCCGGGCGGCGCAGGCCGATCTCGACCTGCTCCTCTCCGTGTGCGACCGCATCATGGGCAAGTGCCTGTGCCCGCTCGGCGACTCGGACGCGATCGCCGTCCTCAGCTACGTCGACAAGTTCCGCGACGAGTACCAGGCCCACATCGACCTCGGACGCTGCCCCTTCGACGGCGAGTCGTCGCTCGAGGGGATCCTCGCCCCGGCCGACGCAGCACACCCACCACGGCCACGCGCATGTCTGAGCTCGTCTCCGTCACCGTCGACGACCGCAACGTCTCCGTGGCCAAGGGCACAGGGCTCGTCGAGGCGGCGCAGGCCGCGGGCATCGAGATTCCGGTGTTCTGCTACGAGCCGCGGCTCGGCCCGCCCGTCGGCGCCTGCCGCATGTGCCTCGTCGAGATCGAGGGCATTCCGAAGCTCCAGGCCGCGTGCACGCTCACGGTCGCGCCCGACATGGTGATCCCGACCAGCGCCACGTCCGAGAAGGCGGCCGAGGGCCAGGAGGCGACGCTCGAGTTCATCCTCGTGAACCACCCGCTCGACTGCCCGGTCTGCGACAAGGGCGGCGAGTGCCCGCTGCAGGACCTGACCTTCCGTCACGGGCCCGGCAACACGCGGATGACCTTCCAGAAGCCACGGTCGACAAGCCGATCCCCGTGTCGCCGCTCATCGCGCTCGACCGCGAGCGCTGCATCCTCTGCTATCGCTGCACGCGCTTCTCGGAGGACGTCGCCGAGGACGGCCAGCTCATCGCGCGGAACCGCGGCGCGCTCACCGAGATCGCGACCTTCGAGGACGAGCCGTATCGCTCGCCGTTCTCCGGGAACGTCGTCGAGCTGTGTCCCGTCGGCGCGCTGACCTCGACGCTGTACCGCTTCGACGCGCGGCCGTGGGACATCCAGAACGTGCCGACCGTCTGCACGGGCTGCGCCGTCGGCTGCAACACGTCGGCGACGATCCGCGAGGGCAAGGTCAGGCGCATCCTCTCCCGGAACCACCCGGAGATCGACCAGGGCTGGCTCTGCGACAAGGGGCGCTTCTCGTATCCGCACCTCCGCGCGGAGGACCGCATCACGACGCCGCTCCGCCGCGGCCGGAAGGGCCTCCAGGAGATCACGTGGGACGACGCGCTCGACGAGGCCGAGTCGATGCTCCGCGAGGCGAACGGCTCGATCGTGACGGCGTTCTCGGGGTCGGAGACGACGGAGATCGCCTACGCGCTCGGGCGCCTCCTGCGGGCGGCCTCGACGCGCACTCGGCCGTGCTCCCCGAGGCGACGTCGGATGCGCTCGAGGCGTTCCGCCTCCCGCTGAGCGGGATCGCGCAGGCCGAGCTCGTCGTCGTGATCGGTGACGACCCGGTCGTCGAGCGTGCACCGATCGTCGACCTCTGGATCAAGGAGGCGCGGAGGCACGGCGCCGAGGTCGTCGTCTGCTCGCCGACCGGCACCGAGAAGACCGCGCCCGGCGCGGGCGCCGAGCTCTGCCGTGAGCTCGCCCGGGGTCGCGGCGCGCTCGCCAGGAAGCTGCGCGCCTCGGAGCGCGCCGTTCTCGTCTGGTCGGGCCCCGGCGGCGGGGGCGGTGCGCGCATCGCGGAGCTCGCGCACGAGCTCGGCTTCGAGGACAAGCCCGGCTGCGGCGCCTTCCACCTCCCGCGCGCGTCCAACCCCCGAGGGGTCGCGCTCGGCTGGGCGGTCGCGGCCGACGCGGACGAGACGAACCCGGAGCCGATCGAGCTCCTCATCGTGTCCGGCGACGAGGCCGCGTCGAACAGCGACGTGCGCGTGCTGGCCGAGCAGGCGAACCGCGTGCTCGTGCTCACGATGTTCCACGAGCTGGCCGCCGGCTGGGCCGACCTGATCCTGCCCGCGACGGCAGGGCTCGAGCGCGACGGCACGTCGATGAACCTCGAAGGGCGCGTCCAGCGTCTTCGGCGTGCGGTGCTGCCGCCGTGTCCCGACGAGCTCGCCTGGATCTCCAAGCTCGCCGCGCGCTTCGACGTCGCCGTGCCCGCTCACGCGGCCGGCGTCTTCGCCGAGCTGGCGGCCGAGCCTGTTCCGCGATCTGACTCTCGACGAGCTCGGAGCGCACGCGCCGCTTCCGGCAAGGCACGGCTACGTCGCTCCGGCTCCAGCGACGACCTCGGAACCCGCCGAGAGCACGAGCGGCGGGCTCCGGCTCCAGCGCTACACGCCGCTCTTCTCGGGGCCGGCGGTCGAGCGCGTGCCGGAGCTCGGCTTCCAGCGCCCGGCTCGGGACGTCGAGCTCTCGACCGCCGATGCCGAGAGCCGCGGCATCGCCGACGGCGATCACGTGCTCGTCCGCTCGAACGGCACGTCGGTCGAGCTCAGGGCTCGCGTCAACCGGAAGCTCGTCGACGGCGTCGTGCGCGTCGCGGACGAGCACGCGGGCGATCTCCATCCGACGGTCGAGGTCGCGAAGACGTGACGCAGTCCGTCGACTGGTGGGTGAGCCTCATCCAGGCGTTCATCGTCATCAATCTCGTGATGGTCACGTTCGCGTACCTCACGCTCGCGGAGCGCAAGGTCATGGGGCGCATGCAGCTGCGCTACGGCCCGAACCGCGCGGGCTTCAGGGGTATCCTGCAGCCGATCGCCGACCTGCTGAAGCTGTTGAACAAGGAGAGCTTCCAGCCGACCGAGGCGATCGACTGGGCGTTCATCGTCGGCCCGTTCCTCGCCGCGTTCACGGCGCTCGCGACCTTCTCCGTGATCCCGTTCGGGCCCGGCTGGACGGTCGGCGGCGTGTACATCCCGGGCCAGGTCGCCGACCTCGACATCGCGCTCATCCTCATCTTCGCGGTCGGCTCGCTCGGCGTGTACGGCTTCATCCTCGGCGGCTGGTCGTCCGACTCGAAGTACGCCCTCCTCGGCTCGATGCGGACGTGCGCACAGCTCGTGTCGTACGAGGTCTCGCTCGCCCTCTCGGTCCTCGGCGTCGTGATCATGGCCGGGACGCTCTCGCTGACGGACATCGTGTCCGCCCAGTCCGACACGGTCTGGTACGCGGTCCCGCAGATCGTCGGCCTGATCGTGTTCCTCTTCGCGGGGACTGCCGAGACGGCCCGAGCCCCGTTCGACCTCCCCGAGGCGGAGCAGGAGCTCGTCGCCGGGTACCACACGGAGTACGGCGGGATGCGCTACGGCCTCTACGCCATGTCCGAGTACGTCAACCTGATCACGCTCTCGGCGTTGTGCGTGACCCTCTTCCTGGGCGGCTGGCACGGGCCGGGCTGGGACGGGGCGACGTGGGCCGGGCCGCTGTGGTTCATCGGCAAGCTGATCCTTCTCCTGTTCGTGTTCATCTGGATGCGGACGACGCTTCCCCGCCTGCGCTACGACCAGCTGATGCGCTTCGGCTGGAAGGTGCTCCTCCCCGTCGCGACCGTCAACGCCGTCGTGACCGCCATCCTGGTGGTGGCGCTCTAGTGGCCCAGCCGTTCTCGACGCTGAAGGGCTTCGGTGTCACGTTCCGGCAGATCTTCCGGAAGCCGATCACGCAGCAGTATCCGGAGTACAAGCGCCCCGTCTATCCGCGCTTCCGTGGCCGCCACCGCCTGCACACGCACGAGAACGGCCTCGAGAAGTGCGTCGGCTGCTCGCTGTGCGCCGCCGCGTGCCCGGCGGACTGCATCCGGGTCGTCGCCGAGGAGAACACGGCCGAGAATCGCGTGTCCGCCGGCGAGCGCTACGCGCGCATCTACGAGATCAACATGAGCCGCTGCATCTTCTGCGGCTACTGCGAGCTCGCGTGCCCGTTCGACGCGATCACGCTCGGGAACGAGTTCGAGATCGCCGAGTACTCGCGCGACGACCTCATCTACACGAAGGACATGCTCCTCGCCGAGCCGATCAAGCGCGTGCCGGTCGCCGACCCGGGCCGCTTCGACACGCCCGAGCCGGCGTACAAGACGTCGAGCTGATGGGGCTCATGGAACACACCGACACCGCGGCCGCAAAGCGGCCGCCTTCAGGGATCTTGCGCGAGCAGAGTCCGCATTCGCGGAGTCTGCTCTGCGCCATGTGATGGGGAACGTCCTCGTCTGGATCATCTGGTTCGTCGCCGCGGCTGCGTGCCTCGGGAACGGGCGTCGCGGTCGTGAGCATGACCAACCCGTTCTACTCGGCGCTCTCGCTCATCGGGAACCTCGCGTCGCTCGCGGTCCTGTATCTGCTGCTGTCGGCCGAGTTCCTCGCGGCGGCCCAGGTGCTCGTCTATGCCGGCGCGGTGATGGTGATGTTCCTGTTCGTCGTCGCCTACCTCGGCGGACGAGCGGACGCGCCGTGGGCGGGCGGGCCACGCCTCCTGCGCGGGGCGGCCGTCGTCGCCGCGGCCGCGCTCCTCGTCGAGATCGTCGTCGTCCTCGGGCTCGCGTGGGGCGACAACCTCACCGATCCGGCCGAGATCTCCGCCACGTTCGGCGATCCGGGGCAGATCGGCGAGGCGTTCCTCACCGACCACCTCCTCGCTTTCGAGATCACCTCGATCGTGCTGCTCGTGGCGGCCATCGGCGGAGTCGTCCTCGGGACGACACCGGAGAAGGAAGAGGAGGTCGCGTAGGTGGACGGGCCGGACGTCGGCTGGTACCTGATCGTCGCCGCGATCCTGTTCGGGATCGGGGCGCTCGGCGTCATGCTCCGGCGCAGCCCGCTCATCGTGCTGCTCTCGCTCGAGATCATGCTGAACGCGGCGAGCCTCACTCTGATCGCGTTCGCGCGACAGCAGGGCAACCTCGACGGTCAGATCTTCGCCCTCGCGGTGATGGCGGTCGCAGCCGCAGAGGTCGCGATCGGGCTCGGCCTCATCGTCGCAATGGCGCGCCGCCGCGTGCCGCTCGACGTCGACCAGGCGAGCGCGCTCCGCGGATGATCAGGTCGGCGGCTGGGTCTGCTGCTCTCGCCGCTCGCCGGTGCGCTCGCGATCACGCTTGCCGGGGTGAGGATCTCCCGACGGACGGCGGGGTGGATCTCCACGCTGACGACGTTCGTGGCGTTCGGAGGTGCGCTCGTCGCCTTCGTCGGGCTGTGGGCGGCCGATCCGTCCGACCGCGAGCAGGTCTCGACGGCGTACACGTGGCTTGCGTCCGGCAACTTCGACGTCGGGTTCCAGATCCTGCTCGACCCGCTCTCGAGCACGATGATGCTCGTCGTCTCCGGCGTCGGCGGGCTCATCGTCTGGTACTCGATGGGCTACATGACGGCGACGAGGAGGAGCGTCGCTACTTCGCCTACATGTCGCTCTTCGTCTTCTCGATGCTGCTGCTCGTCGAGGCCGGGAACTTCCTGCTCATGCTCGTCGGCTGGGGGCTCGTCGGCCTCGCGTCGTACCTCCTGATCGGGTTCTGGCACCACAAGCCCGAGGCGGTCGCGGCCGCGAAGAAGGCGTTCGTGATGAATGCGATCGGCGACGCCACGTTCGCGCTCGCGTGCGTGCTCCTCATCTGGCAAACGGGCACGCTCGAGTTCTTCGGGGTCTTCGAGCAGGTGGACGGCATCCCGTCGACGATGGTCACGCTCGATCGCGCTCGGGCTGCTCGGCGGCGCGGTCGCGAAGTCGGCGCAGCTTCCGCTCCAGACCTGGCTCCCGGACGCGATGGAAGGGCCCGACGCCGGTCTCGGCCCTGATCCACGCGGCGACGATGGTCACCGCAGGCGTCTACCTGCTCGTCCGCGCGCATCCCGTCTTCGAGGCCGCCCCCGACGTCCAACACCTCGCTGCCGGGCTCGGTGCGGCGACGCTCCTGGTCGCGGGAGCCATCGCGCTCGTGCAGTGGGACATCAAGCGCGTGATCGCGTACTCGACGATGTCGCAGATCGGATACATGTTCATGGCGGCGGGGATCGGCGCGTACGGGTACGCGATGTTCCACCTCATGACACACGCCTTCTTCAAGGCGCTGCTGTTCATGTCGGCCGGCCTCGTCATCCACCACCTGGACGGCGAGCAGGACATCCGGCGGATGGGAGGCCTCAAGGAGGTCATGCCGAGGACGCATGTCGCGTTTCTCGTCGGCATCCTCGCCCTCGTGGGGATCCCGCCGTTCGCGGGGTTCTGGTCGAAGGACGGGATCATCTCGTCGGCGCTCGCGACGGGAGGCGCGTTCGGCTACACGCTGTACGTCGCCGCACTCGTCGGCGCTCTCTTCACCGGCATGTACGCGTTCCGCCTCTACTACACGGTGTTCCGTGGCAGTCAGAGCGAGTTCGCCGCTTCGCACGCACACGCGGGCCACGGCGAGGGGCCGCTCTCGATGCTCCTGCCGGTGGGCGTCCTCACCGTGCTCTCGACGATCGGGGGGCTGCTCGTCATCCCAGGCGTCTGGCAGCCGTTCACGGACTGGATCGGGGAGACGGCGGAAGCGCTCGTCGAGCCTACGACGGCCCAGGACTACGGCACGAGCGCGATCGCGGTCACGCTCGGCCTGGTCGGGCTCTACCTCGCCCGGCGCGCGTTCTACGCAGACCGACAGCTCGTCACGAGCCCCGGCGCTTGGCGCGTCCTCGAGCACAAGCTCTACTTCGACGAAGCGTACGACGCGCTCTTCTACAGGCCTGCGGCGGCGCTCTCGGTCGCGCTGCGACGCAACGTGGAGGAGCCGCTCGTCGAGCGCTCTCTCGACGAGATCGGCGCCGGGACGATCCAGGTCGGCGGTGAGGTGGGTCGGATCCAGTCCGGGCTGCTCCGCAGCTACGCCGTCGCCGTGGCGTTCGCGGTCGCCGTGCTCATCGTCGTCTTCGTAGCGGTGCGCTGAGCTTTGCTCACGACCGCTCTCATCGTCTTCCCGATCGCTGCGGCGCTCGTGGTCGCGATCCTCCCGCTGCCACG
Organism: uncultured Gaiellaceae bacterium; assembly: GCA_963845935.1. Taxonomy (GTDB): domain Bacteria; phylum Actinomycetota; class Thermoleophilia; order Gaiellales; family Gaiellaceae; genus GMQP-bins7. The sequence continues at coordinate 7,860 of CAWJTZ010000021.1, forward strand.
CGGGACGACGGCCGGTCTCGCATTTCTCGCAGCGCTCATCGAGGTCGGGCTCTGGATCTTGGCCGCGTCCCAGTACGACTTCGACGAGGGCGGGCTCCAGCTCGCCAAGTCGCACGAGTGGGTCGAGAGCCTCGGGATCTCGTACTCGGTCGGCTTCTACGGCTACTCGCTCTGGCTGGCCGGCGCCGCGGTGATCGTGTTCGCGGCCGCGATCGGCTACGCCGTTTGGGTCGGCCGCGACCGCCCACGCGCCTACCACGCCCTGATGCTCTTCCTCACCGGCGCGGTCATCGCGACGTTCGCGGCGCAGGACCTGCTCCTCTTCTACGTCTCGTTCGAGGCCATGCTCATCCCGCTCTACGTCCTCGTCGGCGTGTGGGGCGGCGAGCGGCGGCAGGCGGCGACCGTGACGTTCGTCATCTACACGATGGCCGGCTCGCTGCTCATGCTCGTCTCGGTCGTCGCTTTCGGCGTCACGCAGGGCACGTTCTCGCTCACCGAGTCGGGGACGAGCGACAACGTGTGGATCTTTCTCGGCTTCGCGGTCGCATTCGCCGTCAAGGCCCCGCTCTTCCCGTTCCACGGCTGGCTACCGCTCACGTACCGCCAGGCACCGGTCGAGGTCGCGGCGGTCCTCTCGGCGGTGGTCTCGAAGACCGCGATCTACGGCTTCCTCCGCATCGGGATCCCCAAGTTCCCCGACCCGGCCGACGACCTTTCCGGACTCATCCTGGTCCTCGCGGGCGCAGGCCTCGTCTACGGCTCCGTTCTCGCGTTCCGCGCGCCCGACCTGCGCGGCGTCATCGCGTACTCCTCGATGGCGCAGATGGGGCTGATCACGCTCGGGGTCTTCGCCTTCGACGACCTCGGGATCGACGGCGCGATCCTCCAGTCGGTCGCACACGGGCTCATCTCGGCCGCGATGTTCCTCCTCGTCGGCATGGTCGAGAGACGCTGCGGCACCGGTGAGCTGGACGAGCTCGGCGGCATGGCGAGGGGTCGGCCGACGCTTGCGACGATCGTCCTCGTCGGAGGGATGATCGCGCTCGCGGTCCCCGGGTCGGCGACGTTCGCCGGGGAGTTCCTGATCATGGCCGGGGTCTACGACCAGGGCTGGGGCTACTCGGTCGTCGTGGCGCTCGGCGTCGTGCTCGCGGCGATGTACACGCTGCGCCTGATCTCGGCGATCCTGCACGTGAAGCCCGGCCGCGCGGTGCGTGAGGAGGCTCTCGACCTCCGCGCGGGCGAGCTCGGACTCGTCATCCCTCTGCTCCTCGTCGTCCTGGGCCTCTCGATCTGGCCGGCACTCGTCAGCGAGAGCTCGTTCACGGGTGCGGACGCGACGGTTTCCCGGTCACTGAAGGACATCCCGTGATCGCCGCGATCGACACGCCCTCGGTCGACTGGCTCGCGCTCTCGCCGACGATCGCGCTGCTCGCCGCCGCGGGAGTGGCGCTCCTCTCCGCCCTGCTCCCCGAGTGGATGCGCAAGGGGGTTTCTGCCGTTGCGGCCATCGCGGGCTTCGTCGTCGCGGCCGGGCTCGCGGTGTACGTGTTCGACGAGAGCGCAACGCCGGAGGTGCTGCTCGACGGGTCGATGACCCGCGACCAGCTCGCGGCGATGGCGCAGGCGATCCTCGGAGCGACCGGCGCGACGGTCGTCCTTGCGTCCTGGGGAGAGCGGCGGCGCACGAATCACGCCGAGTACTACGCCTTGCTCGCAACCGCCGGCGCCGGGATGGCGTTCTTCGTGAGCGCGGACAACCTCATGACGCTCTTCCTCGGCCTCGAGTGGTTCTCGCTCTGCCTCTACATCCTCGTCGCCATCGACTCGGAGCGAGAGACGTCGCTCGAGGCGGGCCTGAAGTACCTCATCGTCGGCGGCTTCGGCTCGGCGGTGCTCCTCTTCGGCTCGGCACTGGTCTACGGAGCGACGTCCGAGCTCTCGTTCGGCGCGATCGGGTCGGCGGAGCCGACGAGCGACGCCTTCCTCTTCGCCGGCCTCGCGATGATCCTCGCCGGGCTCGCCTTCAAGGTCTCGGCCGCACCGTTCCACATGTGGACGCCGGACGTGTACCAGGGTGCTCCGACCTCGGTCACCGCCTTCATGGCTGCGGCCACGAAGACTGCGGCCCTCGTCGCGATGCTTCGCGTGCTCGTCACCGCGTTCCCGGACCAGGCGGATGTGTGGACGATCGCCGTCGCCGTGCTTGCCGCGATCTCGCTCGCGTGGGGGAATCTCGGGGCGCTGGCCCAGCGCGACCTCAAGCGCATGCTCGCGTACTCGTCGATCTCGCACGCCGGCTTCATGCTCATGGCGATATCCGCGTACTCGGAACGTGGCGGCGAAGCGCTCCTCTACTACCTGATCCCGTACTCCGCGATGTCGGTCGGCGCGTTCGCCGTGATCGCCGCACGTGAGCGCGAGCTGCAGGCGCCGGTCACGCTCGACTCGCTCGCCGGGATGGGCTGGGAGCGGCCGTACCACGGCATCGCGCTGTGGACGTTCATGCTCGGCATGGCCGGCTTCCCGCTGACCGGCGGGATCTTCGGGAAGCTGTTCGTGTTCTCCGCGGCCTACGACGCAGGCGAGTGGTGGCTCGTGATCATCGGAGTAGTCGCGACGGCCGTCTCGCTCGGGTACTACCTCAACGTCGTGCGCTGGCTCTACATGCGCTCCGGCGCGGAGCTCCGGCTCGCCGTCGCCGGCGGGTCGCCTCCGCGTGACTCCGCGCTCGGCGTCGCGATTGCGGCAGCCGTTGCGGTCACCGTCGGGTCGTTCTTCGTCGTCCAGCCGATTCTCGATGCCGCCTCCGACGCGATGAGCTCGCTCCCGTTCTAGGCTGCGACCGTGGCGACCGACCTCACCTGGCTCGGACACGCGACCTTTCGCGTCGACACACCGGGTGGGAAGCGCGTCTACGTCGACCCGTTCCTCGACGGCAACCCGAGCTGCCCCGAGACCGAGGCCGAGCCCGAGCGCTGCGACCTGATCCTGCTCACCCACGGCCATGGCGACCACGTCGGCGACACCGTCCGGCTCCACGAGCGCTTCGGATGCCCTGTCGTCGCGGTCGTCGAGCTCCGCGGCTGGCTCGCCGGACAGGGTGTCGAGGCGAACATGGCGCACGCTCCCAACAAGGGCGGCACCGTGGTCTGGGAAGGTCTCCGCGCCACGTTCACGGACGCGAACCACTCCTCGAGCACGGAGGACGGCACCTACGCTGGCGAGCCGGCCGGGATCGTCCTCGAGGTGGAGGACGGCTTCAAGATCTACTTCGCGGGAGACACGAACGTCTTCGGCGACATGTCGCTCATCGGGCGGATCTATGCACCGGACGTGGCCGTGCTTCCGATCGGCGACCACTTCACGATGGGGCCGCGTGAAGCGGCAGTCGCGATCGAACTGCTCGGTGTCGTGCGCGTCGTGCCGTGCCACTACGGGACGTTCGGCTTGCTGACGGGTACGCCCGACGCGCTCCGCGACCTCGCCCCGCCCGGCGTCGAGATCGTCGCGCCCGAGCCCGGGGAGACGGTCGCGTTCTGATGCGCGAGCGCTGGTTCGGCGCAACGGGCCGCAAGGTCCCGGAGATCGCACTCGAGGGAACGGTCGACCTCGAGGGCGCGCTCGTGCTCGATGACGTTTCCGACCTGAAGGCGATTCACGAAGCGCACCACGCCGGAACCCCGGTCGTCGTCAGATGCTCCACGGCCGACGCTGTACACGCGGCGCTGTCGCTGGGGCCGGTCGCGTGCGCGCTCGTCGCCGACGAGTCGCTGCTCGCGCTTGACCTCGCGGAGATGACCTACGGCTAACCCGGTCGTCGCGACGTACTCCATCTGCGCCTGCGACCTCGGCGCGAAGCAGTGGACCCCGCGGTCACGCTGGCTCATGGTCGACGACGGCCTTTGGCGCGAGATCGCCGATCGACTCGCCGTGCTCGGCTACGACCGTCTCGGGGACTGGGCGGGCGCGGCCAACCTCGAGGAGCGTCGACCCGGTGGTCCTCGAGGCACTGCGACGCGCCTCGAACTGAGTCGTCCTCACCGGGCGCGGACCACGACCTGCACGTCAGGCGTCGCAACTGCGACGCTCCCGTACAGCGGTCATCTCCGCTTGAACCGCTCGACGAGCCGCTCGGCCTCCGTCTGCGTGACACCTTCGACGTCGAGTTCGAGTCGCACCGACGTGAAGACGGTCACGTCGTCGCGAACCGGCCGCTCCGAATCGATCTCGCCGGAGATCCGCGCGAGCACCTGCCCGACTGCCACACCGTCGTCGCGAGCGACGACCTGGACGAGCTCGACACCGCAGCTCGCGATCCCGGCCAGGAAGAGCTCGGCTGGAGTCACCGCCTCGCCGGGGCAGCCGTTGTGCACGGGACCGTCGGCGACGAAGTGCTGCTCGCGGCACGTCCACAGGACGCGGCCGAAGACGTCGGTCGAACGGGCGCCGACCTCGTAGCTGCGGACCGGGCTCACGCCGGAAGTCTCCGGGTGTGTCGACCTCGGGTCAACCGTCGCCCGGAAGCCGCCGGCCGGCCGCCAGCCCGCGGAGTGCCGGCACCGGGTTGTGATCGGGGTGCGCGACGACGAGGACGGCGCCATGCTCGGGCCCGGCGAGGGCAGAGACGAGGAGCTCGAGACCCACAGCGAGCGCGAACGCCTTGTGAGACTGGTCGCCGCCGAACGGCACGAGCTCCTCCGGGAGTGCCGCGCCGGCGAGGACGGCGCCGTGGGTGACCGCTCCCATCGAGGCGTCGGCCACGACCGGTTGCCCGTCGCTCGACGGGATCGCGATCGCGAGCGGATTCGTCCCGGTGAGCGGATCGCCGCCGTCCGGATGCGCGAGCCGACGCGGCGACGTCGCGGTCAGCACCGCGACGAGCCCGCCCTCTGCAAGCCGTCTCCCCCAGTATCCGAGCACGCCCGTCGGGAAGCAGCGCCGCGCGACGACCACGCGAGCCCGGTCCGGTGGATCGGCGAGCGTGGCGCGCACGATCTCCTCGAGCACGAGGTAGCCGAGCGCACCGTGACCGTCCCAGCGCTCGAAGCCCTCCTCCGACTCGATCAGAAGCGGCCGAGCTGCCGGATCGAGGTCGAGCGTCTCGAGCCAGGCCACCCGCGAGAGTCCGTGCCAGGTCTTCCCGTGGTTGTCCGCATACTCGAAGTGCGCGAGCAGTGCTTCGACGGCAGGCGGTGCGAGCCCCATGCCCTCCAACCGCCTACGTGCGTCGGCGGGGGTCACGGCGTCGCGAATGCACGGTGGCTGAAGCGCCGCACAGGCCAGCCCCGGCTCGTCGCCAGCCGTCGGAGCTCGCGGTCCGGGTTGACGGCGACCGGATGACCGACGGCGGCGAGGAACGGGACGTCGGAGTACGAATCGGAGTACGCCGTCGAGCTGTCGAGCTCGAGGCTGTCCGTCGCGGCGAGCTCGCCCAGCGCGTCGGCCTTCGCCTGACCGTACAGACGGCGCTCGAGCACGCCGGTGTAGGTGCCGTCACGCACCTCCGCACGCGAGGCGATGACCCCGGCGAACCCGAGCCGCCTCGAGATCTCCTCGACCACCTCCTCGAGCGCAGCCGAGGCGATGTAGACGGGCTGACCGCGCGCAGTGTGTTGCTCCGCGTGGTCGAGCGCCTCCCGGTACACGAGCGGCTTGAACACCGGCTCCCACGCCTCGGCGGCGATCTCGCGCATCAGCGAAACGGGCAGGCCGCGCAGGAGCGCCATGGCGCTGTCCGCCGTCTGGCCGACGCGGGACTGGCCGGCTCCGAACCGCACGAAGACGAGCTGAGCGACGGAGGCCTTGGCGAGCTGACGCCGCCCGATCAACCCACGTTGGCGAAACGTCCCTGCGAGGGCGAGCGAGCTCGACCGGGAGATGAGCGTACGGTCGAGATCGAAGAATGCCGCGCCAGACTGTCCCGCGGCCGGCATACGCGCTAGCGGATGCCGGTCTCGCGCATGAGTGGAGCCACGCGGCGAGCCTACGAGAGGACGGTGAGCGGCTTGCGGATCGCGCCGGCGCGCGTCGCCGCGACCGACTTGGCGAGCGCAGCCACCGCGGCGGCTGCTTCCGAGTCCGGCGCGACCTCGGCCACGGGACAGCCCTCGTCGGCCGCCTCGCGCATGAGCGGGTCGAACGGGATGCGCGCGAGGAGGGAGACCCCGACCTCGTCGGCGAGCGCCTGTCCGCCACCCGAGCCGAAGAGCTCCTGCCCGGTGCCGGCGAGGAAGGACATGTTCTCGACCGCGCCGATGAGACGCATTCCGGTCTTCTGGGCCATCTGCGCAGCCCGTACCGCGACCTGCTGCGCGGCCGGTTGCGGCGTGGTGACGACGAGCGCCTCAGCGCGTGGAAGGAGCTGACCGAGTGACATCGCGACGTCGCCCGTCCCGGGCGGCATGTCTACGAGCAGCGTGTCCAGCTCGCCCCAGTGCACGTCGGAGAGGAACTGCTCGAGTGCCTTGTGAAGCATCGGCCCGCGCCACATGATCGGCGCGTTCTCCTCGAGGAAGAAGCCGATCGACATGAGCTTGAGATCGCCGCGAACGGGCGGCACGATCATCTCGTCGACGGCGATCGGTTTCTGATGCACGCCGAGCATGTGCGGGATCGAGTGCCCGTAGATGTCGCCGTCGAGCACGCCGACCTGCTCGCCGAGGTCGGAGAGCGCGTAGGCGAGATTGGCGGTGAGGGTCGACTTGCCGACCCCGCCCTTCCCCGACGCGATGGCGATCACACGCGTGCCCGGCGACAGGGAGATCGTCCGGTCGGCAGCGTGGCCGCCGCGCAGGCGGGAGACGAGCGCCGCTTTCTCCTCCGGCGTCATGACGTCGAACCCGAGGCGAACACGCGTGACACCCGGAACTTCACCCACGAAACGTGCGACCTGCTCCTGGAAGGAGTCGCGCAACGGACAGCCGGCGACCGTGAGCGCGATCGTCACCGAGACCGCTCCGTCGTCCTCGACGAGCACGTCACGCACCATGTCGAGCTCCGTCACCGGCCGGCGCAGCTCCGGGTCGATGACGTTCTCGAGCGCTTTCAGGATCGCGTCGCGGTCGGGCCTCATCGCGTCGAGCGTACCAGCGCCCCCGCGGCTGGTTGACAGGACGAGCGATGCAGGAACGGGAGCTTGCCGAGCTTCGGTTCAACGGGAGAGGCAGTTCGCGGAGACCGCCCAGGATGGGTCGGTCGACCGCGTGGCTAGGGCGCGGTCAGCGCCGCCGCGAGCTCGCGGACGAGCTGCGGCGAGCCGGCGGCGGCGAGCCGCGAGCGCGTCCCCAGATCGAGCGGCGCGGCCCCGAAGGGCGGATCCTCGAAGAGCTCGATCGCGAGACCGCACTCGCGGACGAGGAGCTGCGCTGCCGCGATGTCGACCGAGCGCGCCGGCTTCAGCGATACGACGCCGTCGACGCGGCCCGCCGCGAGGTGGCACAACGAGAGCGCCGAGCGAGCCCATGACTCGAACCCGGTCCGCGACTCCGACGGCGTGGACCACACGGTCCGCGACGGCCGGCGTGGTCGTACCCTCGAACGACAGGATCTCGATCGGCTCCTTCGGGCGCTGCTCCCCCAGCAGCCTCCCGTCGAGGTGGGCCCCTCCTGCGCGCTCGGCGGTCCACTCCTCGCCCGTCCCGAAGTCGTACACGTACCCGAACGTCACGTCTCCCATGGAGCCGCCTTCTGCCACGGCGAGCGAGAAGGAGAAGAACGGGATGCCGCGCTTCGCGTTCACCGATCCGTCGATCGGATCGACGACCACTGTCCACGGCCCTCCGGATCCGAACCGGCGGGTCCCGAGTTCCTCGGAGACGAGCACGAAGTTCTTCTCGAGGGCCGCGAGCCTCTCGACGACCGCGTCCTCGGCCGCCTGGTCGATCGCAGTCGTGTCGTCACCACCCTCGCCCCGGCGCAGCACGGGCTCGCGCTCGGCGCGCGTCGGTAGCTGTTCGAGGACGGCGCGAATGTCGGCGACGCAGAGCCGGCAGGTCTCGAGCCAAGGAGTCATCGGTCGAGCGGGTGGAAGACGATCCCCGACAGCGGCTTCGGGAAGAAGTACGTGCTCTTCTGCGGCATTCGCCCCCCGCTCCGCGCCACGGCGAACACGTCGTCGACCCTCGGCTCCCGAAGGAGGAACGCGACGTCGGCGGTACCGCCGTCGACGGCCGCCACCGCCTCGTCGACCCGTGGCGTGTAGGCGATGCCGTCCAGGCCGTGCCGGTCGACGAGCTCCGTGTCGAAGCCATCCTCGCCGCGCACGATCTCGACGCGGCCGGGCCGGTATGCGACCGCGGCCGGTCGGTCGTCGGGCTCGGTGGCGAGCACGTTCAGCGCCTCGGTCAGGTCCGCGACGGATTCGCCCTCGTGAAGGACGGCGAGATCGGGGCGCCTCGCGAACACGCGGTGAGTCGGGAACGGGCGCACTCCCGGATCGTCCTTGGATACGACGAGAGCCATGATCCGTATCGGTTCGCGACTCTCGCGAGCGAGATCGACCGCTGCCTCGTAGCGGTGGTGCCCGTCGGCGATGAGCAACTGGCCGGGGAGATCACCCGGCGCGTCGATCCGCCAAAGGCTCGTCCCATCGACCTCGACGTCGGGCGCTCTCGGCGGCGAGGCGACGGCCCACGGTCCGTCCGTCAGCACGAAGATCGGCTCGGGCTGCACGCGGGTCGCGCGGAGCAGGTCGAGTCGGTCGTCCCGGATGCGTGCGTGCGTCCGCTCGTGCGGCAGGACCATCCCCGACCCGTACGGCTCGGCGGGGATCGAGACGAGCGCTCCGCGACGCTCACGCGAGACGCCGTCGGGACCGACGTACTGCTCGACGCTGACCCACGTCGACGGCTCGTCGTCCTGCTCCAGGACACCGGCTGCGAGCCACTCCCGGTAGAGCCGGCCGGCGTCGCCCGCCGACTCGGGAAGGGTCAGGTGAAGCACGTTGTAGGGACTGCGGGTGTAGAGCTCCGCACGCTCGTCCTCGCCGACGACGTCGTAGGGGGGAGCGACCAGCTCCGCCAACGGCCCGGCCGCGCCGGTGTAGCGAACGGCGCGGAACGGCTGGGCGTCGGCCATCGCGGCGAGCGTACCAATGGGGTTCTCATAGACTCGCCGCGTGACGACGATCGCCGAGCTCGCCGAGGACCGGACCGTCGAGGGCGTGTTCGCGGTCACGAAGAAGGAGCGTCGCCGGACCCGCAACGGTGCCCCCTATCTGGCGCTCGAACTCGCCGACGCGAGCGGACGGGTGGAAGCGAGAGTCTGGAACGACGTGGAGCTCCTCGACCAGCGCTTCGGCGAGGGGGACGCGGTGCACGTGCTCGGACGCGTGGAGCGTTTCGGAGGGAGACTGCAGGTCCAGGTGCGGGCCGTCGAGGCGGCGGAGGACACTGATCCGGCGGAGCTCACACCGTCTCTGCGACGCGATGCCGACGAGCTCGACGGGTTCTACGAGTTCCTCGCGTCGGAGATCTCGCACGAAGGCATCGCAGCGGCCGTCGGCTCGTTCGTTCGCGATCAGCAGATCCGAGCCGCGTTCCGCTCCTTACCGGCGGCCGGGGCCGACGGCCACCATGGCTACGCGGGCGGGCTCCTCGAGCACACGGTCGGCGTCGCGACGCTCTGCCGCGAGACCGCTCAGCTCCACCCGCGCCTCCGGCACGACCTCCTGCTCGCCGCTGCGCTCCTGCACGACGTCGGGCGTATTCGGGAGCTCGGAGGCGGTCCTGCCTTCCGACAGACGGAGGAGGGCAGGCTGCTCGGGCACGTGCACCTAGGCTTGCGCATGATCGAGGAACGCTCGTCGGACCTCGATCCCGCCGTCCTCGCCGAGCTCCTCCATGCGGTCGCGTGCCATCACGACCGCCCGGCTGCGCGCACGGCGGAGGCCGCGGTCCTCTATCACGCGAACCAGCTCGACGGCCAGGCGGCCACTCGCCCAGTCGGCGACGACTGACGTCGCATGGCGGCACTGCTGGCGCTGGCCGGCGCGTTCGGCTGGGGCGTCGGCGACTTCCTGGGAGGCATCGCCGCCCGTCGGCTTCCGGTTCTCACCGTTCTCCTGGTCTCGCAGGCCGTCGGACTTCTCGGCGTCTCGCTCTGGGTGCTCGCCTCCGGAGATCCGTTCCCCGGTGTCGGGGAGTTGCTGCCTGCTGCGGCGGCCGGCATCACGGCGATGGTCGGGCTCGCGGCTCTCTACCGCGGCTTCGCGATCGGCGCCATGGGCATCGTGGCGCCGATCTCCGCCGCCTCGCCGATCGTGCCGCTCGCCGCCGACGCGGCCGACGGCCGTGTTCCGACTCCGATGCAGTGGGTGGGCATCGCGCTCGTCGTCACCGGCATCGTCGCGCTCTCGAGAGAGCCCTCCGTGCGGGGACGACCCCGATTCGCAGCCGGAGTCGGACTCGCCCTCGTCGCCGCTCTCGGGTTCGGCCTGTTCTTCCTCGGCATCGACGCCGGCGCCGACGAGAGCACGGCGTGGGCCGTCGCAGCGGCGCGCGGCGCCTCGGTGCCGATCGTGCTGATCGCAGCTCTCGCAACCCGGGCAACCCTTCGGCCGGATCGCAGGCTGCTCCCGATGCTCGTAGGGGTCGGCGTCTTCGACACGGCGGCCAACGTCCTCGTGGCGGCCGCCACGACCGCGGGCGCAGTCGGCATCGTCGCCGTCCTCGGCAGTCTCTATCCGGTCACGACGATCCTTCTCGCCTGGCTCGTCCTCGGCGAACGTCTCGGGACGTCGAAGCGGGTCGGCGGAGGGGTGGCGCTCGCCGGCGCCGCGCTCGTCGCTGCCGGCTAGACGTTGAAGCGGATGTTGAGGACGTCTCCGTCCTCGACGACGTAGGTCTTGCCCTCGAGCCGCTGGAGTCCGCGTCGAGCGGCCTCTGCATGCGAGCCGCACTCGAGGAGGTCGTCCCAGCGGATCACCTCGCAGCGGATGAACCCACGCGCGATGTCGGAGTGGATGGACTCGGCCGCGTCGAGCGCGGTCTGGCCGTGCTGGAGCGTCCACGAGCGCGCCTCGGTGTCGCCGACGGTGAAGAACGTCACCAGGCCCAGCGCGTCCTTGAGCCGCACGACGACGTCGTCCAACGCCGACGCACCTGACCGGAACTCGGCCGCCTCCTCGAGCGGCAGCTCGGCGAGCTCCATCTCGAGCGCGCAGTCGATGCCACCAGGCCCGTTCTCGAGCGGGATCAGCGGCTTCGTCGTGAGCGGCTCCAGCTCCGACGGGAGCTCGCCGGCCCACTCGGAGAGCGGCTTGCCGTCGTCGAGGTGCTCGAGCAGGCGTCCGGTCAGCTCGAGCTCCTGGCGCTTGGCGCGATCGCCCGACTTCGCCTCCTTGGTCACGCGCTCGAGCCGCCGGTCGACATGCTCACGGTCGGCGACGATGAGCTCGAGACGGAGCGTCTCGAGATCGGTAGCGGGATCCGCGCTCTCGGAGAAACCGTCGAGTACCGCGAGCAGTGCGTCGGACTGACGGAGCTCCCCGGGAATCTCGGCGCGTCCAGGCACGTCGACGATCCGGATGGCCGCCGGCGTCACCTTCTTCGAGCCGATCACCTCGGCCAGCCGCTCGAGACGCTCGTCGGCGATGACCGCCATGCCGAGATTCGGCTTCTGTGCCACCTCCGAGTACGCCGTCACCTGTGCGCCCGCGTGCGTCAACGCATTGAAGAGCGTCGTCTTCCCCGAGTTGGGAAGGCCGACGATGCCGACCCGCAATGCCACGAGACCTACGCGTCGAAACCGGCGCGCGTCTCGCGGGCGAAGCGCTTGACGTAGAGGACGCGCGGGAGCACGAGCACCATGACCCCGTCCTCGGTCTGCAGCTCGACCGTCGCGCCGCCCGAGGACGACCGGATGCGCTGTCGAGCGCCTCGGCGCTCGCGGTCGTCACGCGGGCGCTCAGGATCTGCCCGCCGTCGAGACCGATCTCGATCCGTACGAAGTCGTCAGCCACTCGCAACCACCTCCGTGAGAACGCCGTGAACGGAATCCGGATGGATGAACACGAACTCGACCCCGAAGAGGCCGACGCGCGGCTCGTCGACGAGCTGCGCGCCCGCGGCCTCCAACCGGTCGAGCGTCGCTGACAGGTCCCCGGCCTCGTAGGCGATGTGGTGCATCCCCGGCCCACGCCGCGCAAGGAAGCGTCCGACCGGCGTGTCCTCCCCGTCGGCCTCATGAGCTCGACGCGACCCGCGCCGACGAAGAGCGATGCGGCCTCGACGCCCTGCTCGACGAGCGGCTCGCGATGCTCGAGACGAGCCGCGAAGAGAGTCTCGTACGACGCGATCGCCTGGTCGAGGTCCGTGACTGCGACTCCGACGTGATGGATGCCCTCCACGGCGCGATGCTATCCGCGCGCGCTAGTCACCCATGGGCAGTGCGCGAACCGTGCCGATCGTCTCGGACGAACGGGACTCCGGGACGACGTCGACGAGGAGCGCCTCGAGCTCGCCGCGGTCGAGCGTCTCCTTCTCGAGCAGCGCCTGCGCCACACGATCGAGCGCCGGCCGGTGCTTGCTCAGCAGGCGCTTCGCCTCCTCGTACGCGTGGTCCGTGAGACGTGCCTGCTCGGAGTCGCGGAGCCGCTTCGTCTCCTCGGAGAGCGCGTAGTTGTCGGCACGCATCGTCCGCGAGGGCGCGACCTCCGACATGCCGAACTCGAACACCATCGAGCGGGCGATGTCGGTGACGCGCTCGAGATCGTTCGCGGCGCCGTTCGTGATCCGTCCGAAGACGATCTCCTCCGCGGCCCGCCCTGCGAGGTACACCATCATCAGGTCGAGGAACTCCTCGCGCGTGTGCATGTAGCGGTCCTCGTTCGGTGTGTTGAGCGTGTATCCGAGCGCCTGCCCGCGGGAGACGATGGTGGCCTTCTGCGCCGGGAACAGCTCTCCGACGAGGTGAGACATGAGCGCGTGGCCACCCTCGTGGTACGCGAGGATGCGCTTCTCCTTCTCCGACACCACACGACGTTGCTGAAGGCCTCCGACGATCCTGTCCATCGCGGCGTCGAAGTCGGCCTGACGGATGAAGCGCTCGCTGGAGCGTCCCGCGAAGATCGCCGCCTCGTTGCAGAGGTTCGCGAGGTCCGCGCCCGTGAGCCCTGCCGTCTGCCGGGCGATCCTCACCATGTCGACATCCTTGTCCAGCGGCTTGTCGCGGGTGTGGACCAACAGGATCGCCTCACGTCCCGCGACATCGGGCGCCGAGACGAGCACCTGCCGGTCGAAGCGTCCCGGGCGAAGCAGGGCGTTGTCGAGATCCTGGAGTCGGTTCGAGGCCGCCATGACGACGACCTCGTCGCGTGCATTGAAACCGTCGAGCTCGACGAGGAGCTGATTGAGCGTCTGGTCGTGCTCGCGGTGAAAGCCTCCGCCGAGGCGAGCCGTCCCCACGGCGTCGAGCTCGTCGATGAAGATGATCGCCGGCGAGTGCTTCCGCGCCTCCTCGAAGAGCTTGCGAATACGAGCGGCGCCGAGCCCGGCGAACATCTCGACGAACGACGAGGCGCTCTGAGAGTAGAAGTTCGCACCCGATGCGCTCGCGACGGCCTTGGCGAGCAGCGTCTTTCCCGTGCCGGGAGGCCCGTGCAGGAGGATTCCGCGGGGCACGCGGGCGCCGAGGCGCTCGAAGCGCTTGCGGTCGCGGAGAAACTCCACCACTTCCTCGAGCTCGGCCTTCGCCTCGTCGAGACCGGCGACGTCGGACCACGAGACCTCCACCTGAGACCCGCGTACGACGGGTGCCGGCTTGGCACGCGGCATGAACCTCAGCGTGTAGAGCAGAAGGATGATGACGATCCCGAAGAACACGATCGGGAGCCATGTGAGGAGCGTGTTCTCGAGATCCACCTCAAGGCGTATCGGCACGGCGAGAGAGGCGCTGAAGCCGGGACGTCTCGCAGGACGCCGTCAGTCGGCTGCGCCGCAGAAGGCATCGTCGAGCGCGCGGTGGACGGCCGCGTCGGCCTCACTGGCCATACCCGGCGCCAGTGTCGTCGCGGGCCGCCGCGAGCACCAGTGCCACCGCGAAGACGGCGAGCGCAACGATGATCGCGGCCGCGGCGCATCGTTTTGACTCCACTGCCGCACCGGGTGGACACGAGGGCGCCGTGGGGCGCGGCCGCGGTGACGCTCAGGTGGCGGAGCGTTCGAGCGCCAGGCAGGCGTCTCGGGCCGCGTTCGCGACCTCGAGCTGCTCCTCCGACGGCTCCGCCGTGGAGAGGTGGCGCTGCAGCTCGAATCCCGGACGCGACAGCACCCGCGCGAGCGGGTGCTCGGGGTTCCGGGCGACCCACGAGAAAACCTCGACAGAGCCGCCGATCGCGCCGGCGGTACCAACGAGACGCGTGAGGCCTCGCGTACCGGCAGGCGCCTTCGCCGCGACCACGTTCACCGCGAGTGAGGACGCGACCATCGGGGCGATCAGCTGGGATCCGCAGCGCGGATGCTCCTTCGGCGCGGGGATGCCGCCGTTCTCGTACGTCCCGATGGAGATGTGCTCGGCGCCGTGGTAGGCGGCGAGCTGGGGGCCGCGCAGGGCGAGGGCGGCCGGGAGGAACGCGACGCCCGCGGCCGCGAGCTCCCTCGTCCCCGCCGACAGTCTCGAGCGACGGAGTGCCCGCGCGGCGACCGCGGTCCCGAGGATGGCGGCAAGCACACTCGGCTTCTCGAAGGGGAAACGAGCCCGCGGCAGCGCGCGGCGCACCGTCGGCAGGAGCGCGAACGCCTCGGCGAGGATGATCGGGCCCCGGAGGATCGGCATCTTCCGGCGCGCGACCGGAGCGAGGTGCGGCTTGTGCCCGGACGCAACGTGCAGCGTCCCTTCTTCGTCTCGGACTGCGCAGCCCCACGCCGTCGGACCGTGGACGAGCACGCCGTTCTGGAGCGCCATGCCTCCGAGCCGTACGGTGTCCTCGGGCACGCTCAGACCTTACCGACGACCGCGCGCAGCTCTTCCTGGAGCAGGTCGGAGGCCGGTCCACGACCGAGCGCGTGTCCATCGACCTCGACGAGTGGCATCACCTCGCGCACCGACGAGGACGTGAACGCCTCCTCCGCGCCCAGCAGCTCGGACAGTGGGTACGCGCCCTCCTCGACTCTGAGGCCACACCCTGGCGCGAGCTCGGCCAAGGCGGCGCGCGTCACGCCCGCGAGGATCCCGAGGTCGAGGCTCGGCGTGAAGAGGGTCTGTCCCACGCGCCACCACACGTTCGTCACGGTTCCTTCGAGGACGACGCCGTCGGCATCGACGAAGAGCGCCTCGTCGACGCCGCGTCTGCGGGCCTCGGCCTCCGCAGCCATGTTCACCGCATAACTCGTCGACTTGACGCCGGGAAGCAGCCACGGTGCGGATGCGCGGACGCCGAGGAGCGAGACCGCAGTGGCACCGCGCTCGCGGGCCGCATCGATCCAATCGGGCACCGTGCTCAGGAGCGCGAGCGCGGAAGGGAGACCTCCGGCGGGCCCCGCGGTCCAGACGAGCCGCAGAGACGCGTCCCCACGGTCCGCCTTCGGAAGAACGAGACCCACGAGCACCTGCAGTCGTCGTCGCTCAACGGCGGGGAGCCCGATGCTCGCGGCGGAAGCGGTGAGCCGGTCGAGGTGCGCCTCGAGGGCGAAGGGCCGCCCGCCGTAGACCCGAAGCGTCTCGAAGGCCGCCCGGCCGCGGAGCAGCCCCTCGTCGTCGGCGCGAATGACCGGCTCGGTCGGGTCGACCAGGCCACGGCCGGTGACGGCCAGTGCGAGCGTGGTCACGAGAGCGCCGCCTCGAGCATGCGCGAGCCTGCTGCCTCGAGCAGCGGCGAGGCCTTCGTCCACGACTCCTCGACCTCCGCGCTCGGGTCGGAGTCCCAGACGACGCCACCGCCGACCCACAGGTGGATCGACCCCTCGGCGATCGCGAACGTACGGATGGTGAGCGCGAGATCGACGTCGCCGTTGCCGTGGACGCGGCCGATCGCGCCCATCGACGCGCCGCGGCCGACGGGCTCGAGCTCCGCGATCAGATCGACCGCCGCGATCTTGGGAGCGCCCGTAACCGAGCCTCCGGGGAAGGTCGCCTCGAGAATCTCTCCCAGCCCGGCGCCGGGCCGGAGCGTCCCCTCGACCGTCGAGACCATGTGCTCGACGCCCGCCAGCGCTGCGTCTCCATCAGCTCGGGCCAGTGGATGGAACCGGCCTCGCACACACGCGAGAGATCGTTGCGTTCGAGATCGACGATCATGACGTGCTCGGCCGCGTCCTTCGCCGAGTCGCGGAGCTCGGCGGCCGCACCGCGCGGCCGCGTTCCCTTGATCGGCCTGGTGCTGAGGCGGTCTCCCCGCCGCGAGAGGAAGAGCTCGGGGGACGCGGAGATCACACTCCAGGTGTCGGTGACGAAAGGTCTCGGCTGCAGCGGCCGGAGCACCCGGAGGCGCCTGGCCAGCTCGCGCGGATCGCCGGAGAACGGCGCCCGGAGATGCTGCACGAGGTTGACCTGGTAGACGTCGCCCCGGGCGATCGCGGTACGCACCTCCTCGACGGCCGCGCCGTACTCGGCCCCCGTCCACGTCTGCTCCCAGGGTCCGATCCCGTAGGAACCTCGCGACCCGCTCCCGGCGTCGGCCCCCACGCGGCACGCGGCCAGCGGAAGCGGGCGGCACGGCTCCGGCGGGGGCGGCATGGTGCCGCGCCGAATCGCCTCCGAGAGCCCGTACCCCAGATACAGCTCCGCGACGAGGCCGTCGCTCCCGGGGCCGAAGAACCCTCTGTCCGTGAGCCAGCCCTCGATGCGCGCGAAGGCGCCGTGCGGCTCGTACACCTCGAGCAGCTCAGGCACGCGCCACCTCGACGAGATCGCCGAACGCAGCGCCCGGATCGTCGCTCCAGAAGACCGCGCTGCCGGCCACGAGCAGGTCGGCGCCCGCCTCGCGCGCAGCATGGACGGTCTCCCGGTTGATCCCTCCGTCGACCTGAACACGGACCTCCACGGGCAGAGCGGCGCGGAGCTCCGCGATGCGCCCGAGAGCCCCGTCCATGAATGCCTGTCCCGAGTAGCCCGGATGGATCGACATGCAGAGCACGAGATCCACTCCTTCGGAGGCCGCTACGGCGTCGGACACGACTGTCTCGGGGTTGAACGCCACACCGACGCCGAGCCCGAGCGAACGCGCGGCGGCCACGGCGCGCGCTGGGTCGTCGGACGCCTCGACGTGGAACGTGACGCTGTCTCCCCCGGCGCGTGCGATGGCCTCGAAGTGCCGCTCGGGCTCCGTGACCATGAGATGGCAGTCGAGCTTTGCACCCCAGCCACGGACGAACGGCGAG
>CAWJTZ010000022.1:0-167337 GCA_963845935.1 uncultured Gaiellaceae bacterium
TCGTCGATCTGGTGCAACGAGCCGTGTGGACCGGGCTCGAAGCGACGGGACCGTGGGGCACCGACTTCGACAGCTACACGACGGCGCGCATCGCCGCGTTCCGGCAGGAGTGCAGCTCCGTCCCGAGGCGCGCTGAGTCGCCGTCGCTCTGGACGCTCCCCACCACCAGCCGAGTGCCCGTGCTCGCCTTCGTGGGCGGCGCCGACCCACCAGGACCCGGTCACGAACCTCTCGGGCCTGAAGCAGCACTTCCCCGACAGCCGCACGGTGATCTTCGCGCACGTCGGGCGGCTCAGCTCGGCATCGGCGGCTGCGTCGACCAGATCATGGCGGACTTCATCGAGCGCGGCACGACCAAGGGCCTCGACACAACGCGCTGTGACGGGGCGGTCGTGGTGCCGCGTTCGAACTAACCGACTGAACCAGACTGCTGCGATGCATCGGGCCATACGAGTGTCGGCTGCGCCAGTGTTAGGGAATGTCCCCCGGAAGAAGAAAGTGCGCAGCGACAGGGTCTGGCGGTACGAGGCGGGATCCGTATCTTCCCTGAGCCGCGTCAGTGTTCGTCCTGATGTGGGCGCCGGGCGCTGTCAATAGCGTTGGCGTTCGAGGATGGCCGGAGAGGAGGTGTGTCCGATGACACCGAGAGCGCAGGGCGCGACGAGGGGCATCGGCGTTGTTGCGGCTCTTCTGATTGTCGCGCTGGCGGCGGGACCGGCGGCGTCGCATCTACTGGATGCTGGGCGGTACCTGGGGGCTTGGGGTTGAGGGGACCTCCTCGTCGACGGGCGTGCGCGTTGTGGCCGCCATCGTCGTCGTGCTGGTCGCCATGGCGGTGTCGGTCGTCCTGGCGCGGGTCGGGTTATGGCGGCAAGCGTTCGTGTCCGACCGCGTGATTCGGGTCCTCGCGTGGGCGCTGGCGGGGTTCTTCCTGATTCATGCGCTGGTGAGCTTCGCCGAGGGCTGGGCCGGGAGCCTGGACGAATGGTGGCTGTACGGCCCCGGCGGGCTCGTGATCGGACTGCTCGCGCTGGTCGTGGCGAGCTCGGGCGGAGCGTGGCGCATCCACTGGCCGCACCGGATGCTGCCCTCGCACTGACGCCCTGAGGCGAGGAACTGATCCGATGTGCCCACTGTGCTCGCGAGGCAGCGGGACTGACGGCAGCTTGCCGGGGGCGGGTTCTCCGTCCTTAGGGAACCTGGGTCACGTCACTGGATCATCGTCGCCATCGCCGCGACTGTTGCCCTCTACCCCGACACCGCTTGCCCGAGCGTAGCTCCGATCGGGCCGGTGTTTGGCTCTCCCTATTGCCGGCCCCGATCCTAACGCGTGCCGCTCCCTACGACGCCGCCGGGGCTTACGCTTTCCGGTGGTCCAGCTGGCTGAGAATCTCCTGGACATCTAGCGAATCTGCGGGGCCAGCCGCCTCCATGATCGTGAGACGCGGCACGCCGGCCGCGTGCGCCTCTGCGATCACCTCTCGCCAGTGCAGTTCAGCTTCGTGGCGGTGCTTCGTCGCCCTCTCCAACGCTCTCGTCAGGTCGTACTGCCGCTGGATGTCACCACCCATCGACGCCAATATGGACCATCAGAGCCGGGCGTGCTCAGGGCACCTACGCCAGCGCGGCGAGGTTCCCGGCGAGTTGCAGCACGAGTCCGCCCATGAACAGCCATCCCCCGCCGTGCGAGTCCGGGTCGCGTCCGTGATCCACGCGCTCACCGTGTGCTTGCCCGCCGCCATCGTTGTAGGGAGCGCAGCCTGGCGCGCCTCTTCCTCGGCATGGGCATCGCGGAGGTCGCGGCGAGCAAACCCGAGGGCGAGAAGCTCGAGGGCGGTGCCGAGCACGAGCAACACCACGGCGAAGGCCGTCACGGAGGCGAGGTTAGTGCCGACAGCGAACATGGGCGAGCCCAAGGGAGCGCCCCGGGGTGGTGTCCGGCCGCGAGCGCTCTCGATCTTGTCCGTAGATGTGGGTCGTCCTCGTTCTCGTCAGGGTTGTCCCGGATGCGCTGGCGTGCCACGGGCGCAAACCTGCGGGTGGGAAAGGAAGCGATGAGATGCCACCGATTGCCAGTCCTGCTGACGCGCCGTCGTGCGCGGCGGTGGTACGCCGTGCCCTCGAGACTAGGAGGCAGCAGCTGATCGTGTACTCGGTCAGCCTCCCCTCGACGAGCGCCAGTCATCCATTCGGCCAAGAAACGTTCAGTTGCCGCGAGGACGCCGAGCGATTCATCGAGGAGATTCACTGCGACGATCCCGAGCTCGCGAGCTACCTGCGGATCGAGGAGCGCCAGCTAGACGCGGGCGGGCTGAACTGAGGCCGTTTAGCCCTTTGCGCACTCATCGGCCGACCGCGGCCGAACTCGAACCCGACGAACCGCTCGCCCAGTTCGTGCTTCGGAGAATGTTTGGTGCGGGAGACGGCAGCGAGCACGAGGAGCCGTGGATCGGTAGTTGGCCACACCGCGACGCGTGTTTGCCCCGATACGCCAGGTGCGGCCATGGGAGAACATGGACCGAGGAGGTGGTTTGTCATGCAGGTTTCGACGGGTGGACCGTCAGTTGCCCTCGAGGGCGAGCTGGCGCCGCACTTGAGCCGCTGGCTGTGGCTCGTCAAGTGGTTCCTTGCCATTCCCCACTACATCGTGCTCCTCTTCCTCTGGCTGGCCTTCGCCCTGTTGACGGTGATCGCGTTCTTCGCGGTGCTGTTCACCGGGCGCTACCCGCGGGGGATCTTCGACTTCAACGTGGGCGTACTCCGCTGGACGTGGCGGGTCGCCTTCTACACGTTCGGCGCCCTCGGGACCGACGAGTACCCGCCGTTCACGCTCGCGGACGTGTCCGAGTACCCGGCGCGGCTCGAGATCGACTACCCAGAGAACCTGCGCCGCGGCCTCCCCCTCATCGGGTGGTGGTTGCTCGGCATCCCGCAATTTTGTATCGCGGGGATCTTCGCCGGGGCCGGATGGTCGCTCGGACTGGTCGGCATCCTCGTGCTCGTCGCCGGCGTCCTGCTGCTGTTCAAGGATCGCTACCCGAACGGAGATCTTCGACCTCGTGCTCGGCCTCAACCGCTGGGTGCTCCGTGTTGTCGCCTACGGGGCGTTCATGACCCGCGAGTACCCGCCGTTCCGGCTCGATGCCGGCCCGCACGAGCCGTCCTTCGACATGAAGCAGAGGGAGACCGCCTGAAGGTGTCGCTGGAGCCGGGTCCACAAGTCGCATCGGAGGCGGGCATGGCCGGAGGCAAGGCGCGTCTACCACCACGATGGTTCATCCAGACGTTCTGGCACGTGCACCGACGAGTCGTGCGAGCGAGCGGTGGCCGCAAGGGGTTGTGGGTTCCGCGCCCAGGCAAGTGGGGCGCCTTGCGGCTCACTACGACAGGCCGACGCAGCGGCGCGCCGCGGAGTGTGATTCTCGGCTATTACGAGGACGGGCCTGACCTGATCTCGATGGCCATGAATGGCTGGGGTGCCGCCGAGCCAGCCTGGTGGCTGAACCTGCAGGCCGATCCCCAGGCGGTCGTCGAGCTGGCAGGCGGGATCCGGCGCGAGGTGCTCGGGAGGCCCGCAGTAGGCGACGAACGTGAACGGCTGTGGCAGCGCTGGCGTGAACTGGACAAGAACCTCGACAGTTACGCGTCACGACGCCCACGACAGACGGCAGTCGTCGTCCTCGAGCCGCGAGCGGCGGCCACATGAGCCTCGCACGCGAGTGTGCGGGCTGATTCAAGGAGCCCTCTGACGCCGCCTCCATGGTCAAGGCAGGGAATCGACATTAGGCTTCTTAACGGATGGAAGGCAGGCCGCAGAAGCACCTCGCTCTCATCCTCGCCCGCGAACTCGCGTCGCAGCTCGCAACGGCGACGTTCATCGCCGACGCGACCGGGAACCTCGTGTTCTACAACGAGCCCGCCGAGGAGATCCTCGGGCGGACGTTCTCCGAGGCCGGGGGAATGAACGCAGAGAGCTGGGCATCCCTGTTTCGCCTCGAAGACCTTGACGGCGCTCCGCTGCCGATGGAACGGATGCCCGCTGCAATCGCGCTGATGGAGCGTCGTCCGGCACACGGCAAGCTCTGGATGACGGGTCTGGACGGCGAGCGCAGGCTGCTCTCCGTGACCGCGGTGCCGCTCTTCGCGTCGCCGACCGAGTTCGTGGGGATGGTCGCAGTCTTCTGGCAGTCGAGCCCAGACGACGTGACATGGCGCTCAGTGCGAGGGTCTGGGGGTGTCGCGGGTCGCTCCCTACTCCGGGCGAGGCGACGGTGCGCTTCGGCGGAAACACGCCGTGCGTCGAGGTCCGGACGGGCGACGGCGGTCTTCTCATCCTCGACGCCGGCACGGGAATCAAGCAGCTCGGTGCGCGAGCTCGAGTGGGACGGCCCTCTGCACATCCTCTTGACGCACCTGCACCTGGACCACGTGGAAGGCCTGCGGTTCTTCGCGCCGTTCTGGCGGGCCGGGAGCGAGCTGCACATCTGGGGCCCGCCCTCGCCGCTGCACACGCTCGAGGAGCGGATCGCACGAGCGTTCTCGCCGCCGCTCTTCCCGGTCGAGCTCGGCGACACGCCGGCGAACGTCACCTTCCACGACGTGCCTCACGAGCCATGGGAGATCGAGGGCGTCCGGATCGACGCACAGAGCGTGTCCCACCCGGGCCCGACGCTCGGCTATCGACTTTCGCTGAACGGGAGCTCGTGGCGTACATCCCCGACCACGAGCCCGTCCTCGGCGTCGAGCTCTCGGACCTCGAGCCGGAGTGGATCTCCGGCCACGCGATCGCCGAGGGCGTCGACATGCTCTTCCACGACTGCCAGTTCAGTGAGGCCGAGTACCTGTCGCGTGTGGGCTGGGGTCATTCGAGTGTCGCGCATGCCGTCGGCTTCGCCCGGCGCTCCATGGCCCGTCGGCTGGTGCTCTTCCATCACGATCCCGACCGCTCGGACGACGGCGTGGACAGGCTCGTCGAGCGCGCGGGCGAGCTGTGGGACGGGCCTCCGGAGAGCCGCCGGTCGCGGCACGCGAGGGCATGACGATCGACCTCCCGTAGCCCTGTCGACCGGCCGACAACTGCCTAACAGCACGCCTTCTCCGGCACGCCCGTATCAACTCGGACAGTCAGCTAGCCGCGGTGTCGCTGTATCCCAGGATCACGTCGGCGGTACCGCGCGCAAGCCGTGCCAGCCAGACCTTCGGCCTGCCGCTCGACGAAAGCGCGGTCTCCGCGCGACACAAGAGAATGTCGTGGTCCACTCGCATAGGTTTGACGCATGGGTGAAGCGCAAGCCTCTCCTCGGGCGCCGACACTGCCGGTTGCCCTTCAGGTCCGACGGGCCACCGGGCCCGTCGTCGGCCGACAGGTCGAGCTCGGCGCGATCAGGCAGGAGCTCGCCTCGGCCAGAGCCGGGCGCCTGACCGCGCTCACTCTCGAAGGTGAGCCCGGCATCGGCAAGACGCGGCTCCTGGTCGCTGCGGCGGAGGTCGCGGCGACGGAGGGCTTCACACCGCTTGCGGCGACGGGCGACGAGGAGATCCAGGGTCCGTTCCTCCTCGCGCGCGGGATCTTCGCCTCAGCGGCCGTGCACGAGAACGGCAGCAACGGCGCACGGGAGCAGTTCCGGCGGGTCCTCGACGCGATATCGGGCCGAGACGACCCGACACTCGAGACTCTCTCTCCGGATCGCAAGCTCCTTCGAGTCTTCGATCTCGCTGCCGTCGCCATCCGCGAGCTGGCTGCCATCAGCCCCGTCGCAGTGCTCGTCGACGATCTCCAGTGGGCTGACGAGGACAGCGTGCGGATGCTCCGTTACATCGTCCGGACAGACGGCGACGTGCCCGTCTTCCTGGGACTCGCAACGCGGACGGAGAGACTCGCCGAACTCACCGAAGGCGTGACCCTGATCGCCGACATGGAGCGAATGGGGATGGTGCGCCGCCTCAAGCTGGAACGGTTCACGCAGCTGGAAACGACGGAGCTCGTCCAGCAGGTCCTCGGCGGGAGAGTCAACCTCTCGAGCGCGGCGACGATGCACGCGCAGGCGGAAGGAGTCGCGTTCATCGTGGAGGAGCTCGCTCGGTCGTATCGGGAGACGGGCCTGATCCAGGAGATCGACGGGGCGTGGACGCTCGTGCGAAACGCCGCTCGTCTGCTTCCGTCCGGCGTGCGCACGTTGATCCAGCGCCGTGCCGCCCGCCTGCCTGTCGAGACCAAGGACAACCTGGCCGACGCCGCGATCCTCGGTCGGAGCTTCAGTCTCAAGGATCTTCGCTGGATCAAGGTGCACCTTGGGGCAGACGAGGAGGGCTGCACCCCGACGGTTCTCGCGGAGTCGCTGGCGACCGCCGCTCAGTGGGGGCTGCTCGAGGAGTACCCTCCGGGATCGCCCGCGGACTACCGGTTCACGCACAACCAGATCCGGGAGTTCGCAGCCGCGATGCTCACCGCCGCGCGCCGGCGCGCGATCCACAGGGCGATCGTCGACATGCTGAGCGCCGGCGGCGATCCGTCCCCCGAGAGCATGTCCCTGCTCTCTCACCACGCGCTGGCCGGCGGCGACCCGGAGCGCGCCGTGCGCTTCTCCATCTCGGCCGCCCAGGCGGCGCTCGAATCCCGGGCGGCGGAAGAGACACTGCGCGTCGTCGACCAGGCGCTGCCAGCCGCCTCGGCCGCGCACGATCGCGTTGCCCTGCTCACCTCCCAGGACGACGCGCTGGGAATGCTGCGTCGCTCGGCCGACCGGGTCGAAGGCCTCGCCGAGCTGGCTGCGCTGGCGGAGGCTCTGGGAGACTCCCACCTCGAACTCGACGTCAAGCTGCGTCGCGCCGCCGCGCTGCGTGTGTCCGAGGAAGAGGACCAGGCCGCCGAGCTGGCGCTGTCGGTGCGCGAGGCGGCCCGGGAGCGCGGCGACCGTGCGGCAGAGCTGGCGGCGTGCCTCGAACTCGGCCAGGACCTGCTCAGGTCCCCGCTCGGCGAGTCGTTCAGCGCACCGAGCGAGGTGGATCTCGACGGCGCTGCCGAGGCGTATGGGCGTGCTTGCGAACTCGCAGAGGAGTTGGAAGACCATGCCGCTCTCGCGGCCGCGCTGCGCGAGCTCGGGGTCATCTCCATCACCCGGGTGCGAGAGTGGTACATGGAGCGCGTCCAGACCGGCGAGGTCGTCGCGATCATGGCGCGGGTCGCCGCCGGCGACACTCCCGCCGAGATCCTCGCCGACACGCCGATAGCTCACCATCTCGACGAGGGCATCGCGCGCTACGAGCGCGCGATCGAGCTGTTCGACCAGATCGGCGACCGTCGAGGCGTGATGTCGGCGATCATCGCCAGGGCGTACGTCAATTTCGCCATCGACATCCACATTCTCGGTGCCGCCCGGAGGATCGAGGAAATCCGGCGACTGTCCGCACAGCTCACTTCGCTGACGCGTGAGAGCGAACGTGCCACCCTCGAGGCACAGATGCTCTTCGGCTCCCAGGTGTTCTCACGCGCGAAGGTCGTCCCCGATCTCGCTCTCTCGCGCGGCGAGGAGGCTCACCGCCACGCTCGTCTCCTGGGAGACCGAACACTCGAGTTCGCCGCGGCGAACGGGCTCGCGCTGACGCATCTGGAGCTCGGTGAGGTCGACGAGGCAGCGCGGTGGCTCGATCGCGCCGCCGAGGCGGCGGCCGCCGACCCTACGCCCCTTCGGGCGCGTCAGCTCGAGTCGACACGAGGAATGATCCGCGCCGCTGCCGGAGATGCCGAGGGCTTGCGGAAGCACCTGGGGGGAGCGGTTCGACTGGCGACGGAGCAGGGTCGGCCCGCGGCCCGGTGCGAGGCGCTCGCCAGGCTCGCGCTAGAGGCGGCGGCGCTCGGCGCCGAGCGCGCCGACGAGGATCTGCTCGCGCTCGCCGAGCAATCGGCGAGAGACGCCAAGGAGCTCATGGGCGTCCTGCCGGGCCACCCGCCGTGGGGGGCCGAAGCGGACTCGGCGCTCGCTCGAGTGGCTCTCGCGCGCGGCGAGCGGGAATCGGCCGCCGAGGCTGCGCGGTCGGCCTTCGCCGCACTCGGCGCTGCCCACCGCCAGGACGTGTTCCTCGGAATCGTCCTGCCGGCCGCGGGTGTGCTTCTCGTCGTCAGGCACGGAGGAGGAGCGCGAGATGATCCAGTCTCGGCTGACGCTTGTACGCGGCGCTCATCGCACAGCGGATCACGGACGAGGGCGTTCGCGTGCGGTGGTTCCGTGGGCCTCTCGGCCGCGAGCTGTCAAGGCTCGCGGGAACATCGAACGGCGAAGGCGTGGTCGACGAAGCGACGGGCGGCCCCCCGGGCGCGGGCCTCGGCGAAGACGACACGAGACTGCTCTGGCTCCTCATCGAGGCCAAGACCAACCGGGAGATCGCCGCCGAGCTCGAGGTGACAGAGGAGATCGTGGCGAGGCGGCTCGCGGAGATGTACGCACGGATCGGGGTCTCCTCGCGGGGGGAGGCTGCGGTGCTCGCCTTCAGGGAAGGGATGGTGTGACGATGCTGCGAGCGCGCGTCGACCGCCATCGCTGCATCGGCGCAGGCAACTGCATCACCGTCGCACCCACGGCTTTCGACTGGCTGAAGGGAGACCTCGGCAAGGCGGATGTCATCGACCCGGACAGCGTCGAGGCCGAGCTCCTGCGAGAGGCCGCACTGTCGTGCCCCACCGACGCGATCGTGATCGAGGAGGTCGAGGCGCTCCTGCCCTGGCAGCTCCGGGGGAAGGCCAGCCCCGACCGACGGGTCCTGAAGACCTTCATGTTCACCGACATCGTGAAATCGACCAATCTG
This sequence comes from uncultured Gaiellaceae bacterium, assembly GCA_963845935.1. GTDB lineage: Bacteria > Actinomycetota > Thermoleophilia > Gaiellales > Gaiellaceae > GMQP-bins7. The sequence goes on from CAWJTZ010000022.1 coordinate 8,803, forward strand.
GCCGAGGCCATGGGCGACGACGCGTGGCTGGAGCTGCTGCGCTGGCACGACGAGACGCTGCGCTCGTATTTCGCCGCACACGACGGTGAGGAGGTGGGCACGACCGGCGACGGTTTCTTCGTGGGATTCGACAGCCCCGATGCAGCGGTGGCGTGTGCCGTCGCAATCCAGCGCCGGCTCGCTGACCACCGCACGCAGCACGGCTTCGCGCCGCAGGTGCGGATCGGGTTGCATGCATCGGGAGCCGCGCAAGTCGAGGGAGGCTTCCGCGGCAAGGGAGTTCACGAGGCGGCGCGGATCGCAGCCCTGGCCGAGGGTGGGGAGATCGTCGCAAGCAAGCCCACTGTCGGCTCCGCTTCGCAGTATCCGACAACGGAGCCGCGTTCCGTGACGCTCAAGGGAATCTCTGAACCGGTGGACGTCGTCTCGATCGACTGGCGCTGACTCCTCGAATCGGCACGGGTGCGGCGAGTCAACTGCAAGTCGACGCAGCCATTGGCGGATCGAGGAGGGCTGGCTGCAAGGCTGCCGGACTGACGCACCGTCGAACGGAGAACTCCTCGATCCTCTTAGCTTCCGTCGGGGTACCCGCCTCGGTGCAGGACCATCGGGTACCGCGGCAGAGCCGATGCCGGATCGGCCAGCACGGCCTCGGTTCGCGCCCGGTACGGGTTGCGGGTCGCCCGCCAGCCGTCCGGATAGGGCTGGAGGCCGCGCGCCAGTTGCTGGCCAGTGATGAGTGCTTTCGACAGCCGGTCGAAGTCGCCGCCAAGGCGCTTTCGCCAGCGCCGCTCGACAGCCTTCGCCAGGCGCGCGTGCTGAGCCTGTGCCTCCAGGCCTTGTTGCGTCAGCCTGACCTGCTTGGCATGGCCCACGGGGTCGGGCTCGACCGCGGCGTACCCGCTGCGTTGAAGGAACCCGATGGCCGCCGTTATGGCCTCCTTCGACACGCCAGAGCGGGCCGGCAGGTCCCGCACCGGTACCCCGTCGGCGGGCACCACTCGCACGACGTTGGCGCTCAGCGCAAGCGAGAGGGAGGATTCCTCCTCGTACTCGAGAGTGAATGCGAGCAGCGCCTGCGAGAGCAATGCTGCGAGGTCCTCCGCCACCGCGCCGGGTGCGGCGCGGACATGCCCGGCGCGCATCCCGTCGGCGTATCGGAGCACAGGCAGGTACAGCGGAAGGGCGGGGTCGGCGACGCTCGACAACGCCTGGCGAAGTTCGTCGATCGCGCCGTCGCCGAACCGCTCGCGCCATCGCTCTTCGACTTCGCCGGCGAGCGGCCGCCACACCCTCTGCGCGTGTCGGCCGCCGGGCTTCAGCCGGACCGTCTGGTCCGCCGGCTCGACGCTGATGTACCCCCACCGCTGAAGGCCGCCGAGGTTTGTGATCGCGCCGTTCGCCGCAACCTCGCGCAAGGCCACCCCGCCGGCCGGAATGAGCCGCATGAAGTTCGACCACATGACCATGGACGTGAGCCATACACCGCCTCCCGCCTTGTTGCCGGTGTGGTGCTCGACCCGATGCTCGAACTCGTTGTCGAACTCGATCGTGAACGCGATCAGCGCCTGGGACAGCGCGGTTAGCAGGGGTGGTGTGGGCGATGACGCGCGAACGGCCACGCAGGAACCCTAGGTCAGCTCTCCTCTGGCGGGGCGCCCGGTGTTGGAGCCTGCTCGCGTTCGGATCCGCTGCCGCCGGGTTCTTGGGCGCTTCTTAGGACCGCCTCAGTTGCTCCTCATACGCGGCGGGCACGGTGGAGCGTCCGAAACCGACAGGAGGTGAATCCGATGGACAGACACACAACTCGCGTCCCGAAGGCTCTGGTCGCCTTGGCGGTAGCCGTGGGCGTGGCGGCGGGTAGCTACGGGATCGCGAGCGCCGCAAGCGGTTCCGGTTCGAGCTCGGGCACAACAGCTGTTCCGATCGCGTCGTACCTGTCGCCGCCCGATCCCCAACACCCGTGGGGCATGCAGCGAAGCGACGAGACCGCGCTTACAGGGGACACCGCCGCCAAGGTCGAGGCTCTGGCGAAGGCGAAAGTCCCGAACGGGACGATCGTCCGAGTCGAGACCGACGCCGACGGTAACGCGGCCTACGAAGCCCATATGACGAAGGCAGACGGGACGCCGGTCACCGTCTACGTGAACAAGCAGTTCGAGGTCGTCAGCGTGGAGACGCGCTGACGCGGAAAGGAGCGGGGCTCACCTCGACGTACGCGGGGTGGGCCCGCCAATCCGAGCGCGAGCGGCGTGAAGTCGTTCGCCGAGCTGCAGCGTCCGATGGTCGACGCGGCGCCTCGTGTCGAAGCGGATGAGCGCGTCGACGCCGCGGTGAAGTACTCACCGCGATCGGAGTCGGCACGGATGCGCGGGCGCAAGTGCTGCAGCAACCTCTGAGCAAACGGACTCGAGGAGGTTGTGATGAAGAGGATTCTGATCGCGACCGACGGCTCAGCTGCGGCGAACGAGGCGGTCGAGCTGGGTGTCGACCTCGCGCGCGACGAAGGGGCCGAGGCGATTTTCGTCCACGTCGTACAGACCGCGGACACGGTGACGATGAATGGCTTCGGCCTGATCGGCTCCGTGCCATTCGAGCCGACCGAATGGGACGAGGACGTGCTCCAGGATGCGGAGGCAGTCGCTGACCGAAGGGGTGTGCCGACTCGAGCCGAGCTCCTGCGAGGCGACCCCGTCGCCGAGATCACCCGATACGCCGAAACGATCGACGCAGATCTCATCGTCGTCGGATCCCGCGGACACGGCGCATTGGCCTCGGTGTTCCTCGGCAGCGTCTCGCGAGGACTCCTTGGCGTGGCGCAGCGGCCCGTCCTCGTCGTCCGCGCCGCTGCAGTGCACGAACCATCCGCCTAGTCACCCAGCAGTCGCGGCAAGGACTCGGTCTCCGACCGAGAGCTCGCCTCGGCGGACTCGCCGAACATGGGCTTCCACGGCGACGACGCGATGGTCGGGGGCACGAACGCGTGGGGGTGGCGGGCACGCTGCACCAGGCGGTCATGCCATCCGATCGGCTGACGGTGTTTGGCTTCTCCCTCTTGGGAGCGCTCGAGGGCATGGCGGGACTCAACGTCCTCCACGAGCGACTATCCTGGAAGCTCACCGGACGAGTACCGGCGGCCATCAGGCGCCTTCACTGTCCATTCGCAGGATCAGGGAGGTGTCATGGCAAGAGGCGGAGACAAGCTCACGTTCGGCAATGGCGGAGCGTTCATGCAAGACACGCGTCGCGAGGTGGAGCAGTATCTCGCGCGTGGCCGCACCCGCTTGAAGGGGTCGTTGCTCCTCTTCGCAAAGGTTCCCGTGGCGATCGGGCTGACTGTCGCCTCGTGGGCGGTGCTCATCTTCGCGCGGCCCGGTGTTGCGGGGGGGCTCATTTGCCTCGCGGGACTGATATTGGGCGCGCTGCTGACGGCCTTCTGTGTGCAGCACGACGCCAACCACGGCGCCTACTTCCGGCGTCGCCGCTACAACCACCTGCTCGGCTGGACAGCAGACACGCTCCTCGGCTTCTCGAGCTACGCCTGGCGCGTGAAGCACAACGTTGCCCACCACACCTATACGAACATCGATGGGTTCGACGACGACGCCAGACAGGTGCCATTGGCGCGCTTCGCGCCGTCGCAGTCGCCCAGGCCCTGGTACCGGTACCAGCACCTCTACATCTGGCCGATGTACACGCTGATGGGCTTGCGCTTGCAGATCGTCGGCGACCTCGCCGCGTTCGCGCGTGGCAGTGTCGGAAAGAGCGCGCTGAGGGTGCCCCGCGGCTGGAATCTTGCCGGAGTCATCGTCGGCAAGTGCATCTTCTTCACATGGGCGATCGTGATCCCACTCCTCGTGTACCCCTGGTGGGCTGTGGTCGGGGTCTACCTCGGCTTCGCGATGATCACCAGCCTGATCATGGCGACGACCTTTCAGCTCGCCCACTGTGTCGAGGAGGCGACGTTCACGTCAGCGGAGCAGGCGCTCAGCACGCGGCCGGTCTGGGCCGTCCACGAGGTCGAATCGACCGTCGACTTCTGCCCCCGCAACCCCGTGCTGACCTGGGCGTTGGGAGGCCTCAACTTCCAGATCGAGCACCATCTGTTCCCGCTCGTTCCCCATACGCACTATCCCAAGGTCGCTGAGATCGTTCGGCGCAACTGCGCCAAGCACGGGATCCGCTATTCGTCACAACCATCCCTGCGTGCCGCGCTGCGCTCGCACTTCCTGCATCTCCGCGCAATGGGCCGACTGGGGATACCTGCCGAGATCGAGATGGGGTAGCCCGGCGGTCGATCCCTCGACGTCGGCCGGCCCGCTGCCGGTAGGAGAGCTACGCCGCAGTCGGCGGTCCGAACCAGGTAGTCAGCGCGTCGCGCAATCCGGTGTCCGTACCCTCCCCCACCCAGGCGACGTAACCATCGGGTCTGACCAGCGCGGCGGTGGGAGCAACGACCGCCCCGAGTGCCGGAAGCTCCCACGTACCGGCGTATTCGGCGTCGACCAACTGAACCCGATCCGCCCAGGGAGCGACGTCGAAGACGCCGGGCTCACCGAGGTTGAGAAGCACCGGCCTGGCATCGTGCAGCAGGGTGAAGACCCGCTGCGGGCCGTCGGCGGTGACCAGGTCGAGGTCGGGAATGCGGCGGCCGAGCAGCGGGTGTCCCTCGCCGAGGTCGTAGTGGATGTCCAGGCCAGAGGCGAGCCCGGCGATGCGGTCGCGTGCTTCGGCGACGTCGAGCAGCTCACCCAGCACTTCGATAAGTGCGCTGGTGCGGTCATCGCCCCGCTGAAGCGCGGTGAGCGCCATGGTGTACTTGAGGACCCGCGCGGCGACCGGGTGGCGCTCCGCGTGGTACGTGTCGAGCAGATCGGCGGGCGCGGCTCCCGTGACGACCTGCGCGAGCTTCCAGCCGAGATTCACGGCGTCCTGCACCCCGAGGTTCAGGCCCTGCCCGCCGGCCGGGTAGTGAATGTGTGCGGCGTCGCCGGCCAGCAGCACGCGCCCGGCTCGGTAGCTCGCTGCCTGGCGCGTGGCGTCGGTGAAGCGCGAGATCATGTCGGCGGAGACGAGCCCGAAGTCTGAGCCCCAGACAGCGACGACCGCCGCGCGCAAGTCCTCCAGCGTCAGATCACTCTCGCGGTCGAGGTTCTCATCGCGCACGACAAGGCCCACGCGCCCACCCTCCAACGGGCGCATGGCGTTGACCCCAAGCGCGTCGTTGCGGAAGCCAAACTCAGGTTCACCCTGCATCTCGACCTCGGCGATGATCGAACTCACCGACGGGCCCCATCCGGGAAAGTCGATGCCAGCGAGCTTTCGCACGAGGCTGCGACCTCCATCGCAGCCGACGACGTACCCTGCACGCAGCGTGGTGCCGTCGGCAAGGTGAATGTCGACGCCATCGTCGTCCTGCGTCAGGCCCGTCACCTCCCGCCCGTACTGGGCGACCGCGCCGACCTCGTTCGCCCAGACACCGAGGATGCGCTCGGTGTGCTTCTGCCACAGCGCCAGGCCATACGGATGACGAGTCGGGAAGCCGCCAAGGTCGAGCGTGACGCCCGCGAAGGCGGCCACCTGCATCACCTCCCCCTCCTCCAGGAAGCGCTCGGCGACCCCACGCTGATCCAACACCTCGATCGTGCGCGCATGCAGCCCACCCGCCCGCGCACGAGCACTCTCGATCTCCGCGCTCGCTCGCCGCTCCAGCACGACTGCCTCGACCTTGGCGAGTGCGAGTTCGGCCGCCAACATCATCCCGGTCGGCCCACCTCCGACGATCGCGACGGCATGCCTGCCCTCGTGGAGCAGATCTTCGGAAGTCGATCCCTCTTCGGTCGTAATCACGGCATGCCCGGCCCGGGTTCGAGGTCCACCTCGCTCGCGTGGAGCGGCTCGCCGCAGTGGGCACAGCGAGGCTGGGCCTGGGTCAGGTGCCTGCGGGTGCGGTGGCGGCGAAGAACTGGGATCACGGAGATGATGGCCGGGCTCCGCGGGTAGGATCCTCGACCTGCGGAGGTGCTCCGCGTCCTTGCGACCGAAGGAGTCAGCGGCATGGATCGAAAGCAAGTGGGTCTCTGGGCAACGTTGTTGTTCTCGGCGGCGGCGGTCGTCGGCGTGCTTCTCCAAGTCTTCTTCATAGGGGCCTACATCTTTGGAGAGTCGGACGCGCTTGACATCCACAAGGATCTCGGCAAGCTCGTGCATCTCTTCTATGTCCTGACATTCGTGGCCGCTCTGGTGGCAGCATGGCCCGCTTGGCGTCGAACCGGCTGGCCGTTCGCGCTCGCGGTCCTCGGCAGTGTCCAAGCATTTCTTGCTGGTGGTGGCGACGACGTGAGCGCCTGGGTTCATGCGTTTCACGCCGCACTCGTTCCGATTGTCTTCGTGATCGCGCTACGAATCGCCATGCAGGCCAAGGACACCCTCGGCCTCGGCAAGACGTCCTCGCCGGCTTGATCGTGCTCGAAACACTCGAACGGGCGACATAGGGTCGCGTCGCCGAGCCTCCCCAGGCGGTCCACTTGCCCAAGGTTCGCGCCCTGGGTGACGGCCTGGGGAGGCCGAACCGCCAGGTGTTGTGTCCGAGTGTGCGGCGTCCCTTGACGTTTGCGAGGCGGTCGCGCCGGGCTACGTTTCAGCTATGCGGGCAACACTCATGTACGGCGCCGGCGACGTTCGCGTCGAGACGGTCCCCGACGCCCGCCTCGTCGAGCCGACGGATGCGCTCGTACGTGTCCGACGAGCCGGGATCTGCGGGAGCGATCTGTGGCCGTACAAGTCCATGGAACCGACGGACTCGGGCCGCCGTATGGGGCACGAGTTCCTCGGCGTCGTCGAGGACGTCGGGAGCGAGGTCAGGTCGATCAAGCCTCGTGACCTGGTCGTGTCTCCCTTCCTGTGGTCCGACGGAATCTGCGCCTTCTGCCGCGAGGGTCTACACAGCGAGTGTCTCCATGGGGGTAGATACGGCTTCGACGAGGTCGACGGCGGCCAGGGCGAGGCGGTACGCGTCCCGCAGGCGGACGGAACACTCGTCGTGCTGCCGGTCGGCGTCGACGACGGCTTGCTGCCTTCGCTGCTCACCCTCTCCGACGTGATGGGAACGGGCCACCACGCGGCCGTGGCCGCCGAGGTCGGTCCTGGCAAGACGGTTGCGGTGGTCGGCGACGGCGCCGTCGGGCTCTGCGGTGTCATCGCGTCGAAGCGCCTCGGCGCGGAGCGGATCATCCTCCTCGGCAGCAACCCCGACCGGACCGCCCTCGGGGAGGAGTTCGGCGCTACGGACATCGTGCGCGAGCGCGGTGAGGAAGCGGTCGAGCGAGTCCGCGAGCTGACCGAGCACGGCGCCCATTCGGTGCTCGAGTGCGTCGGGCTCGAGCAGGCAGTCGAGACGGCGCTCGAGATCGTGCGGCCAGGAGGCGACGTCGGCCGAGTTGGCGTGCCCGAGAACGACACGACTCCGACCGGCATCGCGTTCTGGAAGAACGCCAGCTTGGCAGGCGGCCCCGCTCCTGTCCGTGCATACATCGAGGAACTGCTCCCGGACGTTCTCGAAGGCAGCATCGAACCTGGCCGTGTCTTCGACCGCTTCACGAACCTCGACGGCGTGCCCGACGGTTACCGGGCGATGAACGAGCGCGAGGTGCTCAAGATCATCGTGGAACCCTGAACCGACCGACGCCCTCCGCGCACGCGTCAGTCGGGCCGGCCCCGGTCTGGGCTCTCCGACGTTCGGGCTCGGCGCCGCGGGGGTAAAGGGTCTGTGGGCAGAGGCAGCTGACAAGGGGGTTGAACATGCCGGTCTGGTTCTTGGTGCTCTTGGTCATCATCGTTCTCGTGGCTGCGCTCCTGGCCGTGGCCATGGCGTACAGGGGTCGCGCGTCAGCTGGAGGTCAGAACACGACCATCATCGAGCGCGAGCCGCGCGCGAACGACTCGAACGTCACCGTGATCGAATCCGATTAGCCGTACGCGCGGGCCGCAAACTTGCGGGCCGGGCCGACGTCTGGCATCCCGAGCGGACGCCATCGACAACCTCTGGAGGCCACTCAGCCACGAGCAACGCGCGCGCTACGAACGAGGCGCTCCGCTGACGCACCGCCTCGTCGAACTGCCGGGCATCTCCCGGCGATCGGGTCGCCTCCTCGGACCGCTGAAGGGACTCCTGGTCGACGGCTAGTTCCTCCGAGGTCACCCTTCCGGGAGTGGCCACACCCGGCCCACGTTTACGCGGTACGGCAGGCGGATAATCCTGAACCGAGAATGCGCGCTCAACTGCTCCTATGCCACTGATCGTCCTCGTACTCGTCGCGGTAACGGCGAGCGTGATCGCGTTCGCTCTCGCCTCGCGCTACCCGCGAGTCGTGAGCGCCGAGGCGCCCGCATCCGCAGCGACCGACGCTCTGGTCGAGGAAGCCAAGCGCCATCGCGGACTGCGGGCGCTTCTGAAATCCCGACTCGACCCGGCCGCCGTGACGGGTCTGGCTCTGACCCTCGCACTCCTCGTGGCGATCCTCGGAGGCCTTCTGGTCGGTCTCCTCGCTTACCTGATGAGGACGAACGGCTCCCTCGTCGAGATCGACAACAGCCTCGGCCAGTGGGAGTTCGACCACAAGTCGCCCCTCTCCACCGACGGGTTGCGCGCCGTCAGCGACCTGGCGGGCACGTATACGGCCATCTTCACGATCGCGCTCGTCTCGGTGATCGAGTACCGGCGGATTCCGAGCCGATGGATCCCAGCGTTCCTCATCACGACCGTGCTCGGCGAGGTGGTGCTCGTCAACGCGATCAAGGGTGTTCTCGACCGCGTCCGGCCGACGTTCGACCCGGCCGCGGCGAGCCTCGGGCCGTCGTTCCCGAGCGGCCATTCGGCCACGGCCGCGGCGTTGTGGGCGGCCGTTGCGCTCGTGGTCCTGAGGAGGCGGCCGCCGGCCGCGCGGGCTCTCGTCGTCGCCGTCGCCGTCGGGCTGGCGGTTGCGGTCGCGACGAGCCGCGTAATGCTCGGCGTTCACTGGCTATCGGATGCGATCGCCGGACTCGCATTCGGATGGGCGTGGTTCGCCGTTTGCGCGATCGCGTTCGGAGGCCGTCTGTTGAAGTTCGGTGCACCGGTCGAGAGCGCCACCGATGCCGTCGAGCGTCAGACGACGCCCCGTCGTTCGGCTGCCCACACGTAGCTCGACCTTGCGACTGTCGGCGACGGGGCGATCGTACGCCGCTGACTCGCCGCCTGCGATCGATGGAGCGTGAGTTCTGGGCGGAAGCGGACGTTGAGATCCAATCGCAGCTCATCGTCGTATGCCTCACCGACGGACGGCCAGCCACCTACGAAGGAGATGGTCATGAAAAGCATCACTCTCGGACTCCTGGCCCTGGCGCTCGTTGCGCTGCTCATCATCGCTCCGGCACAAGCGGCACCTCCCAAGCTCGTCGGCACCGTCGGGCCTGGCTTCACGATCAATCTCACGTCAGGCGGGAAGAAGGCCACCAAGGTGAAGGCGGGCAAGTACACGTTCGCGATCGCCGACAAGGCGTCGTTTCATAACTTCGTCCTCGAGCAGCAGTCAGGCGGCAAATTCGAGAAGCAGCTGACGTCCGTGCCGTTCGTCGGGAGGAAGAGCGTGACGGTGACGCTGAAGAAGGGCAAATGGAAGTACTACTGCGCGCCCCACGAGAGCACGATGTTCGGGTTCTTCACCGTCACCTAGAGATCACAGCTGACGCAAGCCATAGCGAAGAGGCGGGCTAAGGCCCGCCTCTTCGCACCTGTCACCGGCGACGATTCGAAGACTCGCGGCGAGAAGTTGCCCGAGAGGCCGACCAGGCTGATCGCCGTCCTGATGGGGCCCATGCACTGAGCAACTTTTCCCGCGACTCCGGCCGGCCGAGCGCTCGAGAAAGGCGCTTGAACTCTACGATCGGCGTCGATGTCTCACGACCTCTTCCTGTTCCTTACGACATTCCTTGCGAGTGGAGTCGAGGCTGTCGAGGCGCTTACGATCGTCCTCGCCCTGGGAGTGGTGCGCGGGTGGCGTGCGCCCCTGATCGGCGTCGGCATCGCGGCGCTCGTTCTGGGCGTGATCATCGCGGTGCTCGGGCCCGCCCTACGTCTACTTCCGATCGACACACTACGGCTCTTCGTCGGAGCGCTGCTTCTGATCTTCGGTCTGCAGTGGCTGCGCAAGGCGATCCTCCGCGCCAGCGGATACAAGGCCCTGCACGACGAGGCGGCCGCCTTTGACGCGGAGCGCGAGCAGGCATCCACGATAAGGCGCGTCGCCCCGACGGAGATGGATTGGTACTCATTCACGGTCGCTTTCAAGGGCGTGCTGCTCGAAGGGCTCGAGGTCGTGTTCATCGTCCTCACGTTCGGAGCGACCGAGGGGAGAATTCCATTGGCTGCTGCGGCCGCAGTTGTAGCGACAGCACTCGTTGTCGTGGTCGGGATCGCAGTACGCGCGCCTCTCGAGCGTGTCCCGGAGAACACCATCAAGTTCGCAGTAGGGCTCCTCCTCACGAGCTTCGGTGTCTTCTGGGGAGGCGAAGGAGCAGGCGTGAGCTGGCCAGGATCGGATCTCGCGATCCTCGCCATCCTTGCCTTCCTCGCCCTGCTGTCGTTCGCACTCGTCCGCCAGCTTCGCCGCCAGCGGCTCGCCGGGCTCCCCGCGGGAGCCAGCGCGTGAGCCACGTTCGCGCTTTCGGGGCGTTCTGGTGGAACTTCATCGTCGGCGACGACTGGCGCGTCGCACTTGGTGTCTGCGTCGGGCTCGCCGTCTCGGGCTTCCTGGCGCATCGAGGAATCGCCGCCTGGTGGGTTCTCCCCGCGACGGTGGCACTGGTGCTGACGATCTCACTCCGACGGGCGACTCGTGGAGCGAGCTGAGAGATTGCGCAAAGCCCCTGCTGCTTGGGCAGGCTGATGCAGCCTTCCCGCGCCGCCTCGATTGTGCGAGGTAGCGTTGACGACGTGGAGGCGGCGCGATGCGGGGTCGTCCCGAAGCCGTTCCCACGCACGGCTGAGGGATGGTGACCCCAGAGGAAATCGGGCGGTTCGAGGTATTTGCGACTCTCGACGACCGCAGACCGCGAGCGGCTCTGTCGCGTTGCGGCCGACATCAGCCTCGGTGCCCAGGAATTTGCGGTGCACGAGGGAGACGAGCCGGGACTCCTGGGACTCCTGGAGGGTCATATCGAGGTAGTCAAGCTCGTCGACGGAGTCGAGCGGGTCATCGGCGAGCGGCTGCCCGGCGACCTCATCGGAGAGATCTCGATCACTCTCGGAACTCCCCAACCCGCCGGCTTCCGAGCGACCGAGCCGTCGCGGGTCTTCCGGGTCGAGCCGCACGACTACCACGCAGTCGCGGCTGTCGCGCCGCAGGTCGGCAAGCATGTGGGGCGGCTGGCGGGCAGTCGGCTGAGCGGTCCTCGGGGCCTTCAGAGCCTCGTCTCCGAGTCGGCTCCATACCGGGCGATCGTGTCTAGGGCACCAGTGGGACGCCTCCTGCGCGGACCTGCGGCGCTTCCTCGATCGCAACCAGATCAGGTTCAGGTGGCTCCAGCCCGACGTGCCGGAGGACGCAGAGCAGTGGTCTGGCGCCTTGCCGGCCGACGCCGATTACCCCGCCATTCGCCTGGTGAACGGCGAGACCGTCGTTCGTCCGCAACTGCGGCGGGTCGCCGAAATGCTCGGCCTCGCGACCGAGCCGGCCGCTGCGGACTACGACACGGTGATCGTCGGCGCCGGTCCTGCCGGCCTGGCAGCGGCTGTGTACGGCGCGTCGGAGGGTCTCCGAACGATCGTGGTGGAACGGGAGGCGCCCGGCGGGCAGGCAGGCACGTCATCGCGCATCGAGAACTACCTCGGGTTTCCCTCGGGCGTGTCGGGCGACGAACTGGCGAGCCGCGCACTCCAACAGGCGCGCAGACTCGGGGCCGAGATCGTCGTCACCAGGTCGGTCGCGCGGATCGATGCCGTGACGCGAGAGATTCACCTCGACGACGGCGCCGTCCTGAATGCGAGGACCGTCGTCCTCGCCTGCGGCGTCTCCTGGCGGCAGCTCGAGATCGACGGGTTCGACCGGCTCGCCGGCAAGGGAATCTCGTACGGCGCAGCCCGCAGCGAGTCCGCGAATACCCACGGCATCGACATACACATCGTCGGGGCCGGCAACTCGGCAGGCCAGGCCGCGATGTTCTTTTCGTCCCACGCCCGGACGGTGACCATCCTCTACCGCGGAGACACGCTCGAGAAGAGCATGTCTCGCTACTTGGTGGATCAGCTCCGCACGCGCTCGAACATCCAGGTGCGATACCACGCGGAGGTCGCGTCGGCGTACGGCGAGACCTCGCTCGAGGCGATCGACGTCCTCGACAACGTGACAGGGAAAACGACGCGACTCGAGTCCGGTGGGCTCTTCATCTTCATCGGCGCGGACGCCGAAACGGCGTGGCTTCCACCCGAGATCGCACTCGATTCGAACGGCTATGTGCTCACCGGCTCAGAGGTTCACGCCGCCGCGCGGTGGGGGCTCGACCGCGACGCCTACCTGCTCGAGACGAGCGTCCCGGGCATCTTCGCCTGTGGTGACGTCCGCTTCAGTCCCGTGAAGCGCGTCGCGGCGGCCGTCGGCGAAGGCAGCATGGCGATCGCCTTCGTGCACCAGTACCTCAGGGACGCCGACAGCCCGCTCTGATCAGGTGTAGACAGCATCGCATCGTCCATCCTGGAGCCTGCGACGCCGACGTCCGCTGCGGTGCTAGAGACGCTCCGTCACACTCGGCGTCGACCTCGTCGAGTCTCGCAGCGCGTGGAGACCTCGAAGGATGCCCACATGCCTCGCCAGTCGCTGACGCTCGTCGCTCAGCCTCCTGAGCTCCCGCAACTCGACCTGGCTCAGGGACGACCAGCGGCCGAAGAGCAGCGACATGCGCTCGTCACGATCGTGTCTCGCATCGCGAAGCTCGCTGTCGTCGAGCCGTGCGAGGTTCTGAGGCAGGTCCGCGATGATCTGGAGCGCCGACACTCAGCGCCCCCACGCGCCGGCGCCGTGCGGCGATTTGTCCGGGCTCCTACGGAGTTTGCCCAGCCATTTCCGGATCCTGGCGGACAAGCTACGCGTGACCTGCATGAGCACCTCGCTTCCACCGCCCTCGGCGCAGTGGCCAGTGAGGTCAACGCGGAAAGAGAGGCTCGGGGAACGTCATGGTAGCCGCAGCGCCTTGACGCTCGAGGTCGAGCGCCCGTTCAGCGCTCGAGCACCGCGAGGATCGGGCGGGCACACCTCCGCTACGAGGAGTACCGTCAGCTCATGGAAGACGCTGAGCGTGAGGTGCTCGAGTTCATCGGCGATCAGGGGAAGACCGCCGAGCAGGTTTCCGACCGCTTTCCGGCGTTCGACATCGGAGGCCTTGTTCAGTCGGAACTGGTTCGACCGCGTCGGACCAACCCTGGCAAGACGGCGTCGCGTCGCGCTCCGTCGGAGCCCGACCACCTGTTCTACGTCCTCACGTCCCGTGGAGCCGAGGCAATCGGCCTCGCGCCGCACACGTTTCACTCGGACTGACCTGCGCGGGCGCGGAAATATCCCTCGAGCTACGAAGTCGCCGGCGACACACCCGAAGGGAGCCGGTCAAGAGGCTCCGACGGGTGAAACGGATGTGCGCATCACGCAATTCTTCTTTCCCTTGGGCCGCTGGTAGCTGAAGCCGACCTCCTCGAAGAGACTGCGTGTGGCGCTGTAGAGGAACTGGGACCGCACCGTCTCGCCCTGCAGGTCGTGCGGATAGCCCTCCACGACGCCGCCGCCCGCCTTCGCGATCAGATCGAGGGCTCCACGAACCGCCACCGCCGCGAGGCCCTTCCGCCGATAGTCGCGGTCGACGAAGATGCATGTGAGGCGATAGGCAGGCGGCTCCCCCATGAGACCGGCCTCCCATTCCTTGCGGTGATAGATGCGCGGAAGCTCTTCGGGAGAGCCGTACTGACACCACGCCACCGCGGCGTCGCCGTCGAAGACCACGGCGGCGTGCGCTTTCCCCTCGCGAACGAGACGCTCCTTCCAGGGGCGGCCCACCTCGCCGTCGGGCCTCCCCTCTCGCGTATGGAACCACGTGCACCAACAGCCGCCGAACCCCATCCCCTTGTGCTTCTCGGCGAGCCGGGCGAAGGCATCCCACGTCGAGGCATCGAGCGGCCGAATCTCGTAATCACTCATCGCGCCTCCGGTCACCGGCGTGGCCAGCTGACGGAGGGAGTCTAGGTGCGTCTGGTTCGCACGCGCGACCGTGCGGAGGTCTCCGAGAGACGCACGCTACCGTTTGCCAGATGAAGACTTTCAACCTGAACAGCGACGAGTGGGACGGGACGAGGGATCGCGAGGGCTGGCGCGCCAAGGGCGCGCTCGTCGGCCAACATGTCGGCGGCGAGCTGATCGGCGCGACCATGTCGGAGGTCGAACCCGGCAACAAGCTCTGGCCGTACCACACGCACTACCTGAACGAGGAGTGGGTGATCGTGCTCCGCGGTGAGCCCACGTTGCGTACGCCCGAAGGCGAGCAGGTGTTGAAGGAGGGTGACGTCGTCTGCTTTCCGCGCGGCAAGGACGGCGCGCATCAGATCATCAACCGAACGGACTCGCCCATTCGCGTCCTCATGCTCTCGTCGACGATCCGCGGCGAGATCATCGAGTACCTCGATACGGGAAAGGTGCTCGCCAAGGACGTCGAGGACGAAGACATCATGTTCGCGAGGCCGGGTCCGACGGCCGAATACTGGGAAGGCGAGGACTAGCCCCCGGGCGACGCGGGCAGCTCCTCACTCCACGGCTCTGAGAGACTGAGCTCAGGATGCAGGTGCACGTTGTCGGCGCAGGACCTGTGGGCCTGCTGCTCACGGCATTGCTCCAGCCGATGGAGCGACTCCCCGTGCGCCTGTACGACAAGCGTCGCGAGTACACCCGAACGCGCATGGTCCAGCTCGCCCCGTACCTCGTGGCGGACTCGATCGAAAGCTACCGCGCGGATCCCATCGACGGAGACAGCGTCGAGGCAATCTTCGATCCGTCCGAGCTCGATCGGGGACTCGCATTCAGGCAGTCGATTGCTCCGGACCTGCGTGCGCTCCTGCGCAACTGGGTGCTGGGGTTCTGCCCGCTCAACTCCATCGAGCGCTCCCTCAGCGATCTGATCGATGCGCGCGGCCCGAACGGGGTGGAGCGCACCGCCGCCGTCATGACTGCGGAGGATGCGGTTGCGATGCTCCGACCGGGAGACGTCCTCATCGACGCCACCGGCAGCAGGTCCCTGCTTCGAGATCACCTCGTTCCCGGTTCAGGGGGAGTGACCGAGGGCGCGAACACGGTCAACGTCCGGCTGGAGTACGCGCTCGTCATCACCTTCCTGTACGGACAGCCGTACGACTGCAACGAGTTCTGCAAGTACTACAAGAACATCGAGAACGCGCGCTACAAGTTCATCCCGATGGTGCATCGCACGCACTACGACGGCAGCGTCAGCCACGTCACGGGCATCGTCAACATCAGCGCCGAGGAGTATGAGGCGATGCCGTCACACTTCGACGGTGAATGGCTTCGGAGCAACGTTCCCGGCGTCGCGGAGTCGATGGACAGGTTCATCGACAAGATCAAGGACGAGACACACGGGGAGCTACTCGGCGAGCTGGAGATCGTCCGGATACCAATGGATCTCTACCGCGCGCGCAATGCGACGAACCTTCAATGGCTCGAAGGGGGGCCGAGTGACCATCCGTTCACCAGTTCGCCGGTGTTCCTCGCCGGTGACTCGGCCATAGGCTCGCCGTACTTTCAGTCGATCTCGCTCGGCTTCGAGTGTGCGATGTTCCTCGCCGGGCTCATCGCGCAACAGGACCTGACACTACGAGAGATGCTCGAGCGCTACGAGCTCTATATCTACAAGCAGTGGCTTCGGGTCTACATGCGCAGCAAGATGATCAAGCACAACAAGGATCTGTTCGAGTCGCTCGACGACCCCCTCGCGCTGCTGGACAAGCTGCACATCTATTAGCTGGGCGCTGTAGGTCGGTCGTACGTCGTCATCTCGTCTTCGACCTATCGTGGGAAGCGGGGCAGGAGCGAGCCACGCCCGCGCTCGATGATGGTCTTGCTCGCGTAGACGAGCAACGTCGACGGTCACCGACGCCGGAGCGGAACCTACTTCCCGGACGAGTCGGCCGGAAACTGCTCTTGCGGGTCGCGCGGCGCGACTACAGGGGCGTCCGCTTGGTCGAGTCCGCCGATCCCATCGCGGAACTCGCGCATCCCCTTCCCGAGCGAGCGTCCCATCTCGGGCAGTCGTTTCGCCCCGAAGACGAGCAGGAGGACGACGAACAGAATCAGAAGCTCCGATATCCCGACGTCGAAAGGCATGTATTCATCTTGCCACGACCAGCAGCACGCCGGGCGTGTCTGCTATCGGTGGCTGGGAAGCTGAACGCGTCGCCAGAGCGCCCGTAGCGCGGGATCCGAGGCACGGCTCGCGAACTCGACGAGGCGCGCGACCCAAACCCTCCCTGGGCCGGTCACGAGCATCGCGGCGAGCCAGCCCACGAGCGCTCCCGCGAGCACGTCACTCGGGTAGTGCATGCCGAGCGCTATCCGGGAGAGACCGATCAGCGTCGAAGCAAGCAGGAACGCGATGCCCCCGCGGCGTGAGTACGCGAGGACGGCGAATGCGATGGCGAATGCGGCCGCAGCGTGGTCGCTCGGGAAGGACGGGTCAACCGAGGGCGCGGACAGCAAGTGGTCCGAGGCTCCGTGAGTCGTATACGGGCGGGAGCGGTCCCACACGTGTGTGATGACCTGGTTCGCGAGCATCGCGACCGCCGCCGCCACAAGAGCCGAGGCGGACGCCAGCTTCCACTTCAGCTCTCCGTATGGACGAGCAATGAACCAGAGCCCGACCGTTGCGATCGCGTAGATGGCAGTGGCAAGTCCAGCCAGCCGTGTCACGGGATCCTCGAGCCAGTCGCGAGTGGCGACGCCCGAGTTGATTGCATGGAGGAGCGACCAGTCCACGCGCGGAAGGGTAGCCGCGCCGGTAGCCGGTAGCGCCGCGCACGCGCTGCTTCGCGCTTCACGCGCGATCTGACCACCACGGCGCGATCGATCGGCGGGCTGGCCGGTATCGCCGCAGGCGGCGAACCGTTCTAGAACGAGGGTTTTACGGCCATGTTGATCACGATGAGCATCAGGAGAGCCGTGTCGAACCGGAAGATCATGAAGAGCCGTCGCACTCGCCGGGCGACCTCCGCCGAGTCCGGCCCGTGCGTACGTGCGGCCTCGTCGATCCTGCCCAGTTCGGGGCCGACGAAGCCCACGCCTACCACGGCTGCGATCGCCCAGCCGATGAGCCCGAAGATGACCCAGAACTGGCTCCAGTCGAGGTCGCCCTCGACCATGAGCGCGATTCCGAACGCAAGCGTGATGAAGAGCGCGGGTGTGTAGACGCGCGTACCGATCCAGGCTCCCATCCTGCCGAGCGCGCTGAGGGTCTCGCCCTCCGACCGGCGCTCGAACACGATGCCAAGTGTCGTGAGGGTGATGTCACCTCCGACCCAGGTCATGGCGGCGAGGACGTGGATGCCGAGGTAGATGCTGTACGTAAACGGCGCGTAGGCGAAGAACACGATCGCTCCGAGAAGCACGAGCAGGGCGGCCAAGAGGGTGTCGACGCTGAACCCTCCGAGCAGCTTCGGTGACCCTCCCGGTCCTTCGCGCGTCCGTTCCACGGCTTCGCAGTATGAGGTGATGCGCTTGGGCGGAGCAAGTGGCCTCGAGTGCAGCGGTCGGGCATCCTGACCTCGGACATCTCTCGACCTCGAGAAAGAGAGAACGGGCGGCGGATGGCCGCTCTTCTCCGCGCCCTGGCCGGAAGCGGCAGAAACGTCCAGAGCACGGCCGCAACCCGTTCGCTCTCTCTGTGCCGCACAGCTACCCGCGTCGAGCGCCGGTCAATCATGGCTCGAGAATCAGCTTGACGCCGGTCGATGCGCGGCGGAGCGCCGCGCGTGCAGCGCTACGCTCGCGGACAAGGTGACGAGCGCAACCTCCCGAACCTAGTCGATTGCAGTCAGTCGTGCCGCCGCCGAAACGTCATCCTCTCGGAGCGCTCGCGCTCGACGATGTGCTCGGGTTGCTCGCCGCGCCTGCGCCAACACCTGCCGGGGGATCAGCAGCTGCGCTCACTGCCGCGATCGCCTCGTCAGTCGTGGTCATGGTCGGACGCGGTTCACCCGCGTGGCCGGAAGGGGACGCTGCCGCGGGGCGTGCGTCGGATCTCCGAGCCCGACTGACGTCACTTGCGGAGGAGGACGTCGTGTCACTCGCCACCCTGCTCGACTTCCTGCGCGACGCCCGCGACGCAGACGAAGGTGGCCTCTCCTCGGCGCTGGTGGAAGCGTCCAGACCGGCGCTCGCCATCGTCGAAGCCGCGGCCGAGATCGCCGAGCTGGCCGCAGAGGCCGAGATGAACGGCAAGCCGATCATGCGCGCCGACGCTGCCGTTGCACTCGTCCTGGCTACGGCTGCGTCGGGTTCTGCGCTGCAGATCGTGGAAACGAACCTGCGGGCTCCACGAGCGGGCGAACTGAAGGACGCAGAGAGCTCGATGCTGCTGCAGCGAGCCCGCGCTGCAGCGAAGCGCGCTTCCAGCCTTGCATTACCCGCGGGCCGGAATCGAGCCTGACGACCGCCCTGCGATGGGCCGTGGGTACGTCCCACGGCGACGCGACGGGAACGGCGCAGAATCGCCGATCCGGGACGTAAGAACGGCGGCCCACCCGACACGAAGGTCGAAAGCAATCGATAGGCAGAGGAGAGCTGATGTTCGAACTCACCCCCGCGCTCGACAGCCCGGCAGGCAACGTATTCGACTTTCCCGAAGTCATCGACCCGCGCTCGACGCGAGCGGGTCGCCCGGACCGCGCGACGTCACGCGAGATCCTCCCGGAGGACTGGCTCCGCTACCGAGGCTACGTCGGCGAGATCCTCGCGGCCCTCGGAATGAACCTCGACACTCCGGGCACGCGCGACACGCCTGAGCGTTTCCTGCGCGCGCTATTCGACTCGACATCGGGATACGAAGGCGATGCCAAGCTTGCCACGGCGTTCCCGGCCGAGGGCACCCGCTTCGAGAACGGCGTTCTCGGCCAGATCATCGAGGGCCCGATTCCATTCTCGGCGCTGTGCGAGCACCATGCCCTCCCGTTCCTCGGTGTCGCCCACGTGGGGTACGTCGCCGACGAGCAGATCATCGGTATCTCGAAGCTGACGCGTCTTGTGCGCGTCTTCTCGCGACGTTTCACCGTTCAGGAGCGGCTGGGCGAGCAGATCGCCGACACGCTCGATGCGCTCATCGATCCGCTAGGCGTTGCCGTCCGCCTCGAGGCGAAACACCTGTGCATGCGCATGCGTGGAGTCGAGGAGGACTCCAACACCGTCACGACGACCTGGCGGGGAGTATTCAGTGACGCCGACCTACGGCGTGAGTTCCTCAACGAGGCGCGGAGCCGCACGAGCGTCGCGAGGTGAGCGAGCAGCGTGGATCGGGCGGATACCGGTAGGCCAACGTGGGGATGGGGATCCGAGGCTGCGTCCAGCCTGCCTTTCGTGGTTGCGGACGTCGGTCGAACTCGAGGCACGACCGGCTGTGCGAGCGACCTCCGTTTGAGTGCGATGGGGATTTGTGTCAGGTCAGACTGACCGTCGGTCCGTCGCGACGCATGCGATAGCTCCCAGTCGCGCCCCGGCTCCCATCGACACGCGATGACCGCGGCTCCGTGCCTGTGTGTTGGCAGCCACGACCGACGTGCTCTCCGCCAGTGTGCATCGACCTGGCACACAACCTCCCGTCGACGCGTGACGCTCCGGCCGGAGGGCGCCATTGCGAGGTGGCCGACTGGGGCGACGCCTACCATCCGGGCGCGGCTTCGCGTCGTGTTGGCATCGCCGCCAGACATCGAGACCGGGAGGGAAAATGAGCAGCGACTCGACACCGACCGATCAGACGGCGGTCCAGACGCCGGATGTACCGCCCCAGCATGAGGGTGGAAAGCAGAAGCGCCCGGTGGTATGGATCGTCCTTGCGGGCGTGGCCATCGCGGCCGCGATCGGACTCGGTCTCTGGGCCATCGTGCTCAACGACGACCTGAACGACACCGAGGCTCAACTCCAGGCCCAGACCGCCGCGGCAGAATCGGCCTCGGCCGAGGCCGAGCGTCGTATCGCGGATGCTCGTGCGAGCATCGACGCCTCGCTGTCGGGCGTCGCCGGAATCGTCGTCGTTAGCGACGACGACGTAGCCGAGGCTGAGCAAGCCGTCGCCGATGCCGAGCAGAGCGTGACGGAAGCCCAAGCGGCGGTCGACCAGGCCCAGAGCGAGGTCGAGCAGGCGCGGGCAGAGCGCGACCTTGCCCGAGCCGAGGCGGAACAGGCGCGCGCCGAGACGGCCAAGGCCGAACTTTGCGCGGACGCCTCGCTCGCGGCCACGCAGGCACTGTCCGAGAACGACGACACGGCCGCGGCGTACGAGGAGGCTGCAGCTCGCGCAGAGACGGCCGCGAGTGCCTGCTCATAAGTGCACGACGAACGTGCGCCGGGACTCTCTGACAACAAGGACGCAGTAGCATTTCGGCGAAATACGTCGTGCTGGATGCCACTACCGCATCAACTCAACAACGGGAGGCGGCGATGAACACACGAAGCATGTCCGGTTGGATCGGGTTTGCCGGGATCGTGATGGTGATCCTGGGTGGACTCAGCTTCTTCGAGGGCCTGATCGCGCTCGCGCGAGACAACTACTTCGTCCCCACTGGCGAGGGCTTCCTGGTCTTCGACGTGACCGCGTGGGGCTGGATCATGCTCGTGTGGGGGATTCTCTTGGCGTGCATCGGTCTCGCTCTACTCGCCGGCGCGAGCTGGGCGCGGTGGACGACGATTGTGCTCGTGAGCATCAACCTGTTCGGGCAGCTCGGTTTTCTCGGCAACACGAACGACCTGCTGTGGGCGCTGCTCACGCTGACGTTGAACATCATCGTTCTCTATGCCTTGATCGCCCGCTGGGACGAGAGCCAGGCCGAGGTCACCACGGCCGGCTAGACGGGCGCTCCTGGATCGAGGCCGCCGCGCCGCGTGGGGCGCGGCGGCCGTCTCCACGCGTCTGGCAGGCAATCCGGGTGCCGTGATCCGGAGACGAGCCTGGTCAGGGCTGGTCGGGCTCTGCTTGTCCCCCGTACTACAACACGACCGTTGCTGCGAGAAGGCCGCGAGATCAGGGCGTGCCGATCGCAAACAGGCCGAGACCTGCTACTGGACACCAGCCTAGGGCGCTGCAGGCTTGTCCCAGACCGAGATGTGCTTCGGGCTGTCGCTCGTGAACGGGTCACGCTTCCAGCTACTCCAGCGCTCGCGCAGATTCAACCCTCCGAGCTGTGCCATGAGGTCGAGCTCCGCCGGCCACGCGTAGCGGAACGGCAGCGACTGGAGTTCGAAGTGCCCGTCGACGAGGTTGAAATGATGCGACGTCAGCGCCTGGTTGGCGACGTCGAACTCGTCGATGCCCCAGTGTGTCGGGCTCGCGTGGAAAACGCGAAATGTCTCGCCCGGCGGTAGCCGCTGGAGCTCGGGGACGAGGAGTTCGACGACGAAGCAACCGCGCGGCTCGAGGTGCGCGGCGACGTTTCGGAAGCAGGCGACCTGAGCAGCCTGCGTCGTCAGGTTCGCGATGGTGTTGAAGACTACGTAGGCGACCGAGAACGTCCCGTCGACCGCCGCGGTTGCGAAGTCGCCGATCGTGATGCCGATCTCCGCGCCTCCCGGCTTCGCGCGCAGCCTCGCGACCATGGCCCTCGAGAGCTCGATGCCGTGCACCGCGACGCCCCGCCGCGCAAGCGGCAGCGCGATCCGGCCCGTTCCGATTCCGAGCTCGAGCGCTCGCCCGCTCCCGGCGAGGTCCGCAAGGAAGTCGACCACCGGGTCGACGACTTCCGGGTGGAACATCTCGGCCGCGGACTCGTCGTACTTCGCCGCGACGCGCTCGCCGAAGTAGCCGTCCTCGTCCACCAGTCAGGAATCTAACTTCGCCGCCGACAATCGGTAGCGTCGTGGGAGATGCAGGCCGATGCTCGGCAGGGCGAAGCTGGAGACGCCGCGACAGCGAGCGCATCCGAAGCCGGCTCCGAGACGCGCTCAGCTCGGCGACCGATGGGGAGCGGCGAAGTTCACCGGACGGCACTCGCGCACGAGCGAACGTATCTCGCCTGGTGGCGTACGGGTCTGGCCGGGATCGCCGCGGGGTTCGCAGTCGGACGTGTCCTGCCCGAGGTCGTCAGCGGCACGAGCTGGCCATACATCGCGCTGGGAACCGTGCTGGCGGCCTCCGGTCTGGCGGCCATGGTGTACGGGATCGTGCACTACCGAGAGCTGCAGGCAGCGCTACGGGAGGAGCGGGAGCCGCGCACCGGTGAGGGATTCCTGCTGGCGCTTGCCGCTGTCGGGATAGCCGTGGGAGCGGCGTCCGTCCTGCTCGTCCTCCTCGCTCCCTGATTCAGGACGCAGCGGATTCCCCGGCTCGAGGACCGAGTGCCCTCGAGGACTCCCGACCTGGAGTAACGAGCTATCGGAACGGGCATTCTGGAGTCATGCCCGCTACCCGACCCAACGAGAAGCCCGAAACTCTCCTCGCGATTCCTCGCACCGTCGAACGCGCCGCTGGAGACGTAGTCCACCAGGCATTCGAGCGTCTGCTCTCGTCCGACGTCGATGTCACGACCGCTGCCGAAGCGAAGCGCCTACTCGCGGACAGCGAAGACACGGAGCAAATGACGGACGCCATTCAGCGGTTCGTCGCCATCGCGACGCCCGTGGCCCGGATCGCGCTTCGCGGCGCACGGTTCACACGCGTCCCGTGGGTACTGGTTGTGACGTCCACCCTGTCGATCGGAGTGACGGTGCGAAACGGCGTCCGAGAACTGCAGGCGATCGCCGCACTGCTGGCGTACCGTTTCGAGCAGGAGACGGACTCGCCGCCCGACCCCGCGCTCGTTCGAAAGCTGACGCTCGAGCTCTATCTCAAGCCCCGCCGAACGCCCGACGCCTCGGATCTCGGCCTGCCGCTCGCGCGGCTCGCACGGCGCTGGATCGTGAGCGGCGCGCTCGGTCGGAACACGCAGAAGAAAACCGAGAAGGCGCTGGATGCGGCCGAGCGTCTCGACCTCGCGTCCGTGGCTCGGCGAGCACACCCCGCCGTCGTCCGGTCCACGAGGTCGTCCTGACGATCGGGGGGCACGGCCAGCACCCGTCCACCTCGCGTACGCCGACGGCTGGGCGACGCCGCGCGTCCCGGGCCGGGTCGAACGACGCCTGAAAAGAATTCACCGAGCCGGTGGCGCTTTTGTCCACTCGACCCGTTGACCTTCCGCTTCCGCGTACGGCCTCCGGGCTGAGCTTCGACCTACTCGCGCTCCGTGCTCGGTGCGTGGGGGAAGTTATGGGCGCGCGGCCGCCAGGTCAAGCTCCGAGCCGTCAGAATTCGCGCACTTTGCACTCTTCTTGTGAGACGGCCGTTGCACCGTGAGCAGGCGCCCGGCATGAACGCCGACGTCCAGCGGATCGACTGGTTGGACTGGCTGGGCCGCTGGGACGCCCAGCAAGTGGGCTACGTTCCCGAGCGCGAGGCGCGCTTCACGGCGATGTTCGACGCGCTGGCCGAGCTACTGCCCACGTCGTTCGTGGCACTGGATCTCGCCTGCGGGCCGGGATCGATCAGCCAGCGGCTGCTCGCCCGCTTTCCCGACGCACAGGCGATCGCCGTGGACATCGATCCGGTGATGCTGGCCATCGGACGAGGCGCGCTCGGCACGGTCGCAGGACGCCTGCGCTGGATCGAAGCCGATCTGGCATCGCCCGACTGGCTGGAGGCGCTGGGCGAGACGCAGGTCGACGCCGTGCTGAGCACCACCGCGCTGCACTGGCTGGAGCCGGAACCGTTGGGCCGGCTCTACCACGACCTCGCACGCCTGCTGCAGCCCGGCGGTCTGTTCCTCAACGGTGACAACATGGCCTTCGGTCCAGCGTTGCCGACCCTGGCGCGCCTGAGCCAGCAGGTCCTCGACGAGCAGTGGACCGACGCCGCCTTCGCCGCACGCGGAATCGAGACGGCGGAGCAATGGTGGGATGCGTTGACCTCCGAGCCTGCGTTCGCGCCGCTGCTGGCCCAGCGAGCCGAGCGCTTCGCCGGCAAGAAGCGGCAAGAGTCACCGCCCGGCTACGACGTCCACGTGACCGCTCTGCGCGGCGCCGGCTTCCGCGAGGTGGGAACCATCTGGCAGGTGCTCTCCAGCCGCGTTCTGCTCGCTGTGCGCTAGCCATACCGCCGGGCGGCGTGAAGACCAGCCGCTCGGCCATGAACGGAACGCGGGCGACATGACATCATGTCCATGGGTGTCGACGGGCGAGCGCTACGACCTGTACAGCCACGACTTCCGCGCCTCCACGCACGAGACGTATGCGCGCATGCGCGAGGAAAGCCCCGTCCACGTGCAGCCGGGACTCGACGGGGAGACGCCGATCTGGTTCGTGGCCTCCCTCCCCGTGGAGTGGGATGTCTGAGGCCGACATGCGACGCGCTTCCTCTGCGCCTGCGCTCGTCGGGTACGGGCCGCGAGCCCTGACCCGGCTTCTATAGCGTCCTCGGAGTGGAAGCAGCCGCACGTACACGGAAGTGGACGCTGCTCGCCGTCTGCCTGACGACGTTCATGCTCCTGCTCGACATCACGGTCGTCGTCGTCGCTTTGCCGAGCATGCAGGAGCGCTTCGATGCCAGCTTGACGGGGTTGCAGTGGGTCGTGGACGCCTATGCGCTCAGCCTCGCCGCGTTGATCCTCACCGCCGGCGCGCTCGCCGACCGGTACGGGCGCCGCCTGGTGTTCGTCGCCGGGGTCGTGCTCTTCACGCTGTCCTCGCTCCTCTGCGGCCTTGCCTGGAGCATCGTCGCGCTCGACGTGGCGCGCGCGCTCCAAGGGATCGGGGGCGCCGCGCTCTTCGCAACGGCGCTCGCGCTCATCGGTCACGAGTACCGCGGGCCCGACCGCTTCGGAGCTCTCGCCGTGTGGGGCGCCACGGTGGGGGCGGCGGTCGCCTGCGGCCCCCTCGTCGGCGGCATCCTCACGGACGGCCTTGGGTGGCGCTGGATCTTCTTCGTCAACATCCCGGTCGGGGTTTTTGCACTCGCGGTCGCCCTGACGCGGATTCCGGAGTCGCGGGACGAGGGCGCGCGACATACGGACGTACGCGGTCTCGTCACGTTCGCAGGTGCGTTGCTGTTGATCGTCTTCGGAATCCTTCGCGGCAATGCGAGCGGCTGGACGAGCACCGTGATCCTCGTGTCACTCGTCGGTGGGGTGCTCCTGCTCGTTCTGTTCGTCGCCGTCGAGTTGCGTCAGGAGCGGCCCATGTTCGACGTGACGCTCTTCCGCCAGCGAGCATTCCTCGGGGTCTCCATCGCGACGTTCTGCATCGCAGCCGGCATGTTCGCGATGTTTCCGTACCTGTCGATCTACCTGCAGGACATCCTCGGCTACTCGCCGCTTGCGACCGGAGTGCGCTTCCTGCCGCTCACAGCTTTCGTCTTCTTCGTGCCCCTCGCGACGCGACGCGTGGCGGCGCGCGTGCCCCTCCGGATCATGATCAGCGCGGGTCTCGCGCTCGTCGCGGCAGGGCTCGCGCTGATGTACGGGCTCGATGCCGACTCGGGCTGGACGGCACTGCTCGCCGGCTTCATCGCCGCCGGCGTCGGGATCGGAATCGCGAATCCAGCGCTAGCCGCCGGTGCTCTTCGCGTGGTGGATCCAGCGCGAACCGGGATGGCATCGGGGATCAGCAACACATTCCGCCTCGCAGGCGTGGCGGTCGGGGTCGCGGCGCTCGGCGCCCTCCTCCAGAACCGGGTCGAGAACTCCCTCGCGACGACCACCGGCGACGATGCGCACTCCCTCGGTGCCGCGGTGAGCTCGGCAGGGACCCGTGCCGTGGCCGGTCAGCCGGACCTGGTGGAGCCCGCAACGACTGCATTCGTGAGCGGCCTCAACGACGTGATTCTCGTTGGGTCGTTGCTGCTCGTGGTCGGCGCACTCGCCGCGGCCGTCCTCCTTCGCAGCCCGGCGCCGTCTCCCGCTCCGGTGACGAAGAACGCCTGAGAGCGAACCGGCCTAACGCCGCGTTCGACCTGCGAGCGCCTTCGCGACCATGCGCGCAAGGAGACCGAGCCCGAACAGGAACACGGCGACCACGACGAAGAACGGGATGTCCTCGAACCGCGTGTCGTCGAAGGCGAAGTCGAGCAGGACGAGCGCCAGCACCGTTGCGGCCAGGATCCAGAGCGCGCGCCGTTCGGGCTTCCTCCAACCGAGCACGGCGCCGACAACGATCGGAGCTCCGAGAAGAGTCGGGTAGTAGACGGCGCCACTCTCGAAGATCGAGCCAGTCACCCGCGCACGAATCGTACGGACGCAAGCACGGCAATGGACGCGGTGACGAGGAGGCCAATTCCGACGATGGCGGCGATCACGCCCCAACTACCACCCTGTGCCTCCTCGCCGGCTTGCCCCGGCACGACGGTCAGCGTCGCGGGCCAGCTGACCCTTGCTCCGCTCGGGTACAGCTGCACCGTGTCGAGCGTGGCCGGTCCCGGATGCGCCGTGACGTCGACATCGAGACGGAAGGTCTCGATCGAGAGATGCGCCAACGGGCCTCCGCGCCAGGTGGATGTCGAGCCGTCGAGGGTCGCGGTCCAGCCCGCAATTGGATGTGCGCGAACGATCTGGAATCCGGCGGGGACGCGGATGGCCACTCCCGACATCGGCTCCGGACGCTCGTTCGGCACGGCGAAGTCCAGGGTCGTGACGACGCCGGTCGGGAAGAACTGCGGCACGGGCACCACGTGCGCCGAGGCCGCGCTCGACGCGACGAGGGCAGCGGCGAAGACGAAGGCTGCGACTAGCACCGAGCGCACGCGAAGGGATGATGCCGATCAAGGTTCCCGCCGCGTCCCTCCCCCGCGGGTCTGCCGTCCCGAGGGACCGAGCCCCACACGAGGACGAGGTTTCGGCGCGCTCGGGCGGGGCACCACAAACAGTGTCATCCCGAAAGGAGAGCCGATCGATGTTCGAGAACGCCAAGGCATTCAGTGGGTTCGCGGTCGACGACATCGAGCGCGCGCACCAGTTCTACGGTGGGACACTCGGTCTGCGGACCTCGGAGGACAACGGTCTGCTGATCCTTCACCTTGCGGGCGGCCGGGACACGCTCGTCTACCCGAAGCCCGACCACACGCCGGCGACGTACACGATCCTCAACTTCCCCGTCGACGACATCGACGCGGCGATCGACGAGCTCGGTGAGCGCGGGGTGAGGTTCGAGCGGTACGACGGCTTCGAGCAGGACGAGAAGGGCATCTCCCGCGACGTGGGCGGCCCGCCCATCGCGTGGTTCAGGGATCCGGCCGGGAACATCCTGTCGGTGCTCGAAAACAGAGGGATGTAGCCCGAGGAACCGCGGTATCGAGTACGAAGCGCCGCCCTGGCGGCGCGACCGACCCTTCTTGGCCGGTCGGTACCGTTTGGTCGTGTCCAGAAACGACGAGCTCGAGCGCTACCGAGCCGCCCTTCGGCGCCAGCTCATCGCCGAATTCGTCGAGCGCTGGGGTGTCTGCGAGCAGGGCCACGTGCTGACGGACCTGAACCGCGACAGCCGGGGACGCTGCTGGTGCTGCACGCGCGCATACGAGCGAGCATTCGAGATAGCTGAACCCGACCGAGCGCCGCGCCAGCACTCGACGCTGTAGAGCGGAGCGTCAGAGCGCCGAAGCGCGTCCTAGAGCTCGATTCCCGAGACGGGATGCGGGACGTACACGGCCTCGAGCCGCTCGATCTCGTCCTCGCTGAGCGAGAGCGCCTCGGCAGCGAGCGCGTCCTCGACGTGCTCGACCTTCGTCGCTCCCACGATCGGCGCCGTGACGCCGGGCTTGTGCAGAAGCCAGGCCAGCGCTACCTGTGCGGCAGGAACGCCACGCTCGGCTGCGATCTCTCCGACGCGGTCGATCACCGGAACGTCGAGATCCGGCCGGTAGAGCGAGTCGAGGAACGGATCGGTCCTGGAGCGAGTCGTCAGCTGCTCGCCGGTCGCGGTCCGACTCCCTGCCAGCAGCCCGCGTGCGAGCGGACTCCACGGGAGGATGCCGACACCCATGTCGAGGCACTGCGGGATCATCTCCCGCTCCTCCTCGCGGTAGATCAGGTTGTAGTGGTTCTGCATCGAGACGAATCGGGTCGGAGCGACGCGCTGCGCCTTCGCGAACTGCCAGGCGTACATGCTGCTCGCGCCGATGTAGCGGGCTTTCCCGGCCCGGACGACGTCGTGGAGCGCCTCCATCGTCTCCTCTATCGGCGTCTCGTCGTCCCAGCGGTGGATCTGGTACAGGTCGACGTAGTCGAGCTCCAGGCGCTGCAGTGAGGCGTCGATCGAGGCGAGCACGTGCTTCCGGGATAGGCCACGGCCATTCTCGCCGGGCATCGTCTTGCCACGGACCTTGGTCGCGACGACGTACTCCTCCCGCGTTCCGAAGAGCTTGCGCAAGAGGCGTCCGGTGACGGCCTCGCTCTGGCCCGCGTTGTAGACGTCGGCGGTGTCGAAGAAGATGACCCCGCCCTCGACCGCGCGTCGCACGATCGGCTCGGCCGTTGCCTCGTCGACCGCCCACTCGCGGCTCTCGTGCCTGCCGAAGCTCATCATCCCCAGGCACACACGGGAGACGCGAAGGCCGGTTCCCCCGAGGTTGACGTACTGCATCCCCGCTTCCACGGATCGTCACGTTAGTCATGGGGCGTCCCCCTGGGATCGCCGAGCCACCGCAGACCAACGAGAAGCGTCCCCGGCATCGGGCTCTGCGGCGACGACCGGGCGCAGCGATGTCCTACGTGTAACTCTGGAGTCGGGCGGGTACACGAGGACGATGAGCTCGGTCCCCCGGGTCTGTTCTGCCTGCGGCGCCGCCTCCGCCTGGGACGCGCGCTTCTGTCAGCAGTGCGGCCACCCACTCGACGAGACGCCGCGCTACTACGGCGTGCTCGCTCCGGGGCCCGCCTTCGTCCTCGGATGCATCCTCGTCGTCGGAGCCATCGTCGTTCTGGTCGCCGGGAGCGTGATCGCAGCGATCGCACTGCTCGCCGTTGCGGCCGTCGCTCTCGTCTTCTTCTACGAAGCGGCCCGGCGCAATCCGGACGATCGGGTCGCGCGCTCGGTCCTCTCCTCGGCCCATCGCCTGCGCGGCTGGGCGAGTTTCGTGATCGCGTCAGTCACCGCCTGGGGGCGTGCAGCTCGCGATGTCGCTCGACTGCGCCGCGAGTCACGTTCGCTCCGCCGGGAGCGCGAGCCGATCCTGCGCTCACTCGGTGACGCGGTCTACCGGGACGACGAGCCGCTGGTGAAGGAGCTGCTGGAGCGAATCCGGGGGATCGACGGCGAGCTCGTGAAGCGGGAGGAGGCACGCGTGGAGGCGCTCGCCGCCGCGCGCCGTCACGTCGACGAGGAGCGCCAGGCCACTCGCGCGACGCGGCGGTTCACCGTTGACCCCGCAATGAGCGAGGAGTCCGAAGAGGACTGACCGAGCGAGCTGCCTCGCTCGCCTAGCGCAGCTTCCTCATGGCACGTCCGAGTGCCTGGCCGCCCGCGAGCACGGGCTCGAACAGGTCGCCGTGCCGTTCGACCCGCGCGAGCGCCTCCCGCATCCCGAAGCGGCGTGGCGTCACGTCCTCGGTCAGCTCGTCCCAGCGAAGCGGCGTCGAGACCGGCGCGCCCGGCTTCGGCCGCACCGAGTAGACCGAAGCGATCGTCTTCCCCCGGGCGTTCTGGCGGTGGTCGACGAGGACGCCCTCCCGCTTCCGCTTCAGCCACTCGGTCGTGACCACTCCGGGGTGCCGCTCCTCCAGCCCGCGCGCAACACGCTCCGCGAAGGCGTAGGTCTGCTCGTAGGTCGCTCGGCGCGCAATCGGGACGAGCACGTGAATCCCGTCCGCGCCGCTGGTCTTGACGTAGGACTCGAGCTCGAGCCGGTCGAGCTCCTCCCGAATCAGGTGAGCGACCCGGATCGCCAGCGCGAAGCCGCCGTCGGGCGGGTCGAGGTCGAAGAGCACGAAGTCCGGGCGATGCGGCTTGTCGACCCGCGAGTACCAGGCGTTCATGTCGATGCAGTTCATCTGCACCATCCAGAGCAGCGCCTCCGGCGAGTTGACGAGCGGGAAGTCGACGAGCCGCGACCCACCCTCACGCGGGTAGGTACGAAACGTGCGTGTCGGGATCCAGTCGGGCATCCCCTTCGGCGCCTGCTTCTGGAAGTACGTGTCTCCGGCCACTCCGTACGGAGCGCGCTTCATCGTGAAGGGACGGTTGCGCAGGTGCGGAACGAGCACCGGAGCGATCGCGCGGTAGTAGTCGAACACGTCCTGCTTGGTGATCCCGTCGTCGGGGAAGAGGACGCGTTCCGGACTCGAGAGGCGGACCGAGTGCAGCGCCACGCAGCGGGTTGTACCTGTCCGGTGGTCGGGTGCGGTCGCGCATGGCAGCAAGAGCCGATCGCCGCCCGGATCGACGGCTACGCTCGTTCCGACTTGCAGGAGGTCGAGGTTCGGTGGTCGCCGCGGGCGCGGCGATGGCGGCTCGAGGTGCCCTGGGGAGAGGCGCCACGGCTGACCGTGCCCCGAGGGACGAGTCAGGCCGCCGTGGAGCGGCTACTCGAGGAGAAGCGACCATGGATCGCGGAACAGCGAGTGCGCCAGGTGCCGCGACTCTGCCTCGACCCGTCCGCGGTCAGCGAGTCGGAGGCGCGTACGGCTGCGCGAGAGCTCGTCTCGACGTTGGCCGAGAGCCAGGCCGAGCGCATCGGCGTCGAGTACCGCCGAATCCGTATCGGAGGTCAACGCACTCTCTGGGGCTCGTGCTCGCCACGCGGCACGCTCTCATTCAACTGGCGGCTCGCACTCGCGCCGCTCGAGGTGCTCGACTACGTCGTCGTGCACGAGCTCTGTCACCTGCGCGTTCCGAACCACTCGCGACGGTTCTGGGCGCTCGTCGAGCGACATCGCCCGCACTGGCGCCGGCAGCGCGACTGGCTGCGCGACAACGGACCCGAGCTGCTGGCGTTCCGCCCGCACGAGTCCGCCAAGCCGAGCGAGCCGGGCCAGACCTGCCTGAAAAGAATTCACCGAGCCGGTGGCGCTTTTGTCCACTCGACCCGTTGACCTTCCGCTTCCGCGTACGGCCTCCGGGCTGAGCTTCAACCTACTCGCGCTCCGTGCTCGGTGCGTGGGGGAATCTATGGTCGGAAGCCGAGCCGGTCAAGCCCAGGGTTCAGCAAAATGGCGCAGTTTGCGTGGTTTTCGGTTTTGGCGTCAGGCGGGAGAGATCGGAGGAAGCGGCGACACGGGCGGCTCGGCGTCGACGCGAGTTTCCACGAGGACGGGAACGCCAACGAAGCGCGCACCTCTCCACGAGACCGTGTCAGGTCCGAGAATCGTGACCTCCTTCGCCGAACCGAAGGTGTGGACGTAGTCGATTGCGGCCTGCAGCGCGCTGCTCGAGTCGCGCCGCGAGACGATACGACGCCCGGAGCGAACCTCGAACTCGCGGCTCATTCGGCCTCTTCGGCGGTGGCCGAGAGCCCGCTGAACACGTGCGCGGGGGACGCGGCCTGCCCGGCAGCTGGCGCATGCTCGGATCTCGGTCGAGGACGTACCCAGCTGTCCTCGACCGGACGAAGGCACAGCCGGAGCTCCGCAGCCAGGTGCGCGTCGACCAGTGCGAGCTCGGGGCTCGCGAGCGGAAACGCAACAACTCCAACATCTGGCGCCGCAGCCATATGCCCTGTCATCGGCTTTCGAACCGCACTCGCTATCCCCCTTCGGATGACCTGGGTCGCGTCCGAGCCGGATCCCGGCCCGTCGCCGGAGCCGACGTTAGGGTGAGACTCGCGACCCCGGACTCGTCGGGGTTCTCGAGCTCGTAGCGAACGATCTTCCCGTCGCGCACGGTGTAGACGAGCCGGTGAGACCTCGTCTGCGCGACCTCACCCGACTCCCTCGTGTAGATCAATCGATTGAGCGATCCCACGCGGCCATCCCCGAAATCCTCCAGCTCACCCCGTTCTTCCGAGACGTCGAGACTCCCCAGCTCTCCGAGATCGTCGGATGCTCCTTCGTCGGTGGCCCCGCCACCGCCGTACCACTCGAGAACCGCGTCGATTCCATGCAGCGTCGTTAGGTCGCCGCCTTTCGGGACGACCCACTCAACGTCGTCTGCCATGACGTCCTCGACTGCTTGACGCTCGAAGTTCGACGCCCGCCAGCGGTTGACG
Organism: uncultured Gaiellaceae bacterium; assembly: GCA_963845935.1. Lineage (GTDB taxonomy): Bacteria > Actinomycetota > Thermoleophilia > Gaiellales > Gaiellaceae > GMQP-bins7. The sequence goes on from CAWJTZ010000022.1 coordinate 41,245, forward strand.
ACGTCCATCGCATCACTGCTCACGGCGAAAGCGTACGTGACGTCTCGAAGAGCACCGACCTCATGCGCGCCCGGGTCGGCTACGAGAGGCTGTCGACGATCTCGTCGTAGCCGCTGTGCCGCGCGTGCTCGAGGGGAGTGACGCCGTCGCGATCCGCGATCTCGATGTCCGCCCCGGCGTCGACCAGGATCCGCACGATCTCCTGGTGCGTGGCACCGCCGTCGCCCAGGATCACTGCCTCGAGGAGCGCCGTCCACCCGAGATCGTTGACGTGGTCGATGTCGATCGCGGTCCGTACGAGCTCCTTCACGATCTCGACGTGGCCGCGGTCGGCGGCCGGAATCAGCGCCGTCCCGCCGAAGCGGTTCGTGCGCGTCAGGTCCGGATCTGCGCGCAGGACGGCCCGAAGGATCTCTGCATTGCCGGTCTCGCCGGTCGCCAGGAGCGCATTCGTGCGCATGTCGTCCTGGATGTCGACGTCGGCGCCGGCTTCGATCAGCGCCTCGACCGTCTCGAGACTCGTCGGCGTAGACCGCCGCCGTGACCGCAGTCCGTCCCTGGGCGTCTCTCGAGTCGACGTCGACGCCACGGCCGAGCAACCGCCCGACGGACTCGAGATCCCCGCGGGCCGCGGCTTCGACGAGGCGCGCGTCCTCGTCTCCAGGGTTCTCACCGCCACATGCGGCCGTGAGCAAGAGCAGCGCGAGCGCGATCGAGCGCACGCACCAGTATCGCAACGCCTTGGGCTCTGCACGCGCCGGCCGCGAGCAACTCGGACGGTTCAGCGCGATCGGCCGCCGACGTCCTTGCTGCGCGCGAGTCGTTCATCGGCGACCGATTGGCCCGCGGAATGGGCGGCGTCGTGCCCGGTCACTGCCGCCAGGAAGTCGTCGCGTTGCAGCACGTACAGGCGACTGTCCACGAGTGCGGTGACCGTCGCTGTCCGTGGCACATCTCGAAGCAGAGCGATCTCGCCGAAGTAGTCGCCCTCGTCGGCACTGGTACGAAGACCCTCGGCAGTGATCTCGAGCATGCCACTTCCGACGATGTAGAAGCGATCTCCTCGCTCGCCCGCGCGGATCACGACGTCACCCGCGTCCACCGACTGCAGCAGCAGGTTCCCGGCCACTCGCTCCTTTGCCGCGACCGAGAGGGGCTGAAACATGGGAATCCGTTGCACGAGTCCCAATTCGGGCACGGGGGCTGCGTCTCGGTCGATGCCTGCAAGCTTTCGGTACGTCGCGAGGGTCAGCAGTGGAAGGATCGCGCCCACGGCGATGAAGGCCTCACGCGCCCCGATAGCGTCCACGAGAGCAGGTGCAGCGACCGAGCCGAGCGCGACGCCACCCATTGCGAGGCTCCAGACGACTCCGAGGACGCGGGTCAGGATCCGGTCCGGGACGAGTCGTTGCAGCAGCGTGAAGGCAGCGACGTCCTCGACGCTGTTCGCCGCGCCGACGACCGCGAGCATGAGGAGAGCGAAGGGCAGTTCGGGCAAGGGCCCCATGAGGGCGATCGGCAGTCCCCAGAACGCCAACGAGATGCCGAAGGGCACCGCCAGACGCCGCCCTCCAAGCGCCATCGCTCCCAGCGCACCGATCAGGCCACCGACCCCGAGTGCGGCCGTCATGTAGCCGACGGCCTCGCCGCCCGCGTCGAGCACCTGGAACGCCGCGACCACGATCAGGACGTTCAGACAGCCGCGGACGAAAGCCTGCGCGAAGATCAGCGAGACGACGAGCCGGACGCGTGGCAACCGCGCAATCGCTCCGAACCCCGCCGCCAGCGCCTCCCGGACACTCTCGTCGGGCGCCACCAGGCTGACCCGGTCCTGGACCCTGACGCCGAGGAGCAGCACGGCACCGACGAGGAATGCCATGGCGCCGACAGCGAAGACGGTCCCCGCATCTGCGGTCGACACGAGAACGCCGGCGAGGAGCGGCCCGACGAGAGTGCCGAAGCTCTCGATCGTCGACGTGGCGCCGTTGGATGCGATGAGCTCCTCGGGAGTGCTCGCGAGTGACGGCAGAAGAGCCTGGAGCGCCGGCCGGATGAGCGTGACCGCGAACCCGAGCAACGCAGCGAATGCGAATACGAGCCATTCGACGTCCACGAAGAACGCGATCGCCGACGCTGCCAGGGCAACCGCCGCAACCAGTGTCAGCGCGAGGAGGAAGCGCTCTCTCGGAAAGCGGTCGCCCAAGGACGCGGCAAACGGCGCAACGATCGCGGCGGGCAAGAGGCGAACGAGGCCGGCGACGCCGACGGCTGTCGGACCGCCGACGTCATAGGCGTAGACGCCGAAGGCGACGAAGTGCGCCCACTCTGCTGCGATGGCCGCGCCCCAGGCCAGTTCCGCGCGCCTGATGTTCGGGTTCCGAAGAGCTGAACCGAGCGCACCGAGCACCTGGCGGGCACGAGCCACGAGTCAATTCAATCGGGTCGGGAGATCAGACGACTTCGACACCGAGCGATGAGAGACGCAAGCGGAACTGCTCGGCGCCGGCGACGTCACCCTTCGCCGCAGGCAGCCAGATCCATGCGCATGGGTGACGCGTCTCTGTACAGCGTGGCCGACGCCGCGACCTATTCGGCTGCGGGTGTCACCGGGAGCAACTCGCTCACTCGGTTCGTTCGGCTGCGCCCGGGCACGACCAGCGCAGCGGCGACGCTGGCGCCGAGCACGCCGGCCATGACGACGAACGTGACCGTGTAGCCGTGCTCCGACGGGTAGCCGTCGGCGAGCAGGCTCGCGGCGAGCAGGGACGCGGCGACCTGGCCGCCGATCGCTCCGCCGATCGTGCGCATGACGGCGTTCATCCCGGTCGCGACGCCGGTCTGGTCGGGCCTCACCGCCTCCACGATCAGGTTGGCGAGTGACGCGAACGCGAATCCGACCCCGATGCCGAGCAGAGCCGATGCGGCGTAGAACTGCCAGTGACTCGAGTGCGCGACGGCGAGGACGACGAACGCGAGCATGGTCAGCGCGGAGCCGAGGACGAGCGGCACCTTCGATCCGTACATCCTCGAGAGCCTGCCGCTGAACGGCGCGGCGATCAGCATCATCAGGGTCGACGGGATGAGGAAGAGGCCCGACTGGGTCACGGACGAGCCGAAGCCGTAGCCGTGCGACGTAGGCGTCTGAACGAACTGGGGAATGAGCACGAACGAGCTGAAGAGGCCGAAGCCGATCAGGAAGCCGGCCAGGTTCGTGGACCACACCGGGCGCAGCCGCATCATCTGCATGTCGACCAGCGCGCTCGCGGTCCGCGCCTCGATGACCACCCACACGATTCCGGCCACGGCCGCGAACGCGAGGAGCCCGATCGTCCTCGGAGAGGTCCATCCCCACTGCGGCGCCTCGCTGATCGCCAGCAACAGACAGACGAGCCACAGGGAGAGAAGTGCTGCCCCCATCCAGTCGACCGAACCCGGGGCTCGTATGGGGGACTCGGGAATGAAGAGCACGGTGGCGGTCGCGGTCGCGGCGATGACGATGCACGGGATCCAGAACAGCCAGTGGTAGTTGAGGTTGTCGAGGATCGGCCCGGCGAGCACGATCCCGAGACCGCCGCCGATTCCGAGCAGGCCCGATATGAGCGCGATCCCGCCGGCGACGCGCTCGCGCGGGAACTCGTCTCGGATGATTCCGAAAGCGAGGGGGAACAACGCACCGCCGATGCCTTGGATCGTGCGCGCCGCGATCAACACGGGAAGCGTCGTCGCAAGGGCGGCGATCAGCGAGCCACCACCCAGCCCGGCCAGCACGACGAGCAGCGTCCGCTTCTTCCCGAACATGTCGCCCAGCCGGCCGGCGATCGGAGTCGCGACGGAAGCGGAGAGCAGGTAGGCCGTGAAGATCCACGTCACGCCGGACGGGGTCGTCCCCAGGTCGTGCTGCAACGTCGGCAGTGCAGGGACGACGAGGGACTGCAGCATCGCGTAGCCCGCACAACCGACAGCGAGCACAGCGAGCACGAGACGAGGGCGCCGTGCGACTGTGGACTCCTCAAGCATCTTCCGAAACTACCCACTGGCTGGTGCGACAGGCGGAGGTTGGCTGACTCGGCGAGCATTCACGACGAGGCGGAGCACCGTTCCGGCACGCTTAGATCGTGCCGCGTGTGGGAATGAAGACTTCCGTGGTATCTCAACTCGAGATCGCGCCGCTTCCCGAGGGAAGGGGCATCTCCCTTTCGGGAGACCTCGACTTCTCGACAATTGCTCTCTTCACCGAAGCAGTCCGCGCATTCCCGCCCGGCGACGACTTGCAACTCGAGCTCACGGAGCTCGTGCTCGTGGACAGCGCGGGCCTCCACGCCCTGCTCGGCCTGGCCCGACCCCGGGGGAACCGATCTCTGATCCTCGTCAATCCGCGCCACTCGGTCATGCGTAGCTTCGAGATCGCGGGCCTCGACCAGCATCCCGCGATCGAGATACGGGACGCCGGAGCTCAGCCGCGTCTGCCGAGGCGTGCGGGGAAGGGCCGCCCACTCCGCCGAACTGGCTGAGCGTCTCGGCTCGGGCGTGAAGGCCGGAGCGTCGGCCGATACGCTCGGAGCATGCCCAGCCGCTCCGACATCCGCAACGTTGCGATCGTCGCTCACGTCGACCACGGAAAGACGACGCTCGTCGATGCGCTCCTGTGGCAGTCGGGAGCGTTCCGTGCGAACCAGGACGTCGCGGAGCGCGTCCTCGACACGGGGGATCTCGAGCGCGAGAAGGGCATCACGATCCTCGCGAAGAACACGGCTGTGCGCTACGGGGAGACGAAGATCAACATCGTCGACACGCCCGGCCATTCCGACTTCGGCGGAGAGGTGGAGCGCGGGATCACGATGGTCGACGGCGTGCTCCTCCTCGTCGACGCGAGCGAGGGTCCGCTCCCCCAGACGCGGTTCGTGCTGCGAAAGGCACTCGAGGCGCGGCTCCCGGTGATCCTCGTCGTCAACAAGGTGGACCGCCCAGACGCCCGCATCGAGGCCGTCGTGAACGAGGTGTACGAGCTCTTCCTCGACCTCGATGCCGACGAGACCCAGATCGAGTTCCCGATCGTCTACTGCAACGCCAGGGCAGGCCGCGCCTCGCTCGACCCCGATCCCGAGTCGCTGGCACCGGACCTCCATCCCCTCCTCGACCTGATCCTGGAGCACATCCCCGCGCCGAGCTACGACGACGGCCATCCCCTCCAGGCGCTCGTGACGAACCTCGACGCCTCTGCGTACGTCGGGCGCCTCGCGCTCTGCCGGATCGCCCAGGGCACGATCCACCGCGGCCAGCAGGTCGCGTGGTGTCGCGCGAACGGCACCATCGAGCGGGCGAAGGTGACCGAGCTCTACGTCACCGAGGCACTCGAGCGGGTGGAGGCGACGGAGGCAGGCCCTGGGGAGATCATCGCGGTCGCCGGGCTCCCGGAGGTGACGATCGGCGAGACGCTGGCCGACCTCGACGATCCACGTCCGCTTCCGGTGATCGCCGTCGACGAACCCTCGTTGTCGATGACGATCGGCATCAACACGTCGCCCCTCGCCGGCCTGTCGGGAGACAAGCTCACCGCAAGCCTCCTCGAAGCTCGACTCGCCACCGAGCTCGTCGGGAACGTGTCGCTTCGCGTCCTGCCGACCGAGGCGCCCGATGCCTGGGAGGTGCAGGGCCGAGGCGAGTTGCAGCTCGCCGTCCTCGTCGAGCAGATGCGTCGCGAGGGATTCGAGCTCACCGTCGGCAAGCCACAGGTCGTGACGCGCGAGATCGACGGCCGCGTGCACGAGCCCGTGGAGCGCCTCTCGGTCGACGCCCCGGAGGAGTACCTCGGCGTCCTGACCCAGCTCTTCGCGCTCCGCAAGGGACGCACGGAGGCACTCGTCAACCACGGGAGCGGCTGGGTGCGGATGGACGTCCTCGTCCCGTCCCGCGGATTGATCGGCTTCCGGACCGAGTTCCTGACGGAGACGCGCGGCACGGGGATCCTGCATCACGTGTTCGAGCGCTTCGAGCCATGGTTCGGCGAGCTCCGCATGCGGCCGACGGGCGCGCTCGTCGCCGACCGGCGAGGGAAGACGACATCGCACGCGATCCTGAACCTCCAGGAGCGGGGATCGCTCTTCGTCGCTCCCGGCGTCGACGTCTACGAGGGGATGATCGTCGGCGAGAACGCGCGAACCGATGATCTCGACGTCAACGCGACGAAGGAGAAGAAGCTCACCAACACGCGTGCTCCGTCGGCGGATTCGACAGTTCGGTTGATCCCGCCACGTGGGCTCTCACTCGACCAGGCACTCGAGTACATCCGCGAGGACGAGTGTGTCGAGGTGACGCCGTCCGACATCCGACTGCGCAAGATCGAGCTGTCCGCACAGAGACGCCAGACCGCCGCGAGCCGCAAGGCCCGCGGGCTCGCCCCGGCCTGAGCGCCGGCCGCTGAAGACCGTGTAGCGTCGGGGCGATGCGGATCGTCGGCGTCCGGCTCGGAGCCCCTGTGGCCCGTCTGCTCGCGGAGATCCTCGAGCGCGAAGGCTTTCCGGACACGGCGACCAGGATCGCCGGGGCAATCGAACAGAAGATCAGCGTGGAGGCCCCGCTCACGATGGCCGATCACGAGGCGATGCTCGAAGCTCTCGGCAGCAACTGCCCGCCGACTCTGCTCAGGCTCCGGGAACGGCTCCTCGACGAGCAGCGCTACATCCGACGGGTCACAGGCGCCTAGCCGCGGATCCGTGGCCGAGCTGCCCCCGGGTCAGTACTCGAGGCCGGCTTCGACGAGTGGGCTGCGGCCCCAGGCGAAGGTCGTCTCGTACCAGCCCGTCATCGGCGTGAGCGTCGTGCCGAATCGGGACGAGTGGACGATCCAGCCGTTCCCGACGTAGATCCCCATGTGCCCGACCTCGGACGGCTTCGACCGCGTGCCTCGCGAACCGAAGAAGACGACGTCGCCGGGAGCGAGCGCGGCACGGCTGACGCGCAGGGAGCGGCCGACCTCGCCACTCATCTCGTAGGTCGTGCGTCCGCGGAGGACGGTCGACAGCCCAAGTGCGCCCACGAACGGCTGGCTCTTGTAGACGCGCCACACGAATCCCGAGCAGTCGAACCCGCCCGGCAGCTGCTTGCCGAAGAGCTGCTGGCGCTTCTCGGACGTTCCCGCCCAGACATACGGCGAGCCGACGAACCGCAGCGCACGATCGAGGACGACCCGCTGCCACTCGGTCAGCGGGGGGAGGGAAAAGGCGTCGGCGGCGGTCCGGGCTGCCTCGAGCTGGGCGCCTGACAGGGACATGTACCTGGCGAAGCTGTACGCGGCCTCGGCGCGCGTCACGGGCTGTGTGACCTGGAGCTCGAGCTCGTCCTCGTCTCGCGGATGGTTGATGCGGAGCTCGAGGAGGCGTGCGACCGTCTCGGTGCCGAGCCACGGGCGTGGAGAGAGACCGGCGTCGAGCGCCGCCTGCCTGATCGCCTGGGCTTCCGGCCGGAGGCCGACGAGCGACACGACTCGCGCGTCGAGCTCGCGAACGCTGACGAGGGCGTCGGGGTCACCGACGGAGATGGCGCCGCCGAGGCTGGAGACGACGACCGCGAGCTCGGATGCAGTCAGCGGGTCGTCGGGACGGAACCCCTCGACCGAGGGTCCCATGAGGCCCGCGTCGACGACCGTCCGGATCTCGGCCGCTGCGAACTGGGATCGGGCACTCCGGGCGCCTGCCGCCGTGCCTGCTCCGACGAGCAGCGCAAGAGTGACGAATACCGGAACGAGGCGGCGGGCCATGACGTTCGTATCGGCCCACGCGGTGCGATCCAAGAGCGCCGGAGAGGTGAAGCGTGAACGAAGCGGCCGCTAGGCTCCGCCGGTGGGCTCGAGCGTCGAATCGCGCTATCCCGGAACGCTGCCGGCAACCTGGCTTGCGGAGCGATTCGCGATCGACCCCGCCCGCATCGACATGCTGCGGCGGGCGGGCGAGCTCGTAGCCGTCCGCGAGCCGGGCTCGACCGAGTGGCGCTATCCGGCGTGGCAGTTCGAGAACGGCAGGCCGCGCGACAGCATCGCCCGTATCGTCGCCGTCGCACGCGAGCGCGGGCTCGACGACACAAAGCTCTACGACATCCTGACCATGCAGCTCGGCCTCAGGGACGAGGGCCGAACCCTCGCCGACCTCGTGGTGGAGGGACGCGACGACGAGGTCGTGGCGGCAGTCCGCGCCGCGGGCTAGGACGCGAGCGCCGCGGCGGCGCGGACGACCGACACGTCACCGCTCACGGTCTTGACGTGGAGCGGGACGATCCCGCCCTCCGTCTCGTCCGCCTGCTCGTCGTCGAGGCCGAGCTCGGACTCGAGGCGGCCGGAGACCGACGCCGCATCGACCCAGACGCGTGTTCCGCGCGCGACCCCGACTCGAACGTCGCCCGAGACCGTCTGCACGCGGACGTCACCGTCGAGCACGGCCTTGAGGTCGACATCGCCCGACGTCGTCGAGATGCCGAGCTCCGCCGCGATCGAGCCGATCGTGATGTCGCCGGAGACCGCTCGCGCGGTGAGAGCCGCGTCGATGCGCTCGATCCCGACGTCCCCGGACACCGTCGCGATGGCTCCCTGACCCCCGACGACGCCGACGAACACGTCGCCGCTCGCCGTCTTCACCTGCAGAGGACCGACCACGCCCTGCAGACGGATGTCGCCGGACGCGGTACGCGCGGACACCTCACCGAGCTCCCCGTCGACGCGAACGTTCGTCGAGGCGCCGGAGAGCTCGAGATCGGTACCCGGCGGGCAGGTGACGCGGCATTCGAAGTCGCCGCCCCACGTGATCTGGATCGGGCCCCAGCGGAACCGATCGCGCTGCTCGACCCGCACGACGTGCCGACCCGAGCGCTCGTCCATGGTGATCTCGATTTCCTCAATCGCGTCCTGGCCCCGACGGCCGAGAGCGACGACCTCGACGGTCGTCTTCGGCTCGTCGGCCGTCGTGACCACGACGCGTCCACTCGGGAGCTTGATCTGGAGGGAGACGCTCCCGGGGGTGTCGAACGTCGGCATCGAACCGCTCCTAGCTCTCGTCCCGGTTCGACGCCGTGCGCCGAACGCGGACTCCCGAGGTGCGCGGGCGCTTGGTGCGAACGCGGTCGCTCGTGTCGAGCAGAACTGCGTAGTCGAATGGAAGTGAGGTGAGAAGCATCGTCTCTCCTTTCAGCCTTGGGCGTAGCCCTGCATGCGGTTGCGGCTCTTCCTGGATGGGCGCTGCTCGAGCGTCCGTGCGATCGTCCGCACGAGCCACGCGTTCGTGGAAATCCCCTCGCGGTCGGCAGCCGCTTCGATCCCCGTCTTCAACGACTCCGGGAGGCGCAGCGTGATGCGTCCGGACGCCTCCTCGCCGAGGCCGAGCGGCTCCGCCGGAGCAGACTCGTCCGAGACGACCACGAGCTCGGGATCGCGCCCGGCGAGTCGAACCTCGACGCGGCCCGACTCGATCTGGCCCGTGATCTCGAGGGCGGCCTCCCCGAGGAGGTCGAGCAGGTGGAGGTGAAGCGTCGCCGCGAGTGCCTCGCCCATGCGGCGAGCGGCCTCTGCCGCCGCCTCGTCACCGGGCGCAGCGGTCGCGCCGAGCTCCTGCTGGATGGCGTGGATGTGGCTGTCGAGCTGCATCGTGATGTCACGATGACATCATATATGAAGTCTGTCAAGCGGCACTTTCGACATCGCATGGGCACCGCGCCGGAAACGGCACGGTTGAGCGAGAACGAGTGTGTCTGGCGGGCTCTAGAGCTGCCAGATGTCGGCGCGGATGATCGGCGTGGCAGCGCCGTCGCCGTCGAGGCCGTCGACCTCGACGTCCTCCCCGCCGATCATGAAGTCCGTGTGGACGGCCGAGACGTTGATGCCGGCATCGAGGAGCTCGTCCTGCGGCACCGCGGACTCGAGTGTGCCGGGGATTCCCGCACCGAAGGCGATATGGCAGGTGGCGTTCTCGTCGAAGAGCGTGTCGCTGAACACGAGGCCCGACTGCTTCACGGGTGAGGCGCCGTCCACGAGCGCGAGCTCACCGAGGTACGGCGCCTGCTCGTCCGTGGCGAGTTGCGCGCGCAGGATTTCGGCACCCGAATCGGCCTGCACGTCGACGATCTTCCCGCCCTCGAGCCTGAACTCGAGACCGGTGACCTTCGTCCCGGAGGTGACGAGCGGATACGTCGAGCGGACGTGACCCTCGGCGCGCCGCCAGTCCGGGCTCGTGAAGACCTCCTCGGTCGGGAGGTTCGGCACGTGCGTGATGCCGCGTGCGGTCTCGAATGCAGCGCACCGCCAGCGTGCGCCGGGCACGAGCCCCACCGTGAGATCCGTGCCGGGGCCGCGAAAGCGGACCGCGTCGAAGGCACGCGCGTTGAGCGCGTCGGCTCGCGCCTGCAGGCTCTCCATGTGCGCACGCCAGGCGGCGACCGGGTCGGGCTCGTCGAGTCGCGTCGCGACGGCCACCGCCTCCCAGAGGCGCTCGACATCCGGCTCGCCGAACACCTCGGTCGCCCAGCCCGGATTCGGAGCGGCGACGATCACCCAGTTGACGTGCCGCCCGCCGATGTTGTCCGTCATCGTGGCTCTGAGCTCGCGTGGATCGGAGCGGCCGACGAGCGCGGGATCGAGGTCTGTCATCAGCTCGGGAGACGGATTGCCCGTCAGCGAGATGACCGCCGGGTTCTCCGTCGGCCAGCGCTTGTACCAGTCGAGGAGGTACGGCGCGGACCACCCGAGCTCGGACTCCGGGCCGAGCTCGATGGCCGCACGGCGCACGTGCAGATCGGAGTAGAGGACGACCACATGCTGAGCACCGGCGCGGTACGCCTCGCGCGTCACCGCGCGAGCGATCTCCGCGTGCTCGACGAGACACGACACGACGACGTCCTGGCCCGGCTGCACGTTCGCGCCGATGCGAACGGCGAGCTCCGCGTACCGGCGCAGCCGCTCCGCGGACGTCACCAGCTCGGACGTGGAAACGGTCAGTCGCCCCAGTCGAAGTCGCGCGGGCGACCCGTCCAGAGCGCCTCGTCGAGCGCCGCGCCCTCCACGTCCTCGACGGTCTCCTCGCCGGGCCACGGCAACCGCTCCGAGCTCAGCTCAGCGGCAGGCTCGCCTTCCATCGTCTCCTCGATGCGCGCCTGCTCCTCGCTCTTGAAGAGGGGGTGGTTCTCGAGCGGATCGCCATCGAGATACCGGTCGATCGGCATCTCGCCGTCGAGCTCCGCGTTGCGATTCTTGAGCTCGAGATGCTCACGGATGGCTCGCGCGAAGCCGGACTCGGTATCGACTGAAAGCAGGTCGTTCTGATCCACGGTTAGACGCCCCCTGAGCCGCCCGAGTCTACCCGAACCCCCGTGAGAACCTTCCTCGGTCGGAGCTGCCGGGCAGGCATCGGCGATGTGCGACGATGTCGCCGTGCCGATCGCCGTCCTGACGGTTCTCATCTACATCGCCCGGCGGATCAAGCCGACGACGGTGGCGCTCGTCATGTTCGAGGCCTGGCGACGGCTCCCGCCCGAGCACCGGCAGCAGCTCGTGCTCGCAGCCCGCCGGAACGGCCCGCGCATGGCCTCGTCGCTCGCGCGGCGCGGCCGAACGGGCGCCTAGCGTCAGCCCGCGTCTGCGCCGAGGGCGGCGCGGACGATCCGGTCCTGCTCGTACTGGTGGAGCGTGGGGTACCCCTCGCTCGTCGAGGCGCGCCAGGTGCGGCCGACGTACCGCACGCGTGCGGCCGATGTCGCCTGGGCCGCGGCCTCCTCGAGCCGATGCCGGATCGGGCGCCAGGCGCCCATGTTCTGCGGCTCCTCCTGAGCCCACACGATGTCCTGCACGCCCGGGTACGAGCCGATCAACTCGCTGACGAGCTGGAGCGGGAACGGGTACAGCTGCTCGATCCGGGCCACTGCGACGGCCGAGGCGGCCTGGCGCAGCTCGTGGGCGACGATGTCGTAGTAGATCTTGCCGCTGCACAGGACCAGACGGCTCACCATGGAGTGATCGGCAGCGGGATCGTCGAGGACCGGCCTGAACGAGCCCAGCGCGAGGTCGTCGAGCGTCGAGGTCGCTTCGCGCAGGCGGAGCAGGCCCTTCGGCGTCATGACCACCAGCGGTCGGGCAGTCGCGTCGAGCGCCTGGCGGCGGAGCAGATGGAAGAACTGCGCGGCCGTCGTGCTGTTGACGACGCGGATGTTGTCCTGCGCCGCGAGCTGGAGGAAGCGCTCGAGTCTCGCGCTCGAATGCTCCGGCCCGTTTCCCTCGTAGCCATGCGGGAGCAGGAGCACGAGGCGCGAGGTCTGGCCCCACTTCGACCGACCCGAGACGATGAACTGGTCGACGACGATCTGCGCGCCGTTCACGAAGTCGCCGAACTGCGCCTCCCAGAGCACGAGGGCGTCGGGAGCGGCGATCGAGTACCCGTGCTCGAACGCGAGCGCCGCGTACTCCGAGAGGGGCGAGTTGTAGATCTCGAACGACGCCGTGGCGGATGGAAGACCTTGAAGCGGCGTATACGTCTCCCCGGTGCGCGGGTCGTGGAGCACCGCCTGCCGGTGCGAGAACGTGCCGCGCTCGGTGTCCTGCCCCGAGAGGCGGATGGGAATCCCGTCCTCGAGGAGGGTCGCAAACGCGAGAGCCTCGGCATGCCCCCAGTCGATACCGCCGTCTCGCGGAGGCTCTCGCGCCGGCGATCGAGCTGCCGTGCGAGCTTCGGGTTGACCTCGAATCCGTCGGGCACCTCGAGCAGCTGGTCGCCGAGCTGGAGGAGACGATCGGCCGCGACCGCCGTCACCACCGCGGCGCCGGTGTCCGTCTTCGTCGGGGCCTCCGCGCGCGGGATCGGCGCCGCAAAGCTCGTGCGGAGCTCGTCGTGCGCGGCGCGGAGCTCGGTGAGCGTGTCCTCGAACATGCGTGCCGAGTCGTCCGGGCCCACCACGCCCTCCGCCGCCAGCCGCGCGCCATACGACTCGCGCACCGGCACCTGCTGCTCGATGCGCTCGGACTGGAGCGGCTGCGTGTACGACGCCTCGTCCTGCTCGTTGTGGCCGAAGCGGCGATAGCCGACGAGATCGACGACGACGTCGTGCCCGAACTCCTCGCGATACGCGAGAGCGAGTCGGATCGCGGTCAGCGCGGCCTCGGGATCGTCCGCGTTGACGTGCACGATCGGAACGTCGAAGCCCTTCGCGAGGTCGCTCGAATATCGCGTCGAACGGCCTTCGGCGGGATCCGTGGTGAACCCGACCTGGTTGTTCGCGATCAGATGCAGCGTCCCACCGGTCGAGTACCCGTCGAGGCTGTGCAGATTGAAGGTCTCGGCCACGACGCCCTGCCCGGCGAACGACGCGTCGCCGTGGATGAGCACCGGGAGCGCCACGGTCGGATCGTGGATCCCCGCTCCGCCGGAGCGATCGGTCTGCTCGGCGCGCGCGAGCCCCTCGATCACGGGGTCGACCGCCTCCAGATGGCTGGGGTTGGACGCGACGGTGACCTGGATCTCGCCGGCATCCGTCACGCGCGACTCCGACGCCGAGAGGTGGTACTTGACGTCACCGGTGCCGCCCTCCGGGTCCGCGATCAGCGCGTCGATCGACCGCTCCCCTTCGAACTCGCGGAGGATCGAGGTGTACGACCTACCGACGACATGGGTCAGAACGTTCAGGCGGCCGCGATGGGCGATGCCGATCAACACCTCGTGCGCGCCGCCACGCGCTGCCAGCTCGACGGCATCGTCGAGCATCGGTACGAGCACGTCGAGCCCTTCGATCGAGAACTGCTTCTGACCGATGAACGCGCGCCGGAGGTACGTCTCGAACGCCTCGACCTGCGCGAGGCGCTTCAGGAGCGCGCGTCGCTCCTCGTCGGGCAGCGCTCCGCGAAAGCGACCGGTCTCGATCGCCTGGCGCAGCCAGACGCGCTCGGCGTGGTCGGAGATGTGCTCGATCTCGTACGCGATCGTGCCCGCGTAGACCTCGCGGAGGTGCGGGAGCGCCTCGAGCAGGGTCTCGCCGGGCACCGAGAGCCGCAGCAGCTTGGCCGGAATCCGAGCCTGCAGCTCGGGCGTCAAGGGCGGCACGAGGCGGGTCTCGTCGAGCGCCGGGTCACCCATCGGCTCCGAGCCGAGAGGGTCGAGCCGCGCATTCAGGTGCCCGTGGGTGCGGTACGCCTTCACCAGGGACATCGCCGCGGCCACTCCCGCGACGAGCTCGTCGTCGACCGCGGTGCCGGACGGCGGTGGCGGCGGTGCCGGAGCGGGCGCAGGCTGCGAAGGCGCCGGCGGGCACCGGCGCGACTTCCGTGATCACCGTCGAGCCGTTGCCGTCGCGCGCGATGCGACCACCCACGAGCCGCTCGAGCCCGGGCAGCGCGGCGAGGAGCTCGACGTCGCCCGCCTCGAACACGGCCCGCCATGCCGGATCGACCGCTTCAGGGTTCTCGAGGTACTGCTCGAGCAGCTGAGCGACGTATCCGGCGTTGAGGCCGGACGACTCGAGGCTGGTCACGGCGCGCTCCTCCGGGCGAGGGTCAGTAGATGCCGTTGTCCGTCACGACCGCGACGAACATCCCGACCACGAAGGCCGCCGCGCCCACGCCGACCGCGACCGCCGCGAGTCGACGGTGCCCCTCGGTCATGCGTGCCGCGACGAGCGCGACGATGATCGCCGCGGTCGCCAGGAGCGCGGGGGTGCGGGCGATCGAGATCCCGGACAAGGCGAAGGAGAAAGCGCAGAGGAAGCCGGCGACGCGATCGGCGCGCTGCTGCGCCTGCTGTTGCGCTCACGTGAACTGCACCGTCGGTCTCACGCGCGGCGACGTCGGACGCGGGCGGTACCCGTGCGGGCGTGGACGGCGCCGCTTCCAGTCGTCCCAGCCGCACGGCGTCAGGGGCGCGAGAACGCCGACCTCGTCGCCGCCGAAGTCCGGCTTGGGCTCGGCGCGAACGGCGTACCACACGACGCCCGACAGGTAGACGATGGGGATCTTGAGCACGAGGAGCATGAAGATCCCTTCCCAGACGGTCGGCGTCACGCTCGCCAGTTTAACCCCACGGCCCGCCCTCCCCCGAACGCGGCGTTGCTAACACAAGCCTCACAGTGCAGCCGCTAGGGTGCCCGGAGCTTTTCCGCCCACCCGTCCGCCGCCTTCCTTGGGAGATCGCTCGTGAGACGCATCGTCCGCCTCGTCATCGCTCTGTCCATCCTTGCCGGAGTGGCCGCACCCACGACGTTCGCGGCCCAGCGGATGTGGGTCGGATTCCACGACGACCCGAGCTTCCGGTGGTCCTCGAGCCGCGAGGCGCTCGTGCAGGGGGCGGCGCAGAACAACGCGACGATCATGCGGCTCCTCGTCCAGTGGAACCTCGCGGCGAAGACACGCCCGACGAACGCCGCCGACCCATTCGACCCTGCATACGAGTTCGACGACATCGACGAGGCCGTCAGGGCGGCACAGCTGAACGACCAAGAGGTCGTCCTCACCATCTCGGGAACGCCGAGATGGGCGAACGGGGGCAAGACCCCGAACGTGATGCCGACGCGGGTCTCCGACTTCGGCGCCTTCGCTCGCGCGATCGCGTCGCGCTATTCGGGCCGATTCGAGGGCTACCCGTTCGTGCGGTTCTTCTCGATCTGGAACGAGCCCAACCTCCAGGGTTTCCTGACCCCGCAGTTCGACAAGCGCGGACGGTCGGTCGCGCCGGCGAACTACGCGAAGCTCGCCGCGACCGCCTACACCGGCATCAAGGCGGGGAGCCCGCGTGCCCTCGTCGCCATCGGTGAGACGTCCGCACGCGGCACGGACAAGCCCAACGGTCTCCGACCCACACACTCCCCCGGCAAGTTCGCGGAGTTCCTCGCGAAGGCGAACCCGAGGCTGAAGTTCGACGCGTGGTCGCACCACCCGTACCCGTCGGTGCCGACCTCGCCGCCGTCCCAGGTGGTGAGGTATCCGAACGTCTCGCTCGCCTCGCTCCCGAAGTTCGACGAGACCCTGAAGACGCTGTTCAAGCGCAAGTCGGTGCCGATCTGGGTCACCGAGTACGGCCACCAGACCCGTCCCGAGGACTCGCTCGGGATCCCCTATGCGCTCCAGGCGAGGTACATCCAGCAGGCGTTGTCGATCTCGGCCGGCTACCCGTTCGTCGACATGTTCATCTGGTTCGTCTACCAGGACGACCAGGGGCAGCCGTGGGATTCGGGCATCTACACGCGCACAGGCGCGGCGAAGGGAACCTCCCCGGCCCGCTTCTCGGCGAGCGCGCGCCCGCTCGACGCGCGAAACGGGCTCATCACGCTCCCTCGCGGCACGCTGACGCCGCTCCTGAACGTCTACACGCGCCGCTACTGCGCGAACGACACGACCGGGACCCCGATCGGCATGACCTGGCGCGTGTTCCAGGGCACGAAGCTCATCAGCGTGGGGCAGCAGTCGGCTCCGCTGAAGCAGGACTGCACCCTCGCCGCGCGGGTCACCGTCAAGGGCGGAGTGAAGAAGGGCGTCACGTACACGGCGACGTTCGCGCTGAACGACCGCAACGGCGTCGAGCTGAACCGGCGGATCACGATCCTCGGCGCCTAGCTACTCGTCCCAGACGAGTACCTGCATCCCCTCCCACCACTGCGGAGCACCCCGTGTCGACCCGTCGAGGGTGAGGACTCGGCGCGCACGCGGCTGCTCGCCGAGATATGCGTCTATCGCACGCTCGACGTCGTCCCAGTCGGTGTCGTCGACGATCACGAGCGCGCCGGCGACGAGGAGCGGCTCCGCGATCCTGAGACCCGCGAGTTGAGCCTCGAAGGCATGAGCCGCGTCGTAGTACCAGACGCCGACGTCGGTCTCGCCGAGGCCACCGGCGGGAACGACCTCGAACGCATCTCCGACGACGATCTCCGGGACCGTCGAGGCCGTAGCGCGCGAGATTCGCCTCCACTTTCTCGAGCGACGTGTCGCGGAACGCGAAGCTCTCGATGCCGATGAACCGCTTCCCCTCGTTGCCGAGCATCGCAGCGATCAGGCTGGCGCCGTGGAAGACGCCGATCTCGACATACGCCTCCCCCTCGCCGAGACAGCTCGCCGCCAGATTGATGAGGGCGAGGTTGTTCTCGCGTGCGAGGTTCTCGACGTCCTCCGCGACCGCGGCGAAGCGGCGGTCGCGAGGATGCTCGGAGCGCGGGTAGTCCTCGAAGAGCCGTGGCAGCTCCTCGAGGAAGCGCGCCGAGTCCACTACAGATGGCTCGTGACGCCGGCGAGGCTCGGCTCGTCCGCAGGAGGCTCGTACCACGAGTAGGCGTAGCGTCCGTCGTCGAGGTCGCGCGCGAACGTCGAGAGCTTGAGCGGTCGGAACGTGTCACACATCACGGCCAGCTCGGTCGTCTCGGTGACGCCGAGTGCCTTCTCCGCGAGACCGGGATGCGGACCGTGCGGAAGGCCCGACGGGTGCAGCGTGATCGCGCCGACGGAGATGCCCTTCCGCGAGCCGAAGTTGCCGGAGACGTAGTAGATCATCTCCTCGGACTGCAGATTCGAGTGGTGGTAGGGGATCGGCACCGCGTCCGGATCGAAGTCGAGCTTCCGCGGACAGAACGAGCAGATGACGAAGTTGTTTCCCTGGAAGGTCTGGTGCGAAGGCGGAGGCTGGTGGATCCGGCCCGTGATCGGCTCGAAGTCGTGGATCGAGAACGTCCACGGATAGAGGAAGCCGTCCCACCCGACGACGTCGAAGGGGTGGTAGTCGATGACGTAGTCCTGGTAGCCGCGGCGCACGCGCACCTTCACGAGGAACTCGCCCCGCTCGCGGCGGGTGTGGAGGTCGGTCGGCGGATGGATGTCGCGGTGGTAGTAGGGGGCGCCCTCGAGGATCTGGCCGTACTGGTTGCGGTAGCGGCGCGGGATCTCGATGAGGCCCGGTGTCTCGAAGACGAGGTAGCGCTGCTCGCCCTCCGGCACGAAGCGATACGTCGTGCCGCGCGGGATCACGATGTAGTCGCCATCCTTGTACGGAACGTCGCCGAAGATCGTCTCGAGCGTTCCCTTGCCCTCGTGGACGAACACGACCTCGTCGCCCTCGCCGTTCCGGAAGAAGTAGTCCATCGTCCCTTCGGGGCGGCAGAAGGAGATCTCGACGTCGTCGTTCCACATGAGTGCGCGGCGACCGGAGATCTCGTCTCCAGAAGGCGGCACGTCGTACGTGTTCTGGAGCCTGTGCGCATGCGTCTCGGGGATCCATTCGTCGCGCTCGATCGGCGTGAACGCCCCGAGCTCCTTGACGCGGCACGGCGACTCGAGGTGGTACAGGATCGACTCGTTCCCGGTGAAGCCCTCGAGGCCCATGACCTCCTCGGTCAGGAGCCGCCCGTTCTCGCGGAAGACGATGTGGCGCTTGCGCGGAAGGTCCCCGCGTTGCTGGTAGAAGGGCATGGCCGTCCCTTTCGGTCGCTGTCACCCAGGTTCTAGCAGCGTGTCGGGAGCGGCCAGGGGCGGCGCGTGATGCGCCGCCCCTCGGCGCAGCTACATGCTCGCGCGTTCGGATCGGTCTGCCAGAGCCCGATCTTGTTGCCCTCGGTGTCCTTCGCCGTCACGAACCAGCCCATGCCGGGCACCGGCTGAGCGTCGTCGGCCTCGCCGCCGAGCTCCTTGATCCGCGCCGCACCCGTCTTGATGTCGTCGACGTCGAAGTACACGCGGGCGCCAGCGCTCCTCCGCCGGGAAGATCGCCCCACCCGTGTCCTCGGTGAACTGCGTCATGTTGTACTCCTGCGGCGATCCCTCGAAGCCTTGCCACGACCAGCCGAACATGCCCGTGTAGAAATCCTTGGCGCGGGACGTGTCGCCCGCGGGGATTTCGACGTGAACCATCCTGCCTGCCATGCCGTCTCCTTTCATCGGTGGGCGGAGCGTCGCTCCGCGTCTCTCAGCACTACGACGAACAGACTGCTCGCTGGTCGACATCTCATCGCAGCCTGCGTCGTGGAGGCGAAGCTATGGAGCCAGCCGGGCTCGAACCGGCGACCTCTTGCATGCCATGCAAGCGCTCTCCCAACTGAGCTATGGCCCCAGGAGCGCCTCCAGTCTAGCGGCGCACGAGCGCTACTCTGACCGGGTGCGACGGCTTCGACGTCGGATCTCCCGCTTCGTCCGAGCGCTCTTCGGCGGAGGCGGAGGGGCCGCCGGCCGGGACGACGTCGACGGTGGCGTCGGCGTGCGAGAGCCGCGGCGGCCGCTGGCTCCGACCCTCACAGGGGCAGCGGCTCTCGACCTCCCCGGTGACGACGCCGACTCGCCCTAGGCGGTCGCGACCTCGAGCTCGACCGACGGCACGTCGCTCCAGAGCTCCTCGAGGCGATAGAAGCCACGCGTCTCGGGGGTGAACAGGTGAAGGACGACGTCGAGGTAGTCGGCGACGATCCAGGTCGCCTCCGCCGCTCCCGCAGACGAGCGCGGGAGGAGGTCGTACTCCTTCTTCAGGACGCCCGCGACCTCGTCGTAGATCGCCTTCGTCTGCCGCGCGTTGCGGCCGGTCGCGATCACGAAGAAGTCCGTGAAGTCGCAGACACCGCGCATGTCGAGAATCGTGACGTCGGTGGCCAGCTTTTCCTGGCAGAGAGCTGCGGTACGGCGTGCTTGCTCGAGTGGTTTCAGATCGGTCTCTCTCGCGTCCTCGTCCGGTTCCGTCCCAGTCTACTCAGGCATTGCGTACAGCCCTAGGCGCCCGATCGCCTCGGCGACCGGGGCGAGGGACGAGGTCGTCGATCGGCTCTCCCAGAGCCACACGGGCTCGAATCCCGGACGAGGAGATCGGCACCGGCTCGAGCTCGAACTCGACGATCCTGTCTCCCGCGTCGAGCCTTCGGCGCACGGCATCCACCTCGTCACGTGGAACACCCGGCCGCATCGCGACGGCGAGTCTGGCGAGCTCGAGCACGCGCTGCGGCTCCTTCCAGCTCTCGAAGTCGGCGAGCTCGTCCGCCCCGAGGACGAAGAACGTGTCCGTCGGGCAAACGTCGCTCCTCGAGCGAGTCGACCGTTCGGGCATGGCGATCGAGCTCGACGACCGCTTCGGGCACGCTTGCGAACGCCAGGCGGGCGAGCTCGAGCCTCGTCTCGGCCGGGGTGACCGCGTCCTTGTGTCCTGGATCGGCGATCACGAGGACGAGGAGGCTGTCGAGACTCAGCTCCGCAACGGCCGCGCGACCCAGCGCGAGATGACCGTCGTGAGGTGGGTCGAACACGCCGCCGAGGATCGCTATTGCCACTCGAGCTCCTCGTCGCCGACCTCGACCTGGGTGCCACGCTTGATCCCGAGACCGCGGAGGGCGGCCTCGAGCTCCTCCGCGGGCGGCGGCGTGCCGACGACGCGGTAGCCACGGTCGGTGCGCAGGATCCGGAAGCGGGGTCCGCGTCTCGGGCGCGGGGTGTAGTCCAGGAACTCCGGCAGCGACCCATCGTCCATGTCGGCCGGTGGCTCGTCCGGACACAGCTCGAACAGTGCGAGCTTCAGCTCATCGATGCCTGCGCCCGTCGCGCAGGACGTGGCGACGACGCGGACCACGCGGTCGTCGTCGAGCTCGAACGGCAGGACACGCTCCAGGAGATCGATCTTGTTGAGCACGACGAGCTGCGGCCTCGAGTCGAGCCCGGCACCGTACTCGGCGAGCTCGCGGTCGATCGTGCGGAAACGCTCCTCGAGATCGGGCTCGGACGCATCGAGGACGTGAACGAGGAGACGTGCGCGCTCGAGGTGAGCGAGGAATTGATGCCCGAGCCCGGCGCCGTCGGCCGCTCCCTCGATGAGACCCGGGACGTCCGCCACGGTCAGCTGCCGGTCCTCCGGGCCGTCCACGACGCCGAGGACGGGCTCGAGCGTCGTGAACGGGTAGTCGGCGACCTTCGGCTTCGCGTTCGAGATGCGCCGCAGGAGCGACGACTTGCCGGCGTTGGGAAAGCCGGCGAGGGCAGCGTCCACCACGAGCTTGAGCCGGAGCTCGAGGTCGAGCTCATCGCCGGGAAGGCCGGTCTCCGCAAAGCGCGGCGTCTGTCTCGTCGGCGTCGCGAAGCGCGCGTTTCCGCGGCCACCTTGCCCACCGACGGCGACAACGACACGGCCGTTCTCGGTTCTCAGATCGGCGACGAGCTTTCCGTCGTCGGCGAAGAGCTGCGTGCCGACCGGAACTCGGAGCTCGGCGTCGTCGCCGTCGGCGCCGTGCTTCTTCGTTCCTCGACCGCTGCCGCCGCGCTCAGCCTTGACCTGCCGGATCCGGCGGAACGCCGACAGATCGCGGAGCCCCGGGTCGACGGATACGACGACGTCTCCCCCGCGCCCGCCGTCGCCGCCGTCCGGTCCACCCCTCGGGACGAACTTCTCACGGCGGAAGCTGAGACCGCCGTCGCCTCCGCGACCCGCCTGGATGTGGACCTGCGCGCGGTCGTGGAACATGACCCGGCGGAGCCGAGCCCCGCGCTACTCCGCGGCTGCGGCGACCGAGATGAAGCGCTTGTCTCCGGAACGGCGGAACTCGACCGTCCCGTCGCGGAGCGCGAAGATCGTGTCGTCGCGACCGAGACCCGCACCCGGCCCGGGGCGGAACTTCGTCCCCCGCTGACGCACGATGATCATCCCGGTCCTGACGGGCTGCTCCGGCGAAGACCTTCACACCGAGGCGCTTCGCCTGCGAGTCGCGCCCGTTGCGCGACGATCCGAGACCCTTCTTGTGCGCCATCAGGAATCGCCCTCCTTGTCGGCGGCAGCCGACTCGAGTGCCGCGAGTGCGCCCTTGCGCTTGCCGTGCTCGTGCTCGTACGCAAGGGCCGAGGCGACTTCGGCTGCGCTCCACCCGGAGACCGCGGACTTGAGGTCCGCGATCGTCATGTCCGCGTAACCCGTCGGGCAGCTCGCCGGAGGAGGGCTCCGTGGCAGCGGCCGGGGCAGCGGGGCTCGCTGCCTCGTCGGCCTTCGGCTTCGCACTCGCGCGCGCCGGCTTGCCGGAGCCGCCGATCGACTCGATCTCGATCTGCGTGAGCGACGCACGGAACCCCGTGTGCCGCCGGTACCCGGTGCGCTTCTTGTACTTGCCGATGCGGATCTTCGGGCCCTTCGTCTGGGCGAGGACCTTTGCCTGCACGACGCCGTCGCCGGGATCGAGCTGCGCGTCGCCTTCGCCTCCGACGAGAAGCACCGCCGGAGCGAAGCTCGATCCCTCGTCCTGGTGCAGGCGGTCGACGAGCAGCCGCTCACCCTCGCGGACGCGGTACTGCTTACCGGCAACCTTGATGATCGCGTAGGTCATGTCTTTCGAGGTCGACGCGAGCCGGAGGCCCGCGAAAGCCCGCGCATGATAGCGGCTACGGGCGCTTGGCTGCGTCGAAGTCCTCGATCCACTCCGACATGGGAACGTACTCCGGAGCGCCGTCGCCGGCAGCATCGCCGGCAGCGGGCGCGGACTCCGTCGGCTCCTCATCCGTCGCCGCCTCCTGGCCGTCGCCACCGCTCGCGGCGGGCTTCTTGCGCTTGCGTCCGCCGCGCGACCCACGTCGCGACCGCTTCTTCTTCGGCTGACCGTCGGCAGCGGCCGCGTCCACATCCGCGGCACTGTCGTCGCCGCCGTCGGCGGTCGCCTCGGCGTCGACGGCCGCCTCGGCAACGGGTTCCGGTGCTTCGGTCGTCGCCTCGAGGTCGGGCGGCGGAACGTGGATCCGCGGTGCCTGCGGCCGCCCGTTGGTCGCCTCCTCGGCTGACCCGTCGCCGTCCGCAGGAGCAGCGGCTGCCGGCTTCTTGCGGCTCCGTCCTCCGCGGGTGCCGCGTCGCGTGCGCTTCTTCTTCGGCTGGCCGTCCGCAGCCGCCGGCTCCTCTGCGTCGTCCACGACGGTCTCCGCCTCCTCGGCGAGTGGCTCGTCCGGCCCAGCGGACAGCTCGTCCGGCTCGCGCGGAGCAGCTCGTCCGGCTCGGCGATCGCGTCCTCGGCGACCTCGGCCGCCCCCTTCTTGCTGCGCGACGCGCGCATCGGCTTCTCCGCCTCCGCCTCGAAGGTGATCGGAGACGGGGCGACCTGACCGTCGGCCAACATCGCGAACGCCGTACCCTGGAGCGCGCGGCCGACCGCTGCCTTCACCTTCTTCCCGACCAGCTTCGACGCACCCGAGACGACGACCTCGTAGTCGCCGCCGAGCTTGCCGACACCAGCCGCCGGATCGTGCAGGCCGACCTCGACGAGCTTCAGCTCGACCTCTTCCCCGTCCGCGACGGGTGTCTCCGGACGGAGGACGTCGAGCTTGCCCTGACGCAGGATCTCGACGTGATCGAGGTGGACATGACCGTTCCCGGCAGCAGGCACGAGGAAGAATCGACGCCGTGCCGCCGCCTCGAGCGCCTCGAGTCGCGCTCCTCCGGGACCCGCGAGCAGAGCCAGCACGCGCGGGTGCACCTCGACCTCGAACGCCTGGATTCGCGAGCCCTTCGCGAAGGCGCGAAGCTTTCGCTCGACCTCGAGCGCGTGGGTCGCGTCCGAGACGACGATGCCGTCACCGGAGCAGACCGGGCAGCGAATCGTGAGGATCTCACGCGGACCGTCCGTGACGTTCTGACGGGTCATCTCCACGAGCCCGAGCGGTGAGATCTCGACGACGTAGGTCTTCGTGCGGTCGCGCTCGAGCTCCGACCGCAGCGCCTCCTCGACCGTCTCGCGGTTCTTTGGGTTCGCCATGTCGATGAAGTCGATGACGATGATCCCGCCGATGTCGCGGAGGCGGAGCTGGCGGACGACCTCGGTCACCGCCTCGAGGTTGTTCTTCACGATCGTGTCCTCGAGCCGGCCCTGGGCGCTCTTGCCGCGCGAGCCCACAAAACGTCCGGTGTTGACGTCGATGACCGTGAACGCCTCCGCGTAATCGAAAACGAGGTAGCCCCCCGACGGCAGGTCGACGCGGCGGTCGAGCGTCGAGCGGATCTCGGCGTCGACGCCGGAAGCCTCGAACAGCGGGGCCTTCTCGCGATAGCGATGGACGCGCGCGACCATGTGCGGGGACGTCTTCTTCAGGTAGCTGACGATGCGTCGGTGCGTCTTGTCGTCGTCGATCTGCGCGCCCACGAAGTCCCCAGCGAAGAGGTCGCGCACGATCCGGAGCGGCAGCTCTGCCTCCTCGTAGACGAGCGCCGGCGCGGTCGCCGTCTTCGCCTTCGTCTGGATCGTCTTCCACAGGCGCTGGAGGAACACGAGGTCGCGCTCGATGTCCTCCGCCGACGCCCCTTCCGCGGCGGTGCGGACGATGATGCCGCCGCCTTTCGGATCGAGCTTCTTGACGATTTCCTTGAGCCGCGTCCGCTCGCCGTCCTCGAGACGCCGCGAGACTCCCGATCCCTCGCCGTTCGGCACGTACACGAGAAAGCGTCCCGGGAGGGAGATCTCGGTCGTGAGGCGCGCGCCCTTCGACTTCATCGGGTCCTTGACCGCCTGCACCATGACCGTCTGGCCGCGCTTGATCAGATCCTGGATCTTCCGCGCGCCCTTGCGGCCCTCGAGCTCAGGCCCCACGATCTCGTCGACGTACAGGAAGCCGTTCTTCTCGAGGCCGATCTCGACGAACGCTGCCTCCATCCCGGGCAGCACGTTGTCCACGACGCCCAGGTAGATGTTCCCCGCGATCGAGCGCCGCTCCGGTCGTTCGAGATACACCTCCGCGACGCGGTCGTCCTCGAGGATCGCGACGCGCTGCTCGCCGACGTCGACCGAGATCACGAGCTCGCGCTTCGCTGCCGGAAGTGGTGCGCGCTTGACCGGTGTACGGCGTCGTGCGCCGCTCCGCGACTGCCGGCGCTCGGACTTGCCGTCGGACTTCGACGGCTGCTTCGCCCGAGCCGGGGCGGGAGCGGGCTTCTCGGGCTCGTCCGCCTCGGTCGCCGCGGCCTCGCCAGCGGCGGGCTTCTTTCTGCCGCGCCCTCCGCGGCTTCCGCGGCGGCGCCTCTTCTTCGGGCCTGCCGGCGACTCGTCCGCCGGCGACTCCGTGTCCTCCTGTTCTGCGGCCACTTGCTCGGGGAGCGTGGCCTCAGGCGGTGGTGCTACCTCCGTTGCTGCGGATTCCTCCGCTGCCTGTTCGTCCTGCTGCTTGCCAAAGCGAAACCAACGTAGTGCCAAGGGTTCGTTCTCCTCGTTCGGTCGCGCGCGAGCGCCGGACGACGATCATTCGGTCCGGCCTCGCGCTGCGTGGATGAAAGACGGTGGTCGACATGACCTTGACGACAGGCTACCAGTCGAGACTGATCGACTCTTCCGGCCCGCTCAGGCGGCCGCCGGGCGGAGCCGCGCGCGACGCGCACGCACACCCCGCAGCCGCTGAGAAAGGCGTGCCCAGGCCCAGGGCTCGAGCTCTGCGTACCGCGTCTCCGACTGGCCGCGCGTGGACTCGAGATACTCGAACCACGCGTCGGCTTCTTCGAGCTGCAAGAGCTCCTCCGCGAGTTCCGTATTCGGCAAGGTCCCTTCCATGCGCTCGATCGCGGCGCATCCTAGGTCCCGGTCCGGACGGAGCCGGTTTTCGGTCTACGACGAGGGGAGCCGCGGCTCGAGGAGGCGGAACGCCCGCGCCAGCGCCCACGTTCC
Source organism: uncultured Gaiellaceae bacterium (assembly GCA_963845935.1). GTDB lineage: Bacteria > Actinomycetota > Thermoleophilia > Gaiellales > Gaiellaceae > GMQP-bins7. The sequence goes on from CAWJTZ010000022.1 coordinate 66,820, forward strand.
GGCGGCCGCGACGCCGGCGTTGACGAGAGGTGCCGGGAGGACGGCACCTGCTGTCCGCGCAGCCGTTCGGAGCGCGAACCCCGAGGCCAGGACCGCCGCCGCGCTCCCGGCCATGACGGGCATTTCCTCGGAGACCGCCGTCCCGGAGGACACCGCGCGGAGACGCGAGACCAGACGCGCCTGTTCGAGCGCGAGGAGGGGGCGCGATCGTCCGAGGCGAGCGCCGACGAATCCGATCAGGGCCGAGCGGATCACGGCCTGCTTGACGAGCCCGGAGCGCGTCGCCTGGGCGAGCGCGGGCACCCTCGCCGCGAGGACCGGAGCATCCTCGGCCGCCTCGACGATCCGATCTGCGATCTCGCCGATCGGGAAGCCCTCGCCCGCGCGGCACTCGACCACGAAGGGCGACAGAACGAACGGTTTCGTCCAGTCAGCCTGGGGCCACAGCTCGACGATGACGACCTCGGCGTCCTGCCGGGCTGCGGCCGCGACCAGCGCCTCGTCCTCGGGGCTCGGATCGCCCGCGACGACGCGGACGTGCACGGCTGCGCGGGCTAGGACGGTGCCGGTCGCGGCGACGACGGCGCCAGGGTCGGCACCCGCCCCGAGCTCCTTCGCAAGCTGCTCGGCGAGCATGCCGCTTACGACGATCGGCCCGGCAGGACGGAGCGTGACCTCGTCGCGGAGCGGCGAACCCCAGACTCTTGAGCTCCGACACGAGCGCACGAACCGCGGCGGCGCTCACGACGGACCTGCCCGGCCGAATTCGCCGCGCGCGTGGATGCTCTGCAGCACGCCGATGAGGACGAGGTTCGCGACCATCGACGAACCGCCGACCGTCACGAACGGCAGCGGGATGCCGGTGACCGGCGCGACGCCCATCGTCATGCCGACGTTGACGAAGACCTGGAAGAGGAACGCGACAACGAGGCCGCCTGCGACGACGACGCCGTAGAGGTCAGACGCACCGGTGATGACGCGTAGGCCGCGCCACACGACAAGGAGGTACAGCAGGAGCAGGATCGCGCAGCCGACGAACCCGCGCTGCTCGGCGAGCGAGGCGAAGGCGAAGTCGGTTGCGTGCTCCGGCAGGTAGTCGAGCCGCGTCTGGCTCGCTCCGATGACCCCGCGCCCGGTGAGCCCACCGGAGCCCACCGCCGTGATCGACTGGCTCAGGTTGTACGTGATCCCGCTGGGATCCGCGTCCGGGTTCAGCGTGAGGCGTGCTGCCTGGTACGGCTTGAGCACCTGCACCCCGGCCGAGGGAAGCAACCACAGGACCGACGTGATCGTGATGACACCGACGGCGAGCAGCGTCAGCAGCTGGCGCCAGCGGAGACCGACGAAGAAGAGCACCGCGAACAACGCAGCGGTGTACACGAGCGCCGTTCCGAGGTCCGGCTGCATGAACACGAGCAGGATCGGAGCCGCGCCCAGGCCGAGCACCGTGAAGATCGTCTTCCAACGCGCGACGGGACCCACGCGGCCGACGGCGTAGCCCGCGATCGCGAGCACGAAGAGGACCTTGCCGAGCTCCGACGGCTGGAACTGGATGACACCGAGATCGAGCCAGCGCTTCGAGCCGCGGACCGCCTCGGCGGCGACGAACACCACGATCATCAAGCCGAGGGTCAGTGCAGTAGACGAGCTTCCAGTACCGCGCCACAGGTCCACGGGCACGAGTGCGGCCACGACGAGCCCCGCGGCGCCCATGCCAGCTGCGATTCCCTGCCGGACGACGAAGTAGTCCGGGTCGCCGGGGATGTCGAAGCGCGTGATGCCGGACACGACCCAGAGACCGAAGCCCACCAGCCCCGCGGCGGCGAGCATCAGGATCCAGTCGAGGCTGCGGAGGAACGACACGAGCGCCGACTCGGTGCGGCCCTGTTGCCGGACGGACGCGTGCGCGCTGGGAGATCTCGATCATCGCGTCACCTCTAGTCCGTGTCCACCAGGGTCGCCTGCGGCGCCTCGATGCCGAAGAACCGCTCGAACACCTTCAGTGCGGCCGGCGCGGCGGCGCTCGACCCATGGCCGCCGTTCTCGATGAGAGCGCACACGACGAGCCGCGCCGACTCGGACGGCCCCCAGCCGCACCACCACGACTGGTCCTCGAGGTGTCCCGCCGGATAGCCGGGAAGCTGCACGACCTTCTCCGCCGTACCCGTCTTGCCCGAGATCGGCACCGCGTAGTTCGCGAAGACGCCGGCCGACGTGCCGTTCGCCGAATGCGTTGCCGCGTACAGCCCGTCCTGCACGGCGCGAAGCGCCTCGGGGTCGACGCCGGCGGAGCGCGGCGGGGCGGCGGCGAAGCGTCGCAGCACGACCCGCGGCGACCCCTTTCCGCCAGGCTGCTCGACGTCGGAGACGAGATACGGCTTCACGAGGCTCCCGCCGTTCGCGAGCATGGCGTAGAAGGCCGCCATCTGCAGCGGCGTGACGAGCAGGTCCTTCTGGCCGATCGCGAGCTGGATCGAGTCGCCCGGGTTCCACGCGCGGTCCCAATCGCTCTTGAACGTCCGCTTGCGCCACTCGGGCGTCGGCACGAGCCCGTCGGCCTCGCCGCCGATGTCGAGGCCGGTCGGCTGGCCGAACCCGAACTTCCGCGCCCACTGCTGCATCCGGACGCGGCTCTCGGCGCCGCCCTCGTAGAAGCGGTTGCCGATCTCGTAGAAGTACGTGTCGCACGACTCGGCGAGCGCCTCGGGGAGGGTCATCGGTCGGTTGACGAAGGGATTCCAGTTGCGGAACCTCTGCTTGTCGAGGCCGTATGTCGCAGAGCCGGTGCACTGGATCGAGTCGTAGGCCGAGAAGACGTGCTCCTGCATGCCGGCGAGTGCAGTCACCGGCTTCCAGGTCGATCCTGGCGGGTACAGGCCCGCGGTCGCTCTGTCGAAGAGCGGATTGTTCGCGTCGGTGTAGAGCGCCTCGAGCTTCTTCGGGTCTGTCCGGCCGACGAAGACCGAGGGCTTGAAGGTCGGAGCCGACGCCAGCGCGAGGACGGCGCCGTCGCGAGGATCGAGGGCGACGATCGCGCCGCCGTTCGCGGCCCACTGGTCGTTCTGGTGCGCGAGGTCGATCCCGTACTGGAGCGCCTGCTCGGCGGCCCGCTGGAGCTTCATGTCGAGCGTCAGACGCAGCGCGTAGCCAGGGGTCGACTCCTGCCGCGGAACGTACGGGCTCACCTGCCTGCCGAGCGAGTCGACGCGGATCTGGCCGAGGCCGGGACGGCCGCGAAGGTACGAGTCGTACGCAGCCTCGATCCCCGCCTTCCCGATGCTGTCGCCCGGCTTGTAGGTCTTGCGGAGGCGCTTCAGCTCTTCCGGGGAGATCTCGCCCGTGTAGCCGAGCACCTGCGCGGCCAGAGATCGAGTACGGATAGCCGCGAAGGTAGATCTGAACGACGCGGACGCCCGGGAACTCCGACTGGTGCTCGTACAGATAGTCGACCTGCTCCTCGCCGACCGCTGTCTTCACGACGATCGGGGTCAGCGGGTCGAGACGTCTCGCGTCGACCTCACGGGCGAGCTTTCGCGGCTTGACGTCGAGGACACCGGCGAGGCGCCGCACGAGCTCGTAGCGGCCTGCGGTGGGAATGTCGCCCACCCAGAGCTCGACCGCCGTCCCCGCGACGTTCGAGACGACCGTCCTGCCGCGGCGGTCGAGGATGGGGCCGCGGGGAGCCTCCACGCGGATGAGACGGAGCTGGTTCGACTGCGCGGCGTTCAGGTACTCGTCGCCGGACAGCACCTGGAGCGACCAGAGGCGGAAGAACAGGACGACGAAGACGAGGAGCGCGAACGCCCCGAGGATCGCGACGCGCAGTGCGAGCTGCGGCGTCAGCCGGTGCGGCTCGCGGACGCGGGGGTCGGGCGGCAGGAATCGTCCGGACGGCGCGCGCTGCTCCTGGTACGGCCCCGTCGTCATCGCTGGAGGAGCACCTCGACCTCGGCGGACGGCTCAGCCCGCTGCTCCTCGCCGACGATCGCCCGGACGAGACGATGGACGGGCAGCGCGAGGATGAGGTTCAGGACGAACGCCGGTGCGAGCGCCGTCAGGAGCGCATGCCGCGCGACGACCTCCTCGGCGAGCAGGTAGTAAAGGATGTATCCGAAGACGCCGGCGAGAAGCGTGATCGTCCCGACCGCGAGGATCGGCGCCAGGCGGCGGTCGCGACCGGTCGTCTCCCCGTAGCGCCCCGCCCAGAAGCCGGCGAGCGTGAGCACGAGGGACGTCACGCCGAGGGTCCCGAGTGTCGAGATGTCGACGACGATCCCCCCGACGAAGCCGAGGACCGCTCCCGGAATCGAGCCGCGCAGGAGTCCCAGCGCAACGACGGTCACGAGCAGGATGTCCGGCGCACCTCCTCCGACGACCATCGACGAGACGATGACGACCTGCAGCATCGCCGCGACGAACGCGACCGCGAGTCCGCGGAGCCAGGTGGTCCCGCTCATCGACGATCGCTCGGGACGAGCAGGATCACGGCGTCCAGCGCACCGAAGTCCACGTACGGGTCGACCTGGACCTGCTGGAAGAGATCGGTGTCCGTCTGTCCGACGCTCGTGACCCTCCCGATCGGGATGCCCTTCGGGAAGAGCGAGCTGAGCGCTCCGGCACGCCAGCCCGCCGTCACGACCTCGTCCTTGACGCGGACGACGTCCTGCTTGCGGACGCGGTCGAGCACGAGCGTCTCGCGCGTGCCGCGCGCGTGGCGGACGATTCCGGTTGCGCCGGTCCTCAGGTCGACGGCGGATGCAGCTGCCGCCTCGTCGGTGAGCAGCTGCACCCGTGCGAGATCGGGCGTCACGCGTGTGACGACGCCGACGAGCCCGTCGGCGGTGACCGCCGGATCGTTCAGGCGGACGCCGTCGCTCGAGCCCGCGGCGACGACGATCGCCTGCGTGAACGCGCCCGCCGGCCGACCCGTGACCTCCGCGACGACGGGGTTGAAGTCAGCGGGGAAGCGCGGGCTGTCGATGTAGTCGAGCTGCGCGCGCAGGTACTTGTTCTCCTGCAGCGCGAACTCGCTCTGGATTGCCCGCTGCAGGAGGTCGCGGTTCTCCTCGCGGAGCCGCTCGGCCTCGGAGCGCGCGGTGAGCAGGCTGTCCGCCCAGCCGTATGCGTCACGGAACGGCTGCGCGACGCGCTCGAGCCCGACCGCGAAGGGCCGGAGGGCCGTCGCGCCGGCCGACTCGACGCCGCTCAGCGGGCCGTCCTCGCCCGAGCGAAACGAGACCGAGATGAGAACGAGAGACGTGAGGACGAGGAGGCCGACGACGAGCCGACGCCGAAGCTGTCCCGCGCCGCGAGAGGGAATGGTCGTGGGGACACGCCGGACTGTCAGGCCCAGCGCCGCCGATCGCGCGCTGCGCTGCCGGGACATGGCGAGCCAGTGTAGCCGTGTCACCCGCGAGAATTCATCACCCAGCGCCACCGCCAACCGGGGCGCAACGTCAGCCGTCTACGCGCGGAGAAGCCCGTTCCGCCGGGCTGCGCGGCTGCGGTTCGTACGGTGGATGACCTCGAACTCCTCGAGGCTTCGCCCGGAGCCGACTGCCACGCAGGTGAGCGGGCTCTCGGCGAGATGCACCGGGATCTGGGTCTCGTGGCGCACCCGCTCGTCGAGCCCCTGGAGAAGCGCACCGCCGCCGGCGAGCACGATGCCTCGGTCCATGATGTCCGCGGCCAGCTCGGGCGGCGTCTTGTCGAGCGTCGACTTCATCGCGTCGATGATCAGCGAGACGGGCTCGTCGAGCGCGCGGCGGATCTCCTCGGACGAGATGATCACCGTCTTCGGGAGGCCGGTCATCATGTCGCGGCCCCGAACCTCGGCCTGCAATTCCTCCTTCAGGCGGTGCGCCGAGCCGATCTCGAGCTTGATCTCCTCGGCCGTCTGCTGGCCGACGAGAAGCTTGTACTCCTTCTTGATGTGGTTGACGATCGCCTCGTCCATCTCGTCCCCGCCGACACGCATGGACTGGGAGACGACGATCCCGCCGAGCGAGATGATGGCCACCTCGCTGGTGCCGCCGCCGATGTCGACGATCATGTTCCCGGTCGGCTCGGCGACCGGCAGGCCGGCGCCGATCGCTGCGGCCATCGGCTCCTCGATGAGGTAGGCCTGGCGCGCGCCCGCTGAGAGCGTCGCCTCCTCGACGGCACGCTTCTCGACGCCAGTCACGCCCGACGGCACGCACACGACCACCCGCGGATGCGCAAAACGGTGCTGGTGGACCTTCTGGATGAAGTGACGGAGCATCTGCTCCGTCACGTCGAAGTCGGCGATGACGCCGTCCTTCAGAGGGCGGATCGCCGAGATCGTCCCGGGCGTGCGCCCGAGCATCCTCTTCGCCTCGACGCCGACAGCGTGCACCTCGCCCGTGCGCTGGTCGATCGCGACGACGGACGGCTCGGAGAGCACGATGCCCCGCCCTCGGACGTAGACGAGGGTGTTGGCGGTACCCAGGTCCACGGCCATGTCGCGGCCTCCGAACCCGGTGACAGATTTGAACCAACCCATGAGGAGCCGCGAGTCTACCTGCGTGTTTGCAGCAGCTTTGGCGCACGCTGCTCGAGGATCGAAACGAGGAGCGCGCCCGGGAGCCCGACGACGTTGAGGTAGTCGCCCTCGATGCGCTCGACGAGTCGGCCGCCGAGCCCCTGGATCGCGTACGCGCCGGCGCGCCCCTCCCACTCGCCGCTCTCGAGGTACGCGTCGACGACGTCGGCCGAGAGCGACCGGAAGGTCACGTCGGTGCGGTCGTGGAGGACGAGCGTCCTCGTCCGGCCGCCGAGGAGGCAGACGCCCGACACGACGGTATGCGTGCGCCCCGAAAGCTCGCGGAGCATCCGCCCGGCGTGTTCCCGCCCGGCGGCCTTGCCGTAGACGCGGCCGTCGAGGAGCACCGTCGTGTCGACGCCGAGCGTGACGTCTCCCGTCGACATGGACCGAGCGGGCTTTCCCGGTCGGCGTGCGCGCCGAACGAGCTCGACGGCATCGGCATCCGGTGGATCGTCCTCGACGTAGTCCGGTGCGACGACCTCGAATGGGATCGCGAGCTGCTCGAGGATCGCCCGCCGCTGCGGAGAGGTCGACGCGAGGGTCAGACGCGGCTTCCGCGCCGCCCACAGATCCTCCGAAGGCCACTTGCTCGCCCACTCGGCCGTTGCACCGTCGTAGTACTCGTGCGTCGTCGCGCCCTCTGGCGCGTACAGCTCGACCAGCCGCTCGACCTCCAAGCCCGACGAATGGAGGACGTCGATCCATTCACCGTGGCCCGAGATGGAACTCGACGCCGTCCTCGAACGACCAGGTGATCCGGCGTAGTTCCCGCTGCGGGCCGCAGAAGCGTCTCGGTCGCGTAGCCCGGCTCGTCCGGGACGCAGAGGATCACGAGCATGCTGTTGGTCAGGAAGACGAGTCGTCCGTCGGGCCGCAGTAGCCGTGCAGCCTCCGGTACCCACCGCTCCGGGTCGCACCACAGGCTCGCTCCGTACTCCGAGACCGCAAGGTCGAAGGCTCCGTCGGGCAGAGGCACATCCTCGGCGCTTGCCTCGAGGAGCGGGAACTCGATCTCGCTGTCCGCCTGACCCGCCGCGCCGTGTCGAGCTGTGCCGGCGTGACGTCGACTCCGACCGGCCGCGCGCCGCGCCTCGCGAGCCACGCCGAGAAGTACGCCGTCCCACATCCGAGCTCGACAACATCGAGACCCGAGACGTCCCCGAGGACCTGAACGTCGGCCTCCGGAACGCCGAAGACGCCCCAGCGTGATGCCCCCCTCGGCCCCATGCCCTCGTGGCGGCTGCGTCGGTGTACTCTGCGTTCGGTCTTCGTCCAGACCGCGCGGTTGCGCGCGACGTACTCGGACTCAGACAAGGCCGTCGGGGAAGAACAGCGCGAGCTCGCGGCGCGCGCTCGCCTTCGAGTCGGAGCCGTGCACGATGTTCTCCGAGAGCTCGAGCGCGAAGTCGCCGCGGATCGTCCCCGGCGCCGAGTCCAGCGGGTTCGTGGCGCCCATCATCGTCCGGACGACCGAGATCGCCGATTCGCCGCTCACGGCGAGCGCGAGCACCGGCCCGGAGGTGATGAAGTCGACGAGGGAGCCGAAGAACGGCTTGCCCTTGTGCTCCGCGTAGTGCTCGCGTGCGGTCGCCTTCGGGATCTTCAGGAGCCGTGCGCCGCGCAGCTCGAGGCCTCGGCGCTCGAAGCGCGCGACGATCTCGCCGGCGAGGCCACGCTGCATGCCGTCGGGCTTGACGAGAACGAGGGTCGTTTCGCGGGCCATGCGGCCGCGAAGCCTACCTCTGTGCAAGATCGGACTCCGCTGACGCGCGGACTCCGATCGCGCGAACAGCAAAGACGATCGCGGCGCCTGTCAGTCGTTCGCGCCCGCTCGCCGGGTGGGTCCGGAGAGGTCTTCGAGCGACGGCAGGCCCGGCGGGATGTCGGTGGCGCAGTACGGGCACACCTGCCACAGCGACTCGAGCGGCTGCCCGCACGACGGGCACGCGGACCGGAGCCGCGTCGTGCACACGGGGCACACGAGGTACGACTGCTCCACCTTCGCGCGACACACCGGGCAGCGGTGGTCGAGCTGCGCGAGCCGCTCCTCCATCGCCTTGATCTCGAGCTCGCGCTCCCGTGCGTCCTGGATGTACTCGGGCGGGCGGAAGAACATGTAGATGATCGGACCGAGGAACGGCGGGAAGAGGCCGACGAGGGTCGCGAGCCCGACGAGCCACGGATCCTCGATCCGGCGACGCGCGTCCTTGAACGTCCAGTACGCCGTCGCGAGCCAGAGCACGACGACGAGGCCGATCCCGACGTTGCGGAAGAGCGTCCAGTCCGGATTCTCGAGCGAGACCTGCAGCGGCGGAACCACGGCGAGGGTCATAGCAGAAGCTTGCCGATCCCGTAACCGACCGCGAAGGCGAGCCCGATGATCGCGGCGACGATGAGCGCGGCGAACGCGAGCACGACGAGACGCTCCCACACTCGCGCCATCCTGCACGCTACTCCGCCTGGGCCAGATCGCCGAGGAGGTAGAGCGACCCGGTCACGAGCACCGGCTCGCCGAGCTCGTGCGCACGGGCGACGGCTGCCACGGGGTCGTCGACGACCTCCACGTGCTCGAAACGCGCGCGGGCGAGGTCTGCGAGCTCGGCTGCCGGAATGGCTCGAGCCGAGGACGACCTCGTGGCGACGAAGCGTCGACCAGCACGACGAAGCGCGGCGAGCATCTCGTCGACGTCCTTGTCGGCGAGGATCGATGCGACGACGGTGAAGTCGTCGCCGTCGAGCTGATCCACCAGGTGGCGCGCACCGTCGGGATTGTGCGCACCGTCCCGGACCTCGCCCGCCCGTCGCTCGAAGCGGCCTGGCAGCGAGACGGCCGGTGCGGCCTCGATCGCGTGGCCGACGAACGACTCGGCGGCCTCTCGTGCGCCGCCCAGAATGACCTCGTTGCGCCGCACGAGGTGCACGTACGTCCGGTCCGGGAGGACGACGGTCGAGCCGGGACTGCGCGACGGCGAGCTTCTCCGTCGCGATCTCCTCGAGGGTGTCGCCGAGCACGTCGGTGTGCTCGAGCCCGACGTTCGTCAGCAGGACGACGCGCGTGCGAAGCACGTTCGTCGCGTCGTGCCGGCCGCCGAGACCCGCCTCGACCACTGCGACGTCGGCGGCGGCGTCCGCGAAGGCTGCGAGCGCAGCCGCGGTGACTGCTTCGAACTGCGTTGCGTCGAGCTCCTCCGCGGCGGGGCGGATGCGGCCGACTGCGGACTCGAAGTCCGCTTCCCGTCCTTGCAGCCGGATCCGCTCGGACCAGCCTGCGACGTGCGGCGAGATCGTCGAGCCGACATAAGTCCCTCCGAGAGGAGCAGCTGCTCGATCGTCACCGCGGCCGTCGACTTGCCGTTCGTCCCGACGACGTGGATCGCCGGGTACGCGAGCTGCGGGTCCCCGATCGCGGCGAGCAGCGCACGCATGCGGTCGAGCCCGAAGCCGTCGCGCGGCCACGGGCTCATCGCGTCGAGCCACTCGACGGCGGTCACCCCGCCAATCGTAGGGCGGGGTTCATGCAGGCGATCCGCTGCATCCGTCTAGGTTTCGAGCGCGGACAGCTCGCGACGGTAGCGCTCGAGCTTCTCGCGCTCTGCGGCCACGACGTCGTCGGGCGCGTTGGCGACGAAGCGCTCGTTCGCAAGCATGCCCTCCGCCCGCGCTATCTCCTTCCGCAGCCGCTCGACCTCAGCGTCACGGTCACCGTCCCCCTGAACGCGGTCCGGGCGGACCACGGCGGCGAAGATGCGGCGCTCGTCGTCAGAGCCGAGCTCGACCTGCACGCCGCTGCGCCGAAAGATCTGCGCAGCCTCCTGCACGCGGTCGAGACCGGCGACAGCGTCGGCGAAGCTCTCGTCCGCGTCGGGCCAGGGAGACACGATCAGGCGCGCGGAACGCTCCGGGAGGTGTGACCAGATCTCCTCGGTCACGTGGGGCAGCACGGGGTGTAGGAGCGCGAGGAGCCGTTCGAGCGCACCGAGCGCGGTGGCGATCGCGGCTTCGTCGCGGTCGTACAGCCGCGGCTTGATCGCCTCCGCGTACCAGTCGCAGAAGTCGTCGAACGTGAGGTGGTAGATCGTCGCCGTCGACTCGGCGAAGTCGAAGCGCGACCACGCCTCTTCGATCTCGGCCCGGGCGGCCTCGATGCGCGCCAGGATCCACCGCTCCTCGAGGTCGCGGGGCTCCAGCGAGGGCGACACACCCTCTGCGTTCTGCAGGATGAGCCGCGCGACGTTCCAGAGCTTGATCGCGAGCTTCCGCCCCTCCTCGATCGCGCCGTACGAGAACCGCACGTCCTGCGTCGACGAGATCTTCAGGAGGCCGTAGCGCGTCGCGTCGGCGCCGTACTCCTCGATCGGCGCCATCGGGTCGATCCCCGTGCCGAGGCTCTTCGACATCCGGCGCCCGTCGAGCGCGAGCACGGTCGAGTGGATGATCGAGTCGGTGAACGGGACGTCGCCGAGGACCTCGAGGCCCGTCCAGATCATCCGGTTGACCCAGAGGCGGATGATCTCGCGGGCGGTCGAGTTGACGTCGCCCGGGTAGTAGCGGGCGAGCTCCGGCGTCTCGTCCGGCCAGCCGAGCGTCGCGTACGGCCACAGCGCCGACGAGAACCACGTGTCGAGGACGTCCGACTCGCGCTCGAGCTCGGTCGCGCCGCACTCGGTACAGGCCGACGGCTCCTCGACGGTCACGGTCAGGTGGCCGTCGGGGCACGTCCAGATCGGCAACTGATGCCCCCACCACAGCTGGCGCGAGATGCACCAGTCCGGTGTCTCCTCGAGCGAGGCGATCGCGAACCGGTGCTGGGACTCGGGGTGATACCGGACGCGGCGCTCGCGCAACGCCTCGAGCGCCGGTGCCGCGGGCTCCTGCATGGCGCACCACCACTGCAGCGAGATGAGCGGCTCGATGCGCGAGTGACAGCGCTCGCACGTCCCGACCGAATGCCGGTACGGCTCGCGCTTCTCGACGAGGCCGCGCTCCTCCGCCCAGGCGAGCACCCGCGTCTCCCGCCTCCTCCTGCGTGAGCCCGGCGAGATCCCCGGCCTGCTCGTTCATGCGCCCGTCCGAGGCCGACGACCGTCGGCTCGGGCAGGCCATGGTCGCGCCCGATGTCGAAGTCGAGCGGATCGTGGCCCGGGGTGACCTTGAGCGCGCCGGTTCCGAACTCGCGGTCGATGCGCTCGTCGGCGATCACCGGCACGCGGAGCCCGGTGTACGGGACGACGACCTCCCGGCCGATCGCATCGCGATAGCGCGGGTCGTCGGGGTGCACGGCGACGCCGACGTCGGCGAGGATCGTGGCCGGCCGCACGGTCGCGATCGAGACCCCGTCGCTGCCGTCGCCGTCCGCGAACGGGTAGCGGATCGTGACCAGCGTGTCGTCCATGTCCTCGTGCACCACCTCGAGGTCCGAGATCGCGGTCTGATGGAACGGGCACCAGTTGACGATCCGGTTCGCGCGGTAGATCCAGCCGCGGTCCCACAGCCGGACGAAGAAGGTCATCACCGCGCGGACGTATGCATCGTCCATCGTGAACCGCTCGCGCGAGTAGTCGAGCGAGCACCCGAGTCGCCGGTACTGGCCCATGATCGTCCGGCCCGTCTTCTCGAGCCACTCCCACGTGAGCTCGACGAACGCCTCGCGACCGACGTCCTGTCGCGTGCGCCCCTCCTTCGCGAGCTCCTTCTCGACGACGTTCTGCGTGGAAATCCCGGCGTGGTCGTAGCCGGGCTGCCAGAGGGTGTCGAACCCGCGCATGCGGTGCCAGCGCGTCAGGACATCCTGGATCGAGCCGTTCAGGGCATGGCCCATGTGCAGCCCGCCCGTGACGTTCGGGGGCGGGACACAGATGACGTAGGTCCGGGCGTTGCGCGCCCCCGCGCCGGCCGCGTACAGGCCCTCGCCCTCCCAGGCCGCCTGCCAGCGCGCCTCGGCACCCGTGGGGTCGTACCGCGATTCCATCGCGCGAGAGTCTAGGTCGGTGTGGTCGCGGCGCTCGCTGGTTACGCGTGCAGGCGCCGCCCGGCTACCGGGGACAGCGGGCCGCCCTTGCCGTCGCGATGCACTCCCTCAGGGTAGCGCGCTGTTCTCAAGACCGAGCCGCAAGCGGCCGATTCGTTGCCCATGGCCACCGATCGCCGGCTGGAGGCGAAGATCACGCGTCGCTTCCTCCCGTTCGTCGCAGTCGGACTGCTCGCACTCGCAACGACCGCGCTGCCGCCCCGCCCGGACGAATGGACGTACGTCTGGATCGCCACCGCGCTGACGGTCGTCATCGCGGCCGTCGGCGTGCTCACTCCGTGGTCCCGGCTGCCGCGGTGGACGTTCGTCGTGCCGCCCCTCGCGTACTTCGTGGTGGTGGCACTCCTGCGGGAGGCGAACGACGGCTCGGTCTCGGGCTATGCGCCGCTCGCCCTCCTTCCGGTCGTCTGGATCGCACTGAACCTCGGACGGCGCGAGGTGGCGCTCGGGATCGGCGTCGGCGCGTCCGTATTCGTGCTGCCGCTCCTCGTCGGCGATCCGGAGAGCTACACGACGAGCGACTGGAGGCGTGCACTCCTGTGGACCGGCGTCGCGGTGATCGTCGGGTTCTCCGTCGAGGCGATCATGCAGGACAAACGGTCCCAGACTCGCATCGCCCGCGAGCACGAGCGGAGGATCGCGGCGATCGCAAGTGTCGCCCGCGCACTGACGGCCGACACCGATGCGCGCGAGCACATCTGCCGCGCGACGCTCGAGATCGCCGGCGCGAGCTTCGCCGCCATCTGGGAGCCGGACGGCTACGGCGACCTCGTGCTCACTGGACATGCCGGCCCGGAGCTGGGACGCATCCGGTTCCGGATGCGCGAGGACTCGTCGGGCAGCCTCCAGGCCTTCACGTCGGGCACGGCGTACTTCTCCCCGGACGCACTCGGAGACGCGAGGCTCCCGCAGGAGGAGGTTCGCCGCGCCGGGGTCGTCTCGATGCTGTTCGAGCCGATCATGCGCGGCGACACGACCGTCGGTGTCCTGAGCGTGGGCTGGGACCGACGCGTGGAGAGTGTCGACCAGCCCACCACCCAGGCGGTGATGCTCCTCGCGATCGAGGCGGCGGTCGCGATCGAGCGGGCCGACCTTCTCGCGGGTCTCAGCAGGATGGCCGAGACGGACGAGCTGACAGGGCTTCCGAATCGCCGCGCGTGGGACGAGACGATCCGGCGGGCGGTCGGGTATGCAGGTCGAACGCACCGCCCCCTGTGTGTGGCCGTCGTCGACCTCGACCACTTCAAGGCGTTCAACGACGAGCACGGCCACCTCTCCGGCGACCGGCTTCTGAAGACCGCTGCGGCTGCCTGGCGAACCGCGCTCAGGCAGACGGACACGCTCGCGCGGTACGGCGGCGAGGAGTTCGGGGTAGCGCTGCCGAGCTGCTCGCTCGCGGAGGCCGAGGTCGTCCTCGACCGCGTCCGGATGCTGACGCCCGACGACCAGACGTGCTCCATCGGGCTCGCCGAATGGAGTCCCGGCGAGACCGGCGCCGAGCTCGTCGCCCGCGCCGACGAGGCGCTCTACGCGGCCAAGCGCGGCGGGCGCGATGCACTCGTGGTCGCCTAGCCCGAGGGGGGATCGAGCACCAGGATCGTGCTCGTGCCGTGCGCGCAAAGCCTGCCCTCGACGTCCTCGACGCGTGCCTCGGTCGTCGACACCCGGCGACCGCGGTGAACGATGGAGCCCGTGCACCGGACCAGTCCTGTCTCCGTCGTGAGCGCACGCGTGAAGTTGGACTTCACCTCGAGCGTCGTCCAGCCGACCGGCTCGCTGAGCGTCGTGACGAATGCGAGACCCATCGCGGAGTCCATGAGCGTCATCGCGAGACCGGCGTGGACGATCCCGATCGGGTTGTAGTGGTACTCGGCCGGCTGACACTCGAAGACCGCGTGCCCTCGCTCCGCCTCGACGAGGCGGAAGCCGAGCGTCTGCGCAATCGGAGGCGGCGGGATCTCGCCCGAGGCCATCAGCTGCATGAGCTCGAGCCCGGAGCGACCGGCCATCGCGTCCCGCAGCGCCAACGGGTCGTCCCAGCTGTACGTCCGTGTGCGCTCGCTCATCGGCCGACCGCGTAGCCCTGCATCCCGCGCGGGTTCGCCCCCGCCCGGAGGAGACCGTCCGGCTCGCGCGCGACGGCCGAGACGCGTCCCGCAGACCATGCCGGCCAGACGGAGACATCGTGACCGCGGCGCTGCAGCTCGGCGATCGTGCGGGCGTCGAAGCGCGACTCGACCGCGAGCGACTTCGGGGCGAACCCGCGCGGGAAGAAGGACGAGATCAGGTGATCCGTGTGGAACTCGGGCGCCTCGATCGCCGCCTGGAGGTCGAGCCCGAGGTCGACGTGACGGACGAAGGCATGCAGCGCCCACTGCTCCTGCTGGTCCCCGCCAGGCGTGCCCCACGCGAGATACGGCGCACCGTCACGGAGCGCAAGGCCGGGGGAGAGCGTCGTCCGTGGCCGCTTTCCCGGCTCGAGCGACGAGGGGAGCCCCTCCTCGAGCCAGAACATCTGCGCTCGTGTGCCGAGAGGCCAGCCGAGCGCAGGGATGACCGGCGAGCTCTGCAACCATCCCCCGCTCGGCGTGGCCGAGAGCATGTTGCCGAAGCGATCTGCGACGTCCACGTGGACGGTGCCGCGACCGGGCTCACCCGACCCGATCGTCGCCTCCGCGGCATGCAGGGCTGGAAGGCGGCCGAGGCCGGGAACGTAGTCGCCCGACGCCTCGTCGCCGATGCGCGAGCGCCGCTCGTCGTTGTACTCGCGCGAGAGCAGCGTCTCGAGCGGAACGTCGCCGGAGTCGCCGTAGAGAGCATCGCGGTCGGCGAACGCGAGCTTCCCGCATTCGACGACGACGTGGACGAACTCCGCGGCCGAGAGCTCGGCGAGGTCGTACCCGCGTAACAGCGCGAGCTGCTGGAGCCCGACCGGCCCTGCAGCCCACGGCTGCGTCTTGCAGACCGTGAGGCCGCGGTACTCGAGCGCTGCGACCGGTTCGAACGTCGCGCGCCACGCGGCCATGTCGGCGCCCGTCAGGATCCCACCTTCGCCTGCGACGAAACGGTCGATCTCCTCTGCGACGAAGCCCTCGTACCACGCGAGCCGCGCCCTCTCGATCTCGTCCTCGCGCGAGCCGCCGCGGCTCTCCTCGACGATACGGCGGTACGTGGCAGCGAGCGCCGGGTTGCGGAAGAGCGCGCCCGCCTCAGGCGCCGGCAGGTAGAGGTCGCGTGAACCGGGCCAGCTCCCGACGAGCGCCTCGTTCAGCCGGATCGTCGCGCGAACGCGCTCGTGGAGCGGGTAGCCGTGCTCCGCGTAGCCGATCGCGAACTCGAGGACGTCGGCGAGACGCCACGTGCCGAAGTCCCGCAGGAGGAGCAGCCAACCTCCGAACGCGCCGGGGACGCAGGCGGCGAGGACCCCCGTGCCCGGGATCAGCTCGTGGCCGAGCTCGTGAAAGCGCTCGATCGTGGCGGCTGCCGGCGCGACCCCCTGCCCGCACAGAGCGAGCGGCTCGCCGCGCTCGGCGGGCCAGAATACGGCAGGAACCTCACCGCCCGGTCCGTTCAGGTGCGGCTCGACGACCTGCAGCACCAACCCCGCCGCGACTGCCGCATCGAAGGCGTTCCCCCCGCGCTCGAGCACGGCCATACCCGTCTGCGACGCAAGCCAGTGGGTCGACGCGACCATCCCGAAGGTGCCGCGCAGCTCGGGACGCGTCGTGAACGTCACGTCCGCAGCCTACGGAAGCCGTCGCGACCGGCGGGACGCTCGCCTAGGTCATGGATGCACCACGAAGTACGCGTTGAACGGATCGTGCTCGAGCAGGTGCACGTCGATCGACGAGAAGCCCGCCTCGGCAAGAAGCTCGCGGGCCTTCTCCTCTCCCCACATCGCACCGAGACCGTCGCCGCCCTGCGCCAGCGAGACCGTCATGCAGTGCATGCACGAGATCATGTAGAGGAGCGGCGCGCCCGGATGATCGAGGTTCTCGTGGACATGACTCGACCCCTGGATGTCCTGCATGAGGTAGACGCCCTCGGGCCGAAGTGTCCGGCGAATGCCCTTCAGCAGCGCGAGCGGCTTCGCCTGGTCGTGCACCGCGTCGAAGGTCGTCACGTAGTCGAACGCCTCGGAGTCGGCGTCGCCGTCGAAGGTGCTCAGATCGCGCTGCTCGAAGCGCACGTTCGCGAGGTCGCGGTCCCGCGCCTGCGCCGACGCGAAGGCGATCGCGTCCGCTGACAGGTCGTAGCCGAGGAACGTCGAGGCCGGGAAGCGCTCGCCGAGGAGCAACAGTGCCCTGCCGCGCCCGCAGCCGAGGTCGAGCAGCGACGCGCCGCCCTCGAGGCGCTCGGCCATCCCGGGAACGAGCGGAAGGATGTGCGAGAACAGCACCGACAGGACCGTCTGCGCGCTTTCCTCGGCCATGACTTCGTGGAACCGCGCGAAGCGCTCGTACGGCACGCCGCCACCGCTCGCGAAGCAGTCGAGGATGTCGTCCTCGACGAGCGAGAGCGTCGGGATCCACTGCGCCTCGACAGCGAGGTTGTCCGGAGAGGCCGCGCGCGTCAGCCACGCGGCGTGCTCGGCCGGAAGCGAGTAGCGACCCGTCTCCGGGTCGATCTCGACGATGCGCCCCGTCGCCATGGCGCCGAGCCATTCCCTGACGTAGCGCTCGTTCAACCCTGCCGCGGTCGCGAGCTCGGGGCTCGTCGCAGCGTCGAGCTCCGCCAGTGCGTCGAAGAGCCCGGCCCGGTGCCCGACCGACGTCATGACGATGAGTGCACCGGCGTTCAGCATGTCGAGCATTCGGCCGGCGAATGCCTCGGCGCGCGCCGCGTCGTACACGGTCTCGGCCACCGTACCTCCCGGGCTGGGGACCTTTAGTCTTCCACCCCGTGCTCACGTGCGCCCGCTGCGGCCAGGAGAATCCCGATGGGGCCAAGTTCTGCAACGCATGTGGCGCCGCGCTCGGGGAGGCAGGGCCGAGCGGCGAGGAGCGCCGCGTCGTGTCGGTGCTGTTCGTCGACCTCGTCGGCTTCACCTCGCGCTCCGAGAAGCTCGACCCGGAGGACGTTCGTGCGTTCCTCGTCCCCTACTACGAGCGCGTGCGCGGCGAGCTCGAGAGCCACGGCGGGAAGGTCGAGAAGTTCGTCGGCGATGCCGTCATGGGCATTTTCGGTGCGCCGGTGACGTACGGCGACGACGCCGAGCGGGCCGTGCGTGCCGCGTTTGCGGTTCGCGACTGGGCCGAGGACGAAGGGCTCCAGCTGCGCGTCGCGGTCAACACGGGCGAGGCGATCGTCGCACTGGACGCCAGTCCCGAGCGTGGCGAGACCTTCGTTGCCGGAGATGTGGTGAACACTGCAGCCCGTCTGCAGTCGGCGTCTCCGGTGGGGGCGGTGCTCGTCGGCGAGGAGACGTACATCGGGACGCGCGGCTCCATCGAGTACCGCCCGGCGCAGCCGGTCGTTGCGAAGGGGAAGGAGACGCCTGTGCAGGCGTGGCTCGCTCTCCGCGCCACGTCGGCCATCGGGGAGCGCCCGGCCGCGCCCGTTCCGATGGTCGGACGCGATCGCGAGCTCGCAGTTCTCACAGGAGTCTGGGACCGCGTCGTCGACGAGGGACGGAGCCACTTCGTCACGGTCTTCGGCCCGGCCGGGATCGGCAAGTCGAGAATCGCGCTCGAGCTCGCACAGCTCGTCGCAACACAGGGCGCGCGTGTCATCCGCGGGCGCTCGACCCCCTACGGCGCGTCGAGTCCGTACAGCGCGTTCGGTCAGCAGGTGAAGCAGATCGCGCGCATCTTCGACAGTGACGACGCCGCCGAGGCGACGGAGAAGCTCACCGATGCGATCGCGTCGCTGGCAGGGCCTGCTGCCGCAGAGGAGCATGCACCGAATCTCGCCACGCTCCTCGGCCTCGACGGAGACCGCGAGGCCCCCGATCGCGAGCAGCTCTTCTTCTCGGCCCGCGTTCTCGTCGAGTCGCTCGCGCTGGGAGGCCCCACACTGCTCGTGTACGAGGACATCCACTGGGCAGACGCGAGCCTGCTCGACCTCCTCGAGACGTTCGCGGCCCGCGTCCGGGACGTCCCCGTGCTCTTCCTCGCGCTCGCGCGACCCGAGCTTCTCGGCGACCGGCCGGGTTGGGGCGGTGGTCTGCCCGCGTACACGGCGCTTCCGCTGGAGCCGCTCGGCGACGCTGCGGGTCGCGAGCTCGCCGCCGAGCTCCTCGGGCGAGTCGACGAGACGACGCGCGCAGAGCAGGTCGCTGAAACGGCCGAGGGCAACCCGCTCTTCATCGAGGAGCTCGCCAGATGCCTCGGCGAGCAGCAGGTCAAGGGACTCGATGAGCTACCCACGAGCATCCGTGCGATCATCGCGGCGAGACTCGACGCGCTTCCGGCGGCGGAGCGCGCCGTCCTGGTCGACGCATGCGTGGTAGGGCGGGTCTTCTGGCGGGGCGCACTGAGCGAGATCGACGACCGCTCGGACCTGTCGGACCTGCTCGGCTCCCTCGAGGGACGTGACCTGATCCAGCGCGAGGCGGTGTCCCGGATCAAGGGCGATCAGCAGTTCGGCTTCAAGCACGGGCTGATCCACGACGTCGCATACGCGACGCTCCCCCGGGCGGCCCGCCGCGCCAAGCACGCGGCCGTCGCGCGCTTTCTCGAAGCGGCGACCGACGTCGGTCAGTCGCATGAGGCGCTCGGCCACCACTGGAAGGAGGCGGGCGAGAACGAGCGCGCACTCGAGCACCTCACGGCCGCCGCCGACCAGGCGGGTCGTGGCTGGGCGAAGCAGCGCGCAGTGGCTCTCTATCGCGAGGCGCTCGAGGTCCTCGCCGACGACGACGCGCGACGCCGCGACGTCACGCGGAAGCTAGCGGTGGCACTACAGGCCGCGTACCACCTCGGCGACGTCGGAGGCGTGCCGGCGGGTGAGCCTGGCTAGACGGGGTCTTCGGTGAGCGGGAAGTCGGCCGGCGAGACGTCGCCCGCGACCTCGTAGATCGTCGTCACCACGTGGTCGCCGAGCCGGCTCGCGTGCTCGCGGACCATCTCCTCGTTCGGCGCCTCGTAGATGCAGAACGACTTCGGGACCCCGTCGCTGCCGACCACGACGTGGCTGTGCTCCCAGACGATCTCAGGATAGTGGTAGTGGCCGATCGCCTTGGAGCGCGTTGCGACGTTCGGAAGACCGTCCATGTCGACGGTGTACGTTCGCTCGATCAGGTAGCGCGGCATTCGGAACAGCGTAACCACAATCGTGCGGTCGGCGAAATGGGTCGAACTGCCTATGTTGCGCGAGCGCTAGGCCGACTCTTCGGCCACGGCGTCGAGCTCCTCGTCGTCGACCGCCCCGGCGCCGCTCGTCACGAGCGTCGGCTTCTGGCCGCGCGAGATCGTCTCCTTGGTCAGGACGCACTTCGTCACGTCGGTGCGCGACGGAAGCTCGAACATGACGTCGAGGAGAGCGAGCTCGATGATCGAGCGAAGACCGCGAGCGCCGGTCTCACGGGCGAGCGCGTGCTCGGCGATCTCCCAGAGCGCGTCCTCGGTGAAGACGAGCTCGATCTGGTCGTAGCCGAAGAAGCGCTGGTACTGGCGAACGAGTGCGTTCTTGGGCTCGATGAGGATCTCGACGAGGTCCTCCTTCGTGAGCTGGTGCACCGCCGAGACCACGGGGAGACGCCCGACGAACTCGGGGATGAGGCCGAACGTGATCAGGTCCTCGGGCATGACGTCGCTCAGGAGCTCCGAGTTCTCCGCGGCGCTCCTCGAGCGGATGTCCGCGCCGAAGCCCACCGTGTTCTTCCCGATGCGGCGCTCGATGATCTTGTCGAGGCCGGCGAACGCGCCGCCGCAGATGAAGAGGATGTTCGTCGTGTCGATCGAGAGGAACTCCTGGTGCGGGTGCTTGCGCCCGCCCTGTGGTGGTACCGACGCGACGGTGCCCTCGAGAATCTTCAGGAGCGCCTGCTGGACGCCCTCGCCGGAGACGTCGCGCGTGATCGACGGGTTGTCCGCCTTCCGCGCGATCTTGTCCACCTCGTCGATGTAGATGATCCCGGTCTCGGCCTTCTTGATGTCGAAGTCCGCGGCCTGGATGAGCTTGAGCAGGATGTTCTCGACGTCCTCGCCGACGTAGCCCGCCTCGGTGAGGGCCGTGGCGTCCGCGATCGCGAACGGGACGTTGAGGATCCTCGCGAGCGTCTGGGCGAGGAGCGTCTTGCCGCACCCGGTCGGCCCGAGGAGGAGGATGTTCGACTTCTGGAGCTCGACCTCGCCGTCCTCGAGCCCCATCCGCACGCGCTTGTAGTGGTTGTAGACCGCCACCGCGAGCGTGCGCTTTGCCTCCTCCTGCGAGACGACGTAGTCGTTGAGGACGGAGTAGATGTCGAGCGGCTTCGGGAGATTGTCGAGGTCGAGCTGCGCGGGGCTGGTCAGCTCCTCGTCGATGATCTCGTTGCAGAGATCGATGCACTCGTCGCAGATGTAGACGCCGGGACCAGCGATCAGCTTCTTGACCTGTCGCTGACTCTTCCCGCAGAAGCTGCACAGCAGCTGCTCGTTGCCCTCGCTCGCCCGAGCCACGTGTCTCCTTTTACTCCGTTTTCACCGTCGATGGAAGGGGGCGCCCGTTACGTGCGGGCCGCGACCACTCTGTCGATGATCCCGTAGTCCTTCGCTTCCTCGGCAGTCATGTAGTAGTCGCGCTCCATGTCGTTCGACACCTTCTCGATGGTCTGGCCGGTGTGCGTGGACATGATCTCCTCCATTAGCCGCTTGAGGCTGATTACCTCCCGCGCCTGGATCTCGATGTCCGTGGGCTGCCCCGAGAAGCCGGCCGAGCCCTGGTGGATCAGGATCTTCGAGTGGGGCAGCGCACTGCGCTTGCCCTTCGCGCCCCCGGCGAGAACGACTGCGCCCATGGACATCGCCATGCCGACGCAGATCGTCTGCACGTCCGGGCGGATGAACTGCATCGTGTCGTAGATCGCGAGCCCGGCGTAGACGATGCCGCCCGGCGAGTTGATGTAGATCGAGATGTCCTTGTCGGGGTCCTCCGACTCGAGATGGAGGAGCTGCGCCACGATGAGGTTCGCGATCTGGTCGTCGATCGGCGTCCCCAGGAAGATGATGCGCTCGTTGAGCAGACGCGAGTAGATGTCGAACGAGCGCTCGCCGCGCGACGTCTGCTCGATGACCATCGGGATCAGGGGGCTCATGCACTCTCCTCGCTGCCGGGGGTCCACAACTTCGTCTCCCCTTCGGGTTTCTCCTTGTCGGGGGTCCACAGCTTGTCTCGCGCCTCCGCGAGCTCGGGGGCGATCGGCACCACGTCGGCGACGAGGCGGTCGAGCGCGGCGCGGAGCCGGAGGTCCTCGCGGATCGACTCCTGTTGCCCGTGTGCCCAGACGTCCTCGATGACACCCTCGACGTCGTCCTCGCCGGACGCGGCGGCCTCGTCGCGGATGTACGCCTTCACGTCGTCGTCCGAGATCTCGATCCCAGCCTTGATGGCGAGGGCCTCGAGCGCAAGCTCGCGCGCGACCGATACGGCGGCCTCGAGCACCATCTGCCGCTCGAGCTCCTGGGCCGAGCCGCCGCTCGCCGCAAGGTAGGTCTCCAGGCTGATGCCGCGCCGCTCGAGGGAACGCACGAATCCCGTGAGCAGGTCGCCGGCGCGCGTCCGGATGAGCGGAAGCGCGGGTTGCACGGACGAGGCGCGCACGAGCTCGTCGACCGCCGAGATGCGGAACGCGGCGTCGATCTCGGCGTCGAGCTGCTCGCGCAGCGTCGCCTCGATACTCGAACGGAGCTCGGCGATCGTGTCGAACTCGCTCGCGGAGCGCGCGAGCTCGTCGTCGATCTCGGGGAGGACCTTCTCCTGGATCTCGCGGACCGTGATCTCGATGTTCGAGCTCGAGCCGTCGGCGATCGGGAACGCGATCTCCTTCGTCTGCCCGGCCGTCGCGCCCGCAAGAGCAGCCTCGATCTCGGGCGCGAGCCTGCCGCCTCCCAGCTCGACGATCGTGTCGGGCTGCGCCTCGCCGTCGGCGTCCACGAGGTCGACAACGAGCGTGTCGCCGGCCTGGGCGGGACGTTCGCCCGCCGGCGCGAGCTCGGCGACGGACTCACGCAGCACGTCGATCTCGGCATCGACGGACTCCTGCGGGACCTCGACCTGGACGCGGGGCACCTCGAGCGCAGTCCAGTCGACGAGCTCCGGCAGCGGCTGCACCTCGACGGTCGCGATGAAGCTCCACGCTTCGTCAGCTGTATCGGGAAGCTCGAACTCGTACTGCGGGTCGGAGACCGGGCGAACGCGGCTGCGCGACGCGGCGCTCCAGAACCAGCCACCGATGTGGCTGTCGACCGCCTCGGCGTAGATGCGCTCCTTGCCGAGCCGTGAGACGAGCACCGGCTTCGGGATCCTGCCCGTGCGGAAGCCGGGGATCTTGACGCTCTCGGACAGGTCCGACATCGCGTGATCGACGGCGTGACGCACCTGGTCGGGCGACACGTCGACGGTCAGGCGGACACGGTTCTCGCCGACGGTCTCGACAGCTGTGGTCACTCGGCCATTCAACCAGCCGCGGATAGGGTCACGTCCGTGGAGCGGTACGACGTCGTCGTCGTCGGAGTCGGCGGGATGGGAAGTGCCGCGCTCTATCACCTCGCGCGACGCGGCAAACGCGTCCTCGGACTCGAGCGCTTCGACCTGCTCCACGAGCACGGCTCGTCGCACGGGCTGACGCGGATCATCCGGCTCGCGTACTTCGAGCACCCGGACTACGTGCCCTTGCTTCGTCGCGCCTACGAGCTCTGGCGCGAGTTGCAGGACCGAGGCGGACGAGCAGCTCCTGCTACATCACCGGGATCGTCGAGGGCGGCGACCGGATCCTCGAGGGCGTCCTCCACTCGTGCGCCGAGCACGACATCCGGCACGAGGTGCTGACCGGAGCCGAGGTCGAGCGGCGCTTCCCTGCGTACCGCCTGCCCGCCGGGATGGAGGTTGCGTTCCAGCCGGACGGCGGCTTCGTCGTCCCCGAGCGGTGCATCGTCGCGCACGTCCGGGGTGCGCTCGAGCACGGCGCGGAGCTGCATGCGCGCGAGCGCGTGCTCGAGTGGTCGGAGACGGAGAACGGCGTGCGGATCCGGACCGACCGCGACGAGGTGGAAGCCGAGCGAGTCGTCTTCACCGCGGGTGCATGGTCGCAGGACGTCGCACGCCTTCCGCAGGGCCTCGTCCGCGGCGTGCGCCAATCGCTCGCCTGGCTTCAGCCCACCCGTCCGGAGATCTTCGAGCCGGAGCGCATGCCCGTCTTCAACCTCGCGCTCGACGGCGAGCACTTCTACGGCTTTCCCGCGCATGGCATTCCGGGCTTCAAGCTCGGGCGCTACGACCACTTCGGTTCGGGCGGCGACCCCGACACGATCGACCGCGAGCCGACCCTGGCCGACGAGGCGCCGCTCCGTGCGTTCGCGGAGCGCTACTTCCCGGAAGGCGCCGGGCCGACGGTTGCGCTCAAGACCTGCCTGTTCGAGCCGTCGCCGGACGAGCACTTCCTCATCGACCGCCACCCCGACGCGCCCGCTGCCGTCGTCGGCGCCGGCTTCTCGGGCCACGGGTACAAGTTCTGCTCGGTCGTGGGCGAGGTCCTCGCCGACCTCGCGATCGACGGATCGACGCACCACGACATCGACCTGTTCAGGATCGACCGCTTCCCGTCGAGCACCTAGTGCTCGGCCGATGCGACTCGACCTTCGCGGCGAGCGTCTCTGACGTTCGCGCGATCGGAATCCGCACTCGCGGATTCCGATCTTGCGCAATTGCGGGCGGGAGGACTCGAACCTCCAAGGACCTTGCGGCCCAACGGGACCTAAACCCGCCGCGTTTGCCAATTCCGCCACGCCCGCGCGAGGCGAAGGATAGGCGCCGCCTCAGTAGCCGTCGACGAGGCGCGAGAACGTCTCGCGCATGCTCTCCGCGACCAGACCCACGAGCGCCACGATCGCGAGCACCGCGCCCGCATCCAGTAGCTCGCCCGTCGCGGTCAGCACGAGGAGCGCGGTGAAGCTGCCGAGGACGAGGAACGCGGTCGAAAGCGGCCGTCGGGTGTACGTGCCGAGCCCCAGCCCGGCAAGGAACGCGGCTCCGAACACCACGATCCCGAGAACCATGGCGCGAGGGTAGGACCAGGATCGGACGGACCGGACCGCCGGATGGCCCATTCGCTCAAGAAGCGGTCGGCCACAGCCGATTCCCGTACGGAGATGCCACATTCCGCATGGGTACACCTGACGCGCGTGGCGAGCGCCGGGGGCCTCGCCGTGTTCGCGGCGTACACGCTGCTGTCGTCCTCCGACGGCGCGCTCTTCAGCTTCTTCAACACCGGTGTCTACAACGCCCTGATGATCCTCGCCTGCGTCACGGCAGGCTCGCACGCGTACCTCGTGGAGAAGGAGCGCGCCGCCTGGACGGTCATCACCATCGCGATGTCGAGCTGGGCTTTCGGCGAGATCTGGTACGCGATCTTCACTCCCGAGAGCTATCCGTCGATCGCGGACGCCGGGTTCATCGGCTTCTACCTGTTCCTCTACGTCGGGATGGTCCTGCTCCTGCGCTCGCGCGCCCGCACGATCGGGGGGATGCTCTGGTTCGACGGCGCCACCGCTGCCCTCGCCGCGGGCGCCGCCGGCGCCGCCGTCATCTTCGCGCTCGTCGCCGACGTCACGGCGGGCTCGACGTCCGTGGTCGTGACGAACCTCGCGTACCCGCTCGGGGACGTTCTCCTCCTCTCGGCGGTCTTCGGCGTCTTCGCGCTCACCGGCTGGCGGCCGGGACTGCGTTGGGGTCTCCTGGGCCTCGGCGTCCTCTCGACGACTCTCGCCGACAGCATCTACCTCTTCCAGTCGGCCGAGGGCACCTACGTGGAGGGAACGTGGATCGACATCCTCTGGCCCGCGGCACTTCTCCTCATCGCGGCCTCCGCGTGGGTGAACGACCGCACACGAGCGGGATTGAGCCTCGAGGGGCGTCCGCTCCTCGCCGTACCGACGGTCTGCGCGCTCGTCGCGACGGGGATCCTCGTTTACGACCACTTCAACCGGCTGAACATGCTCGCCGTCGTGCTCGCGTCGGCGACGCTCGGGCTGGTCATCGTGCGGCTCGCGCTCACGTTCCGTGAGAACGGGCGGCTCCTCGCGCTGACCCGCACCGAGGCGACGACCGACTCGCTCACCGGTCTCGCGAACCGCCGTCAGCTCGTTTCCGACCTCGAACGACGGCTGGCAGGTGACCCCGTCTCACCGACGATGTTGATGCTCTTCGACCTCGACGGATTCAAGGGCTACAACGACAGCTTCGGCCACCCCGCAGGAGATGCCCTGCTCGCGCGGCTCGGCTCCAAGCTCGCGACCGTCGTCGCGGACGGTGGAACCGCGTACCGCCTCGGAGGGGACGAGTTCTGTCTGCTCGCGACGGTCGCCGAGGGCGAGGCGGAGCCACTGATCGACCGAGCCTGCGAGGCGCTGTCCGAGCGGGGCGAGGGGTTCGACATCGGCAGCTCGTTCGGCGCCGTGATGCTCTCGGACGAGGCGACCGATGCGAGCCACGCGCTCCAGCTGGCCGACGAGCGCCTGTACGCACAGAAGTACTCGCGGCGCGGCGAGAGCGAGCGGACGATGGCCGCCTTGCTCGCAGCCCTCTCCTTCCGCGAGCCCGAACTCGAGGCGCAACGAGCCGACGCCGGTGTCCTCGCGCTCGAGGTCGGCACGATGCTGGGCCTGCGTCGCGACGAGCTCGACGAGCTCGAGCGCGCCGCCCAGCTGCACGATCTCGGCAAGATCGCGGTGCCGGACGAGATCCTCCACAAGCCGGGGCCGCTCGACGAGCGCGAGTGGGAGTTCGTCCGCCAGCACACCATCGTCGGCGAGCGGATCCTGCGCGCGTCCCCTGCACTTCGAAGCGTCGCCGGGATCGTCCGCTCGAGCCACGAGAACTGGGACGGAAGCGGCTATCCCGACGGCCTCGCCGGCGAGGAGGCGCCACTCGCGTCACGGATCATCCGCGTCTGCAGCGCCTACGTGGCGATGCTCTCGGAGCGTCCGTACCGGCCTGCGCTCTCCGAGGAGGACGCACTCGCCGAGCTGATGCGACTCGCCGGCACGGAGTACGACGCAACGATCGTGCGCATGTTCGTCGCTCACGTCCGCGACGAGCACGAAGCCGAGCGGGCGGCGTAGCCCGCCGCGGGCATACTGAGCGCCCCAGGCCCCGTAGCTCAGTGGATAGAGCGGCAGACTTCGAATCTGCGGGCGGAGGTTCGACTCCTCCCGGGGCCACTCAGGAATCCTGCAAAGACGCGGACGCCGAAGACCCGCACGATGCCGAGGTAGCCGTGGGGCAACGTGTGGGACAACACGAGCCTCGTGGCGTCCCGGCTCGCAGCGCAGAGAACTGTCGCGGCATCGGCAATAGGCACGACTCCGGCGTGCTCATCGGCCACGGGCTGCTGACCGAGGAGAGTCACTGCCTCGCGTCTGCCGGCGCTGGACTGATTCGGCCGGCGGCCCTCGACCCGGGCAGGCATTCGGGCCGAGAGCCGCCAGCACTACACCCTTTGACGTGGCTCCCGCTCGCCAGCTAGTGCCGCTCACGGTCTCCAAACTTCACCTTTGCGGGAACTTCCCCCTCGGGAAGCCGGGTCCGTGGACACGCGGGGCAACAAGACGCACCGAGGCGGGCCGAAATCGAATCGACCGTTCGGCACCCGAACCCCCATCGGCGCTCAAATCTCCGGATCAGTCGAGACGTGACGAGATGCTGGGGGACTTCGAATCTACGGGCGAGGTTCAAACTCGTCCCGGCAATTCCGACATCAGCCAGCGGCCTACGGCTTGCCTCCGTAGCGGCGGGCGCGGCGCGTCTCCCGAGCACGTGCCCGCCACCGGCTCTTGAGCTCGCGCCGGATCCTGTGGCTGCTTCGCGCCTCGATCGCGCGAAGCTCGCGCTGGAGCTTCACGTAGTTGTGCCAGCGGTCGGCATCGAGCTCGCCGGTCTCGAGAGCCTCCCGTACAGCGCAGTCGGGCTCCGTGGAGTGCGCGCAGTCGTTGAAGCGGCACTGCCCCGCGAGCTCCGCGATGTCGGCGAACGCACTGTCGAGGTCGCCTTCCCAGATCTGCAGCTCGCGCAGGCCGGGCGTGTCGATGAGGATCGCGCCGCCGGGCATCATCAGGAGCTGCCGGTGGCGCGTCGTGTGGCGGCCGCGGCCGTCGTTGCGGAGGCCGCCGATCTCCATCACGGTACGCCCGGCCAGCCGGTTGGCCAGCGTCGACTTCCCCGTGCCCGACGAGCCGAGGAGGACGAACGTCTTGGCGGGTTGCAGCAGCGCCCGAACGGCGTCGAGCCCCTCGCCCGTGACGTTGCTCACCGGCAGCACGGGCACGCCTACGGCGACCGCCTCGGCCTCGGCGAGCTTGCCGGAGTCGTCGCAGACGTCGAGCTTCGTCAGCACGATCACGGGGTCGGCCCCGCTGTCCCAGGCCGCGGTGAGGTAGCGCTCGAGACGCCGCGGGTTGAAGTCCGCGTCGAGGCCGTTGACGAGAACGACCGTGTCGACGTTCGCGACGAGGATGTGCTCCTCCGCCTTGAGCCACGGCGTCTTGCGGGAGACCTTCGTTCGACGCGGGAGTAGGGCCTCGATCGCGTCGCGGTCTCCGGGGGCGTCGCAGACGACGACCCAGTCGCCCACGGCGGGCATGCCGCCCCAGATCTCGTCGTCGCGCAGGCGTCCCCGCGCATGGGCGAGCCGGTCGCCCAGCTCGGAGCGGACGTAGTAGCCGCCGCGGTGCTCCGCGACGACGCGAGCGGGTCGAAAACCCCGCTCTCGATATGGCGTGGAGGCCGCCTCGAGCTCGTCGGTCCAGCCGAGAGCGGCCAGGGTTCCATCGGACAACGCAAAGCTCCTTCACTCGGATGGTGAACCGGGCCGCGGCTCGCGCCGCGCGAGCCGAGAGCTACGCGAAGGCGTCGAGCCGAACAGAGATGAGGCGGGCGACTTTCATGGTCATCTCCTTTCGCTCGACGAACGGGACTCGAGCAGGGTATGCGTGCTCCGCAATCGCGTCAACCGCTTGACGCGAGACGGTCAGTCTCGTTTGATGGACGCCAGGTGGATTACGACTGGTGAACATGGAGACACCGCTCGCCCACGAGAGCGCGGTTGCCACATCCAACGGAGACCCGATGGTGCAGCTCGACGGCGTGCGCAAGAGCTTCGGCGACAACCTCGTCCTCGACGGGATCGACCTGAGCGTCCAGCGTGGCGAGGTGCTCGTGATCATCGGCCCGAGCGGAAGTGGGAAGAGCACACTGCTTCGCTGCGTCAACCTCCTCGAGCCTATTCAGGCAGGTCGTATCTACCTGGAGGGTGACGAGATCACCCGCAAGGGCGCCGACGTCGCGGCGGTCCGGCAACGCGTCGGAATCGTCTTCCAGCAGTTCAACCTGTTTCCGCACCTGACGACGCTGGACAACCTCACGCTCGCGGCGCGGCGTATCCGCAAGATGCGACGCCGCGACGCCGAGGCTCGCGCCCGCGAGCTGCTCGCTGATGGTCGGGCTCGAGGAGAAGGCCGACCAGCATCCGCACCAGCTCTCCGGCGGTCAGCAACAGCGAGTCGCGATCGCGCGGGCGCTGATGATGAACCCGCACGTCATGCTCTTCGACGAGGTCACGTCGGCGCTCGACCCGGAGCTCGTCGGCGAGGTGCTCGTCGTGATGCGCGACCTCGCGCGCACGGGCATGACGATGCTGGTCGTCACCCACGAGATGCACTTCGCGCGTGACGTGGGAGACCGCGTCGTGTTCATGGACGAAGGCATGATCGTGGAGGAGGGCGTGCCGGCGGAGGTGCTCGACCGGCCGCGCAAGGAACGCACGCAGCGGTTCCTGCGGCGCAGCCTGCAACTCGCACATTCCCTGGAGGAGCTCACCATCGACGAAGGAGGGACAGCCGAATGAAACGACTCGCCGCAGTCGTGCTCGTAACGGTCGTCGCGGGCGTCGCGCTCGCAACCTGGGGTGGCGCCGCGTCCGCCCGTGAGGCGAACGAGGCTCAAAAGCTTCCCGCACTGCCGTCCAACATCAAGGAGCGCGGACGCTTCAACATCGGCATCAAGTGCGACTCGCCGCCGTTCGGCTACATCGACGTCCGCGGGCGCAACGCCGGGTTCGACGTCGAGATCGCGCGCTGGTTCTCGCGGTTCGCGTTCGGCAAGTCGACCCGCGTCAACTTCACCTGCGTGACGACGCCTGCCCGCGAGCCGGCGCTCACGACCGACCGTGTGGACATGGTCATCGCGACCTTCACCTACACGACCGACCGAGACACGCGGATCGACTTCTCGCGTGCCTACTACAAGGCCACAGGGACGCTTCCTCGTCCCGAACAGCGCCCCGAACACCTACCTTCCGACGCTCGCGGGGAAAGACGATCGCGACCACGAGCGGCTCGATCTACGACCCTGGATGAAGAACTGCTTCAAGGACACGAAGCTTGTCGTGACTGACAGCTTCACGAACGCTCTGCTCGCATTCCGTGACGGGTCGTGCGGACGCGCTCATGTGGGACGACACTGTGCTCGTAGGAATCGCCGCGACCGATCGCAGCCTGAAGCTGACATCGGACACGTTCCTCGCACTCCCCTACGGCATCGGAATGAAGCAGGGGAATACCGCACTGAAGCGCTGGGTCGATTCACGACTCGAGGTCATGCGCAAGCGTGACACGTTCAACACGATCCTCAAGAACAACGTCCCAACACGCGTGTTCGCGGGGTTCCAGAAGAACATCCTCAGGCCGAACAACACGTTCAGCTACACGCAGGGCGACGAGACGACTAAGTGCCCGTAACGGGCATTGACTGCTCGACTGACGGAGCGGCCGCGCAAGCGGCCGCTCCTCGTCGCGCGTGACCGCACAGCTCCTGCTCGGACTCTCACTCGGCGACATCTGGTCGTTCATCGAAGTGAACTTCGACGAGCTCCTTGCCGGCCTGCGTCGGACGCTCACCATCTCGGCGATCGCAATTGCGGGCGCCTCGGTGATCGGGCTGACGCTCGGCGCGGCCCGCGCGTACCGGATCCCAGTCGTGAGCCAGGTCGCCGCGGTCTACGTCGAGGTGATCCGCAACACGCCGATCCTCGTGCAGATCTTCATGCTCTTCTTCGCGCTCCCCGAGATCGGCATCCGCCTCGACGCATTCACGGTCGCCTGGCTCGCGGTGACCATCTGGGGAGGGGCGTTCAACACCGAGAACTTCCGCGCCGGCTTCGAGGCCGTGCCGACGCGCTACCGCGAGGCGGGGACGGCGCTGGGATTCAGGGGCTTCGCGACCTTTGTCAACATCACGCTGCCGATCGGTGGTCGGATCGCGCTCCCGTCGTCGATCAACACCTACATCAGCATCGTCAAGAACACGTCGCTGATGTACGTGATCGCGTACCCCGAGATCACGACGACGATCTTCCAGATCCAGGCGCTGACGCTGCGAGACGGCCGAGGCGTTCACCGTGCTCGCGCTGACGTACCTGATCATCGTGTGGTCTCTCTCGGCGCTCATTCGACTGCTCGAGTCGCATCTGGCTCTCCCGGAGGATCGCCGATGAGCACGCCTGACTGGGTCGAGCCGGTCGCCCGCTACATGCTCGAGGTGGGCCTCAGGAACACGCTCAAACTGTCGGCGATCGCACTCGTCGGCAGCTCGCTGATCGGCATCGTCCTCGGGACGCTGCTCACGGTCCGCTTCCTACCGCTGCGGGCGATCATCCGCGCGTACGTCGAGATCTGGCGGGGGCTTCCGATCCTCGTGACGATCTTCATCGTCTACTTCGCCCTGCCGTCGGTCAGCCCAACACTGCGATTCGACTCCATCACGGCCGGTGCGATCGCCCTGATCCTCTGGGGGAGCGCCCAGGTGGCGGAGACGACGCGCGGCGCCGTCCAGTCGATCCCGCGCGAGCAACACGAGGCGGCGTCGGCGCTCGGCTTCGGCTGGGTCGGCCGGCACGCGTTCGTGATCATGCCGCAGGCCCTCCGCCGTCTCCTCCCCCCGCTCGTCGGCCTCCTCGTGAACATCATCCAGAACACGACGATCGTTCAGGTCATCGGGGCGCCCGAGCTCCTGGAGAGCGCGGAGCGCCAGGTCGAGCGGCTCACGTTCGAGGGCGACGAACACGCGATCCAGATCTACGGCGCCGTGATGGTGATCTTCTTCGTGATCTCGTTCCCGCTCACACGGCTCGCCGCCTACCTCGAGCGGCGACTGGCGTAGGTTCCCGACATGGAGAAGCCGGAGATCACCGAGGTCGTGAACGCGCAGATGCCGCTCGGCTCGACACTCGGCATGCGCACCTTCGGGGGCGCCGAGGAGGTCGACGCGACGCTCGAGTGGGCGCCGGAGCTGTGCACCGCCGGCGGCGTTCTCCACGGCGGAGTCCTCATGTCGCTGGCGGATGCGGCCGGTGGCGTGTGCGCCTTCCTCAACCTGCCGGCGGACGCAAGCACGGTCACGATCGAGTCGAAGACGAACTTCCTCGGAGTCATCCGCGAGGGAAAGGTGCTCGCGCGCTCGCGCCCGCTGCATGTCGGGAAGACGACGATCGTCGTCGAGACGGACGTCTTCGACGCCTCGGGCCGAAGGGTCGCGCGAACGACGCAGACCCAGGCGGTCCTGGCGGCCCGGTAGGCGACGCTATCCTGTCGCCGGCGCGGTGGCGGTAGCTCAGTTGGTAGAGCCCCGGGTTGTGGTCCCGGTGGTCGCGGGTTCGAGTCCCGTCCGCCACCCCTGACGCTTTGCATATCGGCAATCTGCGAGTGCAGATCGTCGATCGTGCGGGGATCGGAGGACGCCCAGACCGATGGGCGATGGGCACGGACCGATCTCGCCCGTCTAGGCTACGGCCCCGATGGGCGGCCAGAGCCTGGCATCCGCGACGAGGTTCCTCGTCCTCGCACTCGGCCTCCTGTACGCGCTCGCTGCGGTCGGCGGGCTGGCGCTCGTCGAGTTCGGATCCACGCGCGACATCGTGCTCTGGACGGCGTTTCTGGCAGTCGGGGCCGCCTTGCTCCTCGCCGGCCAGCTCCTCGTCGATCGAGGAGCTCTCTCGGCGACGGTCATCTGCCTGGGAGCCGTGATCGGGGGACTGCCGCTCTTCTGGACGCTGCTCGTACCCATCGCGGTGGCGGCCGTGATCGCATGCAGCATCGCGCTCGCCCGGCGCGGCGCGGCCCCTGCCTGATGCGGCACACGCGCACCGGCTGGTGGCTCGAGGAAGCTGGGGATGTCACGCCGAAGGCGCCGCTTGCGGGCGACACGAGTGCCGACGTGGTCGTCGTCGGCGGCGGGTATCTCGGCCTGTGGACGGCGTGGCAGCTCCGTCAGCTCGAGCCCGAGCTCGACGTGCTCGTGCTCGAGGCTGCGCTCTGCGGTCAAGGGCCGAGCGGGCGGAACGGCGGCTTCTGCGAGACGCTGTGGGGCGACGCGCCGACGCTCAGGAAGAAGGTCGGCGACGCGAAGGCCCTCGCAGTGTGCCGCGCCTCGGAGGACGCCGTGCGCGGCATCGGCGCCTGGTGCATTGCCAATGAGGTCGACGCGTGGTTCCGCGAAGCTCCGATGCTGCGGGTCGCCACGACCGAGTCGCAGGTCGGATCGTGGAGCGACGAGGTCGACGCCGCGACGGCCCTCGGCGCGCCGGAGGAAGTCGTCTCGGTCACGGCCGCGGAGGTACGCGCGCGCTGCGCTTCGCCGCTCTTCCTGGGAGGCGCGCGCTATCGCCTGAACGCGACCGTGCAACCCGCACGGCTCGCACGCGGCCTCCGCGCGACGCTCCTCGAGCACGGAGTCCGCATCCACGAGCGGACGGAGGTCACGACACTCGATCGGGACGGGAGCGTCGAGACGCGGGCCGGGCGTGTCCGTGCGGGTGCGGCCGTGCTCGCGGTCAACACGGCGGCCGCCGGCTTTCCCGGCTATCGGCTCTCACTGGCCGTGGCCTCGAGCCACATCGTCCTCACCGAGCCGCTTCCCGACGTCCTGGAGGAGCTCGGGTGGACGAACGGCGAGGCGATCGTGGACAGCCGGAGACTCGTCCACTACACACGGACGACCCGCGACGGCAGGATCGTGTTCGGCTGGGGCGGCGGCACGATGGGCATCGGAGGCCGCACAGCGGACCGACTCGAGCTCGACCGCGACGTCGTCGCGTCGACGCGTGAGAGCCTGGCGCGCTTCTTCCCGCAGACACGCAGCCGTGAGGTGACGCATGCCTGGGGCGGGCCGATCGACGTCTCCCCCACGCACCTGCCGATCTTCGGGAGCCGCGGCCGCGTCCACCACGGCTTCGGTTTCACCGGGAACGGCGTCGGCCCCTCGTACCTGGGCGGCGAGATCCTCGCGCGCCTGGCACTCGATCGCCGCGACGAGCGCACGCAGCTCGCGCTCGTGGAGCCCGCCCGCAAGCTCTTCCCCCCCGAGCCGCTCCGCTACGCGGGCGGATCGCTGATCCGGCGAGCTCTCGTCGCGAAGGATGCAGCCGAGGACGCGGGACGCGAGCCGAACCTGCCGACCCGGTTCGTGGCGTCGCTGCCGCGACGCCTCGGCCTGCACCTGCCGCGCTAGGCCTTTTTCAGCGACAGGTCGTCGACCTGCGCCGTCGTGCCTCTGACCAGCGAGACGACGACCTCGAGCGACAGCGACGTCCCGCCGGACGCTCCTGCACTCGTGAGGACGAGTTGACGCCAGGCGCCGGTGCCGGTGGTCGTCGCGGCGGACGTTCGTACGACCGCCGAGCCACTGCGCTCGGTGAGTCGTAGCGTCACCGTGCGGCCTGCGGGCGCTCGCACCCAGGCGACCGCGTCGTACGTCGATCCGGCGGGCGTCGAGGCGACGGAGTTCGGCGAGTCATCGAGGAGCGCGTCGCCCGTTCTCGTGCGGCCGAGCTGCGCAGCGCAGGTGCCGCCGTGCGCGACCGAGCACGTGCGCGCGAGCGTCGTCCGCTTGTCGCTCCGCGTCCAGCCCGTGAGGCCCGCCTCGAAGCCCGTGTTCGCGAGGAGTTCCGCGGGAGGAGGCGGTGGCGGAGCGGCGGTGGGGTCCACCGCCGGTCACGGCATAGGACGTGCTCGACACCTCGAGCGAGGAGACGTCGACCGCTTCGAATGCCGAGCCGGGAACGCCACGCAGGGCCTGCAGGTCGTTGTTGTTCCAGCTCGGGTCGGGCACACCGCTCATGAACAGCGACGACCCGTTGTCCGCGAGCACCATCCCGTGCTTCTTCAGCGCGCGCAGGATCACCTGGTTCTGGGCCGAGAAGCCACTGATGTCGAAGCTCGCCTTGAGCCGGAACCAGGCGCCCATCGGAGGATCGGACGCACCACCGCTCCCCGCCTTGTGGCTCGCCGGCCAGACATACGCGTTCGCCGTCCTCGGTGCCGTGAAGCGGATCACATGGTCGATGTCTCCGGCAGCGACCTCGTCGTAGCGAACGAGCCCGGGCAGGATCGGAAGTCCCGCGGCGTCGCCCGATGTCCAGCCGAGCGGCCGCATCGCGTTGGAATTGAGGTCCCAGGTCGCACCGGACCCGGCCGCCCAGGATGCGCCGCCCGACTGCGGATAGGCGCTGTACAGCTCCCACAGGCGACAGGCGTCGCGATCGACGAGCAGGACGTGGCGGTCGCCCGTCGAGCTCGAGCCGCCCTCGATCGGCGCGTCGGCCGGAACCGGATACGGACCCGGATCGCTCTCGTCTGCATAGTCGAACGACACCGGGACGCGCGGCTGCGTCCCGGGCACCGTCGTGTACGGGATCCCGATCGGCCCGCCGTTCCACGTCCCCGAGCCGAAGTCGGCCTTGAGACCCGCGGCCGGGCCGATACTGGAGATCCACGACGACGACTGCGCGTGCACGGGCAGCGCGGAGACGTCTGCGTGCCAGAACGACGTCGCCGGCGTCATCGGACATGCAGCCGCCCCGGGGACCGGCCTGCCCTGCGCGATCGCGGCTGCGGCCAAGGCGACCACGAGCAGGGGCAGGCTGATCCGGCGGACGGCGGCCACCTTCGGACACTAGGCAGGGCCGGGGAGCCGGGAATCGCCCGAAAAGGGTGGCTCGTCCAGGCGTGGTTCTAGCCGTCGATCACCGGAGCCACGACGACGCCGTAGCCCTGGCTCTCGAGGAGACTCGCCGCCTGGGCTGCGTCCTCCTCGCCGGTCACGAGCACGGTCAGCGTGCCCCCGCGCTCGGGCGAGAGGTGCTCGAGCTCGAAGTCCGACACGTTGATCCGCGACGCGCCGAGCGCCTGGAAGATTCCCGCGAGCACCCCGGGACGGTCCGGGACGTGCACGCGCAGCCGATGGAGCGCGCCCGCGTCCTGATACGCCGTCTCGAGCATGCGGCGGCGGTTGCCGCTCGCCTCGCCGATCCAGCGGGCCAGGAACCCGGCATCGCCGGAGGCGAGCGCCGACTCGAGCTGCTCGACACGGCGGCGGTGCTCGCCGAGCGCGGTCTGCAGCTCGGCTCGATTCTCGAGGAAGATGTCGACCCAGATACGCGGGTTCGCGCCAGCGATGCGCGTCATGTCGCGGAGCGAGCCGCCCGCCGCGGTCAGCGGATCGTGGCCCTCGACCCGCGCCGACCCCGCCTGGTTCAGGAGGACGTTCGCGAGCGCATGCGGGAGGTGGCTCGTCACCGCCACGAGCCGGTCGTGAGCCGCCGGGTCGATCGCCACGGGGCGCGCTCCGAGCGAGACGGCGAGGGAGTGGGCCGCGCGGTAGCGGGCAGGCTCGGTCGTGGCGAGCGGCGTCAGGAACCACGTCGCGCCCTCGAACAGGTCTGCGCTGGCACTCCCGGGCCCACGCGCCTCGGCGCCGCAGATCGGGTGTCCGCCGACGAAGCGCGGGTCGTCGCCGACAGCGGCGCACACTGCGCCCTTCGTCGATCCGACGTCAGTGACCGTGCAGTCCTGCGGAGCGGCGGCGAGCACGTCCGCGACGACGCCGGGGAGCCCGGCGACCGGAACGGCGACGAGCGCGAGCTCGGCACCCGTCCAGCGCCTCCGCGAGCGACGCGAGCGGGCTCGACGGCGCCGCGCTCGACCGCGAGGTCGAGGATCTCCGGGTCCTCGTCCCACCCGACGACCGTCCCCGCCTCGTCCGTACGCCGGGCGGCGAGAGCCGCCGAAGCCCCGATCAGGCCCGTCCCGACGACGGCTAGGCGCATACCCGTCCGGCGCTCACGCCGAGCGCATGAGCTCGGCGACGCGGAAGGCGAGATCGAGCGACTGCCGTCCGTTCAGGCGCGGGTCGCAGAGAGTCTCGTAGCGATGGTCGAGCTGCTCCTCGCGAACGGCCTCCGAGCCGCCGACGCACTCCGTGACGTCCTCGCCGGTGAACTCGATGTGGATCCCGCCCGGCCACGTCCCGACGGACCGGTGCGCGGCGAAGAAGCCCTCGAGCTCGGCCATGATCGCCTCGAAGTGCCGGGTCTTCGTGCCGGACGGCGTCCGCACGGTGTTGGCGTGCATCGGGTCGCACACCCAGGCGACGGGGATCTCCGTCAGGCGGACCGCCTCGAGCAGCGGCGGCAGCGCCTCCCGGACGTGCTCCGCCCCCATGCGGACGACGAAGGTGAGACGTCCAGGGATACGGTCCGGATTCAGGCGCTCTGCAAGCCGCACCGCATCGTCGGTCGTCGCACTCGGTCCGAGCTTCACGCCGAGGGGGTTGTGGACGCCGGAGAAGAACTCGACGTGGGCGCCGCGGGGATCCCTCGTCCGGTCCCCGATCCAGAGCATGTGGGCCGAGCAGTCGTACGGCAGCCCCGTGAGCGAGTCCGTGCGGGTGAGCGGCTCCTCGTAGTCGAGGAGCAGGCCCTCGTGGCTCGTCCACACGTCGACCTCGTGGATCGTGCGCTCGCTGCCGAGATCGAACCCGATCGCCTGCATGAACCGCAGCGCGCGCTCGATCTCGCCGGCGAGCGCCTCGTAGCGGCGGCCGGCCGGCGAGGACGCGACGAACTCGCGGTTCCAGTTGTGGACGTGCGTGAGGTCGGCGAAGCCGCCCTTCGTGAATGCGCGCAGGAGGTTGAGCGTCGAGACGGACTGGTAGTACCCCTGCACGAGCCGCTCGGGATCCGGGATGCGCGCCTCGGCTGTTGGGTCGTCCGAATGGACGATGTGGCCGCGGAACGACGGCAGCTCGACACCGTCGACGATCTCGGTCGGCGAGGAGCGCGGCTTCGCGAACTGCCCGGCGATCCTTCCCACTCGCACCACCGGAAGCGTCGCGGCGTACGTCAGGACCGCCGACATCTGCAGGAGGACCTTGAGCCGCTCGCGGATCGCAGGGGCGGACACGTCGTTGAACGACTCGACGCAATCGCCTGCCTGGAGGAGGAACGCCCGTCCCTCGGATACCTCGCCGAGCGCCCCGAGCAGAGCCCGGGCCTCACCGGCGAAGACGAGCGGCGGCAGGCCCTGCAGGCGCTCGCGGACGGCCGCGAGCGCGTCCGCGTCGGGCCACTCCGGCTGCTGCGCGGCCGCGTGGCCACGCCATGACGACGGCGTCCAGGTCGAGTCCGTGAGGCTCATCGCAAAGTGAGTGTAGAGACGGGTCGATCGGGGTCCGAGCTCACGCCGCGCCCTCGGCGACGAGCTCGGACCCGGCCCCGAGATCCGTCGCCTCGACCCGCGGCGCGACGTGTACGAACCGGCTCGCCTCTGCCTCCCACGCCCCGAGCAGCCGGATGCCCTGCGCCGATCCCGTGTACCGGGCGTGCCGCTCGACCAGCGCTCGTACCTCATCGAGTCGTGCGGGGCTCGGCTCCTGTGCGACGACGAGGTCGTGGTTGAGGCGGCCGCTCAGCTGCCCGAGCGGATCGAACACGTAGGCGTCACCGCCGGTCATGCCCGCTCCGAAGTTGAGCCCGACCTCGCCGAGGACGACGACGGTCCCCGCGGTCATGTACTCGCACCCGTGGTCGCCGACGCCCTCCACCACCGCGACGGCGCCGGAGTTGCGCACCGCGAAGCGCTCGCCGGCGGAGCCTGCGCAGAACAGCTTGCCCCCGGTCGCCCCGTACAGGGCGGTGTTCCCGACGAGGCACGGGTCGCCGGCATCGTCGGATGGAGGCGCGATCACGATTCGGCCCGCCGCTCATGGCCTTGCCCACGTAGTCGTTCGCCTCCCCGACGAGGTGGAGCTGAATCCCGGACGTGAGGAACGCGCCGAAGCTCTGCCCGGCCGAGCCCTCGAAGTGCGCGCGAAGGCGACCGGGAGGCGGCATCGCGCCGTAGCGCTTCGCGACCGCGCCGCCGAGGCGCGCGCCGATCGCACGGTCGCCGTTCGTCACGACGTGCCTCGGCTCGACGAGCGCGGCCCATTCGAGCGCAGCGGAGCCCTGCGAGTAGATCAGGCCTCCGAGCCGGTCTCCGGTGCCGCGAGGTGCGTCGGCCGTGTGGCGGGACGCACCCTCGCCGGCACGGGCCAGGAGGGGCGAGAGGTCGAGCGTGTCCGCGGCGGGGTCGCCGGTACGCCGCTGGCGGAGGCACTCGACGCGGCCGACCGCCTCGTCGATCGAGCGCAGCCCGAGCGAGGCGAGGAGGCGGCGGGCCTCCTCGGCGACGAAGAGCAGGTACGTCTGCAGCATCTCCGGCGTCGCGGCGAACTTCGCGCGAAGCTCGGGCTGCTGCGTCGCGATCCCGACGGGGCAGGTGTCGAGGTGGCAGGAGCGCACCATGAGGCAGCCCTCGGCGAGCAGGAGAGCGGTACCGAAGGAGAACTCGTCCGCGCCGAGGAGCGCCGCGACGACGACGTCGCGGCCGGTCTTGAAGCCGCCGTCGACGCGGATCCGCACGCGCCCACGGAGGTGGTTCGCGACGAGCGCCTGCTGCGTCTCCGCGAGCCCGACCTCCCACGGCGCTCCAGCGTGCTTGATCGACGGCAGGGGGCTGGCACCCGTTCCACCGTCCGCGCCGCCGACGTGGATGACGTCCGCGTGCGCCTTGGCCACTCCGGCGGCGACGATTCCCACACCCGCCTCGGCGACCAGCTTCACCGACACGTCCGCCGTCGGATTCACCTCGCGGAGGTCGAAGATCAGCTGCGCCAGATCCTCGATCGAGTAGATGTCGTGGTGGGGCGGAGGCGAGATGAGCGAGACGCCCGGCTGCGCGCGGCGCAGGCGCGCGATCTCCTCGGACACCTTGTGCGCGGGTATCTGCCCCCCTTCGCCGGGCTTCGAGCCCTGCGCGATCTTGATCTGCAGCTCCTCGGCGAACGCGGCGTACTCGGCCGTCACGCCGAACCGGCCGGAGGCGACCTGCTTGATCGCGGAGTTGCGCTCGTCGCGGAAGCGCGCGGAGTCCTCTCCGCCCTCGCCCGAGTTCGACCTCGCGCCGAGGCGGTTGAGGGCGATCGCGATGGTCTCGTGAGCCTCGGCGGACAGCGCGCCGTGGGACATGGCGCCGCCGGAGAAGCGGCGGACGATCGACTCGGCCGGCTCGACCTCCTCGAGCGGCACCGGTGGGCCGGTATGCACGAACTCGAGGAGGTCGCGCGGCTCCAACGGCACTCGCTCGTTCACGAGCGCCGCGAATCGGTCGTATAGGTCGGAGCGGTCTCCGCGTACCGCCGCCCGCAGTGCATGGGCGCCGGCGACCGCGGCCTGCAGCGCATCCACGACGTCCGGATCGGTGGCATGGGGCTCGCCGCCCTTGCGGAACTTGACGTACCCGGGGTTGTCGAGCCGTGGCCGTGCGGCGCCTGACGCTTCGAGGCGCGCGAGTGCCTCCCGCTCGAAGCGCTCGAGGCGAGCGCCGCCGATCGCGGACGGTGTTCCAGCGAGGAGCTCGGCGCAGAGCGTCCGGTCGAGGCCGATCGCCTCGAACAGGCGGGCGCCGCGGTAGCTCGCGACGTCCGAGATGCCCATCTTGGACATCACCTTGAGGACGCCCTCCTCGAGCCCGGCGAGCAACCGTCGCTGCGCCTCCTCGGGCGACGGACGGTCGCCGCCGACCTTGTCGTCGGCGGCCATGCGGGCAACGGTTTCGAGCGCCAGCCGCGGGCAGATCGCGTCCGCGCCGTACCCGAGCAGGACGGCGATCGCGTGCGTGTCACGGGGCTCGTCGGACGAGACGAGGAGGGAGCAGCGCATCCGCAGGCCCATCTCGACCAGGCGCGTGTGCACCGCGGAGAGTGCGAGCAAGGCCGGCACGGGCGCGCGATCCCCTCCCGCCTCGGCGTCGCTCAGACACAGAAGCGTGTCGCCCGCGGCGACCGCCGAGACGGCCAGGACCGACAGCCGGTCGAGCGCGGGCCGAAGCCCCTCCTCCTCGGTGAACGTCGCGTCGAGGACGCGCGGGGCGAGCGCATCGACACGGTCGGGATAGACGAGGAAGCCAGGAAGCACGGTCACGGAGGGGAGCGGGCCGTCTCCGACGAGCGACGGCGACCGCGGCCCGAGCAGAGTCGAGACCGACATGACGAGACGCTCCCGCAGGTGATCGATGGCCGGGTTCGTCACCTGGGCGAACCGCTGGCGGAGGTACGTCGCAAGCGGGCGGTCACGCCCGGCGAGCGGCGCGATCGCCGTGTCGTCGCCCATCGACGAGACCGGGTCGTGGCCGGTCTGGGCGAGCGGGCGGAGCATCGCGTTGAGCTCCTCGCGCGTGTAGCCGTGCAGGACGTGACGCGCGTCGAGCGGGTCGTCCCCGGCCGACGCGGGCTCCCCGATCCCGACGCGGACGATGCCCTCGTCGACCCACGCCCCGTACGGGCGACGGCGCGCGATGTCACGTCGCAGCTCACCGTCGACCAGCAGGCCGCGGTCGGGATCGAGCGTCAGGATGCCGCCCGGTCCCAACCGCGTCCTGCGCACGGTGGCGCCGTCGGGCAACGGCACCGCCCCTGCCTCGGAGGAGACGGCAAGAAGCTCGTCACCGGCGACGGCGACGCGAAGTGGTCGAAGGCCGTTGCGGTCGAGCGCCGCGCCGCACGTCCGGCCGTCCGTGAAGCACAGTGCCGCCGGTCCGTCCCACGGCTCGCTGAGCATCGCGCCGTAGCGGTGGAAGGCGCGAACCTCGTCGTCCAGGCGCGGATCGTTCTGCCAGGCGGGCGGGACGAGCGTCGACAACGCCTGGCCGATCTCGACACCGTCGTCGCGCACGAGCAGCTCGAGCGCGTTGTCGAGGAGCGCCGAGTCCGACCCGCTCGGATCGAGTGCAGGCGCCAGCGCCGGCTCGTCGCCGCGAGCGAGCTCGCGCGCCTCCGTCCAGGTGACGTTGCCGTCGATCGTGTTGATCTCGCCGTTGTGGCAGAGCAGGCGGAATGGCTGGGCGCGCTCCCAGCTCGGCTCGGTGTTCGTCGAGAAGCGCTGGTGGAAGATCGCGAACGGGACCGCGAGGTCGGGATCCTCGAGGTCCGGGTAGAAGCGCGCGAGCTGCGCGGCGGCGCAGAGGGCCTTGTACGTCACCGTGCGGAAGGAGAGAGAAGCGACGTAGACGCCGGGAACGCGCTCGGCCCGCCGGCGCGCACGGTAGGCGCGCCGCTCGGCGTCGTGGAGATCCGATGGTGCGAGCAGGAGCTGTTCGATCCTGGGTAGCGACGCGAGAGCAGTGACGCCGAGCGCAGCGGTACGGGTCGGAACCTCGCGCCACCCGGCGGGCTCGAGCCCTTCCGCGCGGCACGCGTCTTCGACGGCCGAGCGGAGCCACCCCTCCCGGAGGAAGCACATCGCGACGCCTGCCCCCGTCGTTCCCGTGATCGTCCGACTCAGTGGCACGAGGACACCGGCGCCGTCGCCGGTGACGCCGTCAGCCGCCCATGCGCCGCGGTGCCCGACCGCGGCGAGGCCGGCGAGCGCGCGGTCGAGCAACTCCCGCGACGGCCGCCCGCGCAGGTCGGCTACGAGGCCGATGCCGCATGCGCTTCGTTCGCGCCGAGAGTCGTAGAGGAGGTGCTGTCGTTCGTCCACCGCGCTTCGCGCCTTTCGAGTCTGAGAAGGACATCTCCCGCCGGTTGCTTCTGAGCTAGTCCGGCGAGGGCGGGAGGTGTGAGGCGCCGGCTAGCTACGCATGTGCGCAGCAAAGATCGCGAACGAAATAATCGACGCTGGTACGTGTGCGGCAGTCGCGATCGTGCTCGGCATTGAACTCGGCACAGTAGTGCGTTCGCCGGATCAGATCAAGCGCTCTCCACGAGCCCGTCACTCGTCGTGGTCTTGACAAGACAGCGAGTCGCCCTCACACTCCGTCATTCGATGCCGTCTCGGGCGCTCTCATACGTACCCGTTGACACCACAGCCGTGGCCGTATCCGGCTGCACAGTTTCGAGCTGTGGTACGGGCATCGAGCTGATCCTGATTCTCCCCTTCTAGGGGAGATTGCGCTCACGCGCCGCGAGGCGCACACACCGACCGAAGCGCAGGAGAGGTACGCCCTCTGGGCGGCCCAGACCGAAGGAGCAGCCAGTGCGGAACCGCAGGATCACGATTCTCGACACCACCCTGAGAGACGGCGAGCAATCGCCGGGCATCGTCCTCTCGCCTGACGAGAAGGTCGAGATCGCCCACGCGCTCGACGAGTTGGGGGTCGAC
This sequence comes from uncultured Gaiellaceae bacterium, assembly GCA_963845935.1. Lineage (GTDB taxonomy): Bacteria > Actinomycetota > Thermoleophilia > Gaiellales > Gaiellaceae > GMQP-bins7. Next base: position 110,080 of record CAWJTZ010000022.1, read on the forward strand.
GTGATCGAGGCGGGGTTCGCCGTCTCCTCCCCGGGCGACTTCGAAGGCGTGCGCGCAGTCGCAGCGGCCGTGAGCCGACCCACCGTCGCGTCGCTCTCGCGGACGCGCCGCGACGATCTCGATGCCGCCGTCGAGGCACTCGCCGTCGCGCGCGGCCGGACGCGCGTGCACATCGTGCTCGCGACGAGCCCGATCCACATGGAGTTCAAGCTCGGGCTCGAGCCCGAGGAGGTGGTGGACCAGGCGCGCGAGTCGGTCTCCTACGTCCACGGCCGCGTCGACGAGGTCGAGTTCGCGTGCGAGGACGCGACCCGCTCCGACCCCACGTTCGTCGCCGAGGTGTGCCGCGCGGCGATCGGAGCCGGCGCGACGACGATCAACCTGCCCGACACCGTGGGGTACTCGCTCCCCGACGAGTACGCCGCGTTCGTGTCCGAGGTCCGCCGCCTCTGCCCCGAGCTCGACGAGGTGACCCTCGCTGTCCACTGTCACGACGATCTCGGGCTCGCCGTCGCGAACACGCTCGCAGGGGTCCGTGCCGGCGCGACGCAGGCCGAGTGCACGGTCAACGGCCTCGGCGAGCGGGCGGGCGTCGCGGCGCTCGAGGAGGTCGCGATGGCGCTTCGCGTCCGGTACGACGCCTACGGCTACGAGACGGGGATCGAGCCGGGCCTCATCGGTCACGCCTCGCGCCTCGTCTCCGAGCTGACCGGTTGCTTCGTCCAGCCGAACAAGGCGATCGTCGGCGCCAACGCCTTCGCCCACGAGGCCGGCATCCACCAGGACGGGATGCTGAAGCACACGGGCACCTACCAGATCATGGACCCGGCGGAACTCGGCCTCACGATGACGCTGCCGCTCGGAAAGCATTCGGGGCGGCACGCGTTCCGGCGGGCCTGCAGCGAGGCCGGCCTGCAGCCGACCGAGGAGGAGCTGGCGGTTGCCTTCGCACGTTTCAAGACGCTCGCAGACGCGGGCGCCGACGTCTCCCTCATCGATGCCTTCCAGGAGGTTGCGGCATGACCCAGCGCACGACGTACACGATCGCCTGCCTCTCGGGGCACGGGATCGCGCCCGAGGTCATGGCAGAGGCCAGCCGTGCGCTCGCCCGCGTCTCGAGTCTCCACGGATTCCGGATCCGCGAGACGCACCCGCCGTTCGCGAGCGAGTCACGCACGCAGTCGGGGCAGGCGCTGACACCCGCCACGCGGAGCGCGACGCTCGGCGCGCAGGCCGTGCTCGTCGCGGTCGCTGCCAATCCGGCGCTCGCCGACGTCGAGTCCGAGCTCGACCTCCGTGCCCGGATGGACCGCGTCGTCTTCGGGGAGCACGGCTCCATCGCCCTCCTGAGTCCGTTCACCGACTCCACGCTCGAGTGGACGCTCGCGCGCGGGTTCGACGTCGCACGTTCGAGTCGCGCACGCGTCGCCTCGGTCGGCGGTGACGACGCTTGGAACGCCGCGTTCCAGCGGGAGGCAGCGAGGCACGACGGCGTCCAGGCCGAGGAGCTCACGGTGAAGGCGGCCATCCACGACCTCGCCTTCGAGCCCGAGCGCTTCGACGTCGTCGTCACGCCGGCGCCGTACGCGGAAGCGCTCCTCGGCTTCCTGGCGCACGGCGCGGCTCCCCGGGTCGCGGCATCGAGCCGCCTCGCCGGAACCGGGCCGGGCGTCTTCGCTCCGGCTCACGGGGCGGCCGAGGACATCGCCGGTCAGGGCGTCGCCAACCCCGCATCGATGCTCCTCGCCGCAGCCCTCATGCTGGGTGAGGGCCTCGGCGAGCGCCGGGCGGCGGAGACGCTCACGAACGCCGTGCTCGATGCGAGTGCCAACAGCGTCCGCACCCCAGACCTCCTGTCCGTCGGCGTCGGCGCGACGACCCGCGAGTTCGCCGACGTCGTGATCTCCCACCTGCCGCACGCGATGACGACGGCCGAGTTCTACCGCGAGGCAATCGCATGAACGCTCGCCTCCGGCTCGCGTTGGCGGGGGAAACCATGTTTCCCCCGCCGGCCCCCTTCTTCCTGAGAGCGCGGGGAACCTCCCGGTTCCCCACACCCCTCCCCGCTCATGCGACGACCGAGGCGATCGCATGAGAATGAACGGCGCGGATGCCGTCCTGCGGTCGCTCGAGGCCGAGGGAGTCGACGTCGCGTTCGGGCTCCCCGGCGGCGCAATTCTCCCGATCTACGACGCGTTCGCACGCGGCACGACCGTGCGCCACGTCCTTGCCCGGCACGAGCAGGGCGCCGGACACATGGCCGAGGGGTACGCGCGCGCATCGGGCCGCACGGGAGTCGCGTTCGCGACCTCCGGCCCGGGCGCGACCAACCTCGTGACACCGATCGCCGACGCCTGGATGGACTCGACCCCGCTCGTGTGTGTCACCGGCCAGGTGCGCTCGCACCTCATCGGTACCGACGCGTTCCAGGAGTGCGACATCACGGGCATCACGATCCCGATCGTGAAGCACTCATGGCTGGTCCAGGACGTCGACGAGATCCCGAGCGTCATGAAGGAGGCCTTCCACGTCGCGCGCACCGGGCGCTGCGGCCCGGTGCTCGTCGACATCCCGCGCGACGTGCAGGAGGCCGAGCTCGACTTCGCCTACCCGGAGACGGTCGACCTGCCCGGCTGGAAGCCGCCACAGAGAGGGCACCCGCGTCAGATCGCGCGGGCGGCCCAGGCGCTCGCGGCGGCCGAGAAGCCCGTCCTCTACGTTGGAGGCGGAACGCTGAACGCCGACGCCTGCGAGGAGCTCCGCATCCTCGCCGAGGTCGGCCGCTTGCCCGTCGTCACCACGCTCATGGGCAAGGGCGCCTTCCCCGAGACTCACGAGCTCCACTTCGGCTGGCCCGGCATGCACGGCCCGAAGTGGTCGAACTGGGCGATGAACAAGTGCGACCTCCTCGTGGCGGTCGGCGCCCGTTTCGACGACCGCGTCACCGGAAAGCTCTCAGCCTTCGCTCCGGGCGCGACCGTCATCCACCTCGACATCGACTCTGCCGAGATCTCGAAGCTCCGTCAGGCGGACATCCCCGTGGTCGGACCCCTGAAGCAGGTCCTTTCCGACCTCGCGGACGAGCTGCGCGCACTCCACGGTACCGGCCATATTCCGCGTACCGAGCCATGGCTGCGCCAGCTCACCGCCTGGCGCGAGGAGTTCCCGCTCCGCTACGCCAGGAGCGAGGAGACCCTCAAGCCCCAGCTGGTGCTCGAGACCCTGCAGGAGCTCACGGCAGGACGCGACGACGTCGTCTGGACGACCGGGGTCGGCCAGCACCAGATGTGGGCGATGCAGTACCTCCTGTGCGATCGACCGCGCTCGTTCATCACCTCGGGCGGGCTCGGGACGATGGGCTATGGCGTACCCGCGGCGATCGGCGCAAAGGCGGCCCGCCCGGACGCGACGGTCGTGTGCGTCGACGGCGACGGCTGCTTCCAGATGACGCAGCAGGAGCTCGCGACGTCGGTGCTCGAAGGGCTGCCGATCGTCGTGGTGATCGTCAACAACGGCTACCTCGGGATGGTCCGCCAGTGGCAGGACATGTTCTTCGACGAGCGCCAGTCGCAGATCCACCTCACGAAGCACCTCCCCGACTACGCGAAGCTCGCCGAGGCGTACGGCGGCGTCGGCTTTACGGTCGACAACGAGGACGACCTCGAGGGAGTGCTCGCGGAGGCGCTCGCGTGCGGACGCACAGCGGTCGTGGACGCGCGTGTCGACGCGGCCGAGCAGTGCTTCCCGATGATTCCCGCAGGCGCTGCGGCACTCGACCTCGTCGAGTTCTCGGACGAGGTCGACGAGGAGGACAAGGTGGCTGCCGCGTGAGACACACGCTCTCTGTCCTCGTCGAGAACAAGCCGGGCGCCCTGATGCGGATCTCGAGCATGTTCGCGCGGCGCGGCTTCAACATCGAGAGCCTCTCGGTCGGCCCGACGGAGCGCCACGACGTCTCGCGGATCACGCTCCGCGTCGACTGCGAGGCGCACCAACTCGAACAGATCGAGAAGCAGATGCACAAGCTCGTCAACGTCCTCCGGGTCTCGGAGCTCGAGCCCGGCGAGGCCGTCGAGCGCGAGCTCGCGCTCATGAAGGTCACGGCGACGCCCGCGCGCCGGGGCGAGCTGATCGCGCTCTCGCAGGCGTTCAACGCCCGCGTCGCCGACCTCGGCGCCGACTCCATCGTCTTCGAGATCGTGGGCGACCCGGAGGAGATCGACTCGTTCGAGCAGCTCGTGCGCCCACACGGGCTCAAGGAGCTCGTCCGCACCGGCAGGATCGGCATGGGCCGAGCGGCTCCGAGCTCCAAACCACATCGCCGTCAGCACGTCCTCACCTGATACCGACACGAAGGAGACGCCCAATGGCAACGATCCACCGCGAAGGCAATCTCGAGCTCCTGTCCGGCAAGGTCGCGGTCCTCGGCTACGGCAGCCAGGGGCACGCGCACGCCCTCAACCTCCGCGACTCCGGCGTCGAGGTCGAGGTCGGCCTGCGCGAGGGCAGCCCGTCGCGCGCAGCGGCCGAGGAAGCGGGCCTGACCGTCGCCACACCAGCCGAGGTCGTACGCGACGCGCAGATCGTCTCGTTCCTGCTCCCCGACCAGGTACAGCCTCAGGTGTACGCGGAGGTGGAGGCGACCCTCGCCCCCGGCGCGGCGATCCTCTTCGCCCACGGGTTCAACGTCCACTACGGACGCGTCGCGGCGCCCGCGGGCCACGACGTGATCATGGTCGCCCCGAAAGGGCCAGGCCACGTGGTTCGGAGACTCTTCGAGGAAGGATTCGGCACGCCGGCCGTCGTCGCGGTCGCGCAGGACGCGAGCGGCAGTGCGTTCGATCTCGCGCTCGCGTACGGGACGGGCATCGGCGCCGCCCGCGCGGGCATGATCGAGACGACGTTCGCCGAGGAGACCGAGACGGACCTGTTCGGCGAGCAGGCTGTCCTCTGCGGCGGCGTCACCGAGCTCATCCGCGCCGGGTTCGAGACGCTCGTCGAGGCCGGCTACCAGCCCGAGGTCGCGTACTACGAGTGCCTCCACGAGCTCAAGCTCATCGTCGACCTCATCTGGGAGGGTGGCCTCTCCGGCATGCGCTACTCGATCTCCGACACGGCCGAGTTCGGCGACCTCACACGCGGGCCGCGTGTGGTCGACGACCTCGTCCGAGAGCAGATGAAGGCGCTCCTCGAGGAGATCCAGTCCGGTGCGTTCGCGCGCGAGTGGATCGCGGAGATGGACGCCGGGGAGCCGAGGCTGCGCGAGCTGCGCGCCCAGGCCGCCGACCAGGAGCTCGAGCGGGTCGGCAAGGAGCTCCGCGCCCTGATGCGACGCGAGACAGAGGTGCCGGCTGGCTAGGCGGGCGGTCGAGGTCGGCATCGGCCTCCTCGGCTACGGAACGGTCGGTGCCGCTGTCGACCGGCTCCTCGTCGAGAACGCGGAGGACATCGAGCGGGCAACCGGGCTCCGGCTGCGCGTCGTCCGCGCGCTCGTTCGCGACCCCGGGAAGGAACGCATGTCGGCTCCCGGCGACGGTGTCCTGACCGGCGACCTCGCCGCGATCCGCGACGACCCCTCGATCGGCGTCGTCGCCGAGCTGATGGGCGGGATCGACCCTGCGCGCTCTCACGTGCTCGAGCTCCTCGCGGCCGGGAAGCCGGTCGTGACCGCGAACAAGCAGCTCGTCGCCCAGCACGGCGCCGAGCTCTTCGCCGCAGCGGCCGACGCCGGCGTCCAGCTCCGCTTCGAGGCGAGCGTGTGCGCGGCGATCCCGGTGATCAAGGTGCTCCGCGAGGCGCTCGTCGTAACGAACGTCCACCGCGTGCTCGGGATCGTCAACGGGACGACGAACTTCATCCTCACCGAGATGGAAGGTGGGGCTACCTTCGCCGAGGCTCTCGCGGAGGCCCAGCGCCTGGGCTACGCGGAGGCCGATCCCACTGACGACGTCTCCGGCGCGGACGCCGGGGCGAAGATGGCGATCCTCGCGACTGTCGCCTTCGGTTCGCGTGTGACGCTGGCGGACGTCGACGTCCAGGGGGTCGAGGAGGTCACACCGCTCCACGTCGCCGCGGCGCGCGAGCTGGAGATGGTCGTGCGGCTCGTCGGCTCGGCAACGCTCGTCGACGAGCGGCTCGACGTGCGCGTCCGGCCGGCGTTCGTCGACCGGCACCACCCGCTAGCTGCCGTCGAGGGGGCCTTCAACGCCGTGATGCTCCAGGGCGACGCGATCCGTGAGATCACGCTCGAGGGGCCCGGCGCCGGCGGCACCGAGACGGCGTCCGCCGTCGTGGCCGACATGGTCAGCGTGATCGGGACCGCCGCGAACGGCTTCCTCCAGAACGACGCATGCTGGCGCGAGCTCGACGCCCTGCCGCCGGGAGCGCTCCGGTCGCCGTTCTACGTCCACCTCGAGGTCGACGACAGGCCCGGCGTGCTCGCCGACGTGGCGCGCCGGCTCGCCGACCACGACGTCTCCGTCGCGCGGCTCGTCCAGATCCCGGCGCCGGTCGGAGCGGTTCTCCACATCGTCGTCCACGAAGCCGCGGAGAGCGCCGTCGAGGGCGCGCTCGCGGACATCGCCGAGCTACCGAACGTGCACGCACCGCCCTTCCTCGTCCCGGTCGTCTCGGACCGCGGCGTGGCCGAGCTCGGCTGGGCCTGACAGGCTAGAAAGCAGCATGGCGGCACTGATCGAGCGCTACCGGGAGCGACTGCCCGTGACCGACGCCACGCCCGTCGTCTCGCTCGGCGAGGGAGCGACGCCCCTCCTCCACGCGCCGCGCATCTCGCGCCGCCTCGGCATCGAGCTCCACCTCAAGTGGGAAGGAGCCAATCCCACCGGGAGCTTCAAGGACCGCGGGATGACGGTCGCGATCTCGAAAGCGCTCGAGAGCGGCGCGCGGGCGGTCATCTGCGCGTCGACGGGCAACACGGCCGCATCGGCCGCCGCCTATGCCGCACGGGCGGGGCTCGTCGCGGTCGTGCTCCAGCCCGAGGGCGCCGTCGCGTCCGGGAAGCTCGCCCAGGCGCGCGCGCTCGGCGCGCGCGTACTCGAGGTTCGCGGCAGCTTCGACGAGGCACTGTCGGCGGCGCGTGCCCTCGGAGACCGCGGGACACACGTCCTCGTCAACTCGCTCAACCCAGATCGACTCGAGGGTCAGAAGACGGCGGCATTCGAGATCGGCGAGGCGCTGGGCGCGCCGCCCGACGCACTCGCCCTCCCGTACGGAGGCGGCGGCAATCTGACCGCGTACGCGCGCGGGTTCGTCGAGACCGGCGGCGTCCCCCGGCTCGTTGCAGGCGAGGCGGCGGAGCGCGCGACGACCGTTGCCTCGGCGATCCGGATCGGGACCCCGGCCCACGCCGCCGCGGTCGCCGAGGCCCTCGACGCGTCCGACGGCGTCGTCGTCTCCCTCACGGACGAGGCGATCCTCCGAGCCTGGCGCGAGCTCGCCCGGGAGGAGGGCGTGTTCTGCGAGCCCTCCTCCGCAGCCGGCCTCGCTGCGCTCGAGGTCGCCGACCTCGAGCCCGGATCCGTCGTCGTCGGCGTCGTCACCGGGCACGGACTCAAGGACCCCGAGTCCGCTTCGCGCCTCAGCCCGGAGCCCGTCGCGGTCGATCCCGACCCGGACGCGATCGAGGCCGCCTCGCGATGAGCCCCGTCCGCGTTCGTGCGCCAGCGAGCTCCGCGAACCTGGGACCCGGATTCGACTGCGCCGCCGTCGCACTCGAGCTGTGGAACGAGCTCGAGGTGGTCGAGGGCGACGGCGACCCGGACCTCGACCATCTCGGTGTACGGGCGTTCGCCCGACTCGCGCCCGTCGAGGGCCGTCGCTTCGCGTTCGTCGACCGCATCCCGCGCGAGCGCGGCCTCGGGTCGAGCGCGGCCGTGATCGCACTCGGCCTGACCGCTGCCAACGAGGTGGCCGGCCTCGGCCTCGAGGCCGAGGAACTCCTCGCGGCGGGTGTCGAGCTCGAAGGCCACGCCGACAACCTTGCCGCAGCGCTCGCGGGCGGAGTCTGCCTCACGTGGGACTCGAGGATCGCGCGCCTCGCCGACGACACGCCGGCCGTCCCGATCGCGCTCGTCCCCGAGGCGACCGTCTCGACGGCCGCTGCCCGCGCAGCGCTCCCGGAAACGGTGAGCCACGCGGACGCCGCGTTCACCGCAGGACGCGCGACGCTCCTCGGTGCCGCGCTCGCGACCGGCTCCGCCGACCTCTTCGCCGAGGCGCTGGCCGACCGCATCCACGAGCCGTACCGCGCCTCCCGCGCGCCGCTCCTGGCGGCCGTTCGCGAGCAGCTTCCCGCCGGTGCGGTCGGATCCACCCTCTCGGGCTCGGGCCCGACCGTCGTCGTCTGGGCCCGCCCGGAGTCCGTCGCCGCATGCTCGGCCGAGCTCGAGTTGCGCTTCCCCGACGCCGCCGTCCACGTCCTGCACGTCTCTTCCCGAGGAGCCCACACCCATGAGCACTGATCCCTACTCCCGCCCGACCGATCCCGCGAAGCGGCACAGCGCCGCGCTCACCGACGGCCCCGACCGCGCCGGGGCGCGCTCGATGCTCAAGGGCACGGGCTTCACCGACGACGACCTGGCGAAGCCCATCATCGGCGTTGCCACGACCTGGATCGAGACGATGCCGTGCAACCTCAACCAGCGCGACCTCGCCGTGGACGTGAAGCGCGGCATCCGCGAGGCGGGCGCGACGCCGATGGAGTTCAACACGATCGCGGTCTCGGACGGCGTGTCGATGGGCACCTCTGGCATGCGAGCGTCCCTCGTCTCACGCGAGGTCATCGCCGACTCGATCGAGCTCGTGGCGCGCGGTCACCTCTTCGACGGCCTCGTTTGCCTCGTCGCCTGCGACAAGACGACACCCGGGGCGATCATGGCGCTCGGCCGCCTCGACATCCCCGCCGTCGTCTTCTACACGGGCTCCATCGCGCCGGGGCTGTACCGCGGTCGCGAGGTCTCGATCGGCGACGTCTACGAGGCGATCGGCGCGTACGCCGCCGGGAAGATGAGCGCCGAGGAGCTCCACGAGCTCGAGTCGGTGGCCTGCCCCGCAGCCGGAGCGTGTGGAGGCCAATTCACCGCCAACACGATGTCCACGATGGTCGACTTCCTCGGTCTGAGCCCACTCGGGGCGAACGGCATCCCGGCGATGAACGGCGCGAAGGCGGAGGCGGCCTTCGAGATCGGCAAGCTCGCCGTCGACGTCGTGCGCCGCGACCTGCGTCCGTCGCAGGTGGTCACGCAGCGTGCGATCGAGAACGCGGCCGCGGCGATCGCCGGCACGGGCGGCTCGACGAACGGCGTCCTCCATCTCGTCGCGATCGCACGCGAGTTCGGCATCGACTTCACGATCGACGACTTCGATCGCATCTCGGCCGCGACGCCGATCGTCGCCGACATGAAGCCGTGGGGCCGGTACCACGCGACCGACGTCTTCCGCGCCGGCGGCGTCGGCCTGGTGGCGCGTGAGCTCACCAAGGGCTCCCTCATCCACGCGGGCGTGCCGTCGGTCGACGGCCGCACGCTCGCCGAGGTCGCCGAAGGTGTCGAGGAGACCGACGGGCCAGACCGTCGTCGTGCCGCTCGAGACGCCACTCAAGTCCCGCGGCGGGATCGCCATCCTGCGCGGCAACCTCGCTCCCGAGGGATGCGTGGTGAAGCTCGCCGGCCACGACCGGACCGAGCACCGCGGCCCAGCCCGCGTGTTCGACTCGGAGGACGACTGCTTCGCGGCCGTGAAGGCGGGGACGATCGAGCCGGGAGACGTCGTCGTGATCCGCTACGAGGGGCCGGCGGGCGGCCCGGGCATGCGCGAGATGCTCCACGTCACGGGTGCGCTCGTGGGCGAGGGGCTCGGCGACGACGTCGCCCTCGTCACGGACGGCCGCTTCTCAGGCGCCACGCACGGCTTCATGGTCGGCCACGTCTCGCCCGAGGCGTTCCACGGAGGGCCACTCGCGGCGCTCCGCGAGGGCGACACGGTCGTAATCGACGTCGACGCGCGAGAGCTGCGGGTCGAGCTCTCGGACGACGAGCTTGCGGCGCGCCTCGCGGAGTGGACGCCGCCGGAGGCCCGCTACACCTCCGGCGTGTTCGCGAAGTACGCGGCGGCCGTCTCGTCGGCGTCCGAGGGCGCGATCACGCGTCCGACGACGTGACGAGCTGCACGATCGCCTCGACCTCGACCGGAGAGCCGAGCGGCAGGGACGCGACTCCGATCGCCGAGCGCGCGTGCTTTCCACGGTCGCCGAGCGTGGCGAGAAGCACCTCGGAAGCACCGTTCGCGACGACGTGCGGACGATCGAAGCCGGACGCAGCCGCGACGAAGACCGTGAGCTTCACGAGCCGCTCGACCCGGTCCAGGCCGCCGGGAATGCGCTCGAGCTGAGCGAGGACGTTCCGCCCACATGCCTCCGCGCAGCGGACGGCCGTGTCGACGTCGACGTCCGCCCCGACGATGCCCCGGGCGACGAGCTCGTTCTCCGCGTCCGTCGCGATCTGCCCGGACACGTAGGCGAATTCGCCGACGATCACGACCGGATCGAAGGGCAGCGCCGACATCAGAGGCGATCCAGGAAGTCGCGGGTCCGCTCGAGCGCCAGCGTGAGGTTCTCGCGGGAGTTCGCGTAGCTGATCCGCAGGTTGTCGACGCCGTGGCGACCGAACGCCGATCCCGCGAGGACGGCGACGCCCGCCTCCGCGAGCAGCCGGTCGGCGAGCACATCCGTCTCCAGCGGGACTTCGGCGACGTTCGGGAACGCGTAGAAGGCGCCTCGGGGGACGCGGCACGACACGCCGGGCAGCGCGTTCAGCCCCTCGACGACCAGACTCCCTGCGCGCTCGGAACTCCTCCACCATCGCCCGGGGCTCGTCCTGCGGCACCGCTGAGCGCAGCGACGCCGGCGAGCTGGACGAACGGCGGCACGCACGAGGTCGAGTTGACGAAGAAGCGGACGAGCGGGTCGACGAGAGGCTCGGGCACCGCTGCGAAGCCGCAGCGCCAGCCCGTCATCGCGTACGTCTTCGAGAGGCCGTCGAGCAGGACCGTTCGCTCGAGCAGGCCCGGGTGAGTGGCGACGCTCGCGAAGTCGCCGTCGTAGACCATCTGCGAGTAGACCTCGTCCGAGAGGATCCAGGCGGAGCTCTCCGCGAGCAGGGCCGCCGCTCTCTCCGTCTCCTCGGGCGAGAGCGCGCCGCCCGTCGGGTTCTGCGGCGAGTTGAGGATCACGAGCTTCGTCTTCGGGCCGAGCCGCGACTCGAGGTCCGCGAGGTCGAATGCGAAGTCGCGCTCCTCGAGCAGCGGAAGCGGGACCGGCGTGGCGCCGGCCCAGCGGATCGCCGACTCGTAGATCGGGAAGCCGGGATCGGGGTAGACGACCTCGTCGCCCGGATTGCAGGTCGCGAGGATCGTGAAGAAGAGGAACGGCTTCGCCCCCGTGCCGACGAGGACGTTCGCCGGGTCGACCTCGATGCCCCGCGACGCGGACAGGTAGCGCGCGGCCTCCTCGCGGAGCTCCGGGATGCCGGCCGACGGGCAGTAGTGCGTCTCTCCCGCCCGGAGCGCCGCTGCCGCAGCCTCCCGGATGTGGAGCGGCGTGTCGAAGTCCGGCTCGCCGATCTCGAGATGGATGATCTCGCGGCCCTGCCGCTCGAGCTCGCGCGCCCGGGCGAGAACGCTGAACGCGGTCTCGGTTCCGAGCCGCTCGAGGCTGTCGGCGAGGCCGGGCGAAGGGGTCGTTGCGCTCGCGTCCACGCGCAATCAGTACACGACGAGACGGTCTCGGTGCACGGCTTCGAGCCCCACCGGGCGCTCGGCGATCTCCACCGCGTTCGCCCCGGCTACACCGCGCGCGAACGCGATGCCGTCCGGGCCGACGAGCTCGACGGCATCTCCGGCGTCGAAGCGTCCGTCGCAGCGGGCGACGCCGACGGCGAGGAGGCTTCGCCCCAGATCCGCGACGGCTCGGCGCGCGCCCGCATCGACATGGAGCGTGCCGACGGGCTCCTTCGCGAAGCGAAGCCAGAGCTTGTAGGCGGAGAGCTCGCGCCCGGCACCGTGGAACCGGGTCCCACGCGGCTCGCCCGCGAGGATCGGCTCGAGCACATCCCTCCCGGCTCCTCCGGCGATGACGGTCGGGATCCCCGCCTCCGAGGCCATCCGCGCCGCCATGACCTTGCTCTTCATGCCCCCGCGTCCGAGCATCGACCCGCTGCCGTAGGCGATGTCGTCGACAGCGGAGCCCTCGCGCACGACCTCCGCGCCCGGAGCGCCCGGCGCCCGCGTGTAGACGCCGTCGACTTCGGTAAGGAGAACGAGCAGTCGCGCGCGGACGAGGATGGCCACGTGCGCAGCGAGCGCATCGTTGTCGCCGAAGGCGATCTCGTCGGTTGCGGTCGCGTCGTTCTCGTTCACGATCGGAACCGCACCGAGCGCGAAGAGCGCCGTCATCGCGTGGCGAGCGTTGACATACGCGGCGCGATCCCCGACGTCGCCGGCCGTGAGCAGGATCTGGGCGGCCGGGACGCCCTCGCGCGCGAGCGCCCGCTCCCACGCCTGCTGCAGGCGCGACTGCCCCAGCGCGGAGGCGGCCTGCAGCTTCGGCAGCGCGCGCGGGCGCCGCTCGAGTCCCAGCTGCGGCAGGCCGAGCGCGATCGCGCCGGACGAAACGACGGCGACCGACTCGCCGCCGGCGACGATCGCCGCGATCTCGGTGGCGCGATGGCGCAGCACGCTCCGGCGAACCGTGCCTCTCGCGCCGGCGACGAGGCTCGAGCCGAGCTTGACGACGACCGTCACCGGGTCTCGGTGCCGTCGCCCACGATGCGGTACTGGCGAAGCCAGAGGTCTCTGTACGTCACCGGCCCGCGCGGGCCGGGCGCCCAGTCGACGTTGATCCCGGTCTCGGGCGCGCCGGTCAGCTCGAAGCCGTCGGTGAAGCGGGTCGTGGCGTGCCAGAACGCGGCCGTGCCCCGGTATGCGTCGAGGAAGCGCACGGCCGCCTCCTCGTCCTCCGCGACGATGCCGGCGGCGAGGCCCGACGTCTGCCCGTTCGCGACGCGAACCGCCTCGTCGAGTCCGTCGACGAGCGCGATCGTGACCGTCGAGACCCGCTCCGGGTCACTCGCCCACTCGTGCCCCAGCGGGCGATCGAGCGGCTCGGCGCCGTCGACGTCCCCGCGCACCTCGAGGCCCTTCTCCGTGAACAGAGCGAGGAGCGGGGCAACGACGTCAGCCGCATCCCGGTCGACGAGCGCCAGGTTCAGCCGGTTGCAGACGCCGAGGCGGTCGAGGCTCGCCTCCGCGAGCGCCAGCGCCTTCTCGCGCGACGCCGAACCGTGAACGTAGAGGACGCCGCCACCCTCGGCGTGAGCGAGCGTCCGGACGCCGTTCTCCGCCGCAAGCCGTGCGAGCGCAGCTGTCGTCTCCCCGCTCCCGCGGAGGATCACGAGTGGGATCAGGCGCGGCAGCGACACGAGCGCTCGCGCTCCCTCACGATCCGAGGAGCGGACGAGACCGACGGCTCCGGGAGGAAGGCCACTCGCCTCGAGCGCCGGGCGCAGCACGTCGTCCACGAGAGCCGTCACCGTTTCCAGCGCCGCCCCGCCCGTCCGCAGCACCGCGGTGTTGAGGCTCTTCAGCAGCTGCCCGGCCACGTCGAGCGCGACGTTCGGCCGCGCCTCGAAGTTCGCGCCGACGGTCCCGATCGGGATGCGGCGCTCGCTCACGCGGAGGCCGTTGGGCAATGTCCAGGCTGCCGCTTCGCGCTCGAGTGGCTCGATCGCCGCCATCGTCTCGATCTGGCGGGCGAGCGCCTCGACCCGCGCCTCGTCCAGCCGAAGCCGGTCGAGCGTGCCCGCGTCGAGGTTCCCGGCCGCACGCGCAATGTCTCCGGCGTTCGCGCGCAGGACGACGTCGCGGCGCTCGCGCACGAGCGCCGCCGCCCGCCGGAGCGCGTCGGCGACCCGGTCGTCGCTCAGCGCGGCGACCGCAGCACCGGCGGCGGCCGCCTCGCGCTCGATGTCCTCGCGGAGGCTCACTTCAGTTCGTATACTGGCTTCCGGACGCGAGGCACGCCTCGCTCCGCATCGAGAGAGGCTGAGGGACCGGCCCTGTGACGCCTCGGCAACCGGCTTCGAAGCACGGTGCCAATCCCGGGTGGATGTGTCGAGCGAGAGGAAAGGGAGGTCGTCGTGTCAGCTCCGTCTTCGTACTGTCTGTCCCTCCGCTGCCGCGCCTGCGGGCACGAGCACCCGCTCGAGCCGGTCGGTGTGTGCTCACGCTGCTTCGGCCCGCTGGAGCCCGTCTACGACAAGGAGGCCCTCCGGCGCGAGCTCAGCCGCGAGTCGATCGAAGCGGGGCCGCCGTCGCTGTGGCGCTACGCCGCGCTCCTCCCGGTCACGCCCGCGGCCGAGCCGCGGCTCGCGCCCGGCCTGACGCCGCTCGTCGAGGCCCCTCGGCTCGCATCGGCACTCGGCGTCGGAACGCTCTACCTCAAGCTCGACACGGCGAATCCGACTCACTCCTTCAAGGACCGCGTGGTGGCCGTGGCGTGCGCGAAGGCGCTCGAGCACGGAGCGACCACGCTCGCGTGCTCGTCGACGGGCAACCTCGCGAACGCGGTCGCGGCCCGCGCAGCCGCCGAGGGCATCGAAGCCGCCGTCCTCTGTCCCGCGAGTCTGGAGCCCGAGAAGCTGACAGCGACAGCCGTCTACGGCGCGACGATCTACGCCGTCGACGGCACCTACGACGACTGCAGCAGGCTCTCGGTCGAGCTCTCCTTCGAGCTCGACTGGGCGTTCGTCAACGTCGGCCTTCGCTCGTACTACGCCGAGGGCTCGAAGACGCTCGCCTTCGAGGTAGCCGAGCAGCTGGGCTGGGAGCTGCCCGACGCGGTCGTCGCCCCGATCGCGTCCGGCGCCATGTTCTCGAAGGTGCACCAGGGGTTCCGCGAGCTGCTCGAGCTCGGCCTCGTCGAAGGAACACCGCCGCGTCTCTACGGCGGACAGGCCGAAGGCTGCGCGCCGGTCGCGGCGGCGTTCGCCGAGGACCGGAAGGTGACGCCGCTCCGGCCGGACACCGTTGCGCGTTCGCTCGCGATCGGCAACCCCGCCGACGGCGACCTCGCGGTCGCGACCGCGAGGGCATCGGGCGGCGCGATCCACGCCGTCGCCGAGGACGAGGTGGGCGACAACATGGCGCTGCTGGCCGAGACGAGCGGCGTCTTCGGCGAGACCGCCGCCGGAGTGACGCTCGGCGCGTTGCGTCACGCGGTCGCGAGCGGCGCCATCGGCGGTCGGGACACCGTGGTCCTCCTCGTCACGGGCGACGGCCTGAAGACGCCGCAGCCGGTCGCAGACCGTCTCCGCCCGGTCGAGATCGAGGCGGATGCGGACGCGCTGCTCGAACGCCTCGGCGTCGCGATCTGAGTACGCTCGCGTCCATGTCCCCGCGCGTCGCCTGCCTGCCCGGAGACTGCATCGGGCCGGAGGTGATGGCCGTCGCGCAGCGCGTCCTCGGTCGTCCTCACGCCGGACGTCGAGCTCGCCGAGCACCTGTTCGGCGCGGATGCAATCAGGCAGACGGGCGACTCGCTTCCGCCCGACACCCTCGAGGCCTGTCGCTCGGCGGACGCCGTGTTGAAGGCGCCGATCGGCCATCCCGAATTCGACGCCGCGGACGTCCGTCCCGAGCAGGGCATGCTCAGGCTCCGGGCCGAGCTCGACGTGTACGCGAACCTCCGGCCAGCGCGGGAGGGCGCGATCGATCTCGTCATCGTGCGCGAGCTCGTCGGCGGCCTCTACTTCGGCGCCCGCGGAGTTCGCGACGACGGCACCGTCTTCGACACGTGCGAGTACCACCCGAGCCAGGTCGAACGACTCGCACGCCGCGGCTTCGAGCTCGCCCGCACACGCGGCGGGAAGCTGACGTCGGTCGACAAGGCGAACGTGCTCGAGACGTCACGGCTCTGGCGCCGCGTCGTCCACGAAGTCTCTGCCGACTACCCGGACGTGGAGGTCGAGGACATGCTCGTCGACAACGCAGCCATGCAACTCGCCAGCGCTCCCGAACAGTTCGACGTCGTCGTCACGGAGAACATGTTCGGGGACATCCTCTCCGACCTCGCCGCCGCGATGACCGGCGGGCTCGGGCTGGCGCCGTCGGCGAGTCTCGGCGACGACGGGCCGGGAATCTTCGAGCCGGTCCACGGCTCGGCGCCCGACATCGCCGGACGTGGGATCGCGAATCCGACGGGGATGCTCCGCTCGACGGTCCTCATGCTCGAGCACGGCCTCGGGCGGCCGGACGAGGCTGCCGCGCTGGCCCAGGCGGTCGAGGGCGCTCTCGCCACGACGCCGACGCAGGATCTCGGCGGCACGGCGACGACGGCCGAGTTCGCGGACGCCGTCGTCGGCGCCCTGGAGCACACGTGAGCGGCTCCTGGATCGACGGCGCGGAAGGGCTCGAGCAGCCCATCGTCTCCGCGGTCACGCACTCCGAGAACGAGGTCGTGTTCGACCTGAGCGGGCTCCCCGACCGACCCGGGATCGCCGCCGCGATCTTCGAGGCGATCGCGGCCGAGGGTGTCAACGTCGACACGATTCTCCAGGACGTCGTGCACGGTGCGGCAACCGTTTCCTTCTCGGTACCGGCCGGTGACGTCGATGGGACGCGCCGCGCTCTCGACCGGGTGCACGAGGCGATCGGCCTATTCGAGGTGGTCGAGTTCGCTGATCTCGGCAAGGTCGCGCTCGTTGGCGCAGGGATGCGCTCACATCCAGGCGTTACGGCGCGGATGTTCCGCACGCTGGCGGACGAGCGGATCAACCTCCGGATGATCTCGACCTCGCCGATCACGATCTCCTGCCTCATCCCCCGCGACGACCTGCAGCGTGCGGTCGCCGCGCTTCGCACCGCGTTCGCGCTCGACTCAGCCTGAGCCGCCCGCGGCGTCGAACGCCGTCGCGACCGCCTCCTGCGCAGCCCGTAGTGCGTGCGCACGGTTCACGGCGTTGAGGACTGCCCGCAGCGAGGCGGTGACGATCGACGGGTGGATACCGACCCCCCAGACGACCTCTCCTCCGACGTCGGCCTCGACGTAGGCGGCCGCGTTCGCGTCCTCGCCTCGACTCATCGCGTGCTCGTGGTAGTCGAGGACGTGGAGCTCGATGCCGAGTCCCCGGCCGAGCGCGTTGACGAGCGCGTCGATCGGGCCGTTGCCCTCGCCTTCGACGATGCGCTCTTCGCCGTCGACGAGCAGGTTTGCGGCGATACGATCGGCGCCGCCCTCGCTCGAATGCGAGTGACCGGCGAGCTCGAGCGGCGTGACGTGGTCGAGGTACTGCTCGCCGAACGACTCCATGAGCTCTGCGGAGGTCAGCTCGCCTCCGCGGACGTCGGTGATCGCCTGGACCTTCTGCGCGAAGTCGACCTGGAGGCCGCGCGGAAGGTCGAGATGGTGCTCCGTCTGCATGAGGTACGCGACGCCGCCCTTCCCCGACTGCGAGTTGACACGGATGATCGCCTCGTAGCTGCGCCCGACGTCGTTGGGGTCGATGGACAGGTAGGGGACGTCCCACACGTCCTCGCCCGACCGCTCCTGGGCGTGCATGCCCTTCTTGATCGCGTCCTGGTGCGAACCCGAGAACGCCGTGTACACGAGCTCGCCGACATACGGATGCCGCGGATGGACGGGGAGCTCGTTGCACTCCTCGACGATCTCGCGCGCCTCGTCGATCCCGGACAGGTCGAGCCCGGGGTCGACGCCCTGCGTGAGGAGGTTGAGCGCGATGGTGATGAGGTCGACGTTGCCGGTGCGCTCGCCGTTCCCGAACAGCGTGCCCTCGACGCGCTCCGCGCCCGCCATCAGCCCGAGCTCGGCGGTCGCGACGGCGGTGCCGCGGTCGTTGTGGGGATGGACGGAGAGGATCGCCGCGTCGCGCCTCGAGAAGTGCCGCCCGAACCACTCGATGCGGTCGGCGTAGACGTTCGGAGGGAACTGCTCGACCGTCGTCGGCAGGTTCACGATCATCTTCTGGTCGGGGGTAGGCCCCCACTCCTCGGCCACGGCCTCGCAGATCTCGAGCGCGTAGTCGAGCTCCGTGTGGTGGAAGCTCTCGGGCGAGTACTGGAAGACGATCTCGCCGGGAGCAGCGGCGGCGAGCTCGCGGCACAGGCGCGTCCCGCCCACGGCCAGGTCGGTGATCCCGTCGCGGTCGAGACGGAAGACGACGCGGCGCTGTGTGACCGACGTCGAGTTGTAGAGATGGACGATTGCGCGCTTCGCCCCCGCGATCGCCTCGAACGTCCGCTCGATGAGCTCGGGCCGGGCCTGCGTGAGGACGGCGATGGTCGTGTCGTCCGGGATGAGCTCGTCCTCGATGAGGAGCCGGGCGAAGTCGAAGTCGGTCTTCGAGGCCGCCGGGAATCCGACCTCGATCTCGCGGATCCGCAACGCGATCAGGAGGTCGAAGAAGCGGCGCTTGCGCGCCGAGTCCATGGGGTTGACGAGCGCCTGGTTCCCGTCGCGGAGATCCGTGGAGCACCAGATCGGCGCGCGGTCGAGGACGCGGTCGGGCCACGTGCGATCGGGCAGATCGACGGTCGCGTAGGGACGGTACTTCCAGTGCGGCATGGCCATGGGACAGTGCTCCTTCTCGAGTCGGGTCGACGGCGCACTACGGGTGCGGGAGGGCTCGTGTATGTCGACGCGTCGCTTCCCCTAGCGGGGAAGGAGGGCGAGCAGGATGGCCAGGCGGCGGAGCGGCGTCACGAAGATGGCCCGGCTCATGCGCGCACGATAACTCACTTTGCGCAGACCCGTAATCCGCGAGCGCGGATTGCGGGCGCGCGGAAAGCAAAGACGCTCGCAACGTCGCTCACCTGTTCGGGTCCTGTTGACGAGGCGGGACGGCGCGCCTAGCCTGTGGGCTCGATGTCGCGCGCGCACACGAAGCTCTTCATCTTCGGCTTTGCCGCGCGCATCTTTGCGCGCTAGTCGGCGTTCCGCCCCCGCCTCCGCCGGCTAGCTATCGAATCGAGGCGGACCCTTCGAACTCATCTGGACGGTCGGATGCCCGAACGCAGTACAACACCCACCATCGTCGGCTACCCCGGACGCGACGGCGCCCACAGCGCAGCCGCGTGCGACCGCCTCTTCTCGGACGGCGCGGAGCTCGTCGCGCTGCCGAGCTTCGCTGCGGTCACGCAGGCGACCGCCGACGGCTCGATCGACGTCGGCGTGCTTCCCATCGAGAGCTCGCTCTCGGGTCCCGTCGCCGAGACGCACGACCTCCTCTACGACTCGCCGCTCGCGATCATCGGCGAGACCGTCCTTCCGATCCGGCACTTCCTGGTCGGGCCCGAGAAGGTGCCGCTCGCGCAGGTGCGCGCCGTCCACTCGCATCCGGTCGCGCTCGACCAGTGCCGCATGCTGCTCGCCGCCATGCCGGACGCGATGGCGATCGCGGCGGCGACGACCGCCGACGCGGCCGCATACGTCGCCGAGCACGGGGACCCGACCGAGGTCGCGATCGCGAGCGAACGTGCAGCGCGTCTGCACGGGCTCGAGGTGATCGCGGAGGATGTCGGCGACCACCCCGAGGCGTTCACGCGCTTCGTCTCCGTCGCGACGCACATGCGGCTCGACGTCAACGGGAAGCCGTGGCGAACGGCGTTCTCGTTCGTCACCGATCACCAGCCCGGCGCGCTCCACCGGGCGATCGAGCCGTTCGCCCGCCACGAGATCGATCTGCTCCAGCTCGTGTCCCGCCCCATCCCCCAGTCGCCGTGGCGCTATCGCTTCGACGCCGTCCTCGCCGGGCATCCCCTCGACGCGATCGTGCGCGAGACGCTCGCCGAGCTTCGCGAGCGGACGCGCCTGCTTCGCGTCTTCGGCTCCTATCCTGCGGAGGTCCACCATGACTGACCCGACCGTGCAGAGACTGCGCGACGAGATCTCCGCGCTCGACCGCTCGATCCTCGACGCCGTCAACAGGCGTATCGACCTCGTCGCGTCCCTGAGGCGTCACAAGCAGGAGGTCGGGCTCCCGTTCCTCGACCCCGAGCGAGAGCGCGCGCTTCTCGACGACCTCGTGAGCGCCAACTCGGGCCCGCTGTCGGACGAAGGGGTCGGCGAGCTCTTCCGCGAGCTCCTCGATCTGACGAAGCGCGAGGTCGCCGGGGAAGGCGACGCCGCCGCGTCGGCCTAGAGCGAGGTCGTCGAGACGAGCGGCGGGTTGCGCTGCTCGAACGCCGCGATGTCGGCGTCGAGCTGCAGGGTGCGGGCGATCGGGTCGAGCCCGTGGAGCAGCGCGTGACGGACGAACGGGTCCATCTCGAACCGCACGCGATCGTCTGCGGCGCCGATCGTCTGCTCGTCGAGATCCACCGTGAGCTCGTCGCCGCGCTCCGCCACCCGCATCAGGTCCTTGAGCTCGGACAGAGGGACGATCGCCGGCACGAGCCCGATCTGCACGGAGTTCGAGTAGAAGATGTCGCCGAACGACGGCGCGACGACGACCTCGAAGCCGTAGTCCTGGAGCGCCCACGCCGCGTGCTCGCGCGAGGAGCCGCAGCCGAAGTTCGGGCCGGCGAGGAGGACGCGCGCGCCCGAGCACTCGGGCCGATTCAGCTCGAAGTCGGGCTCCTTGCGCCAGTCGTAGAAGAGGAACTCCCCGAAGCCGGTCCGCTCGATGCGCTTCAGGAACTGCTTCGGGATGATCTGGTCGGTGTCGACGTCGGCGCGGTCGAGCACGGCGGCGCGAGACGTGAGCGAGTGGAACTCCCTCATGCGGCGACGCCCTCCCACTCGCGGACGTCGACGAATTGGCCCGCGATCGCAGCGGCCGCGGCCATGGCGGGGCTCACGAGGTGCGTCCTGCCGCCGCGGCCCTGCCGCCCTTCGAAGTTGCGGTTCGACGTCGACGCGCAGCGCTCGCCGGGAGCAAGAACGTCCGGGTTCATGCCGAGGCACATCGAGCATCCGGCACGGCGCCATTCGAATCCCGCAGCCTCGAAGATGCGGTCGAGCCCTTCGGCCTCGGCCTCCCGCTTGACCGCCACCGAGCCGGGCACGACCATCGCGCGGACGCGCGGGTGCACACGCTTTCCGGCGACGACCGAGGCCGCGATGCGGAGGTCCTCGATGCGCGCGTTCGTGCACGAGCCGACGAAGACGCGGTCGATCTCGACGTCGAGCAGCGGCGTTCCGGCCTCGAGCCCCATGTAGCTGAGCGCTCGCTCGACCGAGGCGCGCTCGTCGGCGTCGTCGTACTCGGCAGGGTCGGGGACCACCCCGCCAACCGGGACGACCATCGCGGGATTCGTTCCCCACGTCACCTGCGGCTCGAGCTCGGTCACGTCGATCTCGATCTCACGGTCGAAGACGGCGTCGTCGTCGGTCCGCAGCTCGCGCCAGCGCTCGAGCGCACGCTCCCAGTCGCTGCCGGTCGGACTGGCCGGTCGGCCCTCGAGGTACGCGAACGTCGTCTCGTCCGGCGCGATCAGACCGGCGCGCGCGCCCGCCTCGATCGACATGTTGCAGATCGTCAGGCGGCCTTCCATCGACATGGAGCGAATCGCCTCGCCTGCGTACTCGAGCACGTGCCCGGCCGCGCCGTCGACGCCGATCCGACCGATCGTCCCGAGGATGACGTCCTTCGGCGTGACTCCCAGCGGGAGGTCGCCGCGGTAGAGGATCCGCATCGTCCGCGGCCGCAGCCGCGGGAGGCACTGCGTCGCCAGCACGTGCTCGACCTCGGACGTCCCGATGCCGAATGCGAGCGCGCCGAGCGCGCCGTGCGTGGACGTGTGGCTGTCGCCGCACACGATCGTGGCGCCCGGCTGCGTGAGGCCGAGCTCCGGGCTGATGACGTGGACGATTCCCTCCCGCCCGCTGCCCGTCGCGTAGAGCGGGACGCCGAACTCGGCGCAGTTCGTCCGCAGCGCCTCGAGCTGCGCGTGCGCGAGCGGGTCGCTCACCGGACCGTCGTCCGTCGGGACGTTGTGGTCCATCGTCGCGAGGGACAGGTCGGGTCGCCGGACGGTGCGCCCTGCGAGCCGAAGACCCTCGAACGCCTGCGCCGAGGTCACCTCGTGGATGAGGTGGAGGTCGATGTAGAGGAGGTCCGGCTCCCCCTCGGCCTCGTGGACGACGTGCGACTCCCAGATCCGGTCGATGAGCGTCTTCGGCATGGGTGAACGGTACCGGCTTGCGTCCGTCTGGGAGGTGCGGTACGGTGCCGCCTTCGCGGTGCCGAGGATGGCGCCGCGGAAAAGGCATCGAGGCCTCAGGGGCAGCGCCCCTGGGGTCTTTTTCTTTGGTCCGGAAAGGAGAGCTCGATGACCAAGGTGGAGGCGATCGTCATCAGGGACCGCGTCGAGACGGTCATCGACGCAGTCGAGGACCAGACCGGCCACGTCGGCGTCACCGTCGTCGAGGCGATCGGCCACGGTCGACAGCGCGGCATCACGCACGAGTACCGCGGAAGGATCTTCGAGTCGCGCTTCCTTCCGAAAGCCGTGCTCACGTTCGTCGTCGACGACGACATCGCCGAGGCGGTCGTCGCAGCAATCGCCGACGCGGCGCGCAGCGGGAACGAGTCGGGCGACGGGATCGCCTGGACGTCGTCGGTGCAGAACGTCACCCACAACCGAACGGGACAACCACTGGAGGAGGTGGAGATCGGATGACGACCAAGGAGCTTGCGATCGCGACCAGCACTGTGTGGGTGCTCGTCGCGGCGATCCTCGTGATGTTCATGCAGGCGGGGTTCGCGTTCCTCGAAGCAGGTCTCACGCGCATGAAGAACGTCGGCCACATCGCGGCCAAGAACGTGCTGATCCTCGCCATCGCCTCCGTCGTCTACTTCCTCGTCGGCTACGGGCTCGCCTTCGGCGACGGTGGGAACGGCCTCGTCGGCGGCTCGGGCTTCTTCCCGTCGACCGACGAGCTCTTGACCGTCGGCGCGGCTCCCTTCTCGTGGTTCAGCGCGGTTCCGGCATCGGCCGGCTACATGTTCGAGGTCGTCTTCTGCGGCGTCTCGCTGGCGATCGTGTGGGGCGCGATGGCCGAGCGGACGAAGCTGTGGGTGTACTTCGCCTTCGGCGCGATCTTCACGCTCGTCTACTCCGTCGTCTCCCACTGGATCTGGAGCCCGGACGGCTGGCTCTTCTCGAAGGGCATGCAGGACTTCGCCGGCTCGACGGTCGTCCACTACCAGGGCGCACTCGCCGGGCTCGCCGGGGCGATCCTGCTCGGACCGCGCATCGGCAAGTTCGGTCACGACGGCAAGCCGAACGCGATCCCCGGCCACAACATGGCCTTCACCACCCTCGGCGTGATCATCCTCTGGTTCGGCTGGTTCGGGTTCAACGCCGGCTCGACGCTGAGCGTCGATTTCGGGGGCGTCGGGTTCTTCGCATACGTCGCTCTGAACACGAACCTCGCTGCCGCCGCCGGGGTACTCGGCGCGGTGGTCACGTCATGGATCGTCATCAAGAAGCCCGACCTCTCGATGATGCTGAACGGGGCCGTCGCGGCTCTGGTGGCGATCACGGCAGCGTGCGCATTCGTCGCTCCGTGGGCGGCGATCGTCATCGGGCTCGTCTCGGGCGCGATCGTCGTGCTCGGCGTCCTCCTCGTCGAGCGCGTCCGCATCGACGACCCGATCGGCGCGATCGCCGCGCACGGGATGGCGGGGGTCTGGGGGACGCTCGCGCTCGGCTTCCTCGCCCTCCCCTCTCAGGCGGAGAGACTCGCGACCGGGAGCGGCGGCCTCTTCTACGGCGGCGGCTTCCACCAGCTCGGCGTTCAGCTGCTCGGCCTCGCCACGGTGGGCGCCTTCACCTTTAGCGTCTCGTTCGGCGTCCTCTGGGCGATGAAGAAGACGTTCGGGATCCGCACCGATGCGGAAGCGGAGACTGCAGGGCTCGACGTCTCCGAGCACGGCATGTGGGGCTACCCCGAGTTCTACGTCCCCGTCCCGGGCGGCTACGGCACGGAGTCGCACGGCCACCTCGGGCTCAGCCCATGCGGCACGGTCGGCGGCGACCGCCGCCACCGCGGTTCCGGTGCCCGAGCCCTCCTGACGCACCGGTGGGTCGGACGCGGCCAGAAGCTCCTGGCCGCGTCCGACCTCGATCAGCGCAGGAAGTTGTCGGCCATCGCGCCACCCGTCGGCGTGAGCACCGACTCCGGGTGGAACTGCACGCCTTCGACGCGGAGCGTCCGGTGGCGGACGCCCATGACCTCGTCGTCGTCCGTGCGCGCGGTGACGACGAGCTCGTCGGGAACGTTCGTCGCGGCGAGCGAGTGGTAGCGGCCGACCTCGATCTCCTCGGGCAGCCCGGCGAACACGCCCTTCCCGTCGTGGTGGATCACGCTCGCCTTCCCATGGAGAAGCGCTCGCGCCGAGCCGATCGAGCCGCCGAAGGCCTCGACGACCGCCTGGTGACCGAGGCAGACGCCGAGCGTCGGCACGCGGGGGCCGAGCGCGCGGATGAGCTCGAGCGACACGCCGGCGTCTTCTGGTCGTCCTGGGCCCGGCGAGATGACGAGGCGATCGGGTGCGAGCGCCTCGGCCTCGGAGACGGTGATCGCGTCGTTGCGGAAGACGTGGACCTCGGCGCCGCGCTCCTCGAAGAGGTGGACGAGGTTCCACGTGAACGAGTCGTAGTTGTCGAGGACGAGGATCCTCACGCGTACTCGACCTCGGCGAGCTCGATCGCAGCCTCGAGCGCCGCGAGCTTGGCGAGACACTCGCGATGCTCGGCCTCGGGCTCCGAGTCCACGACGACGCCCGCGCCTGCCTGCAGCCGCGCGACGCCGCCCGACACGACGATCGTCCGCAGCGCGATGCACGTGTCCATCGAGCCGTCGGGCAGGACATAGCCCACCGCGCCCGCATACGGCCCTCGCCGGTAGCCCTCCAGCTCGGAGATGATCTGCATCGCACGGACCTTCGGCGCGCCCGTGACCGTCCCGGCCGGGAAGCAGGCGCGGAGCACGTCGAACGGCGTCACGTCGTCGCGTAGCTCTCCGGTCACCTCCGAGACGAGGTGGGACACGTGCGAGAAGCGTTCGACGTCCATGAAGCGGGCGACCCGCACCGTACCCCCGCGACAGACGCGCGAGAGGTCGTTGCGGCCGAGGTCGACGAGCATGACGTGCTCCGCGCGATCCTTCTCCGACGACAGGAGGCGCTCGACGTCTCCCTCGTCCGGCGACGTCGTCCCGGCGATCGGACAGACGCTCGCCTGCCCGTTCTCGCATGCGACGAGGCGCTCGGGCGAGGAGCCGACGAGCGCGACGCCGTCCAACTCGAGCAGGAAGAGGTACGGCGACGGATTCACCCGGCGCAGAGCCCGGTAGAGCGCGACGGGCGACGCGGAGGTGGGCCGCTCCGCGCGCTGCGACGGGACGACCTGGTACGCGTCACCCGCCCGGATGTACTCCTGGCACGTCCGCACCATCTCCTCGTAGCGCTCCTGCGACGGCGACCGCCTCAGCTCCCCGCGCTCGCCTCCACGCTCCGCCGGTTCGACGAGCGGCGCCGCGAGCGCGCTCGGCGATCTCGTCGGGATCGCCGGCGAGCACCTCCGCGACGCCGGCACCGTGGTCGAAGCGGACGAGCGTCTCGACGACGACGAACGCGCTCTCGGGAAGACCCGCGCCGTCGGTCGGCAGCGGGACGGTCGGCTCGAGCGTCGCGGCCCAGTCGTACGAGACGTACCCGACGACGGGAAGACCGAGCGTCTCGGCTTCGTCGAGCCCGACGATCCGCGCCCCGCGGCCGACGAAGGAGTTGCGGCCGAGGCGTCCTCGCTCCACCGACTCGAGGAGGAAGCTGCCGCCGCCCGCGCCGCGCAGGCGCAGGTACGCACCGAGCGGTGTCAGGAGGTCGGCCGGGATCGCCGTCGCCGGAGTCATCCGCGACAAGAAAGGCCTCTCGCGAGGCCTGTGGCGAAGCGGGTATCCGGAGGTCTCCGGCTCACGCGGCCAGCGTAACAACGCGCGAGAGCACGTCGAGCGCGGTGGCCACCTCGTCGGCCGCGACGGTGAGAGGCGGTGCGAGCCGGACGACGTGCTCGCCGGCGCTGAGCACGAGCAGTCCCTCGTTGCGCGCGGCGGCCACGATGTCGGCTGCGGGCGCGGTCGTCTCGACGCCTACGAGGAGCCCCCGGCCGCGCACACTCTCGACACCGGACAGCGCAGCGAGGCCCGCGACGAGCTCTGCGCTTCTTGCACTGCACGTTCGCGAGGAGCTCGTCGTCGATCGCCTCGACCACCGCGGAGGCCGCGGCTGCCGACACGGGGTTCCCGCCGAACGTCGAGCCGTGATCGCCGGGAGCGAACGCGCCGGCCGCATCGTCCGCGACGAGCAGCGCCCCGATGGGCAATCCGTTGGCGAGACCCTTCGCGAGCGTGAGGAGGTCCGGGCGCACGCCGAGCTGCTCGAACGCGAAGAACGAGCCGGTCCGCCCGACGCCGGTCTGCACCTCGTCGAAGCAGAGGAGCGGCGCGAGCTCTGCTGCCGCTGCGACGAACTCGCGGTCGAGCGGCACGACGCCGCCCTCGCCGAGGATCGGCTCGAGGAGGATCAGGCCAACCTCGTCGTCGACGGCCGCGATCAGCGCGTCGACGTCGTTCGGCGAAACGAAGCGGATCCCGGGGACGAGCGGCGCGAACGGCGCGCGCTTCGCGGGCTGTCCGGTCACGGACAGCGCGCCGAACGTCCGCCCGTGGAACCCACCCTCGAGCGCCACGACGCCGGGCTTGCCCGTCGCCTTGCGCGCGTACTTGACCGCCGCCTCGATCGCCTCGGCGCCCGAGTTGCAGAAGAAGGACTGCGCACCCCCGAAGCGATCCGAGAGTGCCGCCGCGAGCTGCTCGGCGGGCTCGGTGCGGTACAGGTTCGAGACGTGCCACAGCCGTTCGAGCTGCGCGTGCGCGGCCGCCAGTGGGGCGGGATGGCAGTGGCCGAGCGACACGACGGCGATGCCGCCGCCGAAGTCGAGGTACTCACGACCGTCGGAGTCCCAGACGCGGCAGCCGTCGCCACGCACGATCGTGAGATCGGCGCGCGCGTACGTCGGCAGGAGCCGCTCGAGCCGGGTCGTCTCGGTCGTCGTCACGCGACCACCGCCGTCTCGCCGATCTCGGCGGTGAGGCCCGACCGGGCGGCCTGCACCGCCGCCATGAGCTTGGGCACGATGCCGCCGTCGAAGGCGCCGCTCGCGATGAGCTGGCTCGCGCGATCGGCATGGATGAGCGGGAGGACAGCGCCCTCGAGGAAGACGCCAGGCGACGTCCGACACGAACACGACGCGGTCGGCTGCGACGCTCGCCGCGATCGCGGTCGCCGCCTCGTCGGCGTTGACGTTGAGGGGTCCGACCGCGATCGGAGTGACGACCGGGATACGTCCCGCGTCGAGGCAGGCGGCGACCGTCTCCAGGCGCCCCGGGATCGGCTCTCCGACGAGGCCGAGCTCCGCGACGGGCAGCGCTTCGAGCCCGATCTCGTCGCCGACGAGATGAACGGCCGCGGGGCCGAGCGCGGCGGACAACTCGGCCCCGACGGCGATCAGCGACGAACGCACGACGGCGAGGGTCGCTGGATCCGTGAACCGCCGACCGCGGAGGAACCTGACCGGGATCCCACGGGCCTGCAGCTCCGCGGTGATCTGCGGCCCGGCGCCGTGCACGACGACGACCTCGTCGCCGGCGGCGTGACGCTCCCTCACGACCTCGAGCGAGTCGGCTGCCACGCCGCCTCCGAGCTTGAGCACGACGCGCGTCACGTCGTGTACTCGGCGTTGAGCTTCACGTAGTCGTACGTCAGGTCGGACGCGAGATATGCGGCGCTCCCCGTGCCGAGCCCGAGGTCGACGTCGATCGCCACCGACGAGCCTCCGAGCTCGGGCGCGACTCCGGTCGGCTCGCCGCGGACGAAGACGGCCGTTCCGTCGAACGCCACCGTCAGGCGCTCGACGTCGACATGCGCGAAGCCGCCGTTCCACGGCGCCGATCCCGCCGCAGCGAGCACGCGCCCCCAGTTGGGGTCGCGCCCGAAAGCGGCTGTCTTGACGAGCGGCGAGGTCGCGATTCTCCGGGCGACCGCCTCCGCCTCGGCATCGGACTGCGCGCCGGCAACGGCGATCTCGAGAAGTACGGTCGTGCCCTCTCCGTCCGCGACGATCTCGCGCGCGAGCGCAGGTGCAGACGTCGTGGAGTGCGGCCGCGAACTGCTCGTCGAGCGCGAGACTCCGCTCGACGCCGCTCGCCCCGTTCGCGAGGAGTACGACCGCGTCGTTCGTCGAGCACTCGCCGTCGACGGAGATCCGGTTGAAGCTCTGCTCGACTGCAGGCCGGAGGAACTCGATCGGCTCTCCGGGCTCGAGCGGATAGTCGGTGGTGACGACCGCGAGCATCGTCGCGAGCCGCGGGTGGATCATCCCCGCGCCCTTCGCCATTCCCCCGACCACGAATCCGTCGCCGTGGACAGCGGCCTGCTTCGGCCAGCGATCGGTGGTCACGATCGCCTCCGCTGCCGCAGCACCACCGTCGTCCGCGAGCGAGACCGCCGCCTCACGCACGCCCGAGAGCACACGCTCCATCGGCAGCGGCACTCCGATCACGCCGGTCGAGAGAACGACGATCTCCTCCGGCCGTAGCCCGAGCGCAGACGCCGTCTCGTCTGCGGTCCGCACCGCATCCGCGAGACCGGTCTCACCCGTCGCGGCGTTCGCGACACCCGCGTTCACAACCACCGCCTGCGGTTGGGCGGCCTCGAGATGCCGCTTCGAGACGACGACCGGCGCCGCGAGGATGCGATTGGTCGTCCAGACGGCCGCTCCGACCGCGGGCGTCGCCGACCGCAGGAGCGCGAGATCCGGCCCGGACCGCCGGATACCGGCGTGAACACCGGACGCGAGGAACCCGGCGGCGGCCGTGACCGACATCAGACGAGCACTCCCGAGAGCCGCAGCCCGGTCGTCTCGTCGAGGCCGTACAGGAGGTTGACGTTCTGGATCGCCTGCCCGGCGGCGCCCTTGCCGAGGTTGTCGAGAGCGCAGATGACGATCGAGTCGCCCGTGAGACTGTCCGTGAAGACTCCGATCTCGGCGCCGTCCGTCTGCTGGACGCGCCCGAGCTCTGGGACGACCCCTCCCGGCAGGACGTCGACGACATGGCTCTCGGCGTAGTGCGCTTCCAGGAGCTCGCGGAGGTCGGCGCCCCGCGACCGCACGACACACGTCGCGAGGAGCCCGCGCCGCACGGGCAGGAGGTGCGGGACGAAGGTCACCGGGAACCCGAGGTGCGCCGCGATCTCGGGCGCATGCTGGTGGACGCCCACGCGATAGGGCGCGACGTTCTCGAGCACGGCTCCGGCGTGGGACGACTCGCGCAGCGAGCGGCCCGCGCCCGTCATGCCCGACTTCGCGTCGACGACGACGCCCGTCGGCTCGATCTCGGCCGCGATCGGAGCGAGCGCGAGCAGGACCGCGGTCGCGTAGCAGCCTGGATTGGCGACCAGCCTCCCGCTCGGCGGGCTCAGCTCGGGGAGGCCGTACGACCACGACGCGAGCCCGTCGGGCCGCGGGTGCTCGAACCCGTACCACTCGGCGTACACGCCGGGGTCGTCGAAGCGGTGCGCGCCGGAGAGGTCGACGACGACACCGCCCGACGGCGGCTCGAACGCCGCGGCTTCCTCGTGGGGGAGGCACACGAACGTGACGTCGGCGCCCGCCTGCAACGCCGCCTCGTTCGTGATGAACCGCGGCATGCGGCTCCAGCCGTTGCGTCCGAGCCGCGGGTCGAGCACGCCCGGTGCCTGGCCGGCCAGCGAGTCGGACCCGAGCGCGTACAGCTCGAGTGCGGGGTGCGCGAGGACACGGTCCAGGGTCTCCTGACCCGTGTAACCGGATGCACCCGCGATGGAGACGCTGGCCATCCGCGTATTATGCACATCCAGGAAATATTATGCGCAGTGGTCGGTGATGCGGATAACCGGAGCGTACGCTCCGCTTTTGCTACGGTGGCCGACAATGGCGAAAACAGCGACGGCACCCCGGCCGCTGCGGCGCGACGCCGAGCGGAACCGCGCTCGGATCGTCGACGCTGCGCGCGCCGCCTTCGCAGCCGAGGGCATCGACGTCTCCGTCGAGGAGATCGCACGCCGCGCGGGTGTCGGCATGGGGACTCTCTACCGTCGGTTCCCGACGAAGGGCGACCTGGTCGACGCCGTCCTCGAAGACGCCGTCGCCGAGGTCTGCGAGGCAGCTCGGTCCGCGCTCGAGACGGACGACGCATGGGCGGGGTTCACGACCTTCCTCGAGCGTGTCTTCGAGCTCCACGTCCGCAACCGTGGCCTGAAGGACGTGATCACCAGTGGCGAGCACGACCTCGGCCGGCTCCAGGCGCTGCGTGCGCGGATGCGTCCGCTCGTCGCCGAGGTCGTCGCACGCGCCCAGAACCAGGGAACGCTCCGCCCCGACTTCGCCGCGGAGGACGTCCCGATGCTCTTCTGGACGGGCGGCCGCGTCGCGGAGGTGACCTCCGACGTGGCGCCCGATCTCTGGCGCCGCTACCTCGGCTTCTTGCTGGACGGGCTGCGCGCCGACGCCGCGACGCCGCTGACCACGCAGCCGCTGACACGAGCCCAGCTGGACCGCGTGCAGACGAGGAGATCCGGGTGACCGCCGTCGGCATCGAGCAAGCCACCGCGCGCGTGGCCGGAATTCGCACGATCTTCGCCGCGCTGATGCTCGGCATGTTCCTGGCCGCGCTCGACCAGACCATCGTCGCGACGGCGCTGCCGACGATCGTCGGCGACCTCGGCGGGCTCGACCATCTCTCGTGGGTCGTAACCGCGTACCTGCTCGCGTCGACCGTCTCGACGCCGATCTACGGAAAGCTCGGCGACATGTACGGCCGCAAGCCCGTCTTCCAGGCGGCGATCTTCATCTTCCTCGCCGGCTCGATGCTCGCAGGGCTCAGCCAGTCGATGGCGCAGCTCATCGCGTTCCGCGCGATCCAGGGCGTCGGCGCCGGCGGGCTCATCGTGAGCGCGCAGGCGATCATCGCCGACATCGTCCCGCCGCGGGAGCGCGGCCGCTACATGGGTCTGATCGGAGCGGTGTTCGGCGTTGCATCGGTCGCCGGGCCGCTGCTCGGCGGGTTCTTCGTCGACAACCTCTCGTGGCGCTGGGTCTTCTACGTCAACCTCCCGGTCGGGGCCGTCGCCGTCGTCATCGTCGCGCTCAAGCTCCACCTGCACGTGGTGCGCACACGCCACCGGATCGACTATCTCGGGGCGGCGCTCCTCGCGGCGGGGGTGAGCAGTCTGATCCTGGTCACCACCTGGGGCGGGAACGAGTACGACTGGGGCTCCGGGATGATCCTCGGCCTGACCGTCGTCGGCATCGCGCTGCTGGCCGCGTTCGTCTGGCAGGAGCGGCGCGCCACCGAGCCGGTCATCCCGCTCAGCCTCTTCGAGTCGCGCGTGTTCAACGTGTCGAGTGCGATGGGCTTCACGATCGGGATGGCGATGTTCGGTGCGATCGTCTTCATCCCGCTCTACCTGCAGCTCGTGTACGGCGCGACCCCGACTGCCTCGGGGCTCCGCATGCTCCCGCTGATGGCCGGCCTGCTCGTCGCGGCGGTCTTCTCGGGACGGCTCATCAGCAGGATCGGGCGCTACAAGGTCTTCCCGATCGTCGGGACGGCCGTGCTCGTCGTCGGGATGTTCCTGCTCTCCGAGCTCGGCGTGGGAACCGCGCCCTGGCTCGCGTCCGTGTACATGGCGATCGTCGGGGTGGGAATCGGCCTCGTGATGCAGGTGCTCGTGCTCGTCGTCCAGAACGACGCGAGGCCGCGCGAGATCGGCGTCGCGACGGCGACGGCGACCTTCTTCCGCTCGGTCGGCGGCTCCTTCGGCGTCGCGCTCTTCGGCGCGATCTTCGCCTCACGGCTCTCCGGCGCGCTCGAGAAGCTCCCGCCCGAGTCGCTGAAGTACCTCTCGGGAGGCGTCCACCTGAGCCCGGAGCAGGCGAAGCGGCTACCCCCCGAGGTGCACGGGCAGTTCCTCGACGCGTTCTCCCACTCGCTGCACGGCGTCTTCCTGTTCGGCGTTCTGCTCGCGGTCATCCCGTTCGGGCTCTCCTGGCTCCTGAAGGAGGTTCCGCTCCGAACGACGCTCCACTCCACCGACGAGGTCGCTCCGGAGCCCGTCGTCTGACGTCCCTCAGAAGGTGTCGCTCGGCCGGAATGGTGGTATCTCGGTGAGCAATCGAATGAAGGGACCGAGATGGCCACGAAGACGAGCACGACGTTCGAGACCCGCATCGACATTCCGGCGGAGGCGCGGGAGCAGCTCGTCGAGCTGCTGAACGCCCGCCTCGCCGACAGCTTCGACCTCTACTCGCAGCTGAAGCAGGCCCACTGGAGCGTGCGGGGCAGCGACTTCATCCAGCTGCACGAGCTCTACGACGACCTCGCCGAGTCCGTTCTCGAGTACGTCGACATGATCGCCGAGCGCGCGACGGCCCTCGGCGGCCTCGCACTCGGCACGACGCGCATGGCGGCCGAGGCGACCACGCTCGACGAGTACCCGCTCGACGCGATCGCCGGAATGGACACGGTCGCGGTCGTCGCGGACCGCCTCGCCGCATTCGGATCGAGCGCCCGCGAGGCGATCGACACCGCGACCGAGCTCGAGGACCAGGACACGGCCGACCTCTTCACGGAGATCTCGCGGGCGATCGACAAGCATCTCTGGTTCGTGGAGGCACACCTCCAGGCGTAGGCTCACACCATGGGGGACCGGCTCGAGGGCGGCTGTGCCTGCGGCGAGGTCCGCTATCGGCTGCTGTCCGACCCGCTGTTCGTCCACTGCTGCCACTGCCTGAACTGCCAGCGCCAGACGGGCAGCGCGTTCGTCATCAACATCCTCATCGAGACGGACCGCATCGAGCTGCTCACGGGCGAGCCACAGCCGATCGACGTACCTCGCAGCAGCGGGACGCAGCGGATATATCGCTGCCCGACGTGTCAGATCGCCGTGTACAGCCGGTACACCCGCGCGACGACCCGGTTCGTGCGTGCGGGGACGCTGGACGATCCGTCCGCGGTCGAGCCGGACGTCCACATCTACACGCGGTCGAAGCTGCCCTGGGTCACGCTGCCCGAGGGCGTCCCGGCGTTCAGCACGTACTACGACACCGAGAAGCTGTGGCCGGCCGAGAGCCTGGAGCGGCTCGCCGCACTCGGGCGCCGCAGCTAACCCTGCTGCGGTCTACGATCGCCAGGTGGATCGCGACGAGTATCGGCGCACGTCGCTCGAGAACTGGCAGACGATGGCCCCGGGCTGGGAGCGGCGGCGAGCAGAGCTCGAGAGGTTCGGTCGTCCCGTCACGGACTCGATGCTCCGTGCGCTGGATCCGCAGCCCGGCGACACCCTGCTCGAGCTCGCCGCCGGCCCGGGGGATACCGGCTTCGAAGCGGCCGCCGTGCTGGGCGACGACGGCCGGCTCATCTCGACGGACTTCTCCTCGGAGATGGTCGAGGTGGCTCGACGGCGCGCCCGTGAGCTCGGTGTTCGGAACGTCGAGCATCTCGTCGCCGATGCGGAGGAGATACCGCTCGCACGACGACTCCGTCGACGGCGTCGTCTGCCGCTTCGGACTGATGCTCATGGCCGATCCCGAGCGAGCCCTTGCCGAGAGCCGCCGCGTCATGCGCCCCGGCGGACGCCTGGTGGTCGCCGTCTGGGGCGCGGCGGAGCGCAATCCCTGGATCTCCATCGCGGGCCGGACATTCGCCCAACTCGGGCTGGCCCCGCCCCCCGAGCCCGGAGCGCCGGGCATGTTCGTGCTCGCCGATCACGACCGGCTGAGCGGGCTGCTCGAGAGCGCCGGCTTCGAGGTCGAGCGCATCGAGGACGTGCCCGTCGTCCTGGAGTTCGCCGACGTCGACGCGTACATCGCGGGGTCGCGAACGACCGGCGGCGTGTTCGCGCGGACGTGGCACGACGCGTCCGCCGAGGAACGCGACGCGATCAAGGCCGGCCTCGACGAAGGCTTCGCATCGTTCTCCGCCGACGGGGGCTACGCGCTCCCCGGTCAGGCGGTCGTCGCTGCGGCGAGCTGAACGTCAGTAGGGTCTCGCCGTGACCGTCCAGCAGTGGATCGACGCGTATGCGGAGGCGTGGCGCGAGCGAGACGCCGAAGCGGCCGCGGCGCTCTTCACCGAGGACTCCAGCTACCGGTCCCACCCGCTGCAGGAGGCGCACCTCGGTAGCGAGGGCGTGCGGTCGTACTGGGAGACGGTCACCGCGACGCAGGATGCCGTCGACGTGCGCATGGGCGCGCCGGTCGTAGCAGCCGACGGCCGGACGGGCGGCTGTCGAGTTCTGGGTGAGGATGCGCAACGCCGGCGCCGAGGTGACGCTCATCGGGATCCTGTTCCTCCGCTTCGCCGAGGACGGGCGCTGCGATGACCTGCGTGAGACGTACTTCGTCGAGTCGGGCGACCACGCGCCGCACGCGGGCTGGGGCGCCTGAGCGCCCCGCCTCACCGCCGCCTCACATACACATCCAGCCGCCGTCGAGGGCGAGGTTGATCCCGTTGACTCCTGCGTTCTCGAGCAGGAAGCGCGCAGCATCCATGGACTCGGCCATCGTCACGAGGCGTCCGATCGGCGTCCGGTCGACGAGCGCCTTGTGGCGCTCCGGCGGCATGTCACGCCATTGCGGACTGTCACCCACGATGCCGTTGTGGATCGCGTTCACGCGGATCGGAGCGAGCTCGATCACGAGCGTGCGCACGAGCGCCGTCACTGCGCCGTTCACCGTCGTGACCGTCGTCGAGCCGGGATAGGGGCGGTCGCGCGCGAGGCCGCCGTAGATGAGGATCGAGGAGTCGTCGCGAAGCCGGGGCAGCAGTGCGTGAATCACCTCGGTGTAGCCGACGAGCTTCATGGTCGCGAGCCGCAGCGCCGCGTCGATCTTGTACTCACGCACGCTGTTCACATCCCGCTCGATCGCGGCGAGAACGAGGTGGTCGACCTCGCCCACGCTCGCGAGTGCATCCGCGATCGTGTGCGGCTCCGCGAGATCGAAGCCCAGTCCGCTGGTGTTGCCGCCGACCTCCTCCGCAGCAGCTTCCGCGCGGGCCTGGTCCCGGCCGGTGACGATCACCTCACGACCTTCGTCGGCATAGGACTGCGCGAGCTCTCGGCCGAGGCCCTGCGTCCCGCCGACGACGACCACGCTGCCGTTCGCCATTCACCCACTCCTTTCGCGCGCGCTGAACGAGAAGAGCCCGGCCCGCGGTTGCGGGCCGGGCTCGATGCATGCCGCTAGACCGCTGCCGCCGAACCGGCGGCCCACTCGGGCAGGAGCTCGCCTTCGCCGAGGATGTGGTTCCTCGACTCGTCGAGCTTCCTGAACGTCTTCTCGAGATCAGCGCCGACGAGCTGTCCGCCGCGCTTCACTGCGTTGCCGGCGACGAAGACCGAGTCCACGTTCGACGTGTCGGAGAAGACGACGATGGTCCCGAGCGGATCGACCATCGGGGCCGTGTTGATCGCGTTGACGTTCAGCAGGACGACATCGGCCTGCTTGCCAGGTGTGAGCGAGCCGACCTTGTCCTCGAGCATGATCGAGCGCGCTCCGTCGATCGTCGCGAACTCGAGCACGTCCCTGTGCGTGAGCTTCGGCGCGAATGCGATGTCCGGCGTGTCGGTGAACTCGAGGATCCGGTCGTAGGCGAGCGCTGTCCGCATCTGGGTGAACATCTCACCCGGCACGCTCGACACCACGTCGACGCTGAGAGACGGCCGCACGCCGCGAGCGACCATCTTCCCGGTCGGGGGCGGCCCGTGACCCATGAGCATCTCGACGTACGGCGCGATCGACGCCTTGCCCCCCGACTCCGCGATCCAGTCGAGCTCCTCGTCGGTCAGGTCGGTCATGTGGATGTAGCAGACGTCCGGACCCATCAGCCCGAGCTCGTGCATCTGCTTCACCGGCGTGTAGTGGAGGTTGTGGAGGCGCATGCCGACGTGCACGCTGATCAGGATCCCGAGCTCGCGCGCGAGCGCCCAGTCGTGCTTCGCCACGTCGTCATTGACGTTCCCGGGCTGGCGAGCGGCCATGGCGAGGGTGAGGAGGCCGTCGTCGGACGAGAAGTACGTCTCGCGAATGCGCCGGATGTCCTCCGGGTGGTTCAGCTCGCTCAGCATCCACCACTCTCCACCGGTCGGCATGCCGTGCGCGTAGACGGCGCGGATGCCTGCGTCCTTGAGCCCCTGGATCGCAGCATCGGAGTGGTCGGGTGTATTGCTGATGTGCGACCAGTCGAGCAGCGTCGTGACGCCGCCGTTCAGTGCCTCGAGCGCGCCGGCGTAGTCGCCGATGTGCACGTCCTCCGGGCGGTAGAAGCCGCCGACCTGGCCGAGCATCACCGCGAAGTAGTGGTCGAGCGTGCAGGAAGGGAGCACACCGCGTACCGGCGTCTGCCACGTGTGGCGGTGCGTGTCGACGAAACCGGGCATGACGATCATGCCGGTCGCGTCGATCTCCTCCGCGTCCGATACGCCGAGGTCGGCGACCGACGTCCACGATGACGCCGTCCTCGACGAGGACCTCGCCGTTCGGGATCTCGCCGATGTCGGGGTCCATCGAGACCACGAAGCCGTTTCGGAAAACAGTCCGCTGCGAGCTCATGCCACTCTCCTTGGCCGGCGGGACATCGATATCGCGCCAGCGCTCGGGTACGCCCGCCTGCGGCAGGCCGCGTCGCGCTGCCGGATGTACAGCGAGCATAAACACCCGGACGCCGGGGAGTCAACCGCCCGAGAGTCGGAAGTTCCCCCTGCTGGAGCGGGTTTGCCGTGGCCTCAGACGCGATTGACGCCGTTCGCATCCGATGGACGACACACGCCGTGCGTTCGGTCACGGTTGACACTTCGCGCTCGAGGTGCGCAGAATGGATACCTGGTTGCGGCTGGCTCTTCACCGTTCTGCCGCTCTCGATCGAGCGGTCCATGAGCTCCCCGGGTGACAGGGATCTCGTCGCCGACGGCGCGACGATGGGACGGTCTGCGCAGGTCGTCGCGAGCGGACTCGTCGCGGCTCGCTTCCTCCCCATCTGGCTCGCGATGGCGGCGCTCGATCGTCGTGGCCGCACTCTTCGCACCCAACACGCTCGAGAATACGTCGTGGTCGTACATCCTCCCGTACGGGACGATCCTCGCCGATAGCCGCAGTCGGGCAGATGCTCGTGGTCATGCAGGCTGGCATCGACCTGTCGACCGCCGGCGTGATCTCCCTCTGCGGGAACGTGCTCGTCGGCGTGAGCGTCGGGTCGAACCACGGACTCACGGTCGGGATCCTCGTCGCTCTCGGCCTCGGGGCGCTCGTCGGCCTCGCCAACGGAATCCTCGTCGGGATCGTGAGGCTGAACCCGCTGATCGTCACGCTGGCCGTCGGGCAGATCGTGTTCGCGTACAGCACGAAATACGCACGCGAGCACACGATTTCCTTGCAGGTGCCCGAATCGCTGACGTCGTGGGCCTCGGACAAGCCGCTCGGGATCAGCGCCGTGTTCTGGACGGGCGCCGCGCTCACGCTCGCTGTCGCGCTCGTCGCTTCGCTACACGGCTCCCGGCCGGCGCTTCCAGGCGGTGGGCGCCAATCCGAGAGCGGCGTGGATGGCCGGACTGCGCGTCCGGTCGCATGTCGTGTTCGCCTACACGGCGGCGGGCGCTCTCTACGCGGTCGCGGCGATCCTGCTCGCAGGCGTGCGCATCACCATCGATCCGGCGTTCGGCGCCTCGTACCTCCTCGCGCCGATCGCCGCGGTCGTCCTCGCGGGCGCGGCGCTTTCGGGCGGGCTGGCGAGCGCGACGTCGACCTGGGTGGCCGCGATCGCGCTGACGTTCCTGACGGAGATGCTGCTCATCTTCGGGCTCTCGGCGGCACTGCAGTACATCGTGTTCGGCGCCGCGATCATCGTCGGGATGCTGGTTTCGGGCGACCGGATCGCGTCGCTCCTGGGCCGCGTCCTGCGGACGATCGAGACCAGGGGCGGCGGCAACGTACAGTCAACGAAGTATCAGCTGAGGCAGGCTGAGTAAAGGAGGCACGATGGAGGGCAGGAAACGAGTCCGAGGTGTCACGGAAACGCCTACCGAAGGTGGGCGCCGCGGCACTTCTCGTGCTCGGGGCCGCGCTCGCGCTCGCGCTCGTCTCGGCGAGCAGCGGGAGCACCGGCTCCAAGCAGGCAGCAGGCGCGAAGCCTGTGCGTGATCAGCACCGGGAAGGGATTCGGCGAGGTGTACGCCGCCAAGGCGTCGACGCTCAAGCACACGCTCTTCAAGGCGACGCTCATCCCGAAGGAGAAGATGGCCCGCAACATCGCTCTGGCCGGACTCGGTCGCGCCGACAGGAAGGTCAACGAGGCGCTGGCGCTCAGAGTGCTGGAAGAACAACGGCTGCAAGACCGGGACGGGCGGCAAGCTCAAAGTCGCGTATCTCGAGCAGTTCGGCGAGAACGTCTACCGCCAGATGTCGAAGATGGAGTTCATCCTCCAGGCGCTGACGTATCCCCAGATCGGCGAGATCATCTACTCGAGCGCGCACGTCGACTTCAACAAGGCGTTCGCCGACTGGAAGGCCGCGATCGCCCAGGGT
This sequence comes from uncultured Gaiellaceae bacterium, assembly GCA_963845935.1. Taxonomy (GTDB): domain Bacteria; phylum Actinomycetota; class Thermoleophilia; order Gaiellales; family Gaiellaceae; genus GMQP-bins7. Next base: position 148,795 of record CAWJTZ010000022.1, read on the forward strand.
GTCGACGTGATCGTCACCTATCCGGACTTCGGCGACGCGATGATCCCGGTGATGAAGGAGGCGACCGACGCCGGAATCCCCGTTGCGACGTATGCCTGGGGCTACGTCAGCGATCCCGGCAAGAACTACCTGACGGTCGTCGGTGAGGACACCTGCGTGACCGGCAAGACGTGGGCGTACACCATGAACAACCGGGTCAAGTCCGGGAAGATCGCGTTCCTCGGCGGCTTCGCAGGGAACCCACTCTCCGAGGGCTGGCAGAAGTGCGAGGAGCCCTGCGCTCAGACCGAGCATCGATCTCGTCGCGAAGGAACCGACGGACTGGAATCCGTCCAAGGTGCAGCAGGTCGTGGCCGGAATCCTCGCGAAGAATCCCGACATCAAGGGCTGGAGCTACGAGTACGGGCTCGGCATGGGCCAGGGCGGGTACGCGGCATACAAGGCCGCGGGCATTCCGTTCAACACCGTCCTGACGCTCCGTACGGACGACGTCGGCATGGGCTGCCTCTTCAACCAGCTCAAGAACCCGAAGCTCGAGATGTACTACACCAGCTCCTTCAACTCGCATATCCGGGTCGCCCTGACGGCCGGGATGATGAAGCTCAAGGGAGCGAAGATCCCGCCGAAGATCGTGTTCCCGATCGAGCTGCAGAACCAGCGGGTGCGCGACTCCTGCGTCAAGGGCTATCCGATGGAGGCCTCGGCAACGTCGCTCATCCCGTTGAGCCTGCTCAAGAAGATGTACCCGTAGGACGAACCGGAAGCAGAAGACCCAGAACCATCGATGTCGACTCCCGGGCCTGCTCACGGGGGAAACCACGTTTCCCCCGTGAGCCCCGTCCTCTCGCTTCGGGGCGTGTCGAAGGCGTTCGGTGCGGTACAGGCGCTTCGTGAGGTCAGCGTCGACTGCCGCGCCGGCGAGATCCACGCCCTCGTCGGGGAGAACGGGTCCGGGAAGTCGACACTGCTCGGGATAGCCAGCGGCTTCCTCGCCCCCGACGAGGGCACCGTCGTGATCGGCGAGACCGAGCGCCGACGAGTCTCTCCCGCCGGGAGCCGCAGACTCGGTCTCGGCATCGCCTACCAGACGTACTCGCACGTCTTGCCTCTCTCGGTGGCCGAGAACCTCTACCTCGCAGCCCCGTCCGAAGACCGGCCGACGTACGGACGCATGAACGAGTGGGCGGCCGACCGGCTGGCAGAGTTCGGCCTCGACCTCCCGCCGACCGCTCCCACGGGGGCGCTCTCGCTCGCGGAGCGACAGCTCCTCGAGGTCGTGAAGGCGCTGCTCGCTCAGCCGAAGGTGCTGCTCCTCGACGAGCCGACGACGGCCCTCGGGCCCGAGGACGTCGACCGACTGCATGCGCTCGTTCACGAGCGGAGCCGCGCCGGCGTCGGGATCGTCTACGTCAGCCATCGCCTGCCCGAGGTCCTCGGCATTGCGGATCGCATCAGCGTTCTGCGCGACGGGGTGTGCCAGGGAACCTTCGAGGCGGCCTCGATGTCGGAGGAGAGCCTCGTCGCCCTCATGATCGGACGTCCTCTCCAGCTTGCATTTCCGCCACGCCACGAGCGTGAGACGGAGCGCGAGGTGCTGCTTGCGGTCTCGGGACTGCGGGGCGATCGGTTCGGGCCGATCGACCTCGAGGTCGCGAGCGGCGAGATCATCGGAATCGCGGGCGCGGAGGGCAACGGGCAGGTGCAGTTCCTCCGGGCGCTCGCCGGTGCGGAGCGGGCCACGGGCACGGCGACCTGCGACGGCAAGGAGCTCGACTCGAGCTCGCCGCTCGGGCCGCTGCGCGCGGGAGTCGTGCTGCTGAGCGGCGATCGGGCGTCCGAATCACTCTTTGGGGTTCTGAGCGTCCGCGCCAATGCGACCGTCCAAGTCCTGCGGCGGCTCGGACGCCTGGGGTTCCTCAACCGTCGTCGCGAGCGGCGCACGGTCGACGATCTCGTACGGCGCCTGAGCATCCGAACGGCGTCGATCGAGCAGTCGGTGCAGACGCTCTCGGGCGGGAACCAGCAGAAGGTCTCGCTGACACGGCCGTTCCTGCGCGGGGACGTCAAGGTGATCCTGGCCGAGGAGCCGACCCAGGGCGTCGACGTCGCCGCGCGGTTCGACATCTACGGAGCGCTGCGGCGAGAAGGCGAAGGAGGGCGTCGCGACGATCGTCAAGTCGAGCGACCCGCTCGAGCTCGCGGGCCTCTGCGACCGGGTGGTCGTGATGTCGCGCGGTCGGATCGTCGACGAGATCCCCGGCGAGGAGCTCGGGGAGCGTCGGATCGTCGAGGCGATCGTCGGCTCGCGGGCCGGTGCCAGAGGGCAAGCGACCGAGAGCCCGGAGGAGTCGGCGTGAGGATCGGCAGGTTCAGCGGCGCATTGCCGCTCGTCCTGATGGCGATCCTCATCCTGGCGGTCGGCGCGTTCGCAACTGTCCGCCAGGACGCATTCCTCACGAGCTTCAACCTCCAACAACCTGCTGCTCCTGACGATGCCGCTCGCGCTCGTCACGCTCGGACAGACGTGCGCGCTGCTCGTCGGCGGCTTCGACGTCTCGGTGGCGGCGCTCATGACGTTCTGCGTCGTCGTCGCGTCCTACACGATGGCGTTCGACAAATCGGCGTGGGCGTTGCTGCCCGGAGGGCCTGGTGCTCATCGCCGTCGGGACTCGGAGATCGGGATCTTCAACGCCGTGCTCATCCGCGTGCTCAAGCTTCCGTCGATCATCGCGACGCTCGGGACGTTCAGCATCCTCCAAGGCGCATCGCTCCTCCTCCGGGATCACCCCGAGGGGCCCATCTCGAGCGACGCCGTCAGCGGTCTCACGAAGAGCGTCAGCTTCGTTCCGATCGCCTTCATCGCGGTCGTCGTCCTCGCCGTCGCCGGCGACCTGTGGCTTTACCGCACGCGCACGGGACTCGCCACGAGGGCGGTCGGCCTCGACGAGACATCGTCGCGCCGGCTCGGGATGGCAACCAGCCGGATCGTATTCCTCGCGTTCGTCGTCTGTTCGCTGATGGCGTCGCTCGCCGGCCTGTACCTCGCGGCCCAGGTCCAGATCGGCTCGCCGATCCTCGACCTCAGCTTCTCACTGGAGAGCATCGCCTGCGCCGTCCTCGGCGGAGCGGCGCTCTCCGGCGGTAGAGGTTCATTCGTGGGCGCGCTGCTCGCGGCGCTCTTCCTCTCGCTGATCGACAACGTCCTGCCGCTGTTCCACCAGCCTTCGGAGTACTCGCAGATGACCATCGGCGTGCTGATCCTGCTGGCGCTCGTGCTCTACTCGGCCCCCGAGCTTCTCGCCCGCTTCCGAACCAGCACGGCCGGTGTCGGTCGGCTCGACACCGGCGACGGAGAAGCGACGGGCTGAGGCGCCGCTAGTCCGCGACCGGGCGCGGCCGCGACGCCGTCGTCGTCCGCGGATCCGCCTCGCGTCCGATGACGACCCAGATCGCGTGGACGGGCTCGCCGCCGACGGCCCAGAGCCGGTGCGGTGAGGACGAATCGAAGGCGATCGAGCCGCCCGGACCGAGGTCGTAGGCCTCGAAGCCGACCTGCACGCCAAGCGTTCCGCTCGTCACGTAGCCGTATTCCCTGCCGCCGTGAGTCATCAGCGCGTCCTCGGGGCACGACGCCGCTCCGACCGGGTACACCACGTACAGGAACTCCACCTCCGGGTCGCGCTCATGGGTGAGGCGCTCCCAGCGTACGCCGGACGCGAGGTTGATCACCGGTCGCGTCTCGGGGCGTTCCGCGAGGCCGTCGCCCGGTTGGACCACGCGCTCCTCCGGCCGTTCGCCGAAGACGTCGCTCATTGTCATGCCGAGCTCCGTGACGATGGCGTACAGCGTGCTCACCGATGGATTGACGCGGTCGAGCTCGATCTGCGAGACGAGGCTCGGTGACACGCCGACCCTGCGCGCAAGCTCGCGGAGACCTATTCCACGATGCTCTCGTTCGGCGCGGAGACGACTGCCGACCTTCGACGCCTCGAAGCTGCGGTCGGCGGAGGCAGAGATGGGCGCAGGCTCGCTCATCCGCAGTCCGTATCCCGCGATCGCCTCATGCCGACCGCAGACGGCGCCGAATTTCGCTCGCGATCCGGTCAGGCCCTGGGAGGAACGCATCCTCGAGCGGCGGGCTGTAGGGGATCGGCGTATCGGGCGTCGCGATGCGCCACGCGTCGTCGAGATGGCCGAGGCCGTGCTCGACGACCGAGGCGAGCACCTCACCCGCCCAGCCGCCGGTGACCGGTCCCTCCTCGACGACGACGATCCTGTTCGTCTTCCTGACCGAGGCGAGGACCGTGTCGAGGTCGAACGGCCTGAGCGTGCGCAGGTCGACCACCTCGACCGACACACCGTCCGCCTCGAGGTCGACCGCGGCCTGGAGACCGTCGTGAACGCCCTTCATCGCGGTGACCAGGGTGACGTCTCGTCCTTCCCGGACGACCGCCGCCTCACCGAGTCGGCCCGGCGTCCCGTTCACCTCGCCCTCGAGCGTGTACAGGCGCTTGTGCTCGAAGAAGAGCACCGGGTTGTCGTCGCGTATCGCCGCCTTGAGCAGGGCCTTGGCGTCTGCGGGGCTCGACGGAGCGACGATCTTGAGCCCGGGCACGCCCATGAACCACGACACCGGCATCTGCGAGTGGATCGCGCCGAATCGTCCGCCGGCGCCCACGACGGAACGGATCGTGAGCGGCACGCTGATCTGCTCCTGCGTCAGGAACCAGTACTTCGTCGACTGGTTCACGAGGCTGTCCATCGCGAGCGTGAGGAAGTCCCCGAACATGATCTCGATGACGGGCCTGAGGCCGTGCACCGCCGAGCCGAATGCGGCGCCCGCGAGCGCCAGCTCGGAGATGGGCGTGTCGAATACACGCTCCGGGCCGTACTTGTCGTAGAGGCCCGTGGTGGTGGCGAAGACGCCGCCCGCGACGGCCACGTCCTCCCCGAAGAGGATCACTCGCTCGTCGGCCCAGAGCTCCTCGTCGAGCGCGTCGCGGATGGCGGTGCGAAAGGCGACGGTGCTCAACGGCTCAGAGCGCAAGGGCGAGCGGCCGCTCGAGCAGCTCGCGTAGCCGGGACAGGAATCGCGCGCCGTCGGCACCGTAGACGACGCGGTGGTCGCAGCTCAGCGTGACGGTCATCAGATCGCTGAACGCGATGCGATCTGGACCTTCCTCGACCGACGCACGCCGGGCACCGCCGACGGCGAGGATCGCGACCTGCGGCGGATCGATGATCGCCGTGAATGAGCCGACCCCGAACATACCGAGGTTCGACACCGTGAACGTGCCGTCGTGGAAGTCCTCGGGTCTGCAGTGTGCGCCGCCGCGCCGCCGTCCGCCAGCGCTCGCGTCTCCTCGGCGAGCTCGACAAGCGACTTCCGGTCGGCGTCGCGCACGACCGGTACCAGCAACGCGTCGTCGGTCGCGACCGCGATGCCGACGTTCACGCGGGAGTAGAGCTCGACCTTGCCGTCGACATATGAGGCGTTGAAGCGAGGGAACTCCCGCAGGGTGGCGGCTGCGGCCTTGACTACGAAGTCGTTCAAGGACGGCGCGTCCTCGCCCCGCTCGCGGGCCTCTCGCCGCGACGCGACGATCTGCGACACGTCGACATCGGCCGAGACGGTGAAGACCGGAATCGTCGTCGCCGACTCGACCATTCTGCGCGCGATCGTCGCCTGCGTCGGAGTCGGGTCGACAACGCTGACGTCTCCCTTGCCGGAGTCCTGCTGCGGCGCTGCCGGAGTCGGGGATGCATCCGACTCGGCTGCCGCTCGTGTCACGTCGTCGACGGTGATCCGCCCGGCCGGGCCGGTGCCGGTGAGGCCGTGGAGGGAGACGCCGAGCTCCACCGCGGTCCGGCGCGCGACCGGCGTCGCGACGGGACGCTCCGAGGCACCGTCGGCTTTCGCCGTCCGCGCGTCCGCCGCCGGCGCTGCAACCGGGGCAGGCGTCGGTCGCTCAGGCTGCGGCGCTGCGGGCCGGACGTCGCCGGGGACGGCGCCGTCGCCGTTCGCGAGCGTCGCGATCGGCTCGCCGACGGCCACGGTCGCACCTTCCGGAACGAGGATGGAGTCGAGCGTCCCGTCCCACTCCGCCTCGTAGACGACGGTGGCCTTGTCGGTCTCGACCTCGATCAGGCCCTCGCCCCGCGCGAACTCCTCGCCCGCCGACTTCAGCCAGCGCAGAATCACCGCGTCGGCCATCGAGTCAGAGAGCTTGGGCATCGTGAGCTCGCGAGGCGGCACGGCGTCAGTCCTTGAACTCCCGAGCGGTCAGCTCGGTCGGGAAGGGCGCGGCGAGTCCGTCGGCACGCATCCGCTCCAGGCGCTCCGCCATCTCGCGCTCGATCCCGTCCAGCTCGGATGCTTCGGCACCCTCGGCCTCGAGCTGGGCGCGGAGGACCACGATCGGATCACGGTCGCGCCAGCGATCGAACTCGCCCTCGGGGCGGTACGCGCCGGGATCGCTGCGCGAGTGGCCGACGAAGCGGTAGGTGAGTGCCTCGATGAACACCGGCCCATCACCCGCGCGCGCATGTGCGACCGCGTTGCGGGCCGCCTCGCGCACGGTCCACACGCTCATGCCGTCGATCGTCTCGGCGGTCACGCCCATGACCTCGGCGCGTGCGCGAATCTCGCCCGCAGTAACCGAGCGGAACGGCGTGTACTCGCCGTAGCCGTTGTTCTCGCAGACGAGCACGATCGGAAGACGGAAGACCTGCGCGAAGTTGAGGCACTCGAAGACGTAGCCCTGGTTCATGGCGCCGTCGCCGAAGTACGCCACCGCGACCCCGCCCGTCGTCCGCTTCAAAGCGAGCGCGGCGCCCGTTGCCGCGGCGATGCTCCCGCCCACGATCCCGAACGAGCCGATCAGGCGGTCGTCAGGCGAGGTGACGTTCATCGAGCCCGCGCGCCCGCCGTTGATCCCTGTCGCTCGGCCGAGCATCTCGTCGAGCAGCTTCTGCGGATCGACGCCGACCGCGAGCGCATGCCCATGGCCGCGGTAGGTGGCCGCTACGCGGTCGCGCTCCTCGAGCACACTCGCGACTCCGGTGGCGATCGCCTCCTGGCCGGAATACAGGTGCGTGGTGCCGTAGACCTCACCCGCGAGGAACAGCGACTGCACGAGATCCTCGAAGCCGCGGATGAGGAGCATCCGACGGTAGATGTCCGTATAGAGGGCGAGGTCGTCGAGGACTCCCGTTGCCGGCTGGTCGCTGACGTGGCTCATGCGACCTCTGCGCTCGCCTCGGACGACAGACGCTCGACGAGGTATTCCCAGTCGCGCTGGTGACGGTACGAGTAGCGCGCCGGCGGTCCCGGCGCCGACGTCTCGAGCCACCTCACGGTCCGTCCCTGTGTCTCGTAGAAGGCGTGGACGCATCCCGCCGCGGTCCAGAAGACGTCTCCGGGGCGGAGTGCGTACCGATCGCCGTCGGCGACCACGTCGACCTCGCCGTCGAGCATGTAGTACGACTCCTCGAACGGATGGTCGTGGGGGTTGGCGCAGGCGCCCGGCTGGTAGTCGACCATGAACATCGTGTGCAGCTGGGCGTCCAGCCTCTGGTCGACGAGCATCTTCACGGCGATCCCGCTGTAGGCGAGGACAGCCGTCGCCATGCTCCCGGACACCGTCGGTGCGCCCATGGCCTGGGCGTGCTTGAGGCGATCGAGGTCGGTCTCGCCGTCGCTCAGCAGGAAGAGATTGCGGTTCCTCGGGTCCCGGGCGTCGAGCGGCTCGGCGGGGACGTCGGGCGGCGACCCCAGGAAGAACGTGTCGCTGCCGTCCGGACGTGGTCTCGGCGCGGCCATCTCGATCCAGAGCGCACGGCCGTCGGAGCGAAACGCGTGCGGCGCGCCCACCGGCAGGGCTCCGCAGGCACCGGGCTGGAGCTCGATGCCGCGCCCGTCCAAGTAGAGCACCGGCTCGCCTTCGAGCACGTAGAAGCTCGACTCATATGAGTGCACGTGCTCGTCGACGTGGCCGTCGACGAGCAAAACCAGCGTCAGCGCCATGTGCGTGGAGCCGAGCGTGCCGCCCACGAGTCGGCATGTCGTCAGGCCGCTCGAACGACCCGGAAGCGCAGGGGCGAGCTCGACGTCCTCGCGACGGACGAGCCGGTACCCCGGCATTCCGTCCGCGAGCTGACGCGTGCCTGTGTCCGAGCTCATGCGGGAACGCCGGCAGGGCCGGCGACGGCAGCGGATGCGACGGCGGCGGCGAGACCGGGGTCGCCGTCGTGCGCGGGCTGCGGGCCGTCGACGAGGTCGGCGCCACGCACGTAGATGCGACCGGCGACGAGCAGCTCTTCCGCCGGGAAGCGTGTCAGCACTTCACAGCCCGTGGCCGTGACTACGACCTCCTCCTCGATACGAGCCGCGGAGCGGCCGTCCGTCGCCGCGCAATACGTCTCGAGCGCGAACACCATCCCCTCCTCGAGCACGACGGGATTCTCGAGGGAGTGGACGCGCGAGATCATCGGCGACTCGTAGAGCCCGACCCCGATGCCGTGCCCGAACTGAAGGCCGAAGCACGTCTCCTCGTCCGGGAACCCGAGCTCCTGGGCTGTCGGCCAGACCTCGGCGATCTTGTCGGTCGTCATCCCCGGCCCGACGAGGGCGATCGCCGCGTCGAGCCACTCGCGGCACTGCTTGTACGCGTCGAGCTGTGCGTGGTTGACGCCGCCGACGTTGAACGTGCGGTAGTAGCACGTTCGGTAGCCCATGAACGAGTGGATGATGTCGAAGAACGCCTGGTCGCCCGGCCGTAGGAGACGGTCCGAGAACACGTGCGGATGCGGGTTGCAGCGGTCGCCGGACACGGCGTTGACGGCCTCGACCTGCTCGGAACCCATCTCGAAGAGGAGCTGGTGCGCCCGCGCGACGATCTCGTGCTCGTACACGCCCGGACGCAGCATCCGGTAGATCTCCTCGTAGACGGCGTCGACGAGCCCGGCCGACTGGTCGAGGAGCGTGATCTCCTCGGCGGTCTTGAGCTTCCGCGCCTCGAGGAGCACCTGGGAGCCGTCGGTCACCCGGACGCCGGCGCGCTGGAGTGCCTCGATCGTGACGAGATCCGCCATGTCGATGCCGAGCGGCTCGTCCTGGAGGTCGAGCTCGTGGAGCTCGGTCGAGATCTTCGCGGCGAGCCTGTCCGGGATCCCGGTCTCGACGGGCATGGCCCCGCGCATCGGCGAGACGCCAGCGCGGAAGTTCTCCGGCGGGAGCCAGGGAGCGAACAGCTGGTGGTGGCGAGCGGCGGAGCCGAAGTCCCAGAGGATCGGATCCGCGCCGCGCGCGAGCAGCGTGAAGCGCGCGTTCTTGTCCCGCGCCCACTCGCCGATGTGCGTGCTCGTGACGTATCGGATGTTGTTCGGGTCGAAGAGGAGTACCGCCCCGAGATCCGACGCCCCGAGCGATGCCTTCGCGCGGTCGAGGCGGTCTTTACGCAGCCGCGGGAAGTCGACACGCTGCTCCCAGTCGACGGCGCGCGTTGCGTCGGGAGAGCCGACGGTTCTTGCTGGCCTTGTCACCGCACTACCTCCTGGTCGTGGCGCTCGCTCCTCTTCGAAAGACCCGACGCGTTCCGCAGGTGCTGGAAGAGCACGATGAAGTCGTCGTCCGCGTACCCCGCCTCGATCGCCGCGTGGAGATGCGACTTCATCTCTCTCGTCAGCGGGAGCTCGACGCCGGCCTCGTCGGCCGCGGCGAGCGCGAGATCGATGTCCTTCTCCATCAGCGCCGTGGTGAACGTCGCGGAGAAGTCGTCGCGCACGAGGGGCTCTGTCTTGTACTTCACGAACGGAGCACCCACTGCAGAGCTCCCCATCACCTCGAGGAGTGCCGCACGCGGGACGTCGGCGGCTTCGCCGAGCACGAGCGCCTCGGACATCAGCTGTGCGAGTCCCGCGATCATGAGATTGATCGCGAGCTTGACGATTCGAGCCTGCTCGCCGTCACCCACACGGTGCACGGTCGGGCCGATCGCGCGGATGACCGGCTGGACTCGGTCGATGTCGTCGTCGGCGCCCGACACGATGAAGCTCAGGTTCCCGGCGCGCACGACGCTCGGGTTGCCGCTGACGGGTGCACGCACGTAGCGAACCGAGGAAATCTCCGCAAGCGAGGCGACACGTGCCGAGGCGTCCGGCGAGACGGTGCTCATGTCGACGAGCACGGTGCCCGGCCGCGCAGCGGCGATGACCCGGCCCGTCACGTCCTCGAACGCCGCGTCGTTCGCAAGCGAGGTCAGAACCACATCGACCTGCTCTACGAGCTCCTCGGGGGTGGTAGCAACTTCAGCGCCCAGCGCGCCGAGAGCTTCCGCCTTCTCCGGCGTTCGATTGTTCACACGGAGCGGATAGCCGGCCTCGAGGAGGCGCTCTGCGATGGCCGTCCCCATGTTGCCGAGACCGATCAATCCCACGGTTGGACGGTCGTTTGAGGCGTGCACTGTCCAGTATGAATAAACGAAGGGGACCAGCGGGTCAAGCGCCTACTTGCCGTACCGCCTTTGGATTCACGTACGCGACCACGATCTGTTCAGCCATACGACACGCGGGGGCGCCTGAAGTTCAGGATCGTCACATGACCTTCCCTACAAGCGCGTGGCTAGGCTCAGGCTCAGTCGAGGGTCTTCGGGACCCACAGGACAAGGAGGGGAAATGGAGCTCATCGAGCAGCACTTCGCTGCCGAAAACGCGCACGACGTGGCGGCCACCCTTGCGACCTACACCGAGGACGTCGTCTGGGACGACGTTGGCAATCCCGCGTGCCCTGTGCGTGGCAAGAGCGCCGCGGCCGAGATGTACGAAGGGATCATGGACGGGATTCCGGATCTCCACTTGCGGTCGGTGGGCCGCTTCGTCTGCGGAGACCATGTTGTCGACGAGGCGATCGCGACCGGCCACGTTCGCGGCTCGTTCATCGGCATCGAGGGCCGCGGTGCGCCAGTTCGCTTCCGCATACTGCATGTATTCGATATCCGCGACGGCCTGATCAGCCGCGAGCAGGCGTGGTTCGACACCGCCGGGGTCGCTCGCCAGGTGGAGTCCTTCGCGAGCGGTACGGCGGACCCAGTCAGCCAGTAGCAGCGGTGCCCAAGCCGGGGTGTGAAGCTCGACGTCGGTCGCAGTAGGGTCTCCGCATGACGGTCCAACAGTGGGTGGACGCGTACGCGCGGGCTTGGCGCGACCGTGATGCCGACGCGGCTGCGAGTCTCTTCGCGGACGACTGCCTCTATCGCGAGCACCCGCTCCAGGAACCCCACCGCGGCGCCGACGGCGTCCGCTCCTACTGGGCGAACGCAACAGCGACGCAGGACCGCGTCGACGTGCGGATGGGCCGGCCGGTCGAGTCGTCGGATGGGCGGCGGGCCGCAGTGGAGTTCTGGGTCAGAATGCTGAACCGCGATACCGAGGTGACGCTGATAGGGATCCTCTTCCTCCGCTTCACGGACGACGGGCGCTGCGCAGAGCTGCGCGAGACGTGGCTCTTCGAGGCAGGGGACCACACTCCGCACGAGGGCTGGGGCGAGTAAGCATTCCTGCCCCCGCTCTAATTCACAGGCAGGTCATGCGCCCGGCAGGATTCGAACCTGCGACCCGCGGATTAGAAGTCCGCCGGTTTCTGTCCGTAAGATTTCTTGTACGACAAATCACGAGGTCAACGTGCTACCTGTTGAAGCCGAGATACGGACGAAATCGCCGCCAGCGCGCCGTGGCCGCCGAGCACCGGGTCACGCGATCGCGGTTCCTGTCACCAAGTCGAAGAAGTAGAGACGCTCGACGTCCACTGCGATCGAGATCGGATCGCCCGTCGCACCCCGATGCGTGCCGGCGAACTTTGCCCGGAAGGGCGACCTGCGATCCGCCGCGGCGGCTTCAAGGTCGGCCGCAACAGCAGCGTCGGTGTCGAGCACGACCTCGAGCACCTGCTCGGATAGCACAGGGACGACCGACACCTCGGCGTGCAGGAGCGTTTCCGAGCCGAGAGGCTCCGCGACGACGAGGCGCGCGTCGAGCCGCGGCTCGTCGTGCATCACCGGAGCCGTGTACTCCGGGCGGATGCCGACCGCAACCCGCTCGCCGACCCTCGACGCAAGCGCGGTACGAGAAGGAAGCGGCACGACGTTGGGTCCGAGCCGGAGTGAAATGCCGTCCCCAGAGCGTTCGACCTCCCCTTCGAGGAGGTTCATCTCGGGGCTGCCGATGAAGCTCGCGACAAAGAGATTTTCGGGGGCATCGAACAGGGTCTGGGGCCCGTCCACCTGCTGCAGTTGTCCCTTTCGGAGCACGGCGACTCGGTCCCCCATCGTCATCGCCTCCACCTGGTCGTGCGTTACGTAGATCGTCGTCGCACCCACGTCCCGCTGAATGCGTGAGATCTCCGCACGCATCTGTACTCGCAGACGAGCGTCGAGGTTCGACAGGGGCTCGTCCATCAGGAACGCGGCGGGCTCGCGGACGATCGCGCGACCCATCGCAACGCGCTGGCGCTGGCCGCCGGACAGATGGCGAGGCTTGCGATCGAGGAGCTCGCCGAGTCCGAGCACCCGCCCGATCTCCTCGACCCGGCGTTGGCGTTCGTGGCGCGGCACCTTGCGCATCTTGAGGCCGAAGGCGATGTTGTCGCGCACCGTCATGTGCGGGTAAAGCGCGTAATTCTGGAACACCATCGCGACATCCCGCTCCTGCGGCTCCAGCGTGTTCACGACACGATCCCCGATCCGGATCTCGCCTTCGGTGATCGGCTCGAGGCCGGCGGTCATACGGAGCGCGGTCGTCTTTCCGCACCCGGAGGGGCCGACGAAGACCATGAACTCGCCGTCATGGATATGAAGGTCGAAGTCGACGAGGGCACGCGTGCCGTTCGGGTACACCTTGCCCGCGCCGGTGAAGACGACGTCGGCCACGTGCTAGATCTCTTCCACGTCGAGGCGGAGCGTCGTCTCGCGCGACGCCCCTGGCGAGAGCTCGATCGCCTCGCCCGCTTCGACCGCCTGGCCGAGCGGCAGCATGGAAACCCAGGGCTCGATTCCGAGCGCGTACGACCCGGCGAGCGGCTCGTCGAGCGCGCCGCCGTAGGGCTGCCAGGAGATGAGCCAACGAAAGAGCCTGTGATCGAAGCCGAGGCGAACGCGCAGCCGACTGCTCTCGACGCTCACGACGCCGTCGTCCAGGTCCGTCAGGTACACGTCGTCGTGGCTCGCTGCCTCAGGCCCGGGGACCGAGCGAAGATCGACGGTGCCGCCTTCTCGAAGTCGTGCGTAAGGCCATGAGCTCCGCTGCCCCGGCTCGAGACGCGCCGTGTCCTCCCACAACTCGGGAATCGTCACGATCGTCCGAGCCGGGATTTCGAGCCGGGACCCCGGCTCGAGGAAGGGCGGCCCGAGGACGAGATGGTGGCCCCAGGTGAAGTGCGCCGCGTCGTCTCCCTCGTTCGTCACACGCTCCTCGACCATGAGGCCGCCGTCGAAGCGGAGCGTGCGCTCGAGGAGGAACGGCGTCCGTTCACAGCGGACGCGGCAGACGAGCGCCCCATCGCGCTGCTCGCACTCCCACGGCAGGAGCGCGACCTCCCCATGGAACGGGATCGTCTCGCCGCGGTAGGTCGTCTCGTCGTTCGTGCTGGGAAAGAGCTCCTGCCAGCCGCCCGCGTAGCGGTCAAGGAACGACGTCCTTTCCGGGCTCGGGGGGTGCAGACCCCACGGCGCCTGAAAGAGCAGTTCGGTCTCCGTCGGGACGTGGACGAGCGAGTGCAGCTCCGCACCGCGCTCGGGGAGCACGACCGCGCGCAGCACGTCGTCTCCCACCGCGATGGCACGCCAGCCGGCGACGCACCCCATCTCACTCACCCGGCAGCGTTTCCAGGATGAACCAGTTGGCCGTCAGACCGCAGTCGACGACGAGGTTCTGCCCTGTGATGGCCGAAGCGTCGTCGGAGGCGAGGAACGCGAACGCCGCTGCAATCTCCGCCGGCTTGACGAGCCTGCGCATCGGAACGCGCTCGAACGAGCCGTTCAGGTACGCCATGAGCTTGGGCCCGACGGCCCTTTCCGTCATGTCGGTGTGCGTGAATCCGGGGGAAACGCCATTGACCCGAATTCCGTACTGCGCGAGCTCGAGCGCCATCGTCCGGTTCAGCCCAAGGAGAGCGGCCTTCGAAGCGTTGTAGCTCGCGAACGGCCCGTCGCCGCCGAGCGCGTCGATCGAAATGTTGTGGAGGATGACACCGCCCTTCGAATCTCGCATGGCGCGGGCGACGCGCTGCGACATCAGGAAGACGCCCGTCAGGTTCGTGGCGATGACAGCGCGCCAGTCTTCCTCGCTCATATCGAGGAACGGAGTCTCGTCGTCGATCCCCGCGTTGTTCACGAGCACGTCAATCCGCTCCCACCGCTCGAGCGCGGCCGCCAGGACACCATCGACGTCCTCCGAGCGGGAGACGTCGCCGGTCACGACCCAGGCCGACCCGCACAGGGCCGCCGTCTCCTCCAGCGGTTCACGCGTTCGCCCCACGCAGAGCACGTCGGCGCCCTCGGACGCGAAGCGCTCGGCGATCGCACGCCCGATCCCGCGTCCCGCGCCGGTGACGATGACCGTCTTGCCTTCGAAGCGCGTCATCCCTTCACCGCCCCGGCCGTCAGGCCGCGGATGAAGAACCGCTGACCAAAGAGGTAGACGAGGAACATCGGCACCGAGGCGAGCAGCATCCCCGCCATCGTTACCGGGACGTTCAGGTTGTACTTGCTCTGGAACACGGTCACCCCCACCATGAGCGTCTTGAGCTCGTCGCTCGGGAGGAAGACGAGTGCGATGAGCAGCTCGTTCCACACCCAGAGGCCGTTCACGACGACGAGCGTCACGAGGGCGGGCGCCGACAGCGGGAGCACGATGCGGATGAGAACCGACCCGTGACGTGCTCCGTCCGTGACGGCCGATTCGATCAGCTCGTTCGGGATCGCGCGGAAGAAGTTCGTAAGCATGAACGTCGAGAACGGGAGCGTGAGCCCTGCGTAGATGAGGACTACACCCTGGTACGTGCTCACGAGATTGAGGCCCGTGAAGAGGATGAAGAGCGGCAAGAGCATCACGACGGGCGGGACCACCATGAGGGCGGTGCTGACCGCGAAGAACACGTTGCGGCCGAGCCACTGCATCCGGGCTAGCGCGAAGGCGGCGAGCGCAGCGGCCGCCGTCGAGACGATCACGGCTCCGAGCGTCAGGATGGCGCTGTTTTTCAACCAGAGCAGGAACGTGCCGCCGTGCACCGCGTCGCCGAAGTTCGAGAGCGACAGAGGCCAGGGCAGGCCGTACGGGCTGTCGAGGTATTGACCCTGGGTCTTGAACGCCGTCGACAGCATGAACCAGACGGGGTAGAGCGTGAGCACCGCCATCGCGAACAGCGTCGCCTGACGCGCGATTCGGCCGGTCTTCAAGCCCGGCTTCACGCGAGCTCCTCACGTTGGGCGGCGCGCGCCCGAATGAGCATCAGGAGTGTGATCCCCACGAGCGTCGCGCCGAGCAGGACGACGGCCACCGCGGACGCCATCCCCGGAAGCGAGTTCCGGAGGCCCTGGTTGTAGATGTAGAGCTCGAGCACCGTCGACGATGTCCCTGGCCCGCCGGAGGTTATGGTGTAGACGTAGGCGAAGACCCAGGCGAGCATGGTGATCGAGGCGACGACGACGTAGAACTCGATCGTCCCGCGAAGCTCGGGGACGATGATGTAGCGCAGCTGGCTCCACCAGCCAGCACCGTCGATTCGTGCGGCTTCCAGCTGCTCGTCGTCCATCGTGAGCAGGCGCGCGAGGAAGAGGATGATCCCGAAACCGACCTCACGCCAGACGATCACGATTCCGACGGTGAGCAGCGACAGCCGCTCGCTCCCGAGCCAGTCGAGCGCGAGCCCGTCGAGCCCGACCGCGCGCAGGATGCTGTTGAGCGCACCGTTCAGCTGGAAGATGTAGCTGGCGACGATTCCCACGATCGGGACCGCGAGGATGTAGGGCAGGAACAGGACGCTGCGGTACACCCTCCACCCGCGAGCTCCCTCGTAGAGCAGGACCGCGAAGAAAATCGAGAGCCCGGTCAGCACGGGAACAGCGAGGAGGAGGAGTGCGCTGTGCTTGAGCGCGTCGCGGAAGGTCGGGTCCTCCCACACGAGCTGGTAGTTGAGGGAGCCGACGTATGGCCCGCTCGCACCGCGAATCAGGCGCGTCGAGAAGTCGACGACGCGGACGACCGGGTACGCGAAGACGAGCGCGAGCAGGGCGAAAGCCGGCGCGACGTACAGATACGGAACCCATGGACGCGTACGGAGCATCGGGGGGCTCGCGGCGCGGACGCTTCGGCCCGCGCCGCGAGTGGTGGTCTCTCAGGCTAGGTCCTTCCCCCAGGTCGAGTAGTTGTCGATCATGTCGGGGTTCTGACGCTTCCAGGTTTGCGTTACGCTCGCGGCGAGGTCACCCGCCTGCTTGCCGGTCATGCTGCCGGCGAGGATCTTCTGCGATGCGACGAACATGGCATCGGTCCAGAACTTCGTCGGCATGAGGTCGGCGATGTAGACGTTGTGCTTTCCGGCTACCCACTTGCGCTGCACCATGCGCACGAGCGGGTCGTCGATTACGTCGCCGTTGAACGTCGTGTTCGCAGGCACCTGCTTCGACAGCGTCCACATTGCCTGCACACGCTCCTTCGAGTGCATGTAGGCGAGGAGCTTCGCCGCCGTCTCGTGATCGCTCCCCTTCGTTGGGATACCGAAGCCCTGCGTGTCGGTTATCGGGATGCCGGCCATCTTCCCGTGGCCGAAGCGCGGCATCACGAAGTAGCCCACGTTCTTCGCGCCGAGCTGCTTCTGCGAGTTCGGGATCGCCGGCGTCGTGTTGAAGCACATGGACGCCTTGCCCGTGTCGAACAGCTGAATGCCCTGGTAGAGCTGCAGCGAGTTGATGTCGTTGTTGAAATACCCCTTCTTCTTCAGCTCCTCGAGCCGCGACCAGTGCTCGTAGTAGCGCGGGTTATGCCAGTCGAGCTTCCCGATGAAGAGGTTGAGCGCGTCGGCAGGGGTGTCAAGGTTCTGCGTGAGCGCGTTGACGAGGTACCACTCACCGAGGAAGCCGTCCTTAACGCCGCCGCCGATTGGGATGTAGCCCTTCGCCTTCAGCTTCTTGCAGGCGGTGAGGAACTGCGCCCACGTCTTCGGCGGGTTGTTCGGATCGAGCCCCGCCTTACGGAAGTGGCTCTTGTTGTACGCGATCCCGAACCCGACGGCGTAGAAGCCGACACGGTACTGCTTGCCCTTGTAGACGGACAGCTTCGTCGCTCCGGACGACTTGAGCACGGACGCCGGAAGAAGGCTGTTGAGCTCGTTGACGTACCCGAGCCAGACGTTCTCCATGTGGTAGATGCCGTTGAAGAGGAACTGGACGTCCGGCGGATGGCCGGCGGCCGCCGCGTTCGTGAACTGCGGGATGACGTTGCTCGTGTCCATGAGGGTCGCCGCGACCTTGACGCCGTTTCGCTGCTGGAACTTCTTCAGCGTGTCCGTCATCCAGCGCTGGATGCCGACCGCCTCCTGCTGCCCCCACCACCACATCTTCAGCGTCGACGCGCGCTGCGCTGCCGACGAGCCGAGCGCTGCGTGCGCACCGTCGGCCACGGCGAGTGCGCGAGCGAGCGCCACCGCGCTCACTCCGCCCGCCGTCAGCTGAAGCAGTCGCCGACGTGAGAGCGGCTGATCGAGCTGTTCCACGATCACAACCTCCGATCCGGGATTGGGCCTGCCTGGACGACTCCGGCGGCTAGCGTCGCATCGCCGTCAGGGGGTGTCAAGCTTGCAGGGATCACGCTGCCGCGATAGCGTCGCCAGCCCCGAATCGCCGGAGACTGCATGCAAATCCTCATCAGCGACCAGAACTTCGGCGACGACGCGCGCCTCGAACGCGAGGTCGCCGAAGCGGCCGGCGTGGAGGTCACGGTCGCGAGCTGTCGGGACGAGGATGACGTCGCCGATGCGTTGGAGCGGCATCGACCCGACGTGCTGCTCGTCCAGTTCGCGCCAGTCGGCCGTCGAGCGCTCGCCTCCGCGCGCGAGCTCGGCGGCATCGTCCGCTACGGCGTCGGCGTCGACAACATCGATCTGGTCGCCGCGTCCGAGCTGGGAATCGCGGTCGCGCGGATCCCGGACTATTGCCTCGACGAGGTCGCCGACCATACGCTGGCGCTCGTGCTCGCCGTGGAGCGCGGGATCGTGGCCCTTGCGCGCGATGTGGAGGCGGGCGGCTGGAGCTTCCGCGCGGCGGGGACCGTCCGACGACTCCGCGGGCGGACATTCGGCCTCCTAGGATTCGGGCAGGTCGCACGACGGGTCGCGTGGCGCGCAGCCGCGTTCGGGTACCGCGTCCTGGCGCACGACCCGGCTCTGTCGGCTGACGACATCCATGCGGGCGGTGCCGAGCCGCGATCACTCGAGGCCCTCCTCGGCGACGCGGATGTGCTCTCGATCCACGCGCCTCTCACCGATTCGACGCG
>CAWJTZ010000023.1:0-196740 GCA_963845935.1 uncultured Gaiellaceae bacterium
CCATGAACGCGACGATCGTCCGAGGAGTGCTTCTGCCCGCGTCGATGAAGCTGCTCGGCGACTGGAACTGGTACCTGCCCAGCTGGCTGCAGTGGCTGCCACATCTCGGTGTCTCGGAGGGCGAGGCAGACCTCCGCGAGGCCGACGCTGCAGCACCCGTCTCGGCATAGACGGATCGTCGGGAACCCCGGGCCATGGCCCTGGGGGTTCCGCACGACGAGGCTCCCGTGTGGCGCGCGAGCGTCGTACCCCGAGAGAGACATGGGTAGAGAGGCCTCGTCTGCGAGACTCGCCGAGTGCCGCTTCGCGCCGCCGCGATCTGCGGTCTGCTGGCGTCGGTGACCTTCATCGTCGGCGTCCTGCTCGGCGACCTCGCTCAGCCCGAGGCGTTCAGTCCGGCCAACGACGACATCAGCGATCTCGGCGCGCAGACGGCCGACCAGGCCTGGCTCTACAACCAGATCGCAGCGAACCTCAACGGGCTCCTGATCGGCGCCTTCGCGTTGGGCCTCTGGCGTGCCCTCGGGTCCGGCTGGCTTGCGAGGCTCGGCGTTCTCGGGTTGGTGGTCATCGGAGTGACCCGGTTCCTCGAAGGCTTCCTCCGGCTCGACTGCCGCGGCATGGATGAGGGCTGCGAGAACACGTCCTGGCAGGCCGACGGGCACCGCTTCGAGTCCGGCATCGCGTCGGCACTCTTCTTTCTCGTCCCGCTGCTGCTGGCGTTCGCGATTCGGCGGCTCCCGCAGTGGCGCGACCTCTGGCTTCCGACGCTTCTCGTCGTGCCCGTCGTGCTGGCTGTGAGCATTCCGTTCAGCCTGATCGGTGACGGCGCGGCTATACGCGCTGCAAGCATCACGTGGTTCCTCTGGATCGGGCTCCTCGCGTGGCGGCTGCTGCGCGTCGCGGACGGCAATTGTCGGCGCGGATCTTCAGTCTGCCGGCTAGACCGCATCGGTCCGCAGCACCTCGTCTTTGGCGATGCCGCCACGGCGAGGAATGGAGAATCTCTCGTGGCTACGCTCTGAAACGTGACGGACGCGGCCGCGACCCATCGCCACGGTCACGAAATACACAGCCATCCGCACGCGGGGCCGCATCGCCACCTCCGACTACGGATGCGCAAGTCAGCGCCACTCTCTGGAAGCGCAGTCGCCGCTGACGACGTCGAGGACAGTCACGGCCACGGCTCTTCCGCTCAGCACGGCCATTCGCATGGCCTCGTCGATCGCTCGATCGTTCGCTCCCGCGAGGGCGTCAAGGCGGTTGCAGTCAGTCTCGCCGTCCTCGGCGTTACGGCCTTCCTGCAGCTCGCCATCTTCCTGGTGTCGAACTCGGTCGCGTTGCTTGCCGACCTCGTCCACAACTTCGGCGACGCGCTCACCGCCGTGCCGTTGGGATTCGCCTTCTTCCTACGAAGCTTCCGCGCAGAGAAGCTGGCAGGTCTGGCGGTCGTTCTCGCGATCTTCATCTCGGCGTCGGTTGCTCTCTACGAGACCATCCAGCGCTTCCTGCATCCCGAAGATCTGACCCACCTGTGGGTACTCGCGCTTGCAGGTGTCATTGGCTTCGTTGGGAACGAGGTGGCCGCGCAAGTGCGTCTTCACGCAGGTCGGCGGCTGTCGAGTCCTGCGCTGGTTGCAGATGGCTACCACGCTAGGACGGACGGCTTCGTGTCGCTTGGCGTCGTCGCAAGCGCCGCGCTCGTCGCGCTGGGCCTGCCGAGGGCCGATCCCTTCATCGGCCTCGTCATCACGGTCGTGATCTTCAAGATCACCTGGGACTCGTGGCGGCTCGTCTCCACCACGGACCCGGGCGAGATGGTCGATCACGACGACCACCACCACGTCCACTGACTCAGAGCACTGGGTCGGTTGTGAGACGCCTAGATGGCGTCATGCACCTGGAAGCTGAACATCATCCCGCTCTCGTGGTGCTCGGCGATGTGGCAGTGAGCCATCCAGACACCGGGGTTCGTTACATCGAGAAGGATGTCAACCGTCTCGCCCGTACGAACGAGGACGGTGTCCTTCCAGACGAGGTTCGGCTCGGTGACACCGTCACGCGAGAGGATGAGGAAGCGCCCAGCACCATGAATGTGGAACGGATGTGGCATCGGGTGGTCGGAGTCCATCTCGTTCAGCAGGCGGATCTTCACCTGGTCTCCAACGCGGAACTGCCAGTCGATCGCGGCGTTCTCGGCACCGGTGGTTCGGTCGATGAGCTTCCAGCGCATGTTCGCCGGGGTCGTGATCCGGTTGACCTCGACCATGTCGTCTTCCCACTCGATGCCTTGAGCCGTGTCGTGTGCGTGACCCATCTCGTGGTGCTCGTGGGCGTCTGCGTGGCCGTGCTCATGCACGTCGGCGTGCTGGTGCTCGTGACCGTGCTCGTCGTGATCGGGTCCGGGCTCGTGCTCGTGACCCATCTCGGAGACAAGGTGAGATGGAACGAGCTTCATTCCGCACTCGGGACAACGATCGGGCTGGTGGCTCGTGACGTGAGGATGCATCGGGCAGACGTAAGTCACTTCGGCGGGCGCCGCCGTTGCGAGCAGCTTCATCCCACACTTCGGACATGAACCCGGCTCGTCGCTGACAACCTCAGGGTGCATCGGACATGCGTAGACAACGTCCCCTTCGGGCGGCGCAATATTCATCTCTGCAACGAAGGCAAGGGTCTTGTCGGGCGGCGTACTCAGATACCTCTGAATGCGCTCACGCTCCGCCACCATCGGCTCGTTCGTTCGCATCGATCCGAACGCCTCCGAGAATCTCGGCTTCGCACGCCCCTCGCTGACCGTCATCGTCGCCAGCGAGTACGTGTGCTGCGGAGTCCGATGCTCAAGGATGTACTCGCCCGGCTGGTCGAATAGGACATCGACCACCACTCGTTCGGACGGGGCCAGGAGCATCTCCTCGATGAGCTGCTCGTGCTCGTAGTGACCGCTATCGCCGCCAACGAGCTTCATGCGTGCACCGGGCAACGCGACGTTGAAGACCCGAGTGTTCGCCGTGTTCGTCAAGTACAGGCGTACGACCTCTCCAACGCCCGCGTCCAGTGAGCAGTCCGACTCGCCCGCGACGAGCATGACGTTCCCAAACCGGCCCATGGCGACATGGGTCGTCTCGGACTCACTGAATGGAGCGACCTTGCCGTCCTCGATGAGGATGTCGTCGAGCGTGAGTGGGATCTCCCGATCGGCCGGAGGCCAGTAGTCGGGATCGGACGGAACGACCACGATGTTCCCGTAGAGACCCATCTCCTGGCCGTAGTCCTCGCGGATGTGCGGGTGGTACCAGTAGACGCCTGGATCGGGAAGGGCAATCTGGTAGGTGAACGATTCCCCGACCGGAATCGGAGCCTGCGTCTCATGCGTTCCGTCGAAACGGTTCTCGAGACGGAGGCCGTGCCAGTGCACAGTGGCGTCGAGGTCTCCTTGATTCGTCACACGGACGGTGATCGTGGCGCCCTGCGGAGCGACGAGCGTTGGGCCGGGAACCGATCCGTTGTAGGCGAGCATTCGAACAACCGCGCCGCCTATCTCTTTCTTCACGGGAGCGATCTCGAGCGTGACCTCGTCTCCATGCACGAGCTGGCGCCGCTCTACCGGCTGCGCGTCTGGCAACCCCTCTGTGGCGGTCGGGAATTCGCTCTCGACGGTCTGATGGGGACGCATCGGATTGGTCACGCCTCGCCGCGATCCTATTCGCGTTCGCGGTACTCGACTCGGTCCTCACTCGGCGTTCCCGCCGAGTCCATTGCGAAACCTCTTTGAGTGCCCGTCGATGCTGCCGCAAGCACCCTGAATTCGGCACCGAGGCGCCGTCGGTTTAGGGTGGCTCGTTCGGGTCTATCTCAGAGCAGCGACCGAGGAGGCGAGATGGCGGAAGACCAGAGGATCGCCCGGATCTTCGGAGTGCTCTACCTGATCACGTTCATCACGTCGATCCCGGCGCTAGCGCTCTACCAGCCCATTCTCGACGACCCCGCCGACTACGTCACGGGTGGCGGTAAGGACAACCTGATCTACCTGGCGGTGCTCCTGGAGCTCTTCCTCATCATCTCCAACATCGGAACGGCCGTTGTCCCGTTCCCGATCTTCAGGCGGCAGAACGAGCCGCTCGCGGTCGGCTATGTCACCGCTCGGGTCATCGAGTGCACCTTCATCGCCGCGGGAATCATCTTCGCCCTTGGTGTCGTCAGCTTGCGCCAGGACTCTCCCGACGCGGCCGACCTCGCTGTGTCGCTCGCTGCGCTCAAGGACTGGACGTTCCTGCTCGGCCCAGGCTTCATCGTCGGCTGGGGGAACGGCCTGATCCTCGGCTACATCATGTACCGATCCGGACTCGTCCCTCGCGCCATGACCTGGTTCGGGCTGATCGGCGGGCCATTGATCATTCTCTCCGGGATCGGGACGCTCTTCGACCTGTGGGGTCCAGGCACCACGGTCCCGGCGATCGCGACGATCCCCGAGTTCATCTGGGAGGCTTTCCTCGGCATCTACTGCACCATCTGGGGATTCCGGCGCGACGCACCGATCCTTGTGCGAGCGCCTCGTGACATCGCAACCTGAGCCGCCCTCCCGCATGGTCAGACCCGTCGAACGAATCGGGAATGCCCGACCTCTGACATCCGGCAGTGTCCGTTAGGGGTTCATGTGCGAAGCTCCGACCGTGCCCGGACGCGAAGAGCGACTCGCGACGAATGAGGCGTACTTCCGCGAGATCAACCGACGTGTGGAGGAGCGGGTCAAGGACATCGCGGGCGATGCGGCCGCCTTCAATATCCTCTGCGAGTGCGCACGCCTCGAGTGCACGGAGCGGATCTCCGTGACCCCGGCGGAGTACGAGGCGGCGCATGCCAACCCACGGCAGTTCATGGTCGTCGTGGGCCACGCGGACCACTCCCTCGAGGACACGGTCGCCAGTACACGCAACTACGACCTCGTCGTCAAGCGTGGGGAGGCAGGCGCAGTAGCCGAAGAGGCTGCGAGGGGCTGACGCCTTACGGGGTGTGCTTCCTTGCGCGGCGCGAATCGCTCCCACGCATCCGAGGTCAGGGCGATCCTCAGCCGCGCACGACTTGCTCGGCTCCGGAGGAGGCACGCTCGTACTCGGTGCCGCGGAGCAATCCCCTCGCGCAGGCGTGCCGCGCTCCTGCACGTATGCTCGCCACAGTGGTTCCAGACGATGAGTTCGTGGCGATGGTCGCCGTCGCGAACCGATTCCGCGCCGAGGTCAAAGATCTCGGCATGGCCAGTTTCGATGTCGACTCGAACGTTCGCGCCCGTCTGTACTGGAATCCAAAGGTCCCGGTGCTCGCAGTCGGGCACGAGGCGCTCGCGAATCAGATCCACGCACTCCTCAACGACTCGCGGCTCTCGGCCCCTCAGGCTGCTCAGCTCGAACGCGAGTACTTCCCGCCGCGCGGGCATGCGTGACCGAGCAGGGTCAAGGAGGCGGGGGCTCACCTGCGCCGAACCCATGGAAGAGCGCCGTGCTCACCAGCGGATACCACTCGCGCTTCTACTTCCCGCACCGACGCATGCGGGTCGAGTTCACCCTGGAGGTTCCGCTCGAGGGGGATGTGGTGCTCGAGGACTGGATCGTCTCGAAGTCCGAAGTCTGCGAGGGCGAGGACGTCGTGGACGGCAAGCGCATCTACTTCGACGTCTGGGTCCAGCCGAAACCGAACTAGCCCGGCGAGCGCGAGGGCTTGGCCGAATCGCTAGGCGAGCGGACGGCAGACCAAGGTCGATCGTCGGGGCTCAAGTATCCGGCTGAATCCCAGCGCTCCGCGGTGAGTGGAGGGGGTAGGGCAGTCTAAAAGGGTGCCCCACCCGCTGCCCGAGTCGTGAAGATCGCGGCGATCGGAATCTTTGTCATCGCCGCATCGGCGGCGGTGATAGCTGCGGCAGTGCTCGTCACGCGCAATGACGAGGCACCGCAGCCCGAGATCGCTCTCGAGCTGCCGGCCCAGATCGGCCGTCCCGACCCGCTTGACTACGAGCCGGGTAGGACCGAGGAGTACGAGCAAGCCGCGGCCTTCGGCCTGAGCCATGTGCTGTTCGAGAAAAGTCCCGGTGGGGTTTTTTCCGCGGCTCAGCGGACGGCAGGTTTCCGCGACCTCGTCGACAAAGCGGTATCGGGAAGTGGCATCGACGCCGACACGGTCGAGGCGATCGTGCTCCTCGAAAGCGCAGGGCGTGAAGACGTGATCGCCGGGGACGACCCCGAGAATGCGTCCGGTCTCACCCAGATCCTCGCCGAGACCGCGACGAGCTTCCTCGGCATGCCAGTCGATCTCGAGGCGAGTCGCCGGCTCACCAATCGACTGAATGCGGCGATTCGTCGCGGCGACGACGCAGAGGCCGATCGGCTTCGCTCCGAGCGCCGACGCGTGGATGCACGCTTCGATCCGGAGCAGGCCCTCGCCGGCACCGTGCGTTACTTGACGGAAGCGAACAAGGTCTTCGGCCGCGATGACCTCGCGATCGCCTCCTATCACATGGGGATCGGCAATCTCACCAGCGTCGTACGCGCTTTCACAGGACGGGAAGACGAGTCCATCGACACGGTCGTCGGTCGCGACGGCATCGACTACGCGCGCCTGTACTTCGATTCCTCGCCGACCGCCCATCGAGCGGCCTGGGAGCGGCTCGCCTCGTTCGGAGACGACTCGCAGACGTACTACTGGCGGGTTCTCGCCGCTCTCGGGGTCATGCATCTCTTCCGCAGCGACCCCGCGCGGCTCGAACGGCTCGCCAAGCTCCACGACGACCTGCCGAGCGCCGAGCTCGTTCTTCACCCACCATCAGCGCGTGGCCGCTTCGTCGACACAGCTCAGCTCGAGGCGGCTGTCGCGCGCGGCGTGCTCGTGCCCATACGGCCCGGTAGCGGGGTTCACTTCGCGATCGATCCGCAGCTCGAGAGAATCGCCGCGCGTCTCGGTGAGAACCCGAACACGTACGTCTCGCTCCGCCCGCGCGCTGCGCGGCTGCTGACGTATCTGAGCGCGAAGGTGTACGAGCTGAGCGGCGAACAGCGCCCGCTCGCAGTCACACGAGCGACCTATGACGAGGGGAGCGCGGCGACGCTCACTCCGCCTGATCCAGGCGTCGCGGCACATGCAGGTGTGCACGCGACGGGCTTTGCCTTCGACATACGCAGGAGGTACGGATCGGGGGCGCAGGCGGCAGCGTTTCAATGGACGCTCGAACGGCTCGAGGCGCTCGGGCTGATCGCGTGGACGCGAGGGACGTCCGTTATCCATCTTGTTGTCTCTCCCCGCAGCGATGTGAGTTGAGAGGTGCCGGTCGCTCGGGAGGGACGCTGCGCCGGCGTCGCCCGAGCCGGTCCTGGAACACTTCGGGAACAGCCACGGTGAGGGGGCATTGCATGAACGCATCTCCCGATGACCTGCAGGGCACCGATCTCCTTGCGCAGGAGATCAGGGAAGAGGCGAGCCGACTCGTCCATCATCCGGTCGCCGAGATCAAGCGTTTGGAGCACGTCGTCGACGAAGGCGAGAGTGCGGCGACGCCACTCATCCTCTTCGTGGCGGTCGCTATCGCGCTGGCCGTCATCGTCGCAGTCGTGATGGCCATCGCGTTCTTCGCGTACTACGAAGGCTGAGTCTCCTCTACGTTCGAGAGCGGAGCGCGGACGTCGAAGTCGACGACGACCTACACGCCGACGACTTCCAGCTCACCCGGCTTCGTGCATGCGAACGGTGATGGTGGTGTGCTTTCCGTCGCAGTCATCGGCTCCGTCACGTAGAGCAATGCTCGTGATTGCCCCATGCTGTCGAGAAATCTTGGCCCCGATCTCGCTGTCAAGGTGAAAGGGGAGCGTCACACACGCCTGCCCTTTCAGCGTGACCGGGGCCGGATGATTCCTACCCCAACGACGGTGTTTCTAGACCCGCGACACCACCGAAGTGAGGTCGCCGACGACTAGGAGCGGGAGCCTGGTGGGGGGAGGAACCCCGACAACCCCCTCGGCGGCCGGGGTTCCTCTGGGGGAGGGCGTCGGGTGTAACAACAGTCAGCCCCGACACGGCGACCATATAACGAGCCGCCTCACCTCTGCCTGGTCATCGAATCGCGGAGGAGCCCGCGCTGCGGCGAATGGCTAGATCGCCACGGGCTCGATGTCGTCATACGGCCTTCCGGACGCTTCCACGGTCGAGGGAACCCACTCAATGAGTCAAGTTCTCGTTGGCAACGCGCAAGTTTTCGGTGCACGAGGCATCATTCGGTACGGGAGGAGGAGACGAATGAGAACCGGAGGTTCTTCGATGAAGGTGAGAATGCTGCTCGTAGGACTCGCTGCTGTCGCTCTTACAGCCTCGAGTGCGCTCGCTGCGCAGCCGGCTGACAAGGGCAAGAAGCCGACGACAGGTGCAGGGTGCAAGCCGAAGGTGACGGTCGTACTGAAGGGCACGCTCAAAGTAGCGCCGCTGAGCGTCGACGTGACCAGCGGAAATCGCTGGGGTCGCGCCTATGTCGAGGGCACCGCAAACACGCCGATCACGGTCAATGACGACACTAAGGTGCGTCGTCAGGGCAAGGCGGAGATCGGCGACCTCGAGCTTGGCGACCGTGTTCTCGTCCAGGCGAAGGTCTGCAAGGCCGACCTCAAGGACAACGCGATGCCTGCGTTGACGGCACGGATGGTCGTTGCCCACCCGGCGAAGGCCGAGAAGGACGACGCCGACAACGACGACTAGTCCCTGGGCGAACGTTGCATGGCCCATACGACTCGGAGTTGATGAGACGCGGCGCGGAAGTGCGTCGTCTCATCTGTGACTGACGGCGAGGATCCCTACCGGATCCTCGCCGCCGTTGTGGCCGGGACGGGAGTGGCGTGAGGAAGTCATGAGTGCACGGCTAACCGAGTGCGCTCGGTGAACGCGAACACGAGCCCGGCGACGCCGATCAGGACTCGAAGGTCGTCGCTGATGGCGACGAGTTCAGAGCGCGTGCGGCACGCCGCGATAGCTAGGGCGGCAGGAGACGTGGGAGCCTTCTCTCGACGTCCCGCTTGACATGCATCGACGTGTCTCGATACATTGACGCGTGTCGATATGATGAATCGCCGAAGTGACGACGACGCTTGATCCGATCGACTGCTGCGTGCCCCTGAACGCGAAGGTGCTCTCATCCGAGGAGGCAGACGCAACGGCCGCTCTGTTCAAGGCACTCGCCGATCCCGCCCGTGTGCGGATCGTCAACATGCTGGCGACGAGCAACGGGGAGCCGGTCTGCGTCTGTCACCTGATCGAGCCGCTCGGTCTGTCGCAGCCGACCGTCTCCCACCACATGAAGCGGCTGCTCGACGCAGGACTCGTCGAGCGTGAGCAGCGCGGCAAGTGGGCCTACTTCGCGCTCAAGGGCGATGCCGTCGAGAAGCTCGCTCTGGTCGCCGACCTGAAGGGTGTGTGCTGCTGATGACGACGACCGCCGACGACGTTCGCGACGAAGTGCGTCGCCGCTACGCGGAATCTGCCCGCGCCGTGCTCGAAGGCACGGACGGCTGCGGTTGCGGGAGCGGGGCCTGCTGCTCCGAGGCCGAAGCCGATGGGGACAGGTTCGGGGAGGCGCTCTATGCCGCCGAACAGCGCGGCGAGCTACCCGAGGCGGCGGTCCTTGCCTCTCTCGGGTGTGGCAACCCGACCGCCGTCGCCGAGCTCCACGAGGGCGAGACGGTGCTCGATCTCGGCTCCGGCGGGGGCATCGACGTGATCCTCTCTGCGAGGCGCGTCGGGGCGACGGGCATCGCCTACGGCGTGGACATGACCGACGAGATGCTCGTGCTGGCGCAGCAGAACGCTCGTGAGGCGGGCGTCACGAACGCGCACTTCCTCAAGGGAATGATCGAGCAGATCCCGCTCCCGGCTGAGACGGTCGACGTCGTGATCTCGAACTGCGTCATCAACCTCTCGGTCGACAAGCCCGCCGTGCTCGCCGAGATCGGGCGTGTGCTTCGGCCGGGCGGTCGGATCGGAATCAGCGACGTGGTCGCCGAGGACGATCTCACGCCGGCCGATCGCGCCGCACGCGGGAGCTACGTGGGGTGTATCGCCGGGGCGCTGTCGAAGGGCGAGTACGAGGCAGGGCTCGAGGCGGCGGGCTTCGAGCGAGGTCAGCGTCGAGTTCACGCACCAGGTCGCGAGACGGGATGCACGGCGCAATCGTCAAGGCCGTGAAGACGCGGGAGCCCGCGACGAAGGGTCTGCCGGTGATCCAGCCTGCGGCGAGCGCGGGATGCTGCTAACGACGACGGAGGAGCAGAACGATGAGCAACATGCTCGATCCCGTAACGCAGAATCACGTCCGGCAGGCTTCCGAGTCACTTGCCGACGAGTTCGCTGGCGTCTTCTCGCAGGAGACCATCGAGCGATACATCGCAGAGTCGGTCGACCTGCTCGGCGACGGCAAGATCAACGTGTTCGTCCCCGTTCTCGCTCACCGGTTCGCCCGAGAGCGGTTGAAGGCGCTCGCCCAGGTCGAAGGACTCGTGACGAAGGACATGCCCGAGGTGCTGTTCGTCTGCGTTCACAACGCCGGGCGCAGCCAGATGGCGGCGGGCCTCGTGAAGCTGCGCTCCGAGGGTCGCGTCCACGTCCGCTCGGCGGGTAGCGACCCCGGTGACGAGATCAACCCGGCTGTGATCGCGGCCATGGAGGAAGTCGGCGTGGACATGGGCGAGGAGTTCCCGAAGCCGCTGACCGACGAGGTGGTGCGTGCTGCCGACGTGGTGATCACGATGGGATGCGGGGATGCCTGCCCGATCTACCCGGGCAAGCGTTACGAGGACTGGACGCTCGATGACCCCGCCGCCCAGGATCTCGACACCGTGCGGCGCATCCGAGACGAGATCGACGGGCGGGTGCAGAAACTGATCGACGAGCTACTTGACTAGGCCGTCCCTCGCTCGGCGCTGCTTCGCCGAAGGGTTCGCCACATTCGCGCTGGTCTTTGCCGGCTGCGGTGCCATCGTGCTCGACTCCGAGCGCGATGGATCACTCGGCTCCACGGGCATCGCGGCGGTCTTCGGGCTCGTGATCATGGCGATGATCTACGCGACGGGGCACCTCTCCGGCGCTCACATCAACCCTGCGGTGAGCGTCGCCTTCAGCGCGACTCGACACTTCCCACTCCGCGAGGTCGTGGCGTACGTCCCTTCGCAGCTCGTCGGTGCCGTCGCCGGTGCGTTGCTCTTGCGGATCGTCTGGGAGGGGACGCCCGCGAACCTTGGCGCGACCGTGCCGAGTGTCGGCGTGGGATCAGCCCTCGTTTACGAGGGCGTGATGACGGCGTTCTTGATGTTCGTGATCATGGCCGTCGCCACCGACACGCGAGCGGTCGGCGCGGCCGCGGCGATTGCGATCGGCGGCACTGTCGCCCTCGACTCACTCTTTGGCGGAGGCGTCACCGGAGCGTCGATGAACCCTGCGCGTTCGTTCGGGCCGGCGCTGGTGGCGGGCGAGTGGAAGGACTTCTGGGTCTACGTCGCCGGCCCGGTGCTGGGAGCACTCGTGGGCGCGGGTGCCTATGAGTTCGCCAGGGGCGAAAGGGACTGAGCCCGGAGCCCTTCGGCGCGAATAGCAAGGCTCGAGGCGACCAGTTGAAGCTCCTCGATCCTGAGGGCTCGCATGGGAGACTCTTCGTGTGGACAGGCCGGAGATCCACTACGCCCGCAGCGGAAACGTCTACGTCGGGTACCAGGTGTTCGGCACGGTCCGTTCGACCTCGTGGTCGTTCGAGCGTGTGCCCAGCGCTGTTGCCAGAATGGAGTGAGTAATCACGGGAGGAGCCGACCATGACTAAATGGGGAGTAATCCCGGCGATCCGCGTTCGAGACATGGCAGAAGCTCTCGCCTTC
Organism: uncultured Gaiellaceae bacterium; assembly: GCA_963845935.1. Taxonomy (GTDB): domain Bacteria; phylum Actinomycetota; class Thermoleophilia; order Gaiellales; family Gaiellaceae; genus GMQP-bins7. The sequence continues at coordinate 11,889 of CAWJTZ010000023.1, forward strand.
TACCGCGGGACGCTCGAGTTCACGCTCGACAGCGGCGGCGACGACGAGAGCCATTCGTCACTCACGCGCGCCGACGCACACGTGATGATCGAGACGGTCGCGGATTTCTACGGTGACGAGTACAACGCGGCGATCAGGGAACGCCTAGGGAAACCTTCGTGCATCGACCTGTACATGGAGGCGGCGGATCTCGCTGAATTCCACTCGAGGCTTCAGGCAGCAGGTGCGCGGGTCGTCGATCCGCTCGCCGCAGGCCGTGGGGCCAGGAGCAGTTCACCGTGGAGGATCATGAAGGCAACTGGCTGACCTTCTGGAACAAGCCGCCGGAGAGCTCGGCGTAGTCGAGTTCGTGTGCGTCCATCACTCGTCGTAGTCGCCCACGGTCAGCTCTTTCGATGCTCCGGCTCACCGGACGCCGTGACGCCACGAGTCTCGACAATACGATGGCTGGATGCCTGACGACCCTTCGCAGTTCAGCGATGTCGTCTGCTCCTTCTGCGGTCGTCACAACCGCGACGTGCGGGTTGTAGCGAACGACGCCGGACTGATCATCTGTCAGGTGTGCGTCGCGAAGAGCGCGGTGATCTTCGACCAGGAAGTCGGGATCGAATCGTCCCACGACTGGATGGCACGCTGGCCGCTGAAGTCGCCAGACGAGGCCCCTGGAAACAGCGGACTGTCGGGCTAACGGCCCGCTAGTGCGAACGCTGCGGGTCGATCAGTTCGTAGACGCGGTCGCCCAGGTGTCCCCTGAAGTGCTCGACGTGGAACCGTCGGATCGTTCCCACGTCGTCATGTCCCTTCATGTGAAAGGTGAAGTCCGGGGTAAGCGGATACTCCCGCGCGACGACGTAGTCCTCGCCGGGTTCGATAGTCATGCCGCAGCCAGGACACTCATAGACGATGACGGACGCCGTGGGCATCGTCACCACTCTTTTACCTGCTGTCGCGCGTGCTGTGCGGGGTGGGAGTGAGCTGGCTACCCGAACGCCACCGATTCCAAGGGGCCCCATGGGGCCACGACTCGGACACCTGCGACGGCTCCGACACGCGTGGCCCGCTGACTTTTCAGGCTAGCTCTCCTTTCGTCTAGCCCAATGACGTTCTACCCCTACCCAGGCCCATGCCTATCGCGTACCAGGTACGCGACGATGAGCGCAGCCGGGAAGAAGACGAGGCTGAACAGGAAGAAGAGAATGAAGCTGTGGCCCTTCCGAGAAGCAACCCTGGCGGGCCAGAAGGCGATGGCGATCCAGACGATGACGGCAAGAAGCGTCCAGAGCCACCATCCATTTGCAGCGAGCAGCATGGGACCTCCGATCGTAGGGGCTCCACTCTGACACTTCGCCTCCGAACTCGTCAGCGAGATCGGCCCGAACCGCGGTGCAAACGAGGCGTTAGGGAGCCAGAGCGCTACCCGGTCGGCCAAACCCGTTCGATGGCTAGACGGTGATGCTGACGGGTGAAGTCACGATCCACACGGCAGTGAGAACGAAGACCGCGCAGCCGATGGAGAGCATCACGACGCGCAGTCTGCGCGAAGCCAGTTTGGTGCTCATGCCGGCGAAGAAGAGCGACGACGCGAAGAGGACGACACCGAGCACGTAGTTCGACGCGCGCTGGATGTCTCGCCGCACTTCTGCCGGCGAAGACCTCGGCTTCCGCGCTGAGCCGCTCCGATTCCTCGGTCGCTTCGAGCTTGTACTGCGGCATGGCGAACGGAGTAGGGGGAGCGTTCGGGTTCTTCAGCGGCCTGGTCGCGACCCACGCAGTCACGGCCGGCTTGAACTCCTTGCGAAAGCGCGTGAAGTAGAAGTCCGCCAATTCCGTCTTGTTCTCGGCGTAGGCGTTCACCCAGTTCGTGAACACCGACACGTCGACGATCGTCTGTGTGTTGGCGAGTCCGGCCGCCTTGGCGGACTCGATCCGGAGCGCGTTCGCGCGTGCACCAGCCTTCGCTTGCTCACCGTTCCATCTGGTCGACTGGTAGCCGCTCCAGGCAGTGGCGACCGTCGCCACGGCCAGGAGCACCGTTGCTACGAGCTCGACTCGATCGCGACCGCCGCCCTCGGCGTTCACGAAGACACCGGAGCTCCCGGCCGCATCGCAGGGAAGCTCCACCTCGGCACCGACCGCGCTCAGAGCCTCGTCGATCTGTCGCAGCGAACGCTCCATGGCGACGGGTTGCAGTCCGCCGACGCCATCGTGGAACGGCGAGTTCAGCCCGTTGAGCAAGAGCAGGAGCACCGTGATCACCGACACGACGGAGCCGATCAGCATGCCCTGGACGACCGCCCGCTCGCCGCGGTCGGCGAAGAAGAGCATGAAGACGAAGATGACGATGGCGATGAAGAAGAGCACGATCCAGAGCTGGATCGGGATGACGCCGACGGCGCCGTGGATGCGATCCCGTCGTGCCTCCTCCCGCACCGACGTCTGCTCGAGCCACTTGTCGTAGGCGGACTGCTCGGTCGCGGACTGGGGCTGCACGGTCTGGAGCGTGCGAAAGAGCCTCACTCCCCACGGGTTGATCGCGTCGCCCTGCGTGCCCGCGGTCATCCGGTCCCACTCGTCGTTGACGACCGAGCGTCCGTAGCAAACGAGCTCCGCCGTCAGCTCGGCCCGAGACGCCTTCGGGAAGAACTGCGCGTTCTCGACCTGCTGCACGAGGATCAGGGCTTCCTGCTCGGCTCCGGCGCGCGACTGGTCGTAGCTCGCGAAGGCGAGAAAGACGATGAAGCCGAGCAGCACCGAGAACCCGGTCGCGAGCACTCCGAAGACGCCTGCCGCGCGATCACCGTCCTCGAAGTAGCCGCCTTCGGGAGCTCGACGGCGCACGAGCAGCAGCGCTGTCACCGCTACTGCGGCCACGGCGGCGGTGATCAGGATCGCCCAGACGATGTTCATGGCCGACGCTGGACGCTACAAGGCGGAATCGGAGTACGGGGTCATCGCTACCCGCACTGCCCGACGGGCTCGGCCACGTCCGCCGATTCCCCGTCGTGCTGCGCAGACTCGACCTGCCCGTTCTGGAGCTGCTGGGCCATCCGGCGAGGTGCGCCGGGTGGAGGATGGATCCACGTCAGCGTTCAAGCGGCGGGGGTGGGATTCGAACCCACGAGGCGCTTGCACGCCCAACGGTTTTCAAGACCGCCCCGTTCGACCGCTCCGGCACCCCGCCGAACGCGCATTGTGAACGACGCCCGCGGAGTCGGAGTCGCGCCCGGCCTCAGCCGGCCGTGGTGATGTAGTTCGTCAGGTACTGGATCTCGAAGCTCTGCTGCTTCGACTGGAACTTCACGAGATCGCCGATCGAGACGAGACCGACCACCTTCTCCTCGTCGACGACCGGGAGGTGGCGGATCCGCCGCTCGGTCATGAGGGCCATGCACTCCTCGACGGTCGTGTCCAGGCCGACGACGACGAGCGGGCCCGACATGATCTCCCTGACGGCCGCCTCGTTCTCGTCCCTGTCCTCGAGAGCCACGCGGCGCAGGTAGTCGCGCTCCGTGACGATCCCGACGATCTCGTCGTCCTCGGTGACGAGGAGGGAGCCGACGTTTGCCCCGACCATTGTCCTGACGGCGTCGATCACCGACGCGCCGCCGTCGATCTTCAGCAACTCGCCGCTCTTCTCATCGAGGATCTTCGACACTGGATTCATCGCCTGCCCCTCTCGCGTCCTGTGGTCGCGCTGACTCGCGCGCCGAGATGGTCTCCCGAAACCTAACGAACGGCGCGATTCTGTGAGGCTATTCGGGGCGGACGTGTGCCGGAGCGCCGTAGCGCGTGAGCACCTCGGGGACGTCTCCCTGGAAGTTCTCGAGGACCGCGAGCAGCGCGCGGTCCGTCACCATCGTCCCGTTCAGGGTGTGCGGCGGCTCGAGGGAGCCGCCCTCGGTGCGGTAGCGGATACCGAGTCGGCGTGCCTGGTAGTCGGTCGTGTTCGAGCAGGACGTGACCTCGCGGTACCGCTCCTGGAACGGGAACCACGCCTCGATGTCGTACTTCTTCGCCGCCGGCGCGCCGAGGTCGCCTGCCGCGACGTTCATCACGCGGTAGGGGAGGGCGAGCGCCTGCATGAACCGCTCCTCGAGCTCGAGCATGCGCTCGTGCTCGTCCCAGGACGTCTCGGGCTCGACGAACACGAACATCTCGACCTTGTTGAACTGGTGGACGCGGAACATTCCGCGCGTGTCCTTCCCGGCGGCGCCCGCCTCGCGACGAAAGCAGGTCGAGAAGCCGGTGTATCTCAACGGCAGGTCCTCGAGGATCTCGCCCGCGTGGAGCGCAGCGAGGGCGACCTCGGACGTCCCCGTGAGGTAGAGCCCATCCTCCTCGAGCGCGTAGATGTTGGAGCGCTCGGTGGGGAAGAACCCCGTGCCGTACATCGCCTCCTCGCGCACCAGAACGGGCGGGATCACCGGTGTGAAGCCGGCCTCGGCGAGGTGCTCGAGAGCGAACTGGTACAGCGCCATCGCCACCCGCGCGGCATCGCCGATGACGTATCCGAAGCGTGCTCCCGAGACGCGGGCGGCACGCTCCATGTCGAAGCGGCCGATCTCCGTGTGCTCGCGCGCCTCTGCGAGGACGGTCGGCTCGCCGACGCGCCGGAGCTCCTCGGCGTCCTCCTCCGAGTCGCCGTCCGGTGCCGACGGATGGGGCGGATTCGGAACCAGCGCCAGCGCCGCGTCGCGCGCGGCTTCCGCGGCTGTGAGACCTTCCTCGACCTCCTTGAGCTCGGCTTTCACGACCTGAAGCTCCTCGAGCTGCTCCGGTGTCGGCTTGCCCTTGAGCTTCGTGCGTCCCCGAAGCTCGTCAACACGCGGGATCAGCTCGCGCCAGCGCTCGTCGGCCTCGAGGAGCGTGTCGAACTCCTCGGCCGCGCCTTTCCGTGCCAGCGCCTGACGCCAGGCGTCGGGATCGCTGCGGCCAGCCTTGAGGTCGATCACGAGGTGGAGTCTAGGCTGGGGCTATACGCGAGGCCGGAACTCCGCTCGCGCGGAGTCCGGCCGCGCAAGATCCCTGAAGGCAGCTGCTTCGCAGCCGCCACGGGTTCGTGCGAGCCCTACTTGCCCGTTACTTGCCGGCGACCGACGAGACGTACGCCGCGACGTCCGCACGCTGCTGGTCAGTGAGGCTCGTGCCGAACGAGGGCATCCCGCCCTGGCCGTTCGTCACGCGGTCGTAGGCGAGGTCGAAGCTCGGCATCGCATCGTCGAGATTCGGTCCGACGGTGCCCGACGAGCCGGCGTCCGCGAGCGTGTGGCAGCCGGTGCAGCCCGAGGCGCCGAGGAAGATCTCCTTGCCGGCGACCGGGTCGCCGGTCGGTGTTCCGCCGCCGGTCTCGGTCGTCTGTCGTCTCCGTCTCGGTCGACTCGCTCCCGGTCGTCTCGGTCTCCGTCTTCCGTCTCAGTCGACTCCGTGGTGGTCGTGACCTCGCCCTGGACCGTCTCGGGAGTCGCGGTCTGCTCCTGCTCCTGGCCGCAGCCGGCAGCGACGAGACCGAGCGCAGCGACGAGGATGCAGAGGAACAGAGTCGTGCGGCGCATCAGGGCGATCCTATATGCGCCGCACGACCGAAAGCCGGCGGAAACGGTGTCAGGTCGCGCTGCGAGTCGACGACGGAGGCCCTTCAGCTTGAACGCGACGAAGATCTCGGTGATCCCGCGGGCGAGGGCGATGATGCCGACGTAGATCACGAGCAGGATCGCCTTCTCCTTGAAGTCACCGGCGACCCAGAACGCGAGCAGGATCTCGATCAGGCCGATCACGAGCTGCATCCACCAGAGCTCGAACTCGTCCTTCGTGATGAAGGCGGCGCTGATGTCGAAGATGCCCTTGATCAGCAGGAAGAATCCGACCAGCGCTGCGAGCGTTGCGAACGTGTCGTACGGGTTCCAGAGCGCGTAGATCCCGACGAGCACGAACAGCACGCCGAGGAGCCCGTGCACCCATTTCCAGCCGGTCGTCGAGTAGGAGATCGCCGAGGAACTCGTTCACGGCGGCGAACAGCACGACGACGCCGAACAGGATCGAGATCGCGTACACGGTCGTGTAGTCCCACTGGAACACCAGCAGTGCGAAGACGAGCCAGGCGATCCCGGTCACGAGGAAGATCCACCAGCGGTCGGCGGCGTCCTCGAGGATCTCGCGCGGCCCGAACATCTCGTTCATCGTTCCTCCCTCGATGGTTGTGCGGTCGCGGCGCGATTCTCCCAGGCGGGCCGGACTCCTCCCGTAGGATCTGCGGCGATGATCGTCGAGCGGAGCATGCACCCGGGCTGGCTCTCGAACGCCTTCCTGCTCGCGGACGAGCCCGGTGGGACGGCCGTCTTCGTCGACAGCGGCGCGCCGCTCGAGCCGCTCCTGGAGGCGGTCGAGCGCGAGCGGGTGACGCCGACGCACCTCCTCGTCACGCACGGGCACGCCGATCACGTCGCCGGCAACGACGAGCTCGTCGAGCGCTTCGGGCTGGAGGTCGTGACCGGCCCCGTCGAGACGGGCGGACTCCGCATCGACGCGCTCGCGACGCCAGGTCACTCCGACGACGGCATCTCGTTCGTCGTCGGCGACCTGTGCTTCTCGGGCGACACCCTCTTCCGCGACGCCGTCGGCGGCGGGCCTGCCGACGAGATGCGTCGATCGGTCATGGACGTGCTCATGACGCTCCCGCACGAGACGCGCGTGCTGCCGGGGCACACCGACGAGACGACGATCGGCCGGGAGTGGGAGCAGAACCCGTTCGTCCGCTTCTGGCGTGGTGTCGACGCCGAGGACGGCCGTGCGTGCACCGTGCAGGGCGATCCGGCAACCATCGTCGTCTGGTCGCCGGACTACGACGGCAAGGGCAAGGCGCTCGTGCGCCTCGCCGACGGCTCCGAGGCGATCGTCGGCGCCTCGCGGCTCGAGCTCTCCTAGATACCCTTAGGGGGTATACTCGTTCTGGACTTCTGTTCAGGAGGAGCGCAGTGAGCCAGGTACTCACATACAGCGTGCCCGCGATCCACTGCGCGCACTGCGCGACGTCGATTCGCGAGGAGGTTTCCGAGGTCGCCGGCGTCGAGGACATCGCGGTCGACCTCGACACGAAGGTCGTCACGGTCAGCGGACGCCAGCTCGACGATGCAGCGCTGCGCGCGGCGATCGAGGAAGCGGGGTACGAGCCGGCGTGACCGCAACTGTGACTCGCGAGCCCGCCGCGCGCGTCGACCTCGCGCTCGAGGGAATGACGTGCGCCGCCTGCGCGAACCGCATCGAGCGCAAGCTCAACAAGCTCGACGGCGTCGAGGCGTCGGTCAACTACGCGACGGAGCAGGCGGCAGTGCGCTTCGATCCGCACGTCGTCGCCGTCGCGGACCTGCCTCGGCGCGGTCGAGGCGGCCGGGTACCGCGCGGCGCCCGCGGCCGAGGCCCGAACGGCCGTCGACCGCGCCGACGCGATCCGGCGCAAGCTCGTCGTCGCAGCCGCCCTCTCCGGCGCCGCTCGTCGTGCTCGCGATGGCCACGCCCGTGCAGTTCGGCGGCTGGGAGTGGCTCGCGTTCGCACTGGCGACGCCCGTCGTCTTCTGGGCAGGCTTCGACTTCCACCGCGCGGCGCTCGTGAACGCGCGGCACGGCGCCGCGACGATGGACACACTCGTCTCGATCGGCACGCTCGCCGCATGGGGCTGGTCGGTCGCGGCGGTCCTTCTCGTCGACGGCGCAGACGTGTACTTCGAGGTCGCGGCCGTGATCACGACGCTCATCCTGCTCGGGCGCTACCTCGAGGCGCGCGCACGGCGGCGATCGAGCGCCGCGATCCGCGGTCTCCTCGAGCTCGGCGCCAAGGAGGCACACGTCTTGCGCGACGGCGTCGAGTTCTCGGTCCCGATCGCCGAGGTGATGGCGGGCGACCTGTTCGTCGTGCGGCCGGGCGAGAAGGTCGCGACGGACGGTGTCGTCGTCGAGGGCGCATCGGCGATCGACCACTCGATGCTCACCGGCGAGCCCGTGCCCGACGACGTCGGCCCGGGCGACGCCGTCGCCGGCGCCACGGTCAACACGTACGGGCGTCTGATCGTTCGCGCGACGAAGCGTCGGCGAGGAGACCGCGCTCGCCCAGATCGCGACGCTCGTGGCCGAAGCGCAGTCGGGGAAGGCGCCGATCCAGCGGCTCGTGGATCGCGTCTCGGGCGTCTTCGTCCCCGTCGTGCTCGTGCTCTCGCTGGCGACGCTGGTGGGCTGGCTCGTCGCCACGGGCAACGCTGCGGATGCGTTCTCCGCGGCGGTCGCCGTGCTGATCATCGCGTGCCCGTGTGCTCTCGGCCTCGCGACGCCGACAGCGTTGCTGGTCGGGTACCGGGCGCGGCGCGCAACTCGGGATCCTCATCAAGGGCCCGGAGGTTCTCGAGCGCACGCAGCGCATCACGACGGTCGTGCTCGACAAGACGGGCACCGTCACCGAGGGGCGGATGGTGCTCACCGATGTCACACCGCTCGACGGCGAGACGCGCGGGGAGGTGCTGCGGCTCGCGGGAGCCGTGGAGGCCGCCTCCGAGCACCCGATCGCGAGGGCGGTAGCAGACGGAGCCCGGCGCGAGGTCGGTGAGCTACCCGAGGTCGCGGACTTCCGGAACGTGCCCGGGGTCGGAGTGGTCGGATCCGTCGAGGGCCACTCCGTCGAGGTCGGGCGCCGCGACGGTGCCGTCACGGTCTCGTGGGACGGCGTCCCTCGCGCGACGCTCTCCGTCGTCGACACCCTGAAGCCGACGAGCGCCGGGGCGGTCGCGGACCTCGCGGAGCTCGGGCTCACTCCGGTGCTTCTCACCGGCGACGCGCGTGCGACAGCCGAGCGTGTCGCGGCCGAGGTCGGGATCGAGCGCGTGCTCGCCGAGGTGTACCCGGACGACAAGATCGCCGAGATCCGCCGCCTCCAGGAGGCGGGTGAGGTCGTGGCCATGGTCGGCGACGGGATCAACGACGCGCCCGCGCTCGCACAGGCCGACCTCGGGCTGGCGATCGGCACCGGAACCGACATCGCGATCGAGGCCTCGGACATCACGCTCGTCTCCGGCGATCTGCGCGCCGCGGCAGACGGCATCCGCCTCTCGCGTCGGACGCTCGCGACGATCAAGGGCAACCTCTTCTGGGCCTTCGCCTACAACGTCGCCGCGATCCCGCTCGCGATGGCGGGGCTCCTCAACCCGATCGTCGCCGCGGCCGCGATGGCCTTCTCGAGCGTCTTCGTCGTCACGAACTCGCTTCGGCTCCGACGCTTCCACTCGCCGCGGGAGGTCGCATGAGCGACCACGAGCACGGCTACGCGGCCGACAAGGAGGCGCTCGTCCGCAGGCTGCACCGCATCGAGGGCCAGGTCCGCGGGATCGAGCGCATGGTCGAGGACGATCGCTACTGCATCGACGTCCTCACGCAGATCGCGGCGGTGAACACCGCGCTCGAGAGCCTCGCGTTCAAGATCCTCGACGACCACGTGAACCACTGCGTGGCCGGTGCGCTCGCCTCCGGCGATCCGGTCGAGGTCGAGACGAAGAGCAAGGAGCTCCTCGACGCGGTGCACCGGTTCGCGCGCGTGCGCTAGCGGTCTTCGGTCGCGAGACGGATCCCGAGGGCAACCAGGATGGCGCCGGTGATCGCGTCCAGCACACGACGCACCTGCCCGGAAAGGACGTCACCGAGCTTCGCGACGACGATGGCGTACATCGCCAGCCACGAGAGCCCCATCGTGGCGAAGAGCAGGCCGAGGGCGAGCGATCCCGCGAACGCGCCCGAGCCGTCGGGAACGAACTGGGGCAGCAGGCTCGCGAAGAAGACCGCCATCTTGGGGTTCCCGAGGTTGCTGAGCAGCCCTTGCCGGAAAGCGCGGCCGGGCGAGGAGCGGCGCGCGTGCTGCGCAGCCGTTGCTCGTGCGGGCGCCGCGCGACGGCAGCCAACAGCGACACCAGCGCCGAGATAGACGAGGTAGGCCGCTCCGGCGAGCTTGAGCGCCTGGAAGACCGGCTCGGACGCGCTGAGCAGCGCAACGACTCCCGGCGCTCGCGGCGAGCATCCAGACAGCATGCCCGATCGTGACACCGCCGGCGGTGGCGATCCCGCTCGGCCGTCCGCCCGTGAGCGTGTTGCGGACGATGAGCGCCGTGTCCGGTCCCGGCGTGCAGATCACCACGCGCCGAGACGGCCGACGAACGCGACGAGGCTGTCGAGCATCTCGGAGGAAGTATCGCCTCGCGAGTCTCGTTGACCACCTCACGATGGCAGACCCACGCGCGTTGACCGGGGGAGTGAACGCGCGCGCACACATCTCGCTCCTGCTCGTGGTCGTCGTGTGGGCGGGCTCGTTCTCGGTCATCAAGCAGCTGCTCGACGACGGCGTGGCTGCGGGCGACATCGCGATCCTCCGCTACGCGATCGCGGCGCCCGGGTTCGCGTACATCCTCTGGAGAGCTCGCGGGCTGCCGGGTCTGACACGCGCCGACGCGATCCGCGTCGCCGCCGCCGGGCTGCTCGTCGTGGTCGGCTACCACATGTTCCTGAACGTCGGCGAGCGCTCCACCACGTCCGGCATCGCTGCGCTCGTCGTCGCGCTGGCGCCGGGGCTGACGATGGTGCTGGCGTTCGCGCTCGGACTCGACCGGATCAGCACGCGCCGCGTCGTCGGCCTCGCGGTCGCCTTCACCGGCGTCGCGATCGTCGTCGCGCTCGGCTCCGGGAGCGATCTGTCGTTCGAGAGCGCGAAGGGGCCGCTCGTCGTCCTCGGCGCTCCCGTCGCGTTCGCGCTCTACAACGTCATCCTGAAGCCGCTGCTCGGGCGGTACGACCTGCTCGCGCTGACGGCGGCGACGAGCCTCGTCGGCACGGTCGGGCTCACGCCGTTCGTCCGCGGCTCCACGGTGGATACCGTCGTCGACGCGACCGCGGGCGAGGCGGCGCTGCTCCTGTACCTGGGCGTGCTCGCCACTCTCCTCGGCTACATCTTCTGGAACGCCGGCCTCAAGGGCCTCGGCCCGACACGCGCCGTGACGTATGCGTACGCGATACCGCCTCTCGCCGTGACGTTCGGTGCGATCTTCCTCGACGAGCCGGTCACGATCTGGCTCGCCGTCGGGGGAGCCCTCGTCGTCGGTGGCATCGCGCTCGCCCAGCGGCCGCCCGGGTCGGTGGCAGCTAGGTTCGCTCCGTGGCGCCGAGCGCCGAGCGAACCCTCACGCAGCGTGAGCTGAACCGCGCGCTGCTCGCGCGACAGCTCCTCCTCGAGCGCGCCCGCTTGCCGATCCCGCGCGCGCTCGAGCGGATCGGCGGCATCCAGGACCAGTACGCGCCGAACGCATACATCAGGCTGTGGTCGTGCCTCGAGGGCTTCCGGCGGGACGATCTCACCCGCGCCCTCGAGCGCCGCACGGTCGTCCAGGCGACGCTCATGCGCGGCACGATCCACGTCGTCTCGAGACGCGACTACTGGCCGTTCGCGGTCGCGATCCGCGCGGCGCAGCGCGATTGGTGGCTCCGCGTGCAGAAGCCGCGCCCGCAGGAGGCCGATCTCGAGCGCAGGGCGGAGGAGCTGCGGGCGCTGATGGCCGACGGGCCGCGACGGCACGACGAGCTGGTGGAGGTCGTCGGCCGGAGCTGGGGGCTGGCCGGCCCGTGGGTCGAGCTCGTCCGTGTCCCACCCTCGGGCACGTGGGAGAAGCGCCGCGCACATCTCTTCCAGACCGCCGAGCGCTGGGTCGGACCGGAGGACGTCGAGGTGGCTCCGGCGCTCGACCAGCTCGTCCGTCGCTACCTCGGCGCGTTCGGGCCGGCGTCGCGCGGCGACATCGCCCTGTGGGCGGGCATGAAGCCGGGAGATATCGCACCCGCTCTCGAGCGGCTCGCCCTGCGCCGCTTCCGCGACGAGTCGGGCGGTGAGCTCCTCGACGTCCCACGGGCGCCGCTCCCCGACCCCGAGACGCCGGCGCCGGTGCGCTTCCTGCCGACCTGGGACGCCGTGCTCCTCGTCCACGCGCGGCGGACGGGTGTCCTCCCCGAAGAGCATCGGGCGCGGATCTTCTCCACGAAGACGCCCCAGTCGGTCGCGACCTTCCTCGTCGACGGCGCCGTCGCCGGCACCTGGCGGTTCGACGCCGGCCGCATCCGCTGGGAGTCGTTCCGCCGCCTCGACGCCCGCACCCGGCGCGAGGTCGAGGACGAAGCCGAGCGGCTTGCGCTCCTCCACGCGTGACAACACAATGCCTCCGTGACCGAGCCCGTCACGCCGGCACACGAGCACGATCACGCCGACGAGCGCGACGAGCACTCGGAGGAGTGGCGCGCCGTCCTCATGGGCGACATCAGCTCGCTGAAGTACTTCCGTGCCGTCCTCGGGAAGGTCCCGGCCGGGCCTCGCTGCAAGCTCTGTGCGGCACCGCTCAAGGCGCCGGGAAGTGTGATCCTGAAGCCGTTCGGGTTCGGCCCGTCCAAGCTGAACCGGCGACTCTGCCGGGCGTGCTTCCGGTCGGTCGACAAGAAGCCGGGAGGCGCGGAGATCGAGCTCTCGCTGTTGTTCGCGGACGTTCGCGGATCGACGTCGCTCGCAGAGCACATGCAGCCGCAGGAGTTCTCGCGGCTGATCTCCCGCTTCTACGGGACGGCTGCACGAGTCGTCGACGACTGGGACGGGATCGTCGACAAGTTCGTCGGCGACGAGGCGGTCGCGCTCTTCGTCCCGGGCTTCGCGGGTGAGGAGCACGCGTCCCGCGCGGTGGAGGCCGCCCGCTCGCTTCTGCGGGAGACGGGCAACGACGGCCCGGAGCCGTGGGTGCCGATCGGCATCGGCGTCCATACGGGGGTCGCGTACGTCGGGCGCGTGGGCGAGGGGGACGCCTGCGACTTCACCGCGGTCGGCGACGCCGTGAACACGACCGCCAGACTCGCGTCGTCGGCTGGAGCCGGAGAGATACTCGTCAGCAACGCGGCCGCCGAGTCGTCCATGCTGGACGCGTCCGGCCTCGAGTCGCGGACGCTCACGCTACGAGGGAGAGACGAGATGATCGACGCGCTCGTCCTCGCCGCCTAGTCCTGCTGGCTCACGTCGCCGCGAAGCGGCGAAGTTCCTCCTCGACGAGCTCGGCCCACCGGCGAGCCTTCGGCAAGGTGACGAGCTTCCCCCACGGCGAGCGCACCGCGATGCCGTGCACCCCGCCTGGGACGAGCGAGTAGCTGCCGTCCGCGCCGCGCTCGCGCGCCCGGTCGAACCCCTTGCGCGAGTGGGAGGGCGAGACACCCGGGATCCCCGGAAGCCCGCGGTCGAGCGATCCGTGGATCACCACCAGGCGCTTGCCGCGAAGCGAGGAGACGTCGAGCTGGTCGGGGATCCACGGCGCGAGGCCGACGACCTCCTGCACCTTCGGCTCGGCAGCGATCGAGATCGAAACGGCGCCGCCCATCGAGAAGCCGAGAAGCGCGACGCGCGGTGCCCCTACCTCGTACACGGCGGCGCGTGCGTCTTCCACGCACGACTCCAGACGCCGCCACGACTTCACGCGGTAGCGCACCTCGGCGAACGCGAGCTCGGGCAGCCTCGGCGAGAGCTGCTGGACGAGCCACTCGACAGACGGGCTCCACGTGCCCTCCACCTCGCGGTGCTGGCCACCGTCCACGCACACGACGGCGCACTCGCCGACCGAGCCCGTGACGCGCATCTCCGCTCCCGAGGCGAGCTTCACGCAGCGAGACCGAGGGTGGTCTCGATCCAGGCCGGCAGCTCGCGGAGGAGCGCCGGGTCGATCGAATGCGCCATGTGGGGCGACTCGTGATATGCGACGTCGGCGCCCGCCTCGGACAGAAGCGCCCGCGCGCGCCGGCCCCACTCGACGGAGATCACCGGGTCGAGTGCGCCGTGACCGACGACGACGCGGGGGAGAGGCTGCGCGAGGTCGAGCTCGAACCCGGGAGCCGTCGGGGTGAACCCGCTCAACGTGATCAGCCCGGCCGGCCGCGGCCGCCCAGCTGCCGAGCCCGAGCGCGTACGTCATGACGGCTCCCTGTGAGAAGCCCCCGAGCACCGTTCGCTCAGAGGCGATGCCCGAGTCGGATGCGAGTGCGTCGAGCCATTCGGAGGCGAGCTCAACCGTCTGGGTGAAGGTCTCCGGGTCCGGGTAGCCGATCTCGTGGACCGCGTACCAGTGGGCGCCACCGGGCGGCAGGTGCAGCGGGCCGCGCGGCGTCACGCCCAGCAGCCGGCGAGCAGGGTCGAGATGGTCGAGGAGCGGGAACAGGTCGCGCTCGTCGGCGCCGCGACCGTGGAAGAGCACGAGCAGCCCGTCCGGATCCCCGGCGGCGGGTCGGGCGAGATGGTGCAGCGAGTCCGCGGGCACGTCCCGCAGGACGTTATCTACGGAGGCTCCGCTCCTTGATCAGCCGCTCGAGCTCCGCCTGGTCCCAGCCGTTCATGAAGTCGGCGTGGGCTGCGAGCCTGCCCGACGCGACCTGCGAGCCGCGCGGCACGGGCGGGTAGAGCACGATGAGGACGATCGTCGGCAGCGCGACCGGGTGCGACGCCGGGCACAGGCCACGCGACGCGTACTTCACGTGCTGCCGGTGGTCCGGGCTGTCGAGGCGCCGGCCGTCCCAGCAGTTCGGAAACGTCGCCTGGAGTTGCAGCATGGAGTCGGCCCGGCAGGCCGGGATCGTGGCGTGACGAGGTCGCCCGCCCACCTCGCCACAGCTCCACGAGACGATGCCCTTGGGCTGACGGCCGGTGGCGAGGGAGTTGCCGGCGAGCATCACGAGGCCCTTCGGCGGAGCGGAGATCCGCTCCTGCGAGCGGTTCACGTAGTAGACGATCGCCGTCAGAGGCTCGACGTCCTGGCGCCCAGCGAAGAGCGTCGGCACCCAGTACGCGGACGAGTCGAAGTCCGATTCACACGACGTCTTCCCGCCGAGCAGCGACGTGGGCGTCGTATCCGCGTCGACGGAACGGTTGCCGATGAACGTGTGGTTGTGCGACTTCCCGGGCTCGCCCGGATAGACGATCGGGTCGTCGTTGTTGCGGTGGCTCGAGCTACAGCCGAGCGCGTAGTAGGGGCCGCCCGGAAAGTTCGGCGCGAGCTGAAGCGGTGCTTCGGGCGCGGCAGGGAGGCTGGCCGCAGCGAGACCCGCGACCGCGATCGCGGCCGCGAGGGACAGTGGGAACGCGACCCGGCGCCACACGACCTCCGTCCAGGATGCCCTACCGCGGCGCGGGTGTCCATGTGCCGGCGAGCACCGTGAGCGGCAGCTGCCCTTCGAGCAGGGCACGCCCCACGATCGCGCCCTCGCAGCCTGCAGCCTCGATCGCCGCGAGATCGTCGAGCGAGCGCACGCCGCCGGCCGCGAGGACCGGAAGTCCGGAGGTCCGGCAGACCCGCGCGAGGAGGTCGACATCGGGCCCTGCGAGCGTCCCGTCACGGTCGATCGCGGTGCACAGGATCCGGCTGACTCCGGCGGAACGGCAGCGCTCGGCGGCCTCGTCCGGCGTGATCTTGGTCGTCTCCGTCCAGCCGCCGACGGCGATGTGGTCGTCGCGAACGTCGACCGCGACCACGAGCCGTTCACCCAGTGTCCGTACGAAGCGTCCGAGCGCGTCCTCGTCGGCGAACGCGGCGGTTCCGACGACGACGCGGGCCGCGCCCGCCTCCAACAGGAGCTCGGCATCGGCGACCGAGCGGATGCCGCCCGAGGCCTGTACTCGCGCCGGCGCCGTGACGAGCGCCGTACGTCGGACGAGGTCGGGGCGGATCCTGCCGTCGCGTGCGCCGTCGAGGTCGACGAGGTGGATCAGTTCCGCGCCGGCGTCGCGGTAGGTCTCGGCGAGTGCGAGTGGGTCGGCGCGGTTCGTGACCTGCTCGTAGTCGCCTTGCCGGAGCCGCACGGCATCGGTTCCGAGGAGATCGACCGCAGGTACGACGCGGAACGCCGGTGCAGGTTCTCCCTGACGTATTAGCACGCTACCATGCTACTATGCCCGACGAAGCACCGGCACGACCTTCCGACCATGAGCGAGCTTCCACACGAATGGCGAACGAACGAGACAACGGACCTGTTCGAGGCGATCCTGAGCCTGCGAACGCTCGACGAGGCGGAACGGTTCTTCCGCGACCTCTGCACGCTCGCGGAGCTGGAGGCGCTGACGCACCGCTGGCAAGCGGCACGCCTGCTGGATCAGGGGCTGCCGTATCACGAGGTGGCGACGAGAACGGGCGCCTCGACGACGACGGTGACGCGCGTCGCGCAGTGGCTGAAGCGGGGCGCGGACGGGTATCGCCTGGTGCTGGACCGGCGCAAGCGCGCATCCGGCCGGACCGCCTGACGATCGCGGTCCCCGCGAAGGGACGCCTCCGCGAGCCGGCTGTTGCTCTCCTTGCGGACGCAGGGCTCGGCCCCGAGCAGCCGGGCGAGCGGGCGCTCGCGTTCCCGTGCCGGAACGCGCCGGTCGACGTCATGCTCGTGCGGGCTGCGGACGTTCCCGAGTACGTGCAGGACGGCGTCGTCGACTGCGGGATCACGGGCGCCGACCTCGTTCGCGAGAGCGGGGCGGAGGTGGACGAGCTCGTCGCGCTCGGGTTCGGCTCGTGCACGCTCGACGCCGCCGTCCCGACGGAGTCTCGCGCGAGCGGGCTGGACGATCTCGAGGGGTTGCGTGTCGCGACCGTGTACCCGCGACTCGCCGGAGAGCTTCTCCGCGAGCTGGGCGTCGACGTCGAGCTCGTGCGAGTGACCGGCTCCGTGGAGGTGGCGCCGCGGCTCGGACTCGCCGACGCGATCGTCGATCTCGTCTCGAGCGGAAGTACGTTGCGCACGAACGGACTCCGCTCGCTCGGCTCGCTCTTCTCCTCCGAGGCCGTGCTCGTCTCGCGAACCGTCGATGGAGATGACCGCGCCCGCGAGCTCGCGGCGGTCCTGCGCAGCGTGGTCGATGCGCGCGAGACGCGCTACCTCATGCTCAATGCGCCGCAGGCGGCGGTTGCCGAGATCGCGCGGCTCGTGCCCGGACCGGGATCGCCGAGCATCCTCCCGCTCGCGGAGCCGGGCATGGTCGCGGTGCACGTCCTCGTTCCCGCGGCCGACGTGTGGCGGCTTCTGCCGAGGCTCGAAGCCGCAGGCGGCTCCTCGATCCTGCTCGTCCCCGTCGAGCGGATGGTCCCCTGACATGAGCAGTGTCGCCGCCATCCTCGAGGAGGTTCGCCTGGGCGGGGACGCCGCGCTCCGCGACTGGGCGATCCGGCTCGACGGCGTCGAGCCCGCCCGCGCGGAGCCCGCCCCCGGACTGCCGGAGGATGCTCTCCTCGACCTCGCCGACGCCGTTCGTCGCTGGCACGAGGCTCAGCGTCCGTCCGACGTCAGGATGGAGATCAGGGCCGGAGTCGAGCTCGAGCGGCGCTGGACCCCGCTCGCCTCGGTCGGCATCTACGTCCCGCGCGGACTCGTCTCGACCCTGGTCATGTGCGCTGTCCCTGCGCTCGTGGCCGGCGTCGGCCGCATCGCCGTCGCGACGCCGCCGGACGGCGCGGGGCTGGTCGCGGCCGCCGCGCGACTCCTCGGGATCGACGAGGTGTGGGCGCTCGGCGGTCCGCCTGCGATCGCGGCGTTCGCCTATGGCACGGAGACGATTCCGCGGGTGGACAAGATCTGCGGCCCGGGCGGCACGTACGTGAACGAGGCGAAGCTGCTCGTGTCGAGCGAGGTCGCGATCGATCTGCCCGCCGGGCCGTCCGAGGTCGTCGTCCTCGCCGGGCAGGGTGCGGATCCGCTCGTGGCGGAGCTCGAGCTCGCCGCCCAGGGCGAGCATGGCCCGGACTCACGCTGTCGTCTCGTGGCCGTCGACGGCGATGCGGCGGCCGCGGTCGCGGAGGTCGACGCGATGGCGCCGGAACATCTCGTCGTTCTCGGTGAGGGTGCAGAGGAGCTCGCCGCGCGTGTCCGCAACGCAGGTGCGATCTTCGTCGGGCCGTTCTCGTCGGTCGCCGCAGGCGACTACGCCACGGGCGGCAATCACGTGCTCCCGACCGGTGGCTGGGCGCGCGCCGTCGGAGGCATCGGACTCGAGACGTTCCTGAAACCCGTGACGATCCAGCGGCTCACGGAGGCCGGACTGGCGTCCCTGCGCCCGACCGTCGAGGCGCTCGCGGCCGCAGAGGGAATGCCGGCGCACGCAGCGGCGGTGCGGCGATGAGGGCGCTGCCGCAGGGCTTCGCCGAGTACCGGTGGGCCCCGTCCACGGAGGAGATCGCCCGGACGTTCGAGCTCGACCCGCTGCAGGTCGTGCGCTTCGACGGCAACGTCCCTGCGCAGCCGGCGCCGTTCGTGCGCCCGGGAGCGGTCGCAGGTGCCCTCGCCGACGTGAACGCATACGCGCACGGTGGGTTCCCCGAGCTCGTCGACGGCATCGCGCGTTACGCGGGCGTCGGCCCAGAGAACGTCGTTCTCGGCGCGGGCGCCGACGATCTCATCCTGCTCTGCGCGCGGACGTTCGCCGGCCCGGGAGACGTCGTCGCGATCGCGGAGGAGCCGACGTACCCGCTGTACCGCATCGGATCGCAGCTCGCCGGCGCCGAGATCGGCGTCGAGGATCCCGTGGTCACGTTCTGCTGTCGGCCGAACAACCCGACAGGTGAGCTGGGCGAGCTCCCGGCGGTGCGGCCGCTCGTCGTCGACGAGGCGTACTACGAGTACTCGGGTGAGACGGCCGTCGGCCTTCATCGGCGACGGCGTCGTCGTCATCCGGACGTTCTCGAAGTCCTTCGCGCTCGCCGGGGCACGGGTCGGATACGCACTCGCGGACGCGGACACCGCGGCCGAGCTGAACCGTCGCCAGGCGCCGCAGCCGATCTCGGGCGTCTCGGCCGCACTGGCGCTCCTCGGGCTGAGCGACCCGCCGGACGTCCGCTGGCAGGTCGACGAGCGCGAGCGCTGCGCCCGTGCGCTGCGGGCGCTCGGTCTCGCGCCGCTCCCGTCGGCGACGAACTTCCTCTTCGTGCCGCTCGACGATCCGGAGTCGATCGCCGGCTCGCTGCTGCGCGCCGGGATCGTGGTGCGCGTCTACCCGGACGGGTTCCGCTTCAGCGTGCGGGACCGCGAGGACGACGACTTGCTGCTCGCTGCGCTCGCACGGGCGCTCGACCGACCCGCGCCCGTCCCCGAGGCAACCGGCCGTCGCGTCAGACATCTCCGCGCGACCGCTGAGACCCGGATGCGCATCCGCCTCGGTCTCGACGGCGCCAGCCGCGTCGTCGTCCGGACCGGCGCGGGGCTCTACGACCACCTGCTCGAGCAGCTCGCGTTCCATGCAGGTTTCGACCTCGTGCTCGACGGCGTCGGCGACCTGGAGACCGGTGAGCACCACACGGCCGAGGATGCGGCGCTCGCCCTCGGGGAGGCGCTCGACCGTGCGCTCGGCGACCGTCGCGGAATCGCGCGCTACGGCGACGCAGTCGTCCCGATGGACGATGCCCTGGCGCGGGCGGCCGTGGATCTCGGCGGCCGTCCGGCGGCCGAGCTTCGCCTCGAGCGCGATCCCGGGCTCGCGGAGCACATGCTCCGGAGCCTCTCGCAGGCGGGCAGGCTGGCGATCAACGTCGACGCGGGCGGGCGTGACGACCACCACGTCGCCGAGGCGGCGTTCAAGGCCGTCGGCCGCGCACTCCGCGGCGCCGTCCGCGTCGAGGGCTCCGGCGTCCCGTCCACGAAGGGCGTCGTGTGAACGTCGCCGTGTGCGCGTACGGCGCGGGCAACCTCCGCTCGGTGGTCGCTGCATTCCGACGACTGGGGGCGAATGCGTTCGCGACCTCGAACGCGACCGACGTCGTCGGCGCCGACCTCGCGGTGCTCCCCGGAGTCGGTTCGGCGGCGACCGCGATGGCCGGTCTCCGCGAGCGCGGCCTCGACGACGCGCTGCGCGACCGGGTGGACGAGGGCCGTGCGACGCTCGGCATCTGCCTCGGGCTCCAACTCGCCCTCGACGAGTCCGAGGAGGACGGCGGCGTGGCCGGGCTGGGAATCCTGCCCGGCCGTGCGCGCCGCCTCGCCGGCGGCCGCGTCCCGCGGATCGGCTGGGCAGCCGTCGAGCCGAACGGGGAGGCCTTCTACTTCGCCCACTCGTACGCCGCGGAGACACCGGCCGCGACCGCGAGCTCGGAGGGCGTCGTCGCCATCGCAGAGGCCGGGAGCTTCCTCGGTGTCCAGTTCCACCCGGAGAAGAGCGGCGCCGCCGGTGGGCGCTTCCTCGCAGGATGCCTCTCCCGCGTCTGATCCCGTGCCTCGACGTCGCCGACGGGCGGGTCGTCAAGGGCGTGCGCTTCCAGCGGCTCCGCGACGTCGGTGATCCGGTCGACCTCGGATCGGCGTACTCCGATGCGGGTGCCGACGAGCTCGTCTACCTCGACGTGCGGGCGACGATCGACGGTCGGTCCGCGCTGCTCGCCCTCGTCTCCCGCATCGCCGACGAGCTTGCGATCCCGTTCACGGTCGGGGGAGGTGTCCGCTCGGTCGCCGACGCCGAAGTGCTCCTCGGGGCGGGCGCGGACAAGATCTCGGTGAACAGCGCGGCGCTCGAGCGTCCCGAGCTCGTGAGCGAGCTCGCGGCGCGGCTCGGCTCGCAGGCGGTCGTCGTCGCCGTCGATGCGACGAACGGCGACGTGAAGTCGCGGGCCGGTTCGGCGCCGACAGGCCGACGGGCGGTCGACTGGGCGCGCGAGGCCGAGGAGCGCGGGGCGGGGGAGATCCTGCTCACGTCGATCGACGCAGACGGGACGCGGGACGGCTACGACCTCGAGCTGACGCAGGCGGTCTCCGACGCGGTCTCACTTCCCGTGATCGCATCGGGCGGGGCGGGCTCGGCAGTCCACGTCGCCGACGCACTGGGGGTCGCCCAAGCGGCGCTCCTCGCCTCGATCCTCCACGAGGACCCGACCCGACTCGAAACCCTGCGCGGCGAGCTGCGAGAGCTCGGGATACCGCTCCGCGATGCGGCCTGAGTTGACGCCTGCGATCGTCCAGGACGCGGAGACGAACCGCGTGCTCATGCTCGCGTGGATGGACGACGAGGCGCTGAGGCTCACCCGCGAGACCGGCGAGGCGCACTTCTACAGCCGCTCGCGCGAACGCCTGTGGCGCAAGGGCGAGACCTCGGGGAACACGCTCGCCGTCGAGGAGCTCCGCGACGATTGCGACGGCGACGCGGTGCTCGTCCGCGTGCGTCCCGCGGGGCCGACGTGCCACACGGGCTCGGTCTCGTGCTTCGCGCCCTGGCTCTGGAGACGGGTGGTGGAGCGGGCGGCGACGCAGCCCGAGGGCTCCTACGTGGGCGGGCTCGTGGCCGAGGGGCCGGCCGCGGCCGCGCGCAAGGTGGGCGAGGAGGGCGTCGAGGCCGCCCTCGCCGGCGCCTCCGAGAGCGACGAGCGACTCGTCTCCGAGCTCGCCGACCTCTGGTTCCACACGTACGTCCTCCTGGCCGCGCGCGGGCTCGACCCCGCCGCCGTCGAGGAGGAGCTCGGGCGGCGAGCGGCCGGCTGACGGCGATCGTCTACCCTCGAGCGTCGTGACGTCGGGGCGGCCGCGCGAGCTCGTCGAACGTGCGCTGTCGATCGGCGCCGATCCAGCCGACTCGGCGGACCTGCGCTTCCGCAAGCGGCTCCTGGTCGGCGTCGCGCTCCTCATCCTCCCGGCCGGCTTCACGTGGGGGCTCATGTACTGGCTCGTCGGCGAGACGGCCGTCGCGCTCACCCCGTGGAGCTATGTCGCCGGCTCGATCATCAGCCTCGTCGTCTTCGCCCGGACGCGGAACTTCGCCTTTCTGCGGACCGCGCAGCTCCTCCTCATTCTGATCGCGCCCGCGCTCGGGCTGATCATGATCGGCGGCCTCGAGGAGTCGAGCTCGGTCGTCCTGTGGTCGCTCCTGGCGCCTCTGGGGGCGGTCGCGTTCGGCCGCCCGGAGCGCGCGTGGCCCTGGTTCGGCGCGTTCGTGGCCACGATCGCGCTGTCGCTCGTCCTCGCCGAGGTTGTTCGGCCGGAGGGCGCCGACCTCCCGAGCGCATTCGTCCGGACGTTCGACGTCCTGAACATCGTCGCCGTCTCGTTCGTCGCCATGCTGCTGCTGGTGACCTTCGCCCGCGGTCGCGATGCGGCTCAGGAGCGCGTCGAGGCCCTTCTCCTCAACATCCTTCCCGAGGAGGTCGCGCAGCGGCTGCAGGACGACCCGAGCACGATCGCCGACCACTTCGACGAGGCGAGCATCCTCTTCGCCGACGTAGTCGACTTCACGCCGCTCTCCGGACGCCTCGACGCGCGCGAGGTGGTCGGCCTTCTCGATCGCCTGTTCACGAGCTTCGACGAGCTCGTCGACCGGTACGACGTGGAGAAGATCAAGACGATCGGCGACTGCTACATGGTCGCCGCCGGCGTGCCGCGGCATCGCCCCGACCATGCGCATGCCCTCGCAAGCCTCGCGCTCGAGATGCGCGACTGCGCACACGCGTGCCTCGTCGACGAGGACCTGAGGCTGCGCATCGGGATCAGCTCCGGCCCGGTCGTCGCCGGCGTCATCGGGCGAAGGCGGTTCCTCTACGACCTCTGGGGTGACACCGTCAACATGGCGAGCCGCATGGAGTCGCACGGAACGCCGGACACGATCCAGATCACGCGTTCGACCTGGGAGCTCCTGGCAGACGACTTCGTGACGGAGCCGCGCGGTCTCGTCGAGGTGAAGGGGAAGGGCGAGGTCGAGACGTGGACCGTCGTCGGCTGCAACGGATCCGGCGGGCACTAGCATCGCCTCGATGAGCGCGAACGTCGAAGCCTTCGATGCATGGATCCGCTCGACGTTCGTCGAGCTCAACACCGCGCTCGAGGATCTCTACTTCGGCCAGAGCGATCGTGCGAACGTCGAGGGCGTGGGCGACGAACTCAAGCGGCGGATGCTGGACGAGGGCAGGACGTTCGTCCGCGCGCTCGCCGAGGAGGGCAACACCGACGAGGGGTTCGACCAGGCGTTCGACGTCCTCGGCGACCTTGGCCTGTACATGGCCGCGCTCCGGCGGCACGAGCTCACGAACCCGGCACGGGAGCAACGCTCGCCGCATGAGGAGGCGACGGCGCTCGGGCTCCACATCGGGGCCTCCGTCGGCGTGGTGCCGCGGTTCGCGACGAGTCACCTGACGACGCACAACCTCGCGCGCGACGGCCGCCAGAAGAGCTTCACGTCACTGCCCGACGAGCTCCTCTTCCTCGACTACAACACGCGCGGGATCCTCGGGTACAAGCGCGCAGCGGACGCGCTCATGCGGATCTCGCCGCTCGGCATCTCGCATGCGGTCACCGAGTCGCTGTTCGACGACGCGCACGACGCGCTCGCGGCCGTCGGGAGGTCGAACGCCGTGCTCTTCGCCGAGCTCGACGTCGACCGCTTCTTCTTCAGCGTACGGCCCTACTACAAGCCGTACCGCGTCGGGCGCCAGGAGTACCGCGGCGCGAACGCCGGCGACTTCGCGGGCATCAACGAGATCGACCTCCTGCTCGGGCTGTGCCGCGGGAACGACCCGTACTACTCGCAGCTGCTGGTCGAGAAGATGCTGTTCATGCGCCCCGAGGACCAGGAGAGCCTGAGGGACTGCCTGCGACGGCGGAGCTTCCTCGACCAGTTCCTCGACGCTCTCGGCGAGAGCGGCGGCACGGAGTGGTTCCGGCGCAACGCCGCTGCGTTCCTGCGCGTCTGCGAGGAGCACGGCCGCGTCGCCGCACAGCACCACGACCAGCTCGTCGCGCGATTCATCGAGCAGCCGTCGAACGCGCTCGACGAGAGCCACCTCGAGCAGATCACCGCGAGCGGCCCGCCGCTGCCTGTCCTCCTCGCGTCGCTCGAGGTCCTGCGCGACCTGCGGCTCGCGGCGCAGCGCGACGACATTCCGACTCGCTACGCGGACGTGGCACGCCTGCGCGATCGGGCCGGTCAGGCGGCGAGCTGAAGCGTCTGCGTACCTAGGCGACGCGGCGGATGTGGCCCGTGTCGTCCTCGATCGCGAAGGCGGCGTCGATGAGCGCGTCGACCGCGCGGCGCCCCTTCTCGCGATCGTAGGGAGCCAGAAGGTGCTCGAACGTCTCCCTCAGCTGGTTGCGCGGCATCACGGCGAGGAGGGTTGCGGCGCGCTCGACGAGTTCGGGATCGGCTTCAACGTCCTCGGGAGGCATGTCGACCGTGCCCGCGTCGTACGGTGCAAGGCGGTCCGCGACGCCGCTCACCTTGAACTCGTCCGCCTGCTCGCGTCTTCTCACATCAGCCCCTTCCCCAAGAGTCGGCCCAAGTGTTGCACGTGACTCGGATCAGTGCACGTCGACGTACGGCCGGATGAGCGCATCGATCTGACGTCCGGTGGCGCGTCCCTCGAGGCGCTTCACGATCGACCCCCCGCACAGTACGAGCAAGGTCGGGGTCGTCTTGATGCCGAGCCGGCGCGCGAGCTCCGGGCTGCGGTCGGCGTCGAGGTCCACGACGCGCAGGCGCTTCTTCTGGGTCACCTTCACCCACGCGACGAGGCTCTCCATGCGACGCGATGCCCCACACCGGCGACTCCCGACGAAGACGAGAGTCGGAGGCTGGCAGGACTCCATGTTCCAGGGGTGCCCGGCGGAGCCGGTCTCGAAACGGCGGGTTTCGGCTCGTGCGTGAGCGGGAATCCAGTCCGTTCCTACTCGAACAGGGGGCTGAGATGGCGACAACTGCCGTGAAGGACGTTATGACAGAGGGGCCGACCGCGATCGCGAGCGACGCGATGGTTGTCGAGGCGGCACGCAGGATGCTGGCGGATGACGTCGGCTCGCTTCCGGTCGTCGATGGCGAGACGCTCGTCGGGATGGTGACGGACCGTGACCTCGTGCTCCACGTAATCGCGAAGGACCTCGATCCGCACAAGGTCCCCGTTGCGGACGTGTGCTCCGAGGATCCGGTGATCGCCGAGCCCGAGGAGTCGCTCGACGACGCACTTCAGCGGATGGCGTCCGAGCAGGTCCGGCGCCTGCCGGTCGTGACCGGCGGAAAGCTTGTCGGAATCCTGGCACAGGCCGACATCGCCAGGACCGCGCGGCCCGAATCGACCGGCCGCCTCGTCGAGGAGATCTCGGCCTAGGTCTAGCTGCTCGCGGGTTCGCGTTGCAGGACGAGCGTGAGCCACTCGGCGCCGTCGCGGTGCTGGGACGAGACCTCGTCCACGAGGCGCGAGAGAACACGAGCGAGGGCCGGATCGCCTCCACTTCCCTCGCGTACGGGGCCGAGCGCGACCTCGAGGCGTCCGTCGTCCGTGTCGACCTCGACGGTCACGTCGTCGGAGCTGCTCGCGTCGAGCGCGCTCAGGACCGCGAGTTGCAGGTCGTCCGTCCGCTCGTACGGAAGCTCGGCACGGCTTCCAATGCCGCCGAGGACCAGTGTCGCCACGTTCCGAAAACGCGGGTCCGACGGGATCGTGAGCACGATGCGGTCGCCCATCAGTGCCTCCACTGGCGCCGTGAGATCCGCCGGCGCGACCATCTAGACTCGTTCGTGGTGGCCACGTCGGGTGAGTTTGACGTTCGCAGCGAGTCCGTGCCCGGAGGTGCGACCGTCGTACACGTCGCGGGAGAGGTCGACCTCGCGACGGCCCCTCGTCTCGAGGAGGCGCTCGCCGGCGTGGAGTCCGAGGTCGTCGTGATCGACCTCTCGCACTGCACGTTCCTCGACTCGGCCGGAATACGCACGCTGGTGGGCGCCGAGCGCCGGCTCTCGGACGCGGGTAGGAGCCTTCGCATCGTCTCCGTCGATCCCGGCATCATCCGCCTGCTGGAAATCACGGCGGTGGACTCGCTGATCGCCGTTCATCCGTCGCTCGACGACGCTCTCTAGCCCGCGAGCCCGTCGGGGCTGCCGATCGCGTCTGCGCGCGTTTCGTGGATGTCGAAGACCTCGTCGAGCATCGTGATCTCGAAGATCCGGCGGAGCTCGGGCGTCGCCACCACGAGGTCGAGCCGGCCCTGCGCTGCCGTCTGCCGCTTCTTCGCCGCCAGAATCACGCCGAGGGCCATGGAGTCGAGGAACGTCGCGTCCGAGAGGTCGAGGACGACGTGACCGGCGTACGCGTCGGCGAGCGCCGCGAGCCGAACGCGGAGAACGGGTGCCGAATGCAGGTCGACGTCTCCGCCGACGCTGACCACCGACACCTCGCCTTCCTGCGCGACGTCAACGCGGAAGTCTTCGCGGGTGTCCAGCATCCGCGCGCTCTCTGGCATGTCAGGACGTCCTGTACCCGCGCCGACCGGAGCTGAAACGTCACGGGCCGACATTGCCCCCGCTGCCAGTTCGGTCCGCCGAAAGACGCGTGCGAAGTCCCCTTTCGACCGGATGTTCGACGGATGCGCGAAGTCCTGCGGCATCGAGGACGAAATCCCCGCAGCGGCTGAAGTCAGACGGACGGTGTGGCGACGACTATCGTGGGTGCAGGTGGCGACCTTCGGGCTCGAGCACGTCGCGGAGCACGACGAGGGCGTGACGCTCGTCGCGCTGACCGGCGAGCTCGACCTCACGAACGTCGACGAGCTCGACGCGCGGCTTGCCGCGCTCGCCAACGGGCTGCCGCTCGTCCTCGACCTCAGTCGTCTCGTCTTCGTGGACAGCGCCGCGCTGCACCGGTTGTTCCGGATCGTCCGAGAGCGGGGTGTGGGAGGCGTTGCCTTCGTGATCGAGCCGACGGCGCCCGTCGCCACAACGCTCGCGATCGTCGGGCTCGGACGCGCCGCGCCGCTCGTCGCCACGCGTGACGATGCGGTCGAGACGTTGAGGCGCCCTAGCCCGTCGTAGCGAGCCGGCCCGTTTCGGGCGCCGGTGAGACGGGTAAACAGCACGTCGCGCCGGCCCGTCCGGCGCCATGTGAAAAAGGAGTGACAATGGGAATCAGTCTGAGCATCTTCCTGATCGCCGTCGGCGCGATTCTCGCGTGGGCGGTCAACGCCGAGGTCTCCGGGATCGACGTGCAGGTGGCGGGCGTGATCCTCGTCGTCGTCGGCGTCATCGGCCTCATCGCTTCGCTCGTCTTCTGGTCGAGCTGGGGCGGTTTCGGCAACCGCGACGCCGCGGCGTCGGGTGGCCAGAACACGACCATCGTCGAGCGCGACCGGTAGTCCAGCCGGAATGGGCATCATCGGCTGGATCGTTCTCGGGCTTCTCGCCGGGCTGGTCGCGAAGGCGACCATGCCCGGCGCGGAGCGGATGGGGATCGTCCTAACGACGCTTCTCGGGATCGCCGGCGCGTTGCTCGGCGGCTTCCTCGCCACGGCGTTCGGCTTCGGCGATCCGATCGACGAGTTCTTCGATCTCAGCACATGGGTTGCTGCGATCGTCGGCGCACTGATCATCCTGTTCCTCTGGAACACGGTTCGCGGGCGGCGACTCGCCTGAACGCTCCGCCGGGGCGGGCCGTCCGGTCGCGGCGGAGCGATCACCTACCGTCCAGGCATGCATGCCGTCGACATCGAACGGAGCGGTGATACGCGGGTCGTTCGCGGTTCGGGCGAGCTGGACGCTTTCGCGGCGCCCGACCTGACCTCCGCATTCGACGCGATCCGCGGAGAACGGTCGGTGGTGGCTGATCTCACGCGCGTCTCCTTCATCGACTCGACGGCGCTCGGCGTGATCGTGCGCGGTGTCCGTGCGCTCGACGAGGGGGGCGCACGGGTGCAGGTGGTTCTTCCTGCCGGGTCGGCGCGACGGATCTTCGAGATCACCGCGCTCGACCGGGTGCTCCCGGTCGCGGCATCCCGGCAGGCCGCGCTCGCGGCGCTCGACGCCTGACCGCGGGCCGGCTGGCTACTCGCTCGGCGCCGCGAGCCGCTTCGTCATGCGGACAACGGTTCCGCGCCCGTCCGCGCCGGGATGGACCTCGAGCTCGTCGACGACCGTACGGATGATCGACATGCCCATGCCGCTATCGCCCGTTCCCGGCCCGGGCGCGTCGACGGTAGCCGGGCCGACGCCCTGGTCCTCCACGATCAACTCGATGCCGTCGCCGTCGAACACGTACGAGACGGAGACTTCTCCGGGCCCTTCCGGGTAGGCATGGCGGACGGAGTTCCCGCACGCCTCCGTGATCGCGAGCTTGAGATCGGCGAGCAGCTCGTCCGACACGGGCGTCGTTCGCCCGATGCCCGAGAGCGCGAGGCGGGCGAGCAGCAGGTAGTCGGGCTTCGCCGGGAAACGAAAGGCGCACGACGTGCTCACTCATCGAGCGACTCCTCCTCGATGCGTCCTCGCATCGTCGCGAGCGCCCGCCGAAGAAGGCGCGAGACGTGCATCTGCGAGATGCCGATCTCGGATGCGATCTGCGACTGGGTCAGCTCGTGGAAGAAGCGGAGCTCGACGATCTGCCGCTCGCGCTCGTCAAGCGCATCGAGCCCTGCGGCGACGAGCGTCCCGTCCTCGACCTCGGCATAGCCGAGCTCGTCGACACCGAGCTTCTCCGAGAGGCTGTCGTCGGAGGCGTCGTCGAAGGGAGCGTCCAGCGAGCGGGTCGAGTACGCGTTCATCGAGTCGAGCGCGTCGATGGCCTCTTCCTCCTCGACACCTGCCGCGGCGGCCAGCTCGGCGATCGTCGGTGAGCGGCCGAGCTCGTTGGTGAGCTGATCGAGCACCCGCGAGAGGCGGAGGCTCAGCTCCTTCAGGCGTCGTGGCACGTGCATCGCCCATGCCTTGTCGCGGAAGTGACGGCGAATCTCGCCGACGATGGTCGGCACCGCGTAGCTCGCGAAGTCGACCCCGCGGTCGACGTCGAACCTGTCGACGGCCTTGATGAGGCCGACCGACCCGACCTGGACGAGATCCTCGAGCGGCTCGCCGCGACCTGCGTACCGCAAGGCGAGCGCGCGGACCAGCGGCATCAGCTCGACGAGAGCCCGGTCGCGGGCTTCGAGGTTGCCTTCGCGATGGAAGGCCACGAGCAGTGCGTCGACGTCGGTGTCCATGACGAGGCTCATCTCCGTGGGTCAGACGGTGTGAGGGTACGCGCTCCCGGCGTCGGGCCTCACGCCCAGGTTCGCAGCGCTTCGTCGCGGGAGGCGTAGACGTCGAATCCCTGGCTCAGGAGCGTGACGTCGAAGAGCCGGCGCAACTCGGGGCGCGAGCACACCACCGCGAGGGTCCCTCCGAGCGTCGTGACACGGCGCGCACAGCGATGCAGCACCGTCAGGAGGTCGGAGCTCGCGTCGGCGCGTTCCCCCAGATCGACGATCACGTCGACGTCGCCGCCACTGATCGCGCGGTCGAGAAGGAGTGCGAGATCCGTCGTCGACGATCCCTTCACGTCGACGACGACCACAGCCGACGCGTGGATTCCCGGGGGCATGGCTCACCTCGAACACCGGAACCTCGTACCCGCTCGGGCGGGCGGTGAAACGCTCTGCGTCAGCGGCGCGCCGCCGAGAGCCCGCTGGAGCTCGGCCTTCGTCATCTTCGAGCGGCCGCGGATCTTGCGCGCCTTGGCTTCCTCGTACAGCTGGTCGCGAGTGCGACCGCGCGGGCTCTTGCGGTGACTACGGATACCACCGCGTCGGCCCGACGAGATGTCCTCGCGGGACAGTTTCGAGGATTCTCTCGCCTCGCCTTTCCGCGCGCGCTCCTTGTTCACCGTGCGCGCCGCGATCTCCTCGGCCGTGTCTTCCGATGCGCCTCGCTCGCGTACCGAATCCTTGATGTGCTCGTACTGGCGCGCCCGCTTCGTTCCCTTCTCGACGCCACGTGGCGGCATGACTCATTCTCTCCTCGGTCGATTTCCCGGTCCGCGGAGCAGTACCCGACGTCCGGTGCGCGAAACATGCGGGTCGAGGTTTCAGGCCCTCCTGCGACGGGGTACAGCGGTGTCTGGCCCGACGACGAAAGGAGGGGCGATGTACATCGGTGGTGGAGTGCTTGCGCTGATCGTGATCATCGTGTTGCTGATCTGGCTGCTCTAGTCGACCTTCCCGTCGACCTTCGCGGGTTTGGGGGCGAGCGTCTTCTCGAGTGTCACCGTGGTGCCCTCCGGGCTCTCCGCGACGGCGACGGAGGAGACGAGCGCTTCCATCAGCCGCAGACCGAGGCCGCGATCCTCCCGTTGCGTCGGCGGCGACCATTGTCCCGTGTCGCCGATCGTGACCGTGACCAGCGAGTCGTCGCGAGCGGCGCGGATGACGACGATCTTCTCCGCAGGATCGAGCGCGTGCTCGATGGCGTTCGCGCATGCCTCCCAGGTGGCGAGGACGACGTCCTCGACCTCCGAGCGCTCGAGCTCGACACCGCGCAGCCACGTGCGCATTGCGTCGCGCACGAGCTCCATGGAGCCGAGGTCCGCCGGGAGCCGTAGCTCGAGCGGCCGTGGCGCGACGGGCAGAACACGTGCTGCGAGGAGTGCGATGTCGTCTTCGCGCTCGTCGTCTCCGATGACGTGCTCGAGGATGTGCTCGAGCAGCCGGTCAGGGTCCTTCGGCGCTGTTGCCACGGCGTCGCGAAGCTTCTGCAGCCCCTCGTCGATCGATCGGCCGCGACGCTCGATCAGGCCGTCCGTGTAGAGGACGATGACGCTCCCCGCGGGCAGCTGGAGCAACTGCTGCCGGTACGTGGCGCGGAGTCCGGTTCCGAGAGGCAGGCCCCGCGCGGACTCGATCAACTCCACGCGTCCGTCGGGGTACGCGACGACCGGAGGCGGATGTCCCGCGGACGAGAGGCGGCACGCGCCGGTGTCCGGCTCGAGGGTCAGATACGCGAGCGTCGCGAAGGAGGTGTCGAGCACCTCGTCGGCGAGACGGTTGAGCCGGACGAGCACGGACGACGGCTTCAGGCGGTCGACCGAGAATGCCCGGATCGCGTTTCGCAGCTGCGCCATGCTCGCGGCTGCCTGGACGCCCTTGCCGACGACGTCGCCGACCACGAGGCCGAGCTTCCCGTCGGGAAGCTGGAGCACGTCGAACCAGTCGCCCCCGACATCGAGGTCGGCGCTGCCGGGCAGGTAGCGGGCCGCGAGCTCGACGCCGTCGACGCGAGGAAGGGAGCTCGGGAGCACACTGCGTTGCAGCGTCTCCGCGATGGTCTGCTCGGCCTCGTACTGACTTGCGCGCTCCAGCGCCAGACCACACTGCGACACCATCGACTGGAGCCACGCGCGATCTTCCTCGGTGAACGATCGCGGGGAACGGAAGGACAGATGGAGCGCGCCACGGGCACCCCCGCGCGTCACGAGCGGGAGGGACACCCACCCCGCAGCGCGGGCTTCGCTCATGCCGGTGAACGCCGATATCTCCTGGTCCGAGAGTGCCCAGACCGGCTCGCCGGAGGCGATCGCGCGTGCGAAGGGGACGTCCGAGTCGAGATCGAGAGCCTGCCAGGCCTCGAGCCCTGCGTCGTCGTAGCCCGAGCTCGTGACGATCTCGACCGTGCTCGTGCCCGCCGGACCCTTGAGGACGACGAAGCCCGCCTCCGCACCCACGGACTCGAGCGCCTTCTCGAGGCAGACGTTGCTCACGTCGAGGACGGTCGTTGCGACCGACAGCGCCGCCGTCACCTCCTGGAGCCGGCGCGTCGCGTCGGCGCGGCGCTCGGCGTCGGCCTCGGCCCGACGTCGCTCCACCTGCTCGAGCGCCAGGCCTGCCTGGTCGGCGAATCTGCGGACGACCGCCAGGGTCGCCTGGTCGGGCTCGGATACGACGACCTGCCACGAGATCGCGAGGACGAGCTCGCTCGATCCGGCGATGACCACCGGCGTCCGGAGCGACGACCGAATCCCGAGCTCTCTCACGAAGTCGAACCCCTCGCCGTGGGTCGTCTCCAGGACGTCCGGCACGAACGACGCCCCCAGCCCCTCGATCGCCTCTCGCAAGCGCGGGAAGTCGGTGAGGCGGAGGCGCGTCTCGACGATGTCTGGACGCGGCGGATCGATCGCGAGCAGGTCGAGCCCCTCGTCGCGAACCCGCCACAGGACGCCGTAGTCCGCGCCGAAGGTCGACCGGGCCTCTCTGCAGATGACGCCCACCACGTCGTCCGCCTCCTCCCGGAGGAACCGCGGGGCGACGAGGAGGATGCGGTCGAGCGCGCGCCGGACCTCACGCTCCGACTCGTACAGGCGTGAACGCTCGAGCGCCTGTCCCGCGAGGTCGGCGACGATGCGGGCAAGGGCGAGCGTGTCGCCGTCGAGCGGCGTTCGCTGTTCGAAGACGAACCCGACGGAGCCGATGACGGCCCCCTCGGCGCGCAACGGCAGCGCGAGCGCACGCTCGACGCTCTCCGGCCACATCGAAGCGCTGTCGGGATACGAACGGAGAAGTGACGCGCGGTCCTCGGCAACCGCGACGGACCCGGTTCGTGCTGCCTCCGTCATCAGCGTCTCGTCCGTCAGAGTGAGACGGCTCACGTCCGGAGCGTCGGGGGCGAGGTCCGCAGCGACGATCGCGAGCTCCTCGCCGTCGACGAGCCCGAGTGCGACTCCGCTCGCCGAGAGGATGCCGCCGGAGTGCGACGACACCGCCTCGACGACGTCCGACGACGACACGGCGCCCGCGAGTGCGAGCGTGAGCTCCTGCAGCGACTCGATCTCGCGGACGTCCGATCGAGCCGTATCCCGTTCGCGTGCGGTCCGCTCCTCGCGGGTTCGGAGGAGGCTGCCGATCCCGGCGATCACGAGGACGACCGCGAGGTTGATCGACCAGCGCACCAGGTCCTCGGTGCCTCCGAAGCCGAGCTCGCCGCGCGGCTCGTCCAGGAGGAGGAGCGCCGACGCCCAGCACAGCGCGATGGACAAGGCCGCCGGCCCGAAGCCTCCGTACCAGGACGTCAGCGCCACGACCGCGATGAGCGGTGCGTAGATCGGCTGCTCGCTGACGCCGGACTCGAAGATGGCCTCCGTCACGAGCACGCCGGCGGCTGAAGCCGCAACCGCCACGAGGTAGCGGACGAGAGCGGGCTTCGATGCGCGGCTGGGCGCAGGCTGACGCCTCGTCTGCTCGTCTCGCGCGTTCACGTGGTTACGTCGCTCGTGGTGCCGTCAGATCCAGTCTCGCATGCGTGCGGCAGCGAGTGTGACGGCGGCCAGGGCGAGCATCGCGGCGATGACCACCCAGAAGTACGCCGTCGTGTCGAAGACCCCGAGCCGGAAGTTCATGCCCATGACACCCGCGATCAGCGTGCCCGGCAGGATGAGGACGGACGCGAGCGTGAGGATCTTCATGATCTCGTTGGTCCGCTGGCCGGTGCACGCGATGACGACGTCGAACGCGCCGACGACGGACTCGCGCGAGTCTCGCGCGGCTTGCACGGCCTCGTCGAGGCGTCCACGAAGCTCGCAGAAGCGCTCGGCGGACGACGAGCTCGCGATCGCCTCGAGCTCGGGACGCGTGAGCGCCAGGATCGCCTCGCGATGCGACGTCAGCGCGCGGCGGAGCGAACCGATCTCCCTCCGTGCCGCGACGAGCTGGTCGAGCACGTCGTCGCGGCTCTCGAGATCGCCCGACATCGCCCGGGTGTCGATCTCCTCCAGGGTCGCCTCGATCTCCTCGAAAGCGTCGAAGTAGCTCCCGAACACCCACTCGAGCAGGTTGGCGAGGAACTCGAGGCCCTCGAGCTCGCCCGTCGAGCCCGAGCCCGTCGCGCGCTCGCGGAACGTCTCGAGCATCTCGATCGGGTCGTCGTGGATGGTCACGACCCATCGTTTCGACACCAGGCACGTCACGCTCGCGAGCTTCCTGGAGCCGTTCGGCGCCGACACCGTTATCTGAACGTGCTCCCCGAAGTCGACGAACTCGGGCCTGTCGCGCCGTTCGAGCGCCTGCCGGTCCAGGTCGAGGGCGTCGGCGAGCTGGTCGAGCTCCTGGTCGTCCGGCTGCTCCAGATCGACCCACAGGACGGACGAGCGGCCGAGTTTCGGTACGCGCTCGGCCCAGTCGACCTCGGCGACCGCCCGGTGCTCGAAGAGAAGCGCGGTGCTCACGCTGCCGCTACGCGAGGAAGTATGCGAGCGCGGCGAGCGCGACGGCAACCGCGACGAGGGCGGCGATCACGACGATGACCGAGCTGAGGGCGATGAACGGGGTCGCCTCGCTCTGTCCCGAGGCGAGCTCCTGCTCGATGTTGCGTGAATCGTGTTCGACACCCATTGGCGCCCCGTAGTTACCCGTCGGCGCCGTATCCGTAACCGGTTTGGAGGCTCACCCCGCGGGTACCGGTCGCAACGAACGCAACTCCTCGGAAGGAGGACGCATGCAGAACGTCACGATTCTCGACCTCTGGACCTATCGCGACCGCTCGGACCTCGGCTCGAACGTTGTCGACACGCACGCGGACATCACGGGCTTCGGCGTCGAGGCGGTCGACGGCTCGATCGGCAAGGTCGACGAGGCCACGTACGAGGTCGGCCGGAGCTACATCGTCGTCGACACCGGACCGTGGATCTTCGGCAAGAAGGTGATGATCCCGGCAGGTGTGGTGCGGGGCATCGACGAGACGGAGAAGCTCATCTTCGTCAACAGGACGAAGGAGCAGATCAAGAACGCACCCGAGTGGGACGAGTCGCTCGTCGACGACTCGTACCGGAGTGATCTCGGGGCGTACTACGGACCGGGCGGGTCGGGCTACCGCGACTGGGACGACAGCGTCCTCTAGTCGCCGCGCGACCCGATCGCGCCGAATGCTCGGAGGCCGGGACTCGCCACCGCACCCCGGCCTCCGACCTATTCACCCGATCAGGTCAGATGGCGTGCGCCTTCCCGGTCAGGAGGCATGCGAGGGGCTGAGCACGCTCCGGCGCTCGACGATGCCGAGTCCCTCGCCGAGCGTGAAGAACGCACGGGCGAAGGGCGACTGTTTCGTCCTCGCCTCGACGTCCTTCCAGTCGACCTGCTCGCGCAGCGAGCGTGCGACCTCGAGGATCGCCCGATAGTCCGGTTCCTGCTCGGTGATGGCGAGCAGCTTCGCCACGAGAACGTCGTCGATCGAGGCGACCCGAAGCCGCAGTGCGTTCACCTCCATGAGGGTCGCACGATCGAAGTGCTCGTCGTCGATCGCGCCCCCCGCCGGCCGGAAGATGACGTCGACCAGGTTGTCGCCGTCCCACACCTTGTAGAGCCAGTCCTCCGGCGGGCGATCCTCTCGCAGCCCGGCTTCGACGAGTGCCTCGAGCGGAGGGGCGCCACTTGAAGTGCTTGACCGCGTTCGTCACGTACGCGTCCTCGGCGGCGATGCCCACCTCGGCGAGGATCTCGCGGAGCAACATGCCCGCCGGGCCGACGAACGGCCGTCCTTCCCTGTCCTCGACATCACCGGGCTGCTCTCCCACCAGCATCAGACCACCGGTCGTGCCTTCTCCGAACACCGTCTGAGTGGCGCGGGCGTACAGCGGGCACCGCGTACACGTTGCCGCCTTCGCGCGAACTGATGCGACGCTCGTCACCGCCGCCGGAACTTGGGCGGCAGTTGACGCTCGACGTCGGCCGCGTCGATACCCGCGCGCTCCAGGAGGACGTCGAGCTTCGCCTCGATGCGCTCGCTGCCGTCGCCCGACTCGCTCGAGCCCTTGTAGACGAGGTAGGCGCCCGCGATGGTGAACGCCGAGAGCTGGAGGAACTCCGATTGCCAGTTCTCGAGCGTCGACTGCCAGAACGTCGCCCAGAACCCCTGCGACCAGAACGCCGCCTTCTCGCCGTGGTCGGCCGCGACGTTGGCGTAATCGAGCCATTCGAACACGAGCTGGCCGACCCACGTCGCGAGGAAGATCGAGACGAAGAGGACACCAAGTCCCCGGTCGCGGATCCATGCACGCATGCGCGCCTCCTGTGCGGACGGAGGCTCCGAGCCTCCGTCCGCCCGCCACCCGCGCTCGCTACGAGCGCGCCGTCCTTCCGTTTCCCTGGGTTGCGCTGGCCGTCTTGAGGAGCCGCTTCGAGATCGTCTCGACCTTCTTCAGCGCCTCCTTCTCCTGCTTCAGGTTCTCCTGCAGGAGGTCGACCGCTTCTCGCTGCTTCAGCGCCCGCGCCTGGCTGACCAGGCCGGTGTACGCCGCGATCTCGTAGTGCTCGGCGCGCGACGCGGCTCCCGTGAGGAAGGCGTCGAGCATGGCCGAGCTCGGGCTCGAGGTCTCGACGAAGTCGTCGTGCTCCTTCTTGATGCCCTCGATGCCGGGGCACGGTGTCGCCTGCGGCGTCTTCCCCATCTTCTTGAAGACCTTCTCGAGGTTGGCGACGTGACCCTCCGTCTCCTTCAGGTGAGACGTGAAAGCACGGGACAACTCGCGATCGCTCGCCTCGTCGGCGAGCTTGGGAAGGACCTTCGTGAGTGTCTTCTCCGCGTAGTACATGTCTTGCAGCTCGTGCTCGAAGAGCTGCTCGGGCGACGTAACTGTCGGCATGCCTCCTCCTTGCGTTCGGGAACGTGTCGAAGATCGGCGTACCCGCCTCCGCCGTCTGCAAACGGCGCGCTCGCCGGCCGCGCCGCATACTCCCGGCATCTCCGACCTCACCGACTCCCGGACCAGTCCGCCAGCGAGCGCCTCGCTCGTCGCTGGTTTGCAGCCGTCGGCCGGGGGGCGTTCGACGAGGTTCCCGAGCTCGTGCACGAGGACGTCGAGCTCGTCTCCAAGATCCGGGCGGGGACGGTCGTGCGCGGCCGCGCCGACGTCGTGCAGTTCATCCTGGAGACGGTCGCACCCAGTCTCCACGAGGCGGCCGTCGAGGTGTACGCGCCGCTCGACGAAAGTCGCGTGGTCGTCGAGGGTCGTATTCGCTGGATCGACGAGGAGCGCGTGATACGGGACGACCCGGTCGTGTGGGCACTCGAGTTCCGGGACGGACTACTCATCCGGTTCGCAGCCGCCCGGACGACGCTCGAGGCCGAGGCGATCCTCGGCGCGCCGCGCTGACCGAACCCATGGCTCCTAGAGACGTCGGACGTTCAGTCTCGATTCGTCGTTGACGCCTGCTCGTCGCTGCATCCGGCAGCGACGAAACGGTCAGTGAGGAAACGTTCAGTGGGACGGGATCGACGGGTGCCGCGGTGGTGGAAGCCGCACGATGCCGCCGCCGATCGTCGCGCCGCGGCGAGACTGGGCGAGCGCTCGCTCTCGGGCGAGCCGGGGAAGCTCGGCGAGCCGGAGGAGGACGGAGGCTCGATCGCGTTCGGGCTCAGGATCGGGGTCCGGAACCGGAAACGGAGGGATGGGCGCGCCCGGTGTCGGATCGGGCGGGTCCGGCGGGATAGGCGTCGGAGGCCCGGGCTCCACTCGTGCATGCGGCGTCTCGATCGTGTTCCTCATGCGGAACGAAATGCCCCGGGGCCGACGCCGCGAAACCCCGCGCCGCTACGAGCGAGAGACGATCTCGTTCAACGGTCTCGCGTTCACGATCGCGTCATCGGCTGCGCCTGCCTTTCGCGCGGTCGCCAGTGCGAGCTCGACGCGTGCCAGGCCGTGGGTGGAGTGGGCATCGGAGTTGAGGACGATCGGGACCCCGGCCGCGAGCGCCTCGCGTGTGTGGACGGCGGACAGGTCCAGCCGGTCGGGGAGACCGTTCACCTCGACGGCGACGCCGGTCGCCTTCGCGACGCTGAAGACCTCGTCCAGGTCGAGTGCGTTCTCGGGCCGATGGTTGAGGATGCGGCCCGTCGGATGGCTGAGCGCGCTGACCGCCGGGTCGCGCATCGCCTCGGTGACGATCTTCGTCAGCTCGTCGCGCGGTCGCCGTTGTCCTGCGTGCAGGCTGAGCTGAACCCATTCGAGCTCGGCGAGCACGTCGCGGTCGACGTCGAGCGTGCCGTCCCGTCGAATGTCGCACTCGACACCCCGCAGGACGCGGAACGGTGCGAGCTCGTCGTTCACCGTCGCGATCTCCTCGCCCTGGCGCCGAAGCTCCTCGCTCCCGAGCCCGGGAACCACACCCACGTTCGGAGTGTGGTCGCAGATCGCGAGGTACGCGTAGCCCCGGTCCCGCGCGGCCGAGGCCATCTCGCGGACGGATGCCCGTCCGTCGGACCAGGTCGTATGGCAGTGGAGGTCCCCGCGGAGGTCGGAGAGCTCGATCAGATTCTCGGGCGGCCGTGCGCCTGGCAGCTCCCGCAGCTCGGGAGGGCAGTACGGCAGTCCGAGTGCCGCGAAGACGCGCGCCTCGTCCGACTCGGTGGGCAGCAGGCCCAGTGCCTTCACGTACTCGGGTGAACCGGTGGCGCGGACGAGCTCGGTGCCGAACGCGTCCGGCGACACGACGACGAGAACCACCCGGATGCCGTCCAAGGTCAGTCCTACGGCTCTCCGCTCGTCCCGTTCGAGCACCGCGACGATCGACGGAAGGGCGCTGAATCTCGTAATCGTCTCCTCCGTCCGCTCCGACGGCACCACCACCGACAGCTCCGTCGAGAGCTCGCAGAAGCGGCGTGGAGGACCCGCCAGCTCACCGTCGAGCGCCGACGCGATCTCCGTTCCGAAAGTACGGCTCTTGTCGACCGTGAGTCCTCGCGCCGACGTCGCTTCGCCGGCCAGTGCCGCTGCGATCGACGCCTCGGTCTTCTCGCCGATGCCGGGCACCTCTCGCAGGCGGCCGGCGGCGACAGCAGCCTCGAGCTCGGGCACCGTCTTCACACCGAGTCCGAGGGCGATGCTCGACATGCGCCTCGCGCTCACACCGTGGAGGCGCCCGTAGCTCACGAGCTCGAGTGGGTACTCGTCCTGCAGCGCAGCCAGCTCATGGATGCCGCCGGTCTCGATCAGCTCGCGGAGCTTGGACTCGATGCCGGGGCCGATACCGCGCAGCTCGCGCACTCGCCCGTCGCGGACCAGACCCGCCACGGACAGTGGATTCGAGCGCACGAGCTCGGACGCTCGCGCGTACGCGCGCACGGCGAACGGGCTCCGCTCGGCGAGCTCGAGCAGCGCCGCGAACTGCGATAGCCGATCCGCGATCTCCGCATTGCCGAGCTCGGTTCTCATCGCCGGAAGTTTGTCCGCTGAGTGTCGCGGGGTAACGAACAACGTCATGCCTCGTGCGATCTGGTCCGGGAGCATCGCGTTCGGGCTCGTGAACGCGCCGGTCAAGATGTACAGCGCGATCGACGAGCACGACCTCGAGCTCCATCTCGTTCACGAGAAGGACGGTTCTCCGGTCGGCTACCGCAAGGTTTGCAAGAAGGAGGACAAGGAGGTGCCGGCCGACGAGATCGTGAAGGCCTACGAGGTCGCGGACGGCGAGCTCGTCTACCTCACCGACGAGGACTTTCGCGCGGCCGAGGACGAGAGCTACCACACGATCGAGATCCTCGACTTCGTGCCGCACGACGAGATCGACCCGATCGTGTTCCAGCGCACCTACTACCTCGGGCCGGCCGAGGGCGCCGAAAAGGTCTACGCGTTGCTCGTGAAGGCGATGGAGGGCTCGCAGCTCTCGGCCGTCGCGCGCTACGTCTTCCACGACAGGCAGCAACTCGGCGCGCTCCGCATTCGCGAGGGCGTGATCACGCTCGAGAACATGTACTTCGCCGACGAGATCAGACCGATCGACGACATCGTCCCCTCGAGCCGCACTCGTGTCGAGAAGCGTGAGCTCGAGATGGCGGAGACGCTCATCGAGCGCTTCACGTCGTCGTTCGATCACTCGAAGTACGAGGACGAGTATCAGGCGCGCCTCCGGGCGATCGTCAAGCGGAAGCGAAAGGGCGAAGAGGTGCACGCGCCGCCGAAGGAAGAGCGCGCCGCTCCGAGCGATCTCCTCGATGCACTTCGGGCCAGCGTCGACGCTGCCAAGGGCGGCGGCAACCGACGCGCCAAGCGTGCGAGTGCTCGTCGAACGCCCCGTCGCAAGGGCGCGCGCGCTACTGCGCGCAAGCGCTCCTGAGCGACGCTACTCGGGCTCGAGGCCGGCCTGGCTCAGGAAGAAGGTGTCGAAGACCGAGCGGAGATCCTCGATCGCCTGCTCGACCTCGCTGCGCGAGGCGGCACCGAGTTCCGCACGCTCGGCGGTCTCGCGGGCCGCCAGATAGGTGGTGACGATCTCGCGCTCTTCGCCCTCGCGCGCCAGGGCATCGCGCACGGCGTAGCCGTTGGCCCCGAGCACCTGCTCGACGAGGTCGGCGTACTGACTCAGCGCCGCGTCCGGATCCGAGTCGGCGTCCTCCGCGATCGATGCCCACTGGCTCTCCCACGAGTGCAGGTCGGCTCCCCCTTCGTCCCAGACGATCTCGTTCATGTCCGCGTCGTTCCCGGTCCGGCGAAACGCAAACCCGACCCGGGCGACGTCTTGCTCATGTCGTCCAGGGAGGCTCCGATGCTGATCAGCGCTGCGGGCACGTCGATGCGTTCCCGATGCGCTCCGTCCGAAAACGGAGAGACCCGAGCGTTTGTCACCCCGGCGGTTCCGGGTACATGGGTTGCCGTGGCGGAGACCTACGAGATCAGGTGCGGGTCGCGGTCGATCACGTATCGCGATGCGTCGACGCCTCAGCACGCGGTGATCGACTACCTGCGGTCGCTCGGTTGCCGCGACGCCGAGATCGTGCGGCTCGCACCTGGCGGAGTCTCCTGGCGGGGCGCCGTATACACCGCAGCTCCGCTCTCGGGCGCTCCTCGGACAGGTGGCCCGACGGACGGGAGGGGGTGATCTCGTGTCCTTGCTCGTGGTGCTGTTGATCGTGCTCCTCCTCCTCGCGCTCTTCGGGGGCGTCGGCTTCTACCGGCGGTAGAGAGCGCCGAACTAGCAAACGGCGCCGGCCAACTGGGCGCCCGTTTGCTGGTCCTCGCGCTACCGCTGAGGAACCTGGCTACGCCGCCGTTCGCGTGGACTGCAGGACGTCTTCGAGAACGGCGCGGAAGTCGAGCATCGCCTTGCGCAAGCTTTCAGTGCTCTCGGCGCCGTCGACGCCTTCGAGCATCGCGTGGCCATGGCGGTAGCGGTCGGCGATGTCCGGATGGTCCGCCGAGACGAGCGACAAGAGCCGTCCGTCGTCGTCGCTCTCCGGATACCCGCGCTCGTGCAGGACGCGAACGACGAGCCGCTCCGCGGCGCGGGTCGCATCGCGCGGATCGCTGACGAAGCGAGTCTCGGCCTGCCTCCACTCGTCCAGGTAGCGATCGCGGGTCGCGGACGGCAGGTCTCGCAGATTGAGGTTGTCTCGCTCGCCCTCGACGTCACTGAGATGCGACTCGGCTCCCGCGATCCCGTGATCGGAGACCGCGCGCTGGTACTCGGGGCCGAAGCGCTCCTTCAGATGCGTGCGTCGCTGGCGGATCCGGATGAAGGCCGCCGCAAGGGCGAGCACGGCGACGATTGCCACGGCGAGGACGATCCATTCCCACATCTCCATGAGGTGTCTCCTCCCTCGTTGTCACGGCTTTCGATTCCCGTTCCGGAGGCCGGAGAAACGCGGGTGAACGCGCGGTAAGCACTCCGTAAGGAGTCTGCTTGCGCCCGATTGCAGGGGGAAAGCACGGGTATCTGCGATGCGAAGCCATCCGAAGGGAGCTCGCACATGAGCAGGACGAGAATGCAACGCACGTATCTGGCAATCGTCGGAGCCGCTGCGGCCGTCGCAGTAGCTGGAGGCGTCTTCGCCGCCTGGGCGGGGACGTCGACGGCGGCGCCGACGGTTGCTCCGCAGAACGTCG
Organism: uncultured Gaiellaceae bacterium; assembly: GCA_963845935.1. Lineage (GTDB taxonomy): Bacteria > Actinomycetota > Thermoleophilia > Gaiellales > Gaiellaceae > GMQP-bins7. Next base: position 53,510 of record CAWJTZ010000023.1, read on the forward strand.
GCGAGCCGGCCGTATCCGGTACGACGCGGGTTGGTCAGGTGCTGCGCACGACGCGCGGCATGTGGACGGGCACCCCGCCGATCACGTACGAGTTCCGCTGGTTCCGGTGCACCGGGCCGGGTGCACCCGATGCTTCGGACTGTCGGCGTATCTCCAACGCCGCGGACAACACGTACGTCCTGCGCGAGGGCGATGCGGGCTTCCGCATCCGCTCGCAGATCAGGGCGACGAACACCGACGGGTCCGCGCGGGCGACGTCCAACCCCACGAGCATCGTGATCTCGGCGCGGCCCACCAACACGCGCGAGCCGAGCATCTCCGGATCGCCGACGGTCGGTAGCCGACTGCAGGCGAACCGCGGTGAGTGGGCGGGCGAGCAGCCCATCACCTACTCGTACGTCTGGCTGCGCTGCAACACGAGCGGCGACAACTGCAGCGAGATCCAGGGAGCGACCGATACGGAGTACGAGGTCCGCGACGCCGACACGGGTCGCACGATTCGCGTCCGCGTCATCGCTCGCAACGATCGTGGCTCGACGAGCGCTATCTCGAATCCGACAGCCACCGTGGGCGGCGGGTCGAATCCGAACCCGAGCCCGGGCGGCGGCATCGACGTCGGCCAGCTGCAGGCCGCCGGCGACCGACTCGTCGTCGCGCAGGTGCAGTTCAACCCGAACCCCGTGACGAGCAGCACGACTCCGATCACGGCGCGCGTGAAGGTCACTGCGCGCGGCGGCCGGGCAGTCAGCGGCGCCCGCGTGTTCATGCGTGGCACGCCCCGCGTCGTGCAGGGGCAGACGCAGGTGTCCCAGGGCGACGGCTGGGCCACGCTCACGCTCGTGCCCAACGCGCAGTTCCCGACGCCGCGGAACGGCTTCAACGTCCAGTTCTTCATCAAGGCGTACCGCGCGGGTGACCCCGGCCTCGGTGGCATCGCCGGCTACCGCCTCGTGCAGGTGCGTCTAGCAAGCGGCTAGGCAAGCGCTGCATGTGACCGAGGGCGGCGGCGACGCCGCCCTCGGCGTGTTTCGGGGCTCGTCCGGCAGGGCACTCACCGGCAGCAACCCAACGAGAGGAGTCGCGGTGGACAGTGATCGCGTGAAGGGCAAGGCGAAGGAGACCGAAGGCGAGATCCAGCAGAAGTGGGGCGAGGCGAAGGACCAGGCCCGCGACACGTGGGAGGACGTGAAGGACAAGGCGGAGGACGTCGGCGACGAGGCCGAGGATCGCGTCGACGAGCACGACGAGGAGTACGCCGAGCAGACCAGCTCCTAAGGTCTCGCGCTCGCAACGAGAGAGGCCGGCAGCAGCTGCCGGCCTCTCTCGTGGTCCCGTTTGTCGTGAAGTCCTAGGTCGTGCGTCCGAACGCTCCGAAGAGCGCGACCACGAGCGCCACGACGAGCAGCAGGAAGAGGAACTTCGAGAGCGCCACACCGCCGCCGATGGCCAGGATCAGAAGGAGCAATACGAGCAGCCAGATCACGTTTCACCTCCGATTCGGTCACACGGGAGATACCCCGCCCGTCACCGACCGAACCACCGGCGCTACGAGGAGACGGGCGTCTCGAGCAGCTCGAGGAGAGCGTGCTCGGAAACGGTCAGGTGCCGCTCCGCGGAACCGTTCGTCGATCGGACGTCGTCCAGCGTGCGGCCCACGAGGTAGTGCTCCACGACGACGGGGCTCACGTAGGACGCCCGAGCGACCGCCGCCGTGTTGCCGAGCTCCTCCCCGACGCGGCGCATCACTGCGGCCAGCACCCGCTTCGCCTCCGCGTCGCTCTCTGACGGCCCGCGTCTCGCGAGCTCCTGTGCTGCGAGGAGCGTCCCGCCCCAGGTCCTGAAGTCCTTCGCGGTGTACTCGGGGCCGAGGTGTTCCGCGATGTAGTCGTTCAACGCCGGCGAGGTGAGCGCCACGAGGTCGTCGTCGCGCTGGAATCGAAAGAGGCGCGACCCGTCGGGAAGGTCGAGAAGCGCAGAGATCCCGTCTGCGAGCGCGCCGTCGGAGACGCTTCGCCGCACCAGCTTGCGGTTCTTCGCCCGAAAGCAGAACGTCACCTCGTCGCCGGACACCGAGACGTGCCGCTTGCGGAGCGTCGTCACGCCGTAGGTCCGCGCGCTGCGCGCGTGTCGCTCGGATCCCACGCGAAACCAGGCCTTGTTCACGACCCCGACGGCGAGCGCGCACGCCCAGTCGCGCTCGTACGGCCCGAGGCGGAGGTGATCGCGCGCACGCCTGCGCAGGCGGGGCAGGGCGCGGCCGAAGTCCAGCAGCCGCTCGTACTTCGCGCGCTCCTGCGCAGCCCGGAAGCTGTCGTGGTAGCGGTACTGCTTGCGACCGGCCGAGTCGATCCCGGTTGCCTGCAGGCGCGCGCGAGGGCTCGGCGAGATCCAGACGTCGGTCCACGCCGGAGGGATGGCGAGTGCCGCGATTCGCTCGAGCTGCTCCTCGTCGGCGATCGCGACGCCGCGTGCGTTCACGTAGCGGAAGCGCTTGCGGCCGATGCGACGCCAGCCGCTCCTAGCCACGAGTCACCATGACGTCCTCGAACACGGGCGAGCGTTTCCCCTCGCCCGACGCGGTCGAAACCGCCGCTGGGGTTGAACGCCGCTCGGACCGGGTACCGAGCGCTCATGGCACGCATCGTCGTCGTCGCAACCTCCCCCGTCGACCGTGAGGCTCTCGCGGATCACGTCGGCGCCGAGGACGAGCTCGTGGTCGTCGCGCCCGCGGTGGAGCAGTCCCGTCTCGACTGGCTCACGAACGACGAGGGCGAGGCACGCGGACACGCGCGGGCGGTGGGCGAGATCGTCGCGGAGGAGGCGCCGGCCGACGCCGAGGCGGTCGAGGTGAAGCCCGATCCTCCGAGTCGCGTGGTTCGTGACGCGATCGCCGAACACGATCCCGACCGCATCGTCGTCGTCGTGCACGAGGGCGAGGACGCGACGTGGCTCGAGGACGCCGACCGCATCCCGGGGCACCCGGCGGGCGTGCCGGTGACGATCGTCAGGGTCTGAGCGCCCGCCGCTTGACATTTAGCCGCATTGCTAATTAGCATGTCGGCTAAGTGAGGAGTGCCACAGCCGACCCCCTGAGCTCGACCTTCGCCGCCCTCGCCGATCCGACGCGTCGGGCGATCCTCGCGCGCCTGGCCGATGGCGAAGCCACGGTCGGCGAGCTCGCCGAGCCGCACGCAATGAGCCTGCCTTCGATCTCGCGGCACCTGAAAGTGCTCGAGCGAGCCGGGCTCGTCGTGAAGGGGCGCTCCGCACAGTGGCGACCGTGCCGCCTCGATCCGGCGCCGCTCGCGGAGGCCGACGCCTGGATGGCCCCGTACAGGACCTTCTTCGAGTCGCGTTTCGCGCGGCTCGCGGAGCAACTCGCAACCGAACAACGACAGGAGGATCGATGACCACCACCGAGAGACTTCCTCGCGAATTCACGCTGACCTGGACGCTCGACGCGTCGCCCGAGACGGTCTTCCGGTCCTGGACCGATCCGGATCGGCTCGGTTGGTACTACAACGACGGGCAGCCGAGGCCGACGAATCCGATCGAGCTCGACCTACGCGTCGGCGGGGTCTGGCGGCAGCTGATGGTGATCGACGAGGACACCTCGTACTTCACCGGCGGGATCTATCGCGAGATCGTCCCGAACGAGCGCCTCGTCTATGCGTGGGGCGCAACCGACGGGTGGCCGCAGCTCGATCCGGACCGCCTCGACGAGAGCCCGCAGGTGACGATCGTCCTGACCGGCAACGCCGCAAGGACCGAGATGGTCGTCCACGTCGAGTTACCTGCCGAGCTTCCGGACGACGGCGTCCCCGCGTGGTGGCCGATGGTCGAGAACGGTTTCCGCGACACGATCGACCGCCTCGCCTCGGAGCTCGGTCGGGCGCCGGCTCTCGCGTGACCTCGCGCGCCGCGCCGCCTAGCATCGCGGCGTGATTCCGTTCGACTCGGAGCTTCAGAACTGTCTTGCCGAGATCCTCGGAGAGCGTCCGCCCGATCCGGACACGGACGCTCTCCTCTTCTTCCGCCAATGGCTGGCGGAGCGGAACCTCGGGCTCGTCCCGATCGCGCACGCCGAGTCCTTCAGCTGGCCCGGCCGCTGGCTCGCTCGCGTTCGCGGGGCGGACGGCGATCACGCGGTCGTGATGTTCGGGTCTCCGTCCGGTGCGCTCTTCGATCCGGCCGGGGTCCTGGCCACCGACGGCATGATCGAGGAGGGCTGGCTCGTTGCACCGCTCGACCCGTGGCTCGACAGCGAGCGACCGTACGGCACCGAGACCAGCGCGGGCGTCGTCGCGGGGCTGCTCCTCGCGCCGGACGCCGAAGCGCCGCTCGTCTCCGTCGAGTCGGCAGTCGCGATCGCGGGGCACGGGCTCGAGGGCGATCGCTACGCGCTCGGCCGTGGCACGTTCAGCGGACCCGGTCGTGGGTACGAGCTCACCCTGATCGAGGCCGAGACGCTCGAGGAGCTGGGCCTGCCGTGGGAGCGGGCGCGACGGAACGTCGTCACGCGCGGCACGTCCCTCAACCCGCTCGTCGGGCGTCGGTTCCGGGTCGGCGCGGTCGAGTGCATCGCGCGGCGCCTCGCGGAGCCGTGCGCCCACCTCGAGCGAGTCTCCGGCTCCGGCCTTCTGCGCCCCCTCGTACATCGCGGTGGGCTTCGCGCGGACATCCTCGTCGGTGGCACGATCGCGCTCGGCGACGAGCTCGTGCCGCTCGACTGAGCATCGAGTCGCAGGCTCCCGGATGATCCGTGCGACACGGTGGAGAAGTTCATCGGTGACGCGGTCATGGCGGACGGTGGCGGCGATCTTGTAACGACATGAGGCTCGGGAAGACCGTGGCCGTACGCGCGGTCTAGTGATCGGGCGCTAAGAACCATCCGAGGGCGCCTGGTTCCGAATCACACGTGGCGAGATCGAGGGGGCGCGCCCACCGCCTGCCGGCGCACCCCTCCTTCTCTTCGGCATTCGCGTCGCTGGTGCTTCCCGAAGGGCGGCGCGGCTGGGCCGAGTCACGCCGCCGGTGATCTAGACAGGCCGGGGCCGGCGAATCTTGCGCCTTTTCGACCCGCGGCTCGCGCTGCTCGAACCGCAGTGGGCGTACACTTGGACTCTCACAAGCTCCCTCCTTCCGCTGCGCCCTCAATGGTTGCGCCAGGTCTGAGCCAAATCGGAGGGAGAACGCTGTGGCCGATCCAACGGCCAGATCTGATGTCAGATCCCAGTCGACCGCGATTTCGAACGGCATCGGGGCGATGCACCGCGAGCATTACGGTCGCGGAGCGGACCGCATCCGCACCCTGATCCATCAGGACGTCGTCATGACACGCCTGGAAGACTGTTTCACGACGGTCGAGAAGAAGATGATCGCGGAGGGTGCCTTCGTCCAGGTGCGCGAGACGCGCACGATGTTTCAGGACTGGATGCGTCCGGCCTTTACGGAGATCGTCGAGGGCGCGACCGGCCGCACGGTCTCAGCCTTCTTCTCACAGGTCACCCACGACCCCGACATTGCACTCGAACTCTTCGTGCTCGAGGCGACCGGGCTCCCGAGCTCCGACGGTGACGCACCCGGCAGCGAGACAGCAACTGTGTAAGGATCGTCTTCGACGACGGCGTCCGACTCCAGTGAGGGGTGGGTTCGTCGACGAGTGTCGTGCGCCTCGGCGCCGGGGTTCTGTTCGGATCTCGCGTCCGCGCCTTTGAAGCCAAACCGCTCGAGGCCCGAGGAGGACGCACGACTACCAGATGTACGGAGACCGTCGCCGCAGTCGGTTCTCCGTCACGAGCCACCCCGCGAGGCCTGCAAGAAGGGCGCCCGGCCAGAGGGCGCCTACTCCCCCGCCCGCGGGGTGGCTCCCCTTGAGTCTCACAAATGACCAGCCGGTACGGGTGGGCGCGACCACTCGGACGCCCCAGCGCGTGCGCGGCGGCGGCATCGGCCCATACCTAGCCGATGCCACCGGCGCGGAGGCACAGCTCGCGCTGAGCTTCATCGTGTGGCCCGGCGAGGCACCCGATCCGCGCCTGGTAGACGAGTGGGTGCGACGAAGCGGGGCCGAGTGGCTGCCCGAACGCCGCAGTTCCGGCTCTCGCCGGACGGACGCGGCCCGCCGGAAACATGACGCGCCCGCGCACCCTGCCTAGATGGCCGTTACGGCCATGTCCTGACTCGCTGGGATCGTCGCTGCTCCTCGGTCGAGAGTTGACCCGATTGCGTCCTGTACGGCCTGGCTGCCGGCACCTACCGTGACGTCCTGGTGAGTCCGGCGCTGCTGGGAGGAGGCGATCTCCCTGACCGGCGCACCACCGTAACCCGGTGGGGCTTACGCGGACTCGCCGTCACTGCGCGAGAGACTCAGAGGGCTGCGGTTGAGTCTCTCGCGCAGCCCTTCCATTCGTCATGCGTCGCCGCAGAGGGCATGCCACCTCGATGAGAGTTGCGGCCCGGTTCGCGCGACCTCTCGCCAGGAGGGTGGAGGGTCAATTGCTGACGCGTCCAGCTCGGCCTCGGCCTCGCGCCCCTCGATCTTCCCCTTCGTGGTTGACACGCTTGGACGAGACACGTAGGACGTGAGTGTCGGGCGTGGCGCTGGAGGGTTGGCCTACGACGGGGAACACTGGGGAGAACTTCGTCTTCTGGGAGGTCAGCAAGAGGCAGCCACGCCCGTCCCCTAGTTACGTGCAGCCTCAACTGCGTCTGTACCTGTAGGGCTCTTGGTGCCCGCGTCGACGAAGGAGGAGTTTCATGCCCTTGGCCTTAGGTGTTTGGTACCTGTGGGGCGGATTGCTCGGACTCATCTGGCTGGCCTGTTTGGTCTCCGCCGGAGTCCTGACCTGGAAGAACGGCCACAAGGTCATGTTCTTCATCGGATTCCTCGTCCCGATCGTTTGGATCGTCGGAGCGATCTGGAGCAAGCCTGCCCCGTATCAGCCGGGGATGCGGCCCTAAGGCCGGCTCGATCCGATCCTGGGGTCTGTTAGGTTCGCCCAATCCAATCAAGGGGGCCGTAATGCTCGGCGTCTATCCGTTCTGGGGCGTGTTCGGCTCCATGATCATCTTTTTCATCTGGATCGCCTGGTTCATGCTGCTGTTCGGAGTCTTCGGAGACGTCTTTCGTCGGCGCGATCTCCCGTGAGGACAAGTCGTATCTACCGAAGGTTGCGGAGGTTGTCGAGAGCGTGCATCGAGCGGCAGACCTGCGGCCGGGTGTGCTGCGACGTCGTGAAGTAGCCGCTAGGGATTGAGTCTCCGCTGCGAGACGTGCAACCGGCGGAAGGGCGCGACGATCTAGGCGGCAGCCGGGGCCGCGCTCAAGCCCGAGTTCGCCTGCCCGACCGCGTAGCTCGCGGCTAATCGCGCTCGAGGCGGCTGAGGTCGCCGACGATCCACTCGTCGTCAGGGGCGACGACGCCCAGCGCGGCCGCCACCATTGTCAAACAGCGAGAAGCTCCCGTCAGTCGCCGGACCGGCCCCACAATCGGAGAACTCCAGCGCGAACCTGTTGACGGAGCAGAGACCGCTCGTGAAATCGCCCGCTTCGTTGAGCCGGTTCGCGACCCACAAACCGACCTGTCCATTCGAGTAGCAGCTACCCATCATGCAGTTCCTCAGGAGGACCCTCTGGCGTCCTAACTTGTACAACCGCAGGTCGAAGTGGGAGCCGTGCAAGTTGCCGTGGAGCGTGATCTCGGATGGGATCGCGACGCCGTAGACGACATCATCGAACGCCGGTCCGCCGTTCAGGTAGTCGGCCATGAACTTCGCAGTGAAGCGCGGGTCTTGAAAGTGGAGGTACCGCGCGTGCTGCAGGATTGCGAGCGGCTTCGGCTGCGGCTTGGGTTTCGGCCGGGGCTTCGGCTCGGGCAGGGATGGCGGTCTGAAGATGTTGACGGTCTCGGCCCGTGCTGGTTCTTGAATGCTGTTGACGACCCAGACACCAAGGATTAGGACGGCAAGCGCCCCGCCAACCGCGATCACGAATACGGAAGCGATTACGGCGACGAAGACTCTGTCGTCGGGATGTCGGTCATTGACAGTGCGAAGCCACTGCTTGCGCCTCGACAGCTTGCGCCAACTGGCTAGAAGCCCTGACATGTAGTTCCTCCGTTCGCACGCGCGAGCGCAGCAATGACTGGACGCCTCATGCGTCTTCCTTTCGTCTCTGTGATCGAAACCGCACCCGGCCCACTTCGACTGCGCCGCAAGAGACGCAAGCCGACGGTGTGGTGACCTCCTGGGTCACTCGAATTGATTACCTCATTCGAGGGACAACGCTATCGCCGCTCACACGCGCCGTCTGTGACCCAAGTAGGTCAATTCGTTTGTAGGCCGACAGTAGCCCCCGGCGGCTAGTCGTCTTCGAGTCGGCTGAGATCGCCGACGATCCACTCGCCGTCCTCGAGGTCTGCGACGCCGTACTCGCGTGCGATGTCGAGACCGCGGCCGAGTCTCCGGTAGTCCTCCTACTCGTCCCAGGTGAAGACGACTGACGGCGCCGACTTGCGCACGGGTCCGTGGTACACGGCCTCGACGTTGGTGCCGTCAGGGTCGAGGACGTACGCGCCGTAGTAGCCGGGGTGGTACTCGCGCTCACCCGGTGCGCCGTTGTCCCGACCACCCGCCGCGATGGCAGCCTCGTGGAAACGGGCGACAGTCTCCCGGTCGGGTGCCTGGAAAGCGACATGGAGCCCGCTCGTCGGCGGGCCGTCGTCGCTCACGAAAAGCTCATCGGCAGAAAACCAGCCCTCGCCTTCCCGAATCGCAAGTCCGAGCGGTGCGAGTGCGCCTGCATAGAACCGCTTGCTCGCCTCCAAGTCGCGCACGCGCAAGTGCAGATGGTCGAGGAGTCTCCCTGCGTGGGCGGCCTCGGGCACAAGCCGAGCCTAGCGCTACCCCCGCTCCATCTGGGCACGTAGGCGTGAGGGTGCCCCGGCGTTGCAGGCGACGTGCTCGGGGCCACCGACCGACTCACCATCGGCGGGTGTGAATCCGCAATTTGGCTTAAAAGGCGGTTTTGCGGCGACTGAACGACTGGAAGAATAGGGAGCGCTGATGCGGCCAGCAGATGATCTCTCCGAGACGTACAAGAAGGCCGAGCGACGACTCCGCGGGCTCCTGCTCGGAGATGGGTTGAGCGAGCCAGGTGTCGTGAAGGGCGACGAACGGCGGGGACGTGTCGTAGCCGAACTCCGTCGCATGCGCGAGGCATTCGACGAATTGACGCAACACCAGGCCGATCTCGCGGAGGAACTATTGCAGGCAGCGCAGCAGAAGACGACGCGGCGAGCGAAGTCAGAGCCACGCGAACAGTGACCTCGAAGACTCGCAAGAGGTTGCGGAACAGGAAGTACGGGCAGGCGCTTCACCGGAACACTCGCAAGGCTCTCGTACCGCTCGTCGCTGCTGGCGGCGTCAACTGCGTTCGTTGTGGCGAGCCGATTGAACCCGGCACGCCTTGGGACTTGGGCCACGATGACCGCGACCCGAGCGTCATCTCTGGCCCCGAGCATGCGGGCTGCAACCGCACCGCTCCGCATCGGTGCAACACCTCACGGCGGTGGTAGGTATGGGTGCGCCGCAAACCCAGTTTTTAAGCCAAATCTCAGAACGCACACCCGCTCTTATTTGTGTTTCCCCCCGATGTCGGTCGATTCGGGGGAGGAGCTGTCGTCAGATTCCCGGAGAGGTCGCCCCAACGTCCTCGGGTTCTGCCCCTCCCCCTTGGTGAAAGTCGTTACCCCTGGTGTCGCGCCCGACAAACACGGGAAGGGATCCCTCGCCGGGTCGGTTTCGTGCGTCCCTTCCTTCTCCCCCTAGAGGGGGCGCGGGTTAGACGAACCGGCCCGGCTTTGTCGGTTATCGGACGCGTCGCCGGGGTAACTAGCCGGTCAATCTCAATCGACTGCGGAGAAACATGACTGGGATCCTGTTAGCTGCGGCGCTGCTCTTCGGCGCTGTCTTGCTCATCCTTCTGATCGCACTCAGAAGTTAGCTCGCAGCGGGGTTTGCAGAGCGCGAAGAGGCGGTATCAGTTAGATGCCGCGGGGAGAGGATCCAAGCGGCAAGCGCTCGCGGCCACTGGTCACTATCGCGACAGGCAGGCGGCGCTATTCACTCCCGGTGCGGCTTCGACCGAGGCTTGCTCGGCAAGACCGCCCGACGCGCCTAGAACGACGAGTCGATCGGCGGCGACGTCGGCCGACTTCGAGCGCGAGGCTGACCGCATCCTTGGCGCTGTAGGGTCGCGGTCATGAGCGATGTCATCGACCACGTCGAGATTCGGGTCAGCGACCTGGATGCGAGCCGCCCGATGTACGAAGCCGCGCTGGCCGAGCTTGGCTTCTCGGTGCTAACTGAAGGCGAGTTTGAGGGAGCCGCCTACGTCCTGTTCGGCCGCGACGAGAGTGACGACTTCGGCATTCACGCTGTAGGGCGCGAACCGGGTCGAGATCGAGTGACCACTGGCGCACACATCGCATTCACTGCGCCGAGCGACGACGCGGTAATCGGTTGGCACGAAGCTGCGTTGCGCTACGGCGGCACCGACAATGGCCCACCGGGCCTGCGACCGCAGTACAGCGGTCGGTACTTCGCGGCGTTCGTCATCGATCGCGACGGCAACAACGTCGAGGCTGTATTCCATGGGCCCGTCGCAGACGCCAGCTAGACCCCGCGCCGAGCCGAGTCTCGAAGCCTAGGTCACCTCCGCGGTTGACCAGCCCTCCGTCATGATCCGCGCACGGTGGACATCGGGAAGCCAATACGCGACTTCTGGGGTCGGCGCACTCGCCTCCAGAAGACCGGTCTCGTCGCTGGCCTTGTTTTCATTGGGCTGGGCATCAGCACCTACGTCGGGGATCCTTTTGGCCTCGGCGCGGTGGTGACTCTGTCGAACGGGGGCTGACGCTCAGACCCCCACGGCCTAGATCGTCGCGCCCTTCCGCCGGTTGCACGTCTCGCAGCGAAGCTCAAGGTTGCGAGGCACGTTGCCGTGCCTAGTTCAGCCCGCAGGCCTCTAGCTCGCGCTCCTTGATCCGCAGGTAGCTCGCGAGCGCGGGATCGTTGTCAGTGATCTAGCGGTTCCCTCTTCGCCAGGCTCGCCGTGATCTCGGGAAAGTGCTGGAGCCTCGGCGCACTCCTGAGTTTCGAGAAGGCAGCGATGTGCTCGCCGGAGTTGTATGTCCCTACCAACCGTCATACACTCAGGCGGCATCTGCGGCCACTGAACACATCGCTTTCAGGGTTAGACGCGCGGCGTCCGTATGCGCGAGTCTGCCTCGTTGCGCTCGGCGGCCGCACGACGCGGCCGCACGACTAAGGGGGAAGGAATGCAGGTAGTTGGACGGGTCGGCATGGTCGGCGTCATAGCCGCGTTGGCGCTCTTCGTGGGGGTCACTACGGCAAGCGCAGGCGTTGTTCAGTTGACGAATGGGTGCTTGCAGAACGGCACCGCCACAACGAGCCCAGGCGGTCTTCAGCTCTCTCTCGCGTGGGGAACCAGAAAGCCGGCAATGCTCGACCACTTCATGACGTATCAGTCCGTCACCTACTCGGTGAACGGCGTGTCCACCACGACACCAGTCGGCAGCTTCACTGGGTGGGGGCCCATGACGACCGTGAACACTCCTGGCGGTGTCGCCTACGTCCGCCGCTACACGACGCCGGTCATCGCAAATCTCGACTTCGGGGAGTCGGTGACCGTGACGTTCGTCTTCAACGCGACGAAGGTGGTGTGGGACGACGACAAGAGCTCCTTCGGGCCGGGGAACCTCTTTGCACCGGTGACCTGCACGATCCGAGTTCCCATCGATCTGTGCGTGAACCTCGTAGGCCTTCAGGAGACCGTTCCACCAGGAATGATCAGGGACGGAGCTGGGAACTGTTTCACTGCGCCGTAGAGGCCTGATCACAGCCAGCTAGCGCGAGACCCTTCAAGGGCGATGCGGCGCTCGTAAGCCGCATCGCCCATCGCTCAGCTCAGCCCGCCCGTCTCGAGTTCCCGCTCCTCGATCCGCACCGCGTGGTTGACACCCTTGGACGAGGCACATAGGACTTGAGTGTCGGGCGTGGCGCTGGAGAGTTGGGCCTACGACGGGGAACACTGGGGAGAACTTCGTCTTCTGGGGGGCCGACAAGAGGCAGCCACGCCCGTCCCCTCTACGGACTTCAAGGGCAGCAAGGACAGCGGCGCGTTCTTCGGCATCGCCGTGCCAGTCGATTTCTAACGAGCCAGCACCGCTCGCCATCGTGCGCTCGTAGAACTCGGCCTCAGCCTGGAAGACCCGGCTGAGCGTGTGAGATTTCGTGTGAGATTCGGCCCCCGTAACAGACGAACGACCCCGGTGAAGGGGCCGTTCTTGGGTCTATACCTAGTGGAGCTAGCCAGGCTCGAACTGGCGACCTCCTGGGTGCGATCCAGGCGCTCTCCCAACTGAGCTATAGCCCCGGGGACGCCCGATTGTAGCCGCGGTCAGCGCGGCGTCGCCTGCTTGCCCGGCGCCTTGCAGAAGCGGGCGTCCTCGCTCTGAGGTACGACGCGCGGCTTGTCCTGCGCATGCGGTATCGCGGCTCCGCCGACGAGGATCCCGAGCACGACCAGCCACATGGCGGCGGTCACACGCGCCCAGAACGGGTAGGAGCGGTGCGCCTGGGCCGGCGCGGCGGTCAGTGGCGACGTCGAGGCGGGCCGAACCCGCGACATCGGAAGCGGGTCCGGCAGGGCGGCGCGCGCACGGGCGTCCAGCTCGGGATCGACGAGCGCGAGCTCGGGGCTGACGGGCTCCATGGGCATCGTTATCGGGATTCTCGGTGCGTCGCTTCACCCCTCGCGGCGCTTGCGGCCTCGAGACTCATGCGCGTCGAGTCGCTGGGCGAGCGCTTCGAGCTCGGCCTCGAGCGCCCGATAGCGCTCCCAGCGGTCGCGCGCGAGCGTGCCGTCCGCGAGGGCGGCCTGGATGGCGCAACCCGGCTCGGTCTCGTGCCGACAGTCGGAGAACCGGCAGCTCGCGGCCAGCTCGGCGATGTCGTCGAAGGCCGCATCGAGGCCCTCGTCAGCGAGCCACAGATGCACCTCGCGCATGCCCGGGTTGTCGATCAGGAGACCTCCCCCCGGAAGGAGGACGAGCTGTCTGCGGGTGGTCGTGTGCCTGCCGGAGCCGTCGGACCGAACGTCTCCGGTCTCGAGCAGGCTCTCGTCCCCGGCGAGCTGGTTCACGAGCGTCGACTTGCCCACGCCGGAGGGGCCGAGGAGCGCGCCCGTCACGCCGGGTCCGATGAGCGAGCGAATCCGCTCGACGCCGATGCCGCTCCTGCTCGAGACGAAGTGAATCGGGATCGCGCCGCCCACGCCCTCGAGCTCGGAGGCGACCGACTCGGGCTCGGCCTCGAGGTCGGCCTTCGTGAGGAGGATCACCGGCTGGGCCCCGCTCTGGAGCGCGAGCGTCACGTACCGCTCGAGTACGAGCGGGTCGAGTTCCTGTCCGAGCGCCGCGGCGATGAGGACGACGTCGACGTTCGCGGCGACGACCTGCTCGCGCACCGTTCCCGATCCCGTATCCGCCGCGGCGCGCCGCACGAACGCCGTCCTGCGTGGAAGCACGGCCTGGATCACGCCGTTCCCGTCGAGCCCGACCCAGTCGCCGACGACCGGGAAGTCCGCCGGTGTGGACGCTCGTCGGAGCCGCGGTGCGACGCGTGCCCGCACGTCGCCCTGCTCCGTCATGACGTCGTACGCGCCACGATGCTGGACCGCGGCGCGTCCGGGGCTCAGGCCGTCGCGCCGGAAAGGCTCGAACGCGTTCGCCCACGCGTCGTCCCAGCCGTACGTTCCGAGGACGGGCACCAAGGCATTGTCACCGTCCTGGGTACCGGGTGAAAGTGCGTCCCCGCTCACTCGGCGAGCGCGTCGGCCAGTCCCGTCTCGATCGTCGGTGTGGCAAAGGTAAAGCCACCGTCGAGCAGCCGCGCCGGAAGCACCCGCTGTCCCTCGAGCAGCATCTCCTGCCCCATCTGACCGAAGACCGTCCTCGCAGCGACTGCGGGTACCGGCACGACCGTCGGGCGGTTCAACGCCTTGCCCAGCGCCTTCGTCAGCTGCGCGTTCGTGACCGGATTCGGCGAGGTGAGGTTGACGGCGCCTGAGAGATCGCTCTCCAGCGCGTGGACGTAGCCGGCGGTGAGATCGCCGAGGGAGATCCAGCTCCACCACTGCTTCCCGCTTCCGATGCGTCCGCCAAGTCCGAGCTTGAACGGGAGGAGCAGTCGCGGGACGACCGCCGCGAGCACGATCCCTTGCCGGAGGTGGACGACGCGCACGCCTGCATCGCGAGCGGGGTCCGCCGCCGCTTCCCAGGCATGCACGACATCGGCGAGAAATCCCGTGCCACGCTCTGACGCCTCGGTCAGGATCTCGTCGCCGCGGTTTCCATAGGCGCCGACGGCTGAGGCGTTGAGGATGACGGTCGGCCGTGGCTCGACCGCAGCGGCTGCACGGGCGAGGAGGTTCGTCGCCGAGACGCGCGACTCCAGGATCTCGCGCTTGCGCGCCGCGGTCCACCGCTGTCCGAGGTTCTCGCCGCTGAGATTCACGATCGCGGCGACGCCCGCGAGCGCAGCGGTGTCGAGGTACCCGGCCGCCGGATCCCAGCGCACCTCGTCGGCGCCGGTCGGCTCGCGCCGGACGAGCCGAACCACGTCGTGGCCCGCTGCGCGGAAGGCCGGTACGAGCGCCGATCCGATGAGTCCTGATGCGCCGCCGACGAGGACTCTCACGAGCCGATTGTGGCAGGCCGTCTGCGGCGCACGGCTGACTAAGGTGCTCGGATGACCGACGCAGCACCGCCTCCACGCCTTCGAGACGGCGTCCGAGCCGGGCTCGCGCTCGCGCCGAGCCCCATCCTCTTCGGTCTCTCGTACGGCGTGCTCGCGGATGCGTCGGGGTTCGGCAGTGCGGCCGCCGTCGTGATGTCGGCGACGACGTTCGCCGGCGCGGCCCAGTTCGCATCGGTCTCCGTGCTCTCAGGAGGAACCGTCGCTGCCGCGATCCTCGCGGCGGTGTTCCTGAACGCCCGCTACGTCGCGATCAGCATGACGGTGTCGTCGATCTTCCCCGGTGGCAGGCTCCGGCGACTCGTCGAGTCGCAGGCGATCGTGGACGAGTCGTGGGCGCTGTCGGGACGGCGCGGGAGCTTCGAGTGGCCGATCCTCGTCGGCTCCGGGCTCCTCTTCTACGTCCTCTGGGTCCTGAGCACGGCCGCCGGGACCTTCGTGGGCGGCGTGCTCGACGATCCGAACGCGCTCGGCCTCGATGCTGCGTTCGCGGCCCTGTTCCTCGCGCTCGCCCTTCCGTATCTGCGCGAGCGGCGAGCGCGCGAGGCGGCTGCGCTCGCGGCCGGGATCGTCCTCGTGCTCACGCCGTTCGCTCCCGCCGGGGTGCCGATCATCGTCGCCGCCGTGGCCTGCCTCCTCGGTCTCAGAAGATGAGCGACGCGTGGATCGTGGTCACGGTCGTCGGTGCGGCGACCATCGCCTCCAAGGCGGCAGGGCCGGTTCTCGTCGGGCGGCGCCAGCTCCCGCCGAGGCTGCAGGCCTGTGTCGATCTGCTCGCGCCGGTCATGCTCATGGCGCTCGTCGTGACCCAGACGTTCGCGGGCGACGAGGAGATCCAGGTCGACGCACGCGTTCTCGGGGTCGGTGCGGCGCTCATCGCGATCGCCCTGCGGGCGCCCGTCATCGTGGCGATGGCCGTCGCCGCGCTGGTCACCGCGCTCGTGCGTCTCGCCGTCTAGGAACGGCGGGGCGCTCCGCCGTGCCAGAACACGGCGGCCGCCGCGATCGCCTCGGCGACGAGGCTCACGAGCCCGATCACGAGTAGCCACAGTCGAAAGTGCCGCATGCGCCAGTGATCGACCTCGGCGGCACCCGCCTTGAGCCCTACTCCGGAGGTCGGAACACTGCGAACGGGTCCGTGACCTCGAGTTCCCGGGCGCGAAAGCGGTAGAGCTCCGCGGGGCGTCCGCCGGCCGGGCCGTGCGCGCGGCGCATCCCGACCGCCTCGATCGCTCCGCGCCGCAGCAGCACGCGTTTCAGGTTCGTCGCCGACACCTCGTACCCGAGCGCGGCCTCGTAGACGTCGCGCAGCTCGGCCAGCGTGAACGTCTCGGGGGCGAGAGCGAATCCGATGTTCGAGTACGACAGCTTCCCGCGCAGCCGGTCGCGCCCGGCGAGCACGATCTCGCCGTGGTCGAAGGCGGTGTCGGGCAGCGCGTCGACCCGGTGCCAGCGCGTGTCGTCGGGGACGCTCGGATCCATGCCGAGCGGGACGAGCCCGAGGTACGCCGTCGCCAGCTCCCAGCGCTCCGGATGACGATCGGGCGCGCTCCACGTTCCGAGCTGCTCGAGGTGGGACACCTCCCGCACGTCGACCTTCGTCGCGAGGTGGCGGAGGATCGAGGCCTCGAGCGTCTCGCCGGCGACGAGCGTCCCGCCGGGGAGCGCCCAGGCTCCGGTGAACGGGTCGCGCGCACGTTCCCACAGGAGCACCGCCAACGCGCCGTCGCGAACCTGGAACACGGCCGCGAGCGCGACGTGCGCGGGAGCGAGAGGTGGGGTGCTAGACTCAGCCACGAGGTTATCGACTCAGAGGCTAAAACTACCATGAGGGATACCGGAGAGACACGTCACGATCGCGAGCTCGCGCTCGTCGTCGTCGGAGGAGGCGTGGCAGGACTCTTCGCCGCCCTCTGCGCCGCGGCCGAGGGCGACGTGCTCGTCGCTGACGAAGGGGCCGCTGCTCTCGTCCACGAGCCTGCTCGCGCAAGGAGGCATCGCCGCGGCAGTGGGCGAGGACGACGACCCGTCCCTGCATGCGGAGGACACGCTTCGCACCGGACGTGGCCTGTGCCGCCCGAGTGCGGTCGAGGTCCTCACGACCGAGGCCCCGGCTCGTATTCGCGATCTCGTCGAGCTCGGCGTCGAGTTCGACGACGGTCTCGGTCTCGAAGGTGGACACAGCCGGCGCCGCGTGGTGCATGCGGGCGGTGCGGCCACGGGCGACCGCGTGGCGCGCAAGCTCGCGGAGCGCGTACTCGAGCATCCCCGAATCGAGGTGGCCGAGGGCGAGCGGATGCTCTCGATCTGGCGCGACGACGAGCGCTGCATCGGCGTCGTCACCGATCGACGCGTGGTTCCCGCCCGGGCCACGCTGCTCTCGACGGGCGGCGCGGCGGCGCTGTGGGAGCGCACGACGAATCCGGCGGGCGCGGTCGGCGAGGGCATGGTCGCCGCGTATCGCGCAGGGGCCGCTCTGGCGGATCTCGAGTTCGTCCAGTTCCACCCGACCACCCTCGTCGACTCCTCGCTCCTCCTCTCCGAGGCCCTGCGCGGAGAAGGGGCGCTCCTGCTCGACGAGCAGGGCAACCGTTTCACCGACGAGCTCGCTCCCCGCGACGTCGTGGCGCGCGAGATCGCGGCGCGCGGAACGGTGCTGCTCGATCTGCGCGCGATCGACCGCGGGCGCTTCCCGTCGCTCATGGGCAGTCTCCTGGAGGAGGGGTACGACCCCTCACAGACACCGATTCCCGTCGCTCCGGCCGCGCACTACACGGTCGGCGGCGTTCTCACCGACCTCGACGGACAGAGTGAGCTCGCGGGCCTCTATGCGGCGGGCGAGTGCGCGGCGACCGGCGTGCACGGCGCGAACCGGTTGGCCTCGAACTCGCTACTCGAATGTCTCGTCTTCGGGCGCCGGGCCGCGCTCGCGGCGCTCGCCGAGCCCGGCGCTACCGAAGCGCTTCCCGACATCCCCGAACCGCCCGCGACCGAGCCCGTCACGCCGGAGCTGCGGCATGCACTGTGGCGCGACTGCGGCCTCATCCGCGACGCGGCGGGGCTCTCGCACCTCGTCGACGCGCCGCACCTGCTCACGAGGCTCATCGCGGAGAGCGCGCTGACACGCGAGGAGAGCCGCGGGTCGCACTTCCGGGCGGACTTCCCGTCGGACAGCGAGGTGTTCGAGCGGCACGTCGTCCTGCGATCGGGCCAGGAGCCCGCGCTCGAGACATGGCTGTAGCGACCGACACGCTCGAGCGGGCCGTGCTCGCGGCGCTCGCCGAGGACATCGGCGCCGGCGACGTCACGACGGAGGCGACCGTGCCCGAGGACGCGGTCGGCACGGGCGAGCTCCTGCTCAAGGAGACCGGCGTCGTGTGCGGCCTCCGCGCCGCCGAGTCGACGTTTCGTGCCCTCGATCCGGAGATCCGGTTCGAGGCGCTGGCGAGCGACGGGGACGAGGTCGCACATGCTCCCGCGACCGTCGCCCGCGTCACCGGCTCGGAGCGCGCGATCCTGACCGGCGAGCGCGTGGCCCTGAACTTCCTCGGGCGCCTGTCCGGGATCGCGACCCTGACGCGACGCTACGTCGACGCGATCGAGGGAACCGGCGCGGCGGTGCTGGATACGCGCAAGACGACGCCCGGCCTGCGGGCGCTCGAGAAGCACGCGGTTGCGTGCGGCGGCGGTCACAACCACCGCTTCGGGCTCGACGACGCAGTGCTGATCAAGGACAACCACCTTCGCGCCGCGGGCTCGGTGGCGGACGCAGTCCGGCTCGTCGGTGTGACGACGGACCTGCCGATCGAGGTCGAGTGCGAGACGCTCGCTCAGGTCGGCGAGGCGCTCGAGCTCGGCGTCGACGCGATCCTCCTCGACAACATGACCCTCGACGAGCTGCGCGAGGCCGTCTCGCTCACCGCGGGACGAGCCCGGCTCGAAGCCTCGGGCGGCGTGAACCTCGACACGATCCGTGCGATCGCGGAGACCGGCGTCGACGAGATCTCCGTCGGCGCGCTCACGCACTCCGCCCGCTCACTCGACGTCTCACTGGAGCTCACATGACGCTGACACTGACCCCCACCGAGATCACCACCATGCAGGAGGAGATCCGCGCGCTCGCGACCGAGCGCGGTGCGGTGATCCTCGCCCACAACTACCAGGTGCCCGAGGTGCAGGACGTCGCCGACTTCGTCGGGGACTCGTTGGGCCTCTCCCGCGAGGCGGCCGCCACGGACTCCGACGCCATCGTCTTCTGCGGCGTCCACTTCATGGCCGAGACGGCCGCGATCCTGAGCCCGCAGAAGACGGTGCTCATCCCCGACCTCGACGCCGGCTGCTCCCTCGCCGCGTCGATCAGCGCCGAGCAGCTGCGCGCGTGGAAGGCGGAGAATCCCGGCGCCGTCGTCGTCTCGTACGTGAACACGACCGCCGAGGTGAAGGCGGAGAGCGACTACTGCTGCACGTCCGGCAACGCGAAGGGCGTCATCGAGTCGATCCCCGAGGACACCGAGATCCTCTTCCTCCCGGACATGTTCCTCGGGCTCTGGCTCGAGAAGGTGACGGGCCGCAAGCTGCGGATCTGGATGGGCGAGTGCCACGTGCACGCCGGCATCCGCCCGCAGGACATCACGCGCTGGCAGGCCGAAGCCCCCGACGCCGAGTTCCTCGTCCATCCCGAGTGCGGCTGCGCCAGCCAGTGCATGGCCTTCGGGAACGAGAAGACGCACATCCTCTCGACCGAGGGGATGATCAAGTTCGCCAAGTCCTCGCCGAAGGACCGCTTCCTCGTCGCGACGGAGACGGGGATCATCCATCGCCTGAACAAGGAGGCGCCCGAAAAGCGCTTCGAGGCGGTGTCCGAGAAGGCGATCTGCCGCTACATGAAGATGATCACGCTGCCGAAGCTCCGTGACTCGCTGCGCGACTGGAAGTACGAGGTGACGGTTCCGCAGGAGATCGCCGAGCGCGCCCGGGGCGCGATCGACCGGATGGTCGCGATCTCGTGACGACGTTGAGCGAGGCCGAGCGGGAGTTCCTCGAGAATCCGTTCGTCGGCGTCGTGACGACGCTCCAGCGCGACGGCTCGCCGCAGTCGACGGTCGTCTGGGTCGACGTGGACGACGACGGCGTCTCGATCAACACCGCCTACGGGCGCGTGAAGCCGCGGAATCTCGAGCACGACCCGAGGCTCTCGCTCGTCGTCGTCGATCCGAACGACGCCTATCGCTGGTTCAAGGTGCTGGGTACCGGCCGGCTCGTCGACGAGGGCGCAGACGAGCAGATCGACCGCCTCTCGAAGAAGTACACGGGCCGCGACGTGTACGCGAGCAGGCAGCCGGGCGAGCAGCGCGTGACCGTCCGCATCGACCCGGTGCGGACGCTCAGCCGCGGCCTCGGAGACTGAGCTCTGCGCGAGATCGGATCCGCGACCGCAGATCCTGATCTCGCGCGAAGTCCGAAGCGCGACCGCAGGCGGTCGCGGTGTCTGCGATCTCGGCCTACGCTGCGCGGACGGAGTGCACCGGCGGTAGCTTCGTCGCCGCGGTGAACCACGTCTTCCCGGCATCGCCGGAGCCGAACACGTCGCCCGACGTCGCGCCGAAGTACAGGCCCATCGTCTCGCCCGAGCCTTCGCCGCAGAACGCCTGCCGGAGGATCGTGAGGTAGGCGTCGTCCTGGGGGAGACCGTCTCCACGCGCCGTCCAGCTCGCGCCGGCGTCGCGCGTCTCGTAGACGCGCACCTTGCCCTCGGGCGTCGTACGGTCCATGTCGGCGACGAGCGGGATGACGTAGGCGCTGTCCGGGTCGTCCGGGTCGACGACCATCGGGAAGCCGAAGTCGGACGGGAGGCCGTCCGCGATCGAGATCCAGCTCTCGCCCGCATCGTCGGAGCGGTAGACGCCGCCGTGGAACTGCATGAACAGCCGCTCGGGCCGCGCCGGCGCCCGGTGCATGTTGTGGACGCACAGCGTGAGCGTGTCCTCGCGCGCCTCCTCCGGCATGTAGCGCGGGTAGAGGTTCTTGTTTCCGTTGCGCCAGGTCTTGCCGCCGTCCTCGGTGAGCCAGACGCCAACGGCGGAGATCGCGAGCGCGACGCGCGACGGGTCGCCGGGCCAGGTGGCGATCGAGTGCATGCACATCCCGCCCGCGCCGGGACTCCACTCGGGGCGCGTCGGCTGCTCCCAGAACGCCTGGTTCAGCTCCCAGCTCGCGCCGCCGTCGTGGCTCTCGAAGAGCACGCCGGGGGCGCCGCCGGCGTACAGGTGGCCGTCGTCCTCGGCGGGCTCGATCGTCCACAGCCGCTCGAGCGGCTTCTCGGCGTCCTCCGGGAGCTCGACCCCGGCCGCCTGCTCCCACTCGCCCGCGGGATCGTCGGCGTAGAAGATCTTCGGCCCGTAGAACGCGGAGGTCACCGCCGCGAGCATCCGGCCGCTGCGCGGGTCGCGCGTCGCGAACTCGACCGGCTCGCCGGCAAACGCGCGAGCAGTGACCTCGAACGGCTCGCCCGCGGCACCCTCGAGCACGAACAGGCCCTTCTTCGTCCCGACCAGAAGCTGTGTCATCTCATCCTCCCGAGATCGCGGGGAGCACGTGCAGCCGGTCACTCGCGCCGACCTCCGTGTCCTCCCGTCCGTATTCGCGGTTCACGAAAACGTTGATGTGCTCCCGGATCGACCCGTGCTCGTCGAGGATCCAGCCCCTGACGTCGGGGTGCTCGCGCTCGAGCGCTTTCAGCACCTCGGCGACCGTCGAGCCCTCGAGCTCGAGCTCCTTGTTGCCTCCCGCGAGCTCCGACAGCGGAGCTCTGAGCCTCACCACGGGCACGCGTCGATCCTAGTCGCGCATCGCATCACTGTTCAGACGACGAACGGGGGCGGAACTCATCGACACTCCGAAAAGTCGCGTCTCCACGACGTGTCGTCGTCAATTCGGCGACGGATGTGTGCAATCTGTAAGTACGGTCACACGGCTCGTACGAGCCTGCCATGATGGGCGACTTCATCAGGGGCCGCGGCACGAGGTTTCGTGCTCGAAGTGGTCCGGAGAAGGCCGGTGGAAGCGCAGGGGGCGCTGCCGGGACGAGGTCGGCTCACGACGGGCCGCCGCGTGCCCGTTCGTCTCCGAGCCCAGCGGCTCCTGTCCGGACACAGCCGATCACGGCATCGCATGTCGCTCCCCGGGTTGTTCCGACGAACAACGGCTGCGGCCGTGAGAGGGGTGATCGAATGGAACTGGTGGAGCTCATGAGCGAACTCGCCCGGCTGCTCTCGACGCGCTCGTCGACGCCGCGACGAGACGCCCTGCGGTTGGCGCACAGGCGGATCAGGCGCTACGCGGCGTCGTGCGGCCTGAACGAGCCGTGGTGCGACGCGGTCATGCTGCAGTTCCTCGCAGACCAGCACGGCGTGAGGGGGATGGCATGAGCGAGGGCAGCATCCCGATGCCCCTGCTGCGGGTGCACAAGGAAGGCACCGACCTCACGGACGCGGAGACCGCGGTCCTGCGGCGGATCGCACTCGGAGACAGTCAGGTCGAAGCGGCGCGACGTCTCGGCAAGTCGCTCGAGACGGTGCGGAAGCAGACGAAATTGGCGCGTGCGCGCCTCAGCGCGCGCACGAACGCACAGGCCGTCGCCATCGCCGTGAGCCTGGATCTCATATGAAGCTGCAGCTCACACCCAGCTCCGAGATCGACGCGCTGCGCGCCGAGCGGGACGCCTGGCGCCGACGCGCCGAGTCGTCGCTCCGGTGGGACGGCATGACCGTTTCGCGTCGGGCGACGTCGTCGAAGGCTCGCTTCGAGCGGCTCACCGCGACGGTGCTGCTCGGCCTCGTCATGGTCGTCGGCGCGGCCCTGCTGCTCGGTCGACAGGAGGGGGCGCGTCCCGACTACCCGGGCTGCATCGGGAAGGCGCGTTACGAGCATCCGATCGAGGGCAACCAGTACCAGGAGCTCGTGAACGCGCTCTACGCGTGCGAGGTGTACCGAACCGGGTAGTCGCTACGGCGCGAGCTCGAGCATGCCGTGCGGCGCACCGTACTCGGCCAGTTTGTCGAGGAAGGGCGTCGGCGTGAAGGCCTCCGGGCCGAGGACGCCGGCGCCTTTCCACGTCCCGTTCGCCAGGAGCTCGAGCGCGACCACCGGGTTGATCGCCGTCTGCCAGACGACCGCCTGCGCCCCGTACTCGCGCATCGTCGTCTCGTTGTCGGCGACGTGGTACAGGTACGCCTTCCGGGGAGCGCCATCCTTTCCGACGCCGGTCACGACCGTGCCGGCGCAGGTCTTCCCCGTCATGCGGTCGCCGAGCGTCGCCGGGTTCGGCAGCGCGGCCGCGACGACGTCCCGCGGCGCGACCTCGACGCCCTTCACCGGGATCGGCTCCTTCGAGTCGAGCCCGAGCTTGTGCAGCGTCCTGAGCACCTCGATGAACTCGTCGCCGAGCCCGTACTTGAACGTGACCCGCCGACAGTCGATCCACCGCGGGACGAGCAGGACCTCCTCGTGCTCGACGTTGACGCACTCGACCGGCCCGATGCCCTCCGGGAAGTCGAACACCTCCGGCTCGGAGAAGGGCGGCGTCGTGAACCAGCCGCGGTCCCGCTCCCAGACCACCGGCGGGTTGAGGCACTCCTCGATCGTCGTCCAGATCGAGAAGGTGGGGGCGAAGTCGTAGCCCTCGACGACGAGGTTCGCGCCGTCGCGGATGCCGATCTCGTCGATCTCGGAGAAGAGCTCGTCGGCCGCGTACCGCGCGAAGACGTCCGCGGCGCCCGGCTCGACGCCGATGCCGACCAGCGCGAGCAGACCCTTCTCCTCCCACGCCTCGGCCCGCTCGAACTGATAGTCGCCGAGCTTCACGCCGGCCTCTTCGAAGGGATTCGTCGGGTGAGGCTCGGAGAGCGTCATCGCCATGTCGAGGTAGGTCACTCCGGCCTCGAAGCAGGCGTCGAAGATCGGCGCGTTGAACAGCGGGTCGACCGAGTTGAGAACGACGTCGGCGTTCGTCTCCCGGATGAGAGCGACGACCGAGTCCTTCGCTCGAGGCGTCGATCCCATGGGCCGAGAAGCGGCCGTCGTCCAGTCCCTCCACGACCTCTGCCGGCCGCGCCGGGTCGTAGTCCGCGAGTGCGCAGTGATCGAAGAACGAGCGGCGCGTCGCGATCCGCGCGAACGCAGACCCGACACCCCCCGTTCCCACGACGAGAATCCGCACGGCGCACGGTTTCTACACGAACGACCCGGGTTGTAGCGCGCACGGCGACCGGGATACGCTCCGTGCGATTTCGGCGAACGGAGGTCCGGCGTGAGCGTTGCGGTTACACAGCAGAAGCAGTTCATCGGCGGCGAGTTCGTGGACTCGACGTCGGGCGAGACGATGGAGGTGCTGAACCCGGCGACCGGCGAGGTGATCGCCGAGGTTCCGCGCGGCACCGCCGAGGACGTCGACAGCGCGGTCGCCGCCGCGCGGAGCGCATGGGCGGAGTGGCAGTCGAAGACGCCGAAGGACCGCATGGAGCTCCTCCTGAAGCTCGCGGACGTGATCGACGAGAACGCCGAAGAGCTTGCGCGGCTCGAGTCCTTGAACGTCGGGAAGCCGTGGTGGGTGGCGGTCGACGAGCCCGGCGTCATGTCCGACAACCTCCGTTTCTTCGCGGGGGCGGCGCGCAACCTCGAGGGCAAGGCAGCGACGGAGTACGTCGAGGGCTACACCTCGATGATCCGGCGAGAGCCGCTCGGCATCGTCGCGGGCATCTGCCCGTGGAACTACCCGCTGTTCATGGCGATGTGGAAGATCGGGCCTGCGCTCGCGGCCGGGAACGTCCAGATCATCAAGCCGGCCGAGCAGACGCCGCTGACCATGCTCCGCTTCGCCGAGCTCGCGCAGGAGGTCATTCCGCCGGGCGTGCTGCAGGTCGTCACGGGCGACGGCATCCCGGTCGGCGACGCGCTCGTCAGGCATCCGGACATCCGTCTCGTCTCGCTCACCGGCGACACGGCGACGGGGAAGCTCATCGCCGCGAACGCCGCTCAGACCGTGAAGCGTGTGCACCTCGAGCTCGGGGGCAAGGCGCCGATGGTCGTGCTCGACGACGCCGACCCGGCGACCGTCGCCGAGGCGATCAAGATCGGCGGCTACTTCAACTCCGGCCAGGACTGCACGGCGTCCTCGCGGATCCTGATCAGCGAGCGGATCTACGACGACGTGCTCTCGGCGACCGTCGAGGCCGTGGAGTCGCTCACCGTCGGAGATCCCGGCACGGACGACGAGATCGGCATGGGACCGGTCATCTCCGCGGAGCAGCAGGAGCGCGTGCTCGGCTTCCTCGAGCGAGCGACGGACGCGAAGGCGACGATCGTGACGGGCGGCGAGTCGATCGGCGACCGCGGGTTCTTCGTGAAGCCGGCGATCGTGACCGACGTCGACCAGAAGGCCGAGATCGTGCAGAACGAGGTCTTCGGCCCGGTCGTGACGATGCAGTCCGCGGCGTCCGACGATGCCGCGATCGAGATGGCGAACGACGTGCGCTACGGCCTGGCCGCGTCGGTGTTCTCGCAGAACGTCGGGCGGGCGATGAAGGTCGCGGCGAAGCTCGAGTTCGGCACCGTCTGGGTCAACGAGCACCTCTTCCCGCTCGCGTCGGAGATGCCGCACGGCGGCTTCAAGGAGTCGGGCTATGGAAAGGACATGTCCATCTACTCGATGGAGGAGTACACGCGGATCAAGCACGTCTGCGTGAAGCTCGCCGAATGACGACCGCCGAGGGACAGCCGACCGCCGACGTCCGCCTCGAGGACGTCGTCAAGCGGTTCGACGACACGGTCGCCGTCGACGGGATCTCGGTCGAGATCCCGCGAGGCTCGTTCTTCGCGATGCTCGGCCCCTCCGGGTGCGGCAAGACGACGACGTTGCGGATGATCGGCGGCTTCGAGGAGCCGACCGAGGGGCGGATCTTCCTCGGCGACCAGGACGTCGTCGGACTGCCGCCCTACAAGCGGGACGTCAACACGGTGTTCCAGAGCTACGCGCTCTTCCCGCACATGACGATCGAGGACAACGTCGCCTTCGGGCTCGAGCGCAAGCGCGTCCCGAAGAATCAGCTCAAGGGGCGGGTCGCCGAGATGCTCGAGCTCGTCGGTCTCGGTGGTTTCGCCAAGCGTAAGCCGAAGCAGCTGTCCGGAGGACAGCAGCAGCGGGTCGCGCTCGGCCGTGCGCTCGTCAACCAACCTCGTGTCCTGCTCCTGGACGAGCCGCTAGGCGCTCTCGACCTGAAGCTCCGCAAGAACATGCAGATGGAGCTGAAGCGGATCCAGAGCGAGGTCGGCATCACGTTCGTCCACGTCACGCACGACCAGGAAGAGGCGATGACGATGGCGGACACCATCGCGGTCATGAACGCAGGGAAGATCGAGCAGCTCGGGCCGCCTGCCGATCTCTACGAGCGCCCGAGGACGGCTTTCGTCGCCGGATTTCTCGGCGTCTCGAACCTCTTGCCCGGAACGGTCGCAGGACTCCGGCACGATCCGCCTCGGGGACGGGACCATCGTGCGCGCGACCGTGAACGGACGCGCCGGCGAGGTCGCCGCCGGTGTGCGGCCGGAGAAGATCACGATCGGCGCGGGTGGAGGCGCGAACGAGCTCGCGGGAACCGTCTGCGGAGACCGCGTACATCGGCGTCGCGACGCAGGTGGTGGTGCGCACGTCCGCGGGCACCGTCCAGGTGTTCGCGCAGAACATGGATGCGGGAGGGCGGGTTCCCCCGCCCGGGACCAATGTCGTACTGAGCTGGGCCCCGGAGTCGACCTTCGTCGTCGATCGGGATGTCACTGCGAGCGAGGAGGAGGAGGAAATCGTATGAACCCGAGGCTGACTCGAAACGAGCTCCTGCGGCGCGGCGCGGCCGGAAGCGCCCTGCTGGCATTTCCGTCGCTGCTCGCCGCCTGCGGCGGTGGCGGTGGCGGAAGCAGCTCGGCGGCGAGGTCAACGACGTCCTCAACTTCTCGAACTGGCCGTTCTACATCGACACGCCGGCGTCGCTCAAGGCCGCCGGCGTGAAGGCTCCGACGACGCTCGAGCAGTTCACCGCGAAGACGGGCATCAAGGTCAACTACTACGAGGACATCAACTCCAACTCGGAGTACTTCGCGACGATCCAGGGCCGTCTGAGCCAGGGACATGGGCATCGGCCGCGACATCATCGTCTCGACGGACAACGACCGCCCGCTCGGCGAGTACATCTCGCAAGGCTGGGCGGAAAAGCTCGACAAGGACCTCATCCCGAACTTCGCGAACCTCATCGACGCGCAGGCAAGCCCTCCCTTCGACCCGAACCGCGAGTACACGCTCCCCTGGTTCTCGGGAATGGACGGGATCGCCTGGAACGAGGAGCTCACCGGGCCGGTCACGACCGTCACGCAGCTCCTCACCGATCCGAAGCTCAAGGGCAGGGTCGGCGTCTGGAACTCGATGGGCGACACGCTCGGCCTGGTCATGCTCGAGAACGGCGACGACCCGGCCAAGGTCACCGACGAGTCGTTCGACCGCGCGCTGGCCGTGATCCAGAAAGCTCAGGATGCGGGCCAGATCCGCAGGTTCTACGGCAACGACTACGTGCAGCCGCTCGCGAAGGGCGATCTCGCCGCGAGCATGGCGTGGTCCGGCGACATCTTCCTCCTCGCCGACCCCAAGGTGAAGTGGGGGATCGCGGAGACGGGGGGGATCATCTTCACCGACAACATGCTCATCCCGACCGGCGGGAGCGTGCCGACCGCCTCGACGTTCATGAACTTCGTCTACGACCCGAAGATCGCCGCTCAGCTCGCCCTCGGGGCCGGCTACATCTCGTCGGTCAAGGGCGTGAAGGAGGAGGCGTCGAAGCTCAACCCGGATGCCGCCGAGAACACGCTGGTCTTCCCGACCGACGCCATGTTCTCCCAGCTCCACCAGAACGACCCCGCGATGTTCACCAACCCCGACTACGAAAAGAAGTGGCTCGCGGTCCAGGGCAAGTAGAGGCGACGACGACACCATGGGCACGTTCTTCCACCGGCACCGGGGCGCGACGCCGTACCTGCTACTCGCGCCGGGGGTGCTCTGGCTCGCGATCTTCTTCCTGATCCCCCTGGGATTCCTTGCGTACCAGTCCCTGCAGTCCGGACTCTTTCCGAGCTTCGAGTTCACCTGGCAGTTCTCGAACTTCTCCGACGGGATCCGCGACTACCACGAGCAGTTCGTGCGGTCGTTCGTCTACGCCGGGATCGCGACCGTCGCGTGCCTCCTGCTCGCATATCCGCTCGTCTACTGGATCGCGTTCAGGGCGGGCCCCTGGCGGAATCTCTTTCTCCT
The DNA here is from genome assembly GCA_963845935.1 of uncultured Gaiellaceae bacterium. Lineage (GTDB taxonomy): Bacteria > Actinomycetota > Thermoleophilia > Gaiellales > Gaiellaceae > GMQP-bins7. Next base: position 81,699 of record CAWJTZ010000023.1, read on the forward strand.
CTTCATCGTCGCCCCGTTCTTCGTCACGTACCTCGTGCGGACACTTGCCTGGCTGAACATCCTGGCCGACCAGGGGCCGGTCGTCGGGCTCCTCCGAGACCTGCACATCCTCGGCCCCGACGGGAGGCTCCTCGCGACGACGTTCGCGGTCGTCTCGGGCATCACCTACAACTTCTTCCCCTTCATGGCGCTCCCGATCTACGTCTCACTCGAGCAGATCGATCCGCGCCTCCTCGAGGCCGCGAAGGATCTCTACGCGTCGTCGACGCAGGCGTTCCTGCGAGTGACGCTCCCGCTCTCGGCGCCCGGGATCGTCGCCGGGACCCTCCTCACCTTCATCCCGGCCGCGGGAGACTTCATCAACGCGGCACTTCTCGGCACACCGAACCAGGCGATGATCGGCAACGTCATCCAGTCGAAGTTCCTCGAATCGCTCGACTACCCGAGCGCCGCCGCGCTCTCGTTCCTCCTCATGGGCCTGATCCTCGTCTCGCTCCTCGTCTACGCCCGCATCGTCGGGTCGGAGAGGCTCACCGGATGACGACCGTCGCCCAATCGACACCACGCGCCGAACGCTCCGCTGCGAGCCGTGGATGGGCGTTCTTGAAGCATCACGCGCTGACCGTCTACGCGCTTCTGGTGGTCGCCTACCTGATGCTCCCGATCGCGGTCGTGATCCTCTTCTCGTTCAACAAGCCGGCGGGCCGCTTCAACTACCTCTGGGAGGAGTTCACGGTCGACAACTGGGTCCACTGGAACGCCGTCCTCGGCATCCAGGATGCGATCATCACGTCGCTCGAGGTCGGGTTGCTCGCGACGATCGTGGCCACGGCGCTCGGGACGCTCATCGCGATGGCGATCGTCCGCCATCACTTCGTCGGACGCGGAGCGACCAACGTCCTCGTGTTCCTGCCGATGGCGACGCCGGAGATCGTCCTCGGTGCGTCGCTCCTCACGCTGTTCCTGAACACGACCGCGGTCTTCCAGCTCGGGTTCATCACGATCTTCATCGCGCACGTGATGTTCATCGTGAGCTTCGTCGTGGTCACCGTGAAGGCGCGCCTGATCGGCTTCGACAGGCACCTCGAGGAGGCAGCGATGGACCTCGGGGCGAACGAGGTCACGACGTTTCGCAAGGTGACGCTGCCCCTGATCGCGCCTGCGATGATCGCAGCGGCGCTGCTCGGATTCGCGCTCTCCATCGACGACTTCGTCATCACGTACTTCAATGCGGGCGGGACGCAGACGTTCCCCATCTTCGTCTGGGGGATCGCGCGCGTGGCCGTTCCGCCGCAGGTGAACGTGGTCGCGAGTGCAATCTTCCTCGTGGCGATCGCGATCGCGCTCGACGAACGTCTTCTGGGAGTACCGAAGCGCCAAACGAACCCGAGGAGCCACATGACCGCCGTTGGGTCCATCGACCTGCAGCTCGCCGCCAAGGAGCACCTCTGGATGCACTTCACCCGCATGGGCGGATACGGCGTCGACGACGTTCCGATCATCGTCCGCGGCGACGGCTGCCACCTCGAGGACTCGAAGGGTCGACGCTACATCGACGCGCTGGCGGGCCTCTTCTCGGTCAACATCGGCTACTCGTTCGGGGACGAGATCGGCCAGGCCGCGCACGAGCAGATGCGCGAGCTGCCCTTCTACACGAACTGGTCGTACGCACACCCGCGCGCGATCGAGCTGGCGGCCGAGGTCGCGTCGCTCGCCCCCGGCGACCTCAACCGTGTGTTCTTCTGCTCGGGTGGCTCGGAGGCCGTCGAGTCGGCCTGGAAGCTCGCGCGCCAGTACTACACGGCGCGTGGCGAGAAGCACGTCCGCGGTCTGGTGACGCCGGGCGCGCGTGCCGGCGCGCAGGAGCCCGAGGTCGACCACGACGCGATCGTCGCCTCGGCCCTCGGGCCACAGCGCCGCTACAAGGCGATCGCGCGCCACATCGCCTACCACGGCACCACGATGGGTGCGCTGTCGATCAACGGCATTCCGGCGATCCGCGCGCCATTCGAGCCGTTGCTCGCCGAGGTGCGCCACGTCTCGAATACGAATCGCTACCACCGCCCGCCGGAGGAGAGCGAGGCCGAGTTCACGGAGTTCCTGCTCGCCGAGCTCGAGCAGGCGATAGTCGCGATGGGGCCGGAGACGGTCTGCCTCGTCCACATGGAGCCGGTGCAGAACGCCGGCGGCTGCTTCACGCCACCCGAGGGCTACTGGCGCGGCGTGCGCGAGATCTGCGACCGCTACGACATCCTGCTCTCGGCTGACGAGGTCATCACCGCCTTTGGCCGCCTCGGCTACTGGTTCGGCTCCGAGCGCTACGACATCCGTCCCGACATCGTGACGAGCGCGAAGGGCCTCTCGTCCTCCTACGCCGCGATCGGGGCGGTTGTCGCGACGGACAGGGTGATGGATGCGTTCATGGGCGAGACCTCGATGTTCTCGCACGGCATCACGTTCGGCGGCCACCCGGTCATGTGCGCGATCGCGCTCAAGAACATCGAGATCATGAAGCGGGAAGGCATTCTCGAACACGTCCGCGCGAACGAGGACGTGCTCCGCTCGTCGCTCTCCCAGCTGCTCGAGATCCCGATCGTGGGCGACCTCCGGGGCACCGGCTATTTCTGGGCGATCGAGCTCGTCAAGGACAGGGATACACGCGAGACGTTCTCCGACGAGGAGTGCGAGCGGCTCCTGCGTGGCTATCTGTCGACGGCGCTGTGGGACGCCGGGATGATCTGCCGCGCCGACGACCGCGGCGACCCGGTGATCCAGATATCGCCCCCGCTCGTGGCCGGTCAGGCCGAGTTCGACGAGATCACGTCGATCCTCGGGGACGTCCTGACCGAGGCATCGACGCTCATGCGCGCCTAGGCATGCGGCTGTTCAGCCAGGACGTGAAGGTCGAGGCGCTGAAGCGGACGCCGCTCTTCGAGGGGCTGACGAAGAAGGAGCTGGGCGCCCTCGCCTCGGCGACCGACGACCTCCAGGTCGAGCCCGGCACGGTGCTCTGTCGCGAGGGGCGCATCGGCAGCGAGTTCTTCGTGATCGTCGACGGCGATGCCGAGGTCACCCAGGGCGGCAAGCGGATCTCGACCCTGTCGGGCGGCGACTTCGTCGGCGAGATCGCGCTCTTGACCTCGGCGAAGCGGACGGCGACCGTGACGGTGACCACGCCGCTGCGCTGCTTCGTCCTGACGCAGTCCGCGTTCCGTCAAGTGCTCGGCGGTAGCCCTTCGGTGCAGCTGAAGGTGATGAAGAGCCTGGCCGAGCGCCTCGCGCACGACGCCGAGGTGACGTCCTAGGCGTCTCGCGCGCAGCGGAAGCCTGCGAAGAGCTCGCGGCGCTCCGGCCCTTCCCAGCGGCGGAACGACGCGCGCGCGACGAGCGCGTCCGTCGCCCAGGAGCCGCCCCGCAGGACACGCACGTCGTCCCCGAAGTTCACCTCCGAGCACTCCGGGTACGGGAACGGCAGGAAGCCGGGGTACGGCTCGAACGTGGAGGACGTCCACTCCCAGACGTCACCCGCCATCTGCACGCAGCCGACCGGACTCACGCCTCCCGCGTACGAGCCCGCAGGGGCGGGGGAGTAGCGCCTGCGGTCGAGGCTCGCCTCGAAGCCCATCCACGCCTGGCCCCACGGATACCGGAACTTGCCCTCGTGGTCGTGCCACGCGGCCGCTCGCTCCCACTCGACCTCGGTGGGGAGGCGCTTGCCCGCCCAGCGCGCGAACGCCTCGGCTTCGTGGAACGACACGTGCTGCACGGGCTCCCATGGGGTGATCGGCTCGCGTCGGCCGAAGCGGATGCGCTCCCAGCCGAAACTCGACTGCTCCCAGTAGAGGGGGGCCACGACGTCCTCGCGCTCCTTCCAGGCCCAGCCCTCCTCGCTCCAGACCTTGTGTGAGCGGTAGCCCTTGTCCTCGACGAACTCGGCGAACTCGCCGTTCGTCACCGGGGCTCGGTCGATACTAAACGCGGGCAGCTCCGTCTCGTGCGGCTCGAGCTCGTTGTCGTACGCCCACGGCTCGTACATGGCGCCGAGGGTGAAGGCGCCGCCGGGCACCTCGATCTCGTCCGGCCCGCCCGGTGCACGGTCGGGCGCTGCCTCCTCGACGTAGCGGTACTCGGAGCCCGTCCGGCACTGCAGCGTCTCGAGCATCGACTCCTGCGACTGCAGCTCGTTCTGGAGGACGAGGCCGAACACGAATCCGTGCCGTACGAGGACGTCCGGGGCTTCGAGATCGACGCGCTCGAGCGCGTCGAACGACCGCTCCCGCACGTCTGCGGCGTAGGCGCGCGCAGCCGTGGGGTTCAGGGTCGGAAGCTTGGCTCCGTTCGAGCGTTCTCGGCGGAACGCGTCGTAGACGTGATCGTGGACGTCGGGGATGGAACGCGCCCCCGCCAGCGTGCGGAGGATCCAGAGCTCTTCGAAGCGGGCGACATGCGCGAAGCTCCAGACGAGCGGCGGGACGCGCGGGGACACCTGTGCGACCAGGTCGTCGTCCGAGACGGGGGCGAGCAGCCCTTCCGTGGCCGTGCGCCCACGCTCGAGCGCCCGCCTGATCTCGTTGCGGGTCTCCACAATCGCACTGTGATGAACTCCGCGGACAGCGCAAGAGCGCAAGTGGGGGATCACGTATCGTTTCGCGCTCGCAACGGAGTGGAAGGAGCCGGGTGGGATGAATGTGAGCGCGAACGGCGCGGTCGTCGCTGCACGCGACGTGACGCGCCGATACGGAGAAGGAGACACGGCCGTCGACGCCCTCCGCGGGGTGACTGTCGACATTGCGCCGGCCAAGGCAACGGCGGTGATGGGCCCGTCGGGCTCGGGCAAGTCGACTCTCATGCACATCCTCGCGGGCCTCGACAAGCCGAGCTCGGGGTCCGTCGGGATTGCCGGGACCGAGATCACGACGCTGAACGACAACGATCTGACGAAGCTGCGCCGTGAGCACATCGGCTTCGTCTTCCAGTTCTTCAACCTGCTCCCGATGCTGAGCGCGAAGGAGAACATCCTCCTGCCGCTCACCATCGCCGGCGAGAAGCCCGACGACGGGTGGCTCGAGCAGCTCGTCGAGGACGTGGGCCTTACGGACAGGCTCTCGCACCGTCCGGCGGAGCTCTCCGGCGGTCAGCAGCAGCGCGTCGCGATCGCGCGGGCGCTGATCTCGAGACCGACCGTGCTCTTCGCCGACGAGCCGACCGGCAACCTCGACTCGACGACGAGCCAGGAGATCCTCGAGCTGCTGCGTCGCTCGGTCGACGAGTACGGCCAGACGATCGTGATGGTGACGCACGATGCGCGTGCCGCTGCGGTCGCACATCGCGTGCTGTTCCTGGCCGACGGCGTGATCGTGCGCGAGATGGGCGAGTGCGACCAGCAGACGATCCACGCGGTGATGGACGAGCTCGCCGCGGCGTGACAGAGATCACTTTCCCGCGGCCCCGTGCAGCGAAGTCGAACCCACTCGCAGCAATTGCTTACCAGTAGCCTGGTCGGCTGATGGGCCGCTTCGCCATACAAGGGCTGCTGAGCCGGAAACTCCGGACCGCGCTCACTGCGATCGCGATCGTCCTCGGTGTCGCGATGATCAGCGGCACGTACGTCCTGACCGACTCGATCGACCAGGCGTTCAACCGGATCTTCACGGACATCCGCGCAGGTTCGAACGCAGTCATCTCCGGGAAGTCGGCCGTCGACCTCTCCGACCAGGAGGGTCTGAGCCCACCGACGCTCGACGAGTCGCTGCTCCCGAAGGTGCAGGCGCTCCCCGGCGTCGCCCAGGCGGAGGGCAGCGTCAGCTCGGATGCGACCCAGCTCATCGGCGACGACGGGAAGGCGGTGGTGTTCGGCGGCGCGCCGAACCTCGGGTTCTCCATCGCCGATCCGAACTCGCCGTTCAACGTGCTCTCCCTGGTGGACGGCACCTGGCCGAAGCAGAACGAGCTGGTGATCGACAAGGAGACCGCATCGAAGGAGGACTTCGCGGTCGGTGAGAAGATCGGCGTGCAGGCGGAAGGCCCCGTCCAGCACCTGAAGGTCTCCGGCATCGTCCAGTTCAGCTCGGGACTCACCATCGGCGGCGCCACGCTGGCGGGGTTCGACCTCCCCACAGCGCAGCGACTCTTCAGGAAGCCCGGACAGCTCGACGAGATCGCGGTTGCCGCGAAGCCGGACGTGCCGGACGCGCAGCTCGTCGGCGAGATCGAGGCGATCCTGCCGCCGACGGCTCAGGTGAGGACGGGTGGCGAGCAGGCGTCCGAGGACGCCGCCGACACCGATGCGTTCATCTCCTTCCTTCGTGGGTTCCTACTCGCGTTCGGCGGGATCGCGCTCTTCGTCGGCTCGTTCGTCATCGCGAACTCGCTCTCGATCACGATCGCGCAGCGTACGCGGGAGTTCGCGACGTTGCGGACGATCGGCGCGACCAACCGGCAGGTCCTCGGGTCGGTCATCGTCGAGGCGCTCGTCGTCGGCGTACTCGCGTCGATCGTCGGCCTCTTCCTCGGCTTCCTGCTCGCGAAGGGCCTCTTCAAGCTCTTCGACGCGGTCGGCTTCACGCTCCCCAACTCGGGCCTCGTCTTCGAACCGCGCGCAGCCGTCATCGCGCTCGCGGCGGGAATCCTCGTGACGCTCCTCGCCAGTGTCTATCCGGGGCTACGTGCCACGACGGTGCCTCCGATCGCCGCCGTGCGCGAAGGCGCGGTGCTGCTGGAAGAGCCGCTCGATCGCATCCGCGGCGTCGTGCGCGCCATTGCGACGACGGCGGTCGGGGTCGTTCTCACCGTCGTCGCGATTACGACGACGCCGGGCAACACGCTCGTCAGCGTCCTCCTGGCGGCGCTCGGCCTGATCCTGACGCTCTTCGGCTGCGCGCTCTTCCCGTCACGACTGGCCGGAGCGCTCGCATCGATCGCGCTCGGCTTCGCGGCGCTCCTCTACGGCCTCTTCGTGCCCGGGCTCGGAACGACCGGCGTCCTCCTGTGGATGGGCGTCGGCGTCCTGCTCGTCTTCTTCGGCGTGGCACGGGTGTCCACCCGCCTCATCCCGCGGCTCGCGGCGATCATGTCGCCGATCGCGCGCTGGGCGGTGTTCCTGCTCAGCGTCCTCGTGTGGCCTTTGTTCACCATGCCCTGGTGGCTGATCCGGTACGGAGCCTGGGGACCGGGGTCCGTCGTCAAGCGCGTGCTCGCTTTCGTGCCGGTCCTGCTGCTCGGGCCCGTGTTTCTGGCCATCGGTATCGCTTCCTCGCTGCCCCTTCTCATCGGCATCGGCGCCCTCTACACGGCAGTGCTCCTGATCTTCGGCGCGATGTGGATCCGCAGGGCGGCCACCAGTTGGGAGCCGGAATGGCCGATGGAGTTCCCGGGCGTGATCCCCGACCGGTCGACGAGTCACATCGGCGCCGAGAATGCGCGCCGCAACCCGCAGCGAACCGCTTCGACGGCCGCCGCGCTGATGATCGGACTCGCGCTCGTCACGCTCGTCGCGACGCTGGCCGCGGGAATCATCTCCTCGTTCACGGACTCGGTGAACGACCTCTTCACCGGCGACTACGCGATCACGGCCGAGAACAATTTCTCGCCGATCCCGATCGACGCGGCGGAGGCGGCTGCGAAGGCACCCGGTGTCACCGCGATCGGAAACGTGCGCACCGGCGAGGCGCTCGTCTTCGGGGATTCGGAGTTCGCCACCGCCGTCGACCCCGGGATGGCGCAGGTCATCGACATGAACTGGGTCGAGGGCTCACAGGCGGTCTTCTCGCAACTCGGCGACGACGGCGTGTTCGTCGACAACTCGTTCGCCGACGACCACGATCTCGAGCTCGGCTCGCCGGTCGAGATGACATTCGCGAACGGGACGAAGCAGACCTTCCGGGTGAAGGGCATCTTCGATCCGCCGACGGGGGGCTCGCCGTTCGGCGTCGTCACGATGTCCGCGGCGGCCTGGGATGCCCAGACCCCCCAGCCGAGGAACCTCTACTCGTTCGTGAAGATGGAGGGCGGCGAGACCGACGCGAACCAGGCGGCGTTGGACAAGGCGCTCGCCGACTTCCCGAACGCGAAGGCGCAGGACCGGCAGACGTTCATCGACAACCAGATCTCGGGCCTCAAGTCGGTGCTGAACGTCCTCTACGTGCTGCTCGCGCTGTCGGTCATCGTCAGCCTGTTCGGGATCGTCAACACGCTCGTCCTCACGGTGTTCGAGCGCACGCGCGAGATCGGCATGCTCCGCGCGATCGGCATGACTCGTCGCCAGGTGCGCCGGATGATCCGGCACGAGAGCGTGATCACGGCGCTCATCGGCGCCGCGCTCGGGATCCTCCTCGGGATCGTGCTCGCGGGGCTCCTGATCGCGCGCGTCGACTTCCTCGTCTTCGCCTTCCCGACGACTCAGGTCATCGTCTTCGTGATCGCCGCGATCGTCGTCGGCCTCGTGGCCGCGATCTTCCCGGCGAGGCGCGCTGCAAAGCTCGACCCACTCCGAGCTATCGCGTACGAATGACGCCGTCGGCTTCGAGCGCCGCGATCTCTTCGTCCGAGTAGCCGACCTCTGAGAGGACGTCGGCCGAGTGCTCGCCGACCGTGGGCGGAGCGGTGCGGTGGGTCGCACGCTCTCGGTCGAACGAGAGCGGGAGCGCCGGGAGCCGCAGACCCGGGATGGCGTCGTGCTCGAGAGGCTGCAGGAAGCCGAGTGCCTCCGTCTGCTCGGCCGCGGCGACGTCCGCGACGTCGGCGACCGGAGCCGCCGGGACGCCCGCGGCGGTGAGCCGCTCCTGCCAGTGCGCGGTGTCCTGCGTGCGCAGACGTGCGGACATGGTCCCGACGAGCTGTTCGCGGTTGCGCACCCGATCCGGGTTCGTCCGATATCGATCGTCCGCGATCAGCTCGGGTAGCCCGAGCACGTCGCAGAGCACCGCGAACAGCCGGTCGTTACCGCCCGCGATCATCAGCTCGCCGTCCCGCGTGGGGAAGACCTGGTACGGCGCGACCATCGGGAACATCGTTCCCTGCCCCTCCGGCACGGTGCCGTCTGCGAGATAGCCGACGAGGTGGTAGCCGATGTAGCCGAGAGCGGTCTCGTAGAGCGACGTGTCGACGAGTGCGCCTTCGCCGGTTCGCTCGCGCTCGAGCAGCGCGGCGACGGTTCCGAGCGCGGCCCACATGCCGGTTCCCATGTCGATGAGCGACGACCCGACGCGCACGCCGGTGCGGCCCGGCTCTCCGGTCATCGAGATGAGGCCGCCGGCGGCCTGCATGAGCGCGTCGTAGCCCGGCTCGTGCGCGAGCGGTCCAGTGTGGCCGTACGCGCCGACCGTGCAGTAGACGAGGCGCGGGTTGCGGGCGCGTACGGCCTCCGCTCCGAGGCCGAGCCGTTCGGCGAGCCCGGGCCGAAGGCTCTGCAGGAAGACGTCCGCCTGCTCTGCGAGTCGAAGCACGGCCGCGCGTCCCCGGTCGTCGCGGAGCGATATGGCGAGCGAGCGCTTGCCGGCGTTCACCGCGAGGAACATCGTGCTTTCGCCGTTCCAGAAGGGCGGGCCCCAGGCGCGGCCGTCGTCACCGGTATCGGGACGCTCGACCTTCACCACATCCGCGCCGAGTGCGGCGAGGATCTCTGCGCAGTACGGGCCTGCGATCGACGTCGTGACGTCGAGCACGCGCATCCCCTCGAGCGGCTGCACCGGCATCGGGAGATCATCGCTTCTCCACGACGCCGCTAGGCCAGTGAGTCGTCGAAGCGACCGAACGGGCGAGAGCCGTCCGCTTCAGGCATCGTCGCGATCGAGATGCTGCGCTCGCAGCGTCTCGATCTGCGGGAGGATTGAACGGTGCCGAGCTGGCTCGACTTCAACCAGATCGCGGACTGGGTGTCCGGCGCCTGGTGGACGTACCCGCTCATCTTCGGGGTCGCGATGGTGGACGCGTTCTTCCCCGTCGTTCCCAGCGAGACCGTGGTCATCATCGCCGGCAACCTCGCAGCGTCCGGCGATCTGAACCTCGGGCTCGTCATCCTGCTCGGCGCGCTCGGAGCGATGGTGGGCGACAACATCTCGTACGGCCTCGGCACGCTCGTCGGAGAACGCACGGTGAAGCGCTGGTTCTCGGGGGAGAAGTCGCGCAAGCGCCTCGAGTGGGCCGAGAAGATGCTCGACGAGCGCGGGGCGTACATCATCCTCGTCGCGCGCTTCATCCCGGGTGGACGGGTCGCCGTGACGTTCTCGTCCGGGTACATCCCGACGTTCCCGTGGCGGAGGTTTGTCGTGTACGACGCTTTCGCCTGCGTCCTGTGGGCGTCGTACGCGGCGCTGCTCGGATACTTCGGCGGGAAGACGTTCGAGAACCACCCGTGGTTCGGGCTCCTGATCGCACTGGGTATCGCACTGTCTCTCGGCTTCGTCGTCGAGGCAGTCAGGCACCTCCGCGCGCGCCGCTCGGCGGGTGGCGCCGAGGACCCGTGACCCGCGCTCGCTAGCGTCTCCGACGTGAACCGGCTCGGATCGGCGACGTCGCCGTACCTCATCCAGCACGCCGAGAACCCGGTCGACTGGTACGAGTGGGGGGACGAGGCGTTCGAGCGCGCGCGAGCCGAGGACAGGCCGCTCCTCGTCTCGGTCGGATACAGCTCGTGCCACTGGTGCCACGTCATGGCACACGAGTCGTTCGAGAGCGAGGCGACCGCCGCGCTCATGAACCAGCTGTTCGTGAACGTCAAGGTCGATCGCGAGGAGCGCCCCGACGTCGACGCCGTGACGATGGAGGCGACGGTCGGGATGACGGGGTCGGGCGGCTGGCCGACGACCGTGTTCATGACTCCCGAGGGGAAGCCGTTCTACGCAGGCACGTACTTCCCGCCCGAGCCCCACCATGGGCTGCCGAGCTTCCAGGAGCTCCTCCGGGCCGTTGCAGACACCTGGCGTGAGCGGCGCGACGACATCGAGGCGCAGGCGGCCCGCATCGACGGCACGCTCCGGGCGGCGGTCGGCTCGGAGGTCTCGACGGTGCCACTGACATCGTCCCTGCTCGGCGGTGCCGTTCGAGGCGTTGCGGCAACCTTCGAGCCGGCGTTCGGCGGCTTCGGACGGGCGCCGAAGTTCCCGGCTGCGTCGACGCTCGAGTTCCTGCTGCGCCGAGGCGACGAGGCCTCCATGACGATGGTGACGGCAACTCTCGACGGGATGGCGGCGGGAGGGTTCTACGACGTCGTCGGTGGCGGCTTCCACCGCTACTCGGTCGACGACCGCTGGCTCGTCCCGCACTTCGAGAAGATGCTCTACGACAACGCCGTACTCGTCTCGACGTACCTGCACGCCTGGGTCGTCACCGGGCAGGCGCGCTATCGCGAGATCGTCGAGGAGACGGTCGAGTACATGCTGCGTGAGCTCGCGCTCGGGGACGGCGGATTCGCCTCGGCGCAGGACGCCGACACGAACGGCGTCGAGGGGCTGACGCACACGTGGACGCCGGAGGAGGCAGCGGCCGTGGGCCTGCCGCACGAGGTTCTCGAGCCGTTCGAGCACGGCCGCTACGTCGTGCGCGGGTCACTCGACCCGGGGCTCCGCGCCGCCGTGCTCGCCGAGCGGGACAAGCGGCCACAGCCGTTCCGTGACGACAAGGCCCTCGCGTCGTGGAACGGCCTCGTGCTCGCCGCTCTCGCGGAGGCGGGCTACCGGCTCGAGCGCACGGACTGGCTCGACGCCGCCCGGAGCCTCGGCGCCTTCCTGCTCGGCCCGCTGTCGACGAACGACGGACGCCTGTACCGCTCCACCCGTAACGGACGCACGAGCGGGCTCGGATTCCTGGACGACTATGCCAACGTCGGGCACGGGCTGATCGAGCTGCACGCCGCCACGGGTGACGTGCAGTGGCTGCACGAGGCGCACCGGCTCGCGGGACTGGCCGTCGAGCTCTTCGCCGACGCCGAGCACGGCGGCTTCTTCCTCTCGCCGGCCGACGGCGACATGCGCGTGCCGCGCACGAAGGACCTCCAGGACTCGCCGGTTCCCTCCGGGAACTCCATGCTCGCGCACGTCCTTCTCCGACTCTCCCGGATCTGGGGCGACGACCAGCTCGAGCGCCGCGCCGTGCCGGTGTTCCGCCTCGTCGAGCCCGCGCTGAGCCGAGCGCCCGGCTTCTTCGCGTGGGCTCTCTGCGGCATCGACCTGTGGCTGAGCACACCGCGCGAGATCGCGATCGTCGGAGACGTCGGTGCGCCGGTCGCGCGCGCCGCGCTCGCGCCCTTCCAACCGACCGCGGTCGTCGCGGTCGGCCCCTCGGAGGACGTTCCGCTGCTCTCCGGGAAGACACTCGTCGACGGGCGGACGGCCGTGTACATCTGCGAGCGCTTCGCCTGCCAAGCTCCCGTCACCGAACCCGAGGAGGTCGCCGTCTGATGCGGGTGTGCCTGATGATCGAAGGCCAGGAAGGCGTGACCTGGGACGACTGGGTGCGGCTTGCCCGGCTCACGGAGCAGTACGGCCTCGAGGGCCTCTTCCGGTCCGATCACTACACCGCGATCATCCGGCCGGATGCCGAGGCACACGACGCGTGGGCGACGCTCGCGGGGCTCGCCGCCATCACCGAGCGCATCCGCCTCGGCACCATGGTCTCGCCGGCGACGTTCAGGCACCCGAGCGTGCTCGCGCGGATGGCCGTCACCGTCGACCACATCTCGGGCGGACGCGTCGAGGTGGGGATGGGCTCCGGGTGGTACGAGCGCGAGCACGATGCGCACGGGTTTCCGTTCCTCGACGGGCCGCAGCGCTTCGGCCTCTTCGCCGAGCAGGTCGAAGTGGTCGTGCGCTCGTGGACGGAGGACCGCTTCGACCACGACGGGCCTGCGTACCGGCTCCGCGAGCAGCTGGCGTTGCCGCGTCCCGTCCAGCAGCCGCATCCGCCGCTCGTCCTCGGCGGCACCGTGAAGCCGCGCTTCGCCGCGCTCGCGGCGCGTTACGCGACCGAGGTGAACACGCTCGGCGCCCCGGACGACGAGCTTCGCGAGCGGAAGGCCGCGCTCGACCGGGCATGCGAAGAGGCCGGCCGGGATCCGGCGACGCTCGGCTACTCGGTGATGACGGCCTGCTTCGTCGGCGAGACCCGTGCCGACGTCGTCGATCGGGTGGGCGCATTCCTGGCGATCAGAGGCGGCGACGCCGACCCCGAGGACCTCATCGCCGAGCGGAGCGACCGCTGGCTCGTCGGCACCGTCGACGAGGTCGCGGAGCGGATCGAAGGGCTTCGCGCGCTCGGTGTCACGCGCGTTCTCCTCCAGCACCTGAACCACGACGACGACGCCATGCTCGCCCTCGTGGGCGAACGCCTGCTCGCACTGCTCAGGTAGCGTCTTTCGCATGGCGACCACTGAGCTGACCGGTGCGGAAGATGTCGCGTGGGACCTCTCCGACCTCTACGACGGCGGTGACGACCCACGCATCGAGCAGGACGTCGAGCAGACGGAGGCCGCCGCCGCGGCGTTCCGCGAGCGCTACTACGGCGGCGTCGCAGGGCTGAGCCCGGCCGATTTGCGCGAGGCGATCGAGGAGCGCGAGCGGATCGAGTCGACGTTCACGCGCGCCATCTACTACGCGCACCTGTGGTTCTCGACGGACATGAACGACTCGCGGCGCGGAGCGCTCGTGGCACGCCTCACGGAGAAGGGCGCGACGGTCGACACCCAGCTGCTCTTCTTCGGGCTCGAGCTCGCAGCGCTCGAGGACGACCAGGCGGACGCCCTGCTCGCGAGCGACGAGCTCGAGAACTGGCGCCACTGGCTCCGCACGATTCGCAAGTTCCGACCGTACGTCCTCACCGAGCCCGAGGAGAAGATCCTCACCGAGAAGTCGGTGTCCGGATTCGCGGCCTGGGACCGGCTCTACGACGAGCTGCTCGGCGCGATCAAGGTGGACCTCGACGGCGGCGAGATCGGGTTCGAGGAGGCGATGTCGAAGCTCTACTCGCCCGACCGCGACCTGCGGCAACGTGCCTCCGTGGCCATCACCGAGGCGCTCGCCCCGGGCCTCAGGACCAGGACGTTCATCTTCAACACGATCGCCGTCGACAAGTCGATCGACGACCGGCTCCGTGGCTACGCGAGCTGGATCTCCGCTCGCAACCTGTCGAACGACACGACCGACGAGGCCGTCGAGGCGCTCGTCGACGCGGTCGTCGGCCGCTACGACGTCGTCCAGCGCTACTACACGCTGAAGGCGAAGCTCCTCGGGCTCGACCGTCTCTCGTTCTACGACCGTATGGCGCCGCTCGCCGAGGACACGACGCAGGTGGAGTGGGCCGACGCGAAGCAGCTCGTGCTCGACGCCTTCGCGGACTTCTCCGACGAGACGGGAGACGTCGTCTCGCGCTTCTTCGACGAGGGCTGGATCGACGCGCCGCCGCGCGACGGCAAGCGGCCCGGCGCCTTCTGCGCGACGAACGTGCCAGGCGTGCACCCGTACGTGTTCATGAACTACACGGGCGACCGCCGGTCGGTGCTCACGCTGGCGCACGAGCTCGGTCACGGGCTGCACGGCTACCTCGCCCAGCCGCTCGGCTTCTTCAACGCGTCCACGCCGCTCACGACGGCCGAGACCGCGTCCGTCTTCGGCGAGGCGCTCACGTTCAAGCGCCTCCTCGCGGTCGAGGAGGATCCCCGTCGGCGCCTGAACCTGCTCGCCGGCCGCATCGAGGACTCGATCGCGACCGTCTACCGGCAGATCGCGATGAACCGCTTCGAGGACGCGGTGCACACGACGCGTCGCGAGGAGGGCGAGCTGTCGACGGAGAGGTTCGAGGAGCTCTGGCTCGCGTCGCAGAACCAGATGTTCGGCGACTCCGTCGATACCGACGGCTATGCGACCTGGTGGAGCTATATCCCGCACTTCATCGGGACGCCGGGCTACGTGTACGCCTACTCGTACGGCTTTCTGTTCGCGCTCTCGATCTTCCGCAAGTACGAGCTCGAGGGCGACTCGATCGTCGAGCCGTACCTCGACGTGCTGCGCTCGGGTGGGTCGAAGCCGCCCGAGGAGCTGGCCGAGATGGTCGGCCTCGACCTCACCGATCGCAAGATCTGGGACGCCGGCATCGACGCGCTCGCCGCAGAGCTCGACGAGGCGGAGGCGCTCGCCGTCGACATCGGCCTGACCTAGGTCAGGATCGGCACGCCGAGGAGCGCCGCCTCGAGCTCGCGGAGGCGGTCGACGTCACCACGCATCGCGGCTGTCTCGTCGTTGAAGAGGAACGCCTCGGCGAGGCGGACGATCGCGTAGGCGAGCGTGGAGGGGTCGACCGGAGCCCGGTAGGCGCCGGCTGCGCACCTCCGCCTCGATGAAGCCCTCGATCGTGGCCACCGCCCGCCGATGGACGATGCCGCCACTCGACGTCAGGATGCGCAGCGCGTCCCGTTCGAGCTCGAGGAAGCTCCGCAGTGCGGGCGCGGCTGCGAGCGCGCGGTTGATGCGATCGAACGTGTCCAGGAGCGCATCGCCGCCGGCGCCCCTCGCGCCGGCGCGCGCGTCCTCGAAGAGCGGTTCCGCGGCTCGCGCCACCGTCTCGCCGATCAGCCCCTCTCGCGAGCCGAACCAGCGGTAGATCGTCGTCCGGCCGAGCCCGAGCTCGGCTGCGACCGCCCGGACGTCCACCCGCTCGCCGTGGAGGTAGAGCCGGAGCGACGTTTCGAGGACGTCGTCGCGACTCGCCGCCGGCCTGCGACCGCGGCGACGCGTGGGGGGCCGCCGTCGTCTCCGTCATCTCTGGGACGTATTGATACACGAGGCGCTGCCGTGTAATCATTTCCGAACTCCTAACCGCGACGGCGGAGGCGTCGTTTCAAGCTATAGCGGCATCGACGTACCCGCGGTACGCTCGCGGCTGACAGGCAGGAATCGGAGGGCTCACAAGGAGGAAGATTCGGTGCGAAAGCTCGTTGCTCTTGCGACCGTGCTCGGCGCGGCGCTCGCGCTGACGGTACCCGGTGCCATCGGCGGCCCGGGCGCGACGCCAGGCGTCACAGCAAAGTCGGTCGTCATCGGCGGCACCTTCCCGCTCACCGGTCCGGCGGCTTCCTATGCGCCGATCCCGGTCGGCATGAAGGCGTACTTCAGCTACATCAACGCACGTCGTGCGTCGAAGGCCGAGGATCCGGCCCGCAGGCGCGGCGTTTTCGGTCGCCAGATCATCTGGAAGTACTACGACGACGGGTACAACCCCGCCAACACGGTTCAGCTCACCCGCCGTCTCGTCGAGCAGGACAAGGTCTTCGCGACCGTCGGCCAGCTCGGGACCGAGCCGAATCTCGCCGTTCGCGCGTACCTCAACCAGCAGAAGGTCCCGCAGGCGCTCGTCTCGACGGGTGCGTCGTACTGGGGCCTTCAGTACAAGGAGTTCCCCTGGACGATCGGCTGGCAGCCCGACTACATCGCGGAGGGTCGCTTCTACGGGCTCCATATCAAGGCCAACTACTCGGGTAAGAAGATCGCGGTCATCTATCAGAACGACGACTACGGCAAGGACTACCTGTACGGCTTCCGGGCTGCGCTGGGCAAGAAGTATGCGGACGCGAACGTCGTCGCCCAGGAGGCGGTCGAGGCGACGGCAACGTCGGTCGCGAGCCAGATGACGCGTATCCGGGCGAGCGGTGCCAAGATACTCGCGGTGTTCCAGCTCCCGACGCCGACGGTCAGGACCATCGCCACGGGCAAGGCGCTCGGCTTCAACCCGGACCAGATCTACATGAACTCGGTCGCAGCGATCAAGCCGGCGATGGACGGCGCTGTGGCGAGTGCAGGAGCGGCCTACGTCAACGGCATCCTCTCCATCGCCTACGGCAAGGATCCTCAGGATCCGGCGTGGGACAACGACCCGGCGATGAAGCTGTACCGCCAGATCATCGCCAAGTACGGCGGCGGAGCGAACCCGAACGACCAGCACGTCTACTACGGGGTCGCGAAGGCGGAGGCGTTCGTCCAGGTCGCTCTACCGGCCGGGGCAAACCCCACCCGCGAGAGCTTCATGAAAGCGCTGCTGAGCATGAACTACGCGAACAAGTTCTCGCTCCCCGGGCGTCGTTCAGAAGACCTCCAGGACGGACCACTTCATCATCAGCCAGATGCAGCTACAGCGATTCAACGCGAACAACCAAGCTCTGGTCGCGGACCGGCAAGTTGATCGAAGGGCGCCCGCGCTAGGGACTCTGCTCCGCGCGTCGACTCGAGTAGGGGCCGGGAGACCGGCCCCTACTGCGTCTCGAGCCACTGCTGCCAGTAGCGCTCCATCGTCGTCTGGCGATGCGCGAGATGGAGCAGGTCGTAAGGCGCGACGTTCACCGCCCGCACGATCCACTCCCCGCCGTCGCCGAGGTCGAGCACGTTGACGCACGCTGGCGCCTGCTCGAAGTGGCCGAGGAACATGCGCTCGCCGGTCAGCGCGTACGAGAGGACGGCCCGGTTGACGCCGCCGTGGCAGACGGCGAGCGCGGTGTTCCAGCCACGGTCGGCGACGAGCCGCTCGACTGCCGGAATCACCCGATCGAAGAGCTCGCCGATCGACTCCCCGCGGAGGAACCTCGCGTCGTTCGGGATCACGCCGCGAAACGCGTGCACGAACTCGCGCTCGAGCGCGTCGGCGGGGATCTCCGAGAGGCGGCCGCCCTGGATCTCCCGCAGCTCGGGCCACGACTCGGGCTCGACTCCGGGCGCGACGAATCGCGGCGGTCTCGAGCGTCCGCGGGAGCCCGCTCGTGACGACGCGATCGAGGTCGATGGTGCGGAACGCCTCGGCGACGGCGTGTGCCTGTGCGACCCCGTCCGCGTTGAGCGGCACCTCCGTCGGGTTCACCGGAGATCCGTCGGACGGAAGTACGACACCTCCGCGTGGCGCATGAGGTACAGGCGACGGCGACTCATGGGCTGCGTAGGATCGCACGATGGACGTCGTCGAGACCTCGGCTGACGCCGATGGCCTGACGAAGCCGCCACTCCTGATCCTCGATCGCGTTCGCGCGTTCCTCGACGAGCACGGCCTGGGGACGGGCGATCTGCGCGCCCGCCGGATCGGCGAGGGGGGCGGCTCGAACTTCACCTTCCTTCTGGAGCGCGAGGACGGCCGGTTCGTGCTCAGGCGCCCGCCGCGTCCGCCGCTTCCTCCCTCGGCGCACGACGTGGTCCGCGAGGCGCGGCTCCAGCTCGCGTTGCGCGAGGCAGGGTTCGCGCGCCTCCCGACGATCGTCGCCGTCTGCGACGACGAGACGGTGATCGGCGTCCCGTTCTACGTCATGGACGAGCTCGACGGGTCCGTGCCGACGGACGAGCCGCCGCCCGGGCTCGAAGGCGAGCCTGCCCGCCGTGCGCTGGGAGACGACCTCGTCGACGCCCTCGTCGAGATCCACGCGGCCGACGTGGCGACGCCGGGTCTCGTCGCGTTCGCGAGGCCGGGGAGCTACAACGAGCGCCAGGTTCGCCGCTTCGCCCAGCTCTGGGAGATCAACAAGACGCGCGAGCTCCCGGAGGTCGACGACGTGGGCGAACGCCTCGCCGCCGCGCTGCCGGACCCGCTGCCCTCGACCGTCGTGCACGGCGACTTCCGGCTCGGGAACACGATGGTCGGACGTGACGAGCCGAGCCGCATCCTCGCCGTGCTCGACTGGGAGATGGGCGCCATCGGCGACCCGCGTGCCGACGTGGGCTACCTGCTCGCGACGTACAGCGAGCCCGGCGGGCCGCCGAACCCGCTCGGCACGTCGCCCGTGACCGCGCTCGCGGGATTTCCGTCACGGCGGGACCTCGTCGAGCGCTACTCGGCGCGCAGCGGGCGCGACATCGAGCCGCTCGCATGGTTCGAGGCGCTGGCGCTCTGGAAGGCCGCGGTGTTCTGCGAGGCGATCTACGGCCGCTTCGTGCGCGGTGAGCTCGGTCCCGAGGACACGCGCGCTGCGCGGTTCGAGCAGGGCGTGCCGTACCTCGCCGAGTCCGCGGCCGCCGCTCTGACCCGCAGCTGACGGACGCTCGGAACGATCCGACCGCGAAGCGGTCGGCCCCAGGAGCCTCGCGCACTAGAGCGCGACCTCGGCGAGGGCTCGGAGCGCCTCGGGCTGCTGCGTCGAGACGAGCAGCGAGGTGGCGCCGGACTCCCGCCAGGCGTCGAGGCGCTCGGCGAGCCGCTCCTTCGGCCCGACGAGCGCGACCTCGTCGACGAACGCGTCGGGCACTGCGGCCGCGGCGTCGCGCTTGTGCCCGTCGAGGTAGAGGTCCTGGATCTCGCGCGCGGCGTCCTCGTAGCCGTACCGGCACGCGAGGTCGTTGTAGAAGTTCTGGCCGCGCGCGCCCATGCCGCCGATGTAGAGCGCGTAGTACGGCTTCAGGAACTCGCGGCCGGCGTCGACGTCGTCGATGAGGATCACCGGCGCGGTCGCGGCGATGTCGAAGCCTTCTCGAGCATCGACGACCACATCGCCGAACGCACTGCGCGCCCTCTCGGGCGACCAGAAGATCGGGAGCCAGCCGTCGGCGATCTCGAACGCCTGCGCGACCGCCTTCGGGCCCATGACGGCGAGGTAGATCGGGATGTCCGCTCGCAGCGGGCGCGCCATCAGCTTCAGGGGCTTGCCGAGGCCGGTTCCGTTCGAGAGCGGGATGTCGTAGTGCGCGCCGTGGTGCTCGACGGTCTCGCGGCGCAGCGCCGTGCGCACGATCTCGACGTACTCGCGCGTCTTCTCGAGCGGCTTGCCCCACGGCTCGCCGTGCCAGCCCTCGACGACCTGCGGCCCGGACGTCCCGAGGCCGAGGAGGAAGCGGCCGCCCGAGAGCAGGTCGAGCGTCGCGGCGGTCATCGCCGTGTTCGACGGCGTCCGGCCGGGGATCTGCATGATCGCCGAGCCGAGCTTGATCTTCTCCGTCGTCGCGCCGAGCCAGGAGAGGACGGTCACGCAGTCGGTGCCCCACGCCTCGGCGGCCCAGGCGGAGTCGTAGCCGAGCTTCTCGGCCTCCTGCGCCATCGCGATCGTCTCGAGCGGGCTCGTCCCCGGCGGCGCGTAGCCCATGTAGAACCCGAGTCGCATCGCTTACCTTCCTGGCCGCATAGCCATGAGCCTGCGATGCTAACGGCATGGCCGTCGCCGACCTGCGTCCGACCGACGAGGCGATCGAGCTCCGCGAGCGCGTGCGCGCGTTCATGGAGGCGCACGTGTATCCGAACGAGCCCGTGCTCGACCGCGAGGACGACGACGCCGAGGCGCTCGTCCGCGAGCTTCGCGCCCGCGCGAAGGAGGAGGGCCTGTGGGCGCCGCACCTTCCGCCCGAGGCGGGCGGGTCGAGCGGAAGCTTCCTCGTCTACGCGCACCTGAACGAGGAGATCGGGCGCTCGCTCTGGGGGCAGCTCGTGTTCAACTGCCAGGCGCCGGACGCCGGCAACGGCGAGATCCTGTGGCATTTCGGGACGGAGGAGCAGAAGCGCCGGTTCCTCGACCCGCTCGTCTCCGGTGAGGCGCGCTCGTTCTTCTCGATGACCGAGCCCGACGTGCCCGGCTCCGATCCGACGACGCTGCGGACACGGGCCGTGCGCGACGGCGACGACTGGGTGATCGACGGCCACAAGTGGTTCTCGTCGGGCGCCGAGGGCGCCGCGTTCGGGATCGTCATGGCCGTCACCGACCCCGACGCCGATCCGCACCGGCGCGCGAGCCAGATCATCGTCCCGGCCGACACGCCGGGCGTCGAGATCGTGCGCGCGATCCCGACGATGGGTCACCGCGGCCGCGGCTGGACGACGCATTGCGAGGTGCGCTACACGGGCGTCCGCGTCCCGGTCGAGAACACGCTCGGGGAGATCGGGGACGGCTTCCGGATCGCGCAGAAGCGTCTCGGGCCCGGGCGCATTCACCACGTCATGCGCTGGCTCGGCCAGATGCAGCGCGCGTTCGAGCTCATGTGCACGTACGCGCTCGAGCGCGAGACGTTCGGCGGGCCGCTCGCCGACAAGCAGACGGTGCAGAACTGGATCGCCGACTCGGCAGCCGAGATCCAGGCCTGCCGCCTCATGACGCTCGACGCCGCGCACAAGATCGACCAGGGCGACGAGGCGCGGGTCGAGGTCTCGGTGATCAAGTTCTATGCGGCGCGCGTCCTCCACGACGTAGTCGACCGCGCGGTGCAGGTGCACGGCGCGCGCGGGCTCACGGATGCCACGCCGCTGGCGGGGATGCTCTCCCTGGCGCGCGGTGCGCGGATCTACGACGGGCCGGACGAGGTGCACCGCATGGTCGTGGCGCGGCGGATCCTGAAGTCGTTCGCCGCGGGCGAGCGCTGGCGCTTCGAGTAGGCCGCGTGCCGCGCAACTTCGAGCGTGCGTTCGCTGACCGTCCCGACGTCCTTGCCGCCTGGGTGCAGCTGAACACCGCGATCAAGGCGAATATGGACCTCCGCCGCTACGAGCTCGCCACCCTTGCAGCCGCCCGGCGGTTGCGCTCGAGCTACTGCTCGCTGATGCACGGTCGCGTGCTGCTCGAGGAGTACGGCGAGGCCGTGCGCGAGATCGCGCTCGATCGTCGCTCGGCCGGTCTCGAGGAGATCGACCTCGCCGTCATGGACCTCGCGGAGAAGGTCGTCGACGATGCGAGCGCGATCGACGACCGCGACCTCGAGCCGCTTCGCCGCCTCGGTCTCTCGGAGGCCGACATCACCGACGTCGTCCTCGCGGCCGCCGCGCGCTGCTTCTTCGCGAAGACGATCGACGCGCTCGGCGTGCTGCCGGATGCGAGTCTCTCGGAGCTGGACGCGGGCGTGCGCGAGGTGCTCGTCGTCGGGCGGCCGATCGCGGACGCCTAGCGCGGCCCGGGAACGCCCTTGAACTCGTAGTGCAGCGGCTCGCGGCCGGGCTGGACGATCCATGCCTCGCCGGTGCCCTCGCTCTTGTAGGCGGCCCACACACCCTCCGCGACAGCCTCGGGCGAGAGCAGCCGGAACCCGCGTTCCTCGAGCTCCTGCCGGAACTCGGGCGTCGTCAGCGCCGTGTTGGCCCAGCCCGGGCAGACGGCCTGGATGCGGATGCCGCGCTCGGCGAGCTGCGGCGCGACGGAGCGGACGAATCCGACGACCGCGTGCTTGGTCAGGCCGTAGATCGGGTCGTCGGCGATCCCGACGAGGCCGGCGAGCGATGCCGTGACGACGATCGTGCTCCCCTTCGGCATGACGCGGTCGAGGCGGCGCACGCCGTATACGACGCCGTCGACGTTGACGCCGACCGCCCGGCGGTACTGGTCGTCCGTCAGTGTCGCGATGTCGTCGCTGCCGGTGACGATGCCCGCGTTCAGGCAGGCGAGGTCGACCGAGCCGACGTGCTCCCAGGCGTCCGGGTCGGAGACGTCGAAGCCCGAGACGAGGTCGAGCTCCTTCACTTCGAAGCCCTCGCCCCTGAGCTTCGCGACGATCGCCTTGCCGATACCGCCGGCGGCGCCTGTGACCAACGCTGTCATGGAATGAGCACGACCTTTCCTGTCGATTGACGCGACTCGACGAGGCGATGCGCCTCGGCTGCCTCCTCGAGCGGGAGCTCGTGTCCGACGATCGGCCGGACGGCGCCACCCTCCCAGAGGCGTAGGACGTCCTGGGCGGCACGGGCGACGAGCGCCGGGTCGCGCCGGATCAGACGCCCGAGGTAGAAGCCGTGGACGCCGATGTTGCGGCCCACGAGCCAGGCCGGGTTCAGCTCCTGCCACATCCCGCCCGCGTAGCCGACGGCGATCGCCGTGCCCATCGACTTCAGGAGGGCGAGTGATCCCTGGAAGACCTCGCCTCCGACGAGGTCGAAGACGACGTCGACCTGGTCGAGCTCCCCGATGCCCTCGTAGGTGACGGTCTCGACGGCGCCGAGGGAACGCGGAAGCTCGAACTTCTCCTCGCTCCCGACGGCGGCGACCGGGACGCCGTTCAGCGCCCTGACGATCTGCACCGCGGCGGTGCCGACCGCGCCGGCGGCGGCCGTCACGAGCACGCGTGCCCCGAAGGCGATCCGCGCGAGCTCGGTGAGGGGAATCCAGGCGGTGAGGAAGGCCATCGGGAAGGCGGCTCCCTCGGCGAAGCTCGCGCTCGCAGGCAGAGGAAGGAGCCAGCGCTCGTCGACCGTCGCGCGCTCCGCGTACCCGCCTCCACCGTCGAACACGAAGCCGAGGACGCGCGCGCCGTCGACCTCGCCGGCCACCTCCGAGCCGAGCACGGCCGGCAGCTCCGGCGCCTGCGGGTACATCCCCAGGCGGATGAGGACGTCGGCGAAGTTGATCCCCGCGGCGCGGACGTCGACGATCGCGTGGCCGTCGGCCGCCTCCGGCTCGGGCATCTCCTCGACGACGAGCTGCTCCGGCCCGCCGACGCCTTTCAGGACTGCGGCTCTCAACGACCGATGAAGTTCGGCTCGCGCTTCTCGATGAACGCGGCGACGCCCTCCGCACCGTCCTCGGACTCGAGGCAGCGGCGAAAGCCGTCGGCCTCGCGCCGCAGCCCTTCCTCGAGCGAGAGGTCGCGCGTCGTCCGCGCGAGCTCGCGCAGGACGGCGACCGCCACGGGCGAGCGCGCGGCGATCGTCCGCGCGATCCCGAGCGCCGACTCCCGTAGCTCGTGGCGTAGCACGACCCTCTCCACGAGGCCCCAGTCGTGCGCGGTCCGCGCGTCGATGAAGTCGCCCGTGAGGTTCAGCAGCAGCGCGCGGCCGATCCCGACGAGGCGCGGAAGTCTTTGCGTCCCGCCGCCGCCGGGGATGAGCCCGAGCTTGATCTCAGGCTGGCCGAGCTGCGCGTCGTCGGACGCGACGCGGATGTCGCAGCACATCGCGATCTCGAGGCCGCCGCCGAGGCAGAAGCCGTGAATCGCTGCGACGAACGGCGTGCGGGCCGCGTCCATCCTGTGACCGAGCTTCTGGATCCCGCGCGCGGAGCCCTGCTCCTGGGCTTCCGCAGCCGCCTGGCGCAGGGAAGGGAACTCCTTGATGTCCGCCCCGGCCACGAAGGCACGCTCTCCCGCGCCGACGAGCACGATCGCGCGCACGCCGTCGTCGTGGTCGAGGCGGTCGATCTCCGCCTCGAGCTCGTCGAGGAGCGGCGCGGAGAGCTGGTTCATCGGCGGGTTCTCGATCGTGACGACGGCGACGGAGCCGTCCTGCTCGGTGGAGACGAACTCGCCCACTACGGGGTCTCCGCCGGCTGCTGGGCGAACTGCTCGCGAAGCGCGGTCTTGCGGAACTTCCCCACGGCGGTCTTCGGGATCTCGTCGACGAACTCGAACCGGTCGGGAAGCCACCACTTCGCGAAGTCGGGCGCGAGGAACTCGCGCAGCTCCTCCGGCGTGGGCGCCTCCCCCTCCTTCACCACGACGACGGCGAGCGGCCGCTCCGACCACTTCTCGTCGGGCACCGCGATGACTGCAGCCTCGGCCACGGACGGATGACCCATGAGCGCGTTCTCGAGCGCTACCGTCGAGATCCATTCGCCGCCCGACTTCACGAGGTCCTTCTCGCGGTCCTGGACCTCGACCACGCCGTCGGGGTGGATGGAGACGACGTCGCCGGTCCTGAACCAGCCGTCCTGGGTCCAGCGGTCCGCACCCTCGTCCGACTCGTAGTACGCAGACGAGACCGACGGGCCGCGCACCTCGAGCTCGCCCATCGTCGCGCCGTCCCAGGCCACGAGTCCGTCGGCCCCACGGGCGCGAATCTCGACGAACGGGATCGGCGGTCCCTGCAGCGCACGGCGCGTGTACGCCTCCTGTGGCTCGAGGCCGGTCTCCTGACCTGGGATTCCCGACATCGTCCCGACCGGGCTCATCTCGGTCATCCCCCAGCCGTGGACGATGTGCAGGCCGTGGCGCTCACCGAACGCCTCGATCATCGCGCGCGGTGGCGCGGCTCCACCCACGGTCATGATCCGGATCGACGACAGGTCCCAGCCGCCGGGGTTCGCGTCGAGGGCCTGCAGGATCCCCATCCAGATCGTGGGGACGCCGGCGGTGATCGTCACCTTCTGCTCGGCGAGGCCGTCGAGCAGCGTCACGGGGTCCATGTGCGGGCCGGGGAAGACCTGCTTGGACCCCGACATCGTGCTCGAGAACGGGAAGCACCAGGCGTTCGCGTGGAACATGGGGACGACCGGAAGGCTGACGTCGTCGGCTCTGGTTCCCAGGCACGCGTTGACCGTCAGCGCGTGGATCGCGATCGCACGGTGCGAATAAAGAACGCCCTTCGGGCGACCGGTGGTGCCGCTCGTGTAACACATGGCGGCGGCCGATCGCTCGTCGAGGTCCCGGTACGCGAACTCCGACTCGTCGGCGTCCGCGAGCAGATCCTCGTAGTCGATCGTGCCGTCGGGCGCCGGCCCGTCTCCTGTCGCGATCACGCGCTCGAAGGAGCAGCGCGGGACGAACTGCTCGGCGAGCGGCCACAGCACCTTGTCGACGATGAGCACCCGGTCGCCGGCATGCGTCGCGATGTAGGTGTTGTCGTCGGGGTGCAGGCGGAGGTTCAGTGTGTGCGTCACGAACCCGCCCGCCGGAGCGCCGATGTACGCCTCGAGGTGCTGCGAGTGGTTCCACATGAACGTCCCGACCCGGTCGCCGTCCTCGAGCCCGAGCTTGCGGAGTGCGACGATGAGCCGCTTCGTACGCGAGACGAAGTCCGCATAGGAGTATCGGTGCCAGCTCTTGTCGGGCAGGCGGCTGACGATCTCGCTGTCGCCATAGAGCTCGTCCGCGCGGCGCAGGATCGCCGGCACGTTCAGCTGGTAGTCCATCATCAGGCCGTCCACGGTCTCAGCCTCCTCGAGTCAGTGCGACGGAGTCCTGTGTCTCGGTCGGGCCGGGTAGATCGCCCTCGAGCAGCGAGGCGGCGATCTCGGCACGTAGGCGCGTCCCGGACGCTCCGAACGACTCGATCGCGAGCGCGCGCTTGTACAGCCGGTGCAACCGGTGCTCCCAGGTGAAGCCGATGCCGCCGAGGGACTGGATCGCCGTCTCGCAGACCCAGACCGCGCTCTCGCCCGCGTACGCCTTCGCGGCCGAGGCGGCGATCGCTGCCTGCGGATCTCCGGTCGCGACGCACCACGCCGCCCAGAGCGCGAGCGAGCGCGAGAGCTCGACCCGCGTGTACGAGTCCGCGAGGGGGTGAGAAACCGCTTGGTAGACACCGATCTTCTTTCCGAACTGCTCGCGCGACGAGGCATACTCGAGCGCGTCCTCGAGTGCGAGTCGCGCGACCCCGGATGCCTCCAGCGCGAGCGCCGTCTGCGAGCGCGCCTCGACCTCCGGAAGGACTCCCGAGTCGGACAGGCGCCGGCCGGGTTCGCCGCCGCGGACGACGCCGAGCGGTCGTGAGGAGTCGGTGGTCGCGAGCACCTCGCGCTCGCCTCCTTCGAGCTCGTAGATGCCGTCTCCGCCGACGATCGCAACGCGCTCAGCGGTGTCGAGGTCGGGCACGAGCGGGCCGAACGCGAGCGTCCAGCTCGTCTCACCGGCGGCCACCTCGGCGCGCAGCTCCGGGGGGAGTGCCGGCAACGTCAGTCCGATCGTCGCGAAGTACGGTCCGTGGTAGAGAGCGCGCCCGAGCTCCTCGAAGAGCACGGCCTCCTCGACGAACGAGAGGCCGGCGCCGCCGTTCTCCTCCGCCACCGAAACGCCTGTCCACCCGAGGTCGGCGAGCTGCGCCCACGTCGGCTCGGGATTCGCGGCGAGGAACTCGCGTGCCTGCTGGCGAAGCGCGTCCTGTTCGGGAGTGAAGGTGAAGTCCATGGGCTAGCGCGAGTAGGGGAGGCCGAGGACGCGCTCGGCGACGATGTTGCGGAGCACCTCCGACGTGCCCGCCTCGATGGTGTTGCCGCGGCTTCGTAGCTGCTGGTACTGCCAGTAGCCGCCGTACGGCGCGTTGTCCTCACCCAGCGCCGCGTCCGGTCCGAGGATCTCGAGCGCGAGCTTCGTGACGCGCTGGTTCGCCTCCGACCAGACGAGCTTCGAGATCGAGCCCTCGGGCCCCGGCATTCCGGTCTTCATGAGCGCCGACAACGAGCGGTAGTTCGTGTAGCGCACTGCCTGCATCTCGATCCACTCGCGCGCGATGCGGTCGCGCTGCAAGGGATCGGCGCCGCGGTCGCGGGCGAGCGCCACGAGCTTGCGGATCTGCACCTCGAGCGCCGCCTGCAACGCGAAGCCGAGCGTGCCGCGCTCGTGCAGGAGCGTCGTCATAGCGACCTGCCAGCCACCGCCGACATCGCCGAGGAGATTCTCGGCCGGGACGCGAACGTCGGAGAAGAAGATCTCGTTGAACTCGGCCTCGCCCGTGATCTGACGCAACGGGCGGACCTCGACGCCGGGCGCGTGCATGTCGACGATCAGGTACGTCAGTCCCGCGTGGCGCGACGACTCGGGATCGGAGCGCGTCAGCAGGATGCAGAAGTCCGCGATGTGCGCGAACGACGACCAGACCTTCTGGCCGTTCACGACGAAGTGGCCGTCGTCGAGCGTCGAGCTCGTCCGGACGCCCGCGAGGTCGGAGCCGGCGCCGGGCTCGGAGAAGCCCTGGCACCAGATCTCCTCGGCGGAGAGGAGCGGCGGAAGGTAGCGCGCCTTCTGCTCCTCGGTGCCGTGGGCGATGATCGTCGGACCGGCCATGCCGATCCCGATGACGCCGATGTGCGGCGGGGCCTCGGCTCGCGCCAGCTCCTCGAGGAAGATCGCCTGATGCGTGTACGGAGCTCCGCCGCCGCCGTACTCCTCGGGCCACGTCAGGCCGACGTAGCCGGCGTCGCACAGCGCGCGGCTCCACTGACGCATCTCCGGACCCTCGAAGCGCGTCGCTCCACCGCGATGACCCTGCAGCCCGGCAGCGAGGTTCTCCTCGAGCCAGGCACGGAGCTCGACCCGGAACGCGGCCTCCTCGGGGGTGTCGCGCAGATCCATCTGAAGCGATCCTAATTGCGTGGCGGCCGTTTGCCAGGCGGTCACCACGTCTTACAAAGCCCTTACCGCAACATCAGCTCGGCCTTAAGCCTTCGGGCAACGGTAGAGAATGGCCGTCGGGGGGTACATCCGAAGGATGTGGCGCCAGCCAGTCGTTTTGCGGCGCCTGAGTGTGCCGCTGGTCGTCGGCCTCGCTGCGCTCGCGTTCGGGGGCTCCGCGCACGGCAGGCACGGCGTGCGCCGACGCCGTCCTCGACGACTGGACGAGAGGAACGCTCGGGTCGGGCTACGCGCCGGAGTGCTACGAGGCGGCGATCGATGCCCTGCCCGAGGACCTGCGCGCGTACACGACCGCCGCCGACGACATCACGCGCGCGGCGATCGCAGCCAACCGCAACGAAGACGTGGTCGCGACCGGCTCGCAGAGCGACCGGCAGCTCGCCGACACCCCGGCCGAGGGTGACGAGCTCCGCAGCTTCCCGACCGAGGTCGCTGTCCTCGCCGGCCTCCTCACGGTGCTCTTCTCGTGCGGCCTCGCTGCCGCGCTCCTCCGACGGCGGCGTGGACGATGACGCGCACGATCCGTGTCGTTCTCGCGATCGCGGTCGTCGCGTGCGCCGGCCTCGCCCTGTCGACGGCCGGCTCGGGAGCCCGCAGCTCCACGCGGGACGTCGCGTTCGGCGTCGCGGACGACGCCTGGCTGGCACACGGCCCAGGGACGCTCGAGTCGAGGCTCGACGAGCTGTCCGAGCTCGGCGTCGACGTCGTCCGCTTCACCGTCAGATGGGACCGGGTCGCCGACCGGCGCCCCCTCGACGCTCGTGACCCCGCGGACCCGACATACTCGTGGGGCGAGGTCGATCCCGTCCTTCGCGGCCTACGTCGGCATGGCATCGACCCGGTGGTGACGCTCTTCGGGACGCCCGCGTGGGCGAACGGGGGCCGAGCCGCCAACTGGGCGCCGTCCTCCGGCAAGGCGTTCGCCGACTTCGCGTACGCCGCTGGTCGGCGATACCCGTGGATTACCCGCTGGACGATCTGGAACGAGCCGAATCGCACGACGTTCCTGCGCCCCACGACTGCGTCGACGTACGTCGACACCCTGCTCAACCCCGCCTACGCGCAGCTGCACGCCGCGATCGACGGAGTTCAGGTCGCCGGCGGCGTCACCGCTCCCCGGGCCGGATCGGGTGGAGGGGTGGCGCCGGTCGCCTGGATCCGGGCGATGGCGAGGGCGCGCGCGAAGCTCGACGTCTACGCCCACCACCCGTACCCGGGACGGCCTCAGACCGAGACGCCGTGGGGGCCGAAGTGCGTGAACTGCCAGACGATCACGATGGCCGACCTCGAGCGCCTCGAGCGGGAAGTGCGCGGCGCGTTCGGTCGCAAGCCGATCTGGCTGACCGAGTACGGCTACCAGACGAATCCGCCCGACCTGTTCCTCGGCGTCTCGCCCGAGCAGCAGGCGACGTACGTCGCCAACGCCGCGCTGCGGGTCTACCGCGCCGCGTCGGTCGAGATGCTGATCTTCTTCATGGTCCGTGACGACCGGTCTCCGGACGGCTGGCAGAGCGGGTTGTTCACGGTGGACGGGGCCGTCAAGCCCTCGTACTCCGCCTTCCGGCTGCCGGTGCTGCAGACCGCCCGGCACGGCGGGTCCGTCGACCTCTGGGGGCAGGTGCGCCCGCGCTCCGGAAGGCAGCCGTTCCGCGTGAAGCTCGAACAGGACGAGCGGACGGGCTGGATCGGCGGCACTCGCTGGACCGACGCGAACGGGTTCTTCTCGATCTCGGTCGCGGCGCCGCCGGGCGCGCGCGTCCGGATCTGGTCTCCTCGCGACGGCGCGTACGGGTACGAGCTCCTCGTCCGCTAGCTCACGCGTCGTCTGCGGAGAGGTACGGCCGACACGAACATCGCCCTTCGCGACGAGCGTCGTTCCGATTCGCGCGATCGGACGTCCGCACTCGCGGACTTCCGATCTGCGCACGGCCCGATTAGGGTTGTCCGACCGATGGCCCTCCTCGAGGTACGGGACGTCACCCTGCGCTTCGGCGGCATCGTCGCCCTCGACGGCGTGTCGTTCGACGTCGAGGAAGGCCAGATCTCGGGCCTGATCGGGCCGAACGGCGCCGGCAAGACGACGGCCTTCAACGTCATCACGCGCCTCTACACGCCCGACTCGGGCACCGTGCTTCTCGACGGCGCGTCGCTGCTGAAGCAGCCCGCGTTCAAGATCGTACGAAAGGGCGTCGCCCGCACATTCCAGAACATCCAGCTCTTTCGCACGATGTCCGTCCTCGAGAACGTGCTCGTCGGCGCGCACGGGAGGGGGCGCAGCGCGACGCAGGACGACGCGTTGACCGTCCTCGACGTCGTCGGGCTCCGCGACCGTGCGCTCTTCCCGGCGGCGGCACTGCCGTACGGGATCCAGAAGCGCGTCGAGCTCGCGCGCGCGCTCGTCGCGAGGCCGCGGCTTCTCCTCCTCGACGAGCCCGCCGGCGGGCTGAACCACGAGGAGGTGGGCGAGCTCGGGGAGTTCATCAAGAAGCTCCGCGACGACTTCGAGCTCTCCGTGCTCCTCGTCGAGCACCACATGAACCTCGTCATGAGCATCTCCGACCACGTGAACGTCATGAGCTTCGGCCGCAAGATCGCCGACGGAACTCCGGCCGAGGTGCAGGCGGACGAGGCCGTGATCGAGGCGTATCTCGGCTCCGACGAGCACGACGAGCCCACGCCGTCGGCGCCGCCCACAGACGATCGCGACGACGGTCAGGGCGCCGACGCGTGAGGACGCTGCTCGAGCTCGACGCCGTCGCCGCCCGCTACGGCCCAGTGCAGGCACTGCACGACGTCTCCCTCGTCGTGCGCGAGGGCGAGATCGTCGCCGTGCTCGGGGCCAACGGCGCCGGGAAGACGACGACCCTCCGCGCGATCTCGGGAGTCGTCTCGCGCACCGGGTCGATCGAGCTCGACGGGAAAGCCGCTCAAGGGCGGGCCGGAAGCCGCAGCCCGCGCCGGGATCGCACACGTTCCCGAAGGTCGTGGCACGTTCGTCGACCTCACCGTCACCGAGAACCTGCGGCTCGGCGCGTACACGCGCCGCGACCGCTCCGTGAAGGCCGACGTCAGGCGCGTCGCGGAGTACTTCCCGTGGATGCTCGAGCGTGGCGGCCAGCGGGCCGGAACGCTGTCCGGCGGCGAGCAGCAGATGCTCGCGCTGGGGCGGGCGCTGATGAGCCGTCCGCGGCTGATGCTCCTCGACGAGCCGTCCCTCGGGCTCGCGCCGCTCATCGTGCGCGAGTTCTTCCGGATCGTCCGCAGGCTGAACGAGGAGGAGGGGCTCACCGTCCTCGTCGTCGAGCAGGACGCGCGGATCGCGCTCAACGCGTCGACGCGCGCCTACGTGCTCGAGGTCGGCCGCGTGGCGCTCACCGGCCCCAGCGCGGAGCTCCGTGACGACGAGTCCATCCGACGCAGTTACCTGGGGTACTAGGCGTGGTCCTCGCCGCCTTCTCGGACTTCATGCAGCAGGTCGTGTCCGGCCTCGCGTCGGGCGGGATCTACGCGCTGCTCGCACTCGCCCTCGTGATCATCCATCGCTCGACGGGCGTCATCAACTTCGCGCAGGGTGAGATGGCGACGCTGTCGACCTACATCGCGTGGGCGCTCATCGCCCACCACGGCTGGCGCTACGCGCCGGCGTTCGTCGCGACACTGGTCATCTCGTTCGTCGGGGGCGTCGCCATCCACCGCGTGGTCATCCGACCCGTCGAGCGCGGGAGCGTGCTGCGGATCGTCATCGTCACCATCGGCCTGCTGGTCGCGATCAACGGCTTCGTCATCTGGCAGTGGAGCGGAGAGCCGCAGCAGCTCCAGAGCCCGTTCGGCACCGATACGTACACGATCGGCGGCGTCGTGATCGCCGCCCAAGACATCGGCACGATCGCGGTCGCGCTCGGGATCGTCCTCCTGCTCTGGGTGCTCTTCCGGTTCACGAAGGTCGGGCTCGCGCTGCGTGCGGTGGCCGTCAATCCCGAGGAGGCGCGACTCGTCGGCGTGCGCGTCAGCTGGATGCTCGCGCTCGGCTGGGGCCTGGCGGCGCTTCTCGGAGGCGTCGCGGGAATGCTCACGGCGCCGACGGTCGGGCTCGACCCGAACATGATGGCCGCCGTCCTCATCTACTCGTTCGCCGCTGCGGTGCTCGGAGGGATCGACTCGCCGCTCGGCGCCGTCGTCGGTGGGCTCATCGTCGGCGTGCTCCTCAACCTGCTCAGCTACCTGAGCCAGTACGACACGGTGAGCTGGTTCACGGAGGAGCTGCGTCTGCCGGCGGCTCTCCTGATCATCCTCGTCGTCCTCCTCGTGCGGCCGCAGGGGATCTTCGGGAAGCCGGAGGTCAAACGGGTATGAAGCCGCGGACGCAGACCATCGTCGGGTTCGTCGCCTTTGCGGCGTTCGTCGTCGCGGTCGTCGTGCTGCCGTCGTTCATCGGCGACTTCAAGGCGCGGGAGTGGGCGGACGTCGGCATCTACCTCACCGCCCTCCTCGGGCTGAACATCCTCACCGGCTACACCGGCCAGATCTCGCTCGGTCACGGTGCCTTCATGGCGATCGGCGGCTACACGACCGCAATCCTCATGGCCGGGAACGAGAGCCTCGGGGGGCCGGTCGGAGGCGGGATGAAGGACGTGTGGACGATTCCCATCGCCGGGCTCGTCGCAGGGCTCGTCGGCCTCGCGTTCGGGCTTCCGGCGCTCCGGCTGTCCGGCCTCTACCTCGCCCTCGCGACGTTCGCGATCGCCGTGGCCATGCCGTCGACGGCGAAGCGGTTCGCCGAGTGGACGGGCGGCGGCACCGGGATCCAGCTCTTCGGGACGCCCGAGCTGACCGGCTCGATCAGCAACGTCCACGTGCTCGGCCGCACGCTCACACCCAACGACTGGATCTACTACCTCGCGTGGTCGATCGCGCTCGTCGCGTTCGCGGTCGCCTGGCTGATCCTGCGCGGGCGAACGGGGCGCGCCTTCCGCGCCGTGCGCGACAGCGAGACCGCGGCGGTCTCGTCGGGAGTAAGCCTCGCGCGCTACAAGACGCTCGCGTTCGGCATCAGCGCCGCCTACGCGGGCGTTGCCGGAAGTCTCCTGGTCGTCTCTCGTGCGTTCATCAACCCCGACTCGTTCCCGGTCGCGCTCTCGATCTTCCTGCTCGTGGGCATCGTCATCGGCGGTCTCGGCGGCCTGTCAGGGCTTGTGTTCGGCGCGATCTTCGTCGCGTTCGTGCCGCTCTGGGCACAGGGACAGGATCTCGGCTCGCTCCTGCCCGACCGGATCGTGGAGGAGACGCAGAAGCCGGGCGGGCCCTCGATCGTCTACGGCGTCGTCCTGATCCTGCTCATGTTCGTGTTGCCGAACGGGGTCGGAGGGCTCTTCCGGCGCGCCGGCCAGCTGCTCTCGCGGCGTCGCTACTCTCCGCCGAAGTAGACGCGACTCAGGCCGACGCTCGTCGCCGCGGCTCTCGCAGCTCGCGGCGGCCGCTCCTCTCTGACGATCGCAGGCTCCTCGGCCGATCCGGGCACCACCTCGACCACGATGAGCGGGCGCCGCCCGGATCGATCTCGGTGCTGGCACCTATTGCAGTCGGGGCCCTCGAGGCGAATGATCTCGGAATGCGCGGCCTCCGACTCCTCGCATGCGGGGTCGCACTCGCGACCGTCACCTGTCTGACCGTCGGATTCCTGCACGTCCTGGGCGTGGTGCCGTCGGACCAGGAGGACTGGATACCGCTCGCCGTCTACCCGTTCCTCGCTGTCGCCTTCCTCGCGCCAACCGTGGTCGGGCTTCTCATCGGACTCCAGTTGCCGCGTAACCGGATCGCCTGGATCCTCCTGCTGGGAGCGCTCCTCCCTTGCCTCCAGCTACCGGCCGAGCAGGTCGTCGGCGCCGCGTGGTCGTTCCAGTCGGAAGCGGCGACGCTGCCGCTCCTCTTCGTCTGGCCCGTCGCCGTCGCGCTCGTGTTTCCGACCGGCCACCTGCTGTCGCGACGGTGGCGCTGGGTCGTGGCGATCGGCATCGTGAGCTTCGGTGCCACGATCGGCCTGAAGCTGTTCGACCCGGAGCCGTATCCGCCGCCGAACGACGACATCCGCAACCCGGTACTCGGCAACGGATTCGGCCAATTCATCGTCGACGCCGGCATCTGGATCCCCTTCGGCCTCGGGGTGATCGCGACCCTCTTCGCGGGCGCTCTCGCCGTCATCCTCCGTTTCCGCCGCTCGGTCGGCGTCGAGCGTCTGCAGATGCTGTGGCTCGTCTGGGGTGCGGCGCTCGTGCCGCTCGTCCTCGTGCTGGAGATCGTCATGAGCACGTGGTTCGGAGGCGGCGGCATCGTGACGTTCTCGCTCCTCCTCGTCGCTCAGTGTGCACTCGTGACCGCGATCGGGATCGCGGTCGTGCATTACCGCCTGTACGCGATCGAGCGGCTGGTCAACCGCACGCTCGTCTACGTGTCGCTGACGCTCCTTCTCGCCGCCGTGTATGCGGGGATCACGATCGCGTTCGGCGTCCTGGTGGGGGGCGATTCCGCGTGGGTCGTCGCCCTCGCGACGGTCGTCGTGGCGCTCGCGTTCCGCCCTCTGCGCTCGCGTATCCAGGATCTCGTCGATCGCCGCTTCAGGCGCGCTCGGTACGAGGGGGTCCGGCTCGTCAGAGCGTTCGAGGACGAGGTCCGAGACGGCGCCCGTCCACCCGAGGAGATCGGCCTGGTCCTCGCGGACGCGCTGCAGGATCCACTCGCGGAGGTCTTCTTCTGGCTTCCGGAGACCGAGGCGTACGCGGACACGACCGGCGAGCGCCTGCAGGAGCTTCCGGTCGACGAGCGGGCTCGCAGTGAGATCCAGCGTGACGACGTCCGCACGGCGGTGCTGCTCCACGACCCGACGCTGCTCGAGCGGCGCGACCTGCTCGACGGCATCCTCGCCGCGGCGGCTCTCTCGATCGAGATGGCGCGCCTGCGGGTCGAGGTCAGGCTCCAGCTCGCCGAGGTTCAGGCCTCCCGCGCGCGGATCGTCGAGGCGGGCTACGAGGAGCGTCGCCGCCTCGAGCGCGACCTCCACGACGGTGCACAGCAGCGTCTCGTTTCTCTCGGCGTGCAGCTGCGGCGACTCCAGTTCAGCCTCCCGCGAGAAGCCCAGATCCTCTCGCCCGCGCTCGACCAGATCGTGGCCGAGGTGGGGGAGGCCATCGGCGATCTCCGCCAGATCGCCGCTGGCGTTCGGCCGGCACGACTCGACGAGGGGCTCGCCGCCGCGCTCCGCGATCTTGCAAGGACATCACCGGTGCCCGTCGATGTCGAGGCGACCGGTGAACGGGCGCCGGCGAGCATCGAAGCGGCCGCGTACTTCGTGGCCTGCGAAGCGTTGACGAACGCCGTCAAGCACGGCTCGCCTTCGAAGGTCGTGCTTCGGGCGATCCAGGACAGCGGCACGCTGCACGTGACGGTCGCCGACGACGGCGTCGGCGGGGCAGTCGTGCGACGCGGCTCGGGCCTCGCCGGCTTGCGCGACCGGGTCGCCGCGCACGGAGGGACGTTGGAGATCGTGAGCCCGAGCGGAAGCGGAACGCGTGTCGAGGTGGCGATCCCGTGCGGATCGTGATCGCCGAGGACACGGTCCTCCTGCGGGAGGGGCTCGCCGGCCTCCTCGAGGATGCCGGCCACACGGTCCTCGCGCGCGTCGGCGACGCCGAGGCGCTGCTCGCGGTCGTGTCCGAGCACGATCCCGACCTCGCCATCGTCGACGTCCGCATGCCGCCGACCTACGAGGACGAGGGCATGCGCGCCGCGGTCGAGATCCGCGCTTCGCACTCGACGACCGCCGTCCTCGTCCTGTCGCAGCACGTCGAGAGCCGGTACGCGGTGGAGCTCGTGAGCTCGGGAGGGGGTTTCGGCTACTTGCTGAAGGATCGCGTCCTCGACGTCGGTGAGTTCCTCGAGGCGGCGGAGCGCGTCGCGGCCGGGGGATCCGCGCTCGATCCCGAGGTCGTGAAGCAGCTGCTCGCACCGGCGCGCGAAGGCGATCCGCTCGCCGAGCTGACGCCCCGCGAGCGCGAGGTCCTCGGCCTCGTCGCCGAGGGAAGGACCAATGCGGGCATCGCAAGGGAGCTCTGGCTGACCGAGAAGACGGTCGAGACGCACGTGCGCTCGATCCTCGCGAAGCTCGAGCTGCCGCAGGACGGCGACACGCACCGGCGCGTGCTCGCTGTCGT
The DNA here is from genome assembly GCA_963845935.1 of uncultured Gaiellaceae bacterium. Classification (GTDB taxonomy): domain Bacteria; phylum Actinomycetota; class Thermoleophilia; order Gaiellales; family Gaiellaceae; genus GMQP-bins7. Next base: position 117,883 of record CAWJTZ010000023.1, read on the forward strand.
CACCTACCTCCGCGCCTCGGTCGCCTAGTCGATCTCGGTACCAGCACCGAGTGAACTCCGGTGCTGGCGTCGATGTCGCCGGAGCGCCCGCCTCCTAGCCTCGGTGCACGTCAACCGAAGGAGGATTCCATGCGGAAGTTCTGGATCGTGCCGGCGCTGGTCGTCGTGACAATGGCAGCCTGGGCGTGGTCGGCGTCCGCGACGACGCAGCCGCAGACGTTCAGCCTCATCGAGGTCAGCGTTCCGAAGAACGACCGACCACTCGGCGAGTTCGCGTTCGATCGCCCACCCGCGAGCGGCGACCAGTTCGTCGTGAAGAACGCGCTGTTCAAGAACGGGGCACGCGTCGGTCACGTCCGCGTCCTCCACACGTTCATTACGGGCTTCGGCCCCGACTTCAAGCACAAGGCGACGGTGCTCTTCGTTGCGCAGCTCTACCTGCACGGCGGGACGATGCTGGTCGAGGGGTACGGCCAGGTGAACGCGGACGGCCCGTCGAAGCTCAGGTTCCCGATCATCGGAGGCACGGGGCGATATGCCGACGTGCGGGGCCATCTGGACGTCCGCAACCTGTCGCGTGACAAGACGCTGCTCGAGTTCCACCTGCCGACCTAACGTTGCCGCGCGATCCTCAGAGCTCCGCGATCGCGAGGACCTCGACGGCGACGCCGGGGCTCTGGGGGACGAGGTAGGCGAGCTCGATCGCCTCGTCGCGACCCGAGCAGTCGACCACGTAGAAGCCGCCGACGGCCTCCTTCGTCTCGGCGAAGGGGCCGTCGGTCACGATCGGCGCCTCGCCGGGACGGACGGTCGCGGCTTCGCCACTGAGCGCCTCGCCGAGGACGTGGGCACCCCGCTCGCGGAGCATCGTTCCGTATGCCATGTGCTCGCGGACGATCGCCGCGCGCTCCTCGGAGCTGAGCCGGGCCTCGCCGTCGCGGTCGCCGTGGACCAGGAACAGGAACCTCATCGCTCTCCTTTCGTTTCCGAATAGACGAATGCGGCGCCGGGATCTCGACGTATGCTCGCGGACGTGACGAACGCCGTCGCCGACCTGCTCGCAGCGCCCCTCGAAGAGCTGCTCGCGGAGGCACGGGCGCTGCGGCGCGGCTCGCTCGTCACGTACTCGCCGAAGGTATTCGTCCCGCTGACGACGCTCTGCCGAGACGTCTGCGGCTACTGCACGTTCGCGCGCCCGCCGCGCCGCGGCGAGCGCGCGTTCATGACCGAGGACGAGGTCCTGGAAGTCGCGCGCGCGGGTGCGGCGGCGGGCTGTCGCGAGGCGCTCTTCACGCTCGGTGACAAGCCGGAGCTTCGGTACAAGGTCGCGCGCGAGGAGCTTCGTGCGCTCGGCTGCGAGACGACGCTCGAGTATCTCGAGCGCTGCGCTCGTCTCGTCCTCGACGAGACCGGTCTGCTCCCGCACCTGAACCCCGGCGTGATGACACGCGCGGAGCTCGAGCTGCTCCGGCCCGTCTCCGCGTCGATGGGGATCATGCTCGAGACGACGGCCGACCGGCTCATGGCGAAGGGCGGCCCGCACTGGGCCTCGCCCGACAAGCTTCCTGCGCGCCGCCTCGAGACGATCCGGCTCGCCGGCGAGCTCGCGGTGCCATTCACGAGCGGGATCCTCATCGGGATCGGTGAGACCCGCGAGGAGCGGATCGACGCGCTGCTGGCGCTGAAGGCGCTCGGCGAGGAGCACGGCCATCTCCAGGAGGTCATCGTCCAGAACTTCCGAGCGAAGCCCGGCACGCGCATGGCCTCTCATCCGGAGCCGTCGCTCGAAGACCATCTGTGGACGATCGCCGTCGCGCGGATCCTGCTCGGCGCCGGATGGCACGTGCAGGCTCCGCCGAACCTCGCCTTCGACGAGTTCCCGCGTCTGCTCGACGCCGGGATCGACGACTGGGGCGGTGTCTCGCCGGTGACGATCGACCACGTCAATCCGGAGGCGCCCTGGCCGGAGCTCGAGCGGCTCGCCGAGGCGACGCGCTCGCGCGGGCTGGAGCTCGCGCCGAGGCTGCCCGTGTATCCGGAGTACGTCGATGCGCGCTGGCTCGATCCGGCGGTCCTGCCGTACGTGCGACGCGCCTCCGATGCCGTGGGGCTCGCGCGGGACGACGCCTGGGCGCCGGGCGACCCCGTCGCGCCGCCGTTCGTCGTGCGCCGCGACGCGCCGCCGCTCGAGCTCGAGGGCATCGAGCTCGGCGAGGAGGAGATCACGAGGCTGCTCGAGGCGCGCGGCGAGGAGGCGCAGCGCGTCTTCGCTGCGGCGGACCGGCTTCGGCGCGAGGTCTGCGGCGACGAGGTCAGCTACGTCGTCACCCGGAACATCCAGTACACGAACGTCTGCTACTTCCGCTGCGGGTTCTGCGCGTTCTCGAAGGGAAAGCTCGCCGCGAACCTGCGCGGTGCGCCGTACCTCGTGCCGCGCGACGAGATCGTCCGCCGCGTGCGGGAGGCCTGGGACCGAGGCGCGACCGAGGTGTGCCTGCAGGGCGGGATCCACCCGGCGTTCACGGGCGACTACTACGCCGACGTCGTCCGCGCGATCAGCGAGGCCGTGCCGGCGATCCACGTCCACGCGTTCTCGGCGCTCGAGGTCTGGCAGGGGGCCGCGACGCTCGACCTCTCGCTCGAGCAGTACCTCGCGCACCTGCGCGACCTCGGGCTCGGCTCGCTGCCCGGGAACCGCTGCCGAGGTGCTCGACGACGAGGTGCGCCGGGTCATCTGCCCCGACAAGGTGACGACGGCGCAGTGGCTCGCGGTGCACGACGCGGCGCATCGGGTCGGGCTGCGCTCGAACGTCACGCTCATGTTCGGGCACGCCGACACGCCGCGATCGTGGGCGCGGCACCTCGCTGCACGCGCGCGAGCAGCAGCGGCGTTCGGGCGGATTCACCGAGTTCGTGCCGCTCCCGTTCGTGCCGATGGAGGCGCCGATCTACCTCCAGGGCCGGGCGCGCCGAGGCCCGACGTTCCGCGAGACGCTCCTCGTGCACGCGGTGGCGCGGCTCGCGCTGCATCCGGAGATCACGAACATCCAGGCGTCGTGGGTGAAGCTCGGCCCCGACGGCACCCGGCAGGCGCTCGCAGCCGGCGTCAACGATCTCGGCGGGACGCTCATGAACGAGTCGATCTCGCGCTCCGCGGGTGCGGCCTTCGGACAGGAGATGCCGCCGGAGCGAATGGAGGAGCTGATCCGCTCGGCCGGGCGTGTGCCGCGCCAGCGGACGACGCTCTACGGCGACGCGCCCGAGGAGCGCGTGCGCGCGTCGTTCGACGCGGCGCCGCTCGCCGAGCCGCTGAACCCGCCGGTGAAGGACGCCGGGCTCGTCGCGCCGCCGCGGCTCGTCCGGCCGGGCCTCCTAGCGGCGGCCGGCGAGCGGTAGGCGGAGGAGGACGCTCGGCAAGCCGCGCCGGCTCGTGCGCAGCGCCTCGCGTAGCCCGTCCGTCGCGTCCGGGCCGACGATAGCCCTCGCCATGTCCGACGAGGACGCGCTCCGGCTCGAACGCCGCGAGCGCCTTCGGCGGGGTGAGCCGCAGCACCACGTGGACGCCGATCGGCGCCGTCCCGCCGGTGAAGAAGCGGTTCGTGCCCGAGCACCTCCGCCACCACCAGCGTGCGCGTTCCGGCCCACCAGAGAGCGGACTCGCGCCAGTGCTTGCGCTGCACGACGTCGACGAAGGCGAACGGCGTTCCGGGGACCTGACCCGGTGCGCACGACGTGCGGTACCCCCAATCGCGCCGCGAGCGATGCGCAGTCGCGGTTGTGGCGGTCGAGGAGCTGGATCACGCCTGCCGGCTCGCCGAGCTCGAGCGCGCGGTCGACCGCGTCCGGCCAGTCGAGGGCGTCGACGAGCCAGACCTTCCCGTCTGCCGCGAGCGCGTGCGACGTCCGCGTGGCGGCCTCCTCGACCATCCAGCCGAACCCGTCCGGGCCGAGGTCGTCGCAGAAGCGGAAGGTCATTCCGCTTCCAGCGCGAGCAGGTCGTCGATCGTCTCGCGCCGGCGGATCGGCACGGCGGCGCCGTCGCGCACGAGCACGGCGGCAGGTCGGCCGACGCCGTTGTAGTTCGAGCTCATCGCCAGGGTGTATGCCCCGGTCGCCGGAACGGCAAGCAGGTCTCCACGCCTCGGCTCGGGAAGCTCGACGTCGTCGATGAGCACGTCGCCGGACTCGCAGTGCATCCCTGCGACGCTCACCGTCTCGTCCGCGTCCTCGTCGGCACGCGCCGCGCTGAGCGCCGTGTACCGAGCGTCGTAGAGCTGGGGACGCGGGTTGTCGGACATCCCGCCGTCCACCGCCACCCACGTCCGCCCGGCGAGCCGCTTCACCGCGCCGACGCGGTAGAGCGTGACGCCTGCACGACCGACGAGGGAGCGCCCCGGCTCGAGCCACACGGCCGGCACCGCGAGCCCTGCCGAGGCGAATGCTGCCCGGGCGGACGCAACGGCCGCGGCAGCGAGGTCGGCGGCCTCGGGGACGTCGTCCTCCGGGCGGTGGCGGATGCCGAAGCCCCCGCCGAGGTCGGCTACACGCGCCTCCCAGCCGAGCTCGTCGCGGCATTCGGACGCGAACGCCGCCAGCCGCTGGATCGTCTCGGCCTGAGCCGAGAAGTCGGGGAGCTGCGACCCGACGTGCACGTGCAGCCCGAGCACGTCGAGGCCGCGCTCGAGCGCGTCTGCCACGAGTCTCCGCGCCTCCTCGGGCGGGAGGCCGAACTTCGAGCCGTGATGCCCGGTGACGACTGCCTCGTGCGTGTCCGCGTCGACCCCGAGGGTCACGCGCACGAGCACGCGCGCGACGCCTGCGGCGGCGGCCAGCTCGGCCTCGTCGGGTGCGTCGAGGACGATCGGCGCGCCCTCGCCGGCGGCCTCGCGCAGCAACGCCTCGTCCTTGTTGTTGCCGTGGACGACGAGGTCGGCCCCCGCGAAGCCGGCTGCCCGCGCGAATGCGAGCTCCCCCGTGGATGCGACGTCCGCGCCGATGCCCTCCTCGCGCAGGAGCCGCAGCGCCGCGACATTCGCGAATGCCTTCGTCCCGTAGAAGACGCGGCCGTCCGGTTCGGCCGCCGCAAGCAGCGACCGCGCCTGCTGCCGGAGCGTCTCCTCGCAGTAGACGACGAGCGGCGTCCCGAACCGATCCGCGAGCTCCGACGCAGATACTCCACCGAGCGTGAGCGCGCCGTTCTCGACGCGGGCGGACACGGGCAAGACCTCGAGCATCGCTGGATCTTGCCTGGTACCGTTTTCGGCTCGTGCGGCAGCTTCTTGCATAGACCAGGGGACGAGCGCGGCGGACGCCGCGAACGTTCTCGTGGAGCCTCTCGCGCGAGAGGCTTTTTTGTGTCCCGGGACGAAATGAGTGAGGCGATGGACAGGTACGACGCAAGCGCGATCGAGCAGAAGTGGCAGCGCGTCTGGGAGGACGCGAAGGCCTTCCAGGTGTCGAACGAGCCGGTGCAGCCGAAGAGCTACGTCCTCGAGATGCTCCCGTACCCGTCGGGGTCGCTGCACATGGGGCACATGCTCGTGTACACGATCGGCGACGTCGCCACGCGCTTCCGCGCGCGAAACGGGATGCACGTCCTCCATCCGCAGGGCTTCGACTCGTTCGGCCTGCCGGCCGAGAACGCCGCGATCCGCGAGGGCGTCCACCCGCGCGAGAGCACCGAGCGCAACATCGAGGCCATCACGCGCTCGTACCGGCGCGTCGGCTGGGCGTACGACTGGGATCGCCTCACCTCGACGCACGATCCCGCCTACTACCGCTGGCAGCAGTGGCAGTTCCTGCGCTTCCTCGAGCGCGGCCTCGCGTACCGGAAGGCGGCGCCGGTGAAGTGGTGCCCGAACGACCAGACCGTGCTCGCGAACGAGCAGGTGAAGGAGGGACGCTGCGAGCGCTGCGGCGCCGAGGTCGAGTCGCGGCTCATGGAGCAGTGGTTCTTCCGGATCACGGACTACGCGCAGGCGCTCCTCGACGACCTCGAGACGGTCGACTGGCCCGAGTCGATCAAGGCGCGCCAGCGCAACTGGATCGGCCGCTCGGAGGGCGCGGAGATCCAGTTCCGGATCGAGGAGCTGGACGAGGACATCCCCGTCTTCACGACGCGTCCGGACACGCTCTACGGCGCGACCTTCTTCGTCCTCGCGCCCGAGCACGAGCTCGTGCCGCGCATCGACTCCGACGAGGTGCGCGAGTACGTGCGCCGGGCATCGGTGAAGAAGACCGCCGAGCGCGCGGCCGCGACGGAGAAGACCGGCGTCGCGACCGGGCTGCACGCGGTCAACCCGGTGAACGGCGAGCGGCTGCCCGTCTACGTCGCCGACTACGTCCTGACCGACTACGGGACGGGGGCGATCATGGCCGTCCCGGCCCACGACCAGCGCGACTTCGACTTCGCGCGGGCGTTCGAGCTCCCGATCCGCCAGGTCGTGAAGCCGGCCGACGGCGACGTCGACGAGAGCGTCGCCTACGTCGAGCACGCGGAGGGCGAGGTGCTCGTCAACTCCGGAGAGTTCGACGGGCTGCCGGCGCCCGAGGGCGGCCGGCGGATCGTCGAGAACCTCGAGTCGGAGGCGCGCGGCAGCTTCACCGTGAACTACCGCCTGCGCGACTGGGGCTTCTCGCGCCAGCGCTACTGGGGCTGCCCGATCCCCGTCGTCTACTGCGACTCGTGCGGGATGGTCCCGGTGCCCGACGACCAGCTGCCGGTCGTCCTCCCGGAGATCGAGGACTACAAGCCGAAGGGCGTGCCGCCGCTCGCTCAGGCCGAGGAGTGGGTGAACGTGCCCTGCCCGTCCTGCGGCGGGCCGGCGAAGCGCGAGGTCGAGACGATGGACACGTTCGTCGACTCGTCCTGGTACTTCCTGCGCTACTGCGACCCGCACAACGAGACCGCGCCGTTCGACCGCGCCGTCGTCGACTACTGGAACCCGGTCGACCTCTACATCGGCGGCGTCGACCACGCGACCGTGCACATGATCTACGCGCGCTTCTGGATCAAGGTGCTGAACGACATGGGCCTGGTCGGGTTCCGCGAGCCGTTCGCGCGCCTTCTACTCGAACGGCTGGGTGACGCTCGGCAAGACGAAGATGTCGAAGCGGGCCGGGAACATCGTCGGGCCGGACGACTTCCTCGACCGCTACGGCGCCGACGCGTGCCGGCTGAACATCCTCTTCCTCGGGCCGGCGGACGAGGACATGGAGTGGACCGAGACGAGCGTCGAGGCGATGTCGCGCTTCGTGAAGCGCCTGTGGAGCGTCGTGAACGAGGTCGTCGAGACGGCTCCCGCAGGCGAGCCCGAGGGCGGGCCGCTCGCGAGGAAGGCGCACGCGACGATCGCGAAGGTCACCGACGACATCGGCCGCCGCTTCGCGTTCAACACCGCGATCGCCGCGGTGATGGAGCTCGTGAACGAGCTGTCGAAGGATCGCGCCGGGCCCGACTCGCGATTCGCGGCCGAGACCGCGGTGTCGCTGATCCAGCCCTATGCGCCGCACGTCGGCGAGGAGCTCTGGTCGCGGCTCGGCCACGAGCGGCTGTGGGAGGCGCCGTGGCCCGTCGCCGACCCGGCGATGCTCGAGGTGGAGACGGTCGAGGTCGTCGTCCAGGTGAACGGGAAGATCCGCGACCGGCTGCACGTGTCGCCGTCGATCGGCGAGGACGAGCTCGTCGCACTGGCGCGCGGGTCGGAGCGCGTCCAGGCGCAGCTCGACGGCGACGAGGTCGCGCGGACGGTCGTCGTCCCGGGCAAGCTCGTCAACTTCGTGACCTAGTCGACGCGACTGTCGGCGGATCGGCGCCGGATCGTCATGAAGTCGTGAACCACGCGTGACTGTGCCGCGGCGACGATCCGGGTCGTGCCGATCGCCGTCTCGCGTTCGACTGCGCTCGTGGGCGTGTGCCTCTCGCTCGTCGTGCTCGCGCTGCTGGGCCAGCGGCTCGCGCACGCGGGCGCGGCGGGCGAGCCCGAGGCCGCGACCGTCCCGCTCGAGCCGGTCGTCGAGACTCCGTCGCGTCCAGTTCTCGTGGTGCACGTCGTCGGCGAAGTGCGCCGGCCGGGCCTCTACCGGCTTCGCGACGGCGCTCGTATCGCGGACGCGGTACATCGTGCCGGCGGCGCGTTACGGGGCGCCGACCTCGCGGCGCGTGAACCTCGCCGCGCCTCTCGTCGACGGAGTCCAGATCCTCGTTCCCGCCACGGTCGACGGCGCAAGCCGGGTGGCGCAGCTCCCGGCGGATCTCGCGGAAGCGCCGGTCGGCCCCGTGAGCCTGTCGTCCGCGACGGTCGAGGAGCTCGACCAGCTACCAGGCGTCGGGCCGATCACTGCCCAGAAGATCGTCGACTATCGAACGGAGCACGGTCCGTTCTCGTCGGTCGACGATCTCGACTCCGTGCCCGGCATCGGCCCGACGCGGATCGAACAGCTCCGGGACCTCGTCACGCCGTGAGGCGCGTCGTCGAGCGGCACTGGCCAGCGCTCCTCGTCGCGTCGGCGTGCGTCGGGATCGCGCTCTCCGTCTGGGTATCCCTACCGCTCGCGGTCGACGTGCGTCGCGGCTCTGCTCGCCCTGACTCCTGTCGTTGCGCTCGACGGATCGGCGAGGCTTGCCGCCATCGCCGTCGCGGTTGCGCTCGTCGGGCTCGGCTGGGGGTCGCTGCGCATGGACGCTCTCGGCGAGAGCGTGCTCGTCGGGGAGCTCGGTGAGAACGGCGTCGCCGAGCTCACGACGGTCGCACCGGCTCGCTCGTCGCCCTACTCGACGCGCGTCATCGCAATGACGAGGACGTTCCGGCGCGAGCGCGTCCGTGAACGCGTGCTTCTCGTGCTGCCCGTCGGTCGCTCGCCTCCGCGCGGGGCGATTCTCGAGGCGACGGTTCGGGTCGCCGAGCCACGGCCGCCGCGCGACGGCTTCGACGAGCGCGCCTGGCTCGAGCGCCAGGGCATCCACGTGGTGCTCGAAGCGTCGAGCTGGCGTCAGGTCGGCCGTCGCGGAGGAGTCGCCGGCCTCGGGGACCGGCTGCGCGACCGGGTCGAGCGTGCGGTCGGGCGTGGTGCGAGCGGTGTCCGCCGCGGCATCGTCCTGGGCGTCGTCCTCGGCGAGGACGAAGGGCTGCCGTCGGACGTCCAAGACGACTTCCGCGCCTCCGGGCTCTACCACCTGCTCGCCGTGTCGGGTCAGAACGTCGCCTTCCTCGCGGCCGGGGTCTTCGGCATCGGGTGGCTGCTGCGCCTGCCACGGATCGCGCGCGAGCTCCTGACCGTCGGGTGTGATCGCCACGTACGTCCTCGCGGTTGGCTGGCAGCCGTCGGTCGCGCGCGCCGCCGTCGCGGGAACGCTCGCGTCGCTCGCCTGGATCGCAGCTCGCCCGAGCGACCGCTGGCACTTCCTCGCGGTCGGAGCGCTCGTCCTGCTCGCGTGGATGCCCACGTCCGTCCTGGATCCGGGATTCCAGCTGTCGTTCGCCGCGGTCGCCGCCATCTTCGTGGCCGTTCCGCGTGTGCGTCGACGGCTGGACGGCCTGCCCATCCCGTCCGGTGTGGCGGATGCCATCGCGGTGGCGCTCGCGTGCGGGCTCGCCACGGCGCCGATCTTGCTCTTCCACTTCGGCCAGGTTCCGATCTACACGGTTCTCGCGAACGTGGTGGCGTTCGCTGCCGCGCCGCTCGTTCTCGCCTTCGGACTGCTCGCCGCAGTCGCGGACCCGATCTCGCCCGGCGCTGCCGCCGGGCTTGCGGCGCTGGCGGGCTGGGCCGCTGCCTGGCTCGAGCTCGTCGCGCGCGTCGTCGCGGATCTCCCCGGCGCACGAGTCGGGCCGCGGCCGACTGCCGCGATCGCGCTCGCCGTCGTCGGCTGCTGGCTCGCCGCGCGCCGCGCGCGACTCGGTCGGCTCGAGCGACGCCGGCTCGGCGAGCTTGCGCTCGCGGCAGGAGCGCTCGTCGTGCTCGCCGTCGTCTGGATCGCAACGCGCCCTGCGCCCGCATGGATCCGGCCCGACGGTCTCAGGGTCACGTTCCTCGACGTCGGGCAGGGCGACTCGGTGCTGCTGGAGACCGTGCAGGCTCGGATCCTGGTCGACGAGGGGCCGCCGGAGGCGAACGTCGCCGGCCAGCTTCGGGCGCTCGGAGTGCGCTGGCTCAGTGCGCTCGTCATGACTCATCCGGAGCGCGATCACGTCGGCGGCGCAGCGGATGTCATCCGGCGGATCGATGTCGGCGAGGTGCTGGAGCCGGGCCTTGCCGCCACCGGGCCCGAGAGGGATGCGGCGCTCGAGACTGCGCGGGCGCGGCACGTGCCGGTGCGCGTCGTCCGTGCGGGGACGAGCTTCCGCGCAGGGCGCCTCCGCGTGCGCGTCCTGTGGCCCGAGGACGAGGGGGCACCCACCGAGGACCCGAACCAGAATGCCGTCGTGCTCATCGCGTCGTATGGCGAGACCGACGTGTTTCTCTCCGCCGACGCAGAGTCGGACGTGACCGCCCGACTTCCGACTTCGGCCCGTCGAGATCATGAAGGTCGCGCACCACGGCTCCGAGGACGCCGGCCTCGCAGCGGAGCTGGGGGTGCTGCGTCCCCGGATCGCGGTCATCTCCTGCGGGCGGAACAACGACTACGGACATCCGAGGCCCGAGACGCTCGCTGCGCTCGACGGTTCTCCGGGACTCGCCGTCTACCGCACCGACGAGGACGGACGCGTCGTCGTCGAGTCCGACGGACACGATCTCACCGTGCGGACCGCTCGGTAGTGTCCGAGCATCGCCGACGCTTCCCTTGAAGCCGGTCTACCTCATCACCGGGAGCGACCGCCCGAAGATCGAGACCGCGCTCGCGCGGCTCCGGGCGCGCTTCGCAGCCGAGGCGGTCGAGCTGTCGAGCGCGCTCGACACGGCGGGAGACGACGCCGTCTCGCTCTGCAACGCGGGCAGCCTCTTCGGCGATGCGCGGCTCATCGTCGTCGCCGACGTCGACGGGGCCAAGCAGGCCGAGGGACGCCGCAAGGGCGGTTGGAAGACGGCCGACGTCGAGGCGATCGCCGCATACCTTGAAAGCCCCGCTCCCGACACCGTGCTCGCGCTCGTCGCGGAGGACCTGAAGTCGAGCTCGGCGCTCTGGAAGGCGTGCGCCAAGGCAGGCGACGTCCTGAGCTACGAGGTCGAGAAGAAGAAGCTGCACGAGTGGGTGGCGGCACAGTTCGCGCAGAACAAGGCGCGCGCCGAGCCCGACGCGGTGTCGGCGCTCATCCAGCTCGTGGGCGACGATCCCGCTGCGCTGAAGTCCGAGGTGGACAAGCTGTCGACGTGGGCGGGAGGCGAGCCGTTCGGCGAGCGCGAGGTCGAGGCGCTCGTCGCGTCGAACGCCGACGTTCCGATCTACGAGCTGACCGAGGCCTGGGCGGTGCGCGACGCATCGCGCGCGCTCGACCTGAGCGAGACGATCTTCGAGCACGAGTCGCGCCAGCGGCGCGACACCGCGGCGCGGCTCGCGGGCTCGCTCGGCGCGCACCTCGGCCGGCTTCGCGCGCTCAAGCGGCTCGCCGCGCGAGGGCGTGAGCTCGAAGGAGGCTGCGGCGCAGTTGAAGCTCAACCCGTACTACGCAGGGAAGCTCTACCGGCAGGCGGAGGGCTTCTCCGAGGAGGAGCTGGACGAGGCGGTGCTGCGGCTCGCCGCGCTCGACGGCGCGCTGAAGGGCCAGAGCAGGCTCGCACCCGACCTCGAGCTGCAGCGGACGCTCGTCGAACTCACACGGCGGCGCGGGGCCGCGACCGAGAACGGCCGCTAGGCGGCGACGCTGGCGCCGGCGACGAGCCTCGCGGCGCGCGACTTCTTGCGCGCTGCGGTGTTGAGGTGGAGCGCGCCGCGCTTCGAGGCGCGGTCGATCGTTCGCACGAGGTCGCGGTGCTCGCTGGCGATGCGCTCGCTGTCGCCGTCGGAGACGGCCGCCTCGAGGCGCTTCGTCAGGGTCTTGATCGTCGACCGGTAGCGGAGGTTCTCGATCCGCTGCCGCTCCTGGATCAGGACGCGCTTCTTCTGCTGCTTGATGTTCGCCATTCGAGAAAACGCCCGCATCCGCGGGCGGCGCGATGGTAGCAGACCCCACTGGGAGAATCGCAGCGCGTGACGGAGCCCGCGACCCCTCATCCCGAAGAGCCCGGGCACAGCCATAGGCTCGCCCGGTCGACCGCCGTCTTCGCGGGGGCGACCGCGATCTCGCGCGTCCTCGGGCTCGTTCGGGAGATGGTCAGCGCGTACTTCTTCGGCGTCTCGGGCCTCATCAACGCGTTCACCGTTGCGATCCAGATCCCGAATCTCGTGCGCGCGCTCGTGGCGGACGCGGCGCTGTCGGGCGCGTTCGTCCCGGTCTTCAGCGAGCTGCTCGAGAAGGGGGAGAGGAAGCGCGCGTGGCGCGTCGCGTCGACGCTCTTCTGGCTGACGCTGCTCGTGCTCGGCGCGGTCACCGCCGTCTTCATCCTGCTCGCGCCGCTCCTCATGCGGCCGTTCGGCGACCCGGGCGGCGACTACGACCTCGCGGTCGGCCTCTCGCGGGTTCTCTTCCCGATCGTCGTCCTGCTCGGGCTCTCCGGGATCGTCGTCGGGATCCTCAACACGTACCACCACTTCGCGCTGCCCGCACTCGCGCCGGTCGCCTGGAACCTCGTGATCATCGTCGGCCTCGTTCTCGGCATCCCGCGGATCGACGACGAGAGCGCGCAGCTCTACCTCTACGCCGGCGTCGTCGTCGTGGGGACGCTGGTGCAGCTCCTGCTGCCGATCCCGTGGCTGCGCAAGCTCGACGGACGGCTCACGGTGGTCATCGACTGGCGCGATCCGGCTGTCAAGCGCGTGCTCGTGCTGATGCTCCCGGTGACGCTGACGATCGGGCTCGTCAACGTGAACTTCCTCGTCGACACGCTCTTCGCGTCGCGGCTCCTCGACCCCGAGCTCGCGCCTGCCGCGATCGACAAGGCGTTCCGGCTGTACATGCTCCCGCAGGGCATCTTCGCCGTCGCGGTGACCACGGTGCTCTTCCCGACGCTCGCGCGGCTCGCCGCGCGCGACGACATCGGCGGGCTCCGCCGCGCGCTCGACGGCGGTCTGCGCCAGATCGCGTTCCTGCTCGTGCCGGCCGGCGCTCGTGTCGATCGTGCTCGCGAAGCCGATCGTCGAGCTCGTGTACCAGCGCGGCGAGTTCACCGTCCGAGGACACCGTGATCGTCGCCCAGTGCCTGCAGGCGTTCTCGATCGGCCTCGTCTTCAACGGCTGGCTGCTGATCCTCAACCGCAGCTTCTACGCGGTGCAGACGAACTGGGTGCCGACCGGCATCGCGCTCGGCGCGGTCGCGCTGAACGCCGGCTTCGACACGGTCTTCTACCGCCTCGGCATCTGGGGGATCCCGCTCGCGACCTCGACGGTCAACGTCGTCGCGTCGGTCGTTCTGCTCGTGATGATGCGCCGCCGCCTCGGCCTCGAGCACGTCGGGCGCACGGTCGGAGTCGTCGTCCGGGTCGCGATAGCCGGAGCCGATCGCCGCGGGGCTCTCGTATGCCGCTTGGTGGGGAGTCGACGCCGCGCTCGGGGACGGCCTCGTCGCGCAGTTGCTCTCGCTGGGCGCCGGCTTCGCCGTCGCCCTCCTCGTCTACGTCGGGCTCGCCCGGGCGCTGGGACTTCGGGAGCTCGAGGCGTTGCTACTGTTGCGAGCCCGGCGCGACGACGACCCCTCCGATCCGCGCTGAGCGTCCTATGCAGCAAGACCGCATTCGCAATTTCGCGATCATCGCGCACATCGACCACGGCAAGTCGACGCTCGCGGATCGCATTCTCGAGCTGACCGGGACCGTCGCGGAGCGGGACATGCGTGAGCAGCTCCTCGACTCGATGGAGCTCGAGCGCGAGCGCGGGATCACCATCAAGGCGCAGGCGGTGCGCGTGACCTGGCGCGGGCACCAGCTGAATCTGATCGACACGCCCGGCCACGTCGACTTCACGTACGAGGTGTCCCGCTCGCTGCAGGCGTGCGAAGGGGCGCTGCTCGTCGTGGACGCCGCGCAGGGCATCGAGGCGCAGACGCTCGCGAACGCGTACCTCGCGATCGACGGCGGGCTCGAGATCGTCCCCGCCGCGAACAAGATCGACCTCCCGCAGGCCGATCCCGACGGTGCGGCGCGCGAGCTCGGCGACCTGCTCGGCGAGGACTCCGACCGCGTGCTGCGGATCTCCGCGAAGACGGGAGCCGGAGTGGAGGACGTGCTCGACGCGATCGTCGAGCGGATCCCGGCGCCCGCGGGCGATCCGGAGGCGCCGGCCCGCGCGCTCGTCTTCGACTCGTCCTACGACCAGTACCGCGGTGTCGTCGCGTTCGTCCGCGTCGTCGACGGGACGTTCTCGACGCGCGAGCCGCTGCGCGCCATGGCCCAAGGCACCGAGTTCGACGCCGAGGAGCTCGGGGTCATGTCGCCCGCCCGGCTGCCGATCGAGTCGCTGTCGGCCGGGGAGGTCGGCTACGTCATCACCGGCCTCAAGGACGTCTCGAGCCTCCGCGTCGGTGACACGCTCACATCGCGGCGTCGGCCGGCCGCCGGGCCGCTGCCCGGTTACCAGGACGTCAAGCCGATGGTCTTCGCCGGGATCTTCCCGAGCGACTCCGACGACTATCCCGAGCTGCGAGACGCGCTCGAGCGGCTGAAGCTGAACGACGGGTCGCTCTCGTACGAGCCCGAGACGTCACAGGCGCTCGGCTTCGGGTTCCGCTGCGGCTTCCTCGGCCTGCTGCACATGGAGATCGTCCGTGAGCGCCTGGAGCGCGAGTTCGACCTCGACCTCCTCATCACCGCGCCGAACGTCGCCTACCGCGCGACGACGCGCACAGGTCAGGAGGTGGAGGTGCACAACCCGGCGGAGATGCCGCGCGAGCTCGAGCAGGTCGAGGAGCCGTACGTGAAGGCGTCGGTGATCGTTCCCAAGGAGTACGTCGGTGCGGTCATGGAGCTCGCGAACGAGCGCCGCGGGACCTTCGACCACATGGAGTACCTGAGCGAGGGGCGCGTTCACCTCCTGTACGAGCTTCCGCTCGGCGAGATCGTCCTCGACTTCTACGACCAGCTGAAGTCGCGCACGCGCGGCTACGCGAGCTTCGACTACGACCTCGCCGGGTTCCGTCCCGGCGACCTCACGCGCGTCGACATCCTCGTCGCGGGTGAGCAGGTGGACGCGCTCTCGCTCATCATCCACCGCGACTTCGCCTACGACCGCGGGCGGCAGCTCGTCGAGCGGCTGCGCGAGGAGATCCCGCGCCAGATGATCGACGTCCCCGTGCAGGCGGCCATCGGCTCCCGGGTCATCGCGCGCGAGACGATCAAGGCGCGCCGGAAGGACGTGCTCGCCAAGTGCTACGGCGGCGACATCTCCCGCAAGCGCAAGCTGCTCGAGAAGCAGAAGAAGGGCAAGAAGCGGATGAAGCAGGTCGGCAGCGTGGAAGTGCCGCAGGAGGCGTTCCTCGCGGTGCTCAACCTCGACTCGGATCGGAAGCGCTCGTGAGCGGCGTCCGTCACCTGTACGTCCACCTACCCTTCTGCGCGCATCGCTGCGGCTACTGCGACTTCGTAACGGTCGTCGGGAAGGGTGACCAGCACGCGCCGTACGTCGACGCGCTGCTCGCGGAGCTCGAGCGCGAGCGGGCCGTCCTCGCGCCTGCAGTCGAGACGGTCTTTCTCGGCGGCGGCACGCCGACGTTCACCGCTCCCGGCGAGCTCGAGCGGCTCCTCCGCGCGCTGCCCGGCGCCGAGGAGGTCACGGTCGAGGCGAATCCCGAGACGGTGACTCCCGCGCTCGCGGCGCTCCTCCGTGCGACACGGCGTGACGCGCGTCTCGCTCGGTGCCCAGACCTTCCAGCCGCGACTGCTCGAGGTGCTCGAGCGGCGCGCGACACCCGAGGACGTACGGCAGTCGGTTCGGATGCTCCGGGACGCGGGGTTCGACAACGTCTCGCTCGACCTCGTCTACGGCATCCCGGGTCAGTCCGGGTCGGACCTCGAGGCGGACCTGGACGAGGCGCTTGCGCTCGAGCCCGAGCACCTCTCGTGCTACGAGCTCGAGGCGAAGCCGGGCACGCGCTTCACGCATGCGCACGGCGAGGAGCTCGCGAGGCAGGCGGACGCGATGGAGGGCTACTTCGAGCAGGTGGTCGACACGCTGACGGCGGCCGGCTACCGCTGGTACGAGACGGCGAACTTCTGCCTCGAGGGCGCCCGCGCCGACGGTCGCGACCTGCGGGCACGGACACAACCTCGGCTACTGGCTCGGTCGCGACTACCTCGGGGTCGGGATCGGTGCCGTCTCGACCGTGGGCGGAATGCGCCGGCGGAACCTGCCGAGCCTGTCCCGCTACGTCGGCGCACTGGCGCGCGGCGAGGCTCCGCCGCGCGAGGACGAGCCGATCGACGCGGAGACTGCGGCTCGCGAGCGCCTCCTGCTCGGGCTGCGTCTCGACGAGCCCGTCGTGCTCGCCGACGTTGCCGGCGCCTTCGACGAGGACGCTCTGGTCCGCCTGTCGGACCTCGGCATGCTCGACGTGACGGCGAACGGACGCGGTGACGAGATCCGGCTCACGCGTCGCGGCCGCTTCCTCGGTGGCGGAGTCACCGCCGAGCTGCTCGCCTAGCGCGCGCCTGGAAACGGCTGGGGACCCGGCTACCATCGGACCGAGATGCAGCTCACCCCCCGAAAGCGCGAGATCCTGCGGCTCGTCATCGAGGAGTACGTCGCGTCCGGCCAGCCGGTCGGCTCGCGCGCGCTCGTCGAGCGCTCCGGTCTCGACTTCTCGGCCGTCGACGGTGCGCGGTGAGCTCGCCGAGCTCGAGAACCTCGGTCTGCTGACGCATCCGCACACGTCGGCCGGGAGGACGCCGACGGAGAGCGGGTACCGCCTGTACGCAGAGGAGCTCGTCGACACGCTCGAAGGGCGTCCCGAAGCGCTCGGGGTCGACCTCAGCTCGATGCGGGACGAGATCGAGCAGGCGCTTCGCACGACGACCGAGATGCTCTCCGACGCGACGCGCCTTCTCGCCCTCGTCTCGGCACCGTCGCTCGAGACCGCGTCGATCAAGCACATCGAGGTGCTGACGCTCCAACCGACGAGCGTCATGGTGGTCGTGATCACGTCGACCGGCGGAGTGACGAAGCAGGTCTTCCGGCTCGACGAGCCGGTCGATCCCGGTCTGATCGCCTGGGCGGGCGAGTATCTCGAGGAACAGATCGTGGGTCAGCGCCTCGGATCGCGAACGGTTCGGCGCCGGCTCGAGGCGCCGGAGCTCGCGCCACGCGAGCGCTCGTTCCTCTCGTTGATCGGCCAGACGTTGCTCGAGGTGGGAGCGACGGCCGGGCCGGAGGTGTTCGTCGGGGGAACCGCAGGCCTCGTCGTGGGCGGCGCTCGGGCGGAGGAGTTCGAGGCGACGATGCGGCTCGTCGAGCTCCTCGAGCGGCGGGCCGCGGTACTCGAGCTCCTGAGCGAGGCGCTCGAGCCGCAGCGGCCGGTCGTTCACGTCGGGCCGGAGGTCGGCGGCGCGGAACTGCGCTCCGTCTCCCTCGTCGGCGCGACGTACGGCATCCGCTCGACACCGCTCGGGGCAGTCGGGCTCGTCGGCCCGGTGCGTATGGACTACGAGAAGGCGATCCGAACCGTGCGCGCTGCCGCTTTCGAGCTCTCCCGGTTCGTCGAGGACGTCTACGAAGACGCCTAGCCGCTGATGGCGACCACCGAGAGCGACTACTACGACCTCCTCGGCGTTCCTCGCGGCGCGAGCGACGCGGAGATCAAGCGCGCGTTCCGGGCGCTGGCCCGTGAGCTGCATCCCGACGTCTCCGGCGAGCCGGACGCCGCCGCGCGATTCCGCGACATCGCCGAGGCGTACGAGGTGCTCTCCGACCCCGAGCGTCGCGCGACGTACGACCGCTTCGGCAAGGCCGGTCTCCGGAGGGGCGGGTTCGAGACCGCGTTCACGGACTTCGGGAGCGTGTCCGACATCTTCGCGGCCTTCTTCGGCGAGGACCTGCTCGGCGGAGGGGCACGGCAGCGTCCACAGCGCGGTGGAGACGTCCAGGCCGTGGTCGAGATCGACCTCGAGGAGGCGTTCACGGGCGCGTCCGTGACCGTGCCGCTCGACGTCGCGATTCCGTGCGCGCGCTGCGACGCCGCGGGGGCCGAGCCGGGGACCTCGTCGCGGAACTGCCCGACGTGCGCCGGGAGCCGGGGTCGTGCGGAGCGTCTCGCAGAGCATGTTCGGCCAGTTCGTCCAGCAGCGAGCGTGTCCCGAGTGCGAGGGCGCCGGCGAGGTGCTCGAGCAGCCCTGTGCCGACTGTCGCGGCGACGGGCGCGTCGTGTCGCGCGTCCAGCTCGACGTCGACGTGCCGAGAGGGATCCACGACGGCCAGCAGATCCGCGTAACGGGACAGGGTCACGCCGGCTTTCGGAGCACCGACCGTGGTCACGCGTTCGTCGTCGTACGCGTACGGCCGGATCCGCGCTTCGTGCGCGACGGCGACGATCTGCACACTGCTCTGCGCCTGACGATGACCGAGGCGGCACTCGGGACGGCAGCGACGGTCACGTCGCTCTCGGGAGAGGTCGCGCTGGACGTGCCGCCCGGGACGCAGCCGGGCGAGGTACGCGTCCTCCGCGGCGAGGGCATGCCGGCGCTGCGAGGCTCGCGGACGAGGCTCGCTGTTCGTGCGTCTCGACGTCGCGGTGCCCACCGCGCTCGACGAGGAGCAGCGTGCGCTCGTGGAGCAGTTGGACGAGAAGCTCGACGACGAGGCGTACCGGCCGCGCGACGAGGACGGCGGCTTCTTCGGCCGTCTGAAGAGCGCGCTCCGCTGAGCGGCCTCCTCCGCGTCGCCTTCGTCGTTCCCACGGCCGAGGCCGAGATCGCGCGCGCATGGCTCGTCGAGCATGCACCCGCAGGCTTCGAGGAGAGGGTCGACGGCGATGCGACCGAGCTCGCGGTGTACGTCGCGGACGACGGCGTCGCGGCGATCGTCGACGCCTTCCCGCAAGCGACCGCAGAGCCGGTACGCGACGGCTGGGAGGACCGCTGGAGGGAGTTCCACCGGCCCGTCTCGGCCGGCGGCCTCTGGATCGGCCCGCCGTGGATCGATCCGCCCGCGGGCGCGAGGCGCCGTCGTGGTCGACCCGGGCCGCGCGTTCGGAACCGGCGGGCACCCGACGACGCGGGCCTGCATCGAGCTCCTGTCGCGGCTCGAGCGCGGAAGCCTCCTCGACGCCGGCTGCGGCTCGGGTGTCGTCGCGGTCGCCGCCGTGCGGCTCGGGTTCGCACCGGTCCGGGCGGTCGATCTCGACGCGGTCGCCGTCGAGGTGGCGGCCGCGACCGCACGCCTGAACGACGTGCCGATCGACGTCTCGCGGGCCGACGTCCTGCGAGACGCGTTGCCCGCGAGCGACGTCGCGGTCGCGAACATCGAGCTCGCCGTCGTCGAGCAGCTGCTCGGGCGCCTCGGTGCACGGGAGGTCGTGACGTCCGGCTACCTGGACTCCGAGCGACCGACGGCGCCCGGCTGGGACGCACGTCGACCGGCTCGAGCTCGAGGGCTGGGCGGCAGACGTTCTCGCGAAGCGGCACTAAGCTAGTCCGGCGATGGCGTCCTTCTCCGTCCGGTTCCTGGGCTGCAAGGTCTCGTACGCGGACGCGCAGGCCGTGCGCGAGCGCCTGCTCGGCGACGGGCACACGGAGGTCGCGAGCGGCGGGGATGTCGCGGTCGTGAACACGTGCTGCGTCACGCACGAGGCGATCTCGAAGTCGCGCCAGGCTGCATCGCGCGCGGCGCGCAGCCACGCCCAGGTCTACGTCACCGGGTGCGGCGCGAACCTGCGCGGCGCGTTCGCCGCCATGCCGGAAAACGTCAGGATCGTGGCCGGCAGGAGCGAGGACCTGCCCGCGACCGTCGCCGGCCACGTCGGCGCCATCGGCTGCGTGCAGTCGGACGCCCGCGTGGAGCGAACGCGCGCGTTCGTGAAGATCCAGGACGGATGCTCGTTCTCGTGTGCCTTCTGCGTCATACCGCTCGTTCGGGGTGGGACGCGCAGCCGTCGGGCCGCCGCGGTGCTCGCGGAGATCGAGCGCCGCGTTGCGCAGGGACATCGCGAGATCGTGCTCACGGGTGTCAACCTGGGCTGCTTTCGCGATCGTGAGGCGGGGTTCACGCTGGCGCGCCTCATCCGTGAGGCGGGCGCGCTTCCCGGTGTGGAACGCCTGCGCCTCTCGTCGATCGAGGTGAACCACCTGAGTGACGACCTGGTCGCGGCGCTCCGCGAGACGGGACCGGCGTCCCGGCATCTGCACGTCCCGCTGCAGTCGGGAGACGACGCCGTCCTGCGCGCGATGGGGCGACGCTACTCGTCGGCGCAGTACCTCGCGAAGCTCGAGCCGCTCGCCGACTTCAACCTCACCGCCGACGTCATCGTCGGCTTCCCGGCCGAGGACGACGCCGCCTTCGAGCGGACACTCGCGGTGGTCGAGCGTGCCGGGCTCAGCCGCGTCCACGTCTTCCCGTACTCACCGCGTCCCGGCACGGCCACGGCGGCCGAGGACTCGGTGCCGCCTGCCCTCAAGAAGGAGCGCGGTGCGCGCCTCCGAGCACTCTCCGAGGAGCTCTCGCGAAGTCGGTGGCAGACGCGAGTCGGCACGACCGACCGCGTGCTCGTCGATCGGCCGGGCCGTGGATACGGCGACGACTACACGCCGTGGCTCCTCGACGCCGAGGTGGGCCAACTCCTGCACGCGCGCGCCGTCGGAGTCTGCGAGGAGGGGATCCTTGCCGTCGCAGCCTGAGAACTGCCTGTTCTGCCGCCTCGCCGCCGACGGCGAGCACGTGCACGAGGCCGACGGCTTCGTCGCGATCCGCGACATCAACCCGATCGCCGAGACGCACCTTCTCGTGCTCCCGGTGCGCCACGTCGACACGTTCCGGGACATCGACGCGTTCCCCGACGACGAGGCCGGGAGGATGCTCCGTTTCGTCGCCGAGACCGCGGCGTCCGCAGGGCTCGACGACTACAAGGTGCTGGTGAACGTCGGCGAAGGAGGCGGGCAGACCGTGTTCCACCTGCACTGGCACGTGCTCGGCGGCCGCTTCGACACGGGCAAGCTCTCGCGCGCGCTCGCACTGGAGCCGGCATGACGCTGATCGCCCGCATCGAGGACGAGCTCAAGGCGGCACGGCTCGCGCGCGACGAGGATCGTCGCGACGCGCTCAGCCTGCTGCTCAACTCCTTGCAGTCCGCGCAGAAGGAGCTGCAGCGGCCGCTCTCCGACGACGAGGAGCTGCAGGTCCTCCAGCGCGAGCGGAAGCGGCGCGTCGAGGCGGCGGAGGCTTTCCGGGCAGGCGGTCGGGAAGAGCAGGCCGAGGACGAGGAGTACGAGCTCGAGGTGCTCGCGGAGTTCATGCCCGAGCAGATGTCCGAGGCCGAGATCGAGGAGATCATCGACGACGTCATCTCGGAGGTGGGGGCGACGAACATCCGCGACATGGGACGCGTCATGGCCGGGGTCATGCACCAGGCCTCCGGCCGCGCCGACGGCTCGGTCGTGTCGCAGCTCGTCAAGGAAAAGCTCGCCTAGCCCGTCCCTACACTGCGCCTGATGCAACAGGTGCTCGATGTGTCGAACGAGGTCGCCGCGGAGCTCGCAGGCGTCCAGGACGGCGTGCTCGACGCGCTGCGCGAGCGGCTCCAGTGCACGATCGCGCTGCGCGGGAACCGGCTCACCCTCGGGGGCGACGACGAGAGCGTCGTGGCCGCGCGCGCGGTGGTGGACGAGCTCGTGGAGCTCGTCGAGGGTGGCCACGAGATCGGGCCGGACACCGTCGGCGCGGTGCTCGCCGCGCTCGACCAGGTGGAGGACGTGCGCGAGGTCTTCGACGACATCGTCTGGCGCCATCGCGGCAAGAACATCACGCCGAAGACGGTCAACCAGAAGCGGTACGTCGACGCGATCCGCAGCGGGACCGTGACGTTCGGCATCGGCCCTGCCGGGACGGGGAAGACCTACCTCGCGATGGCGCTCGCCGTCTCCTCCCTGTCGGAGGGTGAGGTCGGCCGCGTCATCCTCACGCGGCCCGCGGTCGAGGCGGGGGAGCGGCTCGGCTTCCTCCCGGGCGACATGCTCGCGAAGGTCGATCCGTACCTGCGGCCCCTGTACGACGCGCTCTACGACATGCTCGATCCGGAGCGCCTCGCCGGCTACATGGAGCGTGGGACGATCGAGGTCGCGCCGCTCGCGTTCATGCGCGGCCGCACGCTCAACGACTCCTTCGTCGTCCTCGACGAGGCGCAGAACACGACCCCGGAGCAGATGCAGATGTTCCTCACGCGGCTCGGCTTCGGCTCCAAGATGGTCGTGACCGGCGACGTCACCCAGGTCGACCTTCCGCGCGAGCAGGCGTCGGGTCTCATCCAGGTGCGCGAGATCCTCGCCGGCATCGACGGGATCGGCTTCGTCGAGTTCGGGAACGAAGACGTCGTGCGACACAAGCTCGTGCAGCGCATCGTCGAGGCGTACAAGCGCCACGCCGAGGAGACCGGCACGGCGCGTCGCCGGTGATCGAGGTCGAGACGGCGAATCGCAGCGGCGTCGTCGTGGACGAGCGCGCCGCGATCGAACTCGCCCGGTCGGTGCTCGCGTCGGAGGGCGTCGAGGACGGCGAGCTCGGGATCGCGTTCGTCGGGCCCGACGAGATGCGCGCCCTGAAGAGCGAGCATCTCGGGATCGACGAGGCGACGGACGTCCTCTCGTTCCCGCTCGACGGGCTGGACGAGGTCCCGGAAGGGGTGCCACGGGCGCTCGGCGACGTCGTCCTGTGCCCGGACGTCGTCGGCGACGAGTGGCGCACGCCGCTCGTGCACGGATTGCTGCACCTGCTCGGGTACGACCACGGCGACGAGATGCGCGCCCGGGAGGAGGCGCACGCGACGCAGTGAACCGCCGAGCGCAGCAGCCAGTCGCTCTTCCAGAGCTTCAACGTCGCCGCCGAGGGGATCATCCACGCGGTCCGGACGCAGCGGAACCTCTCGATCCACTTCGCCATCGCCATCGCCGTGCTGGTGGCGGCGATCGGCTTCGGCGCCACCAAGCTCGAGCTGGCCGTGCTGCTTCTCGCGATCACGTTCGTGCTCATCGCGGAGCTCGTGAACACCGCGGTGGAGGCCGCGGTCGACGTCGCGTCGACGTCGTTCGACCCGATGGCGAAGATCGCGAAGGACATCGCCGCGGGGGCCGTGCTCGTCGCCGCGCTGAACGCCGTCGCGGTCGGCTATCTCGTGTTCTCGGGCGAGGTGGCGACCCGCAGCTCGCGGTTCCTCACGCGGCTGTCGGACGCGCCGGCGGAGCTGACGCTCGTCGCTCTCGCCGTCACCGTGCTCCTCGTGGTCGCGGTGAAGGCGTACACGGGGCGCGGCACACCGCTCCGCGGAGGGCTTCCGTCCGGGCATGCGGCGGTCGCGTTCGCCGGGTGGATGGCGGTGACCCTCATCCTCGAGGACTCGCCGCGGAGATTCCTCATCTCGTCGGTGACCTTCATCATGGCGTTGCTCGTGGCGCAGACTCGTGTCGAAAGCGGTGTGCACTCGGCCTCCGAGGTGGCCAGCGGAGCGCTGCTCGGCGCGCTCGTCACCCTCTTCCTCTTCCAGGCGTTCGGATGAGCGATCCGACTTCCCACCGACGACGAGCTCCTCGCGATCGCCGACGCGGTCGCGGCGCGCGCGTACGCGCCGTACTCGAACTTCCACGTGGGCTGCGCGGTGCTCGCTCGAGACGGACGCGTGATCGAGGGCGTGAACGTGGAGAACGCCGCGTACCCGCTCGGCGTGTGCGCGGAGCGGACGACGTTCTCTCGCGCGGTCGCGGAGGGCTACAGGCCCGGGGACTTCGCCGTCGCCGCAATCACCGCGTCGCCGTGCGGAGGCTGTCGGCAGTGGCTGCACGAGATGGGCGTCGACCGCGTCGTATTCCGGAACGGCGGGCGCATCGTAACGATGACCCCCGACGAGCTGCTGCCCGAGTCGTTCGACAGCTCCGACCTCACGTGAGATCCGGGTTCGTCGCGGTCGCAGGCCGCCCGAATGTCGGCAAGTCGACGCTCGTCAACGCTCTCTGCGGCGAGAAGGTCGCGATCACGTCGACCGTTCCCAACACGACGCGGCGGCGGATCTACGGCGTCGCGCACGGTGCCGACTACCAGCTCGCGCTCGTCGACCTGCCCGGCTTCCAGCGCCCGATCGACCCGCTCACCGAGCGCATGCAGAAGACGGTCGACTCGTCGTTCGACGACGTCGACGCCGTTCTCCTGGTCGTGGACGCGCGAGCCCACATCGGCTCGGGCGACCGCTTCGTGGCGCGGCGCGTCTTCGGGCTCGGGACGCCGGTCGTGATCGCGCTGAACAAGGTCGACCGCCTCAAGCCGGCTCACATCGCGACCCAGATGAAGACCGCCGCGGCGCTCGGCGACTTCCATGCGCTCCATCCGGTGAGCGCGAAGACGAAGGAGGGCGTCGGCGAGCTGCGCGGAGACCTCGTGTCGCTGCTTCCCGAGGGCCCGGCGTACTTTCCGGCGAGCCAGGCGACCGACCTCGCGCTCGAGGAGCGCATCGCCGAGGTCATTCGCGAGAAGGCGCTCCAGCTGACGCGCGAGGAGGTCCCGCACGCGATCACGGTGGAGGTCGAGGAGCTCGAGGAAGGGCGTGTGCGCGCCTTCATCTACGTCGAGACCGAGTCGCAGAAAGGGATCGTCGTCGGGAAGAAGGGCGCGATGGTGCGCGAGATCGGCACGCGGGCGCGACCCGAGGTGGAGGCGTTCGTCGGCGGGCGCGTGTTCCTCGAGCTGCAGGTCAAGGTGCGCCCGAAGTGGCGCCGCGACCCGCGCATGCTCGAGCGGTTCGGCCTGTAGGGCCGCCCTCACTACACTCGGAGCATGGCGCAGGCACCCGCACTCGTCGGTGGGTTCGAGCTCCCGTCCGGCCCGCGGCTGCCGCGGATCGGCTCGGTCGACGCCGTCGCTCTCGAGGAGCGGGCCGCGACGCTCGCGAAGCGCTCGATCAAGCGCGAGTCGAAGGTTCAGGCGCTCGAGCTCGCGGTGCGGATGATGGATCTGACGACGCTCGAGGGCCAGGACACGCCCGGCAAGGTCGCGGCGCTCTGCTCGAAGGCCATGCGGCCGGATCCGGTGGACCCCTCGATCCCCGCCGTCGCCGCGGTCTGCGTGTACCCGAGCCTGGTCGCGACGGCGAAGGAGAAGCTGGCTGGTAGCGGCGTGAAGGTCGCGTCGGTCGCGACCGCCTTCCCGTCAGGGCAGTCACCCACCGAGATCAAGGTCGCCGAGACGCGAGCGGTCGTCGAGTACGGCGCCGACGAGGTCGACATGGTGATCGACCGCGGTGCGTTCCTCTCCGGTCGCTACGCGAAGGTCTTCGACGAGATCGTGCGGGTGAAGGAGGCGTGCGGCGACGCGCACCTGAAAGTCATCCTCGAGACGGGCGAGCTCGGCACGTACGACAACGTCCGTCGCGCGTCGCTGATCGCGATCGCGGCCGGCGCCGACTTCATCAAGACCTCGACCGGCAAGGTGAGCCCGGCGGCGACGCTGCCGGTGACGCTCTGCATGATGGAGGTCGTCCGCGACGTGTACGCCGAGACGGGCCACATCGTGGGGATCAAGCCCGCAGGCGGGATCCGCGCCTCGAAGCAGGCGGTGCAGTACCTGGTGACGCTGTACGAGACGCTCGGAGCGGGGTGGATGACGCCCGACCTCTTCCGGTTCGGCGCCTCCTCTCTCCTGAACGACGTGCTCATGCAGCTCCGTAAGGAGAAGACGGGGCGGTATCAGTCCGGCGATTACTTCACGATCGACTGATGGCCCAGGTCGAGAAGCACGCGTCGAGTCTCCCCGCGACGTTCGAGTGGGAGTACGCCCCTGCCCCCGAGGCGCGCGACATCGTGCAGCTGAAGGAGCGCTACGGCCTGTATGTCGGCGGCGCCGAGGTCGAGCCACGGACGGGCGAGTGGTTCGCATCGATCTCGCCGGCGACGGAGGAGCATCTGTTCGAGGTCGCCCAGGCGGGCGAGGAGGACGTCGCCCTCGCGGTCGACTCGGCGCGTGACGCCTTCGAGAACGGCTGGTCGGAGCTCGCACCCTCGGAGCGCGCGAAGTACCTCTTCCGGCTGGCACGTCTCATCCAGGAGCGGTCACGCGAGCTCGCCGTCGCGGAGTCGCTCGACGGTGGCAAGCCCATCCGTGAGTCGCGCGACGTGGACATCCCGCTCGCAGCGGGACACTTCTTCTACTACGCGGGCTGGGCGGACAAGCTCGAGTACGCCTTCCCGAACCGCAATCCGAGGCCGCTCGGGGTCGCGGCGCAGATCATCCCGTGGAACTTCCCGCTCCTCATGCTCGCGTGGAAGATCGCGCCCTGCGCTCGCTTGCGGCAACACGGTCGTCCTCAAGCCGGCGGAGACGACGCCGCTGACGGCGATGCTGTTCGCCGACATCTGCCGCCAGGCCGAGCTCCCGCCCGGCGTCGTGAACCTCGTCACGGGCGACGGCACGACCGGTGGGTACCTCGTGCAGAACGAGGGCATCGACAAGGTCGCGTTCACCGGCTCGACGGACGTCGGAAAGCTCATCATGCGCGAGCTCGCGGGCCGTGACGTGCGGCTCACGCTCGAGCTGGGCGGCAAGGCCGCGAACATCGTCTTCGACGACGCCGCTCTCGACCAGGCGGTCGAGGGCATCGTCAACGGCATCTACTTCAACCAGGGCCACGTCTGCTGCGCGGGCTCGCGCCTCCTCGTGCAGGAGTCGATCTACGAGCCGCTGCTGGAGAAGCTCAAGCGGCGCCTCACGACGCTCCGCGTCGGCGACCCGCTCGACAAGAACACCGACGTCGGCGCGATCAACTCGAAGGCCCAGCTCGAGAGGATCCGCGAGCTCGTGGCGAGCGGCGAGGAGGAAGGCGCCGAGATCTTCCAGCCTGCGTGCGACCTTCCCGAGCGCGGCTACTGGTTCGTGCCGACGCTCTTCACGAACGTCGCCCAGAGCTACCGCATCGCGCAGGAGGAGATATTCGGGCCGGTGCTGTCCGTGCTCACGTTCCGTACGCCCGAGGAGGCCGTCGAGAAGGCGAACAACACGCCCTACGGCCTCTCGGCCGGCGTCTGGACGGAGAAGGGGTCGCGCATCCTCTGGATGGTCGAGCGTCTGCGGGCCGGGGTCGTGTGGGCGAACACGTTCAACCGCTTCGATCCGACCTCGCCCTTCGGCGGGTACAAGGAGTCCGGCTTCGGGCGCGAGGGCGGCCGCCACGGCCTCGGGGCGTACCTGAGGTTCGACGAGTGACGAGGCTCTCGGTCAAGAAGACGTACAAGCTGTACATCGGGGGCGCGTTCCCGCGCTCCGAGTCGGGCCGGACGTACGAGGCCGAGGGCCACAACGTCGCCCGCGCGTCGCGCAAGGACGCCCGCGACGCCGTGCGCGCCGCCCGGTCGGCGTTCCCCGGCTGGGCAGGCGCGACCGCGTACAACCGCGGCCAGGTGCTGTACCGGCTCGCCGAGATGATGGAGGCGCGTGCGACCGACCTCGAGCAGGCGTGCACCGGCCGCGCCGAGGTGGATGCCGCGATCGATCGCACGGTCTGGTACGCCGGCTGGACCGACAAGCTCGCCCAGGTGCTGGGCGGCTCGAACCCGGTCGCAGGTCCCTACTTCGACTTCACCGTCCCGGAGCCGACGGGCGTCGTCGCCACGCTCGCGCCGGCGGAGCCGCCGCTGCTCGGGCTCGTCTCGCGCGTGCTGCCGGCCCTCGCGGGTGGCAACACCGTCGTCGCGGTCGCGTCGGAGGCACACCCGGTCGCGGCGGTCGAGCTCGCCGAGGCGGTCGCGACGTCGGACTTTCCCGGCGGGGTCGTGAACATCCTCACGGGCTCCGCCGAGGAGCTCGCGCCGTGGCTCGCGGGCCACATGGACGTGAACGCGATCGATCTCACGGGCGCGAACGGTCAGACCGCCGAGCTCGAGCGCGCCGCGGCCGAGAACGTCAAGCGCGTCGTGCGTTCCTCGCCGGACGCGCAGAGCCCGTACGAGATCGAGGCGTTCCTCGAGCACAAGACCGTCTGGCACCCGATAGGCGTCTAGCCCCGGGTCGCGTACACGGCCTGGCGCAGCTCCCCCGCGACGGGGGTGAGGGCCAGCACCCACACGACGAGCGGACGTCCGCTCGAGTAGTGCACCGAGATGTAGTCGCCGAGCATCCGGCCCGACGTCGTTCGCGGCATGGACGGCAATGCGGAGCTCTCCGCCGAGAGCCGCCGCGTGAGGCCCCAGCGGGCTGGGTTGCCGTCCGACTCGACGAACAGCGTGTCGATGCCGTTGGCACCGGAGCGCATGAACGCGATCGCAACCCGGCCGGTTGCCGGGTCGGTGCCGATCGCAGGGAGGACGTCGTCTCCCCCGCGCGTCACCGCTGTCGGCGCCGACCAGGTCGCGCCGTCCTGCGACGTCGCGACGAAGACAGCGTTCCCACGAACACTCGGCGATTGGCAGTCGTGCCAGGCAGCCCAAACGCGCCCGCTCCTGTCGACGTCTGCCGACGGGAGCGGGAATGCCCGGAAGCCCTGCACCGCACAGCCGTTGTCGACTTCGGCGATGCGCACTGGCGGCGCCCAGGTCGCTCCGCCGTCCGTCGAACGTGAGGCGGCGATCGCGAAGCGGCCAGCCTCGAAGAGATAGACCACGATCAGATCGCCGTTGGGTCTGATTGCCGGAAAGACCCCCACCGCCGGCCGGGCGCCGAGGTTCGCGCCGACCGACCAGGTCAGACCGCCGTCGTCTGACCACCGCACCGCGAGCATGTCCGCGGCGGCCGAGTGGGTGTAGACGAGGTAGCAGCGGCCGTAGAAGGGCGACACAGCTGAGTTGTCGCACGCGACCCAGTTCTTGTCGAAGGCGACTCCCTCCTCGCCGCCGACGCCGCTCTCCTCAGCTGCGTTCAGGGCGGTGCTCCAGGTGAAGCCGTCGGCAGAGCGGTTGATCGCGAGCCGCGTGAGGCCATCACCGAGCGCAAGCGTCGAGATGAGCCACGTCGAGTGCCGGGCGTCGAAGGCGACGACGGGATCGCTCGCCCGCTCGTTCACTCCAGGCGGCACGCTCGCTTCCGTCAGACCCGGGAGGAAGCCGCTCCGCCAGGTGGCTCCGTCGTCCGTCGTCACGGCGAAGCCGACGTTCGTCGCCGCGCCCTCGAAGCGTCGTCCGACCTGGAAGGTGGCCACGGTCGTTCGGCCGGACGTGAAGCTGTCGGGCTCGACCTCGGACTCGTGCTGGGCGCCGTCGTTTCGGTACGGGTCTCGCGAGACGCGGCGGCCGACGAGCTCGCAATTGCGCGCGACCGCATCGACCAGATCGGCGTTCACGACGTCGAGGCCAGCTCCGCAGCCCACCGTGTCACGGCTCCCGTCGTATGCCGCGAGCACCAGGTCGGCTCCCGGCCCGCCGTCCATCGTGTCCGGGCCGCTGCCGCCGTTCAGATAGTCGGCACCGCTCCGTCCGAGCAGGACGTCGCGCCCCCCGATGCCGCGGATCGAGTCGTTCCGCAGCGTTCCGACGAGACGGTCGTTCCGGGGCGTACCCGTGATCGAGCGCGCGCCGGCTGCCGCGGCGAGGGCGAGCACGGCGAGTGCAGCGAGGATGACGGCGGCGACGCGCATCGATTGGTTGGGACGCATCCTGTCACTCACGGTTTGCACGCCGCCGACTACGATCCCCACTCGTGAGCAAGCTGAGCCACGCGATCGCCGAGGGCGACGGCATCTCGTTCATCGTCGAGGTGAACGACGCCGCGAGCGCGAAGGCCGCGGAGTCCCATGGCGCCGACGGCCTGGCGGCGATCGACGGCGTCAACGCCGTGCGCGTGACCTCGGCGCTCCCGCTCCTCCATCTCGGCCGCATGTTCGACGCGACAGGCGCCGCCGCCGAGGCGGTCGTGATCAAGCCCGACCTGGCGATGTGGGACGAAGCCCACGCGCTCGGACTCGAATGCGTGGTGCGGGTCTCCGAGTCGGAGGATCTCGAACGCGCGCTGCGCTACTTCGATCCGGAGGTCTTTCTCCTCGCCGTCGGCGAGGACGCGGACGACGATCCGCTCGCGGTCGTTCTCGAGCTGCTGCAGGACGTGCCTGCCGGGAAGCTCGCGATCGCGGAGCTCCGCGACGCGACCCCCGACGACGTCTCTGAGCTCGAGCGCTCCGGCATGGACGCGGTCCTCGTCGCCCACGATGGCTTCGCCGCACTCGCGCAGGACGATCCCCCCGACGTCTGAGGCGCGACAGCGGCTATGAGAATCGGCGTGCTCACGGGCGGCGGGGACTGTCCAGGCCTCAACGCGGTCATCCGCGCCGTCGTCCGACTGTCCACGGACGGCGGGCACGAGATGGTCGGCGTCCGGGACGGGTGGAAGGGCCTGACCGACGGGATCTTCACGCCCCTCGGACGGCGCGAGGTCTCGGGGATCCTCCCGCGGGGCGGGACGATCCTCGGCACGACGCGTACGAACCCGTATCGCCTGGACGACGGTGTCGACGCGGTGTTGCGCAACTTTCGCGAGCAAGGACTCGACGCGCTGGTCGCCGTCGGTGGCGAGGACACGCTCGGCGTGGCGGGCCGCCTCCATCGGGAGCACGACTTTCCCGTCGTCGGCGTCCCGAAGACGATCGACAACGACCTCTCGGCCACCGACTACACCTTCGGCTTCGACACGGCCATGACGATCGCGACCGAGGCGATCGATCGCCTGCACACGACCGCCGAGTCCCACAACCGCGTGATGGTCGTCGAGGTGATGGGTCGGCACACGGGCTGGATCGCCGTGATGAGCGGAATCGCCGGCGGTGCCGACGTGATCCTCATCCCCGAGCACTCGATCACCGTCGAGGAGGCCTGCGCCGACCTCGTGAAGCGGCACGAGGGCGGCAAGGACTTCTCGATCGTGGTGGTCAGCGAGGGCTACGAGCTGACGTACGAGTCCGGCGAGCACCGGCTCGTGGCCGCCGAAGCGCGGTCGACCGATCAGTTCGGGCACGCCGTCCTCGGCGGCGTGGGCGACGCGCTCGGCCGCGAGATCGAGCAGCGCACGGGCTTCGAGACCCGCGTGACGGTGCTCGGGCACATCCAGCGAGGCGGGACGCCGACGCCGCGCGACCGCGTGCTCGCCACACGGTTCGGCGTCAAGGCGGCCGAGCTTGTCGATCAACGGAACTTCGGGCGCATGGCGGCCCTCCACGGCGACGAGATCGTCGACGTCGCGCTCGAGGAGGCGACCCGTGAGCTGAAGACGGTCCCGGCGCACTGGTACGACGTCGCCCGCGCGTTCTTCGGCTGACGAACCGCCGCTACGATCGCACTCCGCCGCCGGAGTGGCGGAACTGGCAGACGCGCGGGACTCAAAATCCCGTGTCCTTCGGGACGTGTGGGTTCGACCCCCACCTCCGGCACTGAGCGAATGCCCGTTGACGGGTTGACTGCTTTTCGCTCGCACATAGGGTGCGCCTGGGGACGCGGGGAGGGTTGGGTCGAATGGCTTCCTCTCGCCCTCGCCTCGGTCCTGGGGGCCAATCCGCTTTGCTGGGGCGGCCCCCACGAACTCCGCTGACCAGCGTCCAGCCCCACCTAGCCCACGCCGGGCGACGGCGCGTACTCGCCGAGGAAGCCGGCGCCGACGATCTGCTGGTCGACCGCCGCCTGGCCGATGTAGCACTGCCACTCGCGCCCGTCGCTCGTGAGCGAGCGGCAGCCGCCGTTCACGTGCTTCGTCGCGTCGACGGTCGGCTCGACCGTGCCCTTCCAGTCGCTGCACCTCGGGCGCGGGCGGCCGCGTCGAGGACGCAGTGGTACTCGACGTCCTGCCGCGACGACCGTGCAGTCGGGCTCGGTGCCCGCGAGCGCGAGCGTGCCGGCGGGCAGGCTCTGCCGCGACCTCGTCGTTCGCGATCAGCTGGTCGCCGCGAACGCGAGGCCGGGCACGCGCCACGACGGCGACCGCGCGCGACGCGAGCCGAGGCGCCGCGGCCGCGGCGTCGGCGCCGTGCGCGGAGGTCGGCGGCCGCGGCGCGCTCGAGCGCGTCGCCGAGGCCGGTCGAGCTCGTGAGTGAGTTCGTTCATCGTGTGCCTCCTTCACGGTGTGAGACGGAGCCGGAGCGTCCGGAGCCCGCGGTGGACGCGCACGCGCGCGGCGCGCGGAGTGGTGCCGAGCGCGTCGCGCGACCTCCTCGTAGGAGAGGTCGTCGACGATGCGCAGCTCGATCGCCTCGCGCTGGCCCTCGGGCAAGCTCCGTCGAGGGCTTCGTCCAGACCGTCGAGCCACGTCTCGTCGGGCTCGGCGGTCGCGGCCGGCGCGGTCGAGGCGGTCGAGCAGGCCGAGCCGCGTGCACGCCGTCCGCTCGATCGCGCCCGCGCTCGGACCGACGCGAGACAGGACGTGCCGCGCGATGCGCGAAGAGCCACGGGCCGGCGGAGCCGCCGGCCTCGTCGCGGAACGCCCGCGCGAGAGCCACGCCTGCGCGAACGTCTCGGCCGTCAGGTCGAGCGCGGCCTCGCGGTCGCGCGTCGCGGCGCAGGTGGAAGCCGTGCACCCGCTCCGCGTAGCGGTCGTACAGCTCGCGGAACGCCCCCGCATCCGAGCGTGACGCGCGGATGAGGTCTGCGTCGGTCGTCATCGGTCGCCCGAAGTCGTCGCCATCGCCACCTCCAGGTCGTTTTCCGGGAGATGGCGCGAAGCGCCGACGATGTTACGCGGCGCAATGTCAGTACGTGGCGCCCGTAGTTGTCGGTTGCGCTGCACCGCACGAGTGCGGATACTTGCGGCCACGCCGGGTAGGCCCGGCGCGAGTTCGGTTATCCGAGGTGAGGAGGAAGAGGTTGACTGCAAAGAAGAGCGTGCTCGTCTCGATCGGGCTGCTCGTGTCCGCGCTGGCGCTCGTCGCTGCCGGCTGCGGTGGGGACGATGGTGGTGGCGCTCCGGAGGCGCTTCCGTCGTCGTCCTGTACGGCGATCGAGTACGAGGGCGAGGGGGACCCGGACTACATCCTGGCCTCCGACTTCCCGCTCCAGGGCTCGTCGCGCACGCAGACCGAGCAGATCGTCGCTGCGATCAGGTTCCAGCTGCAGCAGCAGGACTGGAAGGCCGGCGACTACAACATCGGCTTCCAGTCGTGCGACGACGCGACCGCGCAGGCGGGCAAGTGGGACTCGGGCAAGTGCTCGGCGAACGCCAATGCCTACGCGGCGAACGACGGCGTCATCGCCGTCATCGGGACGTTCAACTCCGGCTGCGCCCAGATCGAGATCCCGGTCCTGAACCAGGCTCCGGACGGTGGGATCCCGATGGTGTCGCCCGCGAACACGTTCGTCTGCCTCACGGCATCGGCGCCGTCGTGCGACTCGACCGAGCCGGACAAGTACTACCCGTCCGGGTCGCGGAACTACCTGCGCGTCGTCGCGAACGACGCG
Organism: uncultured Gaiellaceae bacterium; assembly: GCA_963845935.1. Taxonomy (GTDB): domain Bacteria; phylum Actinomycetota; class Thermoleophilia; order Gaiellales; family Gaiellaceae; genus GMQP-bins7. The sequence goes on from CAWJTZ010000023.1 coordinate 151,448, forward strand.
TACCAGGGTGCCGCCGACGCCGAGTTCGCCCAGAGCAGGGCATCAAGAACATCTACATCCTGAACGACAAGGAGGCCTACGGCCTCGGCGTCGCGACGAACTTCCGTGACGCCGCGGAGTCGCTCGGGATCAAGATCGCAGGCTTCGAGGCCTGGGATCCGAAGGCGACGAGCTACACGTCGCTCTTCGACAAGGTGAAGTCGACGGGTGCGGACGCCGTGTTCCTCGGCGGCCTCATCGACGAGAACGGCGCCCAGGTCATCAAGGACAAGGTCGCCGTGCTCGGCCCGAACGACGGTGCGGTGAAGCTCTTGCCCCGGACGGGTTCACGACGCAGGCCACGATCGACGAGTCGGGAACGGCGGCGGCCGGGATGTTCATGTCGGTCGCCGGTCAGCCGATCGACGCGTTCCAGGGCAAGGCGAACGAGTTCGTCGACGGCCTCCTAACGGCCCGCTCGTCGGGCAAGGCGATCGACCCGTACGCGATCTACGGCGGCCAGGCGGCGCAGGTCGTCCTGGACGCGATCGCCGCATCGGACGGGTCGCGCTCGGACGTCATCTCGAAGCTGTTCGACGTCGGACGTCAGGACGGCCTGCTCGGCTCGTTCACGTTCAACGAGGACGGCGATCCTGTCGCGGGTGGTGGGGCCCAGGTCGTGAACATCACGGTCTACAAGGCCACCGACAAGCTGACGACGGAGACGACCATCTCTCCGAAGCAGACGACGGTCAACGCCGCACTCGGCGAGCTAGTCGAGAGCAGTAGCGCGCATCTCGCGGGAGGGCATTGCCCTCCCGCGCGATGCGGTTTAGAGTCGCTCCCCGATGGGTTCGACCGCGACGAGCGTCCTTCGGACGATGCGCTCCCCGAACGTGGTCAACGGGCTCGGGCTCGGGTTCGTCGGCGTCATCGTCCTCTGGCTCGTCGTCAACTTCGTCAAGGATCCGACGTACTTCCTGAACATCGGGCTCGACGGGCTCACGCGCGGAACCGTCTACGGCGTCGTCGCGCTCGGCTACACGCTCGTCTACGGGATCCTGCAGCTGATCAACTTCGCCCACGGCGACGTGTTCGCGCTGTCGGGCTCGTTGCGAGCACGCTGATGCTCAGCGTTCTCAGCGTCACGCCGGCGTCGAGCAACGCGGCTGTCGCGGGCGCGGTCATCGTGACGCTCCTCGTGACGATTCCACTGTTCGCCGTGGCGAACGCGAGCATCGAGCGCGTCGCCTACCGGCCGTTACGCAACGCGCCCCGAGTCGCGCCGCTGATCACCGCCGTCGGGATGTCGTTCATCGTCCAGAACGTGTCGCTGGCGCTGTACGGCGTCGACTACGAGAGCGGCTCCGAGCTGATTCCGCAGGGCGTCGCGTTCCACATCGGCGACGTCCGCTTCACGTGGAAGCTCGTCATCGCGCTCGCGATCATCGTTCCGGCGCTGGCCATCCTCACGTGGTTCGTCGAATCCACCCGCCAGGGGAAGGCCATGCGTGCCGTAGCTCAGGACACGGAGGCCTCGGCAATGATGGGGATCAACGTCAACCGGACGATCTCGACCACCTTCGTCATCGCCGGCTCGCTCGCGGCTGTCGGCCGGGCTCGTCTTCTTCCTCGAGTTTCAGGTGCGTTACGACACGGGCTTCGAGCTCGGGCTCATCGCCTTCACGGCCGCCGTCCTCGGCGGGATCGGAAACCTGCCCGGCGCCGTGCTCGGGGCGCTGTTGATCGGCTTCATCCAGTCGTTCAACGAGGGCCTGCTCTGGTATGCGCCCGGCGGTGACTGGACGCGCTCGATCGTCTTCGGGATCCTCATCGCGGTGCTCGTCTTCCGGCCGGAAGGCCTGCTCGGGGAGCGGACGCCGGAGGGCGCATGACCTCGATCGCCGACCGCGCGCGCGGTTCGCCTCGCGGGCCGCGCGACAAGTGGACTCGCGCCCCGCGGTCATCGCGCCTCGGGCTGCTCTACCCGTGGTACGAGGAGATCCTGCAGAGCCTGCCGCTCATCGGCGACTTCATCCCGTCGACCGAGTCGATGGTCGTCATGGTCGCGTTCACGATGATGGCGCTCGGGCTCAACATCGTCGTCGGCTACGCGGGCCTGCTCGACCTCGGCTACGTCGCCTTCTACGCCGTCGGCGCCTACACGGCCGGCTGGTTCGCCTCGCAGCAGTTCGACCAGGTGACGTTCTCCTTCCTCTCGTCGGTCGCCGGACGACCAGCCCGGCATCCACATCACGATGTGGCTCGTCCTGCTCATGGCCGGGCTTGCTGACGCTCTTCGCCGGGATCCTGATCGGGCTGCCCACGCTCCGCCTGCGCGGCGACTACCTCGCGATCGTGACGCTCGGATTCGGCGAGATCGTCCCGCAGGTCGTCCGCAACGGCGACAACTTCTTCGGCTTCGACCTGACGCACGGGACGCTTCGGCATCGCGCCCGATCGACGCGGCCGGCTTCCCCGTGCTCGCGAGCTTCACGAGCCTGCCGAAGAACTTCCAGACGTCGCCGAACCGCGCCATGTGGTTCTACCTCGGCGCCTTCGCGCTCCTCCTCATCACGGTCTTCTGCACGGTTCGGCTCCGCGACTCGCGTCTCGGCCGCGCCTGGATCGCGATCCGCGAGGACGAGACGGCTGCGGCCGCGATGGGCGTGCCGCTCATGCGCACGAAGACCTGGTCGTACGCGCTCGGCGCGTTCTTCGGCGGCGTCGCCGGCGCGTACTACGCGAGCTTCCGCGGCGGCGCGTTCCCGGCGGACTTCTACTTCCAGTTCTCGGTCTTCCTGCTCTGCATGGTCATCCTCGGCGGAATGGGGAGCGTCTGGGGCGTCATCGCGGGCGCGATGATCCTCGGCTATCTCGACCGCGAGGGCCTCGCGACGATCGGCTCGAAGATCCAGGACGCCGGCCTCGACTTCGATCCCACGAAGTACCAGTTCGGCATCTACGGGGTCATCATCGTGGCGATGATGCTGCTGCGACCCGCAGGGCTGATACCCGAACGTCGGCACCGCATCGAGATGGAGGAGGGCGTGCACGACACGCCGTTCTACGACGTGGAGCACGAGGGCACGCTCACCGACCGCGACCCGAGCGACGACTGATGGCCGAGGACAATCTCGTCGTCGCGACCCAGGTGCGCAAGGAGTTCGGCGGCCTCGTCGCGACCGACGACGTCGACTTCACCATCCCGCGCGGCGCGATCGTCTCGCTCATCGGCCCGAACGGCGCCGGCAAGACGACGTTCTTCAACCAGCTCACGGGCGTCTACAAGCCGACGTCGGGCTCGATCCTCTTCGACGGGACCGAGGTCGTCGTGCCTGCCGCCGCACACGATCACGAAGCTCGGGATCGGGCGGACCTTCCAGAACATCCGGCTCTTCGCGCAGATGTCGGCGATGGAGAACGTCCTCGTCGGGATGAACTGCCGCCTGCACTCCGGGATCCTCGGCGCGATCTTCCGCACCCCGAGGGTGAAGCGCGAGGAGGCGCGAGGCGCGCGACAGGGCGCGCGAGCTCCTCGTCTACTGCGGCCTCCCGCGACGCCACCACGAGCGGTCCGCGTCGCTTCCCTACGGCGATCAGCGGCGGCTCGAGGTCGCGCGCGCGCTCGCGACGGAGCCGAAGCTGCTCCTGCTCGACGAGCCGACCGCCGGGATGAACCCGCAGGAGACCGCGGAGTTCACGGCGTTCGTCGAGCAAGGTGCGCGACGAGAAGGGCGTCACCGTGCTCCTCATCGAGCACGACATGAAGGTCGTCATGGGCGTCTCCGAGCGGATCACCGTGCTCGAGTACGGCGCGAAGATCGCCGAGGGGACGCCCGCCGAGATCCGCGCCGACGAGCGGGTCATCGAGGCGTACCTCGGACGCGGGGCGGGGAGCGACGGATGAGCGAGACGGCCGCAACCGGCAACGTCCTCGAGATCGACGACGTCCACGTCTACTACGGCGCGATCCACGCGCTGAAGGGCGTCTCGCTCACGGTCGGCGCAGGGCGAGATCGTCACGCTCATCGGCGCGAACGGCGCCGGGAAGTCGACGACGCTCCGCGCGATCAACGGCCTCAACCGCCCGCGGCAGGGAGCGATCCGGTTCCAGGGCGGCGACATCACGAGCGGCCAGCCCGCACGCGATCGTCAAGAGCGGGATCGCGCAGAGCCCGGAGGGGCGGCGGCTCTTCCCGCGCATGTCGGTCACCGAGAACCTCGAGATGGGGGCGTTCCAGCGGACGGACAAGGAGAACTTCGCCGCCGACATGGAGCGCGTGTTCGAGCTCTTCCCGCGCCTGCACGAGCGGCGGTCGCAGAAGGCGGGGACGATGTCGGGCGGCGAGCAGCAGATGTGCGCGATCGGGCGCGCGCTGATGGCGCGGCCGAAGCTCCTCCTTCTCGACGAGCCGTCGATGGGGCTCGCCCCGATCTTCGTCGACCGGATCTTCGAGACGATCGTCGAGGTGAACAACGAAGGCACTCCGGTCCTGCTCGTCGAGCAGAACGCGCTCATGGCGCTCGACGTCGCGAAGCGCGCGTACGTCATGGAGACCGGCCGCATCGCGCTCGAGGGCCCCGCCTCCGAGCTGAAGACGAACGAGCGCGTGCGCGCGACGTATCTCGGAGAAGGCTAGGCGCCGACCAGTAGCGGGGCGTAGGGCGGCGCGAGCAGGACGCCGACGCGCGCCCGCCCGCCCGCGACGCCGTGCGCCACCTCGAGCGCGCTCGCAATCGAGTGGCTCGGGACGAATCCGAGGGCGCGCGCCGCGAGCGCGTCTCGGCTCCCGGCCACGACGACGTGTCCGAGTCGCCCGAGCGCCGGCCCGCAGCCCGCCCAGTCCGCGTACGGCAGAAGCGGATGGCACGTCCGGCCCGCCCGGTAGCCGGCGAGCAGCCGGTCGTCCGCGGCTGCGACCACCTCGGACAGACGCACGGCATCGGCGTCTCCTGCCGTGAGCGCGTCGAAGAGCCGTCGGTACGGGTCTCGACCGCCGTGCGCGAACGTGCGAGTGAGGGAGTGGACGAGGACGAGCGTCCCGCCGTCGCGGATGGGAAAGGCGTCGCGCCAGAGCCTGAGCGCGTGCCCGAGGACGACGGCAGCCGACGTGACCGGGTTGAGCGGCTCGCGGGGCATGTGCGGCCCGATCCACGGGACGCCGACGACGAGGGCGTCGAGCGGCGCGTCGACCGGCGTGCCGCGCAGCTCGACCGTGCGCACGAGCGCCTCGGCGTGCGCGACCGAGGGCGTGCCGGCGAAGACGGCGGCAGTGACCAGCGCGCGGTGCTGCTCTCGGAGGATCTCCCGGCGGAGACCGGCCGGCAGGGCCGAGTAGATCCGGCGCAGCGGCGACGTCGACACGTGCGTCAGCGACGCCTGGCGTCGACGGGTAGTCGCGGAACCGACCCGTCAGCCGCGGGTGATCGAGGGCGAGCGAGACTCCGAGCAGCGGAACGCGCGAGCGGAGCGCCTCCTCGACTCCGAGCGCGAGCTCCCAGACCGGCTCGCCCGCAGCCTGGACGAGCGAGTCCGCCGCGGCGCCGCGGCGGACCGTCGCGGCGTCGCAGGCCGCGAGCAGCGCCGCCGGGCCGCCGTGGGACACGGTCTCGGCGGACGAGAGGACGACCACGAGGTCGGCGTCGACCAGCGCGCTGTTGACGCGCGTCTCGGATCCGTCTCGGACGTACACCGGCACGAGGTCCGGGTCGGCCGCATCGTGGACGACGACGCGCCCGCGAAATGCGCGCGCCTGCGGCGGTGGCAGGAGGCGCTCGAGGTCGCGGTGGGCGAGCTTTCGCGAGAGCCCGCCCGCGACGAGGAGCGTCTGCCGTTCGTCGGGGATGCCGCGCGACGCGAGCTCGTCGAGGACCGTGGCGAGCGCCTCGCGCCGCGGGTCGGCCTGCGCTCCGGGAAGCGGGAGCGCGGGCGGCTCGACGACGACGGTCGCGCGCGCACGCCACGCGCGCCAGCTCCGCGAGGGGAGCGCCGTCGAGCGGGAAGCGCAGGGCGTCCCGTACCGCGCCTTCCACGTCGACGACGCGCGTCGGAGGCGGCGGCGGTCGCAGGACGACGTCGTCGTCTCCGAGCGGGACGTGGACGATCCGCGACCCCGAGAGGAGAGGCACCCGGCGCACGGTCGTCATCCAAGCAGCCGAGCCGTACGGTTCCCGAGTTTCGCGAGCGAATGGCCCGCGGGCAGAAACTCGAGTCGAAGTTCACGCCCGCCGTCTACGAACTGGTCGCGGAGGTGGGCCGGCCAAAAACTAGAGTTGGCGGCGTGCCGAAGACGCTGACCGGAGAGGAGCTCGTCCTCGACGACGGCCCCGCTCGCGACGCCGAGCTCTTCCTCGTCGACGGCAACAACCTCGCGTACCGCGCGTTCTTCGCGCTCCCCGAGGAGCTGCAGACGACCGACGGGCAGCCGACGAACGCGCTGCTCGGCTTCACGAACATGCTCTTCAAGCTCCTGTCGGACTACCGCCCGCGCGGTGTCGCGGTCGCCTGGGACACGCGTCCCGTGCACCGGAAGGAGATCGACGCCGAGTACAAGGCCGATCGTCGCTCGATGCCGGATCTCCTGCGCGAGCAGTTCCCGCACTTCCGCCCGATCGTCGAGGCGTTCGGGTACCAGAACCTCGAGTTCGAGGGGTGGGAGGCGGACGACGTCATCGCCACGCTCGCGACGCAGGCCGACGAGGCGGGCGTCAAGACCTGCGTCGTCTCGACCGATCGCGACGCGTTCCAGCTCGTCTCGGAGAACATCTGCCTGATGATGACGCCGCGCGGAGTCGCGGACGTCCAGGTCTACACGCCGGAGCGCGTCGAGGCGCGGTACGGGATCCGCCCCGATCAGATCCCCGACTTCATCGGGCTCAAGGGGGACACGAGCGACAACATCCCGGGCATCCCCGGGATCGGCGACAAGACCGCCGGTCAGCTCGTCGCGCAGTACGGGTCGCTCGAGGGTGTGGTCGAGCACGCGGCCGACCTGTCGCCAGCGCGGTCGAGGGCGATCGCCGAGAACGCGCGAGCAGGCGGCCTCCTCGAAGCTCCTCGCGACCATGCGCCGCGACCTGGATCTCGGCGTCGATCCGGCGACCTTCGTCCTGCAGCCGCCGGACCGCTCCGAGCTCAAGGAGATCTTCCGGCGCTTCGAGTTCCGCGGCCTGCTCGGGCGGATCGACACGCTGGACGAGGCGCTGCCGGCGGCCGAGCGGCCGCAGGCCGGCGACCTCGGAGGCGGTGCCCTGGCGCGAGGGCGAGCTGACGGCGCTGCGCGGCCGCGTCGGCGTCGCCGCCGACGCCGAGCGCGTGGCCGTGGCGACTGAGGACGGCGTCGTCGTCGCGAGCCGAGGGACCGACGGAGTGGTACGCGACGACCTGGACGTCGTCGCGCACGACGCGAAGCAGCTGCGGCTCGGCGAGCCGGCCGCGGACGACACGCTTCTCGCCGCGTACCTCATCGACCCGGGACGCGCGGAGTACGACCTCGACGACCTCATGGCCGAGTACGGGGTCGAGCTCGAGCCCGATCCGTCCGCCGAGGAGGAGACCGCCGCGCTCGTTCGCCACGCCGAAGCGGCGCGTCGTCTGGCGGGGCCGCTCGTCGCGAAGGTCGAGGAGCGCGGCTCCGATCGCCTCTACCGGGACGTCGAGCTCCCGCTCAGCGTCGTGCTCGGCGCGATGGAGGACACCGGTGTCCGCATCGACACGTACCGCATGGGGGAGATCACCGCGCGACTCTCGGACCGCATCGAGGAGCTCGAGTCGCGCGCCTACGAGCTCGCCGGAGAGGAGTTCGTCCTCGGGTCGCCGCAGCAGCTCGGGCGCGTCCTCTTCGAGAAGCTCGAGCTGACGCCAGGCCGCAAGGGCAAGACCGGGTACTCGACCGACTCCAAGGTGCTCCGAGCGATCCGGTCGGATCACGAGATCGTCCCGGTGATCGAGGAGTGGCGCGAGCTGACGAAGCTCGTGAACACGTACCTCGGCCCGCTGCCCACGCTCATCGGCGAGGACGGGCGCCTGCACACGACCATCAACCAGCACGTCGCCGCCACCGGCCGCCTGTCGACGACGAGCCCGAATCTGCAGGCGATCCCGATCCGGACGGAGCTCGGCCGTGAGATCCGCTCGGCGTTCATCGCCGAGCCCGGAGCGCGCCTGCTCTCCGCCGACTACTCGCAGATCGAGCTGCGGATCCTCGCGCACGTCTCCGGCGAACCGAAGCTCCGCGAGGCGTTCGCGCGCGGCGAGGACATCCACACGGCGACGGCGGCCGAGGTGCTCGGGAAGGACCCGGCCACGCTCACGAAGGACGAGCGGAACGTCGCGAAGATGATCAACTTCGGGATCGTCTACGGGATCTCGGCGTTCGGGCTCTCGGAGAACCTCGACATCCCCAAGGATCAGGCGCAGGCGTACATCGACGCCTACCTCGCGCGCTTCCCGCACGTGCAGGCGTTCATCGCGCGGACGATCTCGCAGGCGGGGGAGGACGGCTACGCGACGAGCCTGCTCGGCCGGCGGCGCCCCGTCCCCGAGCTGCGCGCGATGAATCGCCAGACGCGCGGGTTCGGCGAGCGCGTCGCCGTCAACTTCGTCATGCAGGGCTCGAACGCGGACATCATCAAGGTCGCGATGGTCGCGATCCACGAGCGGCTGCGTGCGGAGGGACGAGGAGCGCGCCTCGTGCTGCAGGTGCACGACGAGCTCCTCCTCGAGGTGCCCGAGACCGAGGTCTCGAAGGTCCGGGAGCTCGTGCGCGAGGAGATGGTGGGCGCGTACCCGCTCGATCCCCCGCTCGCGGTCGACATCGGCGTCGGCGACGACTGGGCCGAGGCGAAGTCCGAAGTGATGTGACGGGGCGCCGGGCGGCGGCGTAGAGGTCGTGTGACCTTCGCGACGCTCGCCCGGTTCGGCGCGGTGCTGCTCGCGGCCGCGACCGTCCTCGTCCTCCTCGACGCGTCGTCGGCGAGCCCGCAGGTGACGCCTGCGTCGTACCCGAGCTGCGGCTCCTACTGGAACCGGAACACGCCGGTCACGCCGAGGCAGCGGCGCGTCAACGCATGCATCGCGACGCGTCGCGTGCCGGACGGCACGCCCGCGCCGTCGCCGTGCTGACGACGATCGAGGGCGATCCGATTCCGACGTACGTCTTCGTGCGCGGTCGCGGCGACGTGCTCGTCGTCACGGACTCCACGCGCGATCGATTCGGCTCCGGCGGCTGGCAGCGCTCGCGCTGCCACGGTATCGGTGTCCGGGGCGGAACGCTCGCGCCGGGCGGATGCCGCTCGCTCGGAGCCGGCAAGCCGCCCTGGCTGACGCCGATCCGCCTGTCCGGCTAGAGCTCGAGCGCAGTGCCGTCGTCCGGCACGAGCACGTCGGGAAGCTCCGCGCGCAATGCCGCGCGAGTGAGGTAGCAGTGGTTCAGCGCCTCGAGGTGCACCGCGACGACCGTCGGAACGCGGGCTGCGACCTGGCGCACGTCGTCGACGCCCATGATGATGAGGCCGCCCTGCTCGAACTCGGCGCCGCCGGCATTGACGACGGCGACGCGCGGTTCGTGGCGCGCGATCGTCTCCTCGACGCCCTCGTACCAGACCGTGTCTCCGGCCACGTAGAGGTCGTCGAGCACGAATCCGCTGACGGGCGCGAGAAGCTTCGCCATCTCTCCGGATCCGTGGCGGCCCGGTGTCCGCACGATCCGCAGCCCATCCCAGTCGAGCGCATCGGCGATCGGACGCGCGTCCAGCCCGAGCTCGCGAAGCGCCTCCTCGTCCTCGGGCTGACAGAAGACCGGCACGTCGCGTGGGAGGAGCCGTTCTGCGGTTCCGTCCAGGTGGTCGCGGTGCCGGTGGGTCACGAGGACCGCATCGAGTCCGCGAACGACCTCCTCTGCAGGGAACGGCAGCGGCACGGTCGGGTTCGCGACTCGGGTTGCGGGTGCCCTCGATCGCGGGACGCGTCCCGGCGTCGTCGAGCATGGGATCGACGACGAGACGCCTGCCCGCCAGCTCCAGCAGCAGCGTCGCGTTGCGGACGAGGGTGATTCGCACGGGCTGTTTCTACCTCAGACGCGCAGACGGACGCTTGATCTGGATTTGCGCTGCATCCGGCTATACTCCGCGATCCGATGGCGAACGACATCGCCGAAAAGCCCGCTGCCGCCGAAGAGGGAGTTTGGACGACGGGCCCCGACGGGGAGCTCATCCCTGACTACGACTCTGCCTTCCCGGAGATCAACGAGGGCGAGGTCGTCCACGGCACCGTCGTGCGCGTCGACAAGGACGAGGTGCTCGTCGACATCGGCTACAAGTCCGAAGGCGTCATTCCGGTCGCAGAGCTGACGATCCGCCGGTCGGTGAACCCGGCCGACGAGGTCTCCGTAGGCGAGGAGATCGACGCGCTCGTCCTCACGAAGGAGGACGCGGAGGGACGTCTCATCCTCTCGAAGAAGCGCGCCCGCTTCGAGCTCGCGTGGAAGCGCATCGAGGCGGCCGCCGAGTCCGGCGAGCCGGTCATCGGCAAGGTCATCGAGGTCGTCAAGGGCGGCCTCATCCTCGACCTCGGCGTCCGCGGATTCCTTCCCGCGTCGCTCGTCGACATCCGGCGCGTCCAGGATCTCGACGAGTTCCTCGGCAAGGAGCTCCGCTGCAAGGTCATCGAGCTCAACCGCTCGCGCAACAACGTCGTCCTCTCGCGCCGCGCCGTCCTCGAGGACGAGCGCAAGGAGATGCGGCAGGCGATCCTCGACCGACTGAGCCCGGGCGACGTCATCGAGGGCCAGATCTCGAACATCGTCGACTTCGGCGCGTTCGTCGACCTCGACGGCATGGACGGCCTCATCCACATCTCCGAGCTCAGCTGGAGCCACGTGAACCACCCGTCCGAGGTGCTCGACATCGGCCAGACGGTGAAGGTCAAGGTGCTCGACATCGACCGCGACCGGCAACGCATCTCGCTCGGCCTCAAGCAGACCCAGACGGATCCGTGGCAGCAGGTCGTCGACTCGTACGGCGAGGACGACGTCGTCGAGGGCCGCGTGGCGAAGGTCGTCACGTTCGGCGCCTTCGTCGAGATCCTCCCGGGGGTCGAGGGCCTCGTGCACATCTCCGAGCTTGCTCCGCACCACGTCGAGAACCCCCGCGAGGTCGTCTCGCAGGGTGACGCTGTCAACGTCCGCATCCTCGAGATCGACGGCGAGCGCCGCCGGCTCTCGCTCTCGTTGAAGCGCGTCGAGGAGGGCGACGTGCCCGTCCCGCGCGCCGACGGCGCCGAGTCCGTGCACCAGACGCCCGACCTCAGGCTCTCCGAGGAGGCGTTCCCGACCACGACGCCGACGGCGCCGAGTCGAGGACCAGACGCCGAGGGAAGAGCTCGCCGAAGAGGTCGTCGCCGAGGCCGAGCTCGAAGAGGTCCGCAGCGAGGCCGAGAGATCCGCCGAGGACGACCTCGCCGAAGAGGTCGTCGCCGAGGTCGAGCTCGAAGAGGCCGAACAGAGGCCGTCGCCGAGGTCGAGGCCGAAGAGGTCGTGGCGGAGGTCGAGCTCGAAGAGGCCGAGGAGGTCGTCGCCGAGGTCGAGCTCGAGGGCCGAGCAGGACGAGCCCGACGAGGAGCCCGCCGACGAGGCGGAGCCCGAGCAGTCCGAGACCCAGTAGCGCTTGTCCCGGCCAGTCGCGGTTGCGATCACCGGCGGAATCGGCGCCGGGAAGTCGACAGCGCTCGAATGCTTCCGGCGGCACGGTGCGGCGACGGTCTCGAGCGACGAGATCGTCCACCATCTGCTCGCAACCGATCCCGAGGTGAGGCAGAAGCTCGTCGAGCGGCTCGGCGAGGAGATCCTGGGTGACGACGGCGCGCCCGACCGGGAGCGGATCGCGATCCGCGTCTTCAAGGATCGAGACGCGCTCGACTTCCTCGAGAAGCTTCTGCACCCGCTCGTCTCGCGCGAGTACATGACGTGGCGCGAGCAGCTGGGGGCCTTGCCCAACCCGCCGGCAGTGTGCGTGACGGAGGTGCCGCTCCTGTACGAGGTCGGAGCCGACGAGCGGTTCGACAAGGTCGTCGTCATCACGGCGCCGTCGAAGCTGCGCGAGGCGCGGCGCGGGGGATGGCAGGACGACCGCGAGGCACGGCTCATCCCGGACCGCGAGAAGGCGAGGCGTGCGGACTTCACGTACGTCAACACAGGCACGCCCGACGAGCTCGACGCCTGGGTGGCGGGCGTCATGGCTACCCTGACCAGCGCCTCCTGAGGCGTCTTCGATGCGGTACCTCGTCGTGCTGTCCTTCGCGTTGCTCGCGTTCGCGGGAGCTGCGGCCTGGGTCGTCGAGGCGGAGCCCGACTGGTACCTCCGCTCCAGATACCCGCTCGAGTACGAGCAGGTCATCAGTGCCTATGCGCACGAGCGGAACCTCGATCCGACGCTGGTCGCCGCAGTGATCTACGCGGAGAGCCGCTTCGATCCGAACGTACGGTCGAGCGCGGGCGCGGTCGGGCTGATGCAGGTCCTGCCGGAGACGGGCGAGTTCATCGCCCGGTCGACCGGCGGCACCGACTTCGTCGAGGCGGATCTGCGCGACCCGGACCTCAACGTCCGTTACGGCACCTGGCTCCTCGACAATCTCCGAACGCGCTACGACGGCGATGTCTCCACGGCGCTCGCTGCGTACCACGCCGGGCCGACGAACGTGGACGAGTGGCGTCGCAACGGCAGCGGGATCGGGTTCCCGGAGACGCGTGCCTACGTCGACGAGGTGCTGCGCGTCAAGCAGGTGTACGCGCAGGCGTACGGGCGCGATCTGGGCCTATAGCGTCGCGCAGCAGTGCGAGCACGAGATCGGTGCTCGGCAGCTCCTCGCCTCCGGCGCGCATGAGCGCGAGGCCGTTGAGTACGAGGTTGACGAACATGCCGATCTCCTTCGGCCCGATGTCGTCGCGGAACTCACCCGCGCGCTGCGCCTCCTCGACGCGGGCGCGGTTGGCCGGCGCGACCGCCTTCTGCCTGGCTTCGATCTTGGCGCAGAACTCGCGGTCGTTCCGCACGCGACGGAAGAGCTCGAGATAGACGGACAGCCAGGCGGGGTCGAGCTCCACGACCTCACGCACGACCGCCTCGAGCCCGTCGTTGATCCAGACCTCCGACATGCGCGCGCTGTCGCGCACTGCCAGCTCGACGAACAGGTCCTCCTTGGAGGGGAAGTAGTTGAAGATCGCGCCGCGAGAGAGGCCGATCTCGTTCTCGAGCCGGCTGACGGTCGCGCCCTCGTAGCCGTTCTCGGCGAAACAGCGGCGCGCGCCGTCGAGGATCTGCTCGCGGCGCTCGGCCTTCCGTTCCTCGGAGATCTTCGGCATCGACGGTCCCACTTTACAAAACCGTACGGACGTTTTATATTGCTATGTCCATGGAGCAGCCGGTCGAGCTGATGTCGGTCAAGAAGAGCGCGATCAGCGCGCTCGTCCTCGCCGAGACGATCTCGGTGCTCGGCACGCGAATGACGTACCTCGCGCTGCCGTGGTTCGTGCTCGTCACGACGGGGTCTGCGAGCAAGATGAGCCTCGTCCTCGCGGCGGAGATCCTGCCGATGGCGATCCTCGGCGTTCCGAGCGGAGCGCTCGTGCAGCGGCTCGGCTCCAGGACGACGATGCTTGCGGCCGACCTCGCTCGCGCGCCGATCCTCGTCTCGATCCCGATCCTGCACTCGGCCGGGCTGCTCGACTTCGGGCTCCTGCTCGCGATCGTGGCGCTTCTCGGGGCGTTCGCCCCGCCGTACTTCGCGGCCCAGCGGACGATTCTCCCGGAGCTCGTCGGAGAGGACGAGACCCGCATGTCGCAGGCAAACAGCTCGATCGAGGGCGGCAACGCGCTTGCCGCGCTCGTGGGGCCGGCGCTGGCCGGCGTGCTGATCCCCTTCATCGGTGCGTCCAACGTCCTGTATGTCGACGCAGCCACGTATCTCGTCGCCTTCCTGCTCGTCCTCGCCTTCGTGCCCCGGCGACAGGCGATCGCCGCCGCTGCGCGGAGCGGCGTGCTCGCCGGGCTGCGGTTCCTCGCATCCGACAAGCTGCTCGGGCCGCTCGCCCTGACTGTCACCGCCTTCGGTTTCCTCGCTGCGGGCATGTCGGCGGGCCTTCCGTACTACGCCTACGACGAGTTCGACGGCCACTCCTGGATCGCCGGGCTCTTCTATGCAGCTCTCGGGGCGGGCGCGGTCGTCGGCAGCGTGCTCGCGGTCTTCGCCGTCAAGAAGGTGCCGCCGCTGCGTCTCGCCGCCTTCGGGATCCTGGCGTTCTCGATCCCGCTATGGGTGCTTCCGTTCCTGCCCCCGTGGCCGGTCGTGTTCGCAGCGCTGTTCGCAGCGACGCTGTTCACGCCGCTCGTGAACGGACCGACGCTGGGCGTGATGACCTCGCGGACACCCACCGAGCTGCGCCCGAAGGTCATGGCGGCTGCGATCTCCGCTAACACACTCGCCGCGCCGCTCGGCTTCCTCATCGCCGGACAGGTGCTCGAGCGCTGGGGCGTCGCGCCGCTGTTCACCGCCGTCGTGCTCGGGATCACCTGGATGGCCATCGTCTTCGCTGCGATCACGTGGCGGCACACGGACGGCGAGGCGGTACCCGAGCTCGTCGCGACCTAGAGACGGGACGACCGCCGGCGCGGGACGGAGTGCGCGCCGGCGGTCGTCGCCCTCCCCCTCGATCAGGGCTGCAGCGTCGCCGTCCAGCGGATCTCGCCCGACGAGCACCGATAGTCGGTGCCCTGGTACTTCAGCCGGTAGTTCTCGACGATCGTTCCAGTCGCCGACGTGGCGGACTCGAAGCGACCAGCGATCGTGACGTCCCAGTGCGTCCACACGACGTCGCCCTGGGCGTCCGATCCGTCCCAGCTGCCGGAGGCGGTGAAGGTTCCGTCGTCCCGGATGGGCGACGTGCTGTCCCCGAAGTCGTCTCCGCCCGAGAGGCTGAGCCCACCGTTGCACTGATCCGGAAGGTCGTTGATCCTCAATCCCGTGACCGTCCTGCTGGCGGTGACGTTGAAGAACACGAAGTTGCCGTTCTGCGTCTGGCCCTTCCAGGATCCGGGCGTGACCGGGCGCGACCGGGGGAGGCGGCAGGCGGAGCCGCTGGAGGGGCGGCAACGGTGGCGCAGCCGGGACGCCCGTGACCTTCTCGCAATCCTTGGCGATGGTGTCGGTCGCGTCGCCGCGGGCGATGTCGGTGCCAGGCCCGCACGTGAGCTTGTCCGCGCCGGGTCCGCCGACGAGAAGGTCGTTCCCGGCGCCGCCGATGAGCACGTCGTTCCCGGCACCGCTGTAGAGCTTGTCGTTTCCCCCCTTGCCGTTCAGCTTGTCGGCCTTCGGTCCACCGCGAAGCATGTCGTTCCCGGCCGTGCCCGTGATCGTGGCGGCACCGACGGTTGCGGCCGCCGCGAGCAGGACGAGGCAGACGAGGGAGACGGTTGCGATCGAGCGCTTCGTCACTTTCATCGTCGTGTCCTCACTTTCCCGCGCCGGCCCCATGAACGGCCGGCGCATTCGATTGTGAGTTCCACTTGTCGCGCGCGGTGCTCAAGGAACGCTCAAGCCCGGATTGCGTGTGGTTATCCGATCTGGATCCGAGCGCAGCTCGTCGTCTTGTTCCCTGCGCGATCGACGGCCCGGACGCAGTGCTGGTATGTCCCCGTCGCGGTCGCGGGCACCCTCCACGCGATCGCGATGGTCCTGCCGCGGGAGCCGGCGGAGAACCAGACCTGCTTGAACCGCGCGACGACCTTGCCGCGCAGCTTGACCTCCTCGAGCACGGCGACCTCGCCCGAGTCGTCGGAGATGCGCGACAGGAGCTTCGTCGTGCGTCCCTTCCGTCCCTTGCCCGCGAGCGCGGTCACCGTCGGAGCGACGACGTCGGGAGGTTGCGGAAGCTGGAGCTCACCGGCGCCGTACACGCTGTCGACCCCGGGAGCACCCAGGTCGCGGGCCGCCTTCATCAGGTAGGTCTTGATCTGGTCCGGCGAGTACGTCGGGTACGCCTGCTTGACGAGCGCCGCGGCGCCGGCGACCTCGGGTGAGGACGCCGAGGTTCCCGCGAACGCCGACGGACAGGAGGAGAACCCGCCGTACGTCGCCCCGGACACGCTGTCGTGTCCGACGATGTCGGGCTTGATCCGGCCGTCGATCGTCGGGCCCTGCGAGCTGTACGGCTCGAGCGAGCGCGACTGCCAGCAGAGAGCACCGACCGCGAAAGCGGCGGGCGACGAGGCAGGCGTAGCGACGCTCCCGGCCGGCACCTGGTATTCGAGCGGCGGGCTCCAGCTGACGAGGTCGATGCGCGGCGCCGACGCGACCCGGTACCCGAGGATCGCCCAGAAGACCGTCAGGTCGCGTCCGCTGGTCTGTCGGAGGCACATCCCCTCGAACGGCGGTTGGCCCGCACCTTGCTCGTCCTCCGACACCGCGAGCAGCCTGTTGGACCCGGACGACACGAGCCCGAGATCGAAGTCCGACGCCGCGGCTGGCCACTCGTCCCACTTCAGGAAGCCGCAGATCTCCCAGCCGTTCGGCCACACGAACGTGTTGCCGACGTCGCCGTTCGGCGCCCACTGGTGAACAGGAGCGCCGGCGACCGGGCTGTAGGTGCCGGACCAGTGGTTCATCGCCTCGTTACCAGCGGAGTTGACCCAGAGGATCCCGCTTGCCCGTGCGTCGGCTACGGCTGCTCCGATGGGCCCACTGCCGTCGTCGCGATACGGGCCCTCCCAGCCCATCGACTGGTTGACGACGGACACGCCCTGGTTCTTCGCGTATCCGACTGCCGCGAGGAAGTCCACCTCGCCGCCGACGCAGATGAGGTACAGCTGCGCGTCGGGTGCCATCTCGTGGACGATCTCCGCGACCGCGGTGCCGTGGTCGTCGGCAGTGGTCAGCTCGCCACCGCAGTAGTCCTGGGTCACGATGTTCGCGGGTAGATCGCCGGCGGCCTGACGATCCGCGAGTCCCATGAACCCGCCGTCGACGATCGCGACCTTCACGCCCTTCCCCGTGAAGCCCTTGTCATGCCAGGCGGACGCCAGAGCGGCACCGATCTCCTCGCCGCCCAGCGCGGTCTCGATGCGCACGGAGGACGCTCGGACGACGTCGACGCCGGGACGGCGGCCGAGAGCACGGAGCTGACCCGGAGCCACGAGGGCTTGCAGGAGTCCGCCGGCCGTCCGCTCGACCTTTCCCCCGACGGCGAGCACGGCTGCACGCGCGAGAGCCGGGTCGTCGGTCTCGACGACCACACGGACGGTCGTGCCGTGAGCGCCGTTCGGGTGCGAGGCGCGGATCCCGAGCGAGCCGGCCGTCGCCGTCGTCGCGAAGCCGTTCGTCCGTGCGGTTCGGCCGAAGCCGCTCATCACTTCGATCGCCCTCGGCGGCACCGTACGTGCCGCCTGCGCGGTCAGGGCACGCGCCGCCGTCGGTGGCGACGCTGCCGGCGCCGATGCCAGCACGAGCGTCGCTGCGAGGGCGACGCCGGCGACAACGGTTCCGGAGAGTGTTGTCTTGGTTGCGAGCATCGGTGCACTCCTTCTGGTCGGATTGACGGGTGCACCGTCTCGGACATGACTCAATCGGCCCTCAAGATTTCGGCGACCGCGTGATCGCGATCCGACGGCCGCGCGCGAGCAGCTCAGCGCTCGACGAACTGGATCGTCGCTCGGCTCGAGAGGATCAGGCGGCCGCCGTCGAACCAGCGTCCGGCGAAGTCGTGCCAGCCTGCCGGCAGGCCGGCCGGGAACTCTGCGATGTCGGTCTTCCGCACGGGAACGCCCGACTCGGATTGCACGTCGGTGAGCATCGAGACGGGAGCGCCGTCCACGTCGAGCTCGAACCGGGTCGTCTCGCCGTCGAGCTGCGTGCCGTTCTCGACGTCGGCCGCGAAGCCGTAGCCCACCCAGAACGGCGTGTTCGCCGGGTACATGCTCGGTGTTGCGCCTCCGGGGAAGATCTCCACTCTGCCCTCGCCGTCCGACATGCCGTTCGCGGGTGAGACGGTGACGACGACGAGAGCAGCCATGACGACCTCCAGGGTGGGATATCCATGGCTGGAGCGTGCGCGCGCCCGCTCAACGCATGCTCAAGACGGGGATGGAAATTCCCGGTGCCCCGTGAGAAGGTGCGACGGCACACAAAGTCACCGAGGCGCACATGGACGGAGCGAGCGGGGCAGGCAACCCTCGGCTCGAGGTACGCCTCCTCGGCCCGATCGAGGTCGAGCGGGGCAGCGAGCCCGTCGCCCTGGGCGGCCAGAAGCCGCGCGCGCTCTTCGCCGCGCTCGCACTCGAGCCGGGGCGGGTCGTCTCCGTCGACCGGATCGTCGAGGCGCTCTGGCCCGGAGATCCGCCGGACACGGCGGCCCATGCCGTCCAGGTCTACGTATCCCAGCTCCGCAAGGCGCTCGGGCCTGCGATCGTCACCCGGGCGCCCGGGTACGTGCTCGAGCTCGACCCGGAGCGCGTCGACGCACACCGCTTCGCGCGCCTCGCGCAGGAGGGGCGCGCCGCGCTCGAGGACGGCGACGCGGCCTCGGCCGAGGTCGCGCTCCGCGAGGCGCTCGCGCTCTGGCGTGGCCCGGCGCTCGCGGACTTCCTCTACGAGCCCTTCGCGCAGAACCAGATAGCCCGGCTCGAAGAGCTGCGCACCGTCGTCGTCGAGGAGCGGATCGACGCCGATCTCGCGCTCGGCCGCCACGTCGAGCTCGTCCCGGAGCTGGAGGCGCTCGTGCAGGCCGAGCCCCTGCGCGAGCGACCGCGTGCCCAGCTCATGCTCGCGCTGTACCGCTCGGGTCGGCAGGCCGACGCCCTCGCCGCCTACCGCCAGGCGCGCGAGACGCTGGTCGAGGAGCTCGGGATCGACCCGGGGCCCGAGCTGCGGGAGCTCGAGGCCGCCATTCTCCGCCAGGACGACTCGCTGCTCCTCGAGGAGACGCCGCTCGCGCGGCCTCCGATGCAGTTCCGGCGGCTCGTCACGGTGCTGTTCGTCGACGTCGTCGAGTCGATGGCGCTCGCGGCGGCGCTCGACCCGGAGGCGCTCAGCGCCGTCCTGCAGCGCTACTTCGAGACCGTGTCGGCGGCGATCGCGCGCCACGGAGGCACGGTCGAGAAGTACGCGGGCGACTCGGTCATGGCCGCGTTCGGGATCCCGATCTCGCACGAGGACGACGCGTTCCGCGCTGCGCGCGCTGCGCTCGACATCAAGACCGGGATCGCCGCGCTCAACGAGCAGCTCGTGCAGCAGCACGGAGTCGGGCTCGAGGTCCGGATCGGGATCGAGACGGGGGAGGTCGTCGCCACGCCGACGGACGCACGCCAGCGCTCGTGACCGGAGAGGCGGTCGGATCGCGTCGAAGCTCGAGGGTCGCGGGGACGAGATCGTCGTGGGGGAGGTAGCGCGCTGATGAAGGGTGGGGGGGAGTGGGGGGGGGGGGGGTTTTTTTTTTTTTTTTTTTTTGGGGGGGGGGGGGTGGCACGGTCGAGAAGTACGCGGGCGACTCGGTCATGGCCGCCTTCGGGATACCGATCTCGCACGAGGACGACGCGTTCCGCGCGGCGCGCGCCGCGCTCGACATCAAAGCCGGGATCACCGCGCTCAACGGGCAGCTCGTGCAGCAGCACGGAGTCGGGCTCGAGGTTCGGATCGGGATCGAGACGGGGGAGGTCGTCGCCACGCCGACGGACGCACGCCAGCGTCTCGTCACCGGAGAGGCGGTCGGAATCGCGTCGAAGCTCGAGGCGTCCGCTGCCGCGGACGAGATCGTCGTGGGGGAGGTCACAGCGCGTCTGATCGACCATTCGGCCCGTCTCGAGCCGCTCGGCGAGCTCGAGATCAAGGGGCTGGGCCGATCCGTCGGAGCGTTCCGGCTCGTGGAGCTGGAGGAGACGGCGCCCGTGTTCGAGCGTCGTCTCGACGCCCCACTCGTCGGTCGCAAGCGCGAGCTCGCGGCGCTGCGGCGGTCTCTCAAACGTGCAGTCGACGGATCGACGGTGCGGGTCGCGCTGGTGACCGCTCCTCCGGGGGTCGGGAAGTCGCGGCTCGCGGCCGAGTTCACACGCCGCGCGAAGGGGATCACGACCCTCTCGGGACGCTGCCTCTCCTACGGTGACGGCATCACGTACTGGCCGCTACGCGAGGTCCTCCGCGATGCTCCGGAGGGCGAGGAGCGCGACGCGATCCTCGCCGCACTCGAGACGGAGACGCCGCCGCCCGCACCCGAGATCGCGTGGCTCTTCCGCCGCTTCTGCGAGGCGAGCGCGCGCGCGGAGCCCCTCGCGCTCGTCTTCGACGACGTCCACTGGGCGGAGCCGACGCTCCTCGAGCTCGTCGACCACCTCGCGGACAAGGGCGAGGGGCCGATTCTCGTCGTCTGCCTCGCGCGCGAGGAGCTCCGCGAGACGAGTCCGGACTTCCTCGGCGCACGCGGAAACGTCGACCGCATCGAGCTCGATGCCCTCTCGACCGACGAGACCGAGGCCCTCGTCGACGGGCTCGGCGGCGGCATCCTCGAATCGGACCAGAGGACACGCGTCGTCGAGGCCGCCGAGGGCAACCCGCTCTTCCTCGAGCAGCTCCTCGCCCTCGCGCTCGAGGGCGGGCTGACCGAGCAGCGGGTTCCCGAGACGATCCAGGCGCTCCTCGCTGCGCGCCTCGACCGGCTCGGCCCCGGGCGAGCGCGCCGTGCTCGAGCGCGGTGCGGTCGTCGGCGAAGGAGTTCAGTGCGGACGATGTCGTGGCGCTGCTCGATCCCGACGCCGTCGCGACCGCCGACACGCACCTCGCGACGCTCGCCGGACGCGGCTTCGTACGGCCGGGAGGCAACGGCACGTTCGGCTTTCGCCACGTGCTCGTGCAGGACGCGGTCTACCGCGCGGCCCCGAAGCGGTTGCGCGCGGAGCTGCACGAGCGCTTCGCCGACCGGCTCGACGAGACGTCGCCCGAGCTCGCCGAGCTCGACGAGTTCGTCGGCTACCACCTCGAGCAGGCGTACGGACTGAGGATGCAGCTCGGCGAGGACGATCGTCGTACCGCGACGCTGAGCGAGGATGCCGGGCGTCGTCTGGCGACAGCGGGTCTGCGTGCCCTCAGGCGCGGCGATATGCCCGCGACGATCGGGCTGCTCGGCCGAGCAGTGGCGTTGCTTCCGGTCGGTGATGAAGGGCGCCACGAGCTGATGTGCGAGCTTGGAATCGCATACATGAGCGTGGGCGACATGGACGCCTGCAACGCACAATTCCACGAGGCGGCGGCGAGTGCTGCGGCGTACGGTCATCGCCGCGTCGAGCTGCGGGCGGCGGTCGAAGTTGCCTACGCACGCCTCATGATCGAGCCGGAGGGCGCGGCGGCGGAGCTGCTTGCAGTCGCCGAAGGAGCGATTCCGGCGTTCGAGGCCTTCGAGGACGAGAGGTCGCTCGCGAGGGCGTGGATGCTCAAGGGATACGTCCTGGGGGGAATCCGCGGCAGTCACGCGGCATGGCAAGACGCCGAAGAACGTGCACTCGGCTACTACCGGCGGACGGCATTTCCAACCGCCACATGTCTTCAGCAGATCGCTGGCGCCATCTATTGGGGCCCGACCCCGGTGCCGCTGGGGATATCGCGCTGTGCAGAGCTGAGCGCCGACGAGACGATCGGCATATTCGGGCAGGCGTCCATCCGCCCGTTTCTCGGAGGTCTCCACGCCCAACTCGGCGAGTTCGCAGCGGCGCGCGAACTCATCGACGAGGCCGAGCACGAACTCACCGAGCTCGGCGCATTGGCAGCGGTGGCAGTCTTCTGCGGCGCCGCCGGTCGGACGTCGAGCTTCTCGCCGGTGATCTCGAGGCGGCCGAGACAACGCTGCGGGATCAATGCGAGTACTTCGAGCGCATTCGGAATCGAATGACGCTGGCGGCGAGGGCGGCCAAACTCGCGGAGACGTTGTACAGACAGGAGCGCTTGGAGATGCCGGGCACTGGGCGGCGGTATCGCGGGCAAATACTGCGAGCGACGACACGAGCCAGAACTGATCCTCTTGCCCGTCGAGGCGAAGCTTCGTGCGCGTGAGGGCTCGCTCTCCGACGCCCGTGAACTCGCGCAGGAGGCTGTACGGCTTGCCGATGGACAGACACACTGAACGTCATCGCGTCGACGAGAGTCGCTATGGCCGCTGTTCTCCGTCTGGCCGAGTCGACGGCGAGGCAGAGACAGCGATTCGCGATGCGATCGCATTGTTCGAGCTGAAAGGGAACGTCGTAGCCGCAGCACGGGCGCGAGATCTGCTCCACATCGAGGTCGTTGCATAGCGAGGGGCCCGGTGAGCGGGCCCTTCGCTCCAGCTGGTCGCATTCGCTCAGTGACCCACGGGCGTTGCGCCGTCGGCATATGCGACGAGCGGAGCCGCGAGCGCGAGCAGACCGACTGCGAGCACGACGAGCGTGCGGTGCAGTGAGGTGACCTGGCGCATGGTGCCCCCCTTTCCGGGGTTCGTGGGTACGCCGGTCACGCTCGATCCGACCCCTAACCGCCCGACCACGGGCGGCTAACGGAGCGACTAATAAGCGCGCCATTCCGACGCCCGAGATGGCGTCGGATGCCGAAAGCTCAAGGACTCTGCGACCCTCGACCAAACCGGACCGCACTCCGGAGAGGCACGGTCCACACGAGGCCGTGGCTAGGGATACGCGAGGCTAGGCGTGTGAAACGACACCAATGCGGTGCGCGACGGCTCTCGGTTCATTCCATTCGCGCCGCGGCGTCGACCTGCGCGCGGCAGCCCCGAGGCTCCTACTCGAGTCCGGGCCTTAGATCTTTCCGGCCTTTCGCCACCTCTTCCAGATGCGCCGTGCTTCGGCCGCGGTCGCCCGAACCGACTCGGCGGCGGTCATCCGGCCCTGCGAGACCTGGGCGAACATGCGCGGGACGAGGTACGTCTCGAGCACCTCCTGGACGGCTGCGTTGAAATGCCCCGGGTAGCCTGCGTTCCGCGTGTACTGCGCGGCGATCGTCGTGAGGATCGTGTACTTGCCCTTCGGCAGCCGCTGATCCTCGGCGGCAGTCGCGTAGATCTCGCTCCACGGCGCCGCGCCGGGGAAGGTCGGGAAGTTGAACATGCCCGATGCTGCGACGGCGTCACTCGACGCGATGCAGAGATCGGCGAGGAAACGCTCCGCGGCGTCTCGGTTCCTGGCGAACTTCCACACCGCGTAGACGCTCGTGTACTGGCCGACGCCGATCCTCCCGCGCGGACCGTGGGGAACGGGCCACAGCCACAGATCCTTCGAGAACGGCATGCCGAGGTCCTCCGCCCGGCGGACAGCCGAGATCGCGTTCATCACCAGCGACCCTCGCCCGCCGAGGATGAACTGGTTGTTCGACTCCGGCTTCCACGAGAAGACGGCGTTGTCCTGGCCCTGCGCATGGAGATCCGCCATGAACTCGACGGCCTCGACGGTGTTCGGGCTATCGAGCGACGGGGCGCCCGACGCGTCCTGGAGGAACGAGCCGAAGCTCATCAGGAGCGAGAGAAGCGCCATGTTGGAGTCGGGCTCGCTCGCCTGGCCCAGCCCGATCGGATGGCCGAGCGCCTTTAGCAACGGTGCCGCCTCGCGCACCTGATCCCACGTCGCAGGCGACTTGCCGATCGAGTTCCACAGGTCGTGGCGCCAGATCATCGGAGCGGGGACGAAGTAGTCGGAGACGCCGAAGTGCTTCCGGGTCTTCGGGTTGAACGTGCTCCGGCGACCGAGGTCGCCGTACCCGCCGACCTGACGCTCGATCTCGCTCACGATCGACGTGTGGTCGATCACCTGATCCTCGTAGCGTGCAGGCGGCCCGAGGAAGCCGAAGATGTCGTGACCGCGCTGGGCCTTGACCTCTGCTGCGGCCAGAGCCGGAAGCTCCGTGTACGGCTCGCGCTCGATCGCGACCTCGACGTCGTTGCGCTCTCCCCAAGCGGTCGCCCACGATCGGAGCCAGGCGTCGTAGCGCGGGACGAAATGCGCCCACTGGACGATGGAGAGTCGGCCCGCGAGCTGGCGACCGCTGTGCCTGAGCGGGCCGGCGAATGCATACGGCGCGTTGGCTCCGCCGACCGCGATCGCGGCAGCAGCGACTCCGGCGCGCCGCAGGGCCGCCGATCTCGTGACCTTCTCCGCGTCGAGCTCACCATGGCAGCGTCACGATCGGAGTCGACGTGAGGGCGAAGACGGCGTCTCGAGGAACCGAGATCTCGATTGCCCCGTTCGCGTCGGTTGTGTAGAAGCCGGCGTCGACGTTCGTGCCGTCGCCGTCACCGTTCCAGACGAGGAGCCGGAAGCTGCTGTTCGCAGGAAGGCCCCCGAGCGCGTAACTCACCGGGGCGTGCGAGGTCGTCGGGATCGCACCACCTGCCGTGTCGAGGCCGAGAATCGTGACGTTGTTCGCCGGCGAGACGTACGCAGTCACCAGCTTTCCGGGATCGGCAGCCGAGCCGGCTGTCACCTCGACGATGTGGCCCCCGCGAGGCTCGGTCGTCCGCGCGAGCAGCTGGAGGAGGTTGTAGACGGGTCGCGCGGGCCAGCCCTCGACGCCCGGACCGAGCGCGGAGAAGTCCTGCGTGCCCGCGTCGTACTTGGCCGGGTACACATCCCATTTGACCGTGCCGGAATATCCGAGCTGCGCGGCACGGAGGTTGAACCAGGCATGTTGGAACGCGCTCATCTCCGTGGCCGACATGCCGGTGCCGTCGGGCCAGAAGCCAGGGTCGAAGGTCACCTCGCCCTCGAACGTCCCGAGCCCGCGGACGCCGAACTCGGTGATGTAGATCGGGCGATGTTGCTCGGGTGGGATCGAGCCCACGATGCTCCGCACTTCGGCGCGGAGCCGCTGATCGATCTTGTCGGTGTCCCAGAAATCCCAGTAGACGTGCACCGACCACGCATCCAGCAGATCGCCCATGCGGCTCGCCATGTACCGCAGCCATTCGGCCTGTGAGGCGCCCTGCTCGGACCGCGTGAGGTCCCCGCCCATGAACCGGATGCGATCGCGCACGCCCCGCTCCACGAGCAGACGGTGCAGCGAGCGGTACACCTGCTCGTACTCCGCGAGCGTCCTTCCGGTCGTGTTCGGCTCGTTGAACATCGTCACCCAGAGGCGCTCGATGCCGTGGAGCCGCACGAGGCTCGTGAGCTCGTCGGCGAAGCGAGGCATGTTCCGCATTGCGAACTCGAACGTGCTCCCCTGCCACGTGATGTTGATCTCCGCGTCCGCGCGCTCTGCGAGCTCGACCGTCCGCACGAACGACGCCATGCGATCCTCGTTCGTCCACTCGGACGTGTTGAAGAAGATGCGGACGAGCTGAGGCCGGAGGGCCACGACCTTCGCTTCCATCGTGGAAAGCGCCGGCGGCGGCCCGCTGATCTTTGCGTAGACGTGCTGGTTCAGCTGGCCGCCATAGCCACCGAAGTCACCCACGAGCACGCGATCACGCCTCAGCACGAACTCGGTCTGGGAGGCCCCATCTGCCGTAGCTCCTGCAGGGCCCGCCCCGACTGCTACGACGATGGCGAGGACGGACAACAGGGACCGGACGGGCATGGGGCGATGATTGTCTCGTGCGCTCAAGAAATCCTCAAGGCCCCACCGACGTCGGTTTGCTCGAGCAGTCCGGATCGGCTCAGTCGCTCGCGCCGGCGAGCGCTTGAGCAAGGCCGTCGACGCCGTGTCTGCGGCTCACGCGAATGCGCTGAAGCTCGTACGGCTGCCCAGGTCGCGCGAGTCCCTCGATCGTCGTGGTGGCTCCGAGATAGCCGGCGCGGTGGACAGCCCGAATAACCGCTTCGTCGTACCTACCGGCTGGGTAGCAGAAGAAGTCGACCTCGACCCCGAACCGGGATCGCAGCATCAGGCGCGAGCCGGCAATCTCGCGCGTGAGAGTGGCGTTGCCGAGGCCCGTCAGATCGGGATGCGTCAGCGAGTGCGAGTCGAGTTCCCAGCCGGCGGCAATGAGCTTGCGTACACGCCACTCGCTCAGGCCGCCGCGCACTCGAAGGTTCTTGACGGTGAGATTGAGAACACCCGGCCACCCGCGCGCCTGCATGGACGGCAGCGCCCGGTCCGCGACGCTTCGATAGCCGTCGTCGAACGTGATCACGATCGCCCTGCGTGGCAGCGCTCCTCCCCGGTGCCAGTGATTCCAGACGTCGCGTTGCGTCACCGCCTGGTAGCCGTGGCGCGCCAGCCATCTCATCTGAGCCTCGAAGTCCGGT
Source organism: uncultured Gaiellaceae bacterium (assembly GCA_963845935.1). Taxonomy (GTDB): domain Bacteria; phylum Actinomycetota; class Thermoleophilia; order Gaiellales; family Gaiellaceae; genus GMQP-bins7. The sequence goes on from CAWJTZ010000023.1 coordinate 177,692, forward strand.
CGGCTGACGTACAACTCTGGATAGGGCGCTCCGGACGGCGGATCGCCGATGACGTGGTACATCAGGATCGGAACTGGGGTGGCTTCCTCTCGAGCCGGTGCGGACGCGCTGGCCGACGCGAAGGACGAGGCAGCGAGGAGCGAACCTGCGAGCGTTGAGACGATGCGCGAAGTGGTCATGGCCCGCACGCTCGGAGCCGGCCCCAACGGCGCGGCAACGCGCGGCCAACAGGGCGCTAACCGCTTCTTGAGCGGGTCTTGAGCGCGTTCGAGTGATCTGTGACGGCCACTGCTGGACACAGTCCAGCTCGGCGTTCTAAGGTCGCTTGTGACGCACGACTTCCGGATACTTGGCCCGCTCGAGGTCTCGGACGAGACCGGGCACGTCGCGCTGGGTGGGCCGAAGCAGCGCGCGCTTCTCGCGATCCTCGTCCTCGAGGCGGGTCGCGTCGTCCCAACCGACCGGCTGATCGATCTGCTCTGGGGGGAGCCGGCTCCGAAGACGGCGACCGCATCCCTGCAGAACGCGGTCGGGCGCCTGCGGCGCGCGCTCGGCGCCGACGTGCTGGAGACGCGGGCGCCCGGCTACGTGCTCAGCGTCGCGCAGGATCAGATCGACGCGCGGAGGTTCGAGCGCTCGCTAGTCGACGCCAGGCGCCTGCCGCCGGACGAGCGGCGCGAGCAGCTCGAGCAGGCGCTCGCGCTCTGGCGCGGACCGGCTCTCGCCGAGTTCGCCTTCGACGACTTCGCACAGGCCGAGATCAGGCGCCTCGAGGAGCTCCGGCTCATCGCGCTCGAGGGGCGGATCGAGGCGGATCTCGAGCTCGGCCGGCACGGCGACGCCGTCGGCGCGCTCGAGGGGCTCGTGAGCGGCCATCCGCTCCGCGAGACCTTCCGCAGGCAGCTCATGCTGGCGCTGTATCGTGCGGGCCGCCAGGCGGAGGCACTGGAGGTCTACCAGGATGCCCGCGCCCGCTTCATCGACGAACTCGGAATCGAGCCCGGCCCGGACCTCAAGCAGCTCCAGTCCGAGATCCTCCGGCACGAGGCAGGACTCGCGGTCGGCGGCGCTCCGGTGGCCGCCGACGACGACGGTGAGATCGTGAAGGCGCTTCTCGCGGGTCGGGTCGTCCCGGTCATCGGTCTCGACGGGGCCGGCGCCCTCGCGGAGCATCTCGCGAAAGCCTTCGCCGTCCCGGGCGACCGCCCGATCGACCTTGCGCGGATCTCGCAGTACGTAGCGACGATGCAAGGCTCGGGTCCGTTGTACGACGAGCTGCACGCCCGCTTCGAAGCGGCCGTCGAGCCGGGTCCGCTCCATCGTTTCCTCGCACGCATGCCGGCAATCCTGCGTGCGCGGGGCGCGCCGCACCAGCTCATCGTCACGACCAACTACGACCTGGCGCTCGAGCGCGCCTTCGCGGAGGCCGGCGAGGAGGTCGACATCGTCGCGTACGTCGCGACCGGCACGCATCGCGGCCGCTTCTGGCATCGCCCACCCGGGGAGCCCCCGAGGCCGATCGACGTACCGAACACGTACGCGACCGAGCTCAGCCTCGACCGCCGCACGATCATCTTGAAGCTTCACGGAGCCGTCGATCCGCTGCCGGAGCGCGAATGGGAGAGCTTCGTCATCACCGAGGACGACTACATCGACTACCTCGGCCGATCGGAGCTGACCGCCGTCGTTCCGGTCGCCCTCGCGGCGCGGCTCCGCCGTAGCCACTTCCTCTTCCTCGGCTACGAGATGGCCGACTGGAACCTCCGGCTGATCCTCAACCGGATCTGGGGAGAACGGCCCGTCGGGTACCGCTCATGGGCGGTGCAGCGCACCCCGAGCCCGCTGGCACAGGCCTTTTGGCGGCGCTTCGACGTCACGCCCCTCGATGTCGAGCCGCATGCCTACGTCGAGTTGCTCGAGCGGCGACTCGAGGCAGCGTGAGCTCAGCCCCGGACTCGCCCTACAAGGGGCTGACCGCATTCGACGACTCCGAGCTCGATGCGCTCCTCTTCTTCGGGCGCGAGCGCGAGCGAGAGATCGTCGTCGCAAATCTCATCGCGTCGCGCCTGACGGTGCTCTACGGGCCGAGCGGTGTCGGCAAGTCATCGTTGTTGCGCGCTTCCGTCGCTCGCTCGCTGCGTGAGCTGCCGGAAGAGCCGCTGGTCGTGGTCTTCTCGAGCTGGAGCGACGACCCGGCCTCGGCCCTTGCACAGGCCATCGACGAGGCGGTCGGCGCTCCGCCGGAGGACTCGCTCGAGATGTCCGTCGAGCGCGTGCAGGCAGAGCGTGACGTCTACCTCGTCCTCGATCAGGCGGAGGAGTACTTCCTCTACCAGCCCGGCGACACCGACGAGCCGTTCGCCCGAGCGCTGCCCGCTCTCGTTGCACGCCCGCTTCGAGTGAACGTCCTCATCTCGCTGCGCGAGGATGCGCTCGCCAAGCTGGATCGGTTCGCGGGCCGGATACCCGGGCTCTTCGCGAACACGTTGCGGCTCGACCGCCTCGATCGCGAGTCCGCTCGAGCGGCGATCGTCGGACCGGTGCAGCGCTACAACGAGCTGGCGGGCGAGTCCGTGTCGCTCGAGCCCGAGCTGGTCGAGACGGTGCTCGACCAGGTGAGCGCCGGACGGATCGAGACCCCGCTCGCCGGGGTGGGCGCCGTCGAGGCTGCGGAGCCGACCAGGGGCACGATCGAGGCGCCGTACCTCCAACTCGTGATGCAGCGCATCTGGGAGGAGGAGCGGGCCGCAGGCTCGGACGTGCTGCGCCTCGCGAGGCTCGAAACGCTCGGCGGAGCACAGCACATCGTCGAGGAGCATCTCGAGGGCGCGATGTCCCCGCTCTCCGCGGAGCAGCGAGACGTTGCTGCTCGCATCTTCGGCCACCTCGTCACCCCCTCGGGCACGAAGATCGCCCACGAGGAGCTCGATCTGGTCGAGTTCGCCCAGGTCGACGCCGACGAGTTGCGCCCGGTACTGGACGTCCTCGTGCGCGAGCGCATCCTGCGTTCGGACGAGGACGGTGCCGTCGTTCGATACGAGATCTTCCACGACGTCCTCGCGCAGCCGATGCTCGCGTGGCGCGCGCGCCATCTCACGCAGCGTGAGATCGAGCAGCACGTCGAGGAGCGAGCCAGGCGGAAGTCGCGGATGCAGCGACTGCTCGCACTCGCGGTCGGTCTCGGGGCGGTCCTCGTCGGCGCGATCCTCTTCGCGGTGCTGCAGCAGCGGAACGCGGACGAGAAAGCTCGAGATGCACACGCGCGGACACTCGATGCTTCGGCGATCGCGCTACTCACCGAGGATCCCGAGCTCAGCCTCTTGCTCGCACGTGAGTCGGCTCGGTTGGCGCCAGGACCAACCGCAGAGGATGCGCTCCTGCAGTCACTGCTCACGAGTCGAGTGCGCGCCACCTACGGCACGGCCGGTCCGATACCGGGCGTTGCGTTCGCCCCGCGGCGGCACGCGGTTGCATACGTCGACGCGGACGGCATGTTCCACGTGCGCTCGGTCGCGACCGGCGACGATTTGACGCTCGATGTCGGCCGGGGGAGCTCGGTCGTGCTTTCAGAGGACGGACGGTTCGCGGTCGTTCGCAGCGACGGCGCACCCCCGAAGCTGGTCGAGATGCCGTCGGGACGAGTGCGCTGCGTCCTCGACCTCGTGGGCGGTTCGGCCGCGGACGCGCTGCCGGTCGGCGATCACATCGTCACGGTTCGCAACGGCATTGGGTCGATCTGGAGCGCCCGGACCTGCGCTCCGGAGCGTCGTCTCGGCCGAATGGGCCGGACGGCTGTTCGGCTCGTCGCAAGCCCTGATGGGACACGCGTCGCGTTCGTCTCCGGGCGCGAGTCGCGGCTCGTGGATCTCGCGCGTCCACGCGCTCTGCCTCGGCTCGTCCACCCCGGTGACATCACGAGCCTCGCGTTCAGCGACGACGGAAGTCGCGTGGTAACGGGTGGCCGCGACCGACTCGCTCGTGTCTGGAACGCGCGGACGGGCCGCCGCCTCGCGGAGCTCGAGGGACACGCAGGACAGGTGCTCGATGTGGCCTTCTCACCGCTCGGCACGGAGGTCGCCACTGCCAGCACGGACGGAACAGCCCGCATCTGGAACGCAGCGACGGGCGATCTCGTCGCTCCCCTCTTCGGTCACACCGACTTCGTTCGCACAGTCGAGTTCGCGCCCGACGGAATGTCGGTCGTGACGTCGAGCGACGACGGCACGGCTCGAACATGGGCGCTGAACGGACGGCGTCTGGCGACGTTCGCCGGACACTCCGCTCGGCTCGACGATGCCGTCTTCTCGGCGGACGGTGCGCTGGTGGCGACCGTGGCCGAGGACGGCACCCTTCGCGTATGGGATGCGGCGACTGCGGCGGATCTCGTCGAGGCGAAGACCGACCCTCCGTCGGATCCCACGACCGATGCGACGAGCCCGGACGGCCACGTCACCGCCGCGGTCGACGGATCGAGGGTCATCCTCACGCGCGCGGGAGCCGAGCCCGAGGAGCTCGACGGTCACAAGCTGGCGGTCACGAGCGTGGCGTTCTCGCCGAACGGCCGGAGGCTCGTCAGCGCCGGCCGTGACTCGGACGTGATCCTCTGGGACGTGCGCACGGCGACAGCACTTCGCCGTCTCCGCGGTCACTTCGGAGAGGTTTCGGATGCACGCTTCAGCCCTGACGGGCGTTGGATCGTGAGCGCCGGGCCGAGGTCGGTCGGCCTCTGGCGCGCGTCGGACGGCCGGCTGGTGCGGTTGCTCGTCGGTCCGGAGGGGCCGTTCCGCGCGGTGGCGTTCCGGGACGACTCGCGAACGATCGTCGCCCGCACCGAGGACGGCACGGTCAGCGTGTACGACTGCCGCATCTGCGCCGGTATCGACGAGCTGCCTCGAGCTCGCAGACGTGCGACTCGCTGCGACGGGCCGGGAGCTCACTCCCGAGGAGCGCGCGCTCTACGGCTGATCAGCGCCCGCACGCAGAGGCCGCGCTCGGAGATACCCATCGCGGCAGAGCTCGGGCTTCGGCGCGCTGATCGCGAACGCGCTCCGAAGGTCCTTCGTGAACCAGACGTGGAGCATCTCGCTCGACTCCCTGCGTCAGGCGCGAGCCCGGCGGGCATACGCCGCTCGCGGGCGGCTTGAGGCCCCGCTTCTTGCCCGCCTTGCAGACGACGTGCGAGTGCCAGCGCAGGATCGGCCCGGCCGGGGTCGGCCCGACCTCGCCGTCGCGCGTGCTCCACATCGCGCCTACGAGGACGAGGGGGCGTCCCGGCGCGTTCGCGTAGATGAGCGCCTTCGGTCGCGTGAAGTCGAAGATCGACCGGCCGCGCGGCTCCTCGTGGCGTTCGGCGTGGAAGAAGAAGACACTCGTGTCGCCCGGGCTTCCGAGGGCGTGAGCGCGTGTCGTAGCCGGCTCGGCGAGCCGCGCGGACATCGCTCCACTTCCCGCGCTCGGCGGCTGCCTCGAGCTGGTCGAGGACGAGCCGCGCACGTGCCCGCTCACGCGGCGTCGCGAGGCTCACGGCCGGGTACTGGAGGAGGTGGTGGATGATCCCGTGGCGCGCGGTCGGCGGCAGCGTCGCCGTGCTGTCGCGCGGCAGCTTGCAGACGAGGGCCGGGGGGACGGCCGGTTGTGCGGACTCGGGCGCCGCCCAGCGCGACCATGGCAGCGAGCGCCACGCCGAGCCCGATTCGACTTCTCACGATCCGATGGTAGGGCGGAATTCCGATCCTGTCATCGCGTCAGCCTGGCCCAGACGTTCTCGAGGAGCTGCCAGACGACGAAGTCGGTCGTGATCGCGCGCGTGAAGTGGAACGCGCCGGCCGCGAACACTCGCGCGCCCTTGGCGTGTCTCGTAGTAGGTCATCTGCGCGGTCTTCCCTCGTCCGAACAGGTTCGGGATCGCGGCGAGCACCTGCACGTGAGCCGGGGACGCCTTCGCGACGTGGTCGATCTCGACGCCGCCGCGTCCGAAGCTCGATCCCGGGCCGCAGGCCGGTGCCCCTCAGGAACCACCGCGCGGCAGGCGTTCGTCGCGCGACCCACGGCCGGCGCGGCGTGCGCCGGTACGCGATGTACTGCGCGCCGATGAGCGACGCCTCCGGGCGGTCGAGGCCGCGCCAGCGCCCGTCCTTCTCGAGCACGTTCCCGTGCCGGACGACGCGCCAGAAGTAGCTGTTCGAGCAGAGGAACATGAGGTTCCCGCCGCGGTTGCGGTACCGCTCGACCAGGTCGTACTCACGTGTGGTCACGTACTCGTGGTGCCCTGCGAAGACGATGAGGTCGTACGCGCGGCGAAGCGCGCGAGTGCTCGAGACGTGCTCGAGGTCCCACTGCGAGAGGACGTCGACGCGTTTGCCCGTCCAGGCCAGCCAGTGCAGGAACCCGAGGTGGAAGCGCAGGCCGTACGGCACCCCGCGGTCGAGGAATGCGCGTCCGAGACGGACCGTGTTCAGGCGCTTCCCGGCGTACCACGAGTCGGGTCTTCCGTCGCCGTCGTCGTCTCGGAAGTTGTAGGCCTGCCAGGTCAGCGTGGGGAGGACGACCGCAACACGCGCTGCTCCGATCCGCCCCGGTCTGACGACGAAGGGCGCGAAGCCAAGCGGCCGTCCGGAGCCTCGAGGCGTACGAAGTAGAGGCCGCTCTGCCAGTGTCCGATCGGAACCGACAGCGGCTGGCGTCCGGGCCGCCGGTGGATCGTCTTGACGGGCGACACGGGCACGCCGTTCAGTTCCGTGTCGCTCTCGGTCGTATCGATCTCGGGCCCCACTTCGAGGACCTGCACGGTCAGCGTCCGCGAGCGGTCGCGGACGACGAGACGAGCGCGCTGACCCGGGCGGTAGCTCTCTCGCGGGAACGCCGCTTCGACCGCCGGGACGAGCCGCGTGTCCGTCCGCGCATGGCCGTCCGGCGGAGAGGCCGAGCTCCCCGACGTCGCGACGAGAGCGACTCCGAGCGCGGCCGTGACGACGAACGAGTGCACGTCTGCATGATGCTGTCGGGGTGTGACGGTTTCCGTGACGCGGCGGCTACGCTGGGCGCGTGCGCCCGTTCCACGCCTCGGACACGTACGCGCCGATGGGCGACCAGCCGCGCGCGATCGGCGAGATCGCCGAGTCGGTCGCCGCCGGGAACCGCTTCCAGACCATCCTCGGCGCGACCGGCACGGGCAAGACGGCGACGATGGCGTGGACGATCGAGAAGCTCCAACGCCCCGCGCTCGTCATCGCTCACAACAAGACGCTCGCCGCGCAGCTCTGCAACGAGTTCCGCGAGTTCTTCCCGGACAACGCCGTCGAGTACTTCGTCTCGTACTACGACTACTTCCAGCCCGAGGCGTACATCCCGCAGGCGGATCTCTACATCGAGAAGGACTCGTCCCGGAACGACGACATCGCACGGCTGCGACTGTCGGCGACCTCGTCGCTCCTGACCCGCAGGGACGTGGTCGTCGTCGCCTCCGTGTCGTGCATCTACGGCCTCGGGTCGCCCGAGGAATGGCGGGAGCGCGTCCTGATGCTCGAAGTGGGAGAGACCCACGACCGGGACGAGATTCTGCGCAAGCTCATCGAGAGCCAGTACGTGCGCAACGACACGGTCCTCGGGCGCGGCCGCTTCCGGGTGAAGGGCGATCTCGTCGAGATCCAGCCGGCGAACATCGAGACGGCGTACCGGGTGTCGTTCTTCGGCGACGAGGTCGAGCAGATCACGCACTTCGACTCGCTGACCGGTGAGGTCTACTCGCATCTCGACAACCTCGTCATCTGGCCCGCGACCGAGTACGTCACGTCGCGGCCGACGATCGAGCGCGCGGTCGACGACCTGCGCGCCGAGCTCGAGCAGCAGGTTGCGAAGTTCGAGACGGAGGGGCGGATGCTCGAGGCTCACCGCATCCGCCAGCGCACCGAGTACGACCTCGAGATGATGAAGGAGCTCGGCTTCTGCAACGGGATCGAGAACTACTCGCGCGCGCTCGAGGGCCGCCCGGTCGGATCGCACCCGTTCACGCTCATCGACTACTTCCCCGACGACTTCGTCTGCTTCGTCGACGAGTCGCACCAGACCGTGCCGCAGCTCGGAGGGATGTACGAGGGCGACCGCTCGCGCAAGCAGACGCTCATCGACTTCGGCTTCCGGCTGCCCGTCGGCGCTCGACAACCGGCCGCTCCGCTTCGACGAGTTCCTCGGGAAGGTGAAGCAGCTCGTGTTCGTCTCGGCGACGCCCGGCCCGTTCGAGCTCTCGCGGTCGAAGGTCATCGCGGAGCAGCTCATCCGCCCGACGGGTGTCGTCGACCCCGAGATGGAGCTCCGCCCGACGCGCAACCAGATCGACGACCTGCTGAACGAGATCCGGCACCGCGAGGAGGCGGGCGAGCGCGTCCTCGTCACGACGCTGACGAAGAAGATGTCCGAGGATCTGACGGACTACCTGCTCGAGGCGGGCGTCCGCGCGCGCTACCTCCACTCCGAGATCGACACGCTCGACCGGATCGCGATCATCCGCGAGCTGCGACTCGGCGAGTACGACGTCCTCGTCGGCGTGAACCTCCTGCGCGAGGGTCTCGACCTCCCGGAGGTCTCGCTCGTCGCCGTCCTCGACGCCGACAAGGAGGGCTTCCTGCGCGGCAAGACCGCGCTCATCCAGACGACCGGCCGCGCCGCGCGCAACACGGCGGGGAAGGTCATCCTCTACGCGGACAAGCGCACCGAGGCGATCGTCGGCGCGATGGAGGAGACCTCGCGCCGGCGCGCGATCCAGGTCGCCTACAACGAGGAGCACGGGATCACGCCGGAGACGATCGTCAAGGGCGTCTCCGACATCTCGGAGCTCCTCTCGCTCGAGTCCCCGCACGTTCCCTCGTCGCGGCGCCGCCGCGGGAAGGCGGAGGTCGAGGGGATGTCGCGCGAGGAGCTCGAGAAGCTCGTCATCACGCTCGAGGAGGAGATGTACCTCGCGGCCGAGGAGCTCCGCTTCGAGTACGCGGCGAAGCTCCGCGACGAGATCAAGGAGCTCCGCCGCGAGCTGACCGCGCTCGCCGAGACACGATAGGAGAGGACATGTGCAGGAACATCAAGACGCTCCACAACTTCGAGCCGCCGGCGACCCGCGGACGAGGTCAGCGCCGCCGCGCTCCAGTACGTGCGCAAGGTGAGCGGGACGACGAAGCCGTCGAAGGCGAACGAGGCAGCGTTCGCGCGGGCGGTCGCGGAGGTCGCCGAGGTGACGAATCGGCTGCTTGCGACGCTCGTCACGAGCGCGCCGCCGCGTGATCGCGAGGTCGAGGCGGCACGCGCGCGGGCTCGCGCCGAGAAGCGCTTCGGCCGCGCGGCGTAGCGCTCCGGATCGCCGTCTAGACCGGGTCGCGCCGAGCTTGTCGCGGAGGTAGGCGAGGTACGGCTGCGGGTCGATCGGGCCGCCCACCGACGCGCTCGACGGTCTCGGCAGGCGTGAGCTTGCGGCCCAGCGCGTAGATGGTCTCGCGGAGCCACGCGTGCAGCTCGGCGAAGTCCCCGCGCTCGATCTGCTCGTCGATCGTCGGGGATCTCCGCGCGGAGCCGGTCCCAGATCTGGACCGAGAGCACGGTGCCGAGGAGGTACGTCGGGAAGTACCCGAAGCCGCCGCCCGACCAGTGCGCGTCCTGCAGGACGCCGTGTGCGTCGTCCGGGACCGGGATGCCCATGAGCTCCTCGAAGCGCGTGTTCCAGGCGTCGGGCAGGTCCTTCACCGCGAGGCGACCGGTGATGAGCTCCTGCTCGAGCTCGAAGCGGAGGATGATGTGGAGCCCGTAGCTCATCTCGTCGGCATCGACGCGGATGAACGTCCGGCGCACGCGGTTCACCGCGCGGTGGAAGTCCTCGAGCGGCACCGTCGCCGAGCTGGCCCAGGGAACGACTCCTGCAGGCGCGGGTAGAACCAGCGCCAGAAGGGGAGCGAGCGCCCGATGACGTTCTCCCAGAGGCGGCTCTGCGACTCGTGCAGCGTCGCCGACACGCCCATGCACAGGGGCGTCCGCTCGAGCGACGGGCTCACGCCCCACTCGTAGAGGCCGTGGCCGCACTCGTGCATGGCGGTGAAGAGCGAGAGGAGGTCGTGCTCGGAGTAGCGGCTCGTCAGGCGCACGTCCCCGAGGCCGAACGTGATCTCGAACGGATGGACCGTCGTGTCGAGCCGGAACTGGTCCCACGTGGCGCCGAATGCCTCGCACAGCTCGCGCGAGAGCGCGTCCTGCGTCGGGACCGGGAACGGGCCGCGCATGAACGCGTCGTCCTCTTCGGTCGCGTTCGCGGCGACCAGCTCACGCAGCGCCGGCGTCGAGCACGGCGAAGATCTCGCGGATCTCGGAGGTCCGCATCCCCGGCTCGTAGTCCTCGAGCAGGACGTCGTACGCGTCGTCGTACGGTGCGTAGCACTCGACGAAGCGCCGGCGAAGGTCGACGATGCGCTCGAGCGACGGGCGGAACGCCTCGAAGTCGGAGTTCTCGCGCGCTCCCACCCAGATCGAGTACGACTCGACCGCGGCACGCGCGAACTCGCCCGCGAGCTCCGCCGGCACGCGGCGCGCGCGATCCCAGTCCCTCCGCGCGACGCGGATGAGCGAGGCGTCGTCGGAGTCGTGCGGGAGGGATGCCTCGTAGGGCGCGAGCTCCTCGAGCAGCTCTCCGAGACCGCTCGTCGACGAGTCGCTCGTGGAGGACCTCCTCGAGCGTGGCGAGCTGCGTCGCGCGAGTCGGGGCGCCGCCAGGGGGCATGAAGACCTGCATGTCCCAGACGAGGAGGCCCTCGGCGCGGCGGAGGTCGGTGAGCTTGGCGAGGCGGTCCTTCAGCTCGGCGAGGGCGGTCTCCATCGCGCGCGCAACTCTACCGCGGTCGTTCTGGCCGACTTCCGCGAGTGGTTGTCACGCCGGAGGGCGGGGTACACTCGCGCCGTGGCGGACGAGTCGCCGGAACTGTTCGACGACATCTACCTTGGCCTTCGTGCAGGCGGCGCCGTGCGCAAGCAGCGCCGCGGCGAGCCCCTCTCGGCCGAGGAAGAGGAGGCGATCGGCCGCTGGCAGCGCCTCTCGCTGTGGCGGAAGTTCATCGCCATCGGCGCGTTCGCCCTCGGGACGTTCGGTCTCGGATTCACGGTCGGCGGCCTCATCTTCGGCCGCTGGCGCGCTGCGCGCCGCTGACGCCCGCTGCGGTCGCTGCAATCCGTTCCTCGCGGTCCAGCGAAGGAGTGGTGTAAGCGACCGAGGAGGACCGATGAAGAAGGCAATCGGGGCCGTCGCGCTCATGGCGCTCGTGTTCGCAGGGATCGCGCTCGCCGCGGCTCAGAAGGACTCGTACAGGGTGTCCGCGACGTTGAAGGCGCGAACGGAGGTGCCCCGGCCGAACGGTGTGCCGGCCGGCGCCACCGGGAGCTTCACCGGCACTGCGGTGGAGCTCGCGAACGACAAGGCGCGGGTCACGTGGAAGCTCACGTTCTCGCGCCTGTCGGGGAAGGCGATCGCCGCCCACATCCATCTCGGCAAGCCCGGCAAGGCTGGACCCGTCGCGCTCGCGCTGTGCGGTCCGTGCCGGAGCGGCCAGACGGGGTCGGGGATGCTGACGCATGCCCAGTTCGCGAAGCTCGAGGCCGGCGGGGCATACGTCAACGTCCACACGGCGAAGAACGCCGGCGGCGAGATCCGCGGCCAGATCAAGGTCTCGGACGAGGGCTAGGAAGCGGCGCCGGACGTGCTCCGGTCGACCGTACGAGGAGCGGCGCCCAGGGGTGCGCCGCTCCTCTTCTCGTGACGCCTCGCGCGTCGCCGATCGAACGTCTGTTCGACTGGCTAGACTGACATCTCCATGAGTGCCGACGAGCTGGTCGTCCACGGGGCGCGCGAGCACAACCTGAAGAACGTCACCGTCCGCATCCCGCGGAACGCGCTCGTGTGCGTGACGGGTCTCTCCGGGTCCGGCAAGTCCTCGCTCGCGTTCGACACCATCTATGCGGAGGGTCAGCGGCGCTACGTCGAGTCGCTCTCGGCGTACGCGCGGCAGTTTCTCCAGATGATGGAGAAGCCGGACGTCGACTCGATCGACGGGCTGTCGCCGGCCATCTCGATCGACCAGAAGACGACGTCCCGGAACCCCCGCTCGACGGTCGGGACGGTCACCGAGATCTACGACTACCTGCGCCTCCTCTACGCCAGGATCGGGCGGCCCCACTGCCCGGTCTGCGGACGCCCGATCGCCGGCCAGTCGCTCGACCAGATCGTCGAGCAGGTGCTCCGGCTCGAGGAGGGAACGAGGTTCACGGTCAATGCGCCGGTCGTGCGCGACCGGAAGGGCGAGTACAAGGACATCCTCGAGGAGCTCCGCCGCGACGGGTTCACTCGTGTGAAGGTCGACGGCGAGCAGCGGCTGCTCGAGGAGGAGATCGTCCTCGACAAGAAGTTCAAGCACACGATCGAGGTGGTCGTCGACCGGCTGGTGATGAAGGCCGACCTCCGCCAGCGGCTGACGCAGTCGATCGAGACCGCGACGTCGCTCGCCGAGGGTCTCGTCGTCATCGACGTCGTCGACGGCGAGGAGCTGACGTTCTCGGAGAACCTCGCCTGCCCCGACCACGGCGTCTCGCTCGCCGAGCTCGAGCCGCGCGTGTTCTCGTTCAACTCACCGCACGGCGCCTGCCCGCGCTGCACCGGCCTCGGCGCCCAGCTCGAGATCGATCCCGACCTGCTCGTCCCGGACACGTCGCTCTCGATCGAGGAGGGCGCGCTCGTACCGTGGACGATCGGCAGCCAGAGCTTCTACGACTCGGTGATCGAGTCGATCGCGGACCGGTACGAGATACCGCTCGACGTGCCGTGGCGCGACCTCACGACGCAGCAGCAGGACAGGTTCCTGCACGGGACGGGCGGCGAGAAGATCTTCGTCACCTACCGCAACAGGATGGGTCGGAAGCGCCAGTACACGATGGCCTTCGAGGGGCTCGTCAACAACATGCAGCGCCGCTACCGGGAAACGGACTCGTCACAGGCGAGAGATCGGATCGAGGAGTACATGAGCTTCCGGCCGTGCCCCGCGTGCAACGGTGCGCGGCTCAAGCCGGAGGTGCTCGCGGTCACCATCGGCGACCTCTCGATCCACGGCTTCACGCGGATGTCGGTGGCGCGTGCACTCCGGTTCGTCGACGACCTCCAGCTCACGAAGACCGAGGAGCTGATCGGCCGGCGGATCCTCAAGGAGGTACGTGAGCGCCTGATGTTCCTGGAGAACGTCGGTGTCGGCTACCTCCAGCTCGACCGTGCGGCGAAGACTCTGTCGGGCGGCGAGGCGCAGCGCCTGCGACTCGCGACGCAGATCGGATCGCAGCTGGTCGGTGTGCTGTACATCCTCGACGAGCCGTCGATCGGACTCCACCAGCGTGACAACGGGCGGCTCATCGACACGCTCGAGCGCCTGCGCGACGTCGGCAACACCGTGCTCGTCGTCGAGCACGACGAGCAGATGATGCGCGCGGCCGACTGGGTGGTCGACCTGGGTCCGGGCGCCGGAGAGCACGGGGGAGAGGTCGTCGCCGAGGGGCACGCCGACGACATTGCGACCACCCACGGCTCCGTCACCGGTGCGTTCCTGAGCGGCGAGCGCCGCATCCTCGTCCCGCCACGTCGTTTCGACGACGAGCGTGGGTGGTTCTCGGTGCGAGGCGCGGCGATGCACAACCTCAAGGGCATCGACGTCGACTTCCCGGTCGGGCGTTTCATCGCCGTGACCGGAGTCTCCGGCTCGGGCAAGTCCACCCTCGTCAACGAGATCCTCTACAAGGCGCTCGCGAACCGGCTCAACAAGATGCGGACGAAGCCGGGCGATCACGACAGCGTCGACGGCATCGACTGCTTCGACAAGGTCATCGACATCGACCAGAGCCCGATCGGGCGTACGCCGCGCTCGAACCCGGCGACGTACACCGACCTCTTCACGCACGTCAGGGAGCTCTACTCGCTGACGCCCGAGGCGAAGGTGCGCGGGTACAAGCCGGGCCGGTTCTCGTTCAACGTCCGCGGCGGGCGCTGCGAGGCGTGCAAGGGCGACGGGACGATCAAGATCGAGATGCACTTCCTCCCCGACGTCTACGTGCCGTGCGAGACCTGCCACGGCAAGCGCTACAACCGTGAGACGCTCGAGGTGCGGTTCAAGGGGAAGTCGATCTCGGACGTCCTCGAGATGTCCGTCGAGGAGGCGCTCGAGTTCTTCGCGAAGATCCCGAAGATCCGACGCCGGCTGCAGACGCTGCACGACGTCGGGCTCGACTACATCAAGCTCGGCCAGCCGGCCACGACGCTCTCGGGCGGCGAGGCGCAGCGGGTGAAGCTTGCGGCCGAGCTCTCGAAGGTCGCGACCGGGAAGACGCTGTACATCCTCGACGAGCCCACGACCGGCCTCCACTTCGCCGACATCGAGAAGCTCCTCGAGGTGCTCCAGCGCCTCGTCGACAACGGGAACACGGTGCTCGTCATCGAGCACAACCTCGACGTGATCAAGCAGGCGGACTGGATCGTCGATCTCGGCCCCGAGGGCGGAGACGAGGGCGGCGAGGTGATCGCGACCGGAACGCCCGAGGACGTCGCCGAGGTCGAGGAGTCGGCGACGGGACAGTTCCTGCGCTCGATTCTCGCCGAGCGCGCGGCCGCTGCCGCCTAGCTAGTCCCGTTCCGGAAAGGCGATGACGGGTGAGCCGGTGTCATCCGCCGGGCCGGCGCTCCTGATCTCGTCGCGCGCCTCGCGCGCCATCTCGACGTAGCGCTCGCGAAACTTCGCGAGCTCGGATTCCGAGAGCTCCTCGAGGTCGAGGAGCGCGTTGTGTGCTCCGTCGAGCGCCCTGATCACCCAGCTTGATCTGCAGCGCCTCGCCGTCGCGGTTCTGCGTGTTCTGGATGACGAAAACCATGAGGAATGTGACGATCGTCGTCGCGGTGTTGATGACGAGCTGCCAGGTCGAGCTGAACGCGAAGGCCGGGCCGGCGACGAGCCAGACGAGGATCAGCACCACGGCTCCCGCGAACGCCAGCGGGTGACCAGCGAAGTGGGCGACCTGTCGTGCGAAGCGGTCGAACGCCGAGCCGCGGCGAGGCATGCCGACCGATTTACCCCTTCTCGGGCCCACGATAACGCGGTCTCGGAGCTCGAAAACGCGGTCGGGAACCGAGCTCGTCGGCTAGGCCGGAACGCGCGGAAGCGTCGCGTCGGCTGCGTGAGTCCGCTCGATCCACGGCGTGGCGCGAAGGCTCTCGAAGATCTCCTGCGCCTCGCCGAGGAGCGCCGACTCGCCGGTGAGCTCGCCATGCTCGAGCAGCGTGACGGCGAGCCAGAACCGGAGGCCGTACTCGCGGAAGCCGGCTGCCGCAGCCTTGAACCTCTCGGGGTCGTTGTTCATCCGAGCCCGGAAGCGTTGAGCCTGCGCGTCGAGAAACGGCGCTCGCAGGCCAGGTGCGCGCTCCTCGACCGTCCGCAACAGTTCGTCTGCGCGGCCGGGCTCGCCGAGGGCCAGAGCCGACTCGACGGTCCAGACGAGGCCCTGCTTCATGGCCTGGGGCACATTCGAGACTTCGGCGGCGTATGCGCCTGCGTCCATGGCCTCGGCGAACCTGCCCTCGGCGTGGAGCAGCTCAGCCTGAGCCGCTATGTGAATGGCGTGACTCTGGTGGTCTTCAGTCGGGACATAGTCGAACCACGAGTGCAACTCGCGCGACCGCTCGATCTGGCCACGATGGAGGAAGATCTCGAGGACGCCGCAGAGCACGCTCGAGAGATTGGTGTCTGCGCGCAGCTGCTCCTCGGGTAGTTCGTCGAAGATCGCTACGGCCTCGTCCCAGCGGCCGGTCATCGTCAGCGCGTAGGTCGTCTCGCTGAGCGCGAACACCTCGGCTGCGCGTTCTCCGCTTCGACGGGCGAGAGCGACGGCCTCGCCGAGCGCCTCGAGCGCCTCGCCGTACCGGTCGCCTCCGAAGCAGCTGTCCGAGAGGTTCGCGTATTGGTTCGCTGACTGCTCTGCGAGATCGTTCTCGAGCGCGTACCGAAGCGCATGCCGAGTGAGCGCGAGCTCCTCCTCGGGCCTTCCGGCCGCACGAGCGAGATATGCCTTCGTGCCGAGCGCGCGTACCAGCGTCTCCGGCAGTCGCAGCGCCTGAGCGACTCCGAGCGCCAGCTCGTTCGCTTCGGCAGCACGCTCGAGCTCACCCGCTAGGGCCAGGCTCCTGCCGAGACGCCCGGCAAGGTAGGCCATGTCGGCGTCGGGCTCGTCTGCCGACACCGCCGCGAATGCCTCCTCCATCCGTCGCATCCCCCGCTCTCCGCGCCCCGTCTGCACTTCGAGATTCCCGAGTCGCCCGGAGACGCGGGCCGCCGCGCGCGGCTCGCCCGTCTGCTCGAGGAGCTCCAAAGCTGCGCGCAGGGCCTGCTCGGCCGCCTCGAACTCCGCGTTGCTCAGGGCTTTCCTGCTCGCCAGCTCGAGGAGAAGAGCTCTCTCCACCGGCTCGTCCGCGAGCTCCGCCGCCTGCTCGTAGGAGCGGCGCGCCTGCCCGAGTGCGCCGAGCGATCCCGCGCGCTCGGCGGCTCGGGCGAGGAGCTCGCGCGCGCGCGTCTTGATCTCGAGCGCGTCGTCCGCATTGGGTTGCGCCTCGTATGCCGCCAGGTAGTGGGCGGCGACGACCTCGACGACCTCCTGCTCGACGGCGCCGAAGCTCCGCTCGAGTTGGGCGGCGGCGCCGAGGTGGCGCGCTTTGCGATCGCGTCGAGCCAGCGTCTCGTAGGCGACACGCCGGACGAGGTGGTGTAGGAACCGTACTGCCCACGCTCAGGTGAGCGTGGGTCGGCCTGGACGCCGAGCACCTCCTTGCGCACGAGGCTGGAGAGGAGCGGATCCAGGTCCGCTTCGGACATCCCAGCCAGCTCGGCGAGTGACTCCTTCGTGAAGGTCTTGCCGAGCGCCGACCCGTCCTGGAGGAGACGCCGCTCCTCGGCGGATAGCCCGTCGAGACGGGCGGCGATGAGTCCCGTGAAGGGTCTCGGGGACGTCGGGCTCGGCCACCTCCCCCGTCGGCCGGTACACACCCTCGTCCTCGGACAGGAGCCCTCGATCGAGCAGCATGCGCACCGTCTCTACGGCGTAGAGTGGCACGCCCTCGGAGCGGGCGAGGATGCGGGTCGCGAAGATCCGCAGGAAGTCCGGGGACGAACCCGTCGAGCAGCTCCGTGCATCGCCTGCTCGGAAGAGAGGGGCAAGCGAGAGGGTCGTCTGATGCGAGGCCCTGCCCGAATTCGGGATGGCGGCTCTGCAGCTCCGGGCGGGCGAGGGCAGAGCACAAAAATCGGCCGGTTGCGCGACCACTCGAGCAGGTGTCCGACGAACTCGACCAGCGCGGAGTCGGCCCACTGGAGATCCTCGAAGAGCAGGACGACGGGGCCCAGCTCGGCCATCCGTTCGAAGAAGGTCCGCCAAGCGCGCGAACAGCTCCCCTGCTGCCCGAGCCGGGCCTTCTCGAGCCCTAGCAGGTGGAGGGGACCCTCGGCTCGAGGAAGCGACGCTCTTCGTCGTCGAGAACGAAGGCGTCGGGCGACGTAGCGAACTTCTCGCGGGTCGAGTCGGCGTCGTCACCTTCGCCGATGCCGGTCGCATGCGCACCATCTCGGCGAGCGCCCAGAACGCGATCCCGTCGCCGTACAGAAGGCAGCGGCCCGATGGCACCAGACGATCTCGTCGAGCTCCTCGATGTACTTCAAGAACTCCCAGCCCAGGCGGGACTTGCCGATGCCTGCGATCACCGTCACCGCCACGAGGTGTCCCCGCTGCTCGCCCGCGGTCTCGTGGAAGAGTCCTTCGCGAGCAGCAGTTCGCGGTCGCGCCCGACGAACGGCGCCTCGAGCTGGTCGACTGCGGCGCACCGCCTCTTCCCGCGGTGACACGCGGGCCGGCCAGAGGTGGCACGGCTCCTCCTTGCCCTTCAACTCGTGCGTCCGCCGAGCGCCTAGGCGATGCACGCCTCCGAGGAGCGCCGCGTCGCCTCGCCGACCAAGACCGCCCCGGGGTCGCTGCGGATTGGCGCCGCGACGCCGTGTTCACCAGGTCGCCGGCGACCATGCCCTGCCGCTCGGCGCCGAGCGTCACGGCCGCCTCGCCGGTGACAACCCCAGCCCGCAGCGCGAGCTCGCGCGCTCCGGCCCCCTCTCCGAGGGCCGTCACCGCTGCGACCAGGTCGAGTCCGGCGCGCACCGCGCGCTCGGCATCGTCCTCGGTCGCGATCAGCGTGCCCCATACGGCCATGACCGCGTCTCCGATGAACTCTCGACGGTGCCGCCATAGCAGCTGCGATGAGCCGTCGGCACGTGTCGAAGTAGCGCGAGAGGAGCTCGCGACCTCCTCGGGGTCGCGACTCTCGGACGAGCGCGTGAAGACCACAAGGTCGGCGAAGAGGACGGAGACGAGGCGGCGCTCGGCAGTGGGGGCGGCAGCGCTCGGCAGTGTTGACTGTGCCAGCGCCGCTCGCTGTCAGCGCCGTCCCGCACTCGCCGCAGAACTTCACCGTCGGCGGATTGGCCGTTCCGCAGGTCGGGCAAGCCTGCGCGAGCGCGGTTCCGCACTCACCGCAGAACTTCCGTCCCGCCTCGTTCTCGGAGCCGCAGGACGAGCACATGACGATGTCGGCCACGTCTTCACTCTATTCCGCTATTCGGGGCGCCTCAATCGGTGCGGCTACGCTCCGCGGGGTGGCAACGGAGACGGTGGCATCTGCCGAGCTCTCGCCGACCCGTGCGTGGTGGCTGCGGGTGCCGGCGGTGCTCCTAGGCCCGCGCTCGGTCTTCTTCGCGCTGCGTGAGGAGGACGACCAGCGGCGGACGTCGCGGCGCGTTCCGAGCCGCTGCTCCTCGTCATCTGGCTCGCCGGGATGGCCGCCGTGCTCGCGACTCCGACGGCCTCCGGCATCCTCGACGACCCGGAGTACGACACGGTCCTCCTTGCGCGATCTGGACATTCATCGCCGGGGGCCTGTACGGATTCGTCGGGTACTTCGTGGC